>NZ_JBPPGG010000003.1:0-398962 GCF_051304405.1 Pedomonas sp. V897
GTAGCTCGTCAGGCTCATAACCTGAAGGTCGTCGGTTCAAATCCGGCCCCCGCAACCAAAACGATAAAAGCCAGCCCCAAGGGCTGGCTTTTGGCGTTTTTGGGCGTGAGGGCTCGGTGAATGAGCCAACCGGTTCGGACCAAGGCGCGTCAGCGCCGAAGGTCAACGCGAGCAAAGCGAGCGGTAAATCCGGCCCCCAGCTCAATTCCAAAAAACAGCAAATCCAGTAACCGCAACCACCGATACAAAACAGCCCCGGCGCATAAAGCCGGGGCTGTTCTTGTTTGCGGTAAAGGCGATCACACGGCCGCCCTCGGCGGACCGTCAGCGCGCCATACTGGCCGATGCTTTTGCGCGGCGACGGCGGGCAAAGGCGCACCCTGCCAAGGCAATCCCGGTCAGCGGAAGCGCGCTGCCCCTGCGTCCCTGAACACTTAAATACGGGATTGTGGGCCGGACCGGCGTAGTCAATGGGGGCGTGAAAAATTTGACGTGCACATGATGCTAGCCTCTAGTGGCTGATACTCCCCTGTCGGGCTTCAAGGGCAGCCAGTAGACCGACACCCCTCAGCGACGTGCGTGCCAGCCTACAGACAGTGACCGGCGAAAACGGCGGGAAACTGAGTTCCCCAACCATAATGCGCTGATCACGGGAACAGAAGGGTCCTTGCAAGACATCGCGCTGGGAAGGCCCATGCAGCTTGCCGTAATTGAAAGCTTCAATGGTCACCTGCGGACCGAAGTCTTAACGAAGCACGTTCATATCGTTCAACCATGCCCGCAGCGTACTTCTTTGGGGGTAGCGCGGTTGCAACATGATCGGGTTCGCTCAAAACGAGGTGGTCGCACTTCCGCTCAGTCCGTTGGGCAAAGGGCTTGGAGCTATGCCGCCGAGCCCGATGCCGTTCAAACAAACCTCCAGAAAGTCGGGTGCAGACTCTACTCCTGACCCGGTAACAATCAGGGAACACGTCAGGTGCAACTGCCTGAGTCAGATTTTATTTAGCGAACCTGCAAGCCGCGTCTAACCAGGCCTGAGTGTCGGCTTTCACGACATGTGATGGCAAACTTGCAGTCTCAATACTGAGCTGTCGCAGTTGTCGTTTGGCTGGCCTGCGCAGACTGTGCCGCCTGGTCTCGCATTTTCCGCCAGCTGATATACTGCTCCCGCTTTTTCGGGTCTGGATCCTCCTCGCCCATCAGCCAAAACCGCATCCAATCCACTGTCCCTTGGGACGAGATGTAGCGCTGGATGGGGTTTATGGGCGCGTGCGTTGTGCCATCATACACATAATATTCGACTGGCTTGTTGAGTCGTTTCATGATCGTCAACACATCATACCAAGCGATCGCACCGCCCTGTAATACGTCTCTATACGCAAGGCCGCCCGAACCTTGTCCAGAAGATAGATGCTATTGTTCTCGATCCATTGCTGCTTTCCGTCTCCCCAAGGGTATCCGCCGACGCTCTCCTCGACGATGGAAGCTTTCTCCACGGGCCAGCCCGCCGAGAGAAAATAACTGAGAGGGCCGAACGTTGCCGCATCTGCGACCACGACAGCCCCAATGTTGAGGCCTGATTTTGTGAGCACCTCCATCGCAGTGCGGCCGCCGCCGCTCCAACCCACGATTCCGATGCGCTCGGGATCCACAAGATTTTCCTCGGCAAGCTTGTCTATTGCCGATCGCAAGCCCTCGAAAATGACATGATAGCCCTGAGGGCTATCGAATCTCGTGGAACTATCCCAGGTCTCGGGTATTGCCGGGACGTGCAGGACGACAAATCCAGCGCTGGCAAGGGCTCTTCCTGCATAGGGAGCTGTTTCAGCCGGATCGCTGGCATCCCGGAAGAATTTGTTTTCGCGGAGGCAGTGGATCTGGATGACCAGAGGGTATCGGCGTGACCTGTTGAAAGTGGGGGGCAATATGAGGGCGGCCTTCCATTGCTTGCCATCGCCAGCCGTCCATTTGAAGATGCGTGCTTCTGGAATGTTTATGTTTCGCAGCTCTGGATTGAGGTCGGTCAGGCGCGCTCCACGGCCGCTCTCAGCATCTTCGACATAATAGTCGGGCGGTGTGTTCAGATCCTCCCGAACGGACACAACCAAGGGCGCTCTTCGGCCAATAGTATTTGGCACCGAACGCGACTCCCGGGATTTCCAACCATCCGCCAGCTTCTCGAAAACCCGATAGCTGTAAATTCCGTTCTCCATTACATTCTGGCCACGCTGAATGGGGTTGTTCCGAATTCTGGCGACCAGCTGACCGGCGCCGACAAGTTCGGTTGTCATCACGGATTCGTTAAGAATGCTTCTGAGTGCTATGGGATCGTCAAACGTATGGAATGGGGTCAGTTTTTTTTCGTAAACATCATATTCAACGAAATGGATCTTTTCGGGAGGTGGGGCAGAGTTTCGGTCTGGAAACACGTTGTCGGGCAGGTGCGTATGCGTCAGAATGACGGTCCGGCTATCAGGAAGCCAATGACTATCTGAAAGACGGGCACTGAATCCAGCCGGTGCATCGAAAATCGGGGCGGTGGTGCCATTCTCGACATCGACGAGAAGAAATTGGGGAGCCATGGGCAACCCCTCGCCAACCAGGTTGCTGCTTTTTCTAGATCCTCCTACCTCTGTCCACAGATCGATGCCGCTGATCATTGGGAAATATTTGCTCCAATGAGCCGGCAAGCTGCTGTCCGGCGAGGCAAGCAGAGTGGCCCATCTGCCATCCGGAGATAGTCTTAATGTGGACTGGTCGGGAGCATAGGTCAGCAACCCGGAAATGGGCACGCCGACTGGAGTTTGGGTGTCTTCGGCCTCCGAATGCAGCGGCGCCTTGAATACCTGCATTCGCTGACGTGGAAATCGCTGTGCCAGTCCTGGGTTCTCACACGCACCTGTATGTATGGGGAAAGCATACTGGCCTACCTTTTCGGGCTCCAGGAAGGCTACGTGGCAATCCTGTATGACGTTGGCCAGATAGACCACCACGCTATTTTCTTTCGAGATTGCATAGTCAACCACCTGTCCTTTAGATTTTGTGAGGCGCCGTAGGTGCCCTGAAGAAATGTCAAGAAGATAAATATCTCCAGCATCTCCTTCTTCTGCGAGAATGAAGGAGATGAGCGCGCCATGGTCCTGCCAGCGCAACTCCCTGATTGGCAAGAACGGCCCGCCCGAATAGGTGTGGGAAAAATCGTTTGTGCTTAGCTGAAAGATTGGTCGACCTTGGGGGCGTGGGAATTGTCCGCCAGAGGCGGCGAATTTGCGAAGCTCCTCAGTATCATACAGCCACAAAGTATAATGGTTCTTCCCCGATGACAGGTCGCCTCGCATCGTCAGGAGTAGGGACGATTTTCCATCAGGTGAGGTCGTCGCAAACTGTGGCTCTGGTGCGTCCGTTGAATTCAAATACCATGGTTGCTTCATTTCAATGCTTTGACGAACGCCAAAGGACTCCATTTTTCGGATGGAAGAGCTTGGCACCTCGGTTTTTGAAGGGACTGCATTTGTCAGACGGATCGTTGCGGATTCCGCATCAGAAATAACAAGAATTGCAGATGCCAGGATGGCATATGCCCGAAAAAGAAAGTTAGTCATGAGGACACCGTGTTATTATTGATTTACCATCGCTTGATAAGGGTGACGGAAGCAAACCTGCCGAGCGGCGTTGCATTGGTTGCGTCGTATCCAAAATAGGTATCGACAAATGGCGGGTTGTTGTTGAGCAGGTTGATGCACGAAAGCGTGAAAACTGTATCCTGCAGAAAGCTTATATCGGTGTAGTTGAAATCATAGCTGAGGGAGACGTCGACGGTTGTCCAGGACCCCACCTTGGGTTTGGTCGGTGAAGAGGGGTTGCGGTAATCGTCAACGTAATTGACAAATGTAGTGAAGTTGACAGGTCCCGAGTTCCACGTAGCGGATAGTCGGGAGCGGAAATCAACCGGGCGGCTGACCTCATTCAGATTTGAGACATCGGGAGAATCGGGAAGGAAGCGAAATTTGTAATCAATTAAATAGGCTGTATTGGCAGAGAGAGAAAGTTCTCCCAGATTTCCGATTGAGAAATTGTAGCTAGCCTCGAAATCAATTCCGCGCCCAATGCTTCGGGCATGATTGGTTATGCGTCCGTCTATAATGACCTTGATCAGTTCGGGGTTGGCGCAGGCGGGAAGGGCTGCGCTGTCGGTGGCGATCGCACAGATTGCGCGTATCTGGTCGAGTGATGGATTGCGTTGAAGGATCGGGCCAAACTCGTCTTCCCGGGCGAGGATGTCATCGGGCCGAGAAACTTCAACGATACGATCCTTGAACTTGATGTTGAAGAAGGTGGCATCAAGGCGCAGACCGGGAATCTGCGGCGGGGCAAGTGTAGCGCCAAGTGTCCAGGTTGTCGCCTTCTCGTTTCTGATGTCCGGAGCGATTCCCCCGATAATCATTGCAAAGCTTCGGCCGTTTGGCGAAAGAGGATCGTCGATAGGAAATCCTGTTGTTGAGGTTTCAGTAATCCGGTTCGCAAGGCTCGGAGTGGCGAAGGAAGTGCCATAGGTTCCTCTCAAGCTATAACCGGGGAAAACCTCCCACGAAACGCCGATCTTGGGATTGAAGGTCGTTTGCCGGGTTGATTCCAGTCCTTCCGAGAAGCGCGGCTTGTCCTTGTAGGAATACAGGCGGCCAGACAGGGATACCGTCAGAGATTCGGCAAGAGACGTCCGGTTTTGCGCGCTGATCAGTGAAAAGAACAGTTCGCCGAACGCCGATAACACTTCTCTATGGAGGCGTTGTTCGCCGATTGCAGCCAAGGAGGTAATACTTCGGGCCTTTTCCTTGCGATAGTTACCCCCAAACGCAAATCGGAGATCCCCACCAGGTGTCGAGAAAAGACTTCCGTCAAGCAGAGCGTTGAATTCCAGTATGGAGAATCTGGTTCGGAAAAATCGCTCGCCGGCAATATAAGCCAGGGTGTCCGGATGATTGTCGTCGCCGTTGCTGAATATATTAAAAACGCGCACTGTATCATCAAAACTCAATGCTTCAAGTAAGCGATTGTTGTCTGCAAAGTTAGATGTCTCCGTATTGGCTTTTTCCCGGCTGTAAGAGCCATATGCGCGTAACTGCAGAGTCTGGGTGATGTTGTACTCAAAACCTGCCGTTGCGTTTTGGCTTTTGACATCGGAACGGTTCTCGACGTTGCCGAGCGCACCACTGAGGTTGTAGGCGACAAGAAGTGGCTCACCTGTCCCAAAGGCATCGATATAGAACGGATAATCCTTGGTTACTGTAACGACACTGACCGAAGACCCTGTTTGCGAGAGCACATCGCGGTCGCCATAGCGTCCCTCCAGAAATATCGAGAAATCGGGCGAGAGTTCCTGCCGAGCATGGAGGTAGACGCTATGTCGTTTTAGCTTGGGGAGAAGATCATTCCCGTCAGAGAGACTGTACAGGTTAGCCTGGTCGGATGGCAGGAGGTCCGATGGCAGTAGCGGTTGCCTGGAGTGGTTTTCGGGGACTGCAAATCTGATCTGGAAAGTGGCCGGATCCATGATACTGGCTGGCTACGTAAAGAACGTTCGCCAATCGGTACCTCCAAAGGGACGGAGATCGTCGGATCGGGCGTAGCGGCGCTCGTCATGAAACAGGTTGGTTCGATCGTAGTATTCATAACCGATGAAGACGCTGCCAGTATTCCAGCTTGTGCCGAAGGACTAGCTAAAATTGAGCTCCCTCAGTCCTCCTTCGGTAACATGACCGAACCGGCCCCTCGTTTCCGCACCGTCATATGACTTCTTGAGAATGACGTTTACCACGCCTGCGACCGCATCTGCGCCGTAAACGGATGAGGCGCCATCTGGAAGAACCTCGATTCTTTCGATAAGCGACGCGGGAATGGAAGAAATGTCCAATGAGGTCGTATCCAGACCAATTGCCGGCAGGCGACGTCCGTTGACAAGGACAAGAGTGGCCTTTTGGCCCAAGCCGCGAAGGTTAGGTGAGGTCGAAGCGGTAAAGTTGGTGTTACTTTCTATCGTGCGGCCTGCATGCTCGGTATAACCGCTTATGAAATTCTGCGGCAGGATTGCCATCATCTGGCTTGCGGTCACATAGCCGCTGCGCTGGATATCTTCCTGTGTGATCGCGATTGGTTTTGTGCCGGCCGAGGCGCCGATGCCCCGGATCAATGTGCCGGTGACAATGATCGTGTTGCTTTCGTCCGGGGTTTGATCTTGGCCGGATTGCGGCCCCGAGGCTGAAATCAAAGCCGATGTCGACATGCTTGCAATTTCGGATGAACCCCTGGGTGTATCGCTTTCGTCCGTTTGTAAACCTGTCTGGCCTTCAGGCGGTGATGCCTGCGCGGCTGGTGCTGCAAGTCGTGCGTCCGGCCTGTGCTGCTGGGCGCAGGCAGGCTGGTGACCAAGGATGGCGGTGCTTAAGGTGGTCGTTGTGTAGAGGAGAAATGAAAATTTTGCAGGAGTATGTGCCCTCATTTATGCGCTCCGAGCGAATTAAATTTTAGTAGACAATGAAAGTATTTTAAATTTTGACTGTATTTGTGTCTGGAATGATTATTTGATTGGCAACGGTGGTGAGGGGGTAATTTAATGCGGGGTGTTATATTGTTTATTTTATAACTGTTAGGGGAAAGTAATGAGTTGTTATTTTAATAAATAGATTTTATTTCGATATTTAATTTTATGAAATATATATCTTGAAAAGAATTATATTAGTTATATTGTAGTTAGAGATAAAATACGAGTTCAGTATTAGTAAAATATTGACAATGTCAATAGGATGTGAATTCTGTTTGTATAAGGGAGTCTATTTTCATGCGCTTACATGTATTCATGCGTGTATTACATTGGTAGAATTGCCAAGTTTCGGCCGGACCTGCTCCGGTGTGAGGGGCCTCGGGGTAAGTGGTTTGGGCATCCTGCTCGTTGACGTTGCACGGCGGGCGACCATGAGCATCCTTTTCGTATGATGGGGCTGTGCGCCAACGCCAAGGGTGGGCGTTCAAAAAATGGGGAGTGCGGAGGTTCCTGTTCGTATCCGCAAACAGGAACCCTCACACCTTTCCCTTGAAATGCCAGCCAGCCGCCGTGGGTCAGAACGACGCCCGCAGGCCGACGGTGCCCTTGAGGCTGTAGCTGTCGCCGAAGTCGCCGAGCGCGGTCTTGCCCGAGCCCTGGGCGTAGAGGGTGACGCGGCCGTTCCAGGTGTAGCTGCCGCCAAGGCCGATCTCGCCCCACCAGGCGCGTTCGCGGTTGAGGATGTCCGTCCCGCTCACCATGACGCCCGTCTCCGCCAGCCACTCGCGGCTGATGTTGATGATGCCGTAGAGGTAGCGGCTGCGGTTGGCCCCCACGGTGGCCTGATGGTCGAGCGACAGGCCCCAGCGCGTGCGCAGGCTCTCGGCCTGATCCGCCTTCACCACCGCCCCGGCCGGATCGACAAACCGGTCGAAGTCCGCATGGGCGTAGCTCACCTGGATCTGCGGCGTGAGGCTGAGCCCGCCGCCGAGCGAGGCCCGCTTGCCCAGCTCCAGGCTGAAGCCGACGCCGGTGCCGTCGTTGTTCTTGGTGAGCGCGCCGAGCGTGCCGGAGGTGAGGTCGCTGGAGAACCAGCTGAGCTGGGCCTGACCATCGGCATAGAAGCCGGAGGGGCTGTGCCAGGTGAGCGTTGCACCAAGGCCGTGGCCTTCCGTCTTGATCGCGCCGCGGCCGAAGCGGGAGGTCACATGGCCGTTCGCCTTGCCGTAGTGGGCCGTCACCGCGCCGATCAGGGTGGAGCCGTCACTGCGCTGCGCCAGCGTCTGTTCCATCCCCAGCTGCATCTGCCAGCTGTTGATGTTCTTGTCGGTGCCGCTGGTCGAGAACGCCGCCTCCGGCCGGTGCCGCGTGCTGCGGATCCGGCCCCAGATGCCGCTGCCCCCGCGGATCGGCGACCCCGCCCACGACCGGTTGCCCACACGCTCCTGCATCGTCGGCAACTCGCTCAGCGCCAGCAGGGTCTGAACGTAGCCCTCATAGACCGGCACGCCCGGCTGGTAGAGCGGCTCGGCCTCGTGCGGCGGCACAGTCGGCGCCGTGCCGGTGCCGTCGGCCAGGGTCGAGTGCAGATACCAGTCGCCATCGTTCGGATCGGAGACCCCGCCCTTGAACAGGCGGTAGGCATAGGCGCCGCCGATCACCGCCGGGTCGCCCTCGAACACATAGTCGCCCCGGAGCACGAACGCGCCGTTCGACGCGCCCGCCACATCGATGATCTTGATGCCTTCCACCGTTAGGCCGCCTAGGCCATCGCGGTTCAGCACGTGTACCTGAGTGGTGCCTGACGTTTTGCCGAGGATCACCATCCGGTCGGTTGCCGAGTCATCGCCGCCAAGGGCGGTCTCGATTTCGAGCACACCGCCATTGCCGATATAATCACCGGCGACGGTGAGCGTGCCGAAGCTGTTGCCCGGTGCCACCGTGCCCGTGTTGAACACGCTGCCCACCCGGCCATTACCGCCGAGGCGGCCCTGTGTGGCCACCTCCACGTGGCTGCCGAGCGCGCCGTTGACGGAGAGCGTGCCCTCGCTCACGTGCGTCGGTGCCGTGTAGGCGCTGTTGTCGGCGGTGAGGACCAGCCGGCCGCCGCCCGTCTTGGTGAGGCTGCCGTTGCCGGACAGCGCGCTGCCCAGTGTCAGCGTCGTGCCCGCGTCGGTGAGCACCGCACCGTCTCCGGTGAAGACCAGGCCGCGCCCGCTCGCGAAGTCCGCTGTCGTCTGCAGCGTGCCGCCCTGGAAGGTGATCGTGCCCGCCGCGCCCAGATTGGCGTCGCGTGAGACCGCCAGCGTGCCGCCGCGGATCACCGTGCCGCCGGTGTAGCTGTTGTCGCCGGTGAGGATGAGGGTGCCCGCGTCCTCCTTGGCCAACTGCGCCGCGCCCACAAGGGAGGCGGCAATCGTCGCCGTCGGCCGCGCGCCGGTGCCGTCGCCGACGCGAATGATCGCCTGCGTGCCTGTCAACGTCAGCGGATCGCCCGTCAGCACATAACCGTCCACACCGAACTGCATGCCTGCGGCGGTCACTGCGCCATTGCTGTTGTCGATGGTGACGGTGCCCGGCTCGCCAAGGAAAATGGCGAAGCTGCCTGCGGCGTAGTCGGAGTTCACCGAACCGTCGATCGTGGTCCAGTCGTCGCGCCGTGCGCTCAGGCGCCAGACGCCATTGCCGCCCTTGATCGAGCCGTCATTCTTGCCGCCTGTACCGCCGTCCCACACGCTGAGGGCAAGACCCGCCGTGTTGACCAGGTTGACCTGCCCGGGGACCGAGGTCTGCACGGAAATCTGGTGGCCCCCGGGGATCGACCCCAGCGTCAGGCCCGGCCCGGAGAGGGTGCCGCCGTAGTTGAACAGGCGGTAGAGGCCCGGGCCAAAACTGCCGCCCGCGCTTTGGGTCACGTTCAACGTGCCCGCAAGGACGAGATCGCCGCCCACATTGATCAGATCATTGAGCGCGCCGCCCGCGACGCCCGCCTCGCCGAGCTGGAAGTCGAGCTGGGACGTGGACGCGAGCGCCAGATCCCCGTTGATGGTGAGCGTGCCGGGCAAGCCTGCCGCGCCGGGGCTGAGCCGGCCCGCAACGCTCGCGTCGCCGCCGATCGTGCCGGTGCCGCCAAGCGTTGCCCCGGCCTGGACAATGGTGATGCCCGTTGCGGCCGACTGGTTGCCATTGACCAGCAGCGTGCCCCCGCTGACCCGGGTCTCGCCCGTGTAGCTGTTGGCCCCGGTCAGGATCAGTGTGCCGAGGTCGGCTTTCTCCAGCGACGCGCTGCCGGAAAGTTCGGCCTCGATGGTCGCCACATGGCTTGCGCCACCGGCAGCGCCGGTGCCAACGCGGATGATGGCGCTTGTGCCGTCGAGGGTGAGGGCATCGCCCGCCAGCACATAGCCGCTTGTCGCGAACTGGAGGCCCGCGGCATGGACCGCGCCAGTGCTGTTGTCGATGGTGACGGTGCCCGGCTGGCCCATGAACACGGCAAAGCTGCCGTTGGTGTAGTCGTCGTTCAGGCTGCCATCGACCGTCGCCCAGTCGCGCGCGCCGCCGCCCACCTGCCAGACGCCCGGGCCGCCGGTGATCTGGCCGTCACCTCGTCCGCCCGCCGGGCCATCCCATACGTTGAGGGAAAGACCCGCCTGGTTGATGAGGTTGACCTGTCCGGCGATGTTGGTGTTGACGAAGACGTCGCTGCCTGCCGGCATGGCACCCAGCGTCAGGCCCGGCCCGGAGAGGGTGCCGTCATAGTTGAACAGGCGGTAGAGGCCAGGGCCGAAGCTGCCGCCTGCGCTTTCCGTCACGTTGAGCGTGCCGGCGAGAAAAAGATCGCCGCCCACGTTGACCAGGTCGTTGCGCGAGCCGCCTGCAACGCCCGCCTCGCCGAGCTGAAAGTTGAGAATCGAACCGGGGTCAAGCGTAAGATTACCGTTGATGGTGAGGGTGCCGGCGCCGTCACCCGGGTTCAGGCTCGAACCAATATTGATCCAGACATCACCGCCGATGACGCCGGTGCCACCGAGCGATGAGCCGGGCAGAACGAACGTTGGGCCCGTTGCCGCCGACTGGTTGCCGTTGACCAGCAGCGTACCCGCAACGACCAGAGTCTGGTCCGTATAACTGTTGGTACCGGAGAGGACGAGTGTGCCCGGGCTCTCTTTCACCAGCTTGCCGATGCCGGAGATGTTGCCATCGAGGCTGATCATGCCGCCGCGGTTGATCAAGAGGATGCTGTCGTTGACGACGTTGCCTGCAAGCGTGCCGGTCAGCCCGCCGTCGCCGATCGCCAACATGCCCGCTGCAATCGTGGTGCCGCCGGTGTGGGCCATATCGCCGGTCAGCAACAATACGCCCTCTCCGGTCTTGGTCAGTGCGCCTGTGCCCGATGCGTTGCCGCTTAATGTCACCACCGTGCCGGCAGCCGTGTTGATGATGCCGCTGCCGGTCATGAGAATGTTACGGGCCGAAACGAAATCCATCGTATTTGCGAGCCTGCCGCCGGCAAACTCGAGGGGGCCGCTTGCTGCGCCCAGATTGGCGTCTGATGAAACCAGTACCGTGCCGCCGGTTAGCCGGGTTCCGCCGCTGTAGGTGTTGACGCCAGTGAGCGCCAGCGTGCCATCCCCGGACTTGGTCAACTCACCCGAGCCGGACACCGTGCCGCTGAGCGTCAGCGTCGTCCCATCGTCCGGCTGGATGGCACCGCCGCCGCTGAGCACGATGCTGCGTGCGGTGGCAAGGGTGGTGGCGGTCTTGAGGACGCCGCCCGCGATTTCGATGCGGCCTGCGACGTCGCCAAGACTGGCGTCCGCGTGAAGCTCAAGGATGCCTTTCTTGATGACGGTGCCGCCGGAATAGTCATTGAGGCCTGCCAGCACCAGCGTCCCGGTGCCGTTCTGATGCACGGCGCCGGTGCCGGCAATGTTCTCAGCGAAGATAATGGTATCCGACCGGTTGAAGGCCAGCACGCCATCGTTCTGCACCGGCCCCTGGATCATGCCCGAGGTGCCGCCATTGCCGACCTGCAGGGTGCCTTCCTCGATGATCGTTCCAAAATAGATGTTGTTGCCCGCGAGCGTCAGCGTGCCGCTTCCGGCCTTGATTAAATTCCAGCCATTGATAACGGCGGCGGTTGTGACTTCGAATTCCTGCGTGTCGATGGTGGCATCCGAAAATTCGATGCTGCCCCAGTCGAAACCGGCGAACAGGTTGTTTTGCGTGCCGGTCAGGACCAGTCGTCCGTTTCCGTTGACTCTGAAATCGGAGTAACCGGCGCCGCCGGAAACCTGGCCGGTGACGAGCTCTGACCCTTCCACTGCGACGTAACCCATAATTCCGGCGTTTTCGGCCAGTCGGACAGAGGCGGCCCCGACATGGGCGCCATTGCGGAGGAACAGGGTGCCGTTGCCTGTCTCGCCCACATCGATCTGGCCGGACAGGTCCAGCGTCGTGCCCGCATTGAAGACGAAGACCTGGCCAGTGGCCTGGCTATCCCCGGTTGCGATTTTGAGAGTGTTGCCTGTGACCGCGGCGCGAGACTGGATGACGAGGGAGCCGTTGGCGTAGACTCCGGAACCAACGATGATGTCGGTTGCGACATCGACCGTCGCCTGGGTGACTGTCAAGGTACCGCTGCCGCCTCCCCCTGCAACCTGCAGCCTGTATGCGCTGACCGAAGCGTTGCTGTTGAAATTCCCGGTGAACTGGCCGAAGTCGAGGTTAACGGCAACGAGCTTCGCTGTGGCACCGGAAACGGTCAGATTGCCGTTTGCCATCATCCCCGAGCCAACAACGATATCGTTGGCATGCCATTCGCTGTCAAAGATCTGGACCGTACCGTAGGCGGGGGTCAATCCATCCTCTTCGACGCCAACTCGACTGACGCCGCCGGTCTCCAGAACAGCGCCGTCCTGAACAGTAACCAGGCCATTGCCATGGTCGCCAACAGTCAATCCGGACGTTGCGGAGAGGCGGGAACCTGCCCCGGTAACGTTGACGATCGCCGAGACGTATGTGCGCCTGCCTGCCGTGAACGCGTTGGTCAGAAAAGAAGCGCCACCCGAGACATTCAGGGTTCCGCCATGTTCAAGATCTGCGGTCTGCGCCAGCACCGTGGCCCCGGCACCGACGTCGACTGTCGCTGACTCCCACAGGGTGAGCGTTGTGCCGATCGTCCAGGTCGATCCGTTGATCAGGGCGCTTGCGCCGTCGTCGAGCCAGGCAGAGAGAGATGCGGCTGGCGCTGTGATTTGCACCTCGCCGAACGCAATCCGCACGTCGGTGGTGGCATCGGGAACGCCTGCCGACCAGACGGTATTGTCGAGCCAGTTGCCGAAGCCTACCCAATAGGATGATGCCGCAACGCAGGGGGTGGCGGCGGTGCTTGCAAGCAGGGCGCCGAGGAGGAGGTTTCGCGACAAGGGGCGGGCCAATTTTCGCGAGAAAGGCTTGTTGTGAACGTGCGCCAAGGCTTCAGCGGCCTTGGCCGCGTGACGACAGAAAGAATTCATAAGCCCCCCCGACTGGTACCGGATTTGCGACCGTCAGAAAATGTCCGGTCAAAGCCAAGTATCATTGGGGGAAATAGAGACAAAGTGTTTTGTTATTAGATCGGCAAGAATGCGCAAAATAAGTTCTACAATTAATGAAATTAGTGGGGTTGGGCGGAATAAATAGCAGGCCATGGAGACTAAATTGAATAGACTAGTCTTCAACAAAACGTCTGTGGTGGGCGTGCCTGTGTGAGGGGTTGCTTCTGTTATGCCGGGCGAGTGACCTCTCATCGTTTTCCGACTCAGGTCCAGACGGTTATTTATGGCAACATTTTCGGGGTTGAGCGTCTTTAATTTAAAGAGATCTGTAAAACATAGTCCTGATATACACAGCGGCGAGGGCGACAGAACTATAGTAAACGATGAATTAACGATATGAGTTGGCGCGGAAATTCAATATCTTAAGTATAGTCGTATTTATACTTATTAGCACACATTGAGATTGGGCGCCCCGATTTTAGATAGGTATTGTAATTTTCAGTTGAATCTTGGTCATCGTTAGTATCACATTATGGCGTAATGCATGGTTGTCCTGCATTCTTGATGGTAGCGATGAATAGAAGGTGATTTGTTCGGGTCGTAGTTCAGAAGTATTACGGAATTGGTCCGGTGAAGGGGCTCAGAATAAGGGCGCTATCTATTAACAAGTTTGTGTATTCGCGTTGATCTTGGGAGGGGGCGGGCTTGTGTTGTCGGGTCACTTTGCGTTGATGCCATCGGGGAAAACAGGAGGCGTCAAAAGTCATCGGGTGGCACGGAGTAATTGATTGAATGCGCCTTCATGCGGCCTCCAGAAAAGGGGAGGAGAGGGCGATTTGATCGGGGGGGGCAAATGGTCGTTTTCAATTGCTCGGTATTGGTTCGGCGGATCCGCCTGATGGCGCCGACCTGTTGACGTGGGAGAGTCCCGGGCTCGGCGTTGAAGGCTTTGGAAGATCCGCCGAACAGCCACCTCTTTGCTGCGTCTGACATTGGGCACTGGCTCGGGTCGAGCTGTTTCAGAACTGCTCCCCCGGGCTCGTAAATCAAATTCCGCCAACCGATAGGCGACGGTGATCTGCCTCTGTCCTGGGTGTCAGGACTGTCTGGTGCCATTTCATCTGCCGGCGGTTTACTCGGCGCACGGAGCATAGATGGCCATGAATGTCATGTTCCCAGATGGCTGCGAAGCGCAATCGAACGTCCAGGGGCATAGCCCTTTGTCAAGTGGTTTGGAGGAACGTGTCCAACCATGGACATAACAATAATCAACATGGCAGATGGATCATCTGCTGCTGCGGGTCTGGGAGAGGCGGCGGGCACTGTCAACCTCGCTCAAGCGAGCATCATCAAGCTGTCCTGCCATCCGCGGGATATTCTGTCTTATGCAAGGGATGGTCATGATCTTGTTCTGACATTGCAGTCAGGCAAGATCATCCGCATTCGGATTTTCTATTTGAAGGGCCCCACCAGGGGCGAAAGTGAACTTGTCCTGGAAGATGATGAGGGCAACCTGTGGTGGGGCCAGCACTCTCCCGGATATACCAACTTCCAGTTCTCCGAGATCGGCTCACTTGATTCTCTCCTGGAATCCGCGCTCGTCGCGGAAACCAGCAATATTTCCGATCACGCTGGTGCACTGTTTTCTTTCGCAACTGTTGTTGGTCTGATGCTCCAGGCGTCGGACTATGATTTCCGTCAGCGGCCAGCAAAACGCGCAGACGGCGACGCCGACGCCGATGCCGATGCCGATGCGGATGCTGATGCAGATGCCGATGCCGATGCGGACGCTGACGCCGACGCCGACGCTGACGCAGATGGCGATGCGGATGCGGATGCCGATGCGGACGCTGATGCCGACGCTGACGCCGATGCTGACGCCGACGCCGACGCCGATGCAGATGCGGATGCAGATGCAGATGCAGATGCTGATGCCGACGCCGACGCCGACGCCGACGCAGATGCAGATGCTGACGCTGACGCCGACGCTGATGCGGATGCTGACGCCGATGCTGACGCTGACGCTGACGCTGACGCCGACGCCGATGCGGATGCGGATGCGGACGCCGACGCAGATGCTGACGCTGATGCTGACGCGGATGCGGACTCCGATGCAGACGCCGACGCTGATGCGGATGCAGACGCGGACGCGGACGCTGACGCTGATGCCGACGCGGATGCAGATGCCGACGCCGATGCTGATGCGGATGCGGATGCGGACGCCGACGCAGATGCTGACGCTGATGCTGACGCGGATGCGGACTCCGATGCAGACGCCGACGCTGATGCGGATGCAGACGCGGACGCTGACGCTGACGCCGACGCCGATGCTGATGCGGATGCGGATGCGGACGCCGACGCAGATGCTGACGCTGATGCTGACGCGGATGCGGACTCCGATGCAGACGCCGACGCTGATGCGGATGCAGACGCGGACGCTGACGCTGATGCCGACGCGGATGCAGATGCCGACGCTGACGCTGACGCTGACGCTGACGCGGATGCGGACTCTGATGCCGACGCCGACGCTGATGCGGATGCAGATGCTGACGCTGACGCGGACGCGGATGCGGATGCAGATGCCGACGCGGATGCCGATGCCGATGCCGATGCGGATGCCGATGCAGATGCAGACGCTGACGCGGATGCAGATGCAGATGCGGATGCAGATGCAGATGCAGATGCTGATGCCGACGCCGACGCCGATGCGGATGCGGACGCTGACGCCGACGCCGACGCCGACGCTGACGCAGATGGCGATGCGGATGCTGATGCCGATGCGGACGCTGATGCCGACGCTGACGCCGATGCTGACGCCGACGCCGACGCCGACGCCGACGCCGATGCTGATGCCGATGCCGATGCAGACGCGGATGCTGACGCCGACGCAGACGCTGACGCTGACGCTGACTCTGATGCCGACGCCGACGCCGATGCAGATGCTGACGCGGACGCTGACGCTGACTCTGATGCCGACGCTGACGCGGATGCTGATGCGGACGCTGACGCAGACGCAGACGCAGACGCCGATGCTGACGCTGATGCGGATGCTGATGCTGACGCTGACGCGGACGCTGACGCTGACGCTGACTCTGATGCCGACGCTGACGCGGACGCTGATGCCGACGCGGATGCCGATGCGGATGCCGATGCGGATGCCGATGCAGATGCAGATGCCGACGCCGACGCGGATGCGGATGCCGATGCAGATGCAGATGCGGACGCTGATGCTGATGCTGACGCTGACGCTGACGCTGACGCGGACGCGGATGCAGATTCTGACTCTGACTCGGATGTCGGAGAATTTCCGGCCGTCTTTAATACGGCTCAGCTGAACCACACTGTCACGACGCAGTTCGAAACAACGCCGTCCACCGATTCAAAGACGGATGCATCGCTGCTGGAACTTGGTCTGCTCGGTCCGCTGCTCGATCTCGATATTGGTTCGGGCCATCCTCTGGTGCGCTTCAATGTCGATACAGACAACAATCGTGTTGTTCTCCGTCCGACCGTTGGTGGTGCGGTGGATCTGGGCGTGCTCAGCAAGTACGTGTTGGTCATCGAAACCCAGGACGAGTACGGCCGCTGGGTCCGCTATGAAGGGGATGCCCAGAACGTCGATAATGGCCTGCTGCGGCTCGACCTTCTCGGTTTGATCGGCGCAGATGGTTCCGTGACGCTGGACGACTTCCCGCAGGGAGAATACCGCGCGGCCCTCGTGCCGGATCCGGAGCTGGTCAATCTGTCCCTGATCAAGATCCGCAGCCTGTCGGTCGAAGCGAGCGACGTGGTCGAGACCCACGACGTGACGGTAACGAGCGCTGCGGAAGGCAACTTCCTTGAAGCTGCCACCGGCGGCGCAGTCGGCGACTTCAAGGTCACGTCTGTGACAATCAATGGGATCACCTATTCCGTTCCGGAATCCGGCACCACGATCAGCGGGAGTTTCGGCGTCCTGGTGATCAACGCGGCCGGTGAATATACCTACACACCCGATCCGGCAGCCGGTGTGGGCGTCGATACCTTCAGGGTGACGGTCACCAATTCCATAACCGGTGCCGAAAGGACCGGAACGCTTGGCCTCGGATCCCAGCTGGGGGGAGGGCAACCCGCAGCGGAGATCGAAGCCGGGACGAGCTATGACCAGGCTGCCGTTATCGTAAAGCCCAAGGCGACAACCACGGATTACCACGATTCCAAGACCATTCTCCTTGATCTTGGCGGGCTCGGTCAGGCGGCATTCAGCTCCTATCCCAAGTTCGACTTCACGGTGAACGAGGGGCAAACCGGTTTTGTCTCGCTGACGTCGATCTTCGGTGGCGTGGCCAGTGTTGTGGAGATCGCCCGGGTTCAGGTCCAGAAATACAACACTTCAACCCAGAAATGGGAGAACTACAGCGGTCTCGGTGATGGCGGCCTGCTGGATCTGCTTGGCGCATCGGGCACGAAATTTACGGGCACGATCAACTTCAATGATCCGGGGCAGTATCGCATCTATGCGATGTCGAACTCGGTCTTGCAGATTGGCGTCACGATCGATCTTCAGGCGAAGGTGACCATCTTCGATTCTGACAAGATCGGCGGTTATGGCGTTCAGACCGCAAGTGGAAATATCCTGGACGTGGGGGTTGTCGATCGCACGACCCTGGTCACCCATGTCAATGGTCAGGCTGTCACATCCGTCGCGGGCAAGACGATTATCGAAGGCCTGTATGGCACGCTGGCGATCGATGTGTACGGAAACTATACCTACACGCCTTATGCCGCGGGTACGGGGATCGGGCAGGTGGAAGAATTCACCTACAGGATCCGCAATGCGGCCGGAAAGACAGCCGAAGGCAAGCTGTACGTGTCGATCGACAGCCCGGGCCAGGGCCTGGTCTGGAGCGAGGATCCGGACCAGCCGGCGGAGCTTCAGACCGAGGCGCACAGTGATACGGGCACGGCCGTCATTGACAGTGCCTACAAAGTCACCACGGGCGGCGGCACAGGGCATAGCGAGTCACAGAAGCTGACGAACGGCGCCCAAATCCGTACGGCAACGTTGACCTTTGATGTTGATGCCGACACTGCCGCAAACGTTCGGATTGTGGTCGCTTCACCGGGCTCGACGTCCAACAGTGTTAAATGGTCGATCACGATTACAGGCCCTGATGGGTACTTTGCTGAATTTGGCAAGAGCGACAGCTCGGGAGGGTACCTGGCCGGATTCAAGCTGGATCAGGTGCTCGGCAGCCTTCCGCCCGGCAGGTACACCATCACGGCGACCTATGAGCAGACCAACAGCCTCAGTTTGGTGAACGGATTGGCGGCTGTGGATCGCGTGACGATCGACTACAACTTCGTTTCCGTCACGCACTTCGATGAGTTTGTCACGGATGACATTACCCCGGCGACAGGCAATGTCCTCGACGATGACACGCTGGGCTCTGTCTTTACCAAGTTTCTGGTGAAGAATGAGGCCGGCACCTTTGTCGAGGTTGTCAACGGAACAACCGTCGTTGGCGATTACGGAACACTGACGATCAATGCCAATGGATCGTACACCTATCGGCCCAATGCCGATCTTGAGGCTGTCGGCCGGGAGGATGTCTTCACCTATCGCCTCCAGCACCCCAATGGGTCGGTTGTGGATGCGAACCTCACGATCTCGATTGAACATGGGGACGGTCCATATGACCCGCCCGTCGGTGCCCGTGGCCTGAGCGCTGATCTGATCGAACTGCTCGCGTTCGCAGGCGATGAGGATGCGTTCGCGGATCAGGGCGATGATAAATTCGATGTCGCTTCCTTGCTGGAGGATGGAAGCGGCTTCGTTGATCTGGAAGAGCTGGAAATCCCGGAAAACGATGAGGCGCCTCTCGGTCCAGAGGCCGATCTGTTCGAAGACACGCTGCAAAGTTACGCGGACTTCATTTCTCCGAATAACGACTTGGAGGAGCAGTTCTAACCACAGACGTACCATCAAGGGTGCCGGGGGATGTGCGGCACCCCAGTTTATGGGGGGTAACAACCAGTGTTCGGGATGGCATGGGGGATAACCCTAAGTTCCGCTATCCAATTGGCCCGGGTGTGCCTGAGGAAGCACCTCCTGGGGGCCTTTGCTGTCGTGGGGGCATGGTCTGAGCAAGGGGCGGCGCAGACCGTGTCCTCTGACGATGCCGCACTGCGCGTCTTCTCCCTCGAGACCGCCGTGCACCATGCCGTTCGGTGGCACCCTTCCGTGGAGCGGGCAATTGCTTCCCTCTCGGCCAGCGGTCAGGAAATCCGGGAAGCCAGGAGCGGATATTATCCTCAGGTGACCGGCGGCCTTGAGCCAGGCATGACGGTCATTGGCGGACCAAGCTGGCGCCCGCGCGCGACGGTGTCGGCCTCTCAAATGATCTACGATTTTGGCAAGGTCAGCAGCACGCTCGACATGGCCAGGGCGGGGGAGAAGGTCAGCCGGGCAGAGCTGCTCATGGCTGTTGACAATCTCTCGCGGGATACATCCTACGCCGTCATTGAAGTCCAGCGCTACCGCGCCCTTCTGGCTGTGGCACAGGAACAGCTGGAAAGCCTGAAGGCGATCAATGCCCTCGTCCAGATGCGGGTGCAGCGCGGGGCGAGCGCGCGCTCCGATGGAACACAGGCAGAGGCGCGGATTCAGTCGGCAGACAACACCATTCTCCAGATCAAATCTGAACTGCAACGCTGGCAAAGCAACCTGCGGTATCTGACGGGGCATCAGGGCGACGTGGATGTGACTGCGGAGTCGCCGGCATGGCTCGGCAATGCGTGCCAGATGCCAACGCCCGAACTTGATCGGGTGCCGGCGATCCTTCAGTCGCACGCGCAGCGTGACAGGGCACAGGCCGCCTATCGCGCGGCCCAGGCAGGCGGCCTGCCGAAGGTTTCGTTCGGTGTCGATGTGGATGCCGACATGCGCGATCCCTTCAAACGGCAAAACGACGTCAGGGTTGGTTTCAAGGTTTCAAGCAGCCTCTACCAGGGCGGCGGGCAGCGGGCGCGCGAGCGGGCCTCCTTTCACGAACTCCAGGCGGCCGAGGCTGCGGTTGCGGCGACACGGGTCGAAGTTCTGCGGAGCTTTTCGGAATCGCGCGAGCAGATCAGCCACCTGAGGGAGCGCATCGGGACGCTGGGAGCGCGCAAGAAGAACATGCAGGAGACCCGCATGCTTTACCGCCTGCAACATTTTGACCTTGGTTCGCGGACGCTGCTCGACCTTCTGAATGCGGAACAGGAGCTTTTCCAGATCCAGTTCGAGGAGGTGAATGCAGAGCATGACACGCGCCGGCTGAACGTGACTTGCCTGCATCAGAGCGGGACGATGCGGGATGCCTTTTCCCTCACCGGAACAGAGCTGCAAGGAACAGCCCTATGAACAGCAGTGGCGGCACCATGGCGGCAGAGAGCAGGGAGGAAGCGCGGGGGTTCTCGAGCGGTCTCCAGATCGAGCACTGGGTGTCCTCGTTCCGGGCCATTGCTCAATACTATGGTCTGCCAATGTCCAGCCAGGCCGCTACGCTTTCGGCGCTGTGGGACCTGGAGCCGGATGAACCGAAGCGTCTGGTCAATCTTGCGCGCCGGTTGGGGTTGAGACTCCGGTTTGGCGACCCGCGCGGTTTTCAACTGGCGGACTCCACATGGCGGCTGCCCTTCGTGCTTGAACTGAAGGGCGGTCAGCTGGTGGTGGTCCGGGCGCTTGATGGGGACGGGGGCGCCCACTGCCTTCTCGCCGGGGACGACGGCCTGGAGACAAGACTTCCGGTCGAGGAACTTCAGGCCGGGCTGCAACGCATCGTCATTCTGCGCCCCGCCAAGGAGGCGCCGGACCCCCGAGTGGATGACTACATCGCCGCTTCTGAAAAGCACTGGCTGGTCAGGATGGTTCTGCGCGACCTGCGACCCTATGGGCATGTGATGCTGGCGTCGCTGGCGGCAAACACCCTGGCCCTGTCGAGCATTCTCTTCTCGATGCAGGTCTATGATCGGGTGGTGCCGTCAGGATCGATGCCGACACTGTATATCCTGTTTGGCGGCGTCCTGCTGGCGATGGCGCTGGACTTCATCCTTTGCCGGGCGCGGGCAACCATCATCGACAAGCTGGGAAAGCAGGCGGACATTCGCCTGTCGGACCATGTGTTCGGCCATGCCTTGCGCGTTCAGACCCGCTCGTTCCCCACCTCGACGGGGTCGTTTATCGCCCAGCTGCGGGAATTGGAGCATATCCGCGAAATGTTGACCTCAACAACCGTTGGGGCGCTGGTGGATATTCCGTTCTTCGCGATCTTCCTGATCGTGTTTGCCTATCTGGGCAGCAGTCTGGTTTGGGTACCGGTCAGCGCCTTCATTTTGCTGATCGTCCCCGGTCTGCTGGCGCAGGGCAAGCTGCGCGCCTGTGCACAGGAAGCCATGCGGGAGTCCTCACTGCGCAACGCCTTGCTGGTGGAGGCGGTGCAGGGCCATGAGGACATCAAACTGCTGCAGGCGGAGGAACGGTTCCAGCGGCTTTGGGGGCACTACAACGCCGTGACCGCGCAAGCCAATCTGCGGCTGCGCGAAATCTCCCACACCCTGTCGGCCTGGACGGCAAAGGTTCAGGGCGGCGTCTACGCCACGACCGTGTTTGTTGGTGCCCCCCTGGTGATCAGCGGGGACATTACGACGGGTACACTCGTGGCAATGTCCCTGCTCGGGTCGCGTATGCTGGCGCCGATGGGGCGTATTTCCCAGGTGATGACCCGCTATCAGCAGGCGCGCGTCGGCGTGGCCAGCCTCAACAATATTCTCAGGCTGCCCATTGACCACCCGGACAAGGAAAGCCGCATTCACCGTGCCGCGTTGCAGGGCAACTATCAACTCAATGCCGCCGTGTTTCGCTATGGCGACAAACAGTCGCCCGTCGCCCTTCAGATCGACAAGCTGCAGATCCGGGAGGGGGAGAGAATTGCGGTTCTTGGCCGCAATGGCGCTGGAAAGTCGACGCTGCTCATGGCGCTCTCCGGTCTGCTTGACCCGGACGAAGGAGAGGTTCTGCTCGACAATCTGGCGATACAGCATATCGACCCGGCGGACGTCCGCCGTGACATCGGCATGCTGACGCAGAATTCGCGTCTGTTTCATGGAACGGTGCGCGAGAACATCCAATTCGGGAAGCCCCAGATTTCGGAGGACGAGATCCTTCAAGCCCTGTCGATTGTCGGCGCGGACAGCTTTATCCGGCGGCTCCCCCGGGGGCTGGATCATGTGATCTTCGAAGGCGGCATGGGGCTCTCCGTCGGCCAGAAGCAGGCCCTCCTTTTGGCGCGGTTGATGGTTCGCAACCCGTCCATCGTGCTTCTCGACGAACCAACTGCCGCGATGGATGAGGCGACAGAGCGGGATTTCCTGACGAAGTTCGCGCAGTGGAGTGAGGGACGCACGCTCGTCATCGCCACCCACAGAACACGCGTGCTCGAACTGGTGGACCGTCTGCTGGTTGTTGATGGCGGAACGATCGTGCGGGATGGACCTCGCACCGAGTTGCTGAAAGGCGCCTCTGTCGTTTCCGGCCGGAATCGTCATGTCTCGGATTGAAAGCACTGCTATGGCGAACGGGGGAGCAAGTGGCGTTCAACACGCAGGGGGAAAGGTCCTTGGGCTGTTCGGTCGATCGGCCCCGAAGGACAGTGGCGCGGCCTGGAACGACGAGGACGACGTCGAATTAACCCGCTCGCGATCGATTGTCGTGACGATCTGCGTCGGTATGGCCGCATTCCTCCTGTGGGCATGGATTGCGGAACTGGCGGAGGTGTCCACGGGCGAGGGGCGGGTGGTGCCGACGTCGCGGGAGCAGGTCATCCAGTCCCTTGAAGGCGGGATTCTGGCGCAACTGATGGTCCGCCAGGATGACCTTGTCCAACCGGGGCAGATCCTGGCAGTGCTTGATCCAACCCTTGTTGAAGCCAATCTCGATGAGGCAGGCGCAAAGTATCGGGCGGCGCTGGCCAGGGCGGCCCGGTTGACCGCCGAGGTCAGTGGAGAGGACCTGTCCTTTCCGGCGGAGCTGGAGGCGTTCCCCGAGCTGATCGCACTGGAGATACGGCTTTACCGCACGCGGCGGGACAGCCTCTCCCAGTCCGTTGGCTGGCTTCAGGAAGCGCTTAACCAGGTCCGCTCCGAGCTGAAGATCAGTGAATCCCTCGTGGAGGTTGGGGCGGTCAGCACAGTCGAGATTCTGCGCCTGCGCCAGAAACTGGCGGATCTGGAGCTGCGGCGGGCGGATATCCAGTCCCAGTATCTGGTGACAGCCCGCGAAGAGCTGGCAAAGGCCAATGCAGAGGTGGAAGCGCTCGCCGCCGTCAT
The DNA here is from genome assembly GCF_051304405.1 of Pedomonas sp. V897. Lineage (NCBI taxonomy): Bacteria > Pseudomonadati > Pseudomonadota > Alphaproteobacteria > Sphingomonadales > Pedomonadaceae > Pedomonas > Pedomonas sp. V897. The sequence goes on from NZ_JBPPGG010000003.1 coordinate 23,425, forward strand.
CAAAGGGCGGAAGGACTCGCTCACCCGTTTGCAGCTGCGCTCGCCGGTGAAGGGGGTCGTCAAGAACATCGAAATCAGCACCGTGGGCGGGGTCATCCCGCCCAACGGGCGCATCATGGAAATCATTCCGCTGGAGGATCAACTGCTCATCGAGGCGCGCATGTCGCCGCGGGATATCGCCTTCATTCACCCCGGTCAGAAAGCGACGGTCAAGATAACGGCCTACGATTATGCCATCTATGGGGGGCTGGAAGGAGAAGTCTCCAGCATCTCGCCGGATACGATTCAAGACGAGGTCAGGAGAGATGAGCACTACTATCGTGTGTTCGTTCGGACCCGAACCAACGCGCTGGTGACGAAAACCGGCAAGAACCTCCCGATCGTTCCGGGCATGGTTGCCACGGTTGATATTCATACGGGCAGCAAGACGGTCCTTGATTATCTGCTCAAGCCTTTGAACCGGGCGCGTGAGGCGCTGCGAGAGAGGTGACGGGGGATGCCGGCCCCGGCGGGACGGCATCCTTTGTTTGGTCTGTGTATAGAGTTCCTGACATGAAAAATGATGTCATTCTGACAGTCTTGCCGAAGTTATATACCTGCCTCCAGAAGGTGGCCGTGCCGGCCGGGGGTGAGGGGGGCGAATACATCCTTTTCGTTTCCTGCACGGACGGCAAGGGTCGCGCGCGCGTCCAGACCTTCCGGGGCGAGACGCTGGCGGCAGCGTGGCGCCAGGCAACGGAGCGCTTGCGGCGGATCGTCCGGGAGACACCCGATCTTGCCCGCTGGCTTCGCGTCGACGTTGTGGACGCCATGCGCAAGAGCGACTGGGGAACGTTGAAAAAGCTGCTGACCCAGGTGAAGCGCAACTATTGCCGCCAGGGCCTCTCGCTGGATGCACACGGCCGGCACGCATTTCTGGAAACAGAGATCAACGCCAATGCCATGCTCTACGGCGGCCCGCGGATTTCCCACTGTGTGGTCAACGAGCAGAACTTCAAACGATATGCCCGCCTGCGCCACGGACTGGAGGACGTCAATTTTGACGACGCGGAGTCCGTCTGGATGTTTACGACCCGTGGGTTCTTCGTGAGCCGCGATGAGCCGCATCGCATTCATGAGCTGTACGGGAGTGGCCGGTCGGCAGGGCGGCGTGTCGTGGAGGAACTGGACGTCGCGACACTGGAGGCGCTGATCCAGACCAGCAGCGGTTTTCTCGCGGGGCAGGTGCGGGAGGACGGCCGGTTTATCTACGGGTGGCACCCCTGTTTCGATCGTGAAATCGGGGCGTACAACGGACTGCGCCACGCCAGCACCACCTACGCCATGATCGAGGCGTGGGAGGTGACGCAGGACGATCGCCTGAAGGCGGCGATCGACCGTGCACTTGCCTGGCTCGTCCGGGAAGCCATTCGCGACGTTTCCTTGCCCGATGGCACCACCGCCGCCTTTCTCGTCGACGTGGGCAACGAGATCAAGCTTGGCGCCAATGCCGTTGCGATCCTTGCCCTGACCCGATACGCGGCCGCCACGGGCTGTCGCGATCATCTGCCTCTGCTGGAGAAACTCGCGCTCGGCATCCAGCACATGCAACGGAGCGACGATGGCTCCTTTGTCCATGTGCTCAACTATCCAGACCTCTCGCTCAAGGAAGCCTATCGCACGATCTATTACGAAGGCGAAGCGGCCTTCGGGCTGATGCGGCTCTATCATCTGACGGGAGACGCGCGCTGGCTGCAAACGGTTGAACGGGCGTTCGAGCACTTCATCGCACAGGAGCACTGGAAGCACCACGACCACTGGCTCAGCTACTGTGTCAATGAGCTGACCCGCTACCGCCAGGACGAGCGTTATTTCCGTTTCGGCATTCTGAATGTCCGGGACTATCTGGATTTTGTGCTGGAGCGGATTACCACCTTCCCGACGCTGCTCGAATTGATGATGGCTGCTCAGTCGATGCTCGACCGTCTGGCGGAATTGCCCCATCTGCATCATCTTCTTGGGGAGGTGGATCTGCCGAAGTTCAAGCGGGCCCTTCGTTTCCGGGCAAACTATCTTCTGAACGGTTATTTCTGGCCCGAACTTGCCATGTTCTATGCAAATCCCGCCCGTATCGCCGGGTCTTTCTTCATACGGCATCACGCTTTCCGTGTGCGCATTGACGACGTGGAGCATTATCTCTCGGGCCTGGTTGCCTATCGTAACCGGCTGGTGGCGCTTGCCTCCAGGGCCGAAGCGGCATGATGCGCCAGTCTGGTCTCACCTGGCCTCTGACAAGGACGGAAAATGGTTGAACTTGCGCACCGGTCGGGCCGGCTCGTGACTGTGGCCTGGGGCGGCGATGTCAATATCGGGCGCCGGTTCCACTATGGCATCAACGATGTGGACGGCCGCAATGCGCTTGCGGCCCTTCAGCCGCTGGTGGATGCGGACATCGGGATCATCAACCTGGAATGCGTGGTCGCAACGTCAGGCGTCGCATGCGTCGACAAGGGGGAAAGGGCATCCTACTATTTCCGGGCGCGGCCGGAGATGCTCGACGTTCTGGTCCGGGGCGGCGTGGATCTGGTGGCGACCGCAAACAATCACTCCGGCGATTATGGCCCGGATGCCTTGGTTGAGCAGGCGGAATGGCTTGAGGCGGCCGGGCTCGGATACGCCGGATCGGGGCGCACTCTCGAAGAGGCCTTCCGCCCGGTTTTCCGGCGCGCTGGCGCACTCGATATTGCGCTGTTCGCGCTTGATGCGACCCAGGCGAGCTTTGCGGCTGGTGAGACGACGCCCGGAACGGCGTGGCTTGATCCCGCGAGGCCGCAGGACTGGCATGACCTCATGGCGCCGCGCATCGCCGCGGCCCGGGCGCAGGCAGATGTCATTCTCGTTGCCATCCACTGGGGCCGCAACAACGTCCATCAGCCCGATGCGCTGGAAATCGCTGGCGGTCATGCCCTGATCGATGCCGGGGCGGATGCGGTGTTGGGCTCGTCTGCCCACGTGTTGCAGGGAATCGAGGTCTACAAGGGACGGCCCATCCTGCACGATGCTGGTGATCTGCTGTTCGATGCCCTCCGGCGCACGGACCGGGACGGCGGTCTGTTCTCGCTCGACATGGACCATCGCGGGGTGCACTGCGTCCGTTTCTCACCCCTTGAGCTGGGCTTCTGCGCGGCTGCTGTGCCGGACCGCGCCCTGGCGCGTGAGATGACGCACCGGTTTGCGGCAAAATGCGCGGCCCTCGGGACCCGGCTTGAGGTCCATGAGGATGGAACCGGTCAGGTTGATCTGGCGCCGCCCGAGAGGGACGTCCGCCAGAGTGAGGGTCCAGCCGAGGCGGCAACCCCGGTGCGTCAAACTCCGGCGCCACTCGACCAGCCGCGTGCCGAGTGGCTGGCGGATGAGGTGCCCCAAGACGCGCTGCTTACCGAACCCTTGCGGATCGGGCCGATGGAGCTTCTGGGGGTGCGGACATCTCCCGAGCGGCTGGATCGGGTCGGTCTGATTGCCGTTGAATCCTGGTGGCGCCTTGTCGAGCCAGCGGACCGCGATTGGCGCATCGATTTCCGCGCGGTCCCGGACAAGCGGGGAGCGATCGGCGACTGGGGCCTCAGCTGTGATCATGATCCGTGCGACTGGATGTGGCCGCTCACCCGCTGGCAGGTGGGACAGGTCTATCGGGACTTCTATACACTCAGGCCGTCTTCCGTGCGGGACTGGCAGGATGTGGCGCTGACGCTTTCCGTCGGGCTTGTGTGCGGCAAGGAGCGGATTGCCCGTCAGATGCTGCCACGCCAGGTGCGCTTCCAGTTGTCGCCCAAGGCCGGATATGCGGTGTTCCGCGCCCATCCGCCTCGGTATCAGGTGCCCGCGCCCGACAGGATCAGTCCGACGCCGGAAATTCTCTGGACCGCCGAACAGTTGGTGGAGATCACCGGCGGGAAATGGCTTGTACCGCCACCAGAGACCTGGTTCGTCCGTTCGGTCACGCACAAGAGCAGGCAGATGGACAACTGGTACATGCCTGCGCCGAGACTGCTGGCTGTCATCGACCAGAAAATGGCGATGAAGCACGAGCTGTCGGACTTTACAGCCGGCAAGTTCTGGGATGCACACGACCGGCTGTCCGGGTTGCAGGACAGGATCTCCGGCGCAATTGTCGCCAGGCCGGTGGAGGGATTGAGGCCGGATCTGCCGCTGCTTCTGGTGCCCGATCCGCTGCATGCGTTGATCCAGCTCGGCGCGGCGGCGCGCAACCGGCTGGCGGGCCATGTGGTGGCCATAACGGGAAGTGCGGGCAAGACCTCCCAGGGGCTCATGCTGATGTCGGCTCTCGGCAGGGACCGGAAGGTGCTGGGCAATTCCAGCCTCAACTACAACTCCCGGGTCGGGATCCTGCACCTGCTGGCCAATGCCCCGGCGTCAACCGACGTTGTGGTGGTCGAGGCGGCGGTGAGCGCAATCAATGCGCCAAGGTTCCAGAATATCCATCTGGTGCGCCCGGACATTGCCATCGTGACCAATGTGGGCCCGTCACACATGCGCTCGCCTGATGAGGGCGTCGAACATGTGGCCCGCCGCAAGGCCAACATCATCAAGGGCATGGTGCCGGGCGGAACCCTGCTGCTGAACAGCGAGATCGCATGCCGGGAAATCTTCATGGAACGCGCAGCCGAGCGCGGCGTGAAGGTGATGACCTTCGGCGAGGGTGATAACGCTGATATCCGGCTGCTTGGCTACGATCAGGCAACCGGGCAGGTGAGGGCAGTGCTGCCGGATGGATCTGTGCTCGAATACCGGCTTGGTGCGCCCGGCCGGCATATGGCTCTGAACAGCCTGGCGTGTCTTGGCGTGCGCATTCTGCTGGGCGGCGATCTCGCGACTGTTCTCGACGGGCTGGCTGCCTTCCGACCGGCGGGGGGCAGGGGAGCCGTGCGTCAGGTTGCGTTCGAGGGCATGGACCTGACGATTATTGATGAGGCCTACAATGCGAACCCAATTTCCATGCGGGCGGCTCTGGAGACGTTTTCCGCACTGGATGTGAAGGGGCGCCGGGTCCTGGTTCTGGGGGACATGGCAGAACTGGGCCCGCATGCTGCGCGCTATCACCGAGAACTGGCGGCGCAGGTGCTAGCTGCCAGGGCTGGCAAAGTGCTGCTGTGCGGCCCGCTGATGGCCGATCTGTGGGAGGAGCTGAAGCGATCCACGGATGATGGCATCGACGCCACCCATTATTCCGGAGTGGATGCGCTATTGCCGGACATCGGCAACCAGCTGGAGTCCGGCGACACGGTGCTGATCAAGGCATCCAATTCTGTCGGACTGCACCGTGTTGTGGATCGGCTGACAGAAAACGGGCGACCCGGCTGAACCGGATCGCCCGTCGTTCCTCAGTTCTTTGCCGGTTGTGCCGTGATCGGCTCCAAGCGGAAGCTGAAGCTGAGCGGCTTGAGCGGGATGCGGTACGGCATGTGCGGCCGCCCCTCCAGATTCCAGCCCGTATCGCCGCCAACGCCTGCCTGCAGGGCGTCGACCAGCAGCGTGCCGTTGCCATGCGGTTCGATGTCGGAGCTGTGGCGCTCGCCGAGCGGCCGCGGCATCAGGTCCGCATACGGGAAAGCCAGCGCGTTGACGGAAAGCGGCGTAGCTCCCGTCACGCGAATGCCCCGGCCATCTTTGGCCGTCAGCGCGATCCAGCGGGTGTCGGCCTTGGCGCCGGTCTCCTGCGGGCGCACATAGTCGTGGTGCTGCTCGGCAAGTTTGCCGGACCACAGCCCGAAGGCACCGCTCGTCTTGCGATCCCAGTAGGTCTCGTGCGGGCCACGGCCGTACCAGAATACGTCCGCGAATTCGGGCGTCGTCTCGAAGGCAAAGCCGATCCGCAGCGGATCCGGCAGGTCGGGTTTCAGCGGCTCGAACTGGCCGGTGACCGTGACCGCGCCGTCGCCACCCATCTCGTAGCGGGAGACGAACCGGGCCGCGCCCGCGCCCAGCCTGTAGGTGACGGTGACAACACCGGTGCCGTTCTCGCCCTTGCCGACGGTCAGCTCGTGCATGTGCCGCCGCTCGGACATCTTGCGCCAGATCAGGTGCGACTGCTCCACGCCTGCGCCGATGTCGTTGTCGGTGAGCGCCCGGTAGAAGTTGGGCGCGCCGCCTGACAGCAGGAGCTGACCGCCGTAGCCGTAACGCTCGATGAGGCCGGTGGTGCGGTTGATCACCAGTTCGGCCCCGCCGGCCGCCATGCGGATCTGCCCGTCCTTTTCCGCCACCGATACCGCTCCGGGTTTCGCCGCCACGTCGCGCGCCGCCGGGGCCGAGAGGATAAACTGCTCCCACGCGACCACGTGGTCCGCAGGCACCAGGGGGATGGCGTTGGGCTTGGCGCGTGCGCGCACGGTCAGCACATACTCCTTCGCCGGGTCGCGCCGGACATCGGGGAGCGGAACGGTAAACGCACGGGTTTCGCCCGCAGCCGCCGCGACATTTGCAAGGGGGCCGTTCGCAACCTCGCGGCCGTCTTCCAGCAATGACCATTCGAAGCGCAGGCCGCTGAGATCGACAAAGGCGTTGCGATTGATGACCCGGAGCCGGCCCGCACCCGCATCTTCGGCTTCGAACGCCACCGGCGCATAGACCTTGGCCACTTCATGATAGTGAGGGTTGGGCGTGCGGTCCGGCTGGATCAGGCCGTCCGCCACGACGCTCGGCCCCTCGCGCGGGGACTCGCCGAAATCGAAGCCGGATGCCCAATAGTTGCGCCCCTTTGCATCCTTGCGGATCAGCGTCTGATCAACCCAGTCCCAGATGAAGCCGCCCTGGAGTTTGGGGTGGGCGTAGATGACTTTCCAGTAGTCCGCCAGGTTGCCCACGCTGTTGCCCATGGCGTGGGCATATTCGGTCTGGATCATCGGCTGGGTGAAGTGGGGATCGGTCGCATAGTCGATCATGTTCTCGATATCGTCGTACATGGGTGCGTAGATATCGACATAGTCATTGATGCCATGCTGCATGCTGGTGGTGCCCCAGCCGAGGAAGCTGAGCACCCGGCCGGGGTCGCGCGACTTCACCCATTTCCCCGCCGCCTCGAAGCTGGGGCCAACGCCCGCTTCGTTGCCGAGCGACCAGAAGATGATGGAGGGGTGGTTCTTGTCGCGCTCCACCATGCGCTGGACGCGGTCGAGAATGGCCGCGGCGAACTCGGGCTGCTTGCCGATCATGCGGTCATCGGGGCTCTCAAGGCCGCCCATGAACTCGTGCGCTTCGACATTGGCTTCGTCCATGATGTAGAAGCCATACTCGTCGGCGAGTTCGTACCAGCGCGGATCGTTTGGATAGTGAGAGGCGCGCACGGCGTTGATGTTCGCCAGCTTCATCAGCTCCATGTCGCGGCGCATGGACTCTTCGGTGATGACACGCAGGTTGTAGGGGTCGTGCTCGTGGCGGTTGACACCACGGATCATGACCCGCCTGCCGTTCACGCGGATCTCGTTGCCGAACTCTCCATTCTTCACGATCTCGACCGTGCGGAAGCCGATGCGGCGGCTGGTGGCCTCCAGCACTTCACCCTTGTCGTCGATCAGCTCGATCAGCAGCGTATAGAGGTTGGGCGTCTCGGCGGACCAGGGGCGCACCGAGGGAATGGTGCCGCCCAGCGTCACTTTCTGGCCAACGGACCGCGCGGGGATGGCCCGGGACTGCGTCAGCACCGGCTTGTCGCCGTCCAGCACCGTCGCCTTGACCCGGGTGGCGCGCTTCTTGCCGGCCAGTTCGATGTCCAGCGCAAACACGCCGTCGCGATAGGCCTTGTCGAGCCCCGCATGAACCTCGAAGTCGCGGATGTGCGTCTCGGGCGTGGCAAAGAGGTAGACGCTGCGCTCGATGCCATTGACGCGCCAGAAGTCCTGATCTTCCAGATAGCTGCCGTCGGCAAAGCGGTAGACCTCGATCGCGATGGTGTTGCGGCCCGGCCTGACATGCGGGGTCAGATCGAACTCGGAGGGCAGTTTCTGGTCTTCCGAATATCCAACCTTCCTGCCGTTCACCCAGACGTAATAGGCCGCGCCTGCCGCGCCGATGTGCAGAAACACGCGGCGGCCCTGCCAGTCCGCAGGCAGGTCGAAGTCGCGCCGGTAAGACCCGACTTCATTGAGGCTGTGGTCGATGAACGGCGGGTTGGGCTCGAAGGGGTAGTTGCTGTTGTTGAAATAGGGGCGGCCGTAGCCTTCCATCTGGATGGTGGCCGGCACGCGGATGGTGCCCCAGGTGGAGACGTCATAGTCCTCCCGCCAGAAGTCGGCGGGGCGCTCCTCCGGGGTTTTGGAATAGTGGAACTTCCAGGTGCCATCGAGCGACAGCCGGTAGCGCGCCTGGGCCGGATCTTGCGACAGGGCCGCCTCGACGCTGTGGAAGCTGGTGAAGGTGGCGCGCGCCGGTTCCTTGCCGATCTGGAAGATCTCCGGGCGCTCCCATTCGGCGCGCTCCGGTTCCCCGGCATGGGTGTTTGCCGCGCAAATGCTGAGCAGGCCAAGCGCAACGGATGCACACAAAGCCGCTTTGGCAGCTTTCATCGATACTTCTCCCTACACTACTTTTTGGCGGACGCGCCCGGCTCGCCAGCCGCGACCCTTGATTCCGCGCCATCCAAGCTGTTGTTCTGGTGACGGTATAGAAAGTACTTTAACAATCCCCGGATGGTTCGTATACGGTATAATCTTTCGATCCGTTGCAAAGGGACCTGCGCCGATGCTCGCCTTTGTTCGCCTCCTGTTTGGAAGCCTGCTTCTCGCCAGCAGCGTGACGGCCACGGCTACGGCCGCGCCGACCGCGGCGGATTACGAGCGCTCGCTGTCGCTGCGCGAAAACTGGATGTATCTCACGCGGGATGTGGTGCTGTCCGCCCAGTGGGTGCCGGGCAGCCACGATTTCGTGTACCGGACCACGGTGGAAGGCGGTTTCGCCTTCATCCGCGAGAATGCGGACACGGGCGAACGCCGCCCGGCGTTTGATCAGGCGGCCCTTGCGCAGGCGCTGGGCCGGGCGATGGGCGAGCAGATCTCTCCGCTCAACCTGCCGTTCGAGGCGTTCCGCTACGCGGAAAACGGTCAGGCGATCGACTTCTCCCTCAACTATGAACCCTGGCGTTGCAGCTTTGCGACCAACGAATGTGCGTCGCGGCCGCGCGCGGGCCGTCCGTCTGGTTTCGGCGTGGTGCGCGATCTGCGCGTCCCGGCCGACAACAGCCCGAAGGTCTCGCCGGACGGCAAGTGGGAGGCGCTGGTCGAAGGCTACAACGTTGTCGTGCGGCCGGCCGGCTCCCGGGAGGCGAAGGCGCTGAGCCAGGATGGCTCCGAGGGCAACTTCTACGATCCCCAGACGATCCAGTGGTCGCCGGATTCGAAGAAGCTCGTGGTGTTCCGCGTGCGCCCGGGCTTTGCCCGCTACGTGACCTACGTGACCGCCGCGCCGGATGATCAGTTGCAGCCGACGGTCCGCCAGGAGCTTTATCCGAAGCCCGGGGATGCGATCGACATCGAGCAGCCGGTGCTGTTTGACGTTGCCGCAGGGCGGCAGATCAATATCTCGAACGCGCTGTTCCCCAACCCCTACCAGCTGCGGAACCTCAACTGGCGGGCGGACAGTCAGACCTTCGCCTTTGAATATACCGAGCGCGGCCACCAGCGCGCCCGGCTGATCGAGGTGGATGCAAAGAGCGGTGCCGCGCGCGCCGTCATCGACGAGAAGGCCGGCACCTTCATCTACCAGGATCGCAGCTTCCGCCACGACGTGGGCAACCTCGGCGCGGAAGTGATCTGGCGCTCCGAGCGCGATGGCTGGGCGCATCTCTATCTGTACGATGGCCGCACCGGCCGGGTGAAGCGGCAGATCACCAAGGGGGACTGGGTTGTCCGCGAGGTGGTGCATGTGGATGACGGGGCCCGGCAGATCTGGTTTGCGGCCAGCGGCATGAACCCGGGCGAGGACCCGTATTTCATCCACTACTACCGGATCAACTTCGACGGGTCCGGCCTCACGCCGCTGACCAGCGTCCGGGCGAACCATCAGGTCAGCTTCTCGTCCGACATGCACTATTATGTCGACATCTACTCGCGCGTCGACATGCCGAACATCGCGGAGCTGCGCCGGGCAAAGGACGGCGCGCTGGTGCGCCGCATTGCGGAGGGCGACATCTCCCGTCTGCTGGCCGCCGGGTTCCGTGCGCCGGATGTGTTTGTCGCCAAGGGGCGGGACGGCAAGACCGACATCTGGGGCCTGATCGTGCGTCCGCGCGACTTCGACCCGAACAAGCGCTACCGGGTGATCGAGAACATCTACGCGGGCCCGCATGACAGCTTTGTGCCCAAAAGCTTCTGGCCGTTCGGTTATCATTCGGGCGGCGACAAGGTGATCGGCATGCAGGCGCTGGCGGATCTCGGCTTCATCGTCGTGCAGATCGATGGCATGGGCACCGCCAACCGCTCCAAGGCGTTCCACGATGTGGCCTGGAAGAACCTGGGCGATTCCGGGTTCCCGGACCGCATCCTCTGGCACAAGGCAGCTGCCGCCAAATACAGCTGGTACGATATCGAGGGCGGCGTCGGCATCTATGGCGCCTCCGCGGGCGGTCAGAGCACGCTGAGCGCACTGCTGTTCTTCCCGGAATTCTACACGGTGGGCGTCGCCTATGCCGGTTGCTTCGACAACCGCATGGACAAGATCAGCTGGAACGAGCAGTGGATGGGCTGGCCGGTCGATGAGAGTTACGCGCGCGCTTCCGGCGTCGACAACGCCTGGCGCCTGCAGGGCGATCTGTTCATCATCTTCGGCGAGCAGGACACCAACGTCGATCCGTCCTCGTCGCTCCAGGTGGTCGATGCGCTGATCAAGGCAGGCAAGGACTTCGACCTGCTGGAAGTGCCGGGCGGCGACCACGCGGTCGGGCGCTCCACCGGCCCGATCCGCTACGCGCACCGGCGTCAGTATGACTTCTTCGTGCGGCACCTGATGAGCGCGGAGACCCCCAAGTGGAACCGCGCCGCGGCGGCTCGCTGAGAGACCCGCGGGAGCGCAGCCGGAACGGGGAGGGCGGGCGCGTCCTCCCCGTTGCGTTTCTGGCCAAGCGGAGCGCTGGACCTGCCTTATTCCCGCCAGCAGTGCCGGCGCCCGGTCCTCGATGAGGCCCTGACCGGCAAGCCCGAGGCGACGGCCGGCGGCGGTTGCTTTCTGCATTGACCGTGCCGCGTATCCGTGCATTTTGGTATACAGTATTTTGTTTGGAGGCGTATCATGTTTTCTCCCACTCGCCGGCAGCTCTTGGTCGGCGCGGCATCGACGGCCCTGGCGCTCCAGGCAGGGCGCGCGTTTGCAGCCCAGACGTCCGGCGTGCTGCCGGCCCGTGCGCGGCCGTTGCCGCTCGACCGCATCCGCCTGCGGCCGTCGCCGTTCGCGCATGCCGTGGAGACGAACCGCAAGTATCTGCTGTCGCTGAGCGCTGACCGGCTGCTCCACAACTTCCGGGTCAATGCCGGGCTGAAGCCGAAGGCGGCAGTCTATGGCGGGTGGGAGAGCGACACCATCGCCGGGCATACGCTCGGCCATTACATGAGCGCCCTTGCGCTGACCCATGCCCAGACCGGCGACGAGGCGTGCCGCGAGCGGCTGGCCTATATCGTCGATGAGCTGGCGATCGTGCAGGCGGCCGAAGGCGACGGCTATGTGGCCGGCTTCACGCGCAAGCGCAAGGACGGCACCATTGTCGACGGCAAGGAGATCTTCCCCGAGATCATGGCCGGCAACATCCAGTCGGCGGGGTTTGACCTGAATGGCTGCTGGGTGCCGTTTTACAACTGGCACAAGCTGTTCGCCGGCCTGTTCGACGCCCAGACCTGGTGCGGCATCGACAAGGCGCTGCCCATCGCCATCGGCCTTGCGGGCTACATCGACCGGGTCTTTGCCGCGCTGAACGATGAGCAGGTGGAGCAGGTGCTGTCGTGCGAATACGGCGGTCTCAACGAGAGCTTCGCCGAACTCTATGCGCGGACCGGAAACAAGCGCTGGCTGGCGCTGGCACGGCGCATCTACGACCACCGCGTGCTTGATCCGCTGAAGCGTCAGGAGGACAAGCTCGCCAACTTCCACGCCAACACCCAGATCCCGAAGCTGGTCGGCCTGGCCCGCCTCTATGAAGTGGACGGCAAGGACGAAGACCGCGTCGCGGCGCGCTTCTTCTGGGAGCGGGTGACCAGTCAACACAGCTATGTGATCGGCGGTAATGCGGACCGCGAATATTTCTTCGAGCCGAACACCATCTCGCGCCACATCACCGAGCAGACCTGCGAGCACTGCAACAGCTACAACATGCTGAAGCTGACCCGTCAGCTCTACAGCTGGCGGCCGTCCGTGGACCTGTTCGATTACTACGAGCGCACGCACCTCAATCACATCCTGTCCCAGCAGCACCCGGTGCACGGCGGCTTCACCTATATGACGCCGCTGATGAGCGGGTCTGGACGCGAATATTCGCAGCCGGACGAGGATGCGTTCTGGTGCTGCGTCGGCAGCGGCATGGAAAGCCACGCCAAGCATGGCGAGTCGATCTTCTGGGAAGGCGACGGCATGCTGCTGGTGAACCTCTACATTCCGGCGCAGGCCCACTGGGCCGAGCGCGGCCTGGATCTGGTGCTCGACACCCGCTACCCGTTCGAGCCGGAAAGCACGCTGACGCTGTACCGGCTGCGCCGTCCGGGCCGGTTCCCGATCGCGCTGCGCGTACCGGGCTTCGCCAACGGCAAGGCCGATATCACGGTGAACGGCGAGGTGTTCCGTGCGCCCATCCACGAGGGTTACGCCATCGTTGACCGCAAGTGGGCGGAGGGCGACGTGCTGACCATCTCCATTCCGCTGGAGCTGCGCATCGAGCCGACGCCGGATGACCCCAAGACCGTGGCGATCCTGCGCGGCCCGCTGGTGCTTGCGGCCGATCTGGGCGCGGTGCAGGAGAAGTTCTCCGGCACGGCGCCGGCGCTGGTTGGCTCCAACGTGCTCGCCGGTTTCAAGGCGGTTGACCCGAAGTGGGCCATCTACGACACGCGCGGCGTGGTGCGCCCGGGGGATCTGCGCTTTGTGCCGTTCTACAGCCAGTATGAGCGCCGCAGCGCCGTCTACTTCAAGCACTTCACCGATGCCGAGTGGGCGGTCGAGGAAGCCGCATTCCTTGCCGAACAGGAGCGCCAGCGCGACCTCGCGGCCCGTTCGGTGGACGTGATGCACCTCGGCGAAATGCAGGCGGAGCGCGATCACGACCTGACGGCGGAAATCTCCTATCCGGGTGCCTACCGGGGCCGTAACGGCCGCGATGCCCGCAGCGGCGGCTTTTTCGAGTTCACGATGAAGTCCCGCGATGAGCCGCTCATCCTGGAGGCCACCTACTGGGGCGACGAGCGCCGGCGGACGTTCGACATTCTGATCGACGGGACCAGGCTGGCGACGCAGACGCTGAATGCGGAGCGCCCCGGCGAATTCTTCACGGTCGAATATCCGGTGCCTCGCGCCCTGACCAAAGGCAAGTCGCAGATCCGCGTCCGCTTCGAGCCGCATGAGCGCAGCTCGGCCGGTCCGGTGTTCGGCGTGCGCCTCTACACCGCGAAGCCGGGAGAGGCGAAGTAAACCTGCAACCGGCGGCCCGTCGTGTCCTGCGGCGGGCCGCTGTCCTGATCCGGGGGAAGGGGAGACGGGATGATGCGCAGTCTTCGGGCGGCCCTGTTGGTGGCGACCGTTCTCGCGACGGCGGGGTGTGAGGAGGCGTCGCGGCCGGAGGGCATTCCCGTCGAAGCGCCGGGCAACCCCATCCTTGCGGATGGCCGCTATTACTCGGCGGATCCGGCGCCGCTCGTCTTTGACGGCAAGCTCTGGATTCTCGCGGGCCGCGATGAAGCTCCCGCCGATGTCAACGACTTCATCATGAATGAGTGGCAGCTTCTTGCCACCGATGATCCCGCATCGGGGAAGTGGCTGCACTACCCGGCCATCCTCCGCCCGGAAAACGTCTTCAAGTGGGCGACGCCCGGCCGGGCCTACGCCGGGCAGATGGTCAAGGGGCCGGACGGGCGCGTCTACTTCTATGCGCCGGTCCATCAGGCTCATTCCACGGCCGAGGACAGGTTTGCAATCGGTGTCGCCGTTGCCGACCACCCGACCGGTCCGTGGGTGGACGCCCACCCCTCGGGGCCCATCATCTCGCAGGAACGCCCCGAGCCCAACAGGATCCAGAACATCGATCCAACCGTGCTGGTCGACGACGATGGCCGCGTCTTCCTCTACTGGGGCACGTTCGGCCAACTGCGCGGGGTCGAGCTGGAGCGGGACATGGTCACCCCCAAGGGCGATGTCGTGAAGGTCGACAGTCTGCCCGGCTTCTTCGAAGCGCCCTGGCTGATGAAGCGGGATGGAACCTACTACCTGCTGTATGCGGGAAACCGTGCCGGACCGGAGTCCGATTGCACGCCCGCCCTCTACCATGCCTGCATCGCCTACGGAACCGCGCCGACGCCGCTGGGTCCGTGGACCTATCGCGGCGTGCTGCTGAAGCCGGTTTCCTCAACGACCTCCCACCCGGGCGTGATCCAGTTCAAGGGCGAATGGTATATCGCCTATCACACTGCGGATGCGGAAGGCGGCGGCCACTTCCGCCGCAGCGTGGCGATCGACCGCCTGGCGTTCGATGACACCCAGTCACCGCCGGCGATCCGCCTGGTGACGCCGACGCGGCGTCCGCAGCCTGCGCCCGCGCCGACGCGCAACATTGCCGGGCAGGCGACGGCGGCGGCCTCCAACGAGCCGCTCCCGGTGAAGTACTGGATCAAGGCCCTCAACGACGGCATCACCCGGCCCGCGCCGCTGCCGCCCGACCTGTGGGCCGCCGTCTCGGAGACCAACCCGGCGCAGTCGTGGATCGAGTATCGCTGGGAACAGCCGGTCATCCTCAACGGCGCACGCCTGTGGTTCTGGGCCGATCAGCCGGCCGGTGCGCAGAGCGGCATCGCGCCGCCGCAGGCGTGGCATCTGCTCTATTGGGACAAGGCCTGGAAGCCGGTGCCGAATGCCGAGGGCTATGGCACCGAACCGGGTGCCTTTCAGGACGTGACCTTTTCTCCGGTGACGACGCGCTGCCTGCGCGCGGTGCTGACCGCGTCGGGGGGCAATGGCCGCTATGCAGGCCTTGCGGTTCAGGAATGGGAAGCGCTGGCGCCCGAGCCGCAGCAGCCCCGGCTGGCCGGGCCCGATCCGGCAGCGCCGTGTGACCATTAACCCGGAGAGCAGCTCGGGAGCAGCGGGAGACAGCCCGCTGCCCAAGGCGGGCCTGCGTTTTCGCTGTCGATGGGAAGAAACAGCAACGATTGCCTGAACTTGCAGCTTCTTTTAATCGCGATTAATTCACCCTCTTGACTTCCTCTCAAACCCATACAGTACATAGTATACATAATACAGATAGTGTAACGTGTGCTTGCAGGGGGTTATGTCCGAGGTGGCAACTGCCATCCTGTTGAGATGGATACCTTTTCCAGCATGACGAATGCGCTGACAGGCCAACGGTCCTGGGCGAAGGACTGCGGGTCTGGCGTTCCGCGCGGCGTTTCCGGCTCTGCCGCCTGATGTGAACGAGGACAGGACACGAGGGAATGGGGCGAGGCGATCACGTGGATAACATCTTAGTGCTAGCGGATTTATCGTATATCGAGAGAAATTGGCCTGGGTTCGGCCGCATGGATTGGAATGCAAACGGGAGCACCTTTCCTGTCGACAAATCGTATACCAAATACTATTGTGCGCCCTGAGCTCACCGTCGCACCGTTTGCGTCGTGGCCAGGAAGCCTGCCAATCCACCAGGCCTAAAGGAAGGTTAGAAATGGATACCAAGATTTTCTCGGGTGTTATCCCGGCGCTCATGACCCCTTGCAAGGAGGACCGCACCCCCGATTACGATGCGCTGGTCCGCAAGGCGAAGGAGCTGATCGCCCAGGGAATGACCGCTGTTGTCTATTGCGGCTCCATGGGTGACTGGCCGCTCCTGACGGACGAGCAGCGCATGGAAGGCGTTGAGCGCCTGGTGAAGGCTGGCGTGCCGGTGATCGTTGGCACGGGTGCCATCAACACCGCGTCGGCCGTTGCCCATGCGGCCCATGCCCAGAAGATCGGTGCCCATGGCCTGATGGTCATTCCGCGCGTTCTGTCCCGCGGCTCGTCGATCGTTGCCCAGCGCGCGCACTTCAAGGCGATCCTGTCCGCCGCGCCCGATCTGCCGGCGATCATCTACAACAGCCCCTACTACGGCTTCGCCACCCGCGCGGACCTGTTCTTCGCGCTGCGCGCCGAGCATCCGAACCTGGTCGGCTTCAAGGAATTCGGCGGCGCGGCCGACATGCGCTATGCGGCGGAATTCATCACCAGCCGCGATGACGAAGTCATCCTGATGGCGGGCGTCGACACCACCGTGTTCCACGCTTTTGTCAACTGCGGCGCGGTTGGCTGCATCACCGGCATCGGCAACGTGCTGCCGAAGGAAGTGATTCACCTCTGCAACCTGTCGCGGGCTGCCTATGCCGGCGACGTGGAAGCGCGTCAGCGCGCCCAGGAACTGGAGCAGGCTCTGGCCGTGCTGTCGTCGTTCGACGAAGGCCCGGACCTCGTCCTGTACTACAAGCACCTGATGGTGCTGCAGGGCGACAAGGAATACACCCTGCATTTCAACGAGACCGATGAACTGACGGAGAGCCAGCGCGGCTATGCCGACTCCCAGTTCAAGCTGTTCAAGACCTGGTATGCGGAGTGGAGCAAGCTCCCGGGCGCTGTCCAGAAGTACAAGCCCTGAGCCTGGGCGAACGGCAGGACCGGAAAGGGGCTTCCCGTCAGGGGAGCCCCTTTTTCATTGGGGATGTTTCATCGCGGATGCGGGGGCTGTTTGGCCTACCGGGCGGCAACCTGCCGGCGCGGCGCCTTGGGAGCTTCCTCGATCAGACGGCCGGCCGGGTCGAAGTCGAGCGCGCGGTCGCCGGTTTCATCCCGGATACGGGTGGGCAGGCCCATCCGGCCCAGCAGGTGCAGGAAGGGCTGGGGCGGAAGTTCCTCTACATTGACCATCGCCCCGGCATCCCACGTGCCCTCTGCGATCAGCAGCGCGGCCGCAACAGGCGGCACGCCGGCCGTGTAGGAAATGGCCTGGCTGCCCACCTCGGCATAGGCGTCCTGATGGTCCGCCACGTTGTAGAGGAAGACCTCCCGGGCCTTGCCGTCCTTCGTTCCGCGCACGAGCGTGCCGATGCAGGTCTTGCCGGTGTAATCGGGGGCGAGCGAGGCAGGGTCCGGCAGCACGGCTTTCACCACCTTCAGCGGCACCACTTCCACCCCTTCGGACGTACGGACCGGATGCTCGGAGAGGAGACCAAGGGTATTCAGCACCGTGAACACGTTGATGTACTGCTCGCCGAACCCCATCCAGAAGCGGATATCGGGCACACCCAGCGTATAGGCGAGGGAATGGATTTCGTCGTGCCCCGTCAAGTAGGTGGCATGGGGCCCGACGACGGGCAGATCCCATTCCTTCCTGACTTCGAACATCCTGTTCGAGACCCATTTCCCGCCCTGCCACGACCACACCGGGCCGGTGAATTCCCTTAGATTGATCTCGGGGTCGAAGTTGGTGGCGAAAAAGCGGCCATGGTTGCCGGCGTTGACATCAATGATGTCGATGGCCTCCATGGTATCGAAAAAGGCGTCGCGGGCGAGAGCGGCATAGGCATTGACGACGCCCGGATCAAAGCCCGCGCCGAGTATGGCGGTCACGCCCGCGCGCTCACATTCGTCTCGCCGCTTCCATTCGTAATTGGCGTACCAGGGCGGCCCTTCGGACGCCTTGAGCGGGTCCTCATGGACCGCTGTGTCGATATAGCTGGCCCCGGTTTCGATGCAGGCGGACAACACCGCCATGTTGATGAAGGCTGGCCCTGCATTGATGACGATGGAAGCGCCCGTCCGTTCAATCAGCGCCCGGGTGGCCGCCACATCCATGGCATCCAGCCGGTGGACATCGAAGACTCCCGGTTGCTTCAGGTTGCCTTTCGTCAGGACGGATGAGCGGATGGCTTCGCATTTCTCCGGTGTGCGGGATGCGATATGGAGATCGCCCAGGATGTCGTTGTTCTGTGCGCATTTGTGCGCGATGACATGTGCTACGCCTCCGGCGCCGACAATGAGGACATTCTTCTTCATCTCAGCAAGCAGACCCTTTCCTGTGATGTGTGTTGCGGTTGGCTCCCTACGAAAGGCTTCGCTCGAAATCGGCGAAGGTGAATTCCCGGATCAGTTTGATGCTGCCGTCGAGTTCGCGCACAGCGATTGAGGGCATCTGAACGCCGTTGAACCAGTTCATCTTGACCATGGTGTAACCGGCGGCATCCTGGATCGAGATGCGGTCACCCACCTCGAGAGGGCGGGGAAAACGAAACTCGCCGAATATGTCTCCCGCCAGGCAGGACTTGCCCGCCACCATGTAGGTGTACGGACCGTCATTGGGCTCCACGCGGGCGTGGGCGCGGTAGATCAGAAGGTCGAGCATGTGCGCCTCCACCGCGCTGTCGACGATGACGATCTCCTTTTGATTGGAGATCTTGTCGAGCACCGTCACTTCCAGCGTGGTGCAGTTGGTCACGGCCGCCTCGCCGGGCTCCAGATAGACCTGCACGCCGTATTTTTGCGAGAACGCCCTCAGCCGCGCGCAGAAGGCGTCGAGCGGATAACCGGCGCCGGTGAAATGAATGCCGCCGCCCAGGCTGACCCAGCGGACGCGGGCGAGCAGGTGCCCGAACCGCTCCTCCACCCGGGACAGGAGGGTGTCGAACAGCCCGAAGTCCTCGTTCTCGCAATTGTTGTGGATCATGAGGCCGTCGATCAGGTCGAGAACGGCCTCGACACGCGCGGGATCGGCTTCGCCCAGACGGCTGAACGGACGGGCAGGGTCCGCCAGATCGAACGTTGACGAACTGACGCCGGGGTTCAGGCGCAACCCGCGGGGAATGGCCTGTGTCCTGTCCTTGAAGCGCCGAAGCTGAGAGACGGAGTTGAAAATGATTTTGTCCGCATTTTCAACGACTTCATCAATCTCGCTCTCGGCAAAGGCGACGCTGTAGGCATGGGTTTCGCCGCCGAAGCGCGTGCGGCCGAGCTTGACCTCATAGAGGGAGGAAGACGTGGTGCCGTCCATGTATTGATTCATGAAATCAAACACGGACCATGTCGAAAAACACTTGAGAGCAAGCAAGATCTTCGCGCCAGAGTCTTGCCGGACCCGCCTGATTATTGAAAGATTGTCCAGCAGCCGTTTCTTGTCGATCAGATAATATGGTGTTCTGATTTCCGTCATTCCTCCGCCTCTTTGCCTGCGGTACAGGGTCATAATCGACATGGCGCGGAGACTCAAGTTTTGAGCAATTATGGGGTTTGAACGCCGGAGTTTCCCCTCCGTGCGGCACAGCCGCTGTTGTCGCAGATCCAAAGCGCGCTATCCTTGAAAGATCAGGGCCTTGGCCCTGCATCATGGTTGCTTCGCGTGGTCAGCCACTCTCCGGGATTGAACGGCCATGAATCGTGCAACGACCTCTGCTCTGCGCGCAGCCTTGGGCGCGCTTGCCATTGGCAGCTTCAGCGCTGCCCCGTCAGGCCTTGCCCTCGCGCATCACGGCTGGAGTTCCTACGACGCCAGCAAGACCATCACCGTCACCGGCACGCTCGAGACTGTGGTCTGGCGCAATCCGCATGCCACCGCGACCATCGACTACGAGGGCGAAACGTGGGCTGTGGTTCTGGCTCCGACCAGCCGGATGGAGGCGCGAGGTCTGACGGAGGACATGCTGAAAAGCGGCGTCACGGCCACGCTGGAAGGCTACCCGCGCAGCGACGGCACCCGCGAGATGCGGCTTGAGCGGATCACGATCGACGGCAAGACGGTCGAGCTGCGCTAGAGCATGGACCTGCTGGCAGCGGCGCAGGCCCTGGAGGCATCGGCCCTTGGAGAATGGATGCGCGGTTCGCCGGTGGCCTATCCAGCCGCCAACCTCGTGCACATTCTGGGTCTGGTGATGCTCGTTGGGGGGATCGGCATTGTCGATCTGCGGCTCGCGGGGCTGGGGCAGCGCATTCCTCTGGCACCGCTGGCGCATGTTCTGACCCCCATCGCCATCACGGGCGTCATCCTGCTGCTGGTGAGCGGATTTCTCCTGTTCGCCGCCGATGCCGGACCGCTGATGAAGTCCGCCGTGTTTCTCCGAAAGATGGTCCTCATCGCCATTGCGCTGGTCAATGCCCTTGCGTTCCAGGCGCTCTCGCGAGGAAGAATCGACGCGTGGGACGAAGGCCCGCCGATAGCGGCGCGTGTCATGGCGCTCCTGTCGCTTTTGCTGTGGCTGACCATCGCCACCTTCGGTCGATTGATCGCCTATACCTGAAGGACAGCCGCTCTCGTCGCCAGGCCGTCGGCAGGAAGCGGTGTTGCAGCCTCCGGTGCGGCCCGCCCGCTTTCGCTTTAATGTTACGGTTGTTGCAATAAAATAGACCAAAGCACATATTCCCTCTGTCTCGTTGGCCGGGGCGCCCGGTCCCGCCGTCGGGAAGACGGGGGAGGCCGGGCGGATTGTTTCAAGGCGGTCCTGGCATTAAGAGAGGCGCGGGTCGGCCAGAGAACAGGGGAACATACCTTCGTGCCTGTGATTGTGGATCATGCCAGGCGGCGGTTGGACGTCGCGGAGATCGCAGCGCGGCTCATCGTTGAATCGGGCCTGGACGCCGTGACCTTCCGCGACATCGCGCGCGAGGCGGGATACAGCACCTCGGTCGTCTCGCACTATTTTCGCAACAAGCGGGACCTGCTGCTGTTCGTGTATCGCATGGTGACCGAGCGGGCCGTCGAGGACGTGAAGGCCGCGCTCGCCAGCGGCGCCGATCTCCAGACCTGTCTTGAAGCGCTGTTGCCGGTGAACGAGGGGCGGCGGGCGAACTGGAGAATCTGGTTTGCCTTCTGGAGCATGACCAGCACGGACGAGGAACTTCTGGCCGAACAGCAGCGGCGCGGCCGGGAAGCCCGGCAGTTGATCGAGCGGGTGCTGCGCATGACCTCGGCCTCCCGCCGCAAGCACCTGACGGACGAGGATCTCGAAATGCAGTCCCGGCGGTTGCTGGCAACCGTGGTGGGCCTTGCAACCCAAGGCGTGCACGACCCTGAGGATTGGCCCGCCGAGCGGCTGCGCGCCGTTCTCCTGCGCGAAATCGCGACACTCTAGCACCAGGCGCGATCCGCCGCTGCGGGGCCATTCTCGCAAACGCCCCGTTCTTCCTCCCTTGACTTTGTTTTATGACAACAGTCACAATACAAAAAACGGGGGCAAAGACCTCCGGGCGAGGGGAGGATAGCCATGGACGAGAAGCGCACATCAGGGCTGGGACGTCGCGAGCTGCTGGCCGGTGTTGGCGTCGCCGCAGCGGGTCTGGCGATCGGAGGGCGTGCCGACGCGGCCCAGAACAGCGTGAATGAACCCTGGGACCATGAGGCTGACGTCGTTTGCGTCGGGAGCGGCGCGGCCGCCGGTGCCGCGGCCGTCACCGCGGCGTCCCACGGGGCGAAGGTGATTGTCGTTGAGAAAATGCCGCTTCTGGGCGGGACGACCGCCAAGTCGGGCGGCGTGGCCTGGATTCCGAACAATCCCGCCTTGCGGGCCAAGGGCATCGAGGACCGGAAGGAAGACTGCCTGCGCTATCTGGCGCGGTTTGCCTATCCGCGGCAGTACACGCCCAACAGCCCCACGCTCGGCCTGCCCGAGCTGCAATACCGCCTGCTTGAGGCGTTTTACGACAACGGCTCGCCCATGCTCGAGCACATGGAGCGCGTCGGCGCCGTGCGTTTCAAGGAATACCGCCTGTTCCATCTGGACAGGCCGGCGCCGGACTATGCGGATCATCTGCCGGAGAACAAGGTGCCGACGGGCCGTGCGCTGGAGCCGGCAGAGGGTGCCGGGCCAAGCAGCGGCGGCAGCAGCCTGGCCTCCTATCTGGAGGAATGGCTGCGCAAGCACGATGTGCCCATTCTGACCGAGCACCGGGTCACGCGCGTCATCAAGGATCAGGGGCGCGTCATCGGCGTCGAAGCGCAGACGGGCGACCGTGTGGTGCGCATCCGGGCCCGCAAGGCGGTGATCTTCGGGACCGGCGGCTACGCCCATAACCCGACGCTGGTCCAGCTCCACCAGCCGGGCCTATACGGCGCGTGCGCCATGCCGGGCTCCACGGGCGATTTTCTGGGCATCGCGGCGGAGGCCGGCGCCAGCATGGGCAGCCTCCACACGGCCTGGCGGACGCAGGTGCTGCTGGAAGAGGCCCTGGAAAATCCGGCGCTGGGCCTTGGCGCCTTCGTCCTGCCCGGCGATTCCATGATCGTTGTGAACAAGTACGGTCAGCGCGTCGTCAATGAAAAGCGCGACTACAACGACCGGACCCGGGTCCACTTCACCTTCGACCCGACCAGGGAAGAATATCCCAACCATCTGCTCTTCATGATCTTTGACGAGCGGTCCCTCGATGCCTTCGGCGGCGCCTATCCGTTCCCGCTCGACAAGCGCGAGAGCCCCTATCTGATCGAGGGCGCGACCATCGAGGATCTGGGCGCAAAGATTGATGCGCGATTGCAGGCTGTGGCCGACCGCACCGGCGGCGTTCGCCTTGAGTCCGGTTTTGCGCAGGCGACAAAAGCAGCGATCGAGCGGTTCAACGGCTATGCGAAGGCCGGGCGCGACCCCGAATTCGATCGCGGCCTCCATGCCTACGACCGCGAATGGCACCTGCTGTTCTCGGCCCGGCGCGAGGGGACCCGCTATCCGGTCAATCCCATGCCCAACATCACCATGCATCCGTTCACCAGGAGCGGGCCCTATTACGCCTTCATCCTGGCGCCGGGTGCGCTGGACACCAACGGCGGGCCTCAGATCAACGAGAAGGCGCAGGTTCTGGCAGCCGACGGAACGCCCATCCCCGGGCTGTACGGCGCGGGCAACTGCATCGCGTCGCCCTCGCATCAGGCCTATTACGGCGCGGGCGGCACGATCGGTCTCGCCATGACCTTCGGCTACATCGCTGCCTTGAATGCTGTGCGGGAGGCGGTGAACGCGTGATGCTGAAGCGTCTGTTGCCCCTTGGTTTGCTGGTGCCGTCCGTGGCGTTGGCGGGCGAGCCCGTCAGTTTCCAGCGCGATATCGTCCCGGTGCTGCGAACCCGCTGCGCCACCTGCCACATGACGGGACGGGAGGCGGGCAATATCGCCCTCCATCCCGGGGCGGCCTATGCGAGCCTCGTCAATGTCAGCTCGGTCAGCAGCAAGCACCTTCGCGTCAAACCTGGCGCGCCGGAGGACAGCTACCTGATGATGAAGCTGGACGGCACGCACCTGGATGCGGGCGGAAAGGGCGCCCGCATGCCAATGGGCGCGCCCCCGCTCGACGAGAAGACGCGGGAGAAGATCCGCAACTGGATTGCCGAGGGCGCGCAGGACAACTGAGGAGATGCCGCCCCGCAGGGCTCACAGGCTGCCCAGCACGGCCTGAGGCACTTCGAGGGCGGCATATCCCCATGTCAGCGCGGCGCGGAACCGGGTATTGGAAACAAGCCCCGGCGGAAAGACCGCATCCAGTGCCAGGAAGCGATCCACATCCTCGCGTGCGGTACCGGTGCAGGCGCGGCCGATCCCGGCGAGGCGCTCGGCCAGCGGATCGACGATCGTTGCATTCTCCCGGCTGCGGCGGCGGATGAAGTGCATCCAGGCGGCGATCGGCAGAACCAGCCGATCGATGAGTGTGCCGGCTGCCAGCCGGTCCTGAATGGTGCCGAGGAAGCGGTACGGCAGCTTCTGCGAGCCATCCCAGGCGATCTGGGACAGCATATGACGGATCGCGGGGTTGCGGAAGCGTCTGCGAACCGCCTCGCCATAGGCTTCCAGGTCGAGGCCGGGCGTTGGCGTCAGTGTCGGGGCAATATCCTCCCGCATCAGGCGGGTGACAAACCCGCTCACCATCGGGTCCGCCATCGCATCGGCAACGGTCTCGTGGCCGATGAGCAAGCCGATGTACGCCAATGCGGAATGGGGGCCGTTGAGCAGCCGCAGCTTGGCGCGTTCGTAGGCGCCCACATCGGCGGTAAAGGTGACGCCAACCTGGTCTAGCGGCGGCCGGGGACCGGCAAAGCAGTCCTCGATCACCCACTGGCTGAAGGCCTCGCGCTGAACCGGCCACGCGTCCTCGAGACCCAGCGCATTGGTAACGCGGGCGCGCAGCGCGTCATCCGTTGCGGGCGTGATGGAGTCGACCATGGTGCAGGGAAAGCGGGCCTCGCCCTCGATCCAGTCGGCGAGGGCAGGGTCTTTCGCCCGCGCCAGTTCAACCACGGCGCGCCGGAGTTTGTGGCCGTTCGCCACCAGATTGTCACAGCTGATGACCGTGAAGGCGGGCAGGCCCGCTGCGCGGCGGAGACGAAACCCTTCCACGAGCCAGCCGATAACGCTGACTGGCTCGGCCGTGGATTGCAGATCGTGCTCAATGTCCGGGTGGCGCGTGTCGAGCCCGCCATCGGGCGCAAGGCAATAGCCTTTCTCGGTGACGGTCAGGGTGACGACATGGGTTGTCGGGGCGGCCAGCAGGGCGCGCACCGTGGCGGCATCGTCGCGGGCGGAGGTCACGCCGGCAAGCGCGCCGATCACCCGGGTCTGCGGCTGTTCGTCCATCAGCGCGAGCGTGTAGAGCCAGTCCTGCGCGGCGAGGGCGTCGCGCACGCCCGAGCTTCTGAGCGCCACAGCGGCAATGCCCCAGCGCGGGTCGTGGGCGAGCAGATCATCAACGTAGGCCGCCTGATGCGCCCGGAAGAACGCGCCGGGGCCGAAGTGGACAAGGCCCGGGGCATGGCGACCGTGGTCATGGTGCGGGCGCCGTACAGAAGCGGGCAGCAGGCTGAGGTTCTGGCGGGACAGTTGCGACCTGTTCATAGGGTGACGCCGTTCTTCCACAGGGCGATTTCGCGCTCGCCGTTCTGTTCGTTTTTGCTTGGCTTGCCGGAGGCGACATCGACCATGAGCCGCAGCAGATCGGCGGCCATGGCGTCCATGCTTGCGCCCGCCGCAATTGGCCCGGCATCGAAGTCGATCCAGTGGGGCTTGTGCTCGGCAAGCGCGGTGTTGGTGGCGATCTTGAGGGTTGGCGCCGGAAACCCGAGCGGCGTGCCGCGGCCGGTCGTAAACAGCAGAAGGGTCGCGCCCGCCGCCACCAGCGCGGTTGAGGACACCGCATCGTTGCCCGGCGCTTCCAGCAGGGCCAGCCCCTTCCTCAGGGCGCGTTCACCGTACCGCAGGACCTGGGTTACGGTTGCGTGCCCGGCCTTCTGGACCGCGCCCAGCGATTTCTCCTCCAGCGTGGTGATGCCGCCCGCGATGTTGCCGGGGGAAGGGTTCTCGTGGACCGGCTGGTGGTGATCGAGAAAATAGCGTTTGAACCCATTGAGCAGCGCCGCCATGTCCTGAAACACCTCCGCATTGGCGGCGCGGGCCATCAGCAGTCGCTCGGCCCCGAATACTTCCGGGATTTCGGTGAGGATCGGGGTGCCGCCTGCGCCCGCGACGTAATCCGCGATCCGCCCGACGAGCGGGTTGGTCGTCAGCCCGCTGAAGCCGTCTGACCCGCCGCACTTGAGGCCGATCGTCAGGGCGGAGAGGGGGCATGGCTCCCTCCGGTCGAGGCTGGCGATGGCAACCAGGTCCTCAAGGGCCTGGAGGCCCGCGTCCGTCTCGTCCTCGGTCATCTGGGCGGCAAAGGCGCGGATGCGGCTGCGGTCGGGCACTTCGGCCAGCAGGGCGTCGAGCTGATTGTTCTCGCACCCCAGCCCGACGATCAGCACGCCTCCTGCGTTCGGGTGAGACGCCAGGCTGGCCAGAACCTTTCGTGTGCGGGAGAGGTCATCCCCCAATTGCGAGCAGCCGAAGGGGTGGGTCAGGGCATGAATGCCATCCACCTGACCGCCAAGGCGCTGGCTGCCGAGGCGGGCGATCCGCTCCGCCGTGCGCGCAACACAGCCGACGGTTGGCAGGATCCAGATCTCGTTGCGGGTGCCAACGGCGCCATTGGCGCGTCGATAGCCCTGAAACGTGTCCGGCAGGCCGGGCGGCAGCGGACGGAGGCGGGTGCCGGACGCTGGCCGGTAAGTGTAGTCCTCCACATCCGCGAGCCGCGTCGCCAGGTTGTGGGTGTGCACATGATCGCCCGGCGCAATGGCCGCTTTGGCCCGGCCGATCGGCCAGCCGTATTTGAGGACATTGGAGCCGCGCGGGATGGGGCGCAGCGCAAACTTGTGCCCCTTGGGGATATCCGCCGCGACAGTGATGGGGTGACCACTGACCAGAACCGTCTCCCCGCCTGTCAGGGGGCGCAGGGCAACGGCGACGTCATCGCGCGGGTCAATGCAATGGGCGGCGGGCAAGGAGGCTGCGAACGGGTTGTCGACGCTTGACATGTCTGTCATGGTAACCGGTGTCATCTGGAACGCAAGTGGCAACAGAACCTGTCGTCTGTTCGGGGAAGGGTCATGGCACATCGGCTTGTCTTGCATGAGGATCGGCTGTTCCCGGCCGAGCCGCGGATCCGGGCGATTGCGCGGCGGCTTTATCGGGAGGTGGCGGGGCTTCCGATCATCAGCCCGCACGGCCACACCGACCCCCGCTGGTTCGCCGCAGACGAGCCATGGACCAATCCCACCGAGCTGTTGCTTGCGCCGGACCATTACCTTTACCGGATGCTTTACAGCCAGGGCGTCTCGCTCGAGGCGCTCGGTGTGGCGTCACGGCGGGGGCCAAGCCAGGCCGACCCGCGCGACGCGTGGCGGCTGTTCGCCCGCCATTTCCACCTGTTCCGGGGAACGCCGTCCGCGCTGTGGCTCAACCATGTGTTCGCAACGGTCTTTGACATCGATGTGGCGCTGACCGCCGAGACGGCGGACCACTATTACGATGTGATCGAGGCGGTGCTGGCAACGCCGGCGTTCCGTCCCCGCGCCCTGTTCGAGCGGTTCAACATCGAGGTGCTTGCCACCACGGAAAGCCCCACTGACAGTCTGGAACATCATGAAGCCATCCGGGCGAGCGGCTGGCCGGGGCGGGTCATCACCGCCTACCGGCCCGATCCGGTGGTCGACCCGGAGCACGAGCAGTTCCAGGCGGCCCTTGCCCGTTTTGCCGAACTGACCGGCGAGGACGTCTATGACTGGAAGGGGTATCTGCGGGCCCACCGCAAGCGCCGCGCCGAGTTCAGCGCCCTTGGCGCCACCTCGACCGACCATGGCCACCCGACGGCGGCAACGGCGGACCTGCCGCAGAGCGAGGCGGAGGCGCTGTTCCGCAGGGTTACGCAGGGGCCATGCAGCCCGGAGGACGCCGAGCTGTTCCGGGCGCAGATGCTCACCGAAATGGCGCGGATGAGCCTGGAGGACGGACTGGTGATGCAGATCCACCCCGGCTCCTTCCGAAACCACAATCGCTGGCTGTTTGACGCCTATGGCCGGGACAAGGGCGCGGATATCCCGACGCGGACCGATTATGTCCGCGCCCTGAAGCCGCTGCTGGACGCCTTCGGCAATGACACCCGGCTGTCGGTGATTGTGTTCACGCTCGACGAGAGCAGCTACAGCCGCGAGCTGGCGCCGTTGGCGGGGCACTATCCCGTTTTGAAGCTCGGCCCGGCCTGGTGGTTTCATGATTCCCCGGAGGGCATGCGCCGGTTCCGTGAACAGACGACGGAGACGGCGGGTTTCTACAACACGGTGGGCTTCAACGATGACACCAGGGCCTTCCTGTCGATCCCCGCGCGCCATGATGTGGCCCGCCGCATCGATTGCGTGTTTCTCGCCCGGCTGGTGGCCGAGCATCGCATGGAGGAAGAGGAGGCGCGCGAGGTCGCGATCGACCTCGCCTACACCCTGCCGAAACGCGCCTATCGCCTTGATTAGGCGAGGCGCAACCGAACCGCGGATTTATGCGGACAATTTCGTTCCCAGGCCCCACGTCTCCCCCGGGTGTGCATCGGACTAGTTCATGCGTATTATACTGTCGGGGGGACAGTTCAGGACATGCATCTTCAGGTTGAACGAGAGACCGAGCTGACGCGGCGTTACCGGCGCTGGCGTCCGGCTCTGATGTCATTCTTTCTGAAACGCGTTCAGAACCATGCCGAGGCGGAGGATCTCACGCAGGATGTCTTCGCCCGCGTCTTTGGCCGGAGTCCTGGCGATCCCGAGCTGCACGCCGGTTATATTTTTCAGGTCGCCTCCAACCTGCTGCGCGACCGCGCCCGCCGCTCGAGTGTGCGGACCGATTCCCGCGAAACCGTCGGCGCACTCTACGGTCAGGAGATCGACTGGATCGATCCGGAGAAGATTACGGCCGCGCGCGGTGCGCTTGCCAGCCTGACGGCCGGGCTGGCCGAACTTCCCGAGAAAACGCGCACCATCTTTGTGCTGTACCGCGTCGAGAACATCGAGAAGCGCCTGATCGCGGAGAGCTTCGGCATTTCGTGCAGTGCGGTTGAGAAGCATGTGGCCCGGGCCATGGTCCATCTGATGGGTTGCGTCAGGAAAGACGACGAATGATCGAGCTGCTTCCCCTCCCATCGGACCAAAGGGATGAGCGTGCCGCCATGTGGTGCATCCGCCTCGCCGATGCGCCGCTTGATGCGGAAGAGCGGGCGGCGTTTGAGTCCTGGCGGGCGGCGGACCCCGCAAACGCCCGTGCCTTTGAGGAGGCAGTGGGGATCTGGCAGGGCATCGAGGCCATCACCAGCACGCCCGAGATGATCCGCCACCGTGCCCAGGCGGTGGAAAGGCTGCGGCATCTGAATTCGAGGCGCTGGTCCCGCGTCACGGCCGTGCGCTGGCCGACGGCCATGACCGCCTGTGTTCTGCTGTTGATCATGCTGACGTTCGTCTTCCTCAACGGGCGGCCAACCCGGTACGAGACGGCCATTGGCGAGCGGCGTGTCGTCTTGCTCGAGGATGGGTCCCGGATGACGCTCGACGGCGCAAGCGCCATCACGGTTCGCATGGACGACAAGAGCCGGAGCCTCGAACTCCTGTCAGGCCGCGCCCGGTTCGATGTGGCGCATGATCCCCTGCGTCCGTTCAGCGTTCGGGCGCGCAATCGTGTGACGGTGGCAACGGGCACATCCTTCAGCGTCGAGTTGTTGCCCGAGCAGGTGCGGGTCGTCCTCTTTGAGGGCCGGGTCGAGGTCATCGGCCAGCCGGCCCAAAATCCAGCCCCGGTTTCCCGCCGCTCACCCGTGGCGCGGACAGTGCATGTGCCGCCGGAGCCCGCTGTTGTTCTGAACCCGGGCAAGGAATTGATCGCCTCGACCAGCGATATCGCGGCGCGGATTGTGGACGCTGATTTGCGACACGCCCTGTCCTGGGAATCCGGTCTTCTCAGCTTCGAGGGCGAGCCTTTGCGGCTCGCGGCCGAGCGGATGAACCGCTACGCCAAGTCCCGCATTGTTGTGCAGGACGAGCGTGCGGGACTGTATCAGATCAGCGGCGTCTTCGAGGCCGGGGATACGGACGCCTTTGTCGAGGGTGTGACCGCCCTCTATCCGATCACGGTCACGCACAGGCCCGGCGAGATCGTGCTGGCCAGCCGCCGGGAGACAGTCCGGGCCGAGAATTAAAGGCGCTGCGGAAATAATAACAATAATATTGAAACCAATAACCAATGCATTTCCAATGCGTCGCGCGGCCGTATGCCGGTCATAAGACAAATGATATCCGTAATATAACTAAACTATATTGTCATATTTATATCTGGGGTCGCCAATTTCGTGCGTCCTATAGTGTGGCCGCGGCGACTATGAACCGCGGAAATATTAATGGGGGGAGTCGTTCCTATGCGTCGTTCTCTGCGGGGGATTCTTGTTTCCGCTACGGCCCTCAGCGTCCTTGCCATCGCCGCGAGGCCGGTGGCGGCGGAGGAGCGCGAACAGGTCTACGAATTCAACATACCGGCCCAGGATCTTGGCGCTGCGCTCAACGCCTTTGCGCGTGCGGCAAACCAGCAGGTCACCTTCGATCCGGCCGCGGTTCGCGGCAAGACCAGCGCGCCGCTTTCGGGGCACTACACGGCCCGCGCGGGCATCGAGAGGTTGCTGGAAAATTCGGGACTGACCGTGCGCGTCGGCCGCTCGGGTGTGTTCATTGTCCAGGGCAATGCGGCGCCCGGTCAGGGTGACACGGGCCCGGCCGAGCGGGCAGGCCCGCAGGCGGCCGCCAGCGACAGGGAAATGAGCTTCAGCGAAATCATCGTGACGGCGCAGAAGCGCGAGGAGCGCATCAGCGAAGTGCCCATCGCCATCACCGCGTTGACGGCGGAAGGGCTGGACGCGCGCAAGATCGAAGGGGGCTCGGAGCTGTTGCGGGCGATTCCGAACGTCAACTTCTCCAAAAACAATTTCAGCATGTACAACTTCTCGATCCGCGGCGTCGGAACCAAGTCGATCTCGGCGTCGAGCGATCCGGCCGTTGCGGTCAGCTTCAACAACACGCCACTGGTGCGCAACCGCCTGTTCGAATCCGAATTTTTCGACATGGCGCGGGTGGAGGTTCTGCGCGGACCCCAAGGCACACTTTACGGCCGCAACGCAACGGCCGGTGTGGTCAACATGATCCCGGCCATGCCGGAGCCGGACTTCGGCGGCGAGATCAAGGGGGAGCTGGGCAACCACAGCTCCAAGCGGCTGAGCGGTATGCTCAATGTGCCGATCACGGAGACGCTGGGGTTCCGGGTGGCGGGTGCCTGGACCAAGCGCGACGGCTTCGACTACAACGAATTTACGGATAACCGCGTCAATGGCCGCGATCTGTGGTCAACGCGCGCCACCGTGCAGTGGGAGCCGAGCGACCGCTTCCGCGCCAGCGTCATCTGGCAGCATTTCGAGGAAAACGACAACCGTTCCCGTACCGGCAAGCAGCTGTGCACCACCGACCCCGGACTGGACAAGGTGGGGGATGTCGCTGTCACCGACCCCTTGATGCGCGGGAAACTGAGCCAGGGGTGCCGGCCGGGGTCGCTCTACGATGATGCCGCCTATGGTGCGCCCAACGGTTACAGCCTGGTGTTTCTGACCACACCTGCCGATATCAGCCTGGGGTTCCTGCCCGATCCGTCCATTCCCTTCGGACATGGCGACGAGGTCAAGGTCATAAAACCCGGGGATCCGTTTGCAGGTGTCAAGCAATCGCGCAACCTGCGGGAAATTTCGGCCAACATCGATCCTGTGTTCCGGGCCAAGAATGACGTCGTTCAGTTCAACATGGATTTTGACGTTGCCGACGGGTTGAAGCTGGTCTCGCAAACGGCCTACGCGCGCGACCGCTTCTATTCGATGCAGGACTACAACCGCTTCGTCACCAATCCTCTCTTCAATGACAGTACGCAGGAACTGGTGAACGTCATCGGATTTCCGATGGATACGGTGAATTTCCCCGGGCCGACTCCCGGGGGAATCTATTGCGACCCCCAGCTTGGCTGTTCCGACCGCATGGTGTCCGCGGACATCAGCCGGTCCCGCAATCGCCAATGGTCGCAGGAGCTGCGTCTGCAATCCAGTTTCGATGGTCCTGTGAATTTCAGCGTCGGCGCCAACTACCTCGATTTCAAGTCGCAGGACGACTATTACGTCTTCAACAACATGTTCACGATGATCGCGGACTGGTTCTATAGCAAAGCCTTCGATTTCTTTGCCAACCGGCCCGAACCCTGCGACCTGGGGGATGAGACGCGCGAGTGCCCCTACGTCGAGCGGAATCCGATCGATGCTCTGGAAAACATCGGGCACAACTATTTCCTCAGCCAGAACGGCGTGCGGATCAAAAGCTGGGCTGCCTTTGGCGAACTGTACTGGGGAATCACCGATAACCTGAACCTGACACTCGGGGCCCGCTACACCCGCGACAAGAAGAATTCGGACCAGATCCCCAGCCAGCTGCTTCTGGCCGGCGGCGTTGACAATCCGTACGGGCCTGATTTTGTGGGTGACACCACCGGTGGTCGGGTCAACAGCGGCTACCCGGCACTTGAGAATATCCGGCAGGAATGGGGCAAATTCACCGGCCGTGCCGTCCTCGACTGGAAACCCGAGCTGAACTTCACCGATGACACGCTTGTCTATTTCTCGGTTGCCCACGGTTACAAGGGAGGGGGCGCCAACCCGCCGCGCGTCGATTTCAACCCCAATATCGTGCAATACCAGTTCCTGCCGCAAACCTACAAACCGGAGTATGTGACCTCGTTCGAAATCGGCACGAAGAACAGCTTTGATGGCGGGCGGCTGACGCTGAACTTCAACGCCTTCCTTTACGATTACAAGAACTACCAGATTTCCCAGATCGTTGACCGCATTGCCTACAACGAAAACTTCGATGCGCGAAATTGGGGGCTGGAGCTGGAAGCGGCCTGGCGCCCGACCCGCGCCTTCCGCCTCGACGGAAATCTGGGTTACCTGCGGACCCGGCTGAAAAAGGGTTCGCGATCGATCGACGTGATGGACCGTACCCAGGGCAATCCGGACTGGGTGGTCATTCGGCCGTGGATTCAGGTGCCGTCCAATTGCGTCGCACCGCGGGTCTATGTCGAGAAAATTCTGGCCAAGGGTTCGAACGTCAGGGATCTGGCAGCGCTGTGCCCGGGGGCGACCCGAATTGGTGACTACAACCCCGATGTGGACAGCAAATTCCCGCTCGACGAGAAATACGGGTTCACCTACGATCCACTCCGGCCCTACAACCCGGATACGGTTGGCCTCGATATCGCGGATGGCGGCAGCGGCGCGCCCAACGGAGGTCGTGGGTTCAGTGCCGACCTGACCGGCAACGAGTTGCCGAACGCCCCGCACTGGACGCTGAACATTGGCGCTCAGTACAGCTTCTTCTCGGACAGTGACGACTGGGATCTGACCTTCCGCGCCGATTACTACTGGCAGGCAAAGAGCTATGCGCGCATCTACAACACCGCGTTCGATCGGCTGAAGGCCTGGGACAATCTCAACCTTTCGATGACCTATACGCATCTCAAATCGGAATTGACCCTCCAGGTCTACGTCAAGAACGTCTTCAACAGCTCGCCGATCACGGATGCTTTCATCAACAGCGACGATACCGGTCTGACCACAAACGTGTTCACGCTTGATCCGCGTATTATCGCATTCAGCATCAGCAAGAAATTTTGAATAAAAGCGAGAGAGTCAAAATCTCTCGTTGATCTGGTAAAAATTTACACACATCCAGATGCGGCGGCCGGTAATAAAACCGGCCGCCGCAGACCCCTTTTTCAATGATTTGTCACAAATATTTCGCGAAGCATTTTTAATATAAAGAATTCTTCGACGAAGTAATTTTGTATGTTTGTTTTGCACAATGCTGTGCGGTCAAAATGAAAAAGGGGAGAATGATGACCATGAAGCGGTTTCTGCCGATTGCCGTGATCGCGTCTGCTTTGCTTGTTCCGCACATTGCGCATGCCAGCCCGCCGACCGGAACCCTGACGGGCACGGTTGTCGTCCACAAGGGGATCACCCTGACCTGCACCCTGACGTTGACCATCAGCAGCGGCGGCACGGCGACGATTGCCCTGACCCCGGGCGATTCAAACTGCGCTGCGTTGTCGTTCAACAATCAACCCTACGCGACGTCCTACTCTGGCGGTTCGACAGGGACCTTTACGGTGAAAGACGTTGACGTCAGCACGATCACCCTCGGGGACTGCAAAGGCGATATCAGCGGAACCTGGACGGGTTCGACCTTGGTGATCAATGCGACCCTTCCGCCGAAGACGGGCGGCCCGAGCTGCTCTGTCGTCGGCACTGCCAGCTAAGGCGCCGGCCTCGCGCAGCCAATCTGTGCAGGAGGCGATGTCGCAAGCGGGCGCACGGTGGCGTGCGCCCGTCTTTTCCTGCCAGGGGAGGGAGCGTTCGCGCCTTGCCGAGAGTGGGACAGTTCGGTTCAACATGGTTTGCTCTCTGGAGTTCTCCTGTCCTGGCGGTGATCTGCGCTGTTCCGGGCCGGGTCGCCAAGGCGGAAACGGAGACGGCCTCTGCGGAGGCCGCGCCGAGGGCATCTCCCGCGAACGGAAGCGCCGGCGCCTCACGTTCTGATGACATCGTGGTGACTGCCGCCCGCTACGGCGAGGCCCGGGTCAGGGCGGAGACGGAATTTAGCGCAGCGGAGATTGCACCGTTCGGCGCGGACAGTATCCAGGCCCTGCTCGGCCAGCTTGAGCCGTTCATCGATGCCGGGGAGGAGGGGCCGGTCCTCCTGATCAACGGCAAGCCCGCGGGGCTGGATGCGTCGATCCTGTCCTATCCGGCGGAAGCGCTGGACCGCCTTGCCATCCTGCCGCCGGAGGCGGCAGCGCAATATGGCCATCCGTCCGGCAGACGGGTGGTCAATCTGGTTCTGAAGCAGCAGTTCTCAAGCGTCCATGGTGATGCAGGGCGAACGTGGGCCACCCGAGGCGGGTACCATGGCATCGACCTGACGGCCGGGCAGGTGGCCATCAGCGGGCCCGCCCGCTGGAATGTGCAGGCAAGTATCACTTCCACGAGCGCCTTGCGCAGGAGCGCACGCAGCCTTGCGCCGCGTGCGGGCGAGCCCGAACACATTGGCTCCGAAGATCCGGACGATCATGAAACCCTGCTGCCATCCCGGCGCGCCATGTCCTTCACCCTTGGGGTGACCCGCCCGCTGGGAGATTTCTCCGCATCGCTCGGTCTGGCAGCTAACAGCAGCGAGAGTGATGGCGAGCGCGGGCAGTTGTTCGCGGGAGGGCGATCCCTGCGCGACGACAACGACACCCAAATGATCGATGTTTCACTGACGCTTTCCGGCCGCATCGCCGGCTGGCAAACCGACCTCACGGCCCGATACGGGCGCACGTGGAGCAGGAGCTTGCTTGAGTTGGGTAAGGATTCCCCCCCGTTTCCGGCGCTCGCTGTCGACGACGACCCTGACAGTTCGGGGGACGGGCCCGCGCTGTCGGGCAGCCGCAACCGCACGCGCGGCGAAAATCTCGGCGCTCGCCTCGACATCTCCCGAAGCATTGTCGAACTGCCGACCGGGCCCCTGGGTGTCAGCCTGTCCCTGAATGTCAGCCGGGACCGGACCAGCGGTTGGCAGAGTGATTTTGATCATGGCGCGGCCGTGCCCCTCCGCATGGCGCGCACCTGGGCTGACGGGCAGGTCACCTTCACTCTGCCGGTGTCACGGCGGAGGGAAGGGGTTGCCAATGGTCTGGGGGACCTCACCGTCAACCTGGTTCTGGGCGGACGGACGGAATCCCGAAGTCCCCTTCAAAAACGCTACGGCGGTGGTGTCGCCTGGTCGCCCGGGCCGATCCTGCACCTGCGCGCGTCTTTCGATCAGATGGAACTGGTCCCGACGTTCGAGCAGCTTGGCGGACCCGTCATCACCAGCATCAACCGCCTTTACGACTACACCCGGCAGGAGATGGCCGAGCCGGTGTGGATCATCGGCGGCAACCCGGATCTTGGCCGAGGCCGCGTGCGAAAGCTTTTTGTGGGCGCGATGGTGCGCCCCTTCAGAACCCAGGTGCTCACGCTGAATGTCGGCTACCGGCGGCAGACAGCAAGGGGCGGCGTGTCGGGGTTCCCCGAGTTGACACCCGCCATCGAGGCAGCCTTTCAGGACAGAATTGTGCGGGATGCGGACGGGCGGCTGATCTCGGTCGATGCCCGCGCGATCAACATCGCGCGCGAGACCAGCGCCGCCCTCACGTCAGGCATTGCGGTGCGCTGGCAGTCGGGAGGGGGTGCGCGCGAAGGCGCGAGCGTGGGCACGCCCGCCAGCCCCTGGTTTGTCACGGCCTCGCTCAACCACACCTGGCGGTTGGAGAGCGAACTGCTGACCCGGCCCGGCGTGCCGGCGATTGACCGGCTGGGGCCGGAGAGCGGGCAGGCCCGTCATACGGTTGCGTTTCAGGCCGTTGTCGGGCAGCGGGGGCTGGGCGCGACCCTGAACGGCACGTGGACTGGCCCGGCCCGATTGCGCGGCGTCGCGCCGGCGGGCGACTTTCGATTCAAGCCGTCGATACTCTGGACGGCGTCGCTGCACATGGAGCCTGATGCGATTTTTCAGCCGCAGGGCGGCCCGTCGTGGGCCAGGGGGCTGCGGATCGCGCTTGATGTGCGGAACGTGTTTGATGCCTACCGCCGGGTCACCCTTGGCGGCAAGAAAGCCCCGCCGGGGTATGACAGGGACGAAATGGACCCGCTGGGCCGGACGGTGCGCCTCAGCGTGCGCGCGAGATTGTAATAATACTTTCGTTATCGGCTTCCTCTCGGGGCAAACGGGTTTCGGCCATGAAGGTGAACCATCGAGAGTAATTTTATTTGTTTTGGTATAATTGCCGGAATTTTTTCCTGTCGGCCGACGTTTTTCAAATCATTCCCATCTTTTTCAACGGTTCATTCTGGATCGGCAATCGATATCCTTGCTCCGGTCCGCTTCTTACTGTTACCAAGGGAGGGGCGGGAGCCCGGACCTTTCCGGGCTCCCGCGCCGTTTGATCTGGGCGGACGCTAAGCTGAGGTGAGATGCTGATCTGGCTGATCCTGATCTCGTTCCTGGGGAGCTGCCTTGCCGGACCGGTCGCGCGGCTTGCCGGGCGCTCGGCGGGATGGCTGCTGGCGTTGTTGCCGGCCGGGCTGTTCATCGCTCTCATCGAGATTGCGCCCTTCATGGAAAGGGGCTGGGTGCTGGGCGACGGCCGCAACTGGGCGCCCCATCTCGGCCTCTACCTGACGTTCCGGCTGGACGGATTCTCCTTCCTCATGGCGCTGCTCATCACCGGCATTGGCGCGCTGGTGGTCGTCTATTCAGGCGCTTACCTCTCCGAGCGGTCAGCACGGGACCGGGGGCGGTTCTTCACGCTCATCCTCCTGTTCATGACCGCCATGCTGGGCGCGGTGCTGGCCGACAATCTTGTCGTCATGCTTGTCTTCTGGGAGGCGACCAGCATCCTGTCCTTCCTTCTCATCGGCTTCGAGGGGCGCAGCGGCCGCGCGCGCCGCTCGGCGTTGATGTCGCTCTACGTCACGGCGACGGGCGGTCTCTCCATGCTGGCGGCCATCCTCCTCATCGGCGAGGTGCTTGGCACCTATTCCCTGGGGGAGGTGCGGCTGCGGGCCGAGGAACTGGCGGCGAGCCCGCTCATCCTGCCCATCCTCGCCGGGGTGATGATTGGCGCCTTCACCAAATCCGCCCAGTTTCCCTTCCATTTCTGGCTGCCCAACGCCATGCAGGCGCCCACGCCCGCCTCGGCCTATCTGCACTCGGCGACCATGGTGAAGCTGGGCATCTATCTGCTCTCCCGCTTCGAGCCGGTCATCGCGGCTGTCCCGGGCGGGCGCTGGACGCTGGTGACGGTGGGCGGGGCGACCATGGTCACGGCGGCGGTTCAGGTGCTGCGCGCGGAGGGTTTCAAGACAGCGCTCGCCTATTCCACCATCGCCTCGCTTGGCATTCTGGTGACCCTGATCGGGCTGACGGGACCGGCGGCGAGCGTGGCGATCGTCGGCTTCCTGCTGGCCCACGCGCTCTACAAGGCCGCCTTGTTTTTCTGTGCCGGTTCGGTTCTGCACGCCACGGGCCTTCAGAACCTGCGCGCGATGGGGGACCTGTTCCGTTTTCTGCCCGTCACCGGCTTTGCGACCCTGCTCGCCAGTCTGTCGATGGCGGGCCTGCCGCCGTTCTTCGGCTTCATCTCCAAGGAATTCCTGTTCCAGGCGCAGCTTGAGAGCACCTCGGCGCTGGTCTCGCTGACCATCATCGTGCTGGTGAACGCGGTCATGGTCGGCGTGGCGGCGGTCATTACCCTGCGGCCGTTCTTCCTGGGGCGGGGCAAGATCTCGGAGGTGCAGCACGGCGAGACCCCCGGCCTCGTGATGCCGCCGCTGGTGCTGGCGCTGGCGGGCCTGTTCCTCAGCCTCGACCCGGCCTGGATGTCCAACAATGTGCTGCGTCCGGCAGCGGTTGCTGTCTATGGCGAGGCCATCGAGGTCAAGGTGCAGCTGTGGCATGGCATCACCCCCATGCTGCTGCTCAGCTTCGTTGTGGTCCTGATCGGCGCGCTCATCGCCTTTTACTGGCGCGCCATACACACGCAGCTCCGCAAGAGTCCGTTTTTCTCCGTCATCGATTTCGACCGGTTCTTCGAGCAGAGCCTCGACCTCCTCAATCGCTTCTCCGCCGCCACCACACGCCTGATCCAGCATGGTGATCTGCGCGGCTACATGGCGGTGGTGGTGATCGCGGTGGTGGCGTTCGTGCTTTACACCTGGGGCGCGGCCGGTCTGTTGCCGCGCCTGCCCCATGTCGAGGCGCCAGAACCCGCTGCCGCGGTGGTCGCGATGACAGGCATGGCGGGCGCCATCGCTGCCACACGGGCGCGCGGCCTGATCACATCCATGATCGCGGTCGGCCTTGCGGGTTTCGCGGTGGCGGTCGGCTTCCTGCTGAACGGCGCGCCTGATCTGGCGCTTACCCAGTTCACGGTCGAAGCGCTCATCGTCGTGCTGCTCACGGCCCTGCTGCTGGCGGTGCCGCTGGCCGCACCGTCCATGCGCGGGCGGGGGGAGCGGCGGCGGGACGCCCTTGTCGCGGTGGGTGTCGGCGTGGTGCTGTTCGTTGCGCTCGTTGACATGACATCCGCCACCCATCCCGGCTTCATCAGCCAGTTCTTTGGCGACCACAGCTACCTGAGCGCCAAGGGCCATAACGTGGTGAACGTCATTCTGGTGGATTTTCGCGGCTTCGATACCATGGGCGAGACGGTGGTGATCGCCATGGCCGCAATACTCGCCTGGTCGCTGCTCGGTATTCGGGTGCCGCCGCCGCAGGGACTGCGCGAACGGGAGTCTCCCTTCATTCTGCGCAAGACCGCGCCCATGTTCTTCTGGCTGCTCCTGGCGACCTCGCTCTGGATTTTCCTGCGCGGGCACGATGCGCCGGGCGGCGGTTTCATCGGCGGGCTGGTGGCGGCGCTGGCCTTTGCCATGATCGCGCTTGCCCATGGTGTCGAGCGGGCACAGCGCGCGCTGCGCCTGCATCCCGTGGTGCTGGTTGGTATCGGTATCGTGCTGGTCCTGCTCGCTGGCCTTTCCGGCATGGCGGCGGGGGGCGCCTTCCTCCAGCATCTCTGGTATGAGGGCAACCTTGCCGGGCTCCCGGTCAAGGTGAGCACGACCCTGGTGTTCGATCTCGGGGTCTATGTCGTCGTGCTGGGAAGCGTTCTGGCCTTCCTGTTCGGCCTGCAACGGGGAGCCGAGCGATGAGCCTGCTCTATGCCCTCATGGCCTCGGTGATCGTCGCCAGCGCCGTCTACATGATCCTGTCGCGCAATCTGGTGCGGCTTCTCCTTGGCATGTCCATGCTCTCGACCGGGGTGAACATCGTCCTGTTCCTCGCGGGCACGCATCTCAGCCCGCAGCCGCCGCTCATCGAGGAAGGAGAGCGGATTCTGGGCCCAAGCGCGGACCCGCTGCCACAGGCGCTCATCCTGACCGCCATCGTCATCGGGTTCGCGCTCACGCTGGTGCTGGCAACGCTGACGCTGCGCGCCTGGCGCGCCGAGCGCACGCTGAACACCGGGGAAATGCGCGCAGCAGGTGACCTGGGCGACCCACGCCTGCCGGGCAAGCGGGAGGGCTGAGGCGTGTACGGGCTTGTCCTCATCTTCCCGGTGATCGCGCCGCTGCTCGGGGCAGGGCTTGCCGCCATCCTGCGGAATCGCCCGCTGGCGCAGCGCACGGTCATGGAAATCAGCGTGATCGTCATGGCGCTCGCCTCGCTGCTCCTGTTCCTCAGAGTGCGCGGCGGCTATGAGCTCATCATGGCCTTTGGCGGCTGGGTGCGCCCCATCGCCATCAGCTTCCGCGCCGATGCGCTGGGCGGCACGCTGTCGCTGGTCACGGGTCTCATCGGCATCGCGGGCATGATCTACGCCCGCGCCGATGTGGCCGCGCGGCGCCGGCGGGCCGGGTTCGACTCCCTGTTTCTTGCGCTGCTGGCCGCGGTCAATGGCGCGTTTCTCACCGGTGATCTGTTCAACCTCTATGTCTGGTTCGAGCTGATGCTGGTGTGCGCCCTCGGCCTCATCACGCTCGACCGGCGCAAGGCGCAGATCGACGGCGCGGTGCGCTATGCCGTGCTCAGCATGTTGGGTGCCACCTTCATCCTCACCGGCATTGCCTTCGTTGTTGCCGAGGCGGGCACGCTGGAACTCCATGACCTGCGCCACACGCTGGCGGAGCGGGAGCTGACGCTCTCCCTTGCCACCGGCGGCGCGCTCCTGCTGGCGGGCTTCGCGCTGAAGGCGGGGCTGTTCCCACTGCACTTCTGGTTGCCGGCGTCCTATCACACCGCGCCGCTCACCGCGTCGGCGGTGTTCGCCGGGCTGCTTACCAAGGCCGGACTCTATGCCTGCCTGCGCGTGATGGTCACGCTGTTCGGTGTGGAACTGCTTCCCGGCTTTCCGCCGGTGCTCGGCATCGTCGCGGCGCTCACCATGCTGGTCTTTGCGGTCAGCGCGCTGGCGCAGCAGGACCTGCGGCGGCTGTTCGCTTTCCACATCATCGCGCAGGTGGGCTACATGGCGATGGGGCTCTCGATCGCCACCATGGCGGGCTTGCAGGCGGCGATTTTTTACATGGTTCACTCGATCATCGTGCAGACCAACCTGTTCTTCGCGGCGGGTGCCATTGCCCGGGCCGATGGCAGTTTTGACCTGCGCACCGCGGGGGGCATTGCCCGCTCCCAGCCGCTGCTCGCGGGGATGGTGGCCGTGCCCATGCTCTCGCTCGCCGGCATTCCGCCTTTCTCCGGCTTCTGGGCCAAGTTCATCGTCATCCGCGCGGGCTTCGAGGAGGGCATGATCGGGCTGCCGCTCGCCGCGTTGCTGGCCGGGCTGCTCACCATCGTCTCCATGGGCAGCGTCTGGGCCAACGGCTTCTGGAAGTCCCGCGCGGCAGGACGCATTGCCCGGCCGGTGCCGACGGCCATGTTCTGGGCCATCGCCACCCTGTCGGGCGCGACGGTTCTCATCGGCCTGTTCCCCGGTTTCCTGTGGGAGGTGGCGGGCTATGCCGCCTACGCGCTGGCGATGGGAGGCACCCGATGAAGCTTCTGCGTCGCCTGCGCGCCGTCACGGTGTTGTTCGCCACGTTCCTCTACGATCTTGTGTCGTCCTCGCTGGCCGTGGCCCGGTTTGTCGTGAACCCGAGCCTGCACCCGTCAACGGCGATTGTCGTTTATCCGCTGGAGGCCCGCACCGAATGGGGTGCGGCGCTCATGGCCTATTTTATCTCGCTGACGCCGGGGTCCACCGCCATCCATGTGACGGAAGACCACAGCCGGATTTACATCCACATGTTGAACGCGCCCTCCGACGAGGCGGTGGTCGCGCGGTTCAAGCAGTATTACGAGCGCTGGGTGCTGGAGCTGGAGCCATGAACGGCCTCGACCTTTCCCTCATCGGAGCCATCCTGGGCGTGGCGCTCATGGTGCCGCTGGCGCTGGCGGCATGGCGCATGATCAAGGGGCCGGGCATTGCCGACCGGTTCGTGGCGCTCGATATGCTGACGGCGGTGGTCGTTGCCCTGTCGGCCGCCGTGTCGCTGGCAACGGGACGCGGGGTGTTCCTCGACATCGGCCTGGGCGTTGCCCTCATCAATTTTGTGGCAACCGTGGCCGTGTCCGCCTTTCTGGAGCGCAAAGGGGACGGGCGATGATCGCTGCCATCGGCATTCTGTGCCTCCTCGCCGGCCTTGCCTTCATCACGTTGGCAGGGTTGGGGGTCGCCCGCCTGCCCGATGCGTTCCAGCGGATGCATGCATCCACCAAGGCGGGGACGCTTGGCGCATCGCTCACGGTTATCGGGGCGGCCCTGCTGCTGCCGTCCATCCGCTTGGCCAGCGTCGGCCTCACCATTCTGTTTCTGCTGCTCACCCTGCCGGTGGCGTCGCAGCTGCTGGCGCGGGCGGCCTACAAGTCGGGCGCGCGGCTGACCGGCCTCACGCGGGGAGACCCGCTTGCGTCCATCCTCCGGCGGCAGGATCTGCCTCTGGAAGAGCGCGTGAAAACCACGGAGACGCCGCGCCCGGATTGACGGGCCCAATCCTGGCGCTTGTGCCTGCGCGGCCGGGCTGGCAGGATTCCGCGACCTTGGAGGCACGGCCTCATGACTTCAGGATGCCAGACAATGATCCGTAAAGCCCCGTTTCTCGCCCTGCTCCTGCTTCAGGCCTGTGCCCCCTCGGGCCCGCAAGAGGAGGCTCGGGGCACGGACGAGACTGCGGCGCAGGCCGGGGCGGTGGTGCTGGACGAGGAGGGCGGTGCCCTCAATTATCATTATTCCTGGCCCGCCGAAGCCGTTGCCATTCCTGCCCTCCATGCGCAACTCCAGGCGGATGCGGAGGCCCTGAAGCATGAAGCGCTGACGGCGGCGCAGCACGATCAGGAGGGCAGGGCGGAGGCCGGCTTTCCGTTCCATCCGCACGAACTGACCAAGTCCTGGAAGGTGGAAGGCGAGGGCAAGCGCCTGCTCGCGTTCCGGGGCGAGTTCTATGAATTCACCGGCGGCGCGCATGGCTTGTCGGGCTTCCAGGCCATTCTCTGGGACAAGGCGAACAATCGCGCCATCGAGGCCCTCGACCTGTTCGCGGACAAGCCGCAGGCGACGGCGCTGCTGGAGCAGGCCTTCTGCCCGGCGTTGAACGCCGAGCGCGCCGAGCGGCGGGGCGAAGCGGTGCCGCCCCCCTCCGGGCCGGACGACTGGATGAACGGTTGCCCCGCGCTTGCCGAACAGGTGCTCATCCCCGGCGCGGTCAGGGACGGGGCGTTCACGGCCCTGCACGTGCTGATCGGTCCCTACACGGCCGGCCCCTATGCGGAGGGCACCTACGAGATCGCCCTGCCGCTGATGCCCGCACTGGTCGGCCTCGTGCGCCCCGAATATGCGCAGGAGGTGGCGGCGGGCCAATGAGGCCTCCCCCGGCCCGCTCTTGCTTGTCCTGCTTCCGAATATCGTATACGAAATAGGCAATGGACAGCGCGTCAGCGCTTCCGGCAGGGGCAACG
Source organism: Pedomonas sp. V897 (assembly GCF_051304405.1). Lineage (NCBI taxonomy): Bacteria > Pseudomonadati > Pseudomonadota > Alphaproteobacteria > Sphingomonadales > Pedomonadaceae > Pedomonas > Pedomonas sp. V897. The sequence goes on from NZ_JBPPGG010000003.1 coordinate 66,667, forward strand.
GCACAGGGGGAGACGTCGATATGGGCAAGGCTGCGGGGCAGGGGGTACGGCGTCTTTGTCTGGCCCTTCTCGTATCGGCTACTGCGTTTTCCGGCGCGCCGGCACTGGCGGCGGAGCCCGCCGGTGATCTCCATGCCGTTGTCAGCGAATACGAGGCGCTGTCGGGATCGGGAGGCGGGAACACCGCCTGGCCGGACGTCAGCGCCGCGGCGGCCGAGCGGCGGGTCAAGGCCTATGGCGCGCTGCGGGAGCGTCTGGCCGCGCTGCCGGCCGATGCGCTCAATGAACAGGACCGCCTGACAAGGGAACTGCTCGACGATCAGCTCGCCCTCCTCATCGAGGAGGCGCGGTTCGATGAGGCGCGCATTCCCTTCAACAATGGCGACGGCTTTTTCAACACGGCCAACTATGCCGCCCAGACCACGGTGATCCGCAACGAAGCGGACGCGCGGGCCTGGATCGCGCGCCTCAAGGCGCTGCCTGCCTACTATGACGCCCAGATCGCCAACATGCGGCGGGGCATCAAGACCGGTTTCACCCAACCGCGCCCCACGGTTGAGTCCGTGCTCCAGATCGTGCGCATCGCGGCGGAGCAGCCGGTGGCGGAAAGCCCGCTCCTGAAGCCGCTCGCGGCCATGCCGGCGACGATCCCGGCACCGGTGCGCGAGGCGCTTTCGGCCGAAGCGCATGCCGCCGTGCGGGATGCGGTCAAACCGGCGCAGCGCGCGCTCGTGACCTTCGTCGAGAAGGAATATCTGCCCAAGGCGCGGCCTGCGCTTGGCGCCTCCACCCTGCCGGATGGCAAGGCCTATTATGCCTTTGCCGTCCGCCGCTCCACCACAACCACGCTGACGCCCGATGAGGTGTTCGCCCTGGGTGAGGCGGAGATCGCCCGCATCCGCACGGAGATGGAAGCGGCGATGCGGGAGACCGGGTTCCAAGGCGATCTCAAGTCTTTCCTCGAATATCTTCGGACGGCGCCTGAATTCTATGTGCCGGATCTGCAGACCTATCTCGAGAAGGCAAGCGAGATCGGCAAACGCGTCGATTACCTGCTGCCCCAGTGGTTCCGAACCCTGCCGCGCCTGCCGTGGGGCATTCGCGTCAAGCCGCCGGAGATGGAAGCGTCTTCGGGAGGCTACAACCTCGGCGATCCGGTTGCGGGCATTTCCGGCGCGGTCGTGGTCAGCCGCAATTCCTACCAGGGGCCGCTGTTCAGCCTGCCGGCCTGGATGATCCATGAGGGCGTGCCCGGGCATCATCTCCAGATCGCGCTTGGGCAGGAGCGGCTGGACCTGCCGGAATTCCGGCGCCGTGACGACATCACCGCGTTTGTCGAGGGATGGGCGCTCTATGCGGAGCGGCTCGGCGGGGAGATGGGTCTCTACCGCACGCCCTATGAGCGCTTCGGCCAGCTCTCCTTCGAGATGTGGCGCGCCTGCCGTCTGGTGATGGATGTGGGATTGCACTGGAAGGGCTGGACGGCGGAGCAGGCGGAAAGCTGCCTGCGCGACAATACGGCGTTGCCGGAACGCGTCGTCCGGGGCGAGACGCAGCGTTACATTTCCTGGCCGGGCCAGGCGCTCGCCTACAAGGTGGGCGAGATCAAGATCGTCGAACTTCGCAAGCGCGCCGAGGCCGCGCTCGGGCAGGATTTCGATATCCGGGAGTTCCACGACCTGCTGCTGGTAGACGGCCCGATGCCGCTCTCGGTGGTCGAGCGGCGCGTGGACACGTGGATTCAGCAAAAACAGGGAAAAGCCGGGAGGGTTTCCCGATAGGCGCGGGAGGCGCGCTTTCCTGAGCACGCCGATTTGGGCCTGGGGAGTGGGGGGAGGGGAACTCCCCAGGCCCGCTCGGGCGGCGCCGCGCGACCTGCGCTACGGCGCCACGGGGGGGCTCTTAGAACCCTTCGAGCACGATCTTGCCGCGCGCCTTGCCGGTTTCGATCAGGGCATGCGCCTCCTTGAGATTCGCGGCATTGATCGGGGAGAGCACCTTGGTCAGCGTGGTGCGGATCTTGCCCGCATCCACCAGCCGTGAGACCTCGTTCAGCAGCTTGCCCTGCTCGGCGATGTCGGCCGTCTCAAAAATCGCGCGGGTGAACATCAACTCCCAGTGGATCGAGACCGACTTGCGCTTGAAGCCCAGCACGTCCAGCGTCTCGGGATCATCGATCAGACCGAAACGACCCTGCGGCGCGATCAGGGCCTGAATCGCCGCGATGTGGCGGTCGGTGTTGGTGGTCGAGAACACGAACGCCGGGGCGCCGATGCCAAGCGCTTCGATTTGCGCGGCCAGATCGCGGTTATGGTCGATCACATGATGCGCGCCGAGTTCGCGGACCCACTCCTGCGTTTCCGGACGCGACGCCGTGGCGATCACCGTCAGGTCGGTGAGGGCCCGGACAAGCTGGATGGTGATGGAGCCCACGCCGCCCGCGCCGCCAATGATCAGCACCGCGTTTGCCGCGCCCGGCACCGGGCGGCGGATGTCGAGCCGGTCGAACAGCATCTCCCATGCGGTGATGGCGGTCAGCGGCAGGGCTGCGGCCTCCGCGTTCGACAGGGATTTCGGCTTGTGCCCGACGATCCGGGCATCAACCAGATGGTACTGGCTGTTGGCGCCAGGACGGGTGATCGAGCCCGCATAGAAAACCTCGTCGCCCACCGCAAAGCCCTCGGCCGCCGGGCCGACCTCGACAACGCGGCCGACAGCATCCCAGCCGAGCACTTTCCATCCGTCCCCTTCGGGCGCGGCGGCCTTGCGGACCTTGGTGTCGACGGGGTTCACGGAAATCGCGGCGACCTCAACGAGCAGGTCATGACCCGTGGCGCTGGGGCGCGGCAGATCGATGTCCTGCAGGGAGTCGGGGCGCCCGATGGGTCCGGGAACCTTGTAGCCGATGGCTTTCATGATCGTGCTCCGTATCGTGGTTGTGGTGGAGCAGATTTGCGACTACATTCAGTCAGGCGCAATACGCACAAAGAACGCATATAGTATCAAGATATGTACTTAGTATCAAAAAGGATACTGTCATGGCCAAACCCCATCATTCCCGATTTGATTGCACGCCTGGATGCTCGGTCGAGGCGGCGATCGGACTGATCGAGGGCAAGTGGAAGTCGATCATCCTGTGGCATCTGCTGTCCGGCACGCTGCGGTTCAACGAGATCCGCCGGCACGTGAAGAACTGCACGCCCCGGATGCTGACGAACCAGCTGCGCGAGATGGAGGCGGACGGGCTGATCATCCGCACGGTCTATGCCGAGGTGCCGCCGAGGGTGGAATATTCCCTCTCCGACCTGGGCCGCACGATGGAGCCGATCCTGCGGGCCCTCAAGGAGTGGGGAGACGCCCATATCGGGCTTTATGGCAAGCCGGTGGGGTATGATCCCCGCGAGGCGGCCTGACGGAATCGCGCGTCCGGTTCAGCGCGCCAAAACGCGGGCGGGGAGGGGCCTTGAAAAAAAGGCCTTACCCCTGATGCCTGGCCCTCGGCCCGATTTCGGAAATCGTTCCGTTGCAGCACGCAATGGCCACCGCGTGCGAGACGTTCCGCGCGCCCAGCCGGTCGCACGCCTCCTTCAGGTACTGGCGCACGGTATAGGGGGAAAGGCCCAGCGACGTTGCGGTTTCCTCGGCGGTTGCGCCTTGTGCGGCATGGTACAGGCAATCGATCTGGCGGGTGGTCAGCAGCGGCATGGGCTCGGGGTTCTTGGTTGAGTTGACACGGTCCAGCCGGTCAATGAACTGGTTGGCCAGCGCTTGCAGGGCCGGCCCGTAACGCTTGATGCTCTCGGAGCATTTCTCTGAATTGTCCGCCGCCCAGACGAGGGCCGCCACGCGCCCCCGGGAGCGATGAAGCGGGATGCACGCGAAGGCTTCGACGTGCATCTCCAGCATTGCTTCCCGCAACAATCTTTGCTCGCTCGCAAGGCGCGTCCAGATTCGCCAGCTATCCCTTTCATCGATCGCGAAGGGGCCATCGCGGCTCTGGCAGATCGTGTACATGGGGTGGCGATGGGTGAAGGGCAGATCCGCCAGCTGATCCATCAGCCCGGCCGGCCAGCCGACGTGCTCCAGCAGGCGGCGGCCATCGCCACCGGTCGCGCAGCGGTTATCCGCCACGTCCTCGGCAAACGCCGGCCGACCGAAACCGGCGCTGGCGCCCGCCTCCATCAAGAGCTGCAACGCGTCGTCCAGGCCATCGACCTTGCTCATCCGGTCGACGCTTTGCCAGATCACTGCCTCAGCCACTGGGCCGGGCATGGCCGGACGAGAGCGAGAGGCGGTTTCGCCACCTGCGTTCATTATCCTTCTCCCCAATTTGAGGGATAGTTGATCCGCGGCGTCGTGGTTAGCTCAACAAAAGAACAGAAATGGGGGCCACGATGCTGGACGAGTTGATCGCTCGCGAGCGAATTCGTCAACTGAGACTTGACTACTCTGCCTGCTACGACAGTTGGGATTTTGACGCCCTGGCGGACCTGTTCTGCGAGGATGCCGTGTGCAGCTATCCGGCTGCCTTCGGCGGCTCGGTCCGGGGGCGCGAGGCCATTGTGGCCTACATGAAGCGCTGGGCGGACGAGAGCCGGGCGCCGTTCGATGCCATCCATCTGGTCGCCAACCACAGTGTGACCTTCGAGAGTCCGACCAAAGCCAGCGGCCAGTGTTATCTGCTCGACTGGCTCACCCGCCAGTTCGAGGGCTCGCAACTTCAGACCATTGGCGGACACGGCAACCCCCTTTTGCTCATTGGACGATACCGCGACCAATACGTCCTCGAAGAAGACGGAAAATGGCGCTTCGCAAGCGTCGCATTAGATGCCTTTTGGCCAGTTCGGGAGATGATGTAGTGCTGCGCCTCAACAATAAAAATCTGGAAAATTCGGTGTTTGCGTCCCCAATTTCGTTCAAGGCGTTTCTGCTGGTCAGCGCATTGGCTGTGCCCAATGCCGCTCTGGCTCAAACCGGCAGCGCGTCCGGGCAGGACCAGGGCGCGCAGGTGGAGATGATCGGCGATATCGTCGTGACGGCCCAGCGCCGCAGCGAGCGTCTGCGTGATGTGCCGCTGACGATCAGCGCCCAGAATGCGGAGATGCTGCTGAACGCGGGCGTCAGCAACCTGCGCGAGCTTGGCGTTGCCGTCCCCGGTCTGAACTTCACCACCAACGGCACCTTTGCCCAGCCGACGATCCGCGGCGTGCAGACCACCGTCAGCCAGGCCGGTGCGGACTCGCCGGTGGCGATCTATGTGGATGGTCTCTACCAGTCCAACCAGCTCGGCAATCTTTTTGACCTGCCGGATATCGAGCGCGTCGAAGTGCTGAAGGGCCCGCAGGGAACCCTGTTCGGCCGCAACGCAACGGCGGGCGCGGTCGTCATTCACACGCGCGACCCGGAATTCAAGACCTCCGGTTACGTTGAAGCCACCGGCGCCCGCTACATCAGCAAGGAAGCCAATGACTCCAATGCCTTTGGCGTGCGCGGCTTCCTGACGACGCCGCTCAGCGACACGCTGGCGGTGAGTGTGTCCGGCTTCTACGAACACGTTGACGGCTATCTCAACAATCTGGTGACGGGCGAGGGGACCGGCCGGATCAACAAGTGGGATCTGCGCGGCAAGGTGCTCTGGCAACCGTCGTCCGTGACCCGGCTGATCTTCACCGCCTCCTACGGCAAGCGCAGGGATGATGCCGCTGCGGCGACCACGCCGCTCAACGGCAACAGCTCCGCCCGGTTCTACCCCGATGCGATCGTGCCGAACGGCCCCTATGACGTGGCGAGCGAACTTGCCCATGGCGTGTCGCCCGCGCGCGACAGCCACCTGATGCTCTCGCTGCGCACCGAGTTCGAGATCGAAGGCGCCGGTACGCTCAGCACGACAACCGGTTACACCCGCACCAACGCCCGCACCACGGCTGACGTCGAGGCGGCCTATTCGCCCTCCTGCCTCGCGGCCTTCGGGTGCATTCTCTACGATCTGGGCTACCCGAGCCGGACCTGGCAGCATGAAATGATCTTTGCGTCAGAGCCGTTCGGCCCTGTCAGCTTCACGACCGGTCTGTTCCTGTATCACGACCGCGCCTTCCAGATCTCGAACATCAACCCGCCCCTGCGGCCGGATGGCTCGATTGACCGCTCGGTCTTCAGCCCGGTTTATATCGAAGGGCGCATCCGCACCCAGGCGCTCGCCGCCTTTGGCGAGGCCAACCTTCAGGTCACGGACCGCCTGAAGCTGATCGGCGGCGTGCGCTACAGCTGGGAAGAAAAGGAAGGCATGGGCCGCTTCGCGCCGACCGGTGACCTGTTCCGCTACCCGACGACCGGGGTTCCCAGCTGGACTTCCTGGACGCCGCGCTTCAGCGTCCTGTTCGAGGCGACGCCCGAAATCAACCTTTATGCGACCTATTCGAAGGGCTTCAAGAGCGGCGTGCTTGACGCAACCGCTCTGACCGACGACGTTGCCGATCCCGAGAACCTGTCCTCGATCGAAGCCGGTCTCAAATTCGCGAAGTCGGGCCTGCGCTTCAATCTCTCGGCCTTCCACTACGACTACAAGAACCTGCAACAGCAGTTCTTCAATGGCCAGCGGACCATTCTGGCCAATGCCGCCAACGCGAAGCTCTACGGCCTCGAGTTCGATGGCAACGTGGTGCTGGGTGGGGGCCTCGACCTGTCGGTTTCCGGCTCGTGGCTGCCGCACGCCAAGTTCAAGGATTTCGTGGGCGCGACGGCGTTTGCGCTCCCGAATTCGGCCTTCGGCATGCCGCAGATCGTCATCGACGCCTCCGACTCCCGGATGCTCAAGGCACCGAAGTTTACGGGCACCGTGGCGCTGCACTGGGCAGGGACCATCGGCGGCGGGGAGGCGGACGTCAACCTCAACGCCTACTACTCCTCCAAGCTGGACTGGGATCTTCTGCGTCGCGTGCAGACGAAGGAGTATGTCCTGCTGAACGCCTCGATCGGCTACCGGCCTGCCGGCGGACCGCTGCGCTTCGAGGTCTACGGCAAGAACCTGACCGACGTGCAGTACATCGGCGGCACCGTTCTCGCCGCCAACGCAGACGCCGTGGTGTACGCGCCGCCGCGTCAGATCGGCCTGCGTGGTCGCTACGAGTTCTGATGTCGCGTTCCGGCGTCACCGCTTTTGACGGTGGTGACGCCGGGCGATGCTCTGGAAGGAGGGCGCTTGTGATCAGACTGGATGGCAATGTTGCAATCATAACCGGTGCCGCGCGGGGCCAGGGTGCCGCAACGGCGCGGCTCTTCGCCGAGGCCGGTGCGCGGGTCGTGTTGTGCGATGTGCTGGAGGAGGAGGGGCGCGCGACGGCCGCCGCAATTGGCGCTGCCGCTGAATTCCGCCGGCTCGATGTGAGCGATTCCGCTGGCTGGGCCGCTGTTGTCAGCGATGTGGAAGCGCGTCACGGCGGACTGGATATTCTGGTGAACAACGCGGCGGTGACCGATGCCACGCCGTTTCTCGACGTGGCGCCGGACCATATCGAGCGGCTGATGGCGATCAACGCGCTTGGCGCCTACAAGGGCATGCAGGCGGTGATCCCTGCGATGATCCGGCGCGGTGGCGGCGCGATCGTCAACATCTCGTCGGTCAGCGGTTTGCGCGGCACCGGCGGCACCTCCGCCTATGATGCCACCAAATGGGCGATGCGCGGCTTCACCAAGTCGGCGGCACTGGAGTTCGCGGACAAGGGCATCCGGGTCAATTCGGTGCACCCGGGCGCGATTGATACGCCCATGCTCAATCCCTCCGGCGGCGATACGTCGGACATCGCCCGGGATTTCAACATCCCCATGGGCCGTGTCGGCCGTCCCGAGGAAGTTGCCTACGCGTCGCTGTTTCTGGCAAGTGACGCCGCTTCCTACATTTCGGGTGCGGAACTCGCCGTTGACGGGGCCTGGACAGCCGGGGTCTATCTGGGCGGAATCGAGAAGTTCCGGTAAGCTTCGGTGCGGCAGGGGTCGGAGGCAACGGTCTCCGGCCTCTGCCTCCGAAGATTGGGAAAGACCGTATTTTACATAATCAGCATTACACGTTTTAAGGCACTACTGCATTAAGTCGCTATTGCAAAGCTTAACATTTCTTTCCGACCCCAAAGGAAAACTAATTTTATTGCGCCCTGTCGACACATTAAATCTCAGGCGGCATGGCAGGTACGAAACCACTCCGGATATGCCAGACGGCCAGGCACGGCTCTTGCCGCCGGGTGGACGATGCGCCCCGTCCGGGCGCTTGCCGTGCGCCTCGAAAACAGTGGCCGGCAGGGCAATTGGGATATGAGTGAGCAGATCCGGACGCAGGCCGGCAGCCTGCGGAAGCGCCATTGGCCGTCGTTCGGCGTTCAGGTTGCCATTGGCATGGCGACGGGCCTGGGCCTTGGGTTGCTGGTCCGGGCTGCGGGGGCCGAGAGCGGAGCCGTCCAGGGGCTGGCACGCACACTGGAGACCATCGGCGCCATCTATATCCAGCTGCTCAAGGTGCTGGTTGGCCCGCTTGTGTTCGGGGCGATCGTCGCCAGCATCGCCGCATTGCGCGAGGTGGCGGATGCGGCGCGGCTGGCCTGGCGCACCCTTGCCTGGTTCGCCATCACCTCCATGATTGCGGTGACGATCGGCCTGGCGCTGGGTCTTCTGCTCGAACCCGGCGCGCGGACGACCGTTGCCGCCAGCGCCGCCGCCGCGCCCGGCACGGTCGGCAGCTGGCTGGACTTCCTCAAGGGCCTGATCCCCGCCAATTTCCTCGGGCTCTCTGCCGCGACCAAACAGGCGGGCGAGACCCTCTCGACCTCCCTCTCCTTCAACGTGCTCCAGATCATCGTGCTCGCCATCACGGTGGGGGCAGCCGCCGTGCGTGTCGGCGAGGCCGCCGAGCCGTTCCTGCGCTTCAACGCCTCGTTTCTGGCCATTACCCGGCGCATCCTGCGGTGGGTCATCCGTCTGGCGCCGATCGGCACCGCCGGCCTCATTGGTGACGCCGTGGCGCGCTATGGCTGGGAGTCCCTGGCGGCGCTGGGCTGGTTCGCGGCCGCCGTCTACATCGGGCTGCTGCTGGTTCTGCTCGTGGTCTATCCGGCGCTGCTGGCGATCAATGGCCTCAGCCCGCTTCGCTTCTTCCGCATCAGCTGGCCCGCGATCCAGCTCGGCTTCGTCTCGCGCTCGTCCGTCGGCACTCTGCCCGTGACGGAAACCGTCGTCGAGCGCCTGGGCGTCCCGCGCTCCTATGCGGCCTTTGCCGTCCCGCTCGGCTCGACAACCAAGATGGACGGCTGCGCGGCAATCTACCCGGCAATCGCGGCGCTGTTCGTCGCCCAGTATTACGGGATTCCGCTGGGCCTTGGAGATCTTGTGCTGATCGCTCTGGTCTCGGTGCTGGGCTCGGCCGCCACGGCGGGTCTGACGGGCGCTGTCGTCATGCTGACCCTTACCCTCTCGACACTCGGCTTGCCGCTGGAGGGCGCGGGGCTGCTGCTCGCCATCGATCCCATTCTCGACATGGGACGGACGGCGGTCAACGTGGCAGGCCAGGCGCTCGTGCCGACGATCGTCGCCCGGCGGGCGGGCCTCCTTGAGGACGATGGCGCCCCTGCCCTCGAAGTCAACGAGGTGCTCTAGCCGCTCCTTCGAAGTGCTGGCGAAACCACGCGGCAGCAAGGTCGATGACCCGGTCCAGCGTACCCGGTTCCTCGAACAGATGCCCCGCCCCCGGCACGATCACCAGGTCCACCGCGCCGCGCATGTGTTTCATGGCGGCCCGGTTCAGTTCGATGACCGGTTCGTCCCGGCCGCCGACGATTAGCAAGGTGGGCGCCCGCACGCGCTCCAGCGCGTCCGCGCCGGCGAGATCGGGACGCCCGCCCCGCGAGACAACCGCCGCGACGGGCGGATCCGGCGACGCAGCCGCCAGCAGCGCCGCCCCTGCCCCCGTGCTGGCGCCGAAATACCCGAGCGTCAGTCCCCGCGTGTCCGGGTGCTGCCCTGCCCAGCGGGCCGCCGCGATCAGGCGCGATGACAGCAGGGCGATATCGAACACGTTGGCGCGCACTTTCTCCTCATCGACCGTCAACAGGTCGATGAGGAGCGTCGCCAGTCCTTCCCGTCTCAGGCCTTCGGCGACGTGCGTGTTGCGCGGGCTGTGCCGCCCGCTCCCACTTCCATGGGCGAAGATGACGAGCCCCCGGGCGCCCTCGGGCACGCCGAGGAGGCCCTTCAGTTCGAATGGCGCATCCAATGGCGCGATGGTGACGGCCTCGGAGCCGTTCGCAACCGGTCTCGACATTCTATCGCCTCGCATGGCGCTGGGTCCCGGAAAGGCGTGTGCCGCGCGCCTCCCTTGAGGACGCACGGCACCACTCTCCCGCCTGTCGAACCGGCAATTGCCGCGCGGGTTCCGGCCGCCATGGTCTGAGCCAGCCGTGGTTCTGGCCAGGCGGCCGGAGGCCCGTTGTCTCCTCAGCGCCCGATCAGGTGACGGACGTGAGCAGCGGCAGCAACGGCGCGCGGCTGTAGGTCCTGATATCCTCGATCTCGATGGTGGGACTGGTTGTGCCGTCCCAGGCTTCATGCGCCCGCTTCCAGACCGCGAACAACCCCATGATATGGGGCGGGTCGCCATGGATTTCGGTAAACCCGCCGTTGAGGGAGCGGGTGTCGAAATAGGCGGCATTCACCTCATCCGCATAGAGTTCGGTTGCCAGTTCGAACCCCATGTCGAGCCAGCGCTGGCGCTCGGCGGCGAAGTCCGAGACCAGATAGGCGATGTGGTGGAAGCCCTCCTCCCCTGCCGCATACATGTCGCGGTAGATGGACGGCTTGTCGTCGTGCTGCTCGATGAACTGGATCATCGTGTCCCCGAGGTAGCCAAAGGCATAGGAGACATCCGCCTCGATGTGCCGTCCGCGATAGGAGAACTCGTCCGTCTTGTGATGCCGGACCATGAAGAACGGCCCTGCCCCGAAGGCCTTTGCCCATTGCCGCGCAGCCTCATCGATGCTGGAGACAAAATAGGCCTGCTGGAACAGTGTACGTTTCTGAATCATGCAACATGTCCTTCTGGTCTTGCCTGCCTGCTGGCAGGACAAGGGGTTGGCTGCCTTTCCTCAATCAGTACTCAAAGCCCAGCTGCACACCGAACACGCGGGGTTCGCGCGGCGTTGCATAGGCCCACAGCGGCGGGAAGGTCGCCACGGTGAAGGCGAAGCTGGGACCACGGTCGTCCAGAACGTTCCGCACGAAGCCGGTCAGGCGTCCCCGACTCTTGCCGTTGCCCACGGGGAAGGCCAGCGACACGCTGAGATCGAGCAGGTTCTGCGGGTCGGAGCGGACGCGCGGATCGTTGCGCGGCACCGGAACCACGCTGGTGCCGTTCGGATCGGCCAGCAGCCCTGGATAGAGCGACGGGTCCGGCGCGATCTGCTGATCGTAGGGCGAGAGATAGCGGTAACCGGCGGTGAAGGTCAGCGTCGTCTCGCCTTCCAGACGCACCACATATTCGCCGTTCAGCGAGAGGGTCCACTTGGGCGCAAAGATGGGATTGACCTTCGAGAAGTCGAATACCCGCGTGATGATGCTGGCATCGGCGAGCGTGACCGGCTGCTCGACCAGGAAGCCGCGGAAGCTGGCGTCCGTATAGCCAACGGAAGCCCGGAAGGTGAGGTCATCGATCGGCTGGACGGTCAGGTCCGCCTCGATGCCCTTGATCTTGGCGCCCGCCGCGTTGGTGACGATGGTCTCGTTGCCCTGCCCGCCCGCAAGGGTGATGGTGGAGGACTGCTGGATGTCCTTGTAGTCGGTATAGAAGCCGGCGATGTTCAGCGACACGGCCCGGTCGAGGAAGGTGCTCTTGAGGCCCAGCTCGTAGCTGTCCACCGTCTCGGGATCATAGGGCGTGCTGGCCGAATAGACGGTCAGGCCGCGACCATTGAAGCCGCCCGATCGATAGCCCCGCGACCAGGTGCCGTAGACCATCATGTCGTCGTTCGGTCGGTAGTCGAGGGTGACCTTCGGCGTGAACTTGCTCCAGGATTCCTTGGCCGCACCGGAATAGAGGAACGGGTTGCGATAGGCCTTCTTGTCGTGGGTGAAGCGGCCACCGCCGGAGAGGCGCAGCTGCGGGGCGAACTCCCAGTTCATGTCGAGGAACGCCGCGTAGGACTCTGATTTGCCGCGCGTATCCTGTGCACCCGCGAAGGCGCCGAAGACCGTGGTCTCCTGATACAGCCGGTATTTGCTGACGAAATAGTAGAGACCGGAGACAAAGTCGAACGTGTCCGTCAACTGGCCGCTGGCGCGGAATTCCTGGCTGAACTGGTGGTATTTCTGGTCGCGGTCCGCAATGTAGAGGCCGGGCTCGCCCAGATCGAAGATCTGACGTTCCTTGCTCTCGCGATAGGAGGAGACGGAGTCGAACCGGAGCGGGTCCGTATCCAGGCTCATTTCCAGCGTCGCCGCCTTGGCGCGGTATTTGCCGCGGGAGTCGATTGCGCGGAACACCTCGTAGATGTCGTCGGTCTTGTTGCGATTGCAGGCTTCGGCCGGCACGAAGCTGCAGAACACGTCGCCCGTCTGCATCAGGGAGCCGAAGTAGGAGTCAAAGCGCTGATCCTGTTCTTCGAGGGTCAGGATCGCCTCGAAGTTGTCCGTCGGCGTCAGCAGGAAGGTTGCGCCGAAGTTTTCGCTGTTGTTCCGGCCGAGCCGTTCGCGGGTGAAGGCGTCGCGCATGTAGCCGTCGGTTTGCTGGTGGAACTCGAACAGCTTCACCGCCAGAACGTCCTCGACCAGCGGAATGTTCAGCACGCCGCGCAGGCCGATGGTGTCATAGGAGCCATAGCTGGCCTCGAGCTTGGCGCCCCACTCTCCGGTCGGACGGGTTCTGCGGATGTTGATCACGCCGGCGATGGTGTTGCGGCCGAACAGCGTGCCCTGCGGACCGCGGAGAATTTCGATCGATTCAATGTCGAAGAAGTCGAGGAACTGGCCCGTCGAGGTGCCGATATAGACGCCGTCCACGTTCACGCCGACGGCCGGGTCGAAGCTCTTTTCCACGTCGGCGAAGGCGATGCCGCGGATGGCGATGTTGGCGGTCGAGGCGCCGGTCGGCTGCTGGGTGATGAGAACGTTGGGTGCCGCGCCTTGCAGGTCGCCGATGTTCATCGTCGCCTTGGCTTCCAGCATGCTCGGCTGCAAGGCCGTCACGGCGACCGGCGTTGTTTGCAGCGTCTCATCGCGCCGGCGCGCCGTGACGATGATTTCATTGGCGGTCAGTTCACTGACGGTGGGCGCGGAGTCCGTCGGAGCGGGCTGTTGCGCGAGGACGGCAAGTGGCCACGCGGCCATGCACGCGTGGCCGACAAGGCCACACGACAACACCTTCAACCTCATTGGCATTTCCTCCCATGTGAATTTGGCTCCGATTCGTGCCGGATGCCTTTTTTTGTTTATTGAAAGCGGTGTCCGAGCCGTCGCCAGGCCGCATTTATGCATCGGCCCCCTGCGCAGCGGGTGTCTCGACGTAATCGGAGAGCACCTGCTTGACCGCGAGCTCGGGCGGAACGTTGTCCGCGCCGATGCAGCGGTCGATTTCCTCATGAAGCCAGTAGATGCGCCGCTCCTGATAATTGATCATCATGCCGGTGAAGGCACCGGAATCCAGCGATGCCTGGATGGGCGCCAGGTTCATCATGTCTTCCTGGAGCACCGCATCGAAGATCGGGAGAAAACGGTCCCAGAATGCGGGACGGGGGCCGTCCTGCCAGTCCGGTCCAAGATAGATGGCCTCCATTTCCGTCTGCCGCAGGCCGCGCGGCCAGAACAGCAGGATCGGGAAGCCGGTCGGCTCCACCGGAGACACGAAGTTCGGGAAGATGTTGTAGGCGACGTTGTTGCGCCGGTAGAAATCCGGCATGGACGCAATGTCCGGCGCGCCTTCGAATTCCACGAAGTTCAGGCCCTTGTTCAGGTTCTTGCGGGTTGCCATGCGCGAATGGCCGCGCGGCATCAGCCCCATGGCGGATGCACGGCTGTTCAGCATGATGCCCGCATTGGTCGGATGGATGGTGTTGAGGTGGTAGACCTCAAGGAAGGCATCCACCGCTGCCTTCCAGTTGCAATCGATCAGGTAGGACTGGGTGTGGACGACCCGCAGGCCCTGAATGTCCACACAGGCCAGCTCGTCCACCAGAGGCCCCAGATATTCGCGCAAGGGTTCCGCATCGGGGTTCTGGTTGATGAAGACGAGGCCGTTCCAGACCTCGCAGCGGACTTCCACAAGCCCGCGCTCCCCCTTGTCGAGGCAAGCGAAATCGCGCTCGTCGGGCACGCCGATCAGATGGCCGTCCAGCCCGTAGGTCCAGCTGTGATACTGGCAGCGCAGCAGCGTGGTGCGGCCTTCCCGCTCGCGCACGACCGGCGCGCCCCGGTGCCGGCAGGTATTATAAAAGGCACGCAGCTTTCCGTCCTTGCCCCGGACGATCAGGATCGGCGCGCCGAGCTTGTCGAAAAGGCGGTACTGACCGACGGTGGTGAGCCCCTCCTCCGGCCCGGCGCAGATCCACGACCGCTTCCACACGTGGGCCTGTTCAAGGTCGTAGAAGTCCTCGCGCGTATACCGGCCTCCGGGAATCTCCGGCAGCGGCGGAAAACCCTCGGGAGGTTCCGTCCTGGCGCTTTCCCAGTCGATCCGCTGTTCAACGGTGGTGAACACATCGGTCATCAGGCCGCTCCTCGAGGTGTGGAACGTTTGAAACGTTCGAAAGTATCGGTGGCGCCATGAAAACTGTAACCTATTACAAATTCTAGCTGGCGAGTGGGCCTGAAACCCCATCTCATCACGGGGAAAACGGGGAGGAAAAAAAGATGCAGACACGCATCCTTGAAGGAAAAGTGGCCATCGTGACCGGCGCCGGGCGCGGGATCGGCCGCGCGATCGCGGAGGCCTATGGCCGGGAGGGCGCAAAGGTGGTGGTGTCCTCGCGCACGCCCTCGACGGTGGAGGAAGTCGTCGAGGCCATCCGCCGGGACGGCGGCGAGGCGATCGGCGCCCCGTGCGATGTCGGCAAGCTGGACGACATCAACCGGACCGTCAAACAGGCGGTCGATGCCTTTGGCACCGTTCACATTCTCGTGAACAACGCCCAGGGGTTCGGCACCGAGGCCAACCCGCGGGCCTCCACCGTGTTCATGGCCTGCGAGGATACGGACGAGGAGGAATGGGAATACACCCTGCGCACCGGGCCAACCGCGACGCTCCGGTTCATGAAGGCCGTGTTCCCGTACATGAAGGCGCAGAACTACGGCAAGATCATCAACTTTGCCTCCAGCTCCGGTCAGATCGGCTTTGAGGGGAACACCTGCTACAACGCCGCCAAGGAGGCGATCCGGGCTCTCACCCGCACGGCGGCCCGGGAATGGGGCCAGTACGGCATCAACGTGAATGTGATCAACCCGGCGCTGGAGACCCGCGCGTTCGACGCCTGGAAGGCCGCCCGGCCCGATTTCGTGGAAGCGCTCAAACAGAAGATTCCGATGCGCCGCCTTGGCGACCCGGATCGGGATGCGGCGCCGCTGGCCGTGTTCCTCGCCAGCCCGGGGTCGGACTACATGACGGGCAGCACCTTCATGCTCGAAGGCGGGATGCATACGCTGCCATGACCGGGGCCATCAATCGACAGTGGTGCGTGGCCCGCCAGCCGGATGCTGGCGGCCTCACCTCCAGCGGCAGCCTCAAGCTCACGGCCGATGTGTTCGGCCGGGGGCAGGCTGACGTGCCGGAGCCGGGCCCGGGCCAGGTTCTCATCCGGGCGGTGTGGTTCTCGCCGGACCCGATGAACCACGCCTGGGTGCGCGGCATTCCGGGCAAGTTCGATCCCATTCCCGTGGGGTCGCCCATGCGCGGCGGCGTTGCCGGCCGCATCGTTGCATCGAACCACCCCGACTGGCAGGTGGGCGATGGCGTCACCGGTTTTCTCGAGTGGCAGGACTACACCCTCTCCGACGGCACGGATTGTCTGGGTGTTCCCCTGCAACGGGTGCCTGCCGGCGTCCCCCTCGAGAGCGGCCTTGCGACGCTCGGCATGACCGGCCTGTGCGCGTGGCTGGGCATGACGGATATCGGCAAGCCGAAACCCGGCGATACGGTGCTGGTCTCCGGCGCATCGGGCGCCATCGGCTCGATCGCGGGTCAGATCGCGCGGCTGGCGGGCGCGCGCGTCATCGGCATTGCGCGCGGACCGGCCAAGTGCGACCTCGTCCGCAGCCTCGGTTTCGATGCGGTCATCGATGCGCTGTCGGGCGACCTGGCGGCGCTGATCGCGCAGGAAGCGCCCAACGGTGTTGATGTGTTTTTCGACAACGTGGGCGGCCCGCAGCTGGATGCGGCGCTCCTCAATCTGGCGCATGGCGCGCGGATCGTCATTTGCGGGGCAACTGCCCACTACAATGGCCCCACGCCTGTGACCAACCATCTGATGCTGGCGATGCGCGGGGCCAGCATGAGCGGCTTTTTCTATTTCGACCATGTGGCGCGCTGGCCGGAGGGCCGCCGCCGGCTTGCTGACTGGCTCAGGAATGGCTTAATCAGGGAAGCGCTCGACATCTCGGAAGGGTTTGACTCCGTGCCGGATGCGGCGCTTGCTCAGTTTGAGGGACGAAGTGCCGGACGCAAGCTCGTCCGCATCGCAGAGGATCCGTGTGCCCAATCAGCGTAAGCCATCTCTGGAAGCTGCCCGCACAAGCAGGAAACGGACTATGGCAGAGACGGTCCGGCCGCGCGCCGCTGCTCAACCGCGAAAGTATTCCACGCCGCTGATTGCGGAGCGGCGCAAACGCATTCTGGATGAAACCAAGAAGCTGATCGGCGAGGCCGGCATTGACGGCTTCACGCTGCGTGAGCTTGGGCAGCGTGCGGGTGTGTCCGTCACCACCGTCTACAACATCTTTGGCGACAAGGAGGGCGTCGTTGCCCATGCCCTGCGCGAGTTTCATGCGGGCATCAAGCTGAACCTGCCGAGCCAGGGAGCCAACCTCGCCGGCTATTGCCGCACCATTTGCGACACGACCGAGGTGGTGCTCGAAAATCGTGCCTATGCTCTTGCTCTGGCCGATCTCTATTTTTCGCGGTCCCTCTCGCCGACGCTGTTCGAAGTCATCCGCAGCATGCCGCTTCAGGTTTTCGTCCACTGGCTGTGGATGGCGGAGCGGGACGGACTGCTGACCGGCGTGATCCGCCCCGCCGATGCCGAGACCGCCTTTGCCAATCTGGAATGGGCCAGTGTCAAGGATTGGGGCGCGGGCCGCATTGCCGACGCCGAACTGGCCGAGGTGCGCCAGCGCAGTTTCCTTGTCATCGTCAAGGCGATGGCGATCCGCCCGATCGCCGAGGCCGCGGATGCCCTGCTCGCCGCCCTCTCCTCCCCCGCCGGCAACACCGCCTGAGCCGCGCCGCGCTGGCAAAAGCGCCAGTTAACCGGCCAGTGCAGGGTGCAATACCTTGTCTAATCTCAAAATCATGGATCTGGCCTGATGATCGAACTCTACGGCTGCGGCAGCCCCAATGTCCGCAAGGTCGTTATCATGCTGGAGGAGCTGGGGCTGCAATATCAGTCCCGCTATGTCTCGGTTCTGACCGGGGCCCAGTTCGAGCCCTCCTTCCTCGCACTCAATCCGCTGGGCCGGGTGCCGGTGCTTGTCGATCCAAGCGGCCCTGCCGACGAGCCCATTTTCGAGAGCGGCGCCATTCTCATCTATCTGGCGGAGGCCTACAACCGGCCGGACCTGCTGCCCGCGAGCGGCCCGAAGCGTCCTGCGGTCATGAAATGGCTCATGCTCCAGATGGCGAATGTGGGGCCGATGTTCGGCCAGTACAATCATTTCCTCATCACGCCGGATGAGGCGGAAAGCTACGCCACCCGCCGCTATCGCGAACAATCGCGGCGGCTGTATTTCTTCCTCGACGAGCGGCTGTCGCACGTGCCCTGGCTGGCGGGGGACGACTATTCCATTGCGGACATCGCCACCTATCCGTGGATTCTCTACGCCGAGCGTCACCGCATGAACTGGAACGAGCTGCCCCACCTGCGCGCGTGGCGCGAGCGCATCGAAGCGCGCCCGGCCGTGGTGCGCGCCGACGCGGCCATGCGCCACTTTGTGGAGGAGGACGCCCGGGCCGTGCCAAAGGCGACCCAGGAGACGTTCGATCGCTTTTTCTGGCGCGAAGGCAGCAACGGGCCGCGCGTTGACCTCTCCCCCATGCGGGTGGTCTGACGCGCCGCGCGGACCTGTTGATTAGGATAGGCACCAGTCCCCGGCAATTATGCCAGTCTCTCAACCCGCAGAGATAAAAAATTCCATGGGGTTGAGAATGAGCGGACGCAGTCGTCTCCTTGGCATGGCCTCCGGCGTGGTTCCCGAATGCAGCCCGCCAGACACGGTCGAGGCGGCGGCACGCGGCGGATTTGATGCGGTGGGCCTGTGGGTGGAGCCCGACATCTGGACGGATGAAACCACCCGTCAGGTGCGCCGCCGTCTGGCGGATACGGGGCTGACCGCCATCGACGTCGAGGTGGTCTGGATCAAGCCGGGGCCGCTCGACCCTGCGCACAAGCGCATTCTCGACATCGGTGCGGAAGTGGGCGCGCGCAACGCCCTTGCCGTCAGCTCCGACCCGGACCTTGGCGCAACCATCGAAAAATATGCGGCGCTGTGCGAGCACGCGGGGTCCGTCGGCATTCGTCTGGCGCTGGAGTTTGGCCTCTTCACCGAGGTCAAGACCATCAACGCGGCGCGCCATATTCTCGATACGGTCAATCACCCCGCCTCGTCCTTGCTGGTTGACCCCCTGCACCTGATCCGCTCGGGCGGATCGGCGGCGGATGTGGGCGCGGTGCCGGCCCACCTTTTCTCCTATGCCCAGTTCTGTGACGCCCCGGGCAATGGCCCGACGGCCGATGATCCCGAGGGCATCCTGCGGGAAGCGCTGGACGAACGGCTTCAGCTTGGCGACGGCGGGTTGCCGCTGCGCGATATTCTGGCGGCCCTGCCCGCCGATCTGCCGCTCAGCATCGAATTGCGCTCCAAGCCCTTGCGGGACGCCTATCCCGATCCGGCCGAACGGGCCCGTGCCACGGCGGACGCGTCGCGCCGTTTTCTGGACGCCTGCGCCCGCGAGGCCTGAGCATGTTCGTGCGGCGTCTCGACCACGTGAACATCCGTACCGACGACTTGCCTGCGACCATCCGCTTCTACACCGAGGTTCTGGGCATGACCTGCACGCCGGTGCCGGGAGACGCAGACACACGCCATCGCGCCTGGATCTACAGCAGCGACAATCTGCCGGTCGTGCATGTCGGGGTTGAGGATCTGCGCGGCCTGCGCGGCGAGGCGGCAAACCCCGACGAACCGCCCGCCTTCGGCTCCGGCTCGGTGGACCATGTCGCCTTTGAATGCACCGGTCGCGAAGGGCTGGTCGCGCGGCTGGAGGCGGCGCAGGTGCCTTACCACCACAATTATGTGGCGGCGGTCGATCTCCACCAAATCTTCGTCAAGGACCCGAACGGAGTGACGCTGGAACTCAACTTCCGATAATTTCAACATGCTTGCGCCATCGGCACACCGGCCGACAGAGCCGGTGCACAAAAAAACATGGGGAGGCGATAACATGGCTCAGCAAGACGTGTGGGACTACATCATCATCGGCGCAGGCTCCGCCGGCTCGGTGCTCGCCGAGCGGCTGTCGCGGGACCCCGGCACGCGGGTGCTGCTGGTGGAGGCGGGCGGTGAGAACGACCATCCCCTCGTCCACATGCCCAAGGGCATTGCCCGGCTGGTGCTCAAGCCGGAGTTCATCTGGGCCTATCAGGTGGATCAGCCGCGCGGCCCCGGGATCAACACGCCCGAGGTGTGGGTCCGCGGCCGTGGTCTTGGCGGGTCCTCCGCCATCAACGGCATGATCTGGAGCCGGGGCGAACCGGCGGATTATGATGACTGGGAAGCGCAGGGGTGCACCGGCTGGAACGGCGCGAGCATGACGGCCGCCTTCCGCGCGCTCGAGGATCACGAGCTGGGCGAGAGCGACACGCGCGGCGTCGGCGGCCCGGTGCATATCACCCCCGGTACCTTCCGCTATCCCCTCACCCGGGCGATGATCGAGGCGGGCAAGCAGCTCGGGCTGACCGAGACCGATGATCTCAACAGCATCACCGGCAACCGGGTTGGCTATTACAGCCACAACATCCGCCGGGGACGGCGCGACGGCGGCGCGGCCGCCTTTATCGCCAAGGCGCGCCGGCGTCCCAATTTCCATGTGCACACGCATACGCTCGCCCGCCGCATCCTCGTGAAAGACGGCCGCGCCACAGGTGTCGAGCTGTTCAGGAGCGAAAGGGGCTTCTGGCAGGAGTCCGTGCGCGGCGAGATCATCGTCTGCTGCGGGACCATGGAAAGCCCGCAATTGCTGGAGCGCTCAGGCATCGGCGATGGCGCCGTGCTGCAAGCAGCGGGTGTCGAGACGGTGGTGCACAGCCCCGGCGTCGGCAACCACATGCTGGAGCATCTCTCCCTGTCCATGCCGTATCGCCTCAAGGAGAAGGTCGGCATCAACCACCATTACTACGGCGCCGGGCTGATCTTCTCCGTCCTGCGCTATTACCTCACCCGCTCGGGCCCCATGGCCACCGGGCCGTTTGAGGTGGGGGCCTTCGTCAATGTGGCCCACCCGGACGGACGGCCGGACCTCCAGTTGTATCTGGGCGGCTTCACCTTCGCCCTCAGCGACGACAATCACCCGGTCCCCCTCTCCGCCGTCGACAAGAAACCGGGCATCACCATCTACGGGCAGCTGGTGCGCCTCACCAGCCAGGGCTCGGTCCACATCCGCTCGGGCAATCTGGACGACCGGCCCGAAATCGCTCCCAACTGGCTCACCACCCCGAGCGACCAGGACGCGGCGATCCGTGCGGTGCGCTACATGCGGCAGTACATGGACCAGCCGGCGCTCGCCCCGCTGATTGCCGCCGAGTTGCTGCCGGGCGATCATGTGCAGACCGACGACGCCATTCTGGAAAGTTTCCGCAAGCTTGCCATGTGCGGACTCCATGGCACAAGCACCTGCCGCATGGGCGTGGACGAGCGGGCGGTGGTGGACCCGGAGCTGCGCGTGCGGGGCGTGGCCGGGTTGCGCGTTGCCGATTGCTCCGTCATGCCCGGCCTCGTCACCGGCAACACCAATGCCCCCGCCATGGCGGTCGGCTGGCGCGCGGCGGACCTGATCCTGTCCCGGTCCGCCGCCTGAGCCGCACGCGGCGCGCCTGAAAACTGTAGCGCGTTTCAAATTTTTCAGGCGCGCGCCTGACCGCTGCCGGCCTTGCCGGTTTCCGCCAGCGGAGCGGCCTGGGGCGGGAGGGTCGGATCGACAACCGCGCCCCGCTCCGAGGTGCGCGGCTCATGGCGGCTGCCCGCAGGCAGGGCGCCCGCCGGCCGTTCGAGGAAGCGGCGAATGCGCGGCGGCGCATCGCCCCGGTGGAAGGCGAGCACGCGCCGGTCCACTTCCTGGTCCGCCACGGTAATGCGGGCGCGCTGGTGCAGGTGCTCGCCCCAGGTGGCGCTGTGGTAGCGCTCGATCCAGAGCTCAGGGTGGGCCAGATCCTGCATCAGCGTCCAGTTCCGTGCGCCGTTGCGCTGCCGGATCCGCCGGCGCTCGTCCATCGCGGCAAGAAACGCCAGGGCGTCCTTGGGATCGACCGTATATTCCACCTGAAGCACCACCGGGCCGCTTCTGAGATCCAGCTCCACCTTCGGCATCGGCAGCGCATCGCGGTAGACGGGGGTCAGGTCGAGCTTCTCCATCTGCGGCAGGTCGCGCCAGAAGCCGATGGCGGCGCTCGCCAGCACGGCGATGCCCGAGAGGATCATGGCGTCCCGCAGGCCGATGCCCTCGGCCACATGCCCCCACAGCCAGCTGCCGATCGCCATGCCGCCGAAGGTCACGGTCTGGTAGACAGCCAGCGCCCGGGCCACCACCCAGCGCGGCGCGGACATCTGCACAGAGACGTTGAAGGTGGAGAGGGCCAGCACCCACCCTGCCCCGGTCAGCAGAAGCCCCGCCATGGTGAGCGGCAAGGTCTGGCTCAAACCGGCAATGGCCGTGCCCGCGCCGTAACTGACCAGTGACCAGCGCACCAGTGCCTCGTTGCTGAGCCTGCGCCGCAGGTGGGAGGAGATGAAGGCGCCCAGAACCGCGCCAATGCCGAAGGCGCCGAGGATAAGCCCGTAGGTGAGCGGTCCGCCCCGCAGCCTGTCGCGAGCGATCAGCGCCATCAGCGCCCAGACTGCGCTGCCCGTGAGGCCGAAGCTGAGGCCGCGCAGCAGCACCCGGTTGATGGCGGGCGCCATGGCGGAATAGCGCAGCCCCGCCATCATGGCGGAGACCAGCGGCTCGCGCGGCAGCTGACGCTCGGGCGGCTGGCGCTTCCAGCGCGCAAGCACGAGGATCAGCCCCACATAGCTGAGGGCGTTGGCGAGGAACGCGGCGGCGGCACCGGCAGCGGCCACCAGGGCACCGCCAACGGCCGGGCCGAGGCTGCGCGCGATGTTGAAGCTGATGCTGTTGAGGGTGACGGCACCCGGCAGGTCTTCCCGCGGCACCTGCTCGCCGACGGACGCCTGCCAGGCCGGGCCGTTCAGGGCCGTGCCGCAGCCCACCAGAAACGTGAAGGTCAGCAGCAGCCAAGGGGTGATGAGGCCAAGGTAGGTGAGCGCGGCCAGCCCGATCGAAACCGTCAGCAGCAGGGCCTGGGCGGCGATCATCACCTTGCGCCGGTCGAAGTTGTCGGCGATGGCGCCAGCCGCCAGCGAGAACAGCATGATCGGCAGGGTGGTCGAGGCCTGCACCAGCGCCACCATGTCCGCCGACCCGGCGATGGAGGTCATCATCCACGAAGCGCCAACGGACTGGATGAGGCTGCCGAAGTTCGAGACGAGCGTTGCGATCCAGATGGCCCGGAAGACGGGGTGCCGTAGCGGCGCGAAAGGCGAGGAGCGTGCCGCCGCACCTGAAGCCTGACGTGTCGTCATGAGATCGCGTGGTCCTCGGAGGGCATGGGGCACATCGACGGCATCCATCCTAAACAGCACTGCATGGCGAAAGCAACCGCCGGGGTCCGCCCTGCCCGGGGGCGAAGGCCAGCGGTCTTGTTCTGAGGGAAAAACGAGATCATCGAGGCCCGGTTGCGCCTTCTCCCGGCAAAGTGTCAGCCCGGGGTTTCCGCCCGGCAAATCAGACTGGCAAATTCCCAGACCGGACGGTAAGTCTTTGAATCACGCAAAGAGTTGGCAGGCAATGCCACCGGTTGGGGAGAATCGGACGGCCCTCGTTCGCTCAATCAATGGCATTAACGGCGCACCCGATGCCGCCGGATGCCATGGCCTTCGACGTCGGAAGCATTGCGACAGACCGCGCCGCCGCGCACAACACACACAAGCAAAGCGCGGCGCGGGCCAGAAGACATGGGGAGACCAAGATGGTAACAGCGACGGCTGGAAACACAGCTACGGCCGGGAATGCAGCTACGGCCGGGAATGCAGCGATCACCGCCGCCCGGGCAGCGGGCGAGCCCGGTCGCGGCATGCCCGGGTTCGGCAACCACTTCGCCACCGAGGCGGTGCCGGGTGCGCTGCCGGTTGGCCAGAATTCACCGCAGCAGACGCCCTTCGGCCTCTATGCCGAACTGATCTCGGGCACCGCCTTCACCGCCCCCCGCGCCGAGAACCGCCGCACCTGGATGTATCGTCTGCGCCCCACGGCCAGCCATCCGGCCTATCGCCCCTACGAGCGCCAGACGCTGCTCCGCGCGGCCCCGTTCGACGAGGTGCCGCCGCCGCCCAACCGGCTGCGCTGGAACCCGCTGCCCCTGCCCGAGGCGCCCACGGACTTCGTGGACGGTCTCATCACCTATGGCGGCAATGGCGATGTGGGCGCGGGCACCGGGGTGGCCATTCACCTCTACGCGGCCAACCAGTCGATGGAGAGCCGCGTGTTCTTTTCGGCCGATGGCGAGCTGCTCATCGTGCCCCAGGCGGGCCGCTTGCGGCTGGAGACGGAGCTGGGCGTGATGCTGGTCGAGCCCCAGCAGATCGCGGTGGTGCCGCGCGGCGTGCGCTTCCGCGTGAAGCTGCCGGACGGCACGGCGACGGGCTATGTCTGCGAGAACTACGGCGCGCCGTTCCGCCTGCCCGAGCTGGGGCCGATCGGCTCCAATGGCCTTGCCAATCCGCGCGACTTCGAGACACCGCATGCCTGGTTCGAGGACCGGGACGAGCCGACCGAGGTGGTGCAGAAATTCCAGGGCCGGTTGTGGACCATGGTGCTGGACCACTCGCCGCTCGACGTGGTGGCCTGGCACGGCAACCTTGCGCCCTACCGCTATGACCTCCGGCGCTTCAACACCATCAACACGGTGAGCTTCGACCACCCGGACCCGTCCATCTTCACCGTGCTCACCTCGCCCTCGGACACGCCGGGGACGGCCAACTGCGATTTCGTCATCTTCCCGCCGCGCTGGATGGTGGCGGAACATACCTTCCGTCCGCCGTGGTTCCACCGCAACGTGATGAACGAGTTCATGGGGCTGATCCACGGCGCGTATGACGCCAAGGCGGGCGGGTTTCTGCCCGGCGGCGCGTCGCTGCACAACCAGATGTCCGGCCACGGCCCGGACAAGGCGAGCTACGACAAGGCGGTTGCCGCTGAGCTTGTGCCGCACAAGATCGAGAACACCATGGCGTTCATGTTCGAAAGCCGTGCCGTGATCCGGCCCACCCGCTGGGCCCTGGAGACGCCCCTGCTGCAGCAGGATTACGACGCGTGCTGGAGCGGATTTGAAAAGGCGAAACTGTAATCATGACGCTTCTTGACGAAACCCACGATCCGGCGCTCAGGAGCTGGGTCGCCTCGGCCAACGGTCATCCCGATTTTCCGATTCAGAACCTGCCGTTCGGCATTTTCAGCCCGCCGGGGCAACCGCCGCGCGGGGGCGTCGCCATCGGCGACCGGATCCTCGATCTGGCGGGCGCGGTGGATGCCGGGCTGTTCGAAGGCGCGGCGCTGCTGGCGGCGCACGCGGCGGCGGGCGAGACGCTCAACCCGCTGCTGGCGCTGGAGGCGGAGCCGCGCCGGGCGCTGCGCCGCCGCCTCTCGGCCCTGCTGGCCGAGGGCAGCCCGGAGCGGGCGACAGTGGAGCCGCTCCTTCATCCGGCGGAGGTCTGCACCCTGCACCTGCCCGCCCGCATCGGCGATTACACGGACTTCTACGTGGGCATTCACCACGCCACCAACGTGGGCAAGGTGTTCCGGCCGGACAATCCGCTCCTGCCCAACTACAAGTATGTCCCCATCGGCTACCACGGGCGGGCGTCGTCCGTCCGCCCCTCCGGCGCGGTGGTGCGCCGCCCCAATGGCCAGCGCAAGGCGCCCGATGCGGAGGCCCCCACCTTCGGCCCCTGCCAGCGGCTCGATTACGAGCTGGAAATGGGCGTGTGGATCGCCAGGGGCAACGCGCTGGGCGAGCCCATTCCCATCGAGGAGGCGGACCAGCACATCGCGGGGTTGTGCCTGCTCAACGACTGGTCGGCGCGCGACCTTCAGGCGTGGGAATATCAGCCGCTCGGGCCGTTTCTCGCCAAGAATTTCCTGACGACCATCTCGCCGTGGATCGTGACCGCCGAAGCGCTGGCGCCGTTCCGCATCCCCCAGCCGCCCCGGCCCGAGGGCGACCCCAAACCCCTGCCCTATCTCTGGAGCGAGAAGGATCAGGCCAGCGGCGCGTTCGCCATCGAACTGGAAGTGCACATCGCCTCCGCCCGTATGCGGGCGGAAGGCATGGCGCCGCTGCGGCTGAGCCGGGGGCCGGCCAGCAACATGTACTGGACGGCGGCGCAGATCGTCACCCACCACGCCTCCAACGGCTGCAACCTGCAACCGGGCGACCTGCTCGGCACGGGCACCATCTCGGCACCCACGGAAGATGGCTTCGGCAGCCTGCTGGAGATCACCCGCGGCGGCAAGCAGCCGATCACCCTGCCGACGGGCGAGACCCGCACCTTCCTCGCCGACGGGGACGAGCTTGTCCTCAGCGGGCGGGCGCACCGGGAAGGCTATGTGTCCATCGGCTTCGGCCCCTGCCGGGGGATCATCGCCCCGGCCCCGGCGGCATGAGCCACAGCAGCGCAAGGGGAAAACGCATGGCCATCGTGCTGCACAACTACTGGCGCTCCGGCACCTCCTACCGCACCCGCATCGCCCTCAACCTCAAGGGGCTGGACTACCGGCAGGTAACGCTCGACCTGCGCACGGGCGCGCAAGGCAGCCCGGCGTTCCGGGCGCTGAGCCCGCAAGGGCTGGTGCCCGCGCTGGAGGTGGACGGCACCGTGCTCACCCAGAGCCCGGCCATTCTGGAATGGCTGGAGGAGCGCTATCCCGAGCCGCCGCTGCTGCCCAAGGAGCCGACCGAACGGGCGATCGTGCGGGCCATGGCGGCCATCATCGGCTGCGACATTCACCCGCTCAACAACCTGCGGGTGCTGAAGGCCCTGAAGGGCGATCTCAGCGCCAGCCAGGAGCAGGTGAACGCCTGGATCGCCCGCTGGATCGGCGACGGCTTCGCGGCGCTGGAGCAGTACATCGCCCGCCATGGCCATGGTTTCGCCTATGGCGACGCGCCCACGCTGGTGGACTGCTATCTGGTGCCGCAGGTCTATTCGGCCGAGCGCTTCGGCGTCGATCTTGCGCCCTACCCGCGCGTCGTGGCGGCGGCCGAGCAGGCGCGCCGCCTGCCCGCCTTCATCGCCGCCCACCCGGACAACCAGCCGGACGCGGACTGAGCCTCAGGCTGTGGTGATGACCTGAATATTGCCCTCCCGCGCCAGGACATTGACGGCCACCTCCTGACCCGCCCGGCGCAGGGCGATATCGACGCGCCCGCCCGCCACGCGCAGGCCGCGCAGCTCCACCTCGTCGAGGAAGGCGGGGAGCACCGGCTCGTCGAGCGTCACCTTCTTCGCCGCCGGGCTGAAGCCGATGCCAAGGCAGGATTGCAGCAGGGAGAGCGGCGCGGCCGCTGCCCAGGCCTGGGGCACGCAGGCCACCGGATAGAAGGTCGGCCCGTGGCTGCGCTGGCGGCGGAAGCCGCAGAACAGCTCGGGCAGGCGGCGCAGATCGATGTACATGGAGGCCGCGAACAGCCCCTCGAAAATCAGGGCAGCCTCGCGCCGAAAGCCGTAGCGGGCAAAGCCCGCCGCCACCAGCGCGTTGTCGTGCGGCCAGACCGAGCCGTTGTGATAGCTCATGGGATTGTAGCGCGCCTGATTGCCGGCAACGGTGCGGATGCCCCAGCCACAATAGGACTGCGGGTTCATCAGCGTCTCGACCACCAGCGGCGCGCGCTCCGGCAGGGCGATGCCGGTCAGCAGCGCATGGCCCGCATTGGATGTGCGGATGCGGCACGGCCGCTTCTCCCCATCCAGCGCCAGCACATAGGTGCCGAGTTTTTCGTCAAAAAAGGCCGCATCGAACCGGGTGCGCAGATCGGCGGCGCGGTGTTCCAGGGCGTCCGCCCGGCAGTGGTGTTCCAGCGCACGGGCGAGCCTCGCGGCGGCGATCCAGGCCCCGTAGACGTAGGCCTGCACCTCGACAAGCGCGATCGGCCCGCGCGCCAGGGTCCCGTCCGCATGGAACACGGAATCCTGGCTGTCCTTCCAGCCCTGATTGATGAGGCCATCTTCCGTCTGGCGGGCGTATTCCACGAAACCGTCGCCATCCAGATCGCCATGCGTGTCGATCCAGCCGAGGGCCGCCTCCACGTGGGGCCAGAGGGCGCGCACGGTCTCCAGATCCCCGGTGCGCTCGTAGTAAGCGCCCGCCAGCATGATGAACAGCGGCGTTGCATCGACGCTGCCGTAATAGCGGCGGAACGGCACCTCGCCGAGCCGCGCCATCTCCCCGTAACGGGCTTCGTGCAGAATCTTGCCGGGCTGGGCGTCGGCCTTGGGGTCGAACTCCGTCGCCTGATTGGCGGCGAGAAACCGCAGCACGCCGCGCGCGATCTCGGGGTCGATCCACAGCGTCTCCAGCGCCGTGATGATCGCATCCCGCCCGAAGGTGGTGCTGAACCACGGAATGCCCGCGTAAGGGTAGGCCCCCTCGGGCATGTCCGTCACCAGCATGTAAAGGTCTGAAATCGAGCGGCGCACCGCCTCGTTGAAAATTTCGTGGGAGGTGACAATGGCCGTGGCGCGGGCGCTGGCCGTGCGCAGCGCGCGGCGCGAGTCCCGGAGAGCGGTGTAGAAACTCTGGCGCACCGGCCGCCCGGAATTGCCGTTGCACCGGATCTCGATGAACAGCGAGCGGCATTCGCGCGGGCCCAGCGCCAGGTCGAACACCGCCTGCCCCCGGCGGATGGAGACCGGCGCCGGTTCGAAGCGCAGATGGGTGGTGCGCTCGACGCCGTCCAGCCCCGTGTAGCCGAGGCGCACCCAGTCCCGCCCGGTCATCGGCCGGTGCACCGTGCCCCGCTGCGCCCGGCGGGTGCCGCGTACCTCGAACAGGTCGGCAAAGTCGGCGGCGAAATCGGCCGCCAGACGCACCCGCCGGGCGGCCGTGTCGTAATTGCGGATCGCCAGACGTTCGTAGGCCGCCCCGTTCCACAGGAACCGCGACCGCCGGATGTGGACGAGGCCTTGGGCGAGCGTGATCCGCCCCTCCCCGTCCAGCAGGTCCGGGTTGGTGAGGTCGCAGGTGAGCATGGCGTTGTCATCCCGCAGGGTGGAGCTGAGCAGCAGCAGCCCGCGCCCCTCCAGACTCATCCTGAGGTGGGAGAGATGCCGGGTGTCCTGATAATACAACCCCTCCGGGCTGTCCGGCCCGGCAATGGCATCACCGCTCTGATTGAACACGCCGAAGGCGTCGCCGTGCTTGAGCGTGCGGGATCGCAACTCCTGAATGGAGGCGGTGGTGCCGGTGCCACCCGGGGCGCCATTCTCCTGGCCAGCCCCGGCCGATGCCGGGGCTGCCTGCTCCGCAGGACTGGACTGCATGCGCCACTCCATCGCCGCCCTCGCCCGCTACGCCACAACCTGCAGGTTCATCTCCTCCCCCATGCGGCGGCGCAGGTGCGCGGCGTTGGCCCGGACGCCCGCCAGATTGCGGTAGATCTCCAGATAGTCGCGGGCCATGCGCTCCACCGTGAAACGCTCCTCGAACGCGGCGCGAACGGCGGCGCGGTCCAGCTGATCGATCTTGCCCACGGCCTCGACCGCCTCATCGACGGAGTCGACGATCCAGCCCGAGACGCCGTGCTCGATCACCTCGGGCACCGACCCGCAGCGGAAGGCGATGACGGGGGTGCCGCACGACATGGCTTCAATCATGACAAGGCCGAACGGTTCCGGCCAATCGATGGGGAACAGCAGCGCGCGGGCATTGCCGAGGAAGTCCGCCTTCTGCTGTTCGTTGATCTCGCCGATATATTCGACGTTGGAATAGACCCGCACCATGGGCGCGATGATGTCGTCCCAGTAAGCCTTGTCGGCTGCGTCCACCTTGGCCGCGATCTTGAGCGGGATGCCGGTGCGTGCGGCGATCTCGATGGCGCGGTCCGGCCGCTTCTCCGGCGAGATGCGCCCGAGAAACGCCAGATACCCCTCGGGCTTCGGATTGAACGGCAGAAGGTCCGCGGGCAGGCCGTGATAAACGGTGCCGACCCAGTTGACCGGCGGCATGGGCCGGCGCTGGTGGTCGCTGATCGACACCAGCGGCGCATCGGGGAAGGTGCGATAGAAGGGCGCAAGGTCCGGCAGATCAAGCCGCCCGTGCAGGGTGGTGACCGTGCGGCTGGCATAGTCGCCGGTTATGGGGAAATGAAACAGGTCGGTGTGGAAATGCAGCACGTCGAATTCATCGGCGCGGCGGCGCACCTCCTCCATCATGGCGATGTGATAAGGCAGTTGCGACTGAACCGCCGGGTTGAGGCGCAAGGCGCGGTCAACGCAGGGTACGAGCCGTGCCGACGTGACGGAATCGCCGCTGGCGAACAGGGTTACATCATGGCCCTGCCGGACCAGCTCCTCGGTGAGATAGGAGACGACGCGCTCGGTGCCGCCGTAGAGTTGGGGGGGAACGCTTTCCACGAGTGGCGCGATCTGGGCGATTTTCATCGACAAAACCTCCTCCTGAGAGTGAAGAATCGGCAATGAAAAGCACGCACGGCCGCCGCCACGGCGGCCCCGCGCCGGAATGATTTAAGTCCGGACTCGGCAATAACAAGAGGCGCAAGGCGCGCACGCCCGCGCGCCCCGCTCCACACCGGTTTTCGGCTGAAATCAGCCCTCGGCCGCGCCTTGTCCCTCGTAGGCCGCGACCAGAGCCGCCAGATCGAACTTGGTCATGTCGAGCATCGCCCGGGTCACGCGGGCGACACGGGCCGTATCCCGGTCCCGCATCATCTCCATGAGCTGCCGGGGCACGATCTGCCAGGAAAGGCCATAGCGATCGGTCAGCCAGCCGCACTGGCCGGGCGCGCCGCCGTCGCTGATGAGCGCGTCCCACAGCCGGTCGATTTCCGCCTGGCAATCCACCGTGAGGAACAGGGAAATGGCCGGCGTGAACGTCTGGTAGGGGCCACCGTTGAGCGCGATGCAGCGGTGGCCCGCCAGCGTGAACTCCACCACCATGACATCGCCGGGTTTGCCGCCCGGCGTCTCGAGCGTGTAGCGGAGAATGGCATCGATGCGGGAGTCCGGCACCACGGAGGTGTAGAACCGCGCGGCCTCCTCCGCCTTGCCGTCGAACCACAGGAAGGTGGAGGCTGTCGTCATGGCTGCCCTTCAGCGGTGTCCATCAACACGGTGAAGCCGCCGTAGATCATGCGCTTGCCATCAAACGGCATGGTCCCGCCGTCCAGCCGGGGGTCCGCCATGATTTTCGGGTAGGCCTCGTCCCGCACCTGCCTGGACGGCCAGACGATCCAGGAGAACACCACGTTCTCCCCGGTGCTGGCCTTGACCGCCATCCGGAAGTCCGTCTCCTTGCCGTCGGGGATGTCCTCGCCCGAGCACTCCACCACGCGCAGGGCACCATACTCCCGGAACACCCCCGCCGCCTTGAGGGCCATGTCCCGATACAGCTCCTTGTTGCCGTGCGGCACAGGCACGACAAATCCGTCGATGTAGGTCATTGCTCCTCTCCCCCCGGTGGCCACGCCTCAAGCGGTGACCGTCCGGGACTGGGCATCCGTGTTGCCCGCGTTGCTCTCCGCCACGGCGGCCGGGTCCATCCACACCACTTCCCAGATATGGCCGTCGGGGTCCTCGTAGCTGCGGCCATACATGAAGCCGTGGTCCTGAACCGGGCATGGATCGACCCCGCCACCGGCGGTTCCCGCCTTCTGCACAAGCGCATCGACCGCCTCGCGGGTTTCCGCCGAGAGGCAGAGCAGCACTTCGCACGCCTTGGTGGCGTCGGAGACCGGCCGGGGGCTGAACCGCAGGAAGTGCTCATGCGTATGCAGCATGACGACAATGACCTCCGACCACATCATGCAGGAGGCATCGTCGTTGCTGAACTGCGGGTTTTTGGCGAATCCCAGAGCTTCGTAAAATGCCGTGGACCGGGCAAGATCCCGGACAGGCAGGTTGACAAAGATCATGCGTTGCATGGCATTTCCTCCCTCATTGTTTGTTGCTCGCTGTAGCAGAGAAAGTTATATATAACAAGTATGAAGTTAGAAAAGATAACTAACTGCGGGCCCGGCCCGCGCCGCCGGTACAACGACGCCTGCGGTGCAGCCCACGGCCTCGAACTTGTGGGAGACCGCTGGGCGTTGTTGGTGGTGCGGGAGCTCATGCTCGGCCCGAAGCGGTTCTGTGACCTCAAGGCCGATCTGCCGGGCATCAGCGCCAATGTGCTGACGCAGCGTCTCGAAGAGCTGGAGGCGGTTGGCATTCTCACCCGCTGCAAGCTGCCGCCGCCCGCGTCGGTGCAGGTGTACGAGCTGACGCCGTGGGGCTATGAGGCCGAGCCGATCCTGCAGGTGCTGGGCCGCTGGGCCGCGCGCTCGCCCTATCACGACCCGACGCTGCCGCTGACGGAGACATCCTTTCTCCTGTCGCTGCGGACCATGCTCGACCCTGCCCGGGCGGAGGGCCTGCGCCTCACGGTCGGCTTCCGCTTCGGTGCGCAGGCCTATACCGGCTGCCTCGGGGACGGGCAGCTGGCGATCCGGCGGGGCGAAGCGGAAAACCCGGACATTGCGTTCGAGGGGGCGGTGCCGGCGCTGGTGGCGGCGGTCTATGGCGGCCAGCCGCTTTCGGAGCTGGAGGCCAGCGGCGCGCTGACCGTGACGGGGGACCGCGCACTGGCGGCCCGGTTCGTCACTCTGTTCCCGTTGCCGCCCAAGGTGGGCGAGGAAGGCTGAGGCCCGAAACAGGACCGCCCTGCCCCCGGGGTGCGGGGACAGGGCGGTTCCGAAAGAGCCTCAAAAAGGCTGAAAAGGCTGAAAAAGTCCGTGCGGAGGGGCCCGTCAGGCCGCCTGCACTTCCTTTTCCTCCGGCGCGAGGCGGATCAGGTAATCGAACGCCGACAGCGCGGCGGTTGCCCCCTGACCCATGGCGATGACGATCTGCTTGTAGGGCACGGTCGTCGCGTCGCCCGCCGCGAACACGCCTTCCACCGACGTCTCGCCGCGATGATCGATCTGGATCTCGCCGCGCGGGGTGAGCGCGACGGTGCCCGCCAGCCACTCGGTGTTGGGCACCAGGCCGATCTGGACGAAAATGCCCTCCAGATCCAGCTTGTGCTCGGTGTCGCTGTTGCGGTCCTTGTAGGTGAGGCCCACCACCTTCGAGCCGTCGCCCAGCACCTCCGTCGTCAGCGCCGAGGTGATGATGGTGACGTTGGGCAGGCTGCGCAGCTTGCGCTGCAACACCTCGTCGGCCCGCAGCTTGCTGTCGAACTCGATGAGCGTCACATGGCTGGCCAGGCCCGCCAGGTCGATCGCCGCCTCGACACCCGAGTTGCCGCCGCCGATGACCGCCACGCGCTTGCCCTTGAACAGCGGGCCGTCGCAGTGCGGGCAGTAGGCCACGCCCTTGTTGCGGTACTCGTTCTCGCCGGGGACGTTCATCTGCCGCCAGCGCGCGCCGGTGGAGAGGATGATCGCCTTGGCCTTGACGCTGGCACCGCTTTCCAGCTGCACCTCCGTCAGCCCGCCGGGCGCGGACGCCGGGATGAGCTTGACGGCGCGCTGGAGATTCATGACGTCGACGTCATACTCCTTCACATGCTGCTCCAGCGCCGCGCCCAGCTTCGGGCCTTCGGTGTAGGGCACGGAGATGAAGTTCTCGATCGCCATGGTGTCCAGCACCTGGCCGCCGAACCGCTCGGCCACCACGCCGGTGCGGATGCCCTTGCGGGCGGCGTAGATCGCCGCGGCAGCACCGGCCGGGCCACCGCCCACCACCAGCACGTCGAACGGCTCCTTGGCCTTGATCTTCTCGGCGGCACGGGCCACGGCGCCCGTGTCCAGCTTGGCCAGAATCTGCTCCACGTCCATGCGGCCCTGGCCGAATTCCTGACCGTTCAGGAAAATGGTGGGCACGGCCATCACCTTGCGGGCCTCCACTTCCTCGCGGAACAGGGCGCCGTCGATGGAGGTGCTGCGGATGCGCGGGTTGATGACGCTCATCAGGTTGAGCGCCTGCACCACGTCCGGGCAGTTCTGGCACGACAGGGAGAAGAAGGTCTCGAAGTGGTAGTCGCCCTCCAGCGCCTTGATCTGGTCGATCACCTCCTGGCTCACCTTGGGCGGGTGGCCGCCCACCTGGAGCAGGGCCAGCACCAGCGAGGTGAATTCATGGCCGAGCGGGATGCCGGCGAAGCGCACGCCGATGTCCGTGCCCGCACGGCGGATCAGGAAGGAGGGACGGCGCGCGTCGTCGTCGGCGCGCACGTAGGAAATCTTGTCGCTGAGACCGGCGATGGTCTCCAGCAGCTGCTGCATTTCCTGGGACTTGGCCCCGTCATCCTGTGACGCAACCAGCTCGACGGGCTCGGTGATGTTCGCAAGGTAGGCCTTGAGTTGTTCCTGGAGCTTCGCATCCAACATGATCGGGGTTCCAACGTCCAAAACGATACGGGGGGAAAGCTCCCCGACGCCGGAGTGTTCCGGCGCCGGGGCAATCAACCTTACGGCTTAGATCTTGCCGACGAGGTCGAGCGACGGAGCGAGGGTCTTCTCACCCTCTTCCCACTTCGCCGGGCAGACCTCGCCCGGGTGGTTGCGCACGTACTGAGCCGCCTTGATCTTGCGGATCAGCTCGGCCGCGTTGCGGCCCACGCCTTCCGAGGTGATTTCCATCACCTGGATCACGCCGTCCGGATCGACAACGAAGGTGCCGCGGTCGGCCAGGCCGACGCCCGGGCGCATCACGTCGAAGTTGTTGGTCAGCGTGCCGGCCTGGTCGCCCACCATGTAGAACTTGATCTTGCCGATGGCCGGCGAGGTGTCGTGCCAGGCCTTGTGGCTGAAGTGGGTGTCGGTCGACACGGCGAAGATCTCAACGCCCAGCTTCTGGAAGGTTTCGTAGTTGTCGGCCAGGTCTTCCAGCTCGGTCGGGCAGACAAAGGTGAAGTCGGCCGGATAGAAGAAGAAGACAGCCCACTTGCCGCGAACGTCGGCGTCGGTGATGTCGACGAACTTGCCATCCTTGTAGGCGGTGGCAGAAAACGGCTTAATCTCGGTGTTGATGAGCGCCATGTGAGCTCCCTTTGCTTAATGGGGTTGGTTGAACGGGTGATTGTGTAGCAGACCCGCACTCAATATGAAAATTGATATAAATGGACGCTAACATCGATTGAATCGATCAAGCGAGGTTGCAGCGCCACCGGGATCTGCCGGGCGCAGACCTTACCATATCAACGCCCTGTGTCTGCTCCGGATTGGTCGGCCCCGAAAGATTTGCGCAGGCCCCGGCCCGCCCGAGACGGCCCATCGCCTTGAATTCCCGGGCGGTCCTACAGCGGGATATCGACCTCGGCGAGAATGCCGCCGCCGGGGGCGTTGGTGAGGCGCACCGTCGCGCTGAAGGTCATGGCCTGGGAGCGGGCGATGGTGAGGCCGATTCCCGTGCCCGCGCGCCCGCCCGGCTGGCCGGGGTCGCCCCGGGTGAAGGGCTCGAAGATCTTCTCCAGCAGCTCCGGGGCGATTCCCGGGCCGTAGTCGCGCACGCTGATGACGAGGCGGCCCTGGTCGCGGCGGCAGCCGATCTCGGCGGAGCCCGCGTATTTGACCGCATTGTCGATGAGGTTGGAGAGGCAGCGCGTCAGCGCGTTGGGCTTGATGCGGACCACCGCGCCGCAGCCGCCGACGAACCGCACGTCATTGCCGAACTCCTCGGCGTCCTCGGCGAGGCTGATGAGCAGCGAGTCGATGTCCACCATCGACCACTCCTCGCCGGAGTCGGCGCTGCTGGCCAGATCGAGTCCCTCGCGCACCAGCGTCTGCATGGCGGCCAGATCCTGGATGAGGCGCTGGCGCAGCGCCTCGTCGGCCACCTGCTCCAGCCGCAGGCGCAGGCGGGTGATGGGGGTCTGGAGGTCGTGGCTGATGGCGGCGAGCAGCTGGGTCCGCTCGCGGAAGCCGTCCCGCACCCGCCGCTGCATCAGGTTGAAGGTGGCCAGCGCCGCCCGCACCTCCTCCGGCCCCTTTTCGGGGATGGGATCGGGATCGAGGGAGACGGAGAAGGCCTTGGCTGCCCGTTCGAGCCGCCGCAGTGGCGCGGCGGCGAAGCGGGCGACCAGAATGGCCAGCACCGTGCTCGAGGCGAGGATGAGCAGCAGGAACAGCGGGCTGAGCAGGGAGCTGGGCGGCAGCTTGAGGGTGGGCATGTGGATGGCGATGGCCCGCCGCGCGCCGCTCCGGTCGGTGAAGCGCACCACCCAGCAGTCGGGAATCGGCGGCTCGACGATGCCCGCCGCGCGCCGGGCGAGACTGGCCGACCACTCGGCGAAGCACAGGCCCGAGGGCACCTGCCCCGCCTCGGGCCGGGCATTCGCCCCCAGCCGCTCGACGAGCAGCGTCTCCAGCTCGGGGTCCGGCCGGGTGATGGCGATACCGTCGGGCGCGGCGGAGGCGCCCATGATGCGGAAGGAGCGCAGCATCTCCCGCGTCTCCTCCGGGTTGTGGTGGAGACGCCCGGCGATATCGACGGTGCTGGCGACAACGCGCTCCAGCCGCAGGCGCTCGAAGTCCCGCTGGCGCACCTGCTCGGCGACGAACAGCGACAGCATGGCCGCCGCCGACATCCCCACCGTCAGCAGGAGAATGATGTGCCCCGCCATGGAGCCAAGGAAGTCCCGGAGTCGGGCAGAGAGAACCGGTTTCACGGGCGCCGGCCTCACTGGTAGCGCACGATGCAGGCGAGCACGTATCCCTCGCTGCGCACGGTCAGGATCAGCCCCTCCCCGCCCTTGACCGTGGCCAGCTTCTGGCGCAGGCGGCTGATCTGAAGGTCGATGGAGCGGTCATGGGCGACGGTGGCCCGCCGCTCCGGCAGCAGCGCCTCGCGGGAGAGCACCACATTGGGCTCCTGAATGAAGCGGCTGAGCAGGCGGAACTCGGCGGAGGAGAGCATCACCAGCCCGCCGTCGGGCTTCACCAGGCGGCGCTGGAGCAGGTCCAGCTTCCAGGGGCCAAACAGGGCGAAGCGGTACTGGCGCGCGGGCGCATGCGGCCCGCCCCGGGTGCGGCGCAGCAGGTTGCGGACGCGGGCCAGCAACTCGCGCGGCTCGAACGGCTTGGTGAGATAGTCGTCCGCCCCCAGCTCCAGCCCCAGCACCCGGTCAACCGCGCTGCTCCGCGCCGTCACCATGATGATGGGCGTCTCCACCCCTTCCGCCCGCAGCTCCCGGCACAGGGACAGGCCGTCGCCGTCCGGCAGGTTGAGGTCGAGGATGACAAGATCCGCCGGGTCGGCCGTCAGCCGCGCCCGCATGTCCGCGATGCCCGAGGCCGTCGAGACGTCATAGTGCTCCATGCGGAGCTGTCCCGCGATCAGGTCGCGGATGTCCGCATCGTCCTCGACGACCAGAATGCGCTCCTGCGCCTGTTGCTGCGTCTGCTGCGCTGTCATCATGGCCGCACTTTAGCCCACGGCTTCCCGGAAAACCCCCGCTTTGGTTGCAGTTGATACATTCTGATACACAAGCTTACCAATTCAAACACACACACCCCTGTTTTTATCAGCAAAAATGCCCGAAACCCCGCACGGCCTGAAGCAGGAACGCGCACCGAAGGATCGGTGCGCCGTGAAGCGTAATGTTGCCGTGTGTTTGTAGCGGGGGGTTTGTCATGCGTCATTTCACAGCCGGACGTCCGGTTTGCCGTGCCGCAGCGGGGTCGCCCGCCTGACGAGGCCGCTCAGCATCCGCCGTTGTTCCGCGCTTCTATGAACTAAAGAGATTATTCCATGCCGAGTTTTTCTTCCTGGCGAACCCTGGCGCTCGCGCCGCTGGCGCTTGCCGCCCTTCTGGCTGGTTGCAAGGAACAGGCCATGCCGACACCGGGGACCCCGGAGGTGGGTGTTGTCGCGCTCAAGACCGAGAACGTGACGGTGGCGAATGAGTTGCCGGGCCGCACGGCCGCCTTTCTGGTGGCCGAGGTGCGGCCGCAGGTCAGCGGCATCATCCAGAAGCGCCTGTTCGAGGAAGGCAGCATGGTGAAGGCGGGCGAGCCGCTGTACCAGATCGACCCCAGCCTTTACGAGGCCGCCCGCAACGAGGCGGAAGCGCAGCTGGCGAGCGCCCGCGCCAATCTGGCCGCCGCCCGGGCGCGTGCGGCCCGCTACGACACGCTGAAGGACAGCGAGGCGGTGAGCCGGCAGGACATCGACGACGCGCTGGCCGCGGCGCGGCAGGCGGAGGCCGCCGTCAAACAGGCCGAGGCCCGGCTGGCGACCGCGAAGATCAACCTGGCCTACACCCAGGTGGCCGCCCCGATCAGCGGGCGGATCGGCCGCTCCTCCGTTACGGCAGGCGCGCTGGTGACGGCGAGCCAGGCCAATCCGCTCGCCATCGTGCAGCAGCTGGACCCCATCTACGTGGACATCACCCAGTCGAGCGCCCAGCTCCTGCAGCTGCGCCGGTCGCTCGCCAAGGGCGATGTGCTGCCCGCCAGCACCAAACTGCGGTTGAAGCTGGAGGACGGCACCGACTATCCGCTCGAGGGCAAGCTGGAATTCGCCGAGACCATCGTTGACGAGAACACCGGCACCGTGACCCTGCGCGCCCGCTTCCCCAACCCGGACGGCGTCCTGCTGCCTGGCATGTTCGTGCGCGTGGTCGCCCCGCAGGCGGTGGTGCCCAACGCCATCCTCGCGCCGCAGCAGGGCGTGACCCGCGACGCCAAGGGCGATGCGACGGCCCTCGTCGTCACCAGCGACGGCAAGGTGGAGCAGCGCACCATCACCGCGGAGCGGGCCATCGGCGACAAGTGGCTTGTCACCTCGGGGCTGAAGGCCGGCGACCGGCTGATCGTGGAAGGCACCGACAAGGTTCGCGCCGGACAGCCGGTCAAACCGGTTCTGATCGAAGCCGGCAAGTAAGGCGCGCGCCATGTCAATCAGCAAGTTCTTCATCGACCGGCCGATCTTCGCGTGGGTCATCGCCATCGGCATCATGCTGGCCGGCATCGGCTCGATCATGATCCTGCCGATCGCCCAGTATCCCAACATCGCGCCGCCCTCGGTCAACATCAGCGCCACCTACCCGGGCGCGGACGCCGAGACCGTGGAGACCAGCGTCACGCAGGTGCTGGAGCAGCAGCTCACCGGCATCGACGGCCTGATGTATTTCACCTCCTCCTCCAACAACCGGGGCCAGGCGCAGATCACGGTGACCTTCGTCAAGGGCACCGACCCGGACACCGCCCAGGTGCAGGTGCAGAACAAGGTGCAGCAGGCCATCAGCCGCCTGCCGAACGCCGTGCAGCAGCAGGGCGTGGTGGTGACGAAGTCGCAGGACGACTTCCTGATGATCGTCGGCCTCTATGACAAGTCGG
Source organism: Pedomonas sp. V897 (assembly GCF_051304405.1). NCBI lineage: Bacteria > Pseudomonadati > Pseudomonadota > Alphaproteobacteria > Sphingomonadales > Pedomonadaceae > Pedomonas > Pedomonas sp. V897. Next base: position 105,786 of record NZ_JBPPGG010000003.1, read on the forward strand.
GCCGGGCCGACCGCACCGACATCGCCGACTTCCTGGTCAACAAGTTCCAGGACCCGCTGGCCCGTATCGAGGGCGTGGGATCGTCCCGCGTGTTCGGTGCCCAGTACGCCATGCGCATCTGGCTCGACCCGCACAAGCTGGCCGCGCGCAAGCTGATGCCGTCGGACGTGCGCGCCGCCATCCAGGCGCAGAACGTGGAAATCTCCGCCGGTCAGATCGGCGAGCAGCCGGCGCCTCCGGGCCACCAGCTGAACGCCACCGTCACCGCCAAGGCGCGGTTCCAGACCGTGGAGCAGTTCCGCAACGTCTTCGTCAAGACCGAGAGCGACGGCTCGGTCGTCCGCCTCTCGGACGTGGCGCGGGTGGAGCTGGGCAGCGAAAGCTATGCCGCCAACGGCCGCATGAACGGATATCCGGCCTCGGGCATCGCCCTCCAGCTTGCCCCGGGCGCGGACGCGCTGAAGACCGCCGATCTGGTCAAGGCCAAGGTGGCGGAGCTGGCCGTTGACATGCCGGAGGGCTACACCATCGCCTTCCCGCGCGACACGACCCCGTTCATCAAGCTCTCCGTCAAGGAGGTGGTCAAGACGCTGATCGAGGCCGTGGTGCTGGTGGTCGTCGTCATGTTCCTGTTCCTCCAGAACCTGCGGGCGACGCTCATCCCGGCGCTGGCGGTGCCGGTGGTGCTACTCGGCACCTTCGGCGTGCTGGCCGCGTTCGGCTATTCCATCAACACCCTGACCCTGTTCGGCATGGTGCTCTCCATCGGCCTGCTCGTCGACGACGCGATCGTGGTCGTCGAGAACGTGGAGCGCATCATGGAGGAGGAAGGCCTGTCGCCGCGCGAGGCGACGATCAAGTCCATGGGCGAGATCGGCAGCGCGCTTGTCGGCATCGGCATCGTGCTCTCGGCCGTGCTGCTGCCCATGGCCTTCTTCGGCGGCTCGACCGGCGTCATCTATCGCCAGTTCTCCATCACCATCGTCTCCTCGATGGTGCTGTCGGTGATCGTGGCGCTGATCTTCTCCCCCGCCCTGTGCGCCACCCTGCTCAAGCGCAAGAAGCACACCGACGACGAGCGCGACTTCGGCGTGCGCTTCAACCGCTGGTTCGAGCGCGTGACCACCAGGTATCTGGGCGGCGTCAAGCAGGTGCTCAACCGGCGCGTGCTGTACCTTGGCGTCTACGGCGTGACGCTGGTGCTGATGTGGGTGCTTTTCGTGCGCCTGCCCACCAGCTTCCTGCCCGTCGAGGATCAGGGCCAGGTGATGGTGCAGTTCACCCTGCCGCCGGGCGCCACCCTCTCGCGCACGGCCGAGGTGGAGCAGCGGGTCACCGACTACTTCCTCAACGACGAGAAGGACAACGTCTCCTTCTTCTTCACCGTGACCGGCTTCAGCTTCTCCGGCTCCGGCCAGAACGCGGGCATGGGCTTCATCAATCTCGTGGACTGGAAGGACCGCAAGGGCCAGGAGAACAGCGCCGCCGCCATTGCGGGCCGGGCGATGCAGAGCCTCTCGGCCATCCGCGATGCCAAGATCTTCTCCATGACGCCGCCCGCGATCATGGGTCTTGGCCAGACCAACGGCTTCACCTTCCAGCTTCTCAACACCGGCGGCCTCAGCCGCGAGCGGTTCAAGGAACTGCGCGACCAGCTGATCCAGGCCGCCAACCAGGACCCCAAGCTGGCCGCCGTGCGCGCCTCGACGCTGGAGGACACGCCCCAGCTGCATATCGACATCGACGAGGAAAAGCTGGCGGTGCTGGGCCTCAACCAGGCGGACGTGAACAACACCCTGTCGGCCGCCTGGGGCTCCAACTACATCAACGACTTCGTGGACCGGGGCCGGGTGAAGCGCGTCTACATGCAGGCGGATGCGCCCTTCCGCGCCCTGCCCAGCGACCTCGACCAGTGGCACGTACGCTCCGCCAAGACCGGCGAGATGGTGCCCTTCTCCGCCTTCGCCACCACCCGGTGGAAGAAGGGCCCGAGCAGCGTTGCCCGCTTCAACGGCGAGTCGTCCTATGAAATCCAGGGTCAGGCGGCGCCGGGCGTCAGCTCGGGCGAGGCCATGGCCCGCATGGTCGAGCTGCAGCGCCAGCTGCCGGCCGGCACCAGCTACGCCTGGAGCGGCCTGTCCTATCAGGAGCAGCTGGCGGGCGGACAGGCGCCGCTGCTCTATGCCCTGTCGCTGCTGGTGGTGTTTCTCAGCCTCGCCGCGCTCTACGAAAGCTGGTCGGTGCCGCTGGCGGTGCTGCTGGTCATCCCGCTCGGCATTGTGGGCGCGGTGCTCGCCGTGACGCTGCGGGGGCTGGAGAACAACATCTACTTCCAGGTCGGCCTGCTCACCACCATGGGCCTGACGGCGAAGAACGCCATCCTGATCGTCGAGTTCGCGGAAATGGCCTATCGCGGCGGCAAGGATGCCGTCTCCGCCGCCCTCGAGGCCGCGCGTCTGCGCTTCCGCCCGATCCTGATGACCTCCATCGCCTTCGCGGCGGGCGTCGTCCCGCTCGCCCTTGCCTCCGGCGCGGGCGCACAGAGCCGCATCGCCATCGGCACCGCCGTGCTCGGCGGCATGCTGACGGCAACGGTGCTGGCCATCTTCTTCGTGCCGCTGTTCTTCGTCCTCGTGACCCGCCTGTTCAGCGGCAAGAGCAGCCAGGCCCCGGCGGCCGTACAGGAGTCCCAGGCATGAGACACGCCCCCCTCTTTCTCCTGCCGCTGATGCTGGGCGCGTGCAGCCTGGCGCCGGATTACCAGCGTCCCGCCGCCCCGGTGCCCGCCGCGTGGCCGGAGGGCGTGGCCTATGCCGAACAGGCGGAGGCCGCTCCCCCGGGCCTGTCGTGGCGGGAGCTGATCGCCCACGAGAAACTGCGCACCGTGATCGGCCAGATGCTGGAGAACAACCGCGACCTGCGGGCGGCGCTGGCCAATGTGGAGGTGGCCCGGGCGCAGTACCGCGTCCAGCGCTCCGCCCGCCTGCCGACGATCGCGGCGAACGGCGGCGTGACCGTGAGCGACAGCAACAACGGTTCGCGCATCGAGGGCGGCCGCGGCAACCGGGATACATGGTATTCCGCCAACCTTGGCGTCAGCGCGTTCGAGATCGACCTGTTCGGGCGGGTGCGGAACCTGAGCCAGGCGGCGCTGGAGAGCTATCTCGCCACCGAGGAAGGCGCGCGCGCCACCCGCATCGCGCTCATCGCCGAGACCGCCAGCGCCTATGCGACGCTTGCGGCGGACATGGAGCTGCTGCGCGTGGCGCAGGAGACCCTGGCCAACGCCGAGCGCGCCCTCAAGCTGACGCAGGATCTGAACCGGGCGGGCCTTGCGGGCAAGCTGGATGTGCATCAGGCCGAAACCGTGGTGCAGCAGGCCCGGGCGGACGTGGAGAACTACCTGACCCAGGTGGCGCAGGACCGAAACGCCCTGAACCTGCTGGCCGGTGCGACCGTGGACGAGGCGCTGTTGCCCGAGACCCTTGCCGAGCTGGCCGAGACCATCAACCCGGTGCCGGCGGGCCTGTCCTCCGAGGTGCTGCTCAACCGCCCGGACGTGCTGGCGGCGGAGCACACCCTGAAGGCGGCCAACGCCAACATCGGCGCGGCGCGGGCGGCCTTCTTCCCGCGCATCAGCCTGACGGCGGCGGCGGGCTTCGCCAGCGGGGCGCTCGACAGCCTGTTCGATGGCGACAACTTCACCTGGCAGGTGAACCCTGCGGCCAGCATGGCCCTGCTGGGCGGCCCCAACTGGGCCAACCTCGCGGCCTCCAAGGCGCAGCGCGACCGCGCCATCGCCCAATACGAGGGGGCGATCCAGACGGCCTTCCGCGAGGTGGCGGACGCGCTCGCCCGCGCCGGCACCATCGTGCGCCAGCAGGAAGCGCAGCGCGCCCTGCTCCGCGCCAGCGAGCAGAGCTACGCGCTTGCCGAACAGCGCTACAAGGCGGGCATCGACCCGTTCCTGAACACGCTGGACGCCCAGCGCATGCTCTATGCGGCCCGGCGATCGGTCATCGCCACGGACCTGGCGTTCATCGCCAACCGCATCGAGATGTACCGCGCCATCGGGGCCGAACCGGCGTCGTAAGGCAGGACAGCACGGCGTGGCGGCACGGTGGGGCGGCCGGATTGTCCCGGAAACGGGGAAACAGTGTTGCCGCCGCCGATGCTTCGGCACAGGGTGCGCCGCCCCTATGCTGCGGACCGGACGCAAGCCGCGTGCGGCTGATCCGGCGGCTGATCCGATGCCGGGTCCGGCGTCCAAGGCGATGGAGCGTTTGCCATGTCCCGCACCAACCGGCTCCCGACCCTGTTCATTCCCCATGGCGGCGGCCCGTGCTTCTTCATGGAGACGCCGCCGGGCTGGCAGCGCGACACCTGGGACCGGATGGAAGCCTACCTGCGAGGCATCCCCGCCACCCTGCCGCAGCCGCCGCGCGCGCTGCTGGTGATCTCCGGCCACTGGCTGACGGAGCGGCCGACGGTGAACGTCGCCGCCCGCCCTACCCTGCTCTATGACTATTACGGCTTCCCCGAGCACACCTACCGGCTGACCTGGCCGGCTCCGGGCGCGCCGGCGCTGGCGGCGCGGGTGCAGGCGCTGCTGGCGGCCGAGGGCATCCCGACCGACACGGAAGACGCACGCGGGCTCGACCACGGCGTGTTCATCCCGCTCAAGGTGATGTACCCCGAGGCCCGGATCCCCGTCCTCCAGCTCTCCCTTCAGGAGAGGCTGGACCCGGCGGAGCATCTGGCCATCGGCCGGGCGCTCGCCCCCTTGCGGGAGGAGGGCGTGCTCCTCATCGGCTCGGGGATGAGCTACCACCATGTGCCCAACATGATGACGGGCCGGGACAACGCCTCATCCGAGCTGTTCGATGCCTGGCTGAACGAGGCCGTGACCCGGCCGGACCCGGCCGAGCGCAACCGCCGCCTGCTGGACTGGGCAGCCGCGCCCGGCGCGCGCGTCCCACCCGACGCCCGAGCATCTGCTGCCGCTGATGGTGGCGGCGGGCGCGGCGCTCGAGGACGCAGCCGTGCGGGACTACAACGACCGCGTCCTCGGCAAGGCGGTCTCCGGCTTCCGGTTCGGCTGATTCCGCCAATGCATTGCATCATGAAGATGATGCATGATTCGGAAATTTCTGAATATTTCTTGCCTGCAGGGGGATCCTGGATCCCCCTGCGACCCCCGTTTCGTTTTTCGGGCCGCGTTTCCGGAGCACACTGAAAACACGGCCGTAACAGCCTGATTTTCTTGGGTCGTACCCTTTGTCACTCGCACGTCCCCGTAGAGAAAAGGCCTGTAAAGAAAAGGGAGGTGCAGGAGGGTCCGCGACCCTCCTGCAAAATGGAAATCCTTCTCCCGACAAACCGTCAGGATGCGCTCTTGCTCTTGTCGGCGGCGGGTGCCGGCCGGGGATCGTGGCTCAGATGCTCGTAGGCCAGCCGCCAGCCCGCGGGCGTGCGCTTGTAGAGGTTGGTGCCGTGGCCGCCGCCGGTGAGTGTCTGGCCGTTCTTGAGGGTGCCCCGGTAGCCGTAGCGGAACACCACAAGGGCGGTGTTCTCGTCCCGCGCCAGCCATTCGGCGTCGGTCATGGTGTAGACCTCGTCCGGCAGGATGGACCAGGTGTGAAGGAAGGCAGCCCGCACCGCCTCCAGCCCCCGGTGGCTCTTGTCGGTGAAGACGAACAGGGCGTCGGGCGCGATCACCTCCTCCGCCAGCCGGTCGAAATCATGGGTGTTGATCAGCGTGCGATACCGCTCGAAGGCGGCCTCGGGCGTATCCTGGGCAACCGGCGCTGTCTCCGCTGCGGCATGGGCCGCTGCCGCCCCCGCCGCTATCCCGCTGGTCACAGGCGCCGCGCACACCAGACACAGCGATACATGCACGACACCCTTCAATCGCTTGAACTGTATCATGAAATCCCCCTCGCATGACACGCGCCGGAGCGGCGCGCCGACGGTTTTTCCGCTTCCCTAGCGGAGCGCGAGGCAGCCCGCCCAGCCGGATGATGCGACCCGTGCTGCCGGTGCGGGCAATCGTTACGGACCCGTCAAACGGGCGCGGTCAGCCGCTGCGCTTGTGGATGGAGACGAGCACATACTGCCCGCCCGCCTGGCTGAAGGAGAAGGACACCTTGTCGCCGGGGCGCAGGTCGATGATCTGGTCGAGGCTCTGGGCCTGAAAGTCGGCCGTCTGGGCGGGCCAGTCCAGATCCTTCACCGCGTCGTGGGCGATGGTCACCTGGTTGCCCGCAATCGCCGTCACCGTTCCAGCCGCCGTGTAGGTGGCGTCGTCTTGGGGCGCCTCCGCGCCGGAGGGTGTGGAGGCAGCGTCCTGTGCCTCCTGCCCGTTGCCGCAGGCTCCGGCCCCGAGGCCAAGCCCGGCCGCCAGAGCGCCTATCAGGATGGATCGCTTCATGCCATCGGTCCTCCGCAAGGTTTCTCAACCGGCACGTCAGCCGCCGCCTGCAGCCTCCGCGGCCCACCGCAGTGAGATACGCATTGCGGCGGGCTTGGATGCCAGATCGGGGGCGCCGATCACGGCCACCACGGCGGAACGCGGGACCAGCAGCCCGCGTTGACCGCTTGCCGCCGGAACCCTGGGATCATGGTCGTGGACACCACTGCACCGCCGACAGACAAGCCCATCATCCTCATCACCGGCGCGACCGGAAATCTGGGCCGCTCGCTGGCGGCCGCTCTGGGCGACGCCTACCGCATCATCGGCCTCGACGTTCAGGAAAAGGATGTTGGTTTTCCGGTGCTTGCAGCGGATTTCTCAGATGATGCCTCCGTCCGGCAGGCTCTGGCGCTGGTGCGGGCGCGCCACGGCAGCCGCATCGCCAGCGTGATCCATCTGGTGGCGTTTTTCGACTTCACCGGCGAGGACAACCCGCTCTACCAGGCGGTCAATGTGGAGGGCACGCGGCGGCTGCTCGGCGCCCTGCGGGACTTCACGGTGGAGCAGTTCGTCTATGCCAGCACCATGCTGGTGCACGCCCCCTGCCGCCCCGGCGAGCGCATCGATGAAAGCCAGCCGATCGACCCGCGCTGGGCCTACCCCCGCTCCAAGGCGGCGGCGGAGGCGGTCATCCAGGCCGAGCATGGAACCATCCCCTACGTGCTCCTGCGGCTGGCGGGCGTCTATGACGAGGTGACCACCGTCCCCACCATGGCCCGGCAGATGGCCCGCATCTACGAGCGCGATCTGGAGAGCCACTTCTATTCCGGCTCCACGCTGGTGGGCCAGTCCATGGTCCACCGCGACGACATGCTGGATGCCTTCCGCCGCACGGTCGATCGCCGGGCCGACCTGCCGGCGGAGACGGCGATCCTCATCGGCGAGCCGGACGCCCTCGGCTACGACGCGCTCCAGGATGCGCTGGGCTCCCTCATCCATGGCGAGAAGGACTGGCCGACCCTGCGGCTGCCCAAGGCCCTCGCCGCCGCTGGTGCCTGGGCGCAGGACAAGCTGGAGCCGGTGATCCCCGACATGATCGACCAGGGGGAGAAGCCGTTCATCCGGCCGTTCATGGTGGGCATGGCGGACGATCACTACGCACTCGATATCACCCGCGCCCGCCAGTTGCTGGGCTGGGAGCCGAAGCACCGGCTGAGGAACGAGCTGCCCGCCATGGTGGCGGCGCTGAAGCGGGACCCCCTTGGCTGGTACAAGGCCAACAAGATCACGCCGCCCGAAAGCCTGGCAGCAGCGGCCGACGCCACGGACACACCCGACGCCCTCACCCGGCAGCGGCACGCGCAGGTGGCGCGGGAGCACAGCGCCAACCGCTGGGCCCATTTCCTCAACGTGGGACTGGGGGTCTGGCTGCTCACCCAGCCGTTCGCCATCACCGTGCCGGAGCGGGGGCTGGCCATGGCCGAAATGGCGCTGGGCGCGGCGCTCATCCTGTTTGCGGGCCTGGCCCTGTCGTGGCGGGCGCAATGGGCGCGCTGGGCGTGCGCGGCCATCGGCGCGCTGGTCATGGCCGCCCCTTTCCTGTTCTGGACCGAAAGCAGTGCCGATTACCTCTCCGACACGCTGGCCGGCATGTTCATCTTCGGCTTTGCCGTGTGCACCCGGCCCGAGCCGGGGCCGTCCGCCGCCGCCGCGCTCACCGGGCCGGACGTGCCGCCGGGGTGGGACTACAACCCCTCCCAATGGTCGCAGCGCCTGCCCATCGTGGCGCTGGCCCTCGTCGGGCTCGTCATCTCGCGGCATCTGGCGGCCTACCAGCTGGGCCACAGCCCGGCAGCGTGGGACCCGGTGTTCGAGGGCAACCCTCTCGATCCGCGCAACGGCACCGAGGAAATCATCACCTCCTGGGTCTCGGAGGCCTGGCCGGTCTCCGACGCCGCCGTCGGTGCCTTCACCTACGCGCTCGAAATCCTGACCGGCATCGTCGGCTCCCGCCAGCGCTGGCGCACCATGCCGTGGCTGGTGCTGATCTTCGGCCTGATGATCGCGCCGCTCGGCGTGACCTCCATCTTTTTCATCATCATCCAGCCGATCCTGCTCGGCACCTGGAGCCTGCCCGCGCTGATCGCGGCGGCGGTGATGCTGGTGCAGATCCCCTACTCGCTCGACGAGCTGCTGGCGACGATCCAGTTCCTGCGGCGGCGGATCAAGGCGGGGCGCAACTGGCTGTACGTGCTGCTGTTCGGCGATACGGACGACGGCGAAGCGCCCCGGCCGGTCGCGGACGAATTCGCCCGCACCCCCGGCGCGGTGCTGCGGGACATGGTGAGCGGCGGCGTCAGCCTGCCGTGGCCGCTGGCGGTCTCGGCCCTGATCGGCCTGTGGCTGCTGTTCACCCGCGTCACGCTCGGCAGCACGGGCGGCATGGCCAACGCCGACCACCTGATCGGATCGCTGGCGCTGACGGTGATCTCCATCGCCGCGGCGGAGGTGGCGCGCGCGGCCCGCTTTCTCAATATCCCCCTGGGTGCAGCGCTTTGCGTGACGCCCTTCATCCATGACGCCAGCACGGCGGCCACGGTCGCCAGCCTCCTGTGCGGGCTGGCGCTCATCGCCCTCAGCGTGCCGAGGGGCCGGATCCGCAACCACTATGGCCGCTGGGACCGCCTGATCTTGTGAGGCGGCCTCAGGCCGCGCCTGCGCTGGAGCCGGGCACTTCTTCCTCGGCGACCGGGGTTTGCAACGCCACCCGCTCCAGAATGCCCTTGGCGATTTCGCGCTCGCCCATGATCACCAGATCCGCCCCGAGGTTGGTGAGATACTCCACCTCCGCGTCGGAGTGGGCGCGGGCGATGATCTCCACATCGGGGTTGGCGGCCTTGGCCTGCTGGGTGATCTGGCCCGCCTCGAAGGCGTTGGGAATGGCGATGATAACCCGCCGCGCCCCGGCCAGATTGGCCGAGCGCAGGATGTCCGCCTTGGCCGCGTTGCCGGCGATGGTCTCGAAGCCCTTCTCGCGCAGGGCGAACACGGTCTTCTCGCCATCCTCGATGACAAGGAACGGCATACCCGACTCGTGCAGGCTCGCGCCGACCAGACTGCCGACCCGCCCGAAGCCGACAAGGATGGTGTGGTCGGTGAGGTCGGTGACGCGCGCCTCCTCCGGCTCGGGCGCGGCGGCGTGCGGCAGGGGACCGTCCGCCTGACCCGGCGCGGTGTGCGACATGGCCGCGAGGAACTCGCTCTTCTCCAGCCGGGGCCGCAGCCAGGAAATGGCGGCAAAGGCCACCGGGTTCAGCAGGATCGACAGGATCGCGCCGGCGAGGATGAGATCGCGCCCCTGCTCGGGCAGAAGATCAAGAGCAACGCACAACCCTGCGAGAATGAAGGAGAATTCACCGATCTGCGCAAGGCTTGCGGAAATGGTGAGCGCCGTCGGCACCGGGTGGCGGAAGGCCAGCACGATAAAGAACGCGCCGATCGACTTGCCGAAGATGATGATGAGCAGCGTGCCCAGCACCGGCCAGGGCTCGCGCGCCAGGCTCATCGGGTCGAACATCATGCCGACCGAGACGAAGAACAGCACCGCGAACGCGTCGCGCAGCGGCAGGGTTTCCTCCGCCGCGCGGTGGCTGAGTTCGGACTCGCTGAGGATCATGCCCGCGAAGAACGCGCCCAGCGCCAGCGAGACGCCGAACAGCTTGGCCGCGCCGAAGGCGACGCCCAGCGCGATGGCGAACACCGCCAAGCGGAACAGCTCGCGCGAGCCGGTGTGCGCCACATAGTGCAGCAGCCACGGGATGACCCGGCGGCCGACCACCAGCATGAAGACGACAAAGGCCACCACCTTGAGGAGGGTGATGCCCAGCACCACCCCGATGCGCGGTCCCGATCCGGCCTCGGCCGCGGCTGCCGCCTCGCCCGTCCCCACATGCAGCATGGAGGCGAGTGCGGGCAGCAGCACCAGCGCCAGCACCATGGCCAGGTCCTCGACGATCAGCCAGCCGACCGCGATGCGCCCCTTCTCCGTGTCGATGAGTCGGCGCTCCTGCAACGCCCGCAGCAGCACCACCGTACTGGCGGTGGAGAGGGCAAGGCCGAACACCAGACCGCTGACAAGGGGCCAGTCCAGCGCCAGACCAAGCCCCGCGCCCATCACCGTGGCGATGGCGATCTGCACCACGGCGCCCGGCACCGCGATGGTCTTCACCGACAGCAGGTCCTTCAGCGAGAAATGAAGACCCACACCGAACATCAGGAGAATGACGCCCATTTCCGCCAGCTCGGGGGCGAGAGACTGGTCCGCCACGAAGCCCGGTGTGTGCGGCCCCGCCAGAACGCCCGCGATCAGATAGCCCACCAGCGGCGGAATTCGCAGCCTGCTGGCGATCGTGCCCAGAATGAAGGCAAGGCCGATACCGCCGACGATCGTGGCAATGAGGGGCGTATCATGGGGCATTCGTGGTTCGGTGCTCCTTGTTGAGGACGTCCCGTCGGGAAATGACAAGAAGTGGGCAGACCACTTTTATGAAATAGATACGGCCGGTCGCGCAAGTACTTCCTGCAAGAATTTTGCTCCCTTCTCAATGGATCCGACGGCATCGAACGGTAAACGGTTCGGCCGGATCCGACATCGCTATTAATCTATTCAGCGATATTCTCACAGAAATCGGCAGGAAGATCGACAATGTTACACGGCTGTTCAAAAAATTCCGCAAACTAAATGTCTCCGTATGCTGAAATACAGGTTAACTTTTCTGAACAACCATCCTCGTTTACCTTTGTCTCAATGCTCCACTGGTGAATATTTCACGTACCGTCATGACTTTTCATCTCTATGACGATGCTCGGCATGTTCTGAACACCAGGGTTTTCCGCCCGGTCTCTGCCCTGCGATTCTGGCGTGGTTTACTATGGCGGGGCCGGTCAATTTTGGCCCGGGACAGGAACAAACGGGCAGCTTCCCCCGCTTTGTTTTGCGCGTCGCCCCCCGGGAAACAGTGCTTTTCTCGGCAACAGTTCGTCGTTACTCGACGGGGGCACGCGCGCGCTCGCGGCGACCGGTCCACCGGTGGGCAACCTTTCCCGAGCGTTCAGGCTATGGCTTGAGCAGGGGTCGCGGGACTGCTACCGCTGGGCCACGCAAGACTGCCATCACAGGCTGTGATGCCGTCCCTCGATGTGATGCCGTTGAGTTTGTCGACAGGATACACCATGGATGAAGACTTCCGCAAAGCCGCATTGGATTATCACCGGCTCCCCCGCGCCGGTAAGCTGGCGGTTGAGCCGACCAAGCGCATGGCCAACCAGCACGACCTCTCCCTTGCCTACTCCCCCGGTGTGGCCGCAGCCTGCGAAGCCATCCGGGCCGATCCTGAAGCCGCGCGCGAACTGACCGCCCGCGGCAACCTGGTTGCCGTCATCACCAACGGCACGGCGGTGCTGGGCCTGGGCAACATCGGTGCCCTCGCCTCCAAGCCGGTGATGGAGGGCAAGGCGGTTCTGTTCAAGAAGTTCGCCGGCATCGACGTGTTCGACATCGAGGTGGACTCGAGCGACCCGGACCACTTCGTCCAGGTGGTGGCCGCGCTGGAGCCCACCTTCGGCGGCATCAACCTCGAGGACATCAAGGCACCCGAGTGCTTCGTGATCGAGGAGCGCCTGCGCGAGCGCATGAACATCCCCGTGTTCCATGACGATCAGCACGGCACCGCCATCGTCTGCGCCGCCGCCGTCCGCAACGGCCTGCTGCTCCAGGGCAAGCGGCTGGAGGACGTGAAGCTGGTCACCTCGGGCGCGGGCGCCGCCGCCCTGTCCTGCGTCAACCTGCTCGTCACGATGGGCCTCAAGCCCGAGAACGTCACGCTCACCGACATCAACGGCGTGGTCTACGAGGGGCGCGACGCGGACATGCCCGCCAACATGGCCCGCTACGCCCGCAAGACCGACGCGCGGACCCTTGGGGACGTGCTGGCGGGCGCGGACGTGTTCCTCGGCCTTTCCGCCCCGCGCGTGCTGAAGCCGGAATGGCTGCCGCTGCTGGCGGAGAAGCCGCTCATTCTGGCGCTCGCCAACCCGGAGCCCGAGATCCTGCCCGAGCTGGTGAAGGCGGCGCGTCCTGACGCCATCGTGGCGACCGGCCGCTCGGACTATCCGAACCAGGTCAACAACGTTCTCTGCTTCCCCTACATCTTCCGCGGCGCGCTCGACGTGCATGCGACCGAGATCAACGAGGCGATGAAGATCGCGGCGGTCGAGGCCATCGCCGAGCTTGCCCGGGTGGAAGCCAGCGAGGTGGTGACCACTGCCTACGGCGGCGAGGCGGCCCTGTTCGGGCCGGATTACATCATCCCCAAGCCGTTCGACCCGCGCCTGCTGCTGGAGATCGCCCCGGCCGTCGCCCGCGCCGCCATGGCCTCGGGCGTCGCGCGCAAGCCGATCGAGAACTTCGAGAGCTACCGCACCGAACTTGAGCGGTTCGTCTACCGCTCCGGCCAGCTGATGCGCCCGGTGTTCGAGGCGGCGCGCCGCGCCCCCAAGCGGGTGGCCTACGCCGAGGGCGAGGACGAGCGCGTGCTGCGCGCCGTGCAGACGGTGGTGGACGAGCGCATCGCCCGGCCGGTGCTGGTGGGCCGCCGCACCGTCATCGAGGAGCGCATCCGCGAACTGGGCCTGCGCCTCAAGATCGACCGCGATATCGAAGTGGTCGACATGAGCGAGAATGACGACAAGTACCTGCCGCTGGTGGAGCGCTACCAGCAGCTGGTGGACCGGCGCGGCATTCCGCCCTCGTCGTCAGAGCGCCGGGTGCGCCGCCGCCCCAACATCACCGCGGCCATGCTGCTTCAGGCGGGTCATGTGGACGCGGCCATCTGCGGCGGCCGCAGCGACTGGTGGCAGCAGACCCGGGATGTGCTGCCGCTCATTTCGCGCGTGGAGCATGTGAGCCGCGTCTACGCCATGTCCACGGTCATCCTGCCGTCGGGCGTGCTGTTCCTGTGCGACACCCACATGAACCTGGACCCGACCGCCGAGCAGGTGGCCGAGATGACCCAGCTGGCCGCCCAGACGGTGCGCCGGTTCGGCATGGTGCCCAAGGCGGCGCTGCTGTCCCACTCCAACTTCGGGGCCAGCAACTCGCCGACGGCGCGCAAGATGCGCCAGGCGCTGCCGCTCATCCGCGAGGCCTGCCCGGATCTGGAGATCGACGGCGAAATGCATGGTGACGCGGCACTGGCGGAGGGCATCCGCAGCCGCATGGTGACCCGCAGCCCGCTCACCGGCTCGGCCAACCTGCTGATCATGCCGACGCTGGACGCGGCCAACATCAGCCTCACCCTGCTGGCCGCCGCCAACGACGGCCACCTGATCGGCCCGCTGCTGCTCGGCATGTCGAAGCAGCTGCACGTGCTGGTGCCCAGCACCACCGCGCGCGGCATCGTCAACATCACCGCGCTCAGCGTCGCCCAGCTTCAGGGGTAAGCCGGACCAGGGACTGGACTCGCCGGGGGCCCTGCTCCCGGCGGCCCTCCTCCCCAAAACAAAAGCGCGCCGCAAGGAGGGCCTTGCGACGCGCTTTTTTTTCGTGGCGGGCGGCGGGGTTATTCGGCCGACTTGGCCTCATCCCCGGCCACGTCCTGGAAGTAGGGCTCGACCTCGCCCTTCAGCTTGATGGTCAGCGGATAGCCGTGGCGGTCGCGGGTGTTGCCCACCGGCACGCGGATCCAGCCCTCGCTGACGCAGTATTCGTCCACATCGTTGCGCTCGACGCCGCGAAAGCGAACGCCCACGCCCCGCTCGAGCACGGCGGCGTTGAAATAGGGGCTTTTCGGATTGATCGACAGGCGATCCGGTGGCGTATCGGTCATGCTGTGCGCTCTTTGCTTGGACACAATCTGGAAAGCCAAGGGATATAACCGGGGCCGGGCGCAAAACCAAGCGGCCAGTCAAGGCGCGCCCGTGAATGGCTTGCGCGCCGCACTGCCCCCCCCGATTGTCCGCATCTTGTCCGCATCGACCCGGGCATCGCCGCGTTATGGCAGCATGGCCTCTCCCGCACCCGACCCCCGCTCCACCGCGCCGGACCCGCCGGAGGCGCGGCTGGACACACTGCAGGCGCAGTCCGTGCGGATGGAGAAAAGCGCCTCGGCGGTCAGGCAAAGCAGCCAGGCCGTCGAGCACAGCACGCAGCATGTCTCGGAGAGCGCCGACCGGCGCACCGAGCTGGCGGCGGACCGCACCATCTTCGCCGCCGAGCGCACCTATGCCGCCTGGGTGCGCACCGGCCTTGCCGCGCTTGCGAGCGGCGTCGGCGCGCGGGCGGTTCTGGAAAGCGTGGTGGCGGACTGGGTGATCATGGCCACGGCGACCGTGCTGGTGCTGCTCAGCGCCTTCTGCTTCGTCTGCGCCATCTGGCGTTACCTGCGCCCCGGCGCGCCGCTCAGCATCCCCAGCATCCGCCGCCTGCCCGCCGTGATGCTCATCGGCGTCAACATCTTCCTCATGTTCGTGGCGCTGGCGGCCCTCTATGGCATCTGGCACGGCGATTTCACGCCGAAATGATCGTGGCCAACCGGCGGCCGTCCGGCTCCAAACCTTGACCCCCCGGGTTTGTTCGGGCATTCCTGACCCCACCAGAGCGTGACTGCCATCGCAACAGAGAGACAGCGCCGCCCTTGTCCGGCGCGATGACGGGAATTGATGACCGCCTCAGAACTGATTGCCGCCCACCCCATCCTTGAAACCCTGATCGGCCTAGCGATCCTGGGCCTCGCCGCGTGGGTGGCCTACACCCTCACCCGCGTGATCCTGATCCGCCTGTTCGGCCACATGACGCAGCGCACGAGTTTCGTCATGGATGGCCTGCTCATCGAGCACCGGGTGGTGCACCGGCTGGCCTATGCGGTGCCCTCGGTCATCATCCATGCGGGCGCGGCCTTCATTCCCGGCCTGCCGGAGCCGGTGCGGCTGCTCGTCGAGAATGTGGCCTCCGCCTTCACCGCCATCACGCTGGTGCTGGCGCTCGGCGCCTTCACCAACGTCATCAACGATCTCTACAACCGCCGCCCCGACGCGGCGAACCGGCCGATCAAGGGCTATCTCCAGCTGGTCAAGATCGTGCTCTACACGGCGGGCGCGATCGTGGCGATCGCGTTCCTCATCGAGCGCTCGCCCATGCTGCTGCTCTCCAGCCTTGGCGCGCTGGCGGCGGTGCTGACCCTCGTGTTCAAGGACACGCTGCTGTCGCTGGTGGCCAGCGTGCAGCTCACAACCAACGACATGGTGCGGGTGGGCGACTGGATCGAGATGCCCCAGGTCCACGCCGACGGCGCGGTGATCGACATCGCGCTGCACACGGTGAAGGTGCAGAACTGGGACAAGACCATCACCACCATTCCCACCTACCGGCTGATCAGCGACAGCTTCAAGAACTGGCGCGGCATGTTCGAGAGCGGCGGGCGGCGCATCAAGCGGGCGATCCCGCTCGATCTGGCCAGCGTGCGCTTCCTGACGGCGGAGGAGCGCGCCCGGCTGCGCCGCTTCACCCTGCTGCGGGACTATCTGGACGCCAAGCAGGCGGAACTGGACGCCTGGAACGCCAGCCACCCGGAACGGGCGTCGGAGCCGGTCAATGCCCGCCGCCTCACCAACATCGGCTGCTTCCGCGCCTATGTGCAGGCCTACCTCAAGGCCCATCCCGGCATCCATCAGGAGATGATGATGCTGGTGCGCCAGATGCCGCCGGGGCCGGCCGGCGTGCCGCTGGAGATCTACTGCTTCACCAACACGGTCGTCTGGGTCGAATACGAGGCCATTCAGTCGGACATCTTCGACCACCTGTTCGCCATCCTGCCCGAGTTCGGCCTCAAGGTGTTCCAGCAGCCCTCCGGCTGGGACATCCAGCAGGCAGCCGACGCCAGCGGGCCGGAGGCCGGCCGGCTGGCGCTGCTGGCCGCCCTCGCCCAGGAGGACAGGCAGGCCGCCGCCCGCTGAGCCCCCGGGACGGCCCCGGGGAGCCCCCGGGCGGGCAAGCGGCTGGCGGGACACGTCAGGCAGGAATTGCAGCGGGCTGGACCGGCTACTTGAGGTGATTGCTCAGGTACCGGTTCATCTCGAACATGGTGACCTTCTTCTTCCCGAACACCGGCTCCAGCTTGTCATCCGCCAGGATTTCCCGGCGGTTTTCGGGGTTTTGCAGGTCGTTCTTCTTGATGTAGGCCCAGACCTTGCTCACCACCTCGGCGCGCGGCAGCGGCGTATCGCCCACGATGGCGGCCAGCTCGCGCGACGGTTGAACGGGCTGCTGCAACGCGTTGAGCTTCTGGCCCGACGATTTTCCCTTGGTGGTCCTGGATGGCATGCTTCCTCCTTCGCGGGACTGTTGCATTCAGGGCGAACCGCCGGCCCGGCCGCACTGTTCTGGCGGGTTAACGCTTGGCCGCCCAACTGTGTCCGTACAGACCATGCGGACAGCAGGCGGGCTGCGGCCGGAAAGCCACAGTTCCGCCTGCCCGGCAGCGCCGCGGAGCCAGGCGGCCTCAGTAGTCCTTGGCGTATTGCAGCTGGAGGCTGGTCTCGCCCGCCCGGCCCACCTGCGAGAGGATGCTGAGCGCCCGGGTCAGCTCGATCTGGAGCTGGGTCAGCGTGTTGCCGTGGGTGTCGCTGGTCACCTCCACGTAGACGTCGTCGGTGAGATACTGGCCAACCGCCAGCGACGTGCCGCGCCCGCTGGCCTCGTCTCCGCCCACGATCCGCAACCGGTCGATGCTAGTCGCCTGGCGCAGCTTGCCGAGGGGGTTGAGCCCGCCCCCGCCGCCGCGCAGCGAGGCGACGGCTGCGCCCAGCTGCAGCGCCTCGGTGGCGGACAGCTCGGTGACCGAGCCGCCGAACAGCAGGCGGGAGAGGATCTCGTCCTGCGGCAGCGACGGGTTGGAGGAGAAGGCGATGCTCGGCTGCAATGCCTGCCCGGTCACCTGCAGCTGGGCCTCGATGCCATCGACGGTTGCGCCGGCCACGATGTCGAGGGTTGGCGCGGGCGGGAATTCCCCCGCGAAGCGGATGACGCCCTTGTTCAGCTCGAAGCGGCGGCCCGCGAAGGCGTAGGAGCCGCGCACCGCCGTCACCGTGCCGCGGATGGCCGGCTCCATGACCGGCCCGCCGATATTGAGGTCCACGCCCCATTCGGAATCGAGCCCCATGCCCTGGATGAAGATGCGGTTATCCGCATCCACGTCCACATTGAGCGTGAACTCGAACGGAGACGGCTTCTCCGGCTCCTTCCGGCGAGGCCGGCGCTGGATCGGCACCTCGCCGACGCGCTGCACCTCCAGTTGCGGCACCTCGGCGGCGGCAACGCCGGTGAAGCGGTAGCGGGCCTCGTTGATCCGCAGCTTGCCCTCGATGACGCCCTTGCCCCCCGCGCGCCGGATGGCGACCGGCCCGGTGATGACCGCCTCCAGCGCATCGGTCTGCGCCGCACGCAGGTGGTCGAGCGTGATCTGCACGTTCATGGGCAGGCCCGCCTCCATGTCGAGGTCGGCAAAGCCGGTGGCGGAGAACCCGCCGCCGCCCGGCGAGGTGCCACTGAACTCGGCCAGCTGAAGGCGCGAGCCCTCGAAGCGGGCGTTCAGTTTCACGTCGCGGATGCGGGTGCCGAAGTCCACATTCTCGTAGGACATGTCCGCGCCGCGCACCGTGCCGCGCAGCAGGGGCTGGGCCGGGGTGCCGCTCATGTCGGCGCTGACCGACAGGGTGCCGCCCAGCTCGTGCCCCTTCATGCCGCTGAGCGCCCAGAGCAGCTCGACCGGGCCGCTGAAGCGCAGCCCGCCCGCCAGTGGCGCATCGCGCAGGCGGCTCATCCAGTCTGTCTCCGGCTCCTCCGCCTGCGGGGGCAGGCTGAGGCGCGCTTGCAGCGAGCCGACCACCTTGCCGTCATGGCGCACCAGCGCCCGGACCGCCGCCTGCTGCTCCGAAAGGGAGGCGTTCAGCCCCAGATCGAGCGGCGGCGACTGGGTGCTGAGACCTGCCCGCTGCATGTTGCTGACGACAATGCGCGCCTCGGCGCGGGGCGTGCGCCCGCCGGGCGGCAGGGTGGCAGTCATGGTGCCGGAGGTGGTGCCGGAGAGGCCCATCTCGGGATCGATGGCATCGAGGAAGCTGAGCCCGAGGCCGGACCACTGGGCGGCCAGCCGCGCGGTCTCGCCGGTCTCCCCTTCCACGGTCAGCTTGCCCCCGGCCAGTTGCAGGGTGGCGGGATTGAGCCGCCAGCCCGCCTCCACCCGGTCCGCGACGGCGGGCTGGGCCAGCCGGATGCGCCGCTTCGACAGCGTGCCGTTGAACTGGGTGAGCTGCACCCGTTCGGGCGTCATCTCGGCGGCAAGGTCCAGATTGAACGGCGCGTTGTGCCGCCCGGCCAGGGTCAGGTTCGCCCGGCCCGTGCCGGACTGGTAGAGCACCGTGCCGGAGGTCTGCTCCACCAGCCAGTCGCCATAGCGGATCTGGCGGCCGGAGAAGCGGGCATTCACGTCGGGCGCGCCGTCGGGCAGGCGCAGGCTGGCCTCAAGCTGGGCCTGACCGATGCCCAGCGCCGGGAAGACGGGCGGCCGCGCCTGCCGGGCCTGAAGCGACGCATCCATCCGCTGCACCGCGCCCTCGCCCGCAAGGCGAAGCTGCCCGGTCAGCCCCGCGCCCTTGAGGCTCAGCGCGCCGGCCATGGGCCCGGCCTCGGTCTGCTCGACCCGGCCTTTGAGGGTGAGATCGGCAAGGCTCAGCTCCGATATCTCCGCCGCCAGCGGCCCTTCCTCCAGAACCACGATGGCGCGGCCCCGCAGCGGCCCCTCGGACGAGCGGCCATCGAGCGCCACCGCGTAGCCGCGCGGCTCGGGCGTTGCCTTCAGCACCACATTCCTGAGGCCGATGCCGAGATCCGGCCGGGCCAGCGTAAGCTCCGCCTGCGGGCGGACGGCCTCGCCGCTGGCGTTGATCGCGAAGGGGCCATAGGCGGCGGATTCGCCCTGCCCTGCCAGCACGATGCGCCCGTCCGGCGTGTAGACGCCCTCGGTGAGCGCGAAGCGGAAGCGCGGCGCCTCCAGTTGCGCCACGTTGAGCACGATCGCCCCGCCGGGCCGCTGCCGGGCCGAGACGGTGAGCACCGGCAGCCCGCCGAGAAAATCACGCGCCGCCTCGTTGTCGAGCCGGGTCGCCCGGGCGTTGATGTCGCCGTTCAGCGCCAGCGCACTGGTGCGCGGGTCGAATGCGATGCGGGCGTCGGCCGAGGCGTTGACCACGCCGAACCCGGCCACCTCATACTGCTGCACCGACGCATCCACATCGGCGTCGTAAGCGCCGGAGGCGGGCGCGTAGGCGAACATGGCCCGGCCGTTCAGCCGGTTGGAGCGGAAGGCGAGGTTCTTGGCCCCGATGCGCTCCGGCGTCATCTCGACCGTCCCGTTCACGCGCACCTGCCGCAACAGGCCGCCCACCTGCTCCGGCAGGCCGTCGATGGAGGCGGCGCTGAGGGTAATGGGCGCGGTGATGCGGCCTTCCGGTTCCATCTCGACACGGCCTTCGGCGTTGAGGTCTGTGGCCCCGCGCCCCTCGAAGGCGATGCGGCGCGCCTTCAGGGTATAGGCAATGGTGGGCGTTGCGACCGGACCGTTCAGCTCGGCAGCGAGCGTCACGTCGTCCCCGCTGAGGCCGTCCATCACCGTGGCGGGGGCGAGCAGCCGCCCGTTCACCTCCATGGCCTCGAAGCGGCTGGTTCCGGTGTCGATGGCGCCCTGCGCGTCCACCGCGAAGGCCGGGGCGGACGCGCGGGCGGTAGTGACAAGGCGCGGCTCCTCGAAGCGGGCCGTCGCGCTCACCTCGACAGCGGGCGAGAGCAGGCGCGTTGCCGGCCCCTCCTCCAGCACCAGCGCCGGGCGCACCTGACCCTCCAGCGAGAAGGTGCCGCTGCGCGCCTGAAGGGCGAGGTTCGCCAGCTCCTCCCCGGCCAGTTGCCCGTGGAGGCGGCCGTTCCATGCGCTCCACGGCCCCGCCCCTTCCAGCCGCACCGTCAGCGGCTCGGTGAGCCCGGCAAGCCCGGCCACCAGACCGGCGGCGGGCGCGTCGAGCCGGGCGTCGAGGTCGAGCCGGTCGCGGTCCGGCTCGGCCGCCAGCCGCAGGTGCAGCCGGTCCCCCGCGTCGGCGGCGGAATCGGCGGTCAGGTTCAGCCGCCCGTCCGCCAGCACGCCGCTCGCCTTGAGCGATGCCACAGAGCGCTGCCCCGCCACCTTCGGGCCGATGACGATCCGCTCGGCCGTCAGATCATCCAGCGTCGCGTAGATGTCGGGGAACAGGGGCTGGTCCGGCTCGGGCGGCGTCGGATTGAGGCGCGGCAGGCGGGAGAGCGTGATCTCCGGCGCATGCGCCCGGCGCACCACCACATGCTTGCGCACGAGGGGGCCGGGCTTCCAGTCCACGGTGACCGCCGGGATGGCAAGGAACGGGCCGTCCAGATCGAACAGCACCAGATTGCGGATGGTAAAGCGGCTGTAGAGCGAGCCGTCGATGCGCTCCATCCGCACCCGCAGGCCCGACTCCAGCTCCAGCTTCCCGATCTGGCGGACAAGGAAACCACGGCCCGGCCCGGTGTTGATGGCCAGCACGAGCGCCGCCACGAGGACCACGACCGCCGCCAGGGCGACTGCGCCAGCGCGCAGCACCCGGACCCAGACGGGGCGGGCGCGCGGGGCGGGATTTTCCGTGTCCGTATCCATCAGAAGGCCTGCCCGATCGAGATGTAGACAGCGAATTTCGGGTCACCCGGGCGCCGGTCGATGGCGCGGGCGATATCGAAGCGGAGCGGACCGAAGGCGGTGTAGTAGCGCGCGCCCAGCCCCGCGCCGTAGCGCAGGTCGCTGAACTGCGGCAGCGCGTTGGTGTAGACCTGGCCCGCATCGACAAACGCGACGATGCCATAGTCGCCGAACCGGTAGCGCAGCTCCGTCGAGACCTCGGTCAGGGAGCGCCCGCCAAGCGGGTCGCCGTCCGCATCCTGCGGGCCCAGCTCCCAGTAGCCGAAGCCGCGCACCGAGCCGCCGCCGCCCGCGTAGAAGCGGCGGCTGGGGGCAATGCGGTCGCGGTCCGCCCCCAGAATGGAGCCGAGCGCCACGCGCCCGGCCAGCACCAGATTATCGCCGCTCAGCGGCAGATAGCCGCTCGTGTCCAGCCGCAGGCGGGTGTAGCCGTAAAAGCCGTTCTGCAGGGCGGCTTCGGGCGTTGCCTGAACCGCGGCGCGGAAGCCTCGCGTCGGATTGAACAGATCGTTGGAGCCATCGTATTCCAGCCGCGTGGGCAGCGCGGCGATGAGGAAGGTGCGCCGCTTGCCGTTCTCGTCGCCTTCGTCCGCGAACAGGCTGCGGTCGCGCTGGTTGGTGGCGAGCAGCTCGGCCCCCACCGCATAGCCCCAGCGCCGCCCGAGGCCGATATCCGGCTCCCGCAGCAACCCGACCGCTCCGCGCAGCGCGTAGGCGCTGTAGGCGTCCCGGTTCTCCCGCAGCGCCTCGGTCAGCAGGAACATGCTGCGGCCGCGCTTGCCCGCGTTGGAGCGGCGCACCTCCGCCCCCAGCCGCTGCTCCTTCGTGCCCGCCACCGCCCGCGCCGTGAAGGCGCCCTCGGGCGGGAACAGGTTGCGGTGCGTCCACTCGCCTTCCAGCTTGATGCCCTCGCCCGTGGCATAGCCGCCGCGCGCCGCCAGCCGCCGCTGCGGGCCCTTGGTGGTCTCCACCTCCATGTCCACCACCGCAAGGCCGTTGTCCGTGCGCTGGTCGGTGAGCACCGGCCGCAGCGCCACGCTGGAGAACAGGCCGGTGGCGATGAGCGCCTGGCGCAGGTCCTCCACGTCGCGGCTGTCGTAGGGGTCGCCGCTCCTGAACCGGGCGAGAACGTTCAGGTGATCCTCATCGAACAGCCGGTCGCCGGTGATGCGGATGTCGCCGTAGACGCTGGGCGGCCCCGGCGTCACCGGCAGGGTGTAGAGGCCGGTGTATTCCAGATCGTCGATCAGCACCTGCCGCACGCCCACCTCGGCAAAGGGATAGCCGCGCTGGGGCAGCTTGAGGCGCAGCTCGGCCTCCGCCGCCTCCACCCTGGTCGCAACGATGGGGTCGCCCTCGAACAGCGGAAACAGCTCCCGCACCGCCGCGCGGGTCGCCTTGTCCGTGGCGCGGGGGAACTGGAGCCGGATGTCGCTGAAGGTGTAGCGCGGACCGGGGGTAACGGTGAGGGTCACATCGACCCGCCCGTCCTCGTCGGCAACCGGCGCCAGGGCGATGTCGACCGTCGCGGCGTAGTAGCCCTCCGAGGCCAGCAGGCGGCGGATCAGGTCCGCGTCGGACCGGGCGCGGCGGTTGATCTGGGCCGCCAGCGCCCCGCCGTTGCGCTCGGCAATCAGGCTGGAGAGGGACTTGAACTGGCCTTCGAGCCCCACCGCGTCCAGCCCCTCGGTGCGGACGGAATAGCGCAGCGTCCGGTTGGCGAACCGGCGGCGGTCGCTCCGCCCCTCAGCGGGCGGAAAGGCGTCCAGATCCGGCCAGGGCACGGCAATGTCGGGAATCTCCGGGATATCCGGACTCTCCGGGATGTCCGGCAGGTCGCCGGGCGCTTCCCCGGGCCCCGCTGCCGCTTCTTCCACCGCCTTGTCGGCGGGCGCATCCGGGGCAGGCTCCGCCACCTCCTGCGCTGCCGCGGACTGCCACGGGAACGGAGCAAGGCCCAAAAACATCAAGGAGATGAGGCGGAACGGCAGGCGCATAAACTTACCAACGCAGAGCTTGGGCCAAAGTGCCCGCCACCGGATTGCAGCGCCCCATCTTCGTCCAGCCCCTGACGGTTTCTATAAGCAATTGACAATAAAGCACTATCTCATCCCAACGGCATGACGGAACTTGCCCCGCTTGTCAAAGCCGCAGCAACGCGCCCCCTGCCGCCGCCGCCGTTTCCGCCCCGCTTCGCATCCTGCGGCCCGGCCCCGCGTTCAGGACACGAGAACCCGGAACCGCAAAAGGGGGGGTGGCCCATGCGTCCCTTTGCAGCCTTGCCGTCAAGGCGCGCGTTACCCATACTCCAGCATGGCGTGGCGGCAATTCAGGAACAGGTGCCAGACCATGGCTGACTCCGAACTCGCCCTTCTTCTCGCCCGTTTCCAGTTCGCCTTCACGGTGAGCTTTCACTTCATCTTTCCCGCCTTCTCCATCGGCCTTGCGAGCTATCTCGCCGTGCTGGAGCTGCTGTGGCTGCGCACCCGGCGGGAGGTCTACCGGAACCTGTTCCGCTACTGGGTGAAGATCTTCGCCATCACCTTCGCCATGGGCGTGGTCTCGGGCATCGTGATGTCCTACCAGTTCGGCAGCAACTGGTCGGCCTTCTCCGACAGGGCCGGGCCGGTCATCGGCCCACTCATGGCCTATGAGGTGCTCACCGCCTTCTTCCTGGAAGCGGGTTTTCTCGGCGTCATGCTGTTCGGCCTCAACCGGGTCGGCCCCAGGCTGCATTTCGCCGCCACGCTGATGGTGGCGGTCGGCACGGCGATCTCCGCCTTCTGGATCCTCTCCGTGAACAGCTGGATGCAAACCCCGCAGGGCCACGTGATCAGCGAGAACGGCCAGTTCCTGCCGGGCGACTGGCTGGCCATCATCTTCAACCCCAGCTTCCCGTTCCGGCTCGTGCACACCGTGCTGGCCGCCTATCTGACAACGGCGCTGGTGGTGGGGGCGGTCGGCGCCTGGCACCTGCTGCGCGACCGCACCAACAAGGGCGCGCAGCGCATGTTCTCCATGGCCATGTGGATGATCGCCATCGTCGCGCCCATCCAGATCGTGGCGGGCGACCTGCACGGCCTCAACACCTTGCAGCACCAGCCGATCAAGATCGCCGCCATGGAGGGGCATTTCGAGAGCTACCCCGAGGGGCGCGCGCCCCTCATCCTGTTCGGCCTGCCGGACGAGGAGGCCGCCACCGTGCGCGGTGCGGTCAAGGTGCCAAGCGGCTCGTCCCTCATCCTCAACCATGACCTCAACGCACCGCTCAAGGGGCTGGATTCGGTGGACCGGTCCGAGTGGCCGCCGGTGGCCATCGTGTTCTGGTCGTTCCGGCTCATGGTCGGGCTCGGCGTGCTGATGTTCGCCCTGGGCATGGTCAGCCTCTACGCCCGCTGGCGCGGGCGGCTCTATGACTGGCCGCTGCTGCATCGCTTCGCCGTGCTGCTGGGGCCGGCCGGGTTCCTCGCCGTGATCGCGGGCTGGGTGACAACGGAAGTGGGCCGCCAGCCCTACACGGTCTACGGCCTGCTGCGGACGGCGGACTCGGTCTCGCCGCTGGGGGCGCCCGCCGTCGCCTCCTCGCTGGTTGCGTTCGTCGTCATCTACTTCGCGGTGTTTGGTGTCGGCACCTGGTATCTCCTCCGGCTCATGGCCCATCCGCCGCACCGGGGCGAGCCCGGCATCGAGGAAGGGCCGGACCGGCCGATCCGCACCGCCGGCATCACCCCCGCTCCCTCAGTCAATCCCGAGCGCTCGCTCCACCCCACCCTTCCGGCCAAGTGAGGCGACGATGGAATACAACTTCGACCTGACGCTGCTCTGGGCCTGCATCATCGCCTTTGCCGTGTTCGCCTATGTGGTGATGGACGGCTTCGACCTTGGCATCGGCATCCTCTTTCCCGCGCTCCACGTGGGGGAGGAGCGCAACGTCGCCATGAACTCCATCGCCCCGGTGTGGGACGGCAACGAGACCTGGCTGATTCTCGGCGGCGGCGGGCTGATGGCCGCCTTCCCGCTGGCCTATGCGCTCATCCTGCCCGCCATCTACGCCCCGCTCATCGCCATGCTGCTGGGGCTGATCTTCCGGGGCGTCGCCTTCGAGTTCCGCTGGCGCGACCCCGGCCACCGCGCCTTCTGGGACGCAGGCTTCTTCGGCGGCTCGCTGGTGGCGGCGCTGAGCCAGGGCATCATCCTCGGCGCGGTGCTTCAGGGCATCACCATCGACAAGGCCGCCCGCACCTACGCCGGCGGCTGGTGGGACTGGCTGACCCCGTTCAGCCTGGTGACCGGCGCGAGCGTGGTGATCGGCTACGGCCTCCTCGGCGCCACCTGGCTCATCATGCGCACCGAAGGCGGGCTCCAGCACAAGGCGCGCAACTACGCGCGCTGGTTCGGCGCGCTCATGCTCATCGCCATCGCCGTGGTCAGCGGCGCGACGCCCTACCTCAGCAATGCCTACTTCGAGCGCTGGTTCGCCTGGCCCAACGTGCTGTTCACGGCGCAGGTGCCGCTGCTGGTGGCGGTAACGGCCATCGCGCTCTACATCGCCCTCAAGCGGCAGTGGGAGCACTGGCCGTTCCTGCTCTCGCTCATCCTGTTCGCCCTCACCTTCATCGGGCTCGGCATCAGCCTCTACCCCTACATCGTGCCGGATCAGGTGACGATCTGGGAGGCCGCCGCGCCGGAGAAGAGCCAGATCTTCATGCTGGTGGGCGCAGGCATTCTGGTGCCGCTCATCCTTGCCTACACCGGCTATGCCTACTGGGTGTTCCGGGGCAAGGTGGGGCACGAGGGCTACCATTGATGCGGCCCGACACCGCCCCCGGCCCTCTGTGGAAGCGCCTGCTGTGGTTCGTCGGGCTGTGGGCGGCGGGCGTCGCCGTTGTCGGCGCGGTCGCCTGGCTCCTGCGCCTGTGGATCGCCTGACGCACCCGGCGCCTGCGCCAGACAACCCCCTGCGACAGAAGGGACATTTGCGCTTCGCGAAAGTCCGGCTATGAGAGGCTCATGATCCGCCATCGCCCAGACCGCAACCGCGCCCTGCACGCAGCCCTGCTGCTGCTGACGCTGCTTGCGCTGTTCTGGCGGGCGGTCATTCCCGGCGGGTTCATGCCCGACTGGCAGAACGGCGGCCTTGTCGTCACCCTCTGCACCGAGCAGGGGCTGGCCACCGCCGTGCTTGGCCCCGACGGCAAGCCCAAGGCCGCCGGGGACGCCGCGAAGGCCGAGGGCTCCTGCGCCTTCGCCAGCCTCGGCCTGCCCCTGCTGCCCGCCGCGCCCGCCGCGCTGCTGGCGCTGGCGCTGGCGTTCGTGCTGCTCTCCGGCCGCCGCCCGGCCGCGCCGGTTCCGTGCCGCCAGACCCTGCGGCTGCGCCCGCCGCTGCGCGCGCCTCCCGTTTCCGTCCTTGCCTGAACCAGATCCCTCGCTGATCCATTCAAGTGATGGCGCGCGGATGCACGCGCGCCCGGAAAAATGGGAAAGACCCATGACGAAATTCGCATCCCTGCTGGCCGCCGCGCTGGCGCTCTCCACCCTTGCCGCTCCGGCAGCCCTCGCCCACGCCTACAAGGCGGGCGACATCTCCATCAAACACCCGTGGTCGCGCGAGACCGCGCCGCGCGCCAAGACCGGCGCGGGCTACCTCACCATCGTCAACGGCGGCGGCGAAGCCGACCGGCTCATCGGCGGCACCAGCCCGGTCGCCGAGCGGCTGGAGGTGCATTCCGTCACGATGATAGACAACATCATGCGGATGCGCCACCAGGAAAACGGCGTCGAGATTCCCGCAGGCGGCACCCTGGAGCTGAAGCCGGGCGGCTACCACATCATGCTCATCGGCCTCAAGGCGCCGCTGAAGGCAGGCGAGAGCGTGCCCGCCACGCTGGAGTTCGCCAAGGCGGGCAAGGTGGACGTGACCTTCAAGGTGGAAGCCCTGTCCGGCGCGGCCGCGACGCCCGCCCCGGCCGCCAGCCACGGCACCCACGGCGAGACGCAACATCATGGCAAACATTGATCGTCTGCGTGCCGTCCGCCGCATCCTGTGGGCCGTCGTCGCGCTGACGCTCGCCGGCCTCGCGGTTGCCATCGTGGTCAAGCGCAGCGAGCCGCCCGAGGCCGGGCAAGCCGCCAGCGCGGCGCGCCCCGCCATCGGCGGGCCGTTCACGCTGACCGACACGGAAGGCCGCACGGTGACCGAGGAAAACCTGAAGGGCAAACCCTTCGCCATTTTCTTCGGCTTCACCCGCTGCCCGGACGTGTGCCCGACCACGCTCAACGACCTGAGCCTGCTGCACCAGCAGCTCGGGCCGGATGGCGACAGGCTGAACATCGTCTTTGTCTCGGTGGACCCGGAGCAGGACAGGCCCGAGGATATCAAGCAGTACCTCACCCTGTTCGATGCGCCGATCATCGGCCTCACCGGCACGGACGAGCAGCTGGCGGAAATCACCCGCGCCTACCGGGTGTATTTCCGCAAGGTGCCGCAGGGCGCAGACGATTACACCCTGGATCACACGGCGACCGTGTTCCTGATGGATGCGGACGGACAGTTCGTCAGCACCATCGACCTGCACGAGTCCCGCGAGGTGGCCTTGCGGAAGCTGCAGCGCCTCATCGGCCGCTCCGCCTGAGAGCGTCGCCTCGGTCCATGACCCAAGGGCGGCGGAAGGGGCACTCCGCCGCCCGCCTGTAAAGTTTAGGGGGAATAACCCGCTATGAAGATCTTCCATGGCGTCCTTCTGGCCGCCGCAAGCCTTGCCGCGCCGTGCGCGCAGGCACAGAACACCGACTTCGCGGTGGGCGATATCGTCGTCACCGCCAAGGGCATGGCCCGCTCCACCGCGGGCGTGCTGACCTCCGTCGACGTGCTGGGCGGCGACATCGCCCAGCGCCAGAGCGTGGACAATACCTGGGAAATGTTCGCCCGCCTGCCGGGCGTCACCCTGACCGATTTCGACCAGGGCACCACCTCCGGCCGCTTCTCCATTCGCGGCTTCAACGGCGAGGGCGAAATCAACGCGGTGAAGCTGCTGATCGACGGCATCCCGAGCAATGCCAACGATGGCGGCATGGGCTTCATCGACATGGTGATGCCGCTGGAAATCGCCGGTATCGAACTGGTGCGCGGCACCTCCGACCCGCGCCACGGCCTGCACAGCATCGCGGGCAACGCCAACATCCTCACCCGCACCGGCGGCACCTACCTGGACGCCCGCCTGCTGGCGGGGGCCTATGCCACCGTCGAGGGCCAGGTCTCGGCAGGCTACGAGACCGGAAACGGCTTCAGCCAGAATTATTTCGTCGGCTACCGCGACACCGGCGGCTACCGCGACCACGCGGATCTCGACCGCCTCAATCTGGCGGGCAAGTGGTTCCAGACCCTCGGCGCGGTGCGCGTGGGTGCCATCGCCCGCTATTCCCGCGCCACCGCGCAGGAGCCCGGCTATCTCACCGAGGCCGACGCCGCCCGGGACCGCCGCCAGTCCCTCGACGTGTCGGAGACCGACGGCGGCAAGCGCCGCCTCCAGAGCTACAGCCTGCATCTGGACGCGGACCTCGCCCGCGCCCTCTCCCTCACCGCCAAGGCCTACGCCAACGGCTACCGGGACGACCGCTACGTGCGCTTCTCCGAAAACGTCTCCCAGCAGCGCCGCCTGACGAAAGAATGGCAATACGGCGGCCTGTTCGCGCTGCACTACCACCCGCACATCGCCGGACTGCACAGCGTGATGCTCGAAGCGGGCGGCGACTTCCAGATCCAGAACAACAAGAGCCTGCGCTGGCTCACCGAGCGGCGCGCGGCCACCCGGCAGACCCGCGATCACGACTTCGACATGACCGTCTACGGCGGCTACGTGCAGGCGATCATCGAGCCGACGCCCTGGCTGACCCTCACCCCCGCCTGGCGCTTCGACAAGGTCTCCGGCGACTTCACCGACCGGCTGGCGGACGCGCGCTACGACATCAACGACTACGGCACCATCAGCCAGCCGAAATTCAATCTGGCCGTCGTGCCGATGGCGGGCCTCACCCTCTACGGCAACTGGGGCCGCACCTTCCAGATCGGCGTCGGCTCGGGCGCATACAAGGTGCCGCCGCGCGTGAGCGACCTCGACCCCTCCGTCAACGAAGGCTGGGAAGCGGGCGTGAAATACGCCGCCGGCACCTGGCTCACCCTGCGCGCCGCCGTGTGGAAGCAGACCGCCTCCGGCGAGATCAAGCGCCGCCTCAACGACCCCTCCGGCGATTTCGACAACCTCGGCAAAACCCGCCGCCGGGGCCTCGACGTGCAGGCCAGCCTCTCGCCCCTGCCCACGCTCGACCTGTGGGCCGCATGGTCGCGCCAGCGCGCCATCATCGCGGAGCCGGACCCCGCCACCCCGTCCCAGCGCGGCAACTGGATCGACCACGTGCCGCGGAACCTGTTCTCCGGCGGCATCGACTACACGCCAACCCAGGGCCTGCGCCTGTCCCTGTGGGGCAACGGCCAGTCCCGCTACGAACTGACCCCCGCCAACAACGTCGGTCGCTACGGCAACTACGCGGTGTTCAACTTCGAAGCCGCCTACCAGCTCACCCCGGCCGTCGAACTGTCCGCCCAGATCAACAACCTGGCGAACGAAAAATACGAATACGCCTGGCACGACGGCACACAAACCCTCCTCGCCCCCGCCCCCGGCCGCGCGGCCTATGGCGCTATCCGGGTGCGGATGTGAGTTTTTGAGGGGGATTTTTTTGGGGGGATTTTTTTGATTGCAGGAGGGTCTCGGACCCTCCTGCACCTCCCTTTCGTTTTGTCGGGCCGTGTTTCCGGCGCTTCATCCGCAACACTAAAAAACAGGGACGCACCCGGTCGAACCCAGGTGCGTCCCTTTTATTCCTCAATGTTGCGTACCGGCCGAGTGGCCGGGTGCATCCTGAAAAAGACCGGGAGGTGCAGGAGGGGTAAGCCCCTCCTGCAAAAAAAATTCAAAACCTCCAGACCACCAAAATCACCCTGCCAGTCCGTAGGACCGCAGCAGTGCGTCGGGTTTCGGCTCACGCCCCCGGAAGGCGATGAAGCTTTCGAGGGCCGGGCGGGAGGCGCCTTTGGCGAGGATGTGTTCGCGGAAGGCGAGGCCTGCGTCGCTGCTGAGCACGCCCACTTCCTCGAAGCGTTCGAAGGCGTCTGCGGAGAGGAGTTCGGCCCACAGGTAGCTGTAGTAGCCTGCGGCGTAGCCGCCCGCGAAGATGTGGGTGAAGGCGTGGGGGAAGCGGTGCCACTCCGGCGGGACGATGACCGCCACTTCCTGCCGGACCTCGTTCAGGAGGTCGAGCACGTTGACCGGCTGCTCCGGGCTGTATTCCAGGTGCAGGCGCAGGTCGAACAGGGCGAATTCCAGCTGGCGGACGAGGAACATGCCGGCCTGGAAGCGCCGCGCGGCGAGCATTTTCTCGAGGAGCGCGTCGGGCAGCGGCTCGCCGGTCTGGTAGTGGCCGGAGAGCAGGCCGAGGGCTTCCTTGTTCCAGGCGAAGTTTTCCATGAGCTGGCTCGGCAGCTCGACCGCATCCCACTCGAAGCCGGTGATGCCGCCGACGGAGGGCAGGTCCACTTCCGTCAGCAGGTGGTGCAGCGCGTGGCCGAATTCGTGCAGCAGGGTCAGCACGTCGCGGTGGGTGAGCAGCGCGGGCGTGTCCGCCGTTGCCGGCGCGAAGTTGCAGGTGAGGTAGGCGACCGGCCGGTGCACCTTGTCCGCGTCGCGGAAGCGGGAGCGGCACACGCCCATCCACGCCCCGCCCCGCTTGCCGGAGCGGGCGAACAGATCGATGTAAATACCGGCGAAGGCCTCGCCCTCGCGGTTGTGCAGCTCGTAGAAGACGGCATCCGGGTGCCAGGTTTCCACGTCGTCCCGGCGCACCAGGGTAATGCCGAACAGCCGCTCGAACAGGGTGAAGGTGCCGGAGAGCACCCGGGGCAGCGGGAAGTAGGGCTTGATCTGCTCCTCGTTCACCGCGAAGCGGGCGAGGCGCAGTTTTTCGGAGGCGTAGCCCACGTCCCACGGCTGAAGGTCCTCGATGCCGAGTTCCGAGCGGGCGAAGGCGCGCAGCTCCTCCAGATCCTGCCGGGCAACCGGGCGGGCCCGGGCGGCGAGATCGCGCAGGAAGTCGATCACCTCCTGCGGGGTGCGGGCCATCTTGGGCTCCAGCGAGAGCGCGGCGCTGTTGGCGAAGCCCAGCAGGCTTGCCGCCTCGTGGCGCAGCGCCAGAATGCGGGCGATGCGCTGGCTGTTGTCGAACTGCCCCGCGTTCGGCCCCTGATCGGACGCGCGGGTGTTGAAGGCGTGGTAGACGCGCTGGCGCAGGGCGCGATCATCGGCATAGGTGAGGATCGCCTGCACGCTCGGCTGGTGGAGCGTGACGAGCCAGCCCTCCAGCCCCCTGGCCTGCGCGTAGGCGGCGAGCACGCCCTTCTCCGAGGCGGGCAGGCCGCTCAGCGCCGCCTCGTCCGTGAGATGCTCGGACCAGGCTTCGGTCGCATCCAGCACGGCGTTGGCGAATTCGGTGGAGAGGGTGCTGAGCTCGATGCCGATCTCGCGGAAGCGGGAGCGGTCCGGCTCCTCCAGCGCGACGCCGGAGAGGCGGAAATCGCGCAGGCTGTGCTCGACGAGCGCCCGCGCCGCGGGCGAGAGGGTGTTGAGGCTGCCCATCTCCGCCACGGCGCGGATGGCGGCGTAAAGCTCCCGGTTCTGGCCCACTTCCAGGTAATGGGCGGTCAGCTTCGGCTGGGCCTCGCCATAGGCGGCGCGCAGCTCGGGCGTGTCGGCGACGCTGTGCAGGTGGGAGACGGGCGCCCAGGCGCGGCTGACGGCGAAGTCCGCCCGCTCCTTGGCCATGAGCACATCCTCGAAGGTGCGGGGCGTCGAGGCGTCGGTGATGCGCGCCATGGCGGCCGCGTGCTCGCTCAGCACGGCCTCAACCGCCGGGGCGACATGCTCGGCGCGGATTGCGGCAAAGGCGGGCAGTTCCGCGTCCAGAAGCAGCGGATTCGAGGAGTGAGTGGAAATGGCGGCCTCCTGTGGTGCTCGGTCTGTTTCGGCTCGGTTCCGGCTTGGTCCTGATGCCGCCGCGCCCGGGCCGGGCGGGCGGAAATTCCTGATCCGTTCCAAGCAAGTGCGGCCTTGGGCCCCTGATTTCAAGAGGCATCCGAACGCGCGCAATCTGAACGCACGGCGGAGCCCGCCGTGCCCTGCCCTTCCGGCACGCGGTTCGGTGGCGGGGGGACGGCGGCGCATTTCGCGTCACTCGCGATGGAAGCGCCCGCAATTTCCCCGAAAACGTGAAATCGACGCTACGGGGGTTTAAACGCCCGATGAGAGGTTTTTACCTATCACCGGTAGGGCGGTACCGACCCACCCCGTTTTGGCGCTGTAAGGGGCCTTTACGGGCGACGGCGAGGCATTCCGGCGGCGACCCTCGCCCTGCCCCGCCAGCAGCGCCACATAGGCGTCCAGCATACGCCCCGCATCGAAGGTGCGCGCCCGCACCTTCAGCAGCGCGGCCTCGCGCGGCTGGGCCATGTGCCATTCCATGGCGGCGGCCAGCGCCTCGGCGTTGTCCACCGGCACCAGCGGGCCGTAGCGGCCGTGGGCCAGCACTTCGCGCGGGCCGGTGCGGCAATCGGTTGCCACCACCGGGCAGCCGCACGCCAGCGCCTCCAGCAGCGCGTTGCTCGACCCCTCCCACGCGGAGGAGAGCACGAACAGCGCTGCCCGGGCAAGATAGCGGTGCGGGTTGGGATCGAAGCCGGCCAGGCGCACATCCTGCGCGATGCCGAGCCGGGCCGCCTGCCGCTGAAGTGCGGCGCGGGCCCTGGCCGAGCCCTCGCCCAGAATGACGAGGCGGCAGGGGCGCGTCTGGCGCAGGCGGGCAAAGGCGTCCAGCAGCAGGGGGAAATTCTTCTGCTTGACCAGCCGGCCGATGCCGAGAACCACCGGCGGCGCGCCCGGCGCGAACCACGGGTCGTCGAGCGGCGCCTCCGCCCGGCCCGCCACCCAGTCGAGCGGCACGCCGTTGGGGATGACCGAGACATGCCCCAGCTTCAGCGCCTCCTCCATCTGGTGCGCGAGATCGCGCGACACGGCCACCACCTGATCGGCCCGGGCGAAGACGCGGCGCATGAGGGTGCGGGCGACCAGCCCGCGCACCGCCCCGGCCACAGCGGCGAGCGGGCCGCCGCGCCGGTGGAACAGATCGTTGCTGGCGCGCATGACGAGGCGGGCGGGATGGCGGGCGGCCGTATTGGCCTCGGCGGCGAGCCAGTGCACATGGTTGCCGCTGGAGAGCAGCACCCGGGGACGCCGGCCGGCGAGCGCCCGGGCGAGCGTGCGCGTTGCCAGCGCAATGGCGAGGGCGCGATGACGGCAGCGCTTCAGGAGGGGGTTGGCGTCGGCCAGCGCCAGCACCGATACGCCCGGCGGCACCTCGCCCGCCAGGGCGCCATCCGCATGGACCACCCACAGCTCGGTGCGCAGGCCTTGCGCGCGGGCGGCGGCGGCGATGCGCAGCGCGTTGCGCACCACGCCGCTGCCCCGAAAATCGTAGACGAGAACGGCCAGATCGAGCGTTGCGGTCTCGGGGTGCGGCCGGGGGAAAACCGGAGCGTGCATCATAGGGGCAACCACCGCCGTTCGTGGGTGATGTGGATGTAGCCAAGCCGCGCGCCCAGACGCACGCCGACCCCGCTGTAGACCGGCACCAGGGTGACGGACTTGCGATGATCGACGCCCACGTCTCCGCCTGCCCCCACGTAGACGCCAGCCTGCGCCATGGGGCGGCGGCCGAAGATGTCCTCAACGGCGCGCAGGTTGTAAACCAGGATGAAGACCCTGGAGGCGTTCGCCCCCGCGTCCAGTCCGATGGACGGCCCCTGCCAGTAGAGACGCCGGGTAATGCGCCGCCCCTCGGCATCGGTGAACACCAGCTTGCCCGAGCCGTAGCGCAGGCCGCCGATGAACCCGGCGCTCACTTCCTCGCCCGCGATATAGCCGGTCGGCACGCCGTACTCCGCCACCGCCTTCTCGATGGCCTCGGCGACGCCGTGGCTCACGTCGCCGAAGAATTCGTCCGCCGCCGCGATGATGCCGCTGCGGCGGCTCTCCTCGGCGGAGGAGAGCGCCTCCTTCGCCGCGGACGTCTCCGCCGGGGCCGCCGCCGGAGCCTCCGCGGAAGCCACCGCGGGAGCCTCCTCGGCCCGGGCGGCGGGCGGCGCGGCCAGCAGCGGCAGCACGAGCGCGGCCGCAAGCAATCGGGGCCGGCGCGCGCATTCAAGGAGACGGTGCAGAATCATCATGCCCCGCCTTTTAGGGGCGGGGCATGACAGAAGCCTGACGAAGGACCGGCGTGCGCCGTTTTTCCTTTTCCGGCTCTTTTTCCTTTTCCGGCGCTCCGGGGGCGATCAGCGCCGCCCTTCGAGGTAATCGTTCAGCACCTCGTGGAAGCGCCGCACGCGGGTTTCCTGCCCGGTGAGATAGGCGTCCTGATAGGCCTCCGAGCGCAGGCCCTGCTGCTGCTGCTCGGCGACCGAGAGGTCCTGCGACAGGAAGTCGCCGATGCCCAGCTCCGCCAGGTGATTGGTGAAGCTGTTGGTCTCGTGCTCCGCCTCCTCGTAGGGGCGCATGCCGTAGATGGTCGGCACCTCGGTGCGGCCCTCGATGCGGGGCACCATGTACCAGTAGTCGAACGTGCACTTGTTCGGATCATCCGGGTGCGGCTCGGTGCGGAAGAAGTGCAGGCCGTCCGACGTGCCGGTGATGGTGACGTTCGGGAACAGGGTGTGATGGAGGTGATCCGTCAGCTCGTCGTCGTACATGGTCTCGAAGTAGGTGTAGCCGCGCGACGGCCCGAGACGGCGCTTGGCCTCCTGAAGCGCCAGACGCCCGTCGCGGGCGCGGCCCTGGAAGTCATCGGGATTGAGATCCCACTCGCGCAGCATGTCGGCCCAGGCGGGCTCCACCTCGTTCGGGAACTTGGAGCGCATCGACGGCTGGCCCCGCTCGATCATCCGGTTGTGACCACTCGGGTACATCTCGAAGATGGTGTTCTTGTAGTCTTCGTCGATGATCGCCTGCATCTGCGGGTGCACCGTCGGCAGGTGATAGCTCTCGTTGAAATTGTCCGACGCGAACTTCCAGTTGGTGTTCACCGTCAGCGTGCGCCAGATCACGCGCACCCAGTTGTCCAGATCGCGGCTGGCCAGGAGATCGGGAATCGGCTCCAGATATTCCAGCAGCGGCTTGGCGTTCGGGTCGAACGAATACCACACGAAGCCGCCCCAGGTGCCGCAGGGCAGCTCCTTCAGCTTCAGCTTGCCGCACGGGTTGCCCTGGGGGAAGTCGTCCGGGTCCTGCACGTCCTGAAGGCCGCCGTCCAGGCCCCACTTCCAGCCGTGGTAGGCGCAGGACAGGGCCTTGGTGATCGAGCCGCTCTCCACCGCCACCAGCCGGTTCCCGCGATGAAGGCAGACGTTGTAGAAGGCGCGGATCGAACCGTCGGTCTGTTTGATCATGATGACCGACTCGTGCATGAAATTGTGCACGATGAAGTCGCCCGGCTCCTCAAGCTGGGCCGTGCGCCCGCCCACATGCCAGACGCGCTTCCACATGTACTTCCATTCGCGCTCGGCGAATTCCTTGCTGTAGTAGCGATCGCCGGTGATCGGGTCGCCGCGGACGGCGGGCGGCTGTGCCTTCGGGTGGGTGGGATAGCCGGGCTTGCCCTTGCTTTCGATCTTCGTGGCGATGGTCATGTGTACTCCCCTTCTTGCGTCGCGAGCGACTTTTGAACGATCGTACAATACGACGTCCCGCCAGAGGGAGACACATCAACCCGACCCTGTCATTTTGGATAGGCCCGATCGCATCCATCCGGCCCGCGCGCGGCTCACGGCTGCTTTCCCGCCGCCAAGGCCGCGCGGAACCGCAGCACCGCCCGCGCGCCGCCGCCCGGGCGGTTGTGCAGCGCCACCGCGCCGCCGTGGGCCTCCATGGTGCGGCGGACGATGAACAGGCCCAGCCCCGTGCCGGGGCCGCGGGCGTCGCCCCGCCGGTAGGGCTCGAACAGCTGCTCCCGCACCGCCGGGTCGATGCCCGGCCCTTCGTCCAGCACCGCCACCTCCGGCCCCGGCCCCACCTGCACCCGCACCGTGCCGCCCGGCGGCGTCACCCGCGCCGCGTTCTCCACGATGTTGAGCAGCGCCGCGCCAATGGCCGTGGCATCGCCCATGACCGCCACCGGCCCCTCGCCCTCCAGCGCCAGCCGCACCTTCCGCGCCATGGCGATGGGGGCATAGCGCCCCACCACATCGGCCGCGATTTCGGCCAGATCCGCCCGCTCGCCGCCTTCCAGCCGCAGGGCCCCGGCCCGCGCCGAGGCCAGCAACTGGTCGATGCGGCGGGAGAGCGCCGCCACATCCTCCCGCAGGCGCGCGGCCACCGGCCCGTCCAGCCGGTCCACCTCCAGCCGCAGGATGGCCAGCGGCGTGCGCAGCTCGTGCGCCACCTCACCCGCGAAGGCCTGCTGCTCGGCCAGCTGGTGCTCCAGCGCCGCGATGCCGTCGTTCACCGCCCGCACCAGGCTGAGCACCTCGGCGGGCAGCCCCTCCTCCGACAGGCGCCGCCCGCGCCGCCGGGGATCAAGGGCGCGCGCCTCCCGCGCCGCCCGCTTGAGCCCCAGGAGGCTGCCCCGGATGGCGAACACGCCCACCACATACATCAGCACGATGACCGGGAAGGTGGGAAAGAGGGCCGATTCCACCACCTCCGCCACCAGGATGTTGAGCGGCTGGACGCCGCGCCGGAACACCACTTCGGCGACGATGACTCTCGGCTGGCGATCGGGCTGGAAGGTGCGGCGCGCGCCGATCCAGCGGTTCCCCCCGGGCCGGGCATCCACCAGAAACATCTCGTGGATGCGGCTGGCCTGCCGCGCCACCTCGGGCTCCACGGCGAGCGTGCCATCGAGCCGGTTGCCTGCCGGATCGAGCACCGCATAGCGGATGGAGGCGAAGTTGTAGCGCTCCGGGTAGAAGTGATCGACCGTGCCATCCGTCTGAAGGCGCGCGCCGAGGGCATCCAGCACCCACTCGACGGCGTCTTCCTCCATCTCGCTGTGCTCGTCGGGGCTCCGGTAGGACCACACCGCCCAGATGGACTGGAGCAGAACCGCGATGAACGCCGCCAGCGCCAGCCGCCGGGCAACCCGCTGCGACAGGGTGGTGATGCGCCGCGTCACTCCGGGCTTTCCAGAAAATAGCCGACGCCGCGCACCGCATGGATGCGCACGCCCGAGCCCGCCTGCTGGAGCTGGCGGCGCAGACGCGAGACCACGGCGTCAATGGCGTTGGGGGTGACGTCCTGCTCCGAATCGTAAAGGGCGTCGTCAATGGCCGCGCGGGGCACGGTGCGCCCGGCCCGGCGCATCAGCACCTCCAGCAGCGCCAGCTCCCGCCGCGCCAGCATGACCGGACGCCCGCCCACCTCCACGCTGCGCGCGGCGGTGTCGAAGCGGATGTCCCCCGCCTCGATGACGGTCGCGACGTAGGTCTCGGGGCGGCGCAGAAGCGCCCGCACCCGCGCCACCAGCTCCGGCATGGCGAACGGCTTCACCAGAAAGTCGTCCGCCCCCAGGTTGAGGCCGCGCACCCGGTCGTCGAGCCCGTTGCGGGCCGAGACCACCAGAACGGGAATGCCCTGCCCCTGCTGCCGCAAGGCGCGAATGAACGCCTCCCCGTCCTCATCGGGCAGGCCGAGATCCAGGGTGATGAGATCATAGCCATAGCTGGCAAGGAGATCGCGCGCGGCCTCCGCGCAGTCCGCCTGGTCCACGGTGAATCCCGCCTCCCGCAGCCCCTCGGCCATCAACGCGGCAAGGCGCTCGTTGTCTTCCACCAGCAGGATCCGCATGCGTGCCCTTCTCCGCCATGCTCTTGGTTCTCTTGCTATGCCGCATCGAGCCTGACCGCAAGCTGACATCGCCGCGCGAGACGTGTGTCGGCGGCCCCCATCGCCAACGAAAAAGGGCGCGCCCTTGCGCGGCGCGCCCTCCCGAACCCGGCGGACCCGGCGGGCCCGCGATGCGTCCTTGCCTTACGCCTGGTCGGGCACATGCTCCTCAAGGGCGTTGGTCGGCTTCGAGCCCCACAGCGCATAGAACAGCACGTAGAGTTCGCACGCCGCCGGCAGCAGGAACGAGGCCTGAAGACCGAAGGTATCGGCCAGCCAACCCTGGGCGATGACCAGCGCGCCGCCCGCGATCGCCATGATGAGCAGGCCCGAGCCTTCCTCGGTGAGCGGGCCAAGGCCGCGGATGCCGAGGGTGAAGATGGTCGGGAACATGATCGAGTGGAACAGGCCGACGCTGATGAGCGCCCACATCGCCGCCTTGCCCGTGCCGAACACGGTGATCATCATGACGATGAACGCGCCGATGCTCGCCCAGGCCAGCACGGTCTCCGGCTTGACGCTGCGCATGATGTAGCTGCCGACGAACCGGCCCACCATCATGCCGCCCCACAGCAGGAACAGGTAGTTGGCCGCCTCGGCGTGGGTGAGATTGCCGATCTCGGGCGAGGAGACGAAGTTGATGAACAGGTTCGACACGCCGATCTCGGCGATCAGGTAGATGAAGATCGCCGGAATGGCGAACACCAGGTTGCGGTGCTTCCACAGCGACAGCGACTTGCGCTCCTCGGCCGCCGCGCGGCGGGAGGTGGGCGCGAAGTCCGGCAGCTTGAAGCGGGCGATGACGATGGCGATGACCGTCAGCACCAGCGCGATCAGGATATAGGGCAGCTGCACCGACTGGGCGTCGGCCAGACGCTCGGCCTGGGTGAGGGTTGCCGCGCCGCCCTCCACGGAGCCGGAGGCGCTGCGCGAGAGAATGAGATAGCCGCCGAACAGCGGGGCCAGCGTCGTGCCCATGGAGTTGAACGCCTGCACCAGATTGAGGCGCGAGGACGCGGTCTCCGCCGGGCCGACCACCGCCACATAGGGGTTGGCCGCCACCTGGAGGATGGTGATGCCCGAGGCGATGATGAACAGCGCCGACAGGAAGAACGGATAGGACGGAATCGCCGATGCCGGGAGCATCAGCAGCGCACCGCCCGCCATGGTCAGCAGGCCGACGACCATGGCCTTCTTGTAGCCAATGCGCTCGATCAGCTTGGCGGCCGGAATCGAGGCGACGAAATAGGCAATGAACCACACCGATTCGATCAGGGTGGTCTGGGTGTAGGTCAGGTCGAAGACCGACCGCAGGTGCGGCAGCAACGTGTTGTTCAGAACCGTCGCGAAGCCCCACATGAAGAAGAGACTTGCCAGAAGAATCAACGCGGCGCGGTAGGTCGAGCCGCCGCTCGCGCTCGTCTCATGAACCGCCGGAGTTCCGGGCACCACAGGCATATCTGTTACTCCCCAATCCCTGTATCGTGTGCGGGGTTGCATTTCTTTTATTTGTCTGAGTAAATGCAGATGAAGCGCGAGTCAACGAACCGTGCACGGGGAGAAAGTACAGTCCTATGGCAATCCGACATGCCCTCGCCGCTCCCGCCCTGCTGGGAGCCCTGCTGATCACCGTTTCCGGACAGGCCCTCGCCGCCGATGTCGCGCGCGCCTCCTTCGGCCAGCTCTCGACGGGTGAGACGGTCGAAGCGTTCACGCTCACCAACAACAACGGCGTCTCGGCCCGCGTCATCACGCTGGGTGCCACCCTCCAGTCGCTGGTGGCGCCGGACCGGAACGGCAAGAGCGCCGACATCGTGCTCGGCTACGCCACCGCGGCCGACTACGAGAAATACGCCAACTACTTCGGCGTGAGCGTTGGCCGCTATGCCAACCGCATCGGCAAGGGCCGCTTCACGCTGGACGGCAAGACCTACCAGCTCGCGCTGAACGACAACGGCGTGGCGGCGCTGCACGGCGGCAAGCAGGGCTTCGACAAGAAGGTCTGGAAGGTGCTGGAGGTGAAGAGCGGCCCGGTGGCCAGCGTGACCCTCGGCTACACCAGCCCGGACGGCGAGGAAGGCTACCCCGGCACGCTGACGGTGACCGCCACCTACGCGCTCGATGAAAACAACCAGCTGACCATCGACTACCGCGCGAAGACGGACAAGCCGACCGTCGTCAACCTCACCAACCATGCCCTGTTCAACATGGCGGGCGAAGGCGCGCCGGAAGGGGCGATGGGCAACGTGCTCACCATTCCGGCGGACCACTACACGCCGGTGGACGCGGAGCTGATCCCGACGGGTGAGTTGAAGCCGGTTGAAGGCACGCCGTTCGATTTCCGCAAGCCGCGCGTCGTCGGCCAGGACATCCGCGACGGCAGCGACCCGCAGCTGGTGATCGGGCGCGGCTATGACCACAATTTCGTCCTGAACGGCAAGACCGGCGGCCAGATGCAGCTGGCCGCGCGCCTGGAGGACCCGGTCTCCGGCCGCGTGCTGGAGGTGCTGACCAACCAGCCGGGCGTGCAGTTCTACGCCGGCAACTTCATCGACGGCACCACCGTCGGCAAGAGCGGCAAGATGTACCGTCAGGGCGACGGCATTGCGCTCGAGCCGCAGGTGTTCCCGGACTCGCCCAACAAGCCGCACTTCCCCTCCGCCCGGCTCGACCCGGGCAAGGAATACCATCACCAGATGGCCTTCCGCCTGACCATCGCGCCGGCGCAGTAACCGCCGCAGACAGACCGTGGGCCGCCGCTGCGGCGGCGGCCGCACGTGAAGCATTGAGCAAGGGGGAGCGCTCATTGGCTTCGAGAAAAAGCCGCACCTCTGCGCCGCGCAGGGGAACCGGACTTCGCTGCATCCGCCCTGCCGCAACGGCGCGTCGCCGCGCGGGCGCTCCCTTCCCCTGTCGACCGGCCGGACAGCCTCCGCCGCCACCAATTTCGCGCTCAACCGTTTCACGGATGAGGAGCGGATACAGGCGGCGAAGCGCAGCGGTTTCGGCCCGCGCGGAATCAGTCATGTGACTGATCCGTACGCCTCCGACCCGAGAGCGGCGGACGGCAGGGCGACGCTGACTCCGCTTCCTGAAAATATGTCCGCTCCCCGGGCATTCTGAGACTATTTGTTTTATTCCAGCACCTCCCAAGGTATAGTTGTGACAAAACCACACAAAACGAACGCAAGGGGCACGATGGGGATTGAACGTACTCTGGAGGCCGGCCTGGATGTCCGCGCGCGACGCAAGCAATTGCGCCTCCACGGGATGGTTGCGAGGGATTTGGGAATTCTGATCGTCTCGGGGCGGTACAAGCCCGGAGACATTCTCGACAACGAAATCGAGGCGAGCGATCGCCTGAACGTCTCGCGCACCGCCTACCGCGAGGCCGTGCGCATTCTGGCCGCCAAGGGGCTGGTGGAGAGCCGCCCCAAGACCGGCACGCGCGTCAGCCCGCGCGAGAAGTGGCACCTGCTGGACCCGGACGTTCTGTCGTGGATCTTCAAGCATGAGCCGGACGAGCACCTGCTGCGCAGCCTGTTCGAGCTGCGCAAGGTGGTGGAGCCGGAAGCGGCGGCCTTTGCCGCGCGGCGGCGCACGGACGCGCACATCGAGATGATGCAGGCGGCGGTGGAAAGCATGGCCGAGCACAGCCTTGCGACCGACGCGGGCCGGGCCGCCGACCAGCAATTCCACGCGGCGCTGCTGGACGCGACGGGCAATCCCTTCCTGGTGACGCTGACCAGCAGCGTGAGCGCGGCCATTACCTGGACCACCATCTTCAAGCAGCGCAACCGGCCGCTGCCGCGCGACCCGGTGCCGGACCACCGCAAGGTGCTGGAGGCCATCGCGGCGGGCGACCCGCAGGCCGCCCACGAGGCCATGGCGCATCTCATCGAACTGGCGTTCCTCGACACCATCGGCACGCCGCCGGCAAAGGGAAAGGCGCGCAAGGCCTCTGCCCCCGCTGAGGTGGACTAGCCTCAGCGGGCGACGGGCCAGCCGTCCTCCGTCCATTCAAGGGGCTGAATCCGCAGGGCGGGCGCGCCTTGCCGCGTGGCGTCGTAGGCGTGGTACACGATGTAGTCCTGCCCGTTGTCGCGCAGGATCGCATTGTGGCCGGGGCCGATCCAGCGCCTGCCGGGGTCCTGATCCGTGTGCAGGACCACCGTGCCGCCGCCGTCCAGCAGCAGCTTGCCGTCCCGGTCCACATAGGGACCGAGCACGTTATCCGCGCGCCCGACAACCGTGTGATAGGTGCTGTTCACGCCGCGACAGCAAAAGTCAAAGGACACGAACAGATAATAGGAACCGCCCCGCGCGATGAGGAACGGCGCCTCGATGGCGTGCTCGCCGCCCGGGCGGGAGGCGATGCTGTGGATCGGCCCGTCCTCCGCCTTGCGCTTGCCGGTGGCGGGGTCCAGCTCCACCAGCTTGATGCCGCCCCAGAAGCTGCCGAAGCTCATCCAGTGGCGGCCGTCGCGGTCGATGAAAATATTCGGGTCGATGGCGTTGAAATCATCGCCGGGGAAGGACTGGAGGACGGGCCCGCGATCCTCCCAGCCGAAGTCCGGGCTTGCGGGATCGAGCGAGCGCGTGACGGCAAGGCCGATGGCCGAGCGGTTTTTCCCGAAGGTGGAGACCGCATAATAAAGGCGATATTCCCCGTTCGCCTGAACGATGTCCGGCGCCCACAGGCCCCGCGCGCCCTCGATCGTGCGCGGCGCCCAGTCCGGCAGGTCCCGGAACACCGGCCCGACGAACGCCCAGTCCACCAGATTTTTCGAGACGCGCCAGGGAATGATCCCCGTGCGCTCGCCCAGATGCCCGGTCGAGAACAGATGATAGGTGTCCCCGACCCGGAGGATGGCCGGGTCATGGACGCGCACGTCCTGTTCGGCAAGGCGGTCGTTGAGTGACGGCTCCGCATCGGCGCGATTGCCTGCGGGCCCCGCCTGCGCGGTGAACGCCAGCGCCAGCACGGCCGCGAACGCCAGCCCGCGTGCGGGAGAAGAGCGTTGTGCCATGATCCCCTCCGAGACGAAAAATGGGGGCCAAAGAAAATCGGGGCCCAAAAAAATTGGGGGCAGCCGCGGCCGCCCCCAACCTTCGATCGCTAGCGGCGTTTCCGCTCTCAGTTCAGCGAGTAGCGCAGACCGATCGCGAAGGTGCGGCCCGGCAGGCTGTTGCCGAAGTTGGTGGTCTCCGGGCTGCCCGAACCATCGAAGTAGTAGTAGGACTGATAGATTTCGTTGGTCAGGTTGACCGCATCGAACGTCAGCGCCAGGCGGTTGTTGACGTTGTAGGTCAACTGGGCATCGAGGCTCTTTTCCGCGCGGCGCCAGATGCCGATCGGACCGGCGAACTGCGGCGCCTCGTTGTTGTTGAGGAAGTCATCGCGCCAGACATACGACACGCGGGCGCCGATCGGGCCGCGCTCGTAGGCGAGCGTGATGTTGTACGACACATCCGACACGCCGAAGAAGTCAGACGAGGACTCGCCGATGATCTCGCCCAGCTCGTTGGTCTGCGGCACGTTCTGCTTGGTGTCGAGCAGGGTCAGGCTTCCCTGGATACCGAGGCCGTTGAGGATACCCGGCAGCTCGGGGAAGTAGACCATGCCCAGTTCCGCGCCCTTCATGGTGCCGTTGGACGCGTTCATCGGCAGGGTCACGATGAAGCGGGTCGCATCGTACCGCGGATCGTGCATCTCGCGGACCTGACGCAGCGGCACCACCAGACCGTCGATCTTGCGGCGGAACAGCGTTGCGTAGATGGCGCTGTCCTTGGCGAAGTACCACTCGACGCCGATGTCGATGTTCTTCGAGCGGGTCGGCTCCAGATCCGGGTTGCCGCCCGAGCCCGTGCCGTAGCCGATGTTGGTCAGGTCATCCACGTAGAGGATGAACGGATTGAGATCGACGAAGTTCGGGCGACGGATGGTCTCGCCGTAGTTGAAGCGGACGCGCAGCTTGTCGGTGATGTCATAGCGCACGGTCACGCTCGGCAGGAACTCGGTGACCTTCTTGGACGCATCGTCCGTGCCGCCCTCGCTCGCCCGGTTGAAGAACTCCATGTCGGTCTTGATGTGAACGACACGGCCGCCGACCTGCACGAACAGCGGACGGCCGAACACATC
Organism: Pedomonas sp. V897; assembly: GCF_051304405.1. NCBI lineage: Bacteria > Pseudomonadati > Pseudomonadota > Alphaproteobacteria > Sphingomonadales > Pedomonadaceae > Pedomonas > Pedomonas sp. V897. The sequence goes on from NZ_JBPPGG010000003.1 coordinate 150,132, forward strand.
GTGCTCCGCCTCCGCCTGGAGGTAGGCGGCGGTGGTCACTTCGTCGATGTCGAAGTTCTTGGTGATCGCCAGCTGATCGCTCAGCAGGAGATTCGGATTGACGCTGCGGTACAGGCGGCGGAAGTCGTCGGCGTGGTCCCACAGGTAGGAGCCATCCGCCACCACCCACGAGGACGGGACATTCGCCTTGCCGTCGAAGAAGTTCTTGTTCTTGTGGAACAGGCCGTCGTCGAAGTCCGACAGCGGACGGCCGAGAACGCCCGCATCCTGATCCCGCTGGCCTTCGCTCGCGGAGCGGATGTCGTGACGCAGACCGAAGCTCAGACGGGAGAGCAGGCCACCATCGAAGGTGTAGTCGCCATCGACCGAGAAGGTGACCGCCTCGCCTTTGCGCTCGACGCCGTTGTCGTAGAACTGCGCCAGGGTCCAGGCCGACGGATCGGCCAGCAGGTCGTTGTTGCCGAACTGCCAGGACGGCAGACCACCATGGGCGTTGAAATCGACATCAATCGACTCCGCCACGCGCTCGGTGCGCAGGGCGATGAAGTCGCTCTTGAACTTGCTGGTCTGGTACGACAGGTCCGCCGTCAGCTCGAAATTGTCGCCGAAATTCCACTTGCCGTTCAGGGCGTAGACGAAGCTGTCGGTTTTCTGCTTCGTGTAGTCGCCGCTGTTGAAGCCGTAGATATCGCGGACGTGGCGCTTCTTGATGAGGTTGGTATCCGGGTACAGCTCGATGGTGTCAGCCGGATTGGGGCCCAGGTTGCCCCACCAGTCCACAAAGGTGAAGTGGAGGTTGTTGAAGGTCTTGTTGCGGAAGCCGCTGTAGAAGAACTCGAAGGTGTAAACCGCATCCGAGTTCGGGCTGTATTGCAGGGCCAGGTTGACCGCCGGGCGCGTGCGCGTGCCGGTGAAGTCGGAAGCGAACATGGCGTCGCGCGACAGCAGGTACGGCGTGCCGTCCTCAAGCGTCGAGCCCGGCTTCATGGGCAGGCCGTGGTTGGTGCCGACCGGCCAGCCGTCGAACAGGCGCTCCAGCGGCACCTTGCCCGCCGGCGGATTGTCGGCCGTCGCGAACGGCACGATCGCGCCCGAGGTGATGCTCTGGTCGCGGAAGCGGGTGCGCTCGAAGCTGACGTTCAGCAGGGCGCCGAATTCGCCGGCGCTGGTCTCCCAGCGGTCGCTGATGAGGGCGCTGACGTTGGGGTTAATCTTGTCCGCCTGCTCGTGATAAATGCCGCGCGCGGCAGCGGTGATGGCGAATCCGTTGAAGTCGAACGGACGGTGGGTGAACACGTCGATCTGACCGGCAATGCCGCTTTCGATCTGCTCGGCGGCGCGGGTCTTGTACACGTCGATTCGGCGCACCAGGTTGGCCGGAATATCGGCCAGCGCGAAATTCTGGCCCGACGCGGTGAAGATGTTGCGGCCGTTCCAGGTGGTGTTCACGTCCTCGAGACCGCGGATGAACACGCGGCCCACCTGACCGCCTGCACGGTCGGTCACCTGCACGCCGGCGATGCGCTGCAGCGCCTCGACCACGTTGTTGTCCGGCAGCTTGCCCACGTCTTCCGCGATGATCGATTCGACGATCTGCGTGGCGTTGCGCTTGACGCCAAGGCTGCCCACCATGGACGCGCGAACGCCGGTGACGATGATGGTGTCCATCTCCATGGACTCAGAGTCGGTGGCAACGGCGGTTTCCGCGCGCGCGGCGTCCGATTCCTGCGCCATCGCCGGAGATGCGACCACTCCCAGAAGCAGAGCGGACGCAGATAGATACAATTTGGCCCTTACAAATCTCATGAAAAGCCTCCCCTAGACAAAGCGTGCCTGTCCTCCGGGCGGATGCCCGGGCCGGCATTAACTCAGACAATATGCTTGTAATGAGCAAACGGGCAAGCTATTTTCGCATTAACTCATACAATTTCAAAAACCGTATACAATTTTGGGGCGACCCGGCCGCATGGCTCTGGTATTCGAGCAGGGTTTCGCTTCACTCAAACAGAGAGAGAGAGTACCATGGCACTGACAGGCGAATTGTTCATCGCTGGGCAAAGGCGCAGCTCCACGGAGACCTTCAAGGCGATTGATCCCTCCACTGGCGAGCATCTTCCCACCGAATTCAGCATCGCCACGGTTGCCGACGTGGAAGAAGCGTGCCGTGCCGCCGAAGCCGCCTTCATCGAGATGCGCGGCATCAGCCATGAGCGCCGCGCGGGTCTCCTCGAGGCGATTGCGGATGCCATCATGGAGCTGGGCGACGAACTGCTCGAGCGCGCCAACAAGGAAACCGGCCTGCCGCTGGCCCGCCTGACCGGCGAGCGCGGCCGCACCGTCGGCCAGCTGCGCCTGTTCGCCGCCGAAATCCGCTCCGGCGGCTGGCAGGGCATTCGCATTGATCCGGCGATGCCGGAGCGCACCCCGATGCCGCGCTCCGACCTGCGTCTGCGGAAGGTGCCGCTCGGCCCGGTGGCCGTGTTCGGCGCCAGCAACTTCCCCCTCGCCTTCTCGGTCGCCGGTGGCGACACCGCCTCCGCGCTGGCGGCCGGCTGCCCGGTCGTGGTGAAGGGCCACTCGGCGCACCCGGGCACCTCGGAGCTGGTGGCCTCCGCCATCACCAGGGCCGTGGCCGCGACCGGCTTCCCGGCGGGCACCTTCTCCCTCGTCAACGGCCCGGGCAACCTGCTGGGCACCGCGCTCGTGGCCAACCCGGTCATCCAGGCGGTGGGCTTCACCGGCTCGCGCGGCGGCGGCCTCGCCCTCATGAAGGTGGCGAGCGAGCGCCCGGTGCCGATTCCGGTCTATGCGGAAATGAGCAGCATCAACCCGATTCTGCTGTTCCCGGCGGCGCTGGCGGCCCGCGCCGAGGATCTCGGCCGCGCCTTCGTCGGCTCGCTGACCATGGGTGCCGGCCAGTTCTGCACCAACCCGGGTCTGGTGCTGGCCGTTGACGGGCCGGATCTGGAGCGCTTCATCGCCGCGGCCGCCGAGGCCGTGTCCGCCGCTCCCGCCGCGACCATGCTGACGCCGGGAATCTACAAGGCCTACTGCACGGGCGTTGACCAGCTCTCCTCCAACAGCAAGGTGAAGCTGGTGGCGCGCGGCCAGGCCGGCGGCACCAACGCCTGCCAGGCGGCCCTGTTCACCATCGCGGCGGAAGACTTCCTGCAGGACGAAAGCGCTGCCCAGGAAGTGTTCGGTGCGTCGTCGGTGGTGGTGCGCTGCGCCGACTTCCAGCAGCTCATCAAGGTGCTCGGCCACATGGAAGGCCAGCTCACCGCCAGCCTGCACTTCGACGAGGCCGACCACGGCGCTGTCGCCCAGGTGGTGCCAGTGCTGGAGCGTCTGGCGGGCCGTCTGGTCGCCAACGGCTGGCCGACGGGCGTCGAGGTGTGCCACGCCATGGTTCACGGCGGTCCGTTCCCGTCCACCTCGGACGGCCGCACCACCTCGGTCGGCACCCTCGCCATCGAGCGCTTCCTGCGCCCGGTCTGCTATCAGGATTTCCCGAACGGTCTGCTGCCGGAGGTTCTCCGCGACGGCAATCTGGCGGGTGTCCCCCATCGTCTGGACGGCGTCTACAAGGTCGGCTGATCCAGTGCGCACCCATCAACCCTCAAAACCAAGTGTAGAGTAAGGGGAGAAGAACCGTGAAGCTGGTTCAGTTACGGGCCCAGGACGGCACGCGTCTCGTTGCCGCAGTGGACAATGACGGCGTTGCGCGCCGTATCGAAGGCGCCACCAGCACCTATGCGCTGGCGCTTGAAGTCATCAATGCAGGCACGAAGCTGGCCGATGTCGTGGCCGCCCGCCTGACCAGCGACGTGGTGGATCTTGAAGCAGCAGCCGCCGAAGGGCGGCTGCTGCCCCCGATCGATCATGAAGACCCCGCCCACCTGCACCTCACCGGCACCGGCCTCACCCACCTGGGCTCGGCCGAGGGCCGCGACAAGATGCACAAGGCCGCCGCAGGCGACGCCGTGACCGATTCCATGCGCATGTTCCTCATGGGCGTCGAGGGCGGCAAGCCGGAGGGCGGCAAGCCGGGCGTGCAGCCGGAGTGGTTCTACAAGGGCAACGGCAACGCCATGGTGGCCTCCGGCCAGGATCTGGTCTCCCCCAGCTTCGCGCTCGATGGCAGCGAGGAACCGGAGATCGCCGGCATCTACATCATCGACCAGACCGGCACCCCGCGCCGCCTCGGCTTCGCGCTGGCCAACGAGTTCTCGGACCACGTGACCGAACGCGGCAACTATCTGTGGCTGGCTCACTCCAAGCTGCGCCCGGCCGCCATCGGTGCGGAGCTGCTGGTGGGCGCCCTGCCCGAGGACGTGCGCGGCACCAGCCGCATCGTGCGCAACGGCGAGGTCATCTGGGAAAAGCCGTTCCTCTCGGGCGAAGCGAACATGTCCCACTCCATCGCCAACCTGGAGCACCACCACTTCAAGTACGGGCTGTTCCGCCAGCCGGGCGACGTGCACATCCACTTCTTCGGCACGGCCACCCTGTCGTTCGCCGATGGCGTCACGGTGCAGGAAGGCGACGTGTTCGAGATTTCCGCCGAGCCCTTCAGCCTCACGCTGCGTAACCGCCTCTCCGTTGCAAAGCCGGAGACGGTGACCGTGAAGGAGCTGTAAGCATGGCTCCCATCCGGATTGCGCTGGTCGGCATCGGCAAGATCGCCCGCGACCAGCATATCCCCGCCCTCGCCGCCAGCGAGGACTTCGAGCTGGTGGCGGCGGTGAGCCGCCATACCGGCCCGGAGGGCATCCCCCTGTTCCGCACCATCGATGACATGCTCGCTGCCGGAATCAAGGTGGACGCCGTCTCCCTGTGCACGCCGCCGGTCGGCCGCTATGCGCTGGCGCGCTCGGCCATTGCCGCCGGCCTGCACGTGATGCTGGAGAAGCCCCCGGCCGCCAGCGTGACCGAAGCGGAGGATCTGGCGAACGCCGCGCGCCGTCGCGGCGTCAGCCTCTACACCACCTGGCACACCCGCGCGGCCCCGGCGATCGAGCCGGCCCGCGCCTGGGTTGCGGAGCACAATGTGCGCGACGTGGTCATCACCTGGCGCGAGGATGTGAAGAAATGGCATCCCGGCCAGGAATGGATCTGGGAGCCGGGCGGGCTCGGCGTGTTCGACCCGGGCATCAACGCCCTGTCGGCCATCACCCGCATCATGCCGGATGCGCTGCACCTGACCGACGCCGAGCTGTTCTTCCCGGCCAACCGCGCGGCGCCCATCGCCGCGCACCTGACCATGAGCGACGCCAACGGCACGCCGATCCGCGCCGAGTTCGACTGGCGCGAGGAAGGCCAGGACCGCTGGGACATCGACATCGTGGCGGACGGCGGCCGCCTTGCCCTCTCCAAGGGCGGCGCGCGCCTTGCCATCGGTGACAAGGTCTTCGTCGACGGCGGTGCCATCGATGCCGAATATCCGGGCCTTTACGCCCGGTTCGCGGAACTGGTGCGCACGGGGCAAAGCGACGTGGATCTGGCGCCGTTCCGTCTGGTTGCCGACGCCTTCATGCTCGGCCGCCACACGACCATCGAGCCGTTCATCGAATAAAACGAAAAACAATCTGGGGAGAATAGCGGTGGGTATTACCACGAAATTCAAGACCGTCGCGGGCGCCGCCGCGGCGGCCCTGGGCGTGTTTGCCCTGGCCAGCGCAGCCATGGCCCAAGGGAAGGCCGTGCCGGTGTCGGTTTCGGTCGATCCGGCCAAGACCGGCCCGGTCATCAACCGGGACATCTACGGCCAGTTCGCCGAACACCTCGGCCGCGGCATCTACGAAGGCATCTGGGTGGGCGAGAACTCGCCCATTCCCAACACCAAAGGCTATCGCAACGACGTTCTCGAGGCGCTGCGCAAGATCCGCGTGCCGGTCATCCGCTGGCCGGGCGGCTGCTTCGCCGACGAGTACAACTGGCGCGACGGCATCGGCCCGCGCGACAAGCGGCCGGTGCGGGTCAACACCCACTGGGGCGGCGTGACCGAGAACAACGAGTTCGGCACCCACGAATTCCTCGACTTCACCGAGCTGGTGGGGGCGGAAGCCTACGTGGCCGGCAACATGGGCAGCGGCAGCCCGCGCGAGATGGCCGAATGGGTCGAATACATGACCTCGGACAGCCAGTCGTCGCTGGCCAATGAGCGCCGCGCCAACGGCCGCGAGAAGCCGTGGAAGATCAAATACTTCGGCATCGGCAACGAAAGCTGGGGCTGCGGCGGCAACATGCGTCCCGAATATTCGGCCGACCTGCACCGCCGCTACCAGACCTTCGTGAAGGCGCCGCGCGAGAACCCGGTCATCAAGGTCGCCACCGGCGCCAACGTCGATGACTACATTTTCACCAAGGTGCTGATGGAGCGCGCCGCCCACACCATGGACGCCATCAGCCTGCACTACTACACCTTCACCCACAGCTGGGAGGAGAAGGGTCCGGCCACCGGCTTCAACAAGGACGGCTGGGTCTCCACCCTGAAGAACGCCCTGCGCATGGACGAGCTGGTCACCAAGCACTCGGCCATCATGGACCAGTATGACCCGGAGAAGCGGGTCGGCCTGTTCGTGGACGAGTGGGGCACCTGGTTCGATCAGGAGCCGGGCTCGACCCCGGGCTTCCTCTACCAGCAGAACACGCTGCGTGACGCCCACGTGGCGGCGCTGACGCTCAACATCTTCCACCGCCACACCGACCGCGTGCGGATGGCGAATATCGCTCAGATGATCAACGTCCTCCAGGCGATGATCCTGACCGACAAGGAAAAGATGATCCTGACGCCGACCTACCACGTGTTCGACATGTACGTGCCGTTCCAGGGTGCGACGCCGGTCGCGGCCCGGGTCGAGGCCGAGCCGTTCACCCATGGCGACACCACCCTGCCCCGCGTCGATGTCTCGGCCGCCCGCGACACCTCGGGCAAGCTGCACATCGCGCTGGTCAACCTGGACCCGGACAAGCCGGCCCGCGTGACCACCGAGATCGCCGGCGTGAAGCCGCGCGCCGCCAAGGGCCGCGTGCTGACCGCCGACCGGATCGACGCGCACAACACCTTCGACAAGCCGAACACCATCCAGCCGGTGGCGTTCAGCGGCCGGGTCGAAGGCGGCAAGCTGGTCTTTGACCTGCCTGCCAAGGCCGTCGCCGTCGTGGCGGTCGACTAACGAAAGTATGCCCCCTGCGGGAGGAGCCGATCGCGGCTCCTCCCGCGCCCCTCAATCCCGAGGCCATTCGCCTCGCTTCTCTGCTCCAGACCGATACCGATCAGACGAGTACCGATCAGACGAGCCGCCGCGCCGGTTCAGGACCAGCGGGCACGCACAGTGCAGGACTGCACCGGATTTTTGTGCGGATTAATTCTGGAACAATTCCGTCACCGGCGTGAGGGCGTCAGCCAGTTGCGGCAGAACTTCTGCTTCAGCTCCACCAGGCGCGTACCGTTGCGGTGAATTTCTTCGTCATTCACCTGGCCATGCAGGCGAATTGCCGAGATTCCATAGGACACGATGCCTTCGGCGTCTGCAAAGACCGTCGCCACCGTCGTCACCCCCGGCGCAAAATTGCTCTGGTCGACGGCATAGCCGGTGATGCGGCACTGCTCGACCTGGGCGCAATATTCCTCGAGGCTTATCGGCGATTGCCAGCGCAGGAGGCTGAACTCCCGCTCGATCTCCGCCCGGCTGAGGTTCATTTCCGCTGCAAACGCACGGCCGACCGCACCGATGAACATGGGCAGGCGCTGGCCGATCGGCATGTGAATCCGCATCATTCCGGGGTTTTCCACAAACCCCGCCAGCATGATCCTGCCGCTGGAAATGCGCCGCCAGAAACCGAGCGCGCAGCCGTAATGGTGTGCAAAATCCTCCAGCATCGGCCGGATCAGGGAAAATGTATTGCCCGGATCCAGCGCGCCGCGCGCCAGAAGAACGGCGGACGCACCCAACGAGTAGCACTTCGTCTCCGGGTTGAACTCGGCGAAGTCCTCTTCGCACAACTGTTTGAGAATCTTGAAGCAGGAGCTTGGCGCGAGGCCAAGCTCCCGTGCGATCGCGTTCACGCCCATCGGGCGCGGCAGGGCCGACAGGAATCTCAGCAGGGCCAGCGTCTGGCTGACAGTGCCCGCTTTTTGCGGCGCTGCCGCATCGGCGGACACCTTCGACGATGTTCGACTGGATAACTGCATCGATTAAACCTGTTCCGGTGTTTGAATGCTGAGGCGATCGAGACCGGCTGGCACTGCCTCTCCAGTCTATACATCCCTACGTCGGACATAAACTCCCCCACCCCGCCGGAGTGCAATTGCGGAGCAGGAAGCCTGCCGTTACAGGATAGATTTGAACGTTCAATTGTACCCGATCGTGATTTTTCCGAAGTGATTCTGGCCCTCCATATGCCGGAAGGCGTCCGCGAGCGCCTCGAACGGATACGTCGAGTCGATCACCGGTCTTAATCCGCCAAGCTCCACCGCCCGCACCAGATCCGCCTGGTGTTTGCGGCTGCCAACCGTGATCCCGGTGATGCGGCGATTCGCGTGGATCATGTGGACAGGGGCGAACTGAATGGCCTGGCGGCTGAGCACGCCGACCAGGCAGAGCTGCCCCCCGCTGCGCAGCGCCTGAAGCGACTGGCCGAGATCGCCGCCTCCCACCTCGACAACGAGGTCAACGCCCGAACCGGTCAGCTCCCGCACGCGCTTGCCCCAATCGGGGGTCGCAACCCGGTTGACAACCTCATCCGCGCCGAGCGCCCGCAGACGCTCCGCCTTCTCCTCGGACGACGACGTCGCGATGACCCGCGCCCCGGCCAGACGAGCCAGTTGCAGCGCGAAGGTGGCAACGCCGCCGCTCCCCTGCACCAGCACCGTATCACCCGGCTTGATCTGCCCCTCGACCGTCACCGCCCGCCATGCGGTCACGCCCGCACAGGGAAGGCAGGCCGCCTCGACGGCCGAATAGCCCTCGGGCGCACGGGTGAAGCGAGTCTCGGGCATGGTGACGAAGGTTGCCGCAAAGCCGTCCACATGATCGCCGAGCATGCGGCTGGTGCGCTCCGCCGTCGCCGGGCCGTCCTCCCAGTCCGCAAAGAAGGTGCCGATGACCCGGTCCCCGACCTTGAATCGGGTCACGTCCGGGCCGCAGGCCTCGACGATTCCCGCACCATCGGACAGCGGCACACGCCCCGGCGCCACCTTGATGCCCCCGGTGACGACAAGATAGTCGTGAAAATTCAAAGAGCTGGCCTCGACCCGGACGAGAATCTCATTCCCCGCGGGCGCCTTTGCCGCGCCGTCCTTCAGCTCCAGCGCATCGATGCCCGGGCCCTGACCAATTTCATAGTGCTTCATGCCCTCCCCCTTATTGGTACGGTTCTTCAACGCCTGTCCTGCCGGGTTTCCCGCCGTTTGCGAGAGCCCCCTTGACTTACAATTCCCTATCAGGAATGATCATTCCTGAAAACAACAAAACCGAGTGTGTAGGCGTACCATGTCAATGTGGGGAGGAAATTATGGAGCGCCTGTTCTCTGGCTTTGCTGTACGGACACCCGATGCCGGGCGCATCTACGCCGCGCTGACCCGCCGGGAATTCTATGAAGGCGACCTTGAGAGCGCGACGGGCGACTTCAACAGCGTTGAACTGGACAAGGCCCTGAGCGCGCCTTTGTCGATCACCCGCCTCAAGACCCGGACAGAGCTCACCTTCCGCCGCACGTCGCAGCACATCCGCCGCAACAGGGTTGGCCTGCGCGTGCTGTGGTTCGTCCAGAGCGGCTCCTTGAAAATCGTGCGGGCAACCGGCACATGCGAGATCAAGGCCGGACAGGCCGGCATCCTCGACTCGAACGTTCCGTTCGTCGCGACGCTCAAGGCATCGCACGAAGGCGAGCACTGCTCCTACCAGGTGATCATTCCGCCCGATCTCTTCATTGCCCACCTGCAGGAAGCCGAACGGTTCTCCGATCCGTTCAGCCTGGCCAGCCCGTCCGGGCAGATCGCCAGGGAAATTCTGGAGATCATCGTCCAGCACGGCTCGACCCTGGGCGAGAAGGTCACCCAGTCCCTCACCCACGCCATGCTGGATGCGGTGGGCGACCATCTGCGGGACAGCGGCATCGAACTGCCCCGGCGCCAGAAACTGGTCGATCGGCGGCTGGCCGACATCGAGAACTACATCAAGATGAATCTCGCCGACCCGGAGCTGAGCTGCGAAAAGGTGGCGTTCTCCTGCGGAATTTCGCCGCGCTACCTGTGCTTCCTGCTCAAATCGAACAACACCTCGTTCTCCGAACTGGTCTGGCAGAACCGCCTGTCCAAGGCCCGCGACTGGCTGGTCTCCCGGAAAACCCGGGACTACCCGATCCACGAAATCGCCTACATGTCGGGCTTCAAGAGTGCCGCCCACTTCAGCCGCATGTTCCGCTCCGCGTTCGGCATGCCGCCGCGGGAATATCGGGCACTGCATTTGCAGCAGAACGCACAGGGCGACACGTCCACCTGCGCGGGCTACGCCGACAGGGCCTATTCCCAGGCGGCCTGAGCCGTTTTGACTGCCATTACGCAACGGGATTGATTGCGGGGGAAATGGTGCTCGTCACGCCCCCGCAAATCCGTAGCATACCCTGACATTTCCGTCGCATGGACTGAGGGGCTGTTTATGTCTCAAGGGCAAGACAGGATCGATCCGTTGTGGGTCTGGGGCGAGGACGCAACAGCACCGCGCGTGCTCCACACCATGTTCCGGGTGCGCGACGTGGACGCCTCCTTGCGTTTCTATTGCGATGGCCTCGGTATGCGTCTGCTCGACCGCTACGATTTCGAGAGCGGGCGTTTCTCCATCCTGTTCCTGTCCTATGCCGGTTATCGTGATGGCGAGGCCGCGCTCGAGCTGACCTACAACTGGGATCAGACCGAGGACTACTCGCACGGAAGCGGCTATGGCCACATCGCCATCGGCGTGCCGGATGTGGCGGCCATGTGGAATCGCCTGCCCGAATTCGGGGGCCGGCAAGGCACCGCGCCGAAAACCATGATGCCCGGCGCGCCCCAGCTGGCCTTTGTCTACGATCCTGATGGCTATGCCATCGAGTTAATCCAGATCAACCGCCCGAGCACGGCCTCCGCATAACGGCCTCGTTCATGACGATCAGCCCTTCCCTGCTGGAAAAACTCGGGCCTATCGTGGGTGATCGCGGTTTGCTGACGGGTGAGGACGTTGCCGCCCGCAGCTGCGATCCGTTCCTGCATCTGCCGCCGGGGTCTCCCGTGATCGTCCGGCCGGCGTCCACGGAGGAGCTGTCCCGCGTCCTTGCCCTTTGCCATGCGTCCGGGCAGCGGGTCGTCACACACGGCGGCTGCACCGGGGTTGTGGGCGGCGCCATGGCGGGCCCTGCGGACATCGTCATCTCCCTTGAGAGAATGAACCGCGTTCTCGAGGTCGACCCCATCGGCATGACCATGACCGTGGAGGCGGGTGTTCCGGTTGAGGTGGCACAGAACGCCGCTGCCGAACACGGCCTGTTCTACCCGATCGATCTGGGCTCGAAGGGCACGGCGACCATTGGCGGCACCATTGCCACCAATGCGGGCGGCAACCGCGTGATCCGGTGGGGCATGACGCGCCAGAATGTCAGCGGGCTGGAAGCCGTGCTGGCCGATGGCACAGTCGTCTCCCAGCTCAACCGCTTCCTCAAGAACAACACCGGCTATGATCTCAAGCAGCTGTTCATCGGCAGCGAAGGGACGCTCGGCATCGTCACCAAAGCCGTCTTGAAACTGGTGGCGGCCCCCACCACGCAGAAGGTGGCCTTTGTCTCCGTCCCCGGGTTCGCGGCCGTTCTGGACCTGCTGGTGCGGGCGAGACGGATGCCGCAGCTCTCCGCCTTCGAGGCGATGTGGCAGGACTATTACGCGCTTGTCGCGAACCATGATCCCTCGCGCCGGCCGGTCTCCCCCGACCAGCCCTTCTATGTGCTCATCGAAGCCATGGGCTATGACGAAGCCGAGGACGACCGGGTGTTCACGACCTTCCTCGAAGAGGCCTTCGAGGCCGGCCTGATCGCGGACGCCGTTTCCGCCCAGTCCGCAAAACAGGCGGCGGACCTGTGGCGGGTCCGCGAATCCTCCGAGATCCTGGTTCGCGAAATGGGCCCGTTCGTCTCCTTCGATATCAGCGTGGATGTCCGCCGTGCCGATGCGTTTGTCGAGGCCGTGCGGGCGGCGCTGAAAGAGCGCTTCGGGGCATTCCGGTCCGTCGCATTCGGACATCTGGGCGACAGCAACCTGCACATCGGTGTCCATATCGGCGCGGATACCCGGGAGCGGGAGCATGAGATCGAGGCCTGCGTCTACGGAACGCTTCGGGCGTTCGGCGGCGCGCTGACCGCCGAGCATGGTGTCGGCACCGCCAAGCGCGCCTTTCTGCCGGATTTCGTGACCCCCGGGGCGTTCGGCACGATGCGCACCATCCGCCAGGCGCTGGACCCCGTCGGCCTCCTCAACCGTGAGGTTCTGTTCCGTTGACGCGGTACCCGGAATCACACCGCTCACGGCCGCGCGCCGCGCCATTTGCGGCGGCCGTTTCATGGAACATCGTTCAGCGACGTGTCTTCCGTCGCGACAAGTCTCCAGATGCAAGGCTTCTTGCTCCTGACCCTGTGCGGTATGGCACTGTCCTGCCTTCGAATGCGAATATCGCCCGCATCACCAACCTGAAATCGTCGATCGCGCACGAACGCGACATGTGAACTGAGGATGAGAACGCCGTCATGAGCGAGAACGCAGAGGCCATTCGCGAGATTTGCGACAGCATCATTCGCCGCATCGATCGCAGCTACGTGGCAGAATGTGGCAAGCGCAATGAAATGCCCGAGAAGCTGTGGAAGATGTGGGCAGAGAGCGGACTGCTCTCCATCGGTCTGCCCGAGGAATACGGCGGCTCCGGCGGCCACCTCTCGGATCTCGTACTTGCGCTTGACCTGCTGCACCAGCACGGGCTTCTGATGCCGCTGGCCGTTCCCAACTTCATGTCGCGCGAGCCGCTGCTGCGCCACGCGAGCGAGGAGCAGAAGCGCCGCTATCTGCCGCCGACCGCAACCGGTGAAGCCTTCTTCAGCTTCGGCATCACCGAGCCGGACGCCGGCACCAACACCTTCAAGATCAAGACGACCGCGATCCGCCAGCCGGATGGCACCTTCCTGCTGAACGGCGGCAAGACCTTCCAGACGGCCTTCGTCGAGTCCAAATACTGCCTGCTCGTGGCGCGCACCAAGCCTTACAATCCGGAAAACCGGAAGGAAGGCATCTCGCTGTTCATCGTCGATACCAAGCTGCCGGGCATCTCCGCCACGCAGATGGACATCGGCATGTACCTGCCCGAGAAGAACTACACCACCTACTTCGACAACGTTGTTCTCCCGCCCGACTCCCTGGTCGGCGAGGAGGGCCGCGGCCTCCAGATTCTGTTCGACAGCCTCAACCCGGAGCGCCTGCTCGTCGCCGCCATGAACGTGGGCCAGGCGGATTACTGCATCAATCGCGCGGCCGAATACGCCAAGGTCCGCGCACCGTTCGACAAGCCGATTGGCGCCTATCAGTCGATCCAGCACCCCCTCGCTCGCGCCAAGACCTATGTCGAGGCCGCGCGCACCATGATGTACATGGCCGCCGAGAAGCATGACCGGGGTGAGAACATCGGCGTCGAGGCGAACATGGTGAAGATCCTGTCCTCGGAAGCGTTCAAGATGGCTGCCGAGATCGCCATGACCACCTTCGGCGGCTCGGGCGTGGATGTCAGCCAGGATATCCTGCCGTTCTACATCGCCGCGCAGAACAATACCGTGGCGCCCGTCAACAACCAGATTGTGCTCAGCTTCATTGCCGAGAAGGTGCTCGGGCTGCCGAAGTCCTATTAACGCACAGCACAGGTTGCGATAGCGGCGGCCTCTGGCAATCGCCAGGGGCCGCCTTTTCGTATGGGGGCGGGTGTGGCCGCGACCGCTCCGCCCCGCACGCCATCAAGCAACCTGCCGCGACGATGTTTCGAGGCCGAGGAACCGGAGCGCCTCAACACCGTGAACCACCGGACGGCCGACCGAGTCCGCCAGCGCGGCAGCAGCCCTCACCATCTCCCCATTGCGCATGGTTGTGGTGCCGCTGATATCCTCCTCGCCGACCCGGATGTGACCGCCCATTTCCAGCGCATAACGGACGACCTCCGTGTCCAGGATATTGTCGCCCTGCACCGCGATCATCCAGGGCAGATCGGTTCCTTCAAGCGCCTCCAGATAGGCATCGAGGGCCTTGATCGTCGGCGCCAGGGCGTGGCGCACCGTGGGCTCCCGATTCGACCAGACCTTGTAGCGGCCGCCCAACCAGATCTTGACCATTGTCCCCTTGGGCAACAGCCCGCGCTTTGCGTACTCCGCAATCCAGTAGCACATGGATGGCGTGTAAATTCCGAGGGAAATCGGCACCTGATGGGTGTTGGCGAATGTCACGAGTTCATGCCCCTCGGAGAAGGTGCAGCCATTTACCCATTGGTTACTGGGCAACCCATCCTCATCACAAATGGCGAACACAGTACGCCCCATCTCGATCGCGATCATGGTGAGGCAACCGGCATCAGCCAACGCCTGATAGTGCTGATGCATCTCGGCGTGTGTCTGCCCCGTGAGCAGTGGCGCCGGATAAACCAGGGCATGGGGATGGCTGGAGAGAATCTCCTGGCTCATCCGAATGACCTGCGCGATCTGCTGGTCGATCGACAGATCCAGATCGTGGTGATGATGGATGATGGTTGCGCCCGCATCCAGGGAAGCGCGCGCCCCCTCGAGAGACGGCTCGTACAGACTCCGCCGGCCCTCGCCGCCGTCGTTCAATACCTGACCGTCCGATGATGCAGCGGAATAGAGCTTGCGCTCATTGCCACCCTTTTTCTCCATCGATACGGCAGCCTCGATGATGACTGGTTTACCGGCACCGGACATCTCCACCTCCATTTTGCGTCCGTTGATCCGGGAAAAATTCTACGGATTTCGGACGAGATTCCGGCGCAAAATTCCTGTTTCTTCCTACACAGACAATCAGGGCATCCCACTCAAGACAATTGCCTTGTTTATGATTCAGACATGGCAACCCGCATTCGAGAACGAAGGCGTATCCGCGGTTTGCCATTCCCAAGGTGCAGCAAGCCTCTGCTGCCGCCAAAGCATCACTATGCTTTGAACGGCATTCAGTAAAAAAGGCTTCGCACCTCCGCCAAAGGAAAACGCGCGGCCGAAGAGTCTCATCCATCAACGCACAAATGGATCAATTTTCTGTCGGTCCTCTGATTCCGGAAGCACGCCTCGCGTCTGGCATTTCCGGAAGCCGGGGAGACAAAACAACACACACCCTTCAGTTGCGTGCAGGGACAATTTTCAGAGGTGGTACGGGAAACACGTCTCACAACAAATGGCGTATGTAATCTGGCCGGGCAGAGATGCCGCATGGCAATCGGTTTTTAGAAGAATACTGCTCTGGGGAGGAATCAAAATGGGAAAGGGATGGAGTATCATTCGCACGTCACTGCTTAGCGGTGGTGCTGCCTGTGCATTCACGGCGGCCTCCGCTGCCGTGGCGCAGGATGCAACGGATCAGGCTTCGGCCCAGCAAGGTGCGTCGCAATACATCCTCACCGAGGATATTGTGGTCACCGCGCGTAAGCGCGATGAGCGCCTTATGGATGTTCCGCTGTCGATTACGGCGGTCACGGCCGATGATCTTTCCCGGAGTGCGATCAACGGAACCGACGCCATTGCGCGCAAGGTTCCCGGCCTGCTGGTAGGCGAAGGCGGCGGCACCGTTCAGGGCGGCTCGCTTTCGCTGCGCGGCATCTCCGCTGCCGACGCCAACCCGCTGGGCGATCAGGCGGTTTCGTTCAACATCGACGGCGTGCAGGTTGCCCGCGCGTCGATCCGCCGTATGGGCGATTTCGACCTTGCCGGCGTCGAAGTGCTCAAGGGCCCGCAGGCACTGTTCTACGGCAAGAACAGCCCGGGCGGCATCATCTCGATGCGCACGGCCGACCCCACCAACCGGTTCGAGGTAGGCGGCAACGTTGGCTATGAGTTCAAGGCCGATGAAGTGCGCGGCGAAGGCTACATCTCGGGTCCGCTGACCGAAGGCCTCGGCGCCCGCCTGGCGCTCTATGGTTCGTCGATGAAGGGCTGGGTCAAGAACCTGGTTCCTGCGTCTGACCCCTTCGCGCCGAACAGCCCGCGCTCGCCGGACAAGGACGAATACGCGGCGCGCTTGACCTTGAAGTTTGACAACGGCGGACCGCTGCGCGCCCGCTTCAAGATTGCCTACAACAATGTCAAAGACAACGGCATGACCAACAACTACCAGACGGTGGATTGCCCGACCGGCACCCCGCAGGTGGAAGGTGCTGCCGCTGACTGCAAGGGCGACGATCGCATTGTGCAGGGCGCGCTCGGACCGGCCTTTGGCGCCATCAAGACGATCGTCGGTTCGCTTGGAACGCCGGCCAATCCGTCGGGCAACCCCATGCTGGCCTATGCGGATTTCGGTGATGGATCGCTGCGTTCGCGGTCCAAGCAGTGGCTGTCTGGTCTGGAACTGAACTACGACGTCACGCCGGAGTTGACCGTCACGTCGATGACGGGCTTCTACAAGCTCGACTTCTTCAACGTCGGCAACTTCACGGCGACCAACCGGCCGGAGGCCATTCTGGGGTCGATGAACGCGCTCGACATCCGGGAGATCAGCGAGGAACTGCGCCTGACCAGCAACTTCGACGGCCCTGTCAACTTCCTGATCGGCACCCAGTATCAGGACAGCAAGGTTGAAGTTGGCTCGATGGCGGCATTCGGCGCGATTGCCGGTGACCCCTCGATCCTCGGCCCGACGCGGCCCAGCCCGTTTGTCTCGACCAACTACTACCTGGATCAGGACGGCGAAGCCTATTCGTTCTTCGCGCAGATCCAGTACAAACCCATTCCCGAAGTCGAGATTTCGGCGGGTGGCCGCTACTCGCATGAATCGAAGAAGCTCAACTCGGTGATCAACTTCGGCAACGAGCTCGTCGGAGTGACGCCGTTCCTGTCCAACGGCAAGAACAAGCGCAGCTTCAACAACTTCTCGCCCGAAGTCGCTGTCAGCTACCGGCCGCATAACGATCTGACGTTCTACGTCAACTACAAGCACGGCTTCCTGTCCGGCGGCTTCAACGGCGGGTCGTTCAACACCGCGGGCGACTTCAGCTTCCGCCCGCAGAAGGTGAAAGGCTTTGAAGGCGGCGTGAAGGGCCGATTCCTCGACGGCATGGCCACGGCGGAACTGGCGCTGTACAGCTACAAGATCACCGACCTCCAGGTGCAGATCACCACGAGCGGCACCGTGCAGGAAATGCGCAATGCCGGTGAAGTGGACTCGAAGGGCGCCGAATTCAGCCTGACCCTTCGCCCTGCCCGCGGGTTGCAGCTCTATGCGAACGTAGCCTACATGGACGGCAAGTACGACAAGTACTATGCCACCTGCTATGCGGGTCAGCTGGCGCTCAAGCCTGGCACCGGGATTGGCGAGTGCGCTCTCCAGCCCAACCCGACCAACAACAATGTGGTTGGTTACCTCCAGAATCTGAGCGGCACCCGGCTGCTGCGCTCGCCGGAGTGGTCTGGCAACGCGGGCTTCATCTATGACACGCCTGTCACGGACTCGATGAAGATCGAGCTCGCTGGCGGCCTCACCTACAGCGACAGCTACATTGCCAGCGCCGTGTCGCAGCCGCGCTCCAACTCGCCGCACTACACCCTGTTCGATGCCTCCATTCGCCTGGCCGATATGGATGATCGCTGGGAGGTGTCGCTCATCGGTCGCAACCTGACCAACAAGTTCTACTGGTCGCGTGCAACCGACAACCCGACGAGCGTCGCCAATCCGAACCAGCTTGCGGACACCATCGCCGTGCCGAGCCGCGGCCGGGAAGTGATGCTGCGGGCGGGCTTCAAGTACTAACCACGCGCGATCCGGTAACCCGGTATTCGCTGTACAAGAGTAACGGTCAGGTCCACAGTCCTGTGGACCTGACCTTTCTTTTTTGCCTGCAACTGCTGGCTTTCCCCACCCTCGGACACGACAAAAAGCGCGGCCCAACACTATGGCGACCGACGCGCGGGCCTCGGGATTTCATCAGGAGAGGTGGGCTCTGAGAGGTGCGCCCTGAGGGCGGGAATGGGCCAAAAACAGTCAGGCGAGGAGCGCCTGGGCCCCTCGCCTGACAGTGTGCGGACGGCTCCTGTCCGCCAGGAATGGATATCCCCCTTGAAGAAGGGGATCAGATCTCGGTTGCAGACCGGTAGGGCGTGATCAGTTCCGCGGACCCCATGAAGAACGAGGACATGTCGAACGCATCGCTCATGACCATGTCCGCCGTGCCTGCCCGCTTCTTCAGTTCCGCCTCGACCGCCGCGCAGTCATCACAGTCCAGTTCATAAATGGCCAGATACTGCCAACGTCCACCCGTGCGCATACGGAACCGCTCGGCACCAATGACGCCCGGGACGCGGAGAACGTCGGGCAAATGGACCTTGTCGTACCATTCATTGAATTCATCATCACGCCCGTCCCGAGGGTTCGACAGGACGAGCATCTTGAAACGTGCCATCGGTACCTCCTACAGAGCCATGGTCTTGCCGCTGGCAGCGGCCTGCTCGATTGCCTGGAGCAATTTGTGCCGAACCACGGCCTCATTGAACGTGGTGGCTGTGCGCGTTCCCTCCCGCAGATCGTTGGAAAGGAGACGATAGCTTTGCGCAACGTTGAGGGCGGGATTGGAAAAGCCACCCGGCACCCAGCGATGTTCCGCCGGAACATCGAGAGGCGCCAGGGTGCGCTCCTCGCCGAAGGCCCCGCTCAGCGAGACATCGGCCATCTGCACGTGGCCGATTGACGCCTCCATCCGAAGCTCGCCCTTGGTGCCGTTGATCTTCCAGACAAAATTCGGCCCCCGCGAGGATCCGCCCTCGTAATGCACCACGGCGACAGCACCGCTCTCAAGCCTGCCGGTCACCACCAGCTGGTCGGGCGAATTCACTTTCTGGAGAAACTCGCCGGTCTCAATCAGGCGGACGGCGGGAATACGCGTCGCGGTCAGGGCAGAGACCTCGCGGAACTCTCCCAGGCAATAGCACATCGCATCGATGGCGTGACCAAAGGGAATGGTCAGAAGCGTCGCGCCGTTCTTGCCGTCAAGCAGGTAGGCATTGGGCCGGTTGACCCAGTCGCCCCACATGATGCCGGTTGCATGGATATGGGAGGACAGCAGATCGCCAATCAGGCCGGACCTCACCATTTCCCGAACATAACGGATCTGGGGCGCGCAGCGGGCCTGAAGGCCGATCACCCCGAGCCGTTCCGCCTTGCGGACAAGGGCGGCCATTTCCTCCGCCTCGGCGACACCATTGCCGAGCGGCCACTCGCAATAGACATGCTTCCCGGCCGCGACGGCGGCGCGGACAATCTCCAGGTGATGCGGAACCTTCACCGTCACGGCGACCACATCCACATCCGGGCAATTGGCCAGATCCCCGGCTGAGGCAAAGGCCCGATCCTCCGGGAGGCCGATGTCCGCAGCGGCAGCCAGGGCACTTTCCCGGCGCGTTGTGGCCACGGCGGTGATCTCGAACTCGGGGAGACTTCGCAGCGCCGGCACATGGGCCAGGGCGGCCCAGCTTCGACCGACCTCATACCCGACCAGACCAACGCGAATTTTGCCTCCCGACATGCCTGCATCCCCTCACTGCAAACCGACCGTCGCCCTCAACGCCTGTTCAGACGTTCGGGGAAACCGGGCTTCTTGCGAGGCCGGCCCCCGGACACTTCCACTGGCGTTCGCCGACGGAATTCCTCACCATCCGCAAATGGCTACATAATGCTTCTGAGCGTGCGCCGCGCCAAGGGATTCTCCTGAGCCTTCAGACAGCCGCAGGCTGGGGCAAGTCCCCATTCCACAAAAGGCAATGCCGTAGTGCTTCCCCCGGCTCGTTGCGGGCAGCTGGTCTGTGATGGAAATGTGCCGTACCAGGTCGCCCTAAATCAGCCCCGGGCGCCCGGAAGTTCTGGCAGGATTGTGCTGTCTGATCGCACCAGCAATGAGAGCAGATGGCATGAAACGGGACTATGAGACGATCGTGTTCGATTCCAGCGACGGAATCGCCGTCATTACCTTGAACCGGCCGGAGGTCATGAATGCCATCAATCAGCAGATGGTGGAGGAACTCCTGGCCGCATTTGACCAGGCGGAAAATGATCCCGATGTCCGGGTCATCATCCTGACCGGAAGCGGCACGCGTGCTTTCTGCGCCGGTGCCGATGTGAGCGGCGGAAGCGCCACATTCGACTATGCCAAACGCCCGGCTGCCGCACGCCCCACACTGGCGGCCGACGGCACCTATCGGGACGCCGGAGGACGCGTGGCTTTGCGCATCTACAATTGCCTCAAGCCGGTCATCGCCGCCATCAACGGCGCAGCGGCGGGCGCTGGTGCGACCATCATCCTGCCGGCCGATATCCGCATTGCGTCGGATACCGCGCGCTTTGCCTATGTCTTCGGCCGTCGCGGGATCGTCCCTGAATCCGCCTCGTCGTGGTTCCTGCCCCGGATCGTCGGGTTGCAAACAGCGCTGCAATGGTGCCTGACCGGCAGGATCGTGCCCGCAAGCGAGGCGCTGGCCCGCAATCTGGTGTGGGAACTTTGCACGCCGGATACGTTGTTGGACCGGGCCAAGGTCCTGGCCCGGGAAATCGCCGACAACATCGCACCGGTATCGGCGGCGCTGATCCGCCAGATGCTCTGGCGCCTCTCCGCCGCCGATCACCCGATGGCGGCCCACAAGGTGGACAGCCGGCTTATTCACGAGATCGGCCGGGGGCCGGATGCGCAGGAGGGCATCGCCGCGTTTATCGAGAAACGCCCTCCCCACTTTCCCGGCCGGGTGCCGGAGGATCTGCCCCGGGCCTTCCCCTGGTGGGAGGACCCCAGTTTTTCCTGAGGTCCACCCCCACCCTCAGCGGTACTTCTCGGGGATCGGAATGTTGAAGGCGCGTGCCGCATTCAGGCCGACGATCTTGGCGCGGGTGCTTTCCTTGAGCCCGTTGCCAAGCGTGCGATACAGCGCCTCGGCCGAGTGCGGCCAGCTGCCCTCGTGGTGCGGGTAGTCATTGGCCCACATCAGGTTGTCCTCGAGCCCGAACTCCTCCACCAGCGCAATCGCCGCCTTGTCTTCGCCAAACGAGGCGAAGCAGTTGGTGCGATAGTATTCGCTCGGAAGCTGCCGCAGCTTGGGACGCACCCAGAAGTGATGCTTGAGATAGGCCTCGTCCATCTTCTGCAGCATCCACGGCACCCAGCCGGCATCGGCTTCAATGGTGGCGGCCCGCAACTTGGGGAAGCGCTCGAACACGCCCGATGCGCACATGTTCACGATGGGCTCGATCGTGGGCGACAGCGAGTGACAGACATAGTTGATGATCGCGCCGCCATTGCCACGCGCCGCACGGGGATCGCGACCCGTCGAGACATGGTAGGTGATGGCCAGGTCATGGTCCTGAATCGCCGCCCACATGCGATCGAACACCGGCAGGTTATAGTTGATGTGCGACACATCGTGCGGGCCGAAGATGGGCTTGTTGGGCAGGGTCAGCACCCGGTAGCCGAGCTTGGCGACACGTTCGATTTCCTCAACCGCAAGGTCGATATCGGCCGTGCACAGGGCCGCCACCGGGCTGCACCGGTCGATGTAGGGCCCGCAGACCTCCATCGCCCAGTCGTTCCACACCCGCGCCTGCGCCGCGACCATCTCGTTGTTGTTGCTGGACCACATCAACAGCGCGGCACCGTTGGGAAAGATGATCTCCGCGTCCACCCCGTCGAGTTCCTGGTCCTCGATCCGCTTGAGCCCGGTCACGATGGCGCCGGACTGATCCTTGGCGTTGAGATCGGCACCGGATTTGGAGCGGATCAAATCCTCACCTTCCAGCGGCGCGTCGATCAGGCGCTCCGGGCGGGCCCCCGGCATGATGATGTACCGATCTCCGTTTTCCCGCTTCTCGATCCGGGGAAGCAGATCGTGGAACTTCTTGTCCATGCGCTCATGAAAAAGGGTGGGCGGGGGTGTCAGGTGCGTATCGACCGAAACCATGAAGTATTTGTTCGGCCCGGGGCGGACATCCTTCTCCCAACCTTCGACGGTCGGCGCTTCGAGACGCCACAGGTTCTCCTTGTTCACAACGATCTCTTGCCGGGCAATCATGCCTCCCTCCCTCGGAAATGACCTTACCGTCCCAAGGGGTGACGCAACTGGTGCCGTCCATCAAACGCTAAGTTTAGGCAGTTCGTTGAAAGAATTTGAACAAAAGAGGGGCAGCGCAGCCTCCTGCCCTGCCCCTTGTTACCCGGCGTTTTCCGTTCGCCTTATTGCCCGGTAAAGACCGGTTTCCGCTTTTCCCGGAACGCGGCGACGCCCTCGGCAAAGTCTTTTGTATTGCCGGCTTCCCTCTGGCTCTGGCGTTCCAGCTCCAGTGCAGCCGCGAAATTCGATTCAAGGCCCGCCCGGATCGCTTGCCGGATCAGGTCGTAGGCCCGGGTCGGCCCCGCCGCGAACCGGGTTGCGATCGCCTCGGCCCGCGCGGCGAGTTCGTCGTCCTCGACCATTTCGTAGATCAATCCCCAGGCCGCCGCCTTTTCCGCCGGGATGCGTTCGCCCAGCAGCATCATTCCACTGGCCCGGCCCACACCGACAAGGCGTGGCAGCCACCATGTGCTGCCCGCGTCCGGAATGAGGCCAATGTTGACGAACGCCTGAAGAAAATAGGCTGACCGCGCCGCCACCACCACATCGGCAGCCAGCGCCAGCATGCAGCCAGCCCCCACCACCGGCCCATGAAGGGCGGAGACAATCGGCACCGGCAGGGCAAACAGGCGCTGCATGATGGGATTGTAATAGTCTTCCAGCACAGCGCCGGCATCGAACCCCGGAGATCCCACTGGCGAGGAACCACCCGACAGGTCCGCACCGCTCGAGAAGCCCTTCCCTTCCCCGCTCAGCAGGAGAACCCGGGCCTCGGCGGATCCAGCAATCAGGTCCAGGGCCGTCCTGAACTCGCCCAGGAGAGTGCGATTGAGCGCATTCAGGGTCTCGGGGCGGTTCAGGCGAATGCGTGCGATGCCGCCCTCGATTGAGAACAGGATAGTTTCGAACTGCATGGTCGGCTCGTCCAAGTTTCAGATCCCCTTGCTTTACGTTGCAGCCCGGCAGGGAGGGAGGGACGCGAGGCCCGGATGGAACCAGCGTGCACGTTTCACTGCACCGGCAGGCAAACGGGCCCGCACCGCCATTGATACACTGCTGTGACGGACTGGGGAAATCCTGGACGAGCCCCACCGGAAACTGTGGCAGGAGACTGTGGATGTCTGAGCGAATTGATGCAGCGCCGGCCAGCGTGCCGGAGACTCCGGTCTCCCGCAATTGGCGGACCATTCTGGCCTGTGCGGTTGCATTCAACTTCCCCATGGGCTTTGCCTTTGGCTCGTTCAGCCCGCTGGTCGCCACCAACGAGCTTGCGGTGGGCGCAGACCGGGCCTCGATCTCGTTCGGAATGAGCTGCATCGTCACGGCAATCGGGCTTTCTTCCCTGTTCCTCGGCTCTGTGGTGCAACGGCTGTCCCCCCGGCTCGTGATCGGCGCGGGATTTGCTCTGTGCGCGGCCGCCTATGCGGTTCTCGGCGTGACGTCATCGCTCTCGATTCTGCTTGCGATGTACACGGTGATCGGCGTGGGGTGCGGGCTTGCCTCCATTCTCGGCCCCGTAATCGTTATCGCCCGGCAATTTCCCGGGCGCAGCGGGCAGATCCTCGGCATTGTCAACACCCCGGTGGTGCTGTTCGCCACACCCTATCTTGTGGCGCTGGTCCTGCCGCACATCGGTCGCGAGGCCCTTTATCTTTTCATGGCCGTTCTTCTCGTGGCGCTGCTGCCCTTGCTCCTCCTGTTGCCCGGCGCCACCGCACCGGCAAGCCAGCAGGGGGCAGCGCAAAAGCCCGCGCAGGCCGTGCCCGCGCGGCAGATTCTCGGCCGAGTTGACTTCTGGCAGGTGTCACTGGCCATCGGCGTGATTGCCGGGACGGGCACCGCCTTCAACATCCACGCCGTGCCATTTGCCCAGGCGCGGGGCCTTGACGCCGCAACCGCGGCAATGATGCTCTCCGTCTACTCAGGGGCCGGCATTTTCGGGAATGTTATCCTCGGCACTCTGGCAGACAGGATCGGGCCCATTGCCACGTTCAGCCTGTCGGCCCTCGTCCAGGTGCTGGCCTGGGCATCGCTTGCCCTCGGCCCGGTATCACTGCTGTTTCCGCTCTCCTTCCTGCTCGGGCTGGCGGTGGTGCCCATCACCACACTGCATGGCGCGGCAATGACACGGATGTTCGGGCTGAACGGGCTGGGCCAGGCCATGGGTTACAGCTACGCGGTCAAGCTGCCTTTCCTGTTCTGCCTGGGGCCCATCGTCGGCGCGGCCTATCTTGCCTTCGCCGATTACCGCTTCGCCTTCCTCGGGGCGGCGGCAATGCTCTGTGTCGCCACGCTCCTCTTTGCAATTGCTGCCCGCCGCCACAAGGCGTGACGCGGGGGCGGCGCTGGCGCTGGATGGTCCATGCGGCCGAGGTCTACTCGCCGCATCCGGCCCTCATGATTCCCGCGTCAGATCGCGCGGCGGCCGGTCGAGTTTGAGAGGACGGTGATAGGAAATGTCGGTGCGGTCCTGCGTGCCCTGAAGAAATATCGAGGCATCAAAATTGGCCTGACCAGGGCTGACCTCCGCATTCCATTCGACCAGACAGGCCCGGTCTGCCACAGCCCACCGCCCGTCCCGCTTGGCGAAGCGATCCACATAGCGGCCGCCGACCATATCGCAGGTGCCGTCAGCGCGCTTCAGAACCGCCACGAAATAGGACTCGCAATGGGCGGTGTCCCCGTCGAGGTCGATGACCTGATTGGTAATGTAATGCTGGTGCGACACCCAATGGGCGGAATGCACCCGGTTGGCGTATTCCACAAAATCTTCGGGGCTGCCAATGAACGCACCATGATCATCCTTTGCGTCCGGATGATAGGCCGCAAGCATCAGCTCACGGTCGTGCCGGTCAATCCCGCGGGTATAGCGCAGCGACGCCTCACGGATCGCTTCCTTCTCCAGAAGATCGCGGAGTGCGGCCAGATCAACGTCCACAGCATGCCCTCCCTGCAAGCGAGTGGCACCGCACCGGCATCGTGGCTGTTCACGACACCCGGATCATTGCGTGCGGTAGCAGAACAGGTTCAACGCCACAGAGCGCACAAGTTCGTCATGCTGATTGAACAGCAGGTTCTCGCCGAGGAGGAAATACCCCTCGCCCAGCCGGGTCTTCCTGAGCGGGCTACAGGTCAGCAACCGCTGCTCGGTGCGGAGCGTGTCCCCGACGCCGAGCGGGCGATAGAACTTGAATGTGGCCTCGGTGACGACCGTCTCGGGGCAGTCGGGCGGCGGGAACGGAACGCCGCCCTTGATGATTTCCTGGCGCAGGGCGCTCAGCAACTCCATGCCCTTCAGCCCCTGGCGAATGGGGGCCGGAACCTCGGCTCCAGGCTTGCGGTAGCCCAGGCCAACGTTGAGCGATGAGCCCGCACCGTAGAACAGGCCGGTTGGCGGCGCGATGATCCGGCCAAAGGGCGAAGCGGCCGCATAGTCCGCGTCCCAATAGAGGGGGTTCCAGTCCTCGAGCGCTTCGCACCAGAGATGGATGTCGCTCTGAAGCAGTGGTTCCCGCGGCTCCCAGTTGCCGACGCGCACCTTGCCGAGCATGGCCCGCGCGAACTCCGGCATGTCCTCGTTGGGCGGGACCGTTTCATCCGCACTGCGCTCCCGGGCAATGCGGGGGAGCTGGCCGGTTGAAAAGGGCATCTCCAGCGTGGCGGTTGCGCTGACGGCAGTCGCAACCGAACCGGTCGCAATATTCAGATCGACGAGATCGACCAGATAGCTGCCATCGTCGCCGCGGTACTTGCGCCCGACCTTGCCCGAGACGGTCAGCACATCATCGCGAAGGCACTGCGCCGTCATACGGTAGGTGAGCCGCCGCAGCACGCTCCCCGGCCCTGACCAGTCGGTAATAAGACGGGTCAGGAGCCCGCCCACATGCGGGGTGGAGATGAAGGATGCCTTCGCGCCGACGGCCTGCGCATAGCGGTCATCGTGGTGCACGTAGTCATAAAGACCGGTCGCGCGCACGAAAGCGACCAGACGCAGCAGGCTGAGCTCATAGTCGAAGGGCGGCAGCGTGTCGCCCTCTGACACGTCTTCCCACATGAGCGAGGGATAGCGGTTGGTGGTCATGCTGCGTCCTCCCTATGCGCAAGCCGCAGTCTGAGAAAATCAGCCGTGCTTTCCAAACCAGAGGATTGCCGTTCACGGGCAAGGCGTGCGCCCCAGTAGGACTCCGAACCAAAGGCGAGCTGCCATTGCTTGAGGCGGCGGGTGTAGAGTTGCAGATCGAACTCCTCGGTCGCGCCGATTGCACCGTGGACAGCGTGAGAAATGGCACAGACGGTATGCGAGGCTTCATTTGCCCGGCACTTGCCCGTGGCAACGCGGGCGAGGTCGAATTCCGTGCCGACGAAGGCAATGCGCGTGGCCACCTGCGTCGAGATCACCTGTTCCGCCAGAACAGCGATCTGCTGCTGGATCGCCTGGAACTTGCCGATTGCTCGGCCGAACTGCTGGCGATCCGATGCATGACGCAGCGTCATGTCGAGAATGCGCGCCATGGCCCCCGCCATCTGGGCACTGGTCGTCGCAGCAGCGGCCAGCAAAAGCGGCTCGCCCCCCGCCGGGGCCGACCAGACCGTCTCTCCGTAGGCAAGGGCGGTCGCGCTCCCCGTGTGGAAAACGTCATCCCCTTCGGCCGACGCCTCGACCAGCATGAGGGCGCCGTCCCGTTCGATCAGCGCGTGGGTCGCGTAGCGCGCACCCGGAATGAGCGCGCTGCCCGGCGCCAGCACCACAATCGCCTCATCCGGCACCGTGCCGCCGCGCGCGCTGACCAGACCGCGCGCCACCATGGTCTCGCCGAACGGCAGCGGGACGGCATGTTCGCCGAGCACCATCAGCAGCGGAAACAACTGCTGCAGGCCAAGGCCCGCACCGCCTGCCGCCTCCGGCATAAGCGCGTCCAGAAATCCTGACTGGACCAGGTCCTGCCACATCGATTGCGCCGCGTCGCCACGCTCGACCGCGCGGACCGCTTCCGGGGTCGATATGTCCGCAATGTGACGCCGGAAGGCATCCACCAGAACATCGTTGTTGTCGGTCATCGTAACCCCAGACTCTTGGCGATCATTCCGCGAAGGATCTCGCGCGTCCCTCCCCGAAGGGAGAACACATGATTGAGCTGCATCAGATAGGCGAGTGTGCGCAGCAGCTCGGGATCGGGCGTCCTGTCAGGGGCAGCCGCAACGGCATCGGCGATCTCGGACGGAATGGTCTGCTCAAACTCGGTTCCCAGATCCTTGAACAGAGCCGCCTCGGTGAGCGGCGACTGGCCAGCCGCCAGAAGCCCGGTGATCGCCACCGACATTTCGCGCAGAGGCGCAAGACGGGCCGTCAGGCGGCCGAGACGCGCGGCATCCTCAGGGCTCGCGTTCTCCCCGAGCAGGCTGGCCCAAAGGTCGAGGAGGACGAGACTGGAATAGAGCCGCTCGGGCCCGCTGCGCTCGAACGCCAGCTCGGCGTTGACCTGGGCCCAGCCATTCCCTTCCGTCCCGACCAGCGCATCCTCGGGAAGCAGCACATTGTCAAAGAAGACCTCATTGAAGTCCGCGTCACCGGTGCCAAGCGCGATGGGACGCACCGTGACACCCGGCAGGGACAGATCGACCAGGAACTGGGACAGGCCCGCGTGCCGATCCTGCGGCGTGCCCGACGTCCGCACCAGCGCAATCATGTAGTGGGCCTTGTGGGCGTACGTCGTCCAGATCTTCTGGCCGTTGAGCCGCCAGCCGCCCTCCACCCGTTCGGCCCGCGTGCGGACACTGGCCAGATCGGACCCGGAGTTGGGCTCGCTCATGCCGATGCAGAAGAACAGCTCGCCCCGGCAGATGCGCGGCAGGAAAAAGCGGCGCTGCTCTTCCGTGCCATAGTGCAGGATGAGAGGCGCGCTCTGCCGATCGCCGATCCAGTGGGCGGCCACCGGCGCCCCGTAAGCCAGCAACTCCTCGACCAGCACGAACCGGCTGAACGGGTCGAGACCCGGCCCGCCATATTCTCTGGGCACGGTAACCCCGACCCAACCCCGCGCCGCCATGGCGCGGCTGAAATCTGCATCAAAACCCGACCATGTGCGGGCGCGGCGGTGCGGAGGAATATGGCCCGCATGCTCAGCGATAAAGGCCTTGACCTCTTGCCGCAGCGCTTCCGCATGTGGCGGGATGATTGTGGGCGGAAAATTATGAACGTTTAAAGCCACACCGATCCCCGCAATGGACTGGCCGTGAACCGGCCCCGACACCCTGCGCTATAATGCAGGTGCGTGTCCCCCTCCTGCAGCCGGGCTAGCCTGCAACGGAAGCCAGCACTTGGGGGCCCCGGGATTCGACCTCGCGCAGTTTTGCCGCAACCGCGCCGATGTCCTGAAGCGCGCGCAACATGTCGTTGAGATGGGTGCAACCGCGCGTGCCCGACAGCAACTCGATCACCAGCTTCCGAAACTCGAGCCCGCTCCGCCCAATGAGCGCCTTTGCGGACTCCGGCCCCGCAAGGCAGGTGCGATAGGGCAGAACCCGCGGTGTCGCCTCGATCGAGCGCAGGCGCAGTTCGTCGTCATCGTCGAAGGTCGCCAGGAGCGAATATTCATGGAAGATGCGGCGGAGATCCGTGCGGTCAGGCAGGACCGAGCTGTCCTGAAACCACGCATCAACCACAAGCCGGCCATCCTCGCGGAAGACATCCATGCGCCGCAGGCGCCAGCAATTCGGCCCGGCGGTCTGCACGAACTCATGCCATTGCCACGGGTCATCGTCGGAGAACGGAGGCGGGAAGAACGGATGTTCGGCAATCGCCTCGTTGTTCAACCCCTCTGGCGTCATCGCCTCCGAACCCGGCGTGTAGGAGAGGCACAGCCCTTCCACCGGCCAGTGAAAGCTGATCAGCTCTCCGCTCTCCTTGCTGTAGCCTTCAACGCCGCCCGGCCAGTCATACCAGGCCGACGGAGACATGAAGGCGGCACCCGCCATGTCATCCAGCAGGCGATGAAGAAGCGTGTTCGCCTCCCCTTCCTGAGGAATCTGCGCAGCCATCGCCTTGCGGATCGGTCCGCCCGGCGCGAGGCCGGCGAAACCGGCAAGAATATCCCGGTGCTGGCTGCCATCGAGCGAGACGATCTGGCGTTTGGCGTTGAGGCGGGCGTCAATCCAGGCGTCGTCCACCACCTCCACCTGATCCGCCGTCGCTCGCGTATAGAGATCCCGGGCGCGCCCGGCCATGACGGCAGGCGCCGCACCGCCGCCGGGCCAGTACGTCTGATGGGAACTGGTCCGTCGCAGCGAGTAGGGCCGGCGCGGCGGCGGAGCACCTGCGGTCTGGTTGGATAGAACGAACTGAACAGCCATCACATCTCTCCCTGCACCGGGCAGGATAAAACTGCGCAATGCCCGGTGGTCTTAAGATAGTTTCTGGCCGTCAGCTTTCATTCGCGAAGTTCGCCGAGCTTATTGAATCATTTTGAACGATCGCACCGAGTTCGTTGCGCAGCCAACGCGCAAAGGCGCGCCCCAGGCGCATATTGCCCCGCTCGCTGACCACCACACCCAGGCTTGGCAGCACAGGGCTCTCGAAGGACAGCGGCCGCACCAGCCGCCCCTCCCTGAGAAAATTGCTGATCAGAGTGGGGTTGGCCAAAGCCACCCCCAGGCCGGCAGCGGCAGCACGATACAGCATCGTGTGGTTGTCGCAGGCCAGGGCCGGAGACGGCTGTTCAACGTCGATTCCGGCGGCACGAAACCATGTCTTCCACACGTTGATCGAAGGAATCGTATCGATAAGCGGCAGATTCAGCAGGTCGTGAGGACTCTCTATGGTGTGGCGAGCCAGAAAATCAGGGCTGCACACCGGCGTAACCACGATATCAAGGAGCGGCTCTGCACCATCCCGCAGGGAAGAAGGCGAAAGCGGAACGATTGCCACATCGTTTCCCGCAGCCCGGCGACGCCCGGAGAGCAACTCTATGCGCGTCAGCGGGTGGTCATTCAGAAAACTGTCAAGGCGGGGCACGATGATGAGATCGTGAATGATGGCAGGAGCCGCAACACGGAGCACGGGCCGGGCCAAAGCCTTGCGCGTGTCGGTCGTTGCTTCCGCAAGGGAAGCCAGCCCGGGCTGCAACCGGTCGAGAAAGGCGCGTCCTTCCTCCGTCAGCCGCAGTCGACGCTGACTGCGGTCAAACAACTTGACCCCCAGTTCATCTTCCAGCGCCTGAATGCGATAACTGATGGCCGAAACGGTCACGTTCAGCCGCTCGGACGCGAGCCGCAGGTTCAGCAACTCGGCAACGCAAACGAACGTCTCGATGCCACGCAGAGAGGGTAAGCGGCCAGCCATGCCCGATTCTATATGCCGGCATACGCACAACCGCAACTGCGGGCCTGTTTACCCCGGCACCCACATTTTCTATGACACCCATACAGGCGCGTCCCACAGGCATGGGCAATCCCCATCGCCAGGGCATTTTCCGTGGCCACGACCCGGCTTCAGGCGAGAAATTTGCCTGCAAGTGAACTCTACCCGCTTTCATTTCCATATGAGACAATCGGGACTGCGGAGACAGACAAGCCCAGCCTTCTCGATAATGAGCAAGCAGTGATAGCCTCATAGCGTCTTGGGAGAGAAAGCATATCGAGAGCTGCACCGACTTATGAGGACGATCTCCTGCAGACCTACACAACCGTTGCAGGCCTGAGAGCAGGAGCCTTTCCGGCTCTACCAGCATCTGTCGGACCTGTCTGTGCAGCCCTGCCGAATGCTGTCGCCTTTTGAGAATAACACGAGACCGCGCCGCGCAAATGCAGGCCTGGAGGACAAAATGAACGACATCTCCACCGAAATCTCGAAGGAAGTCGAGAACGACATCACCAAATATGGCAACAAGAAATACGTTCGCGCTGTCTTCGGCAGGCAGTTCGAGGACATGCCGCAGTACGTTGATTATCTCGCCCGCGCCGGGGAGAAAATCCCTGATACGGTTGCAGAGCGCGGCACGCATCGCCCCAATTGCCGGCCCTTGCCCTACAAATATTACATCGACCCGAAATACGTCGATGAGGAAGTTGAAAAGATCTGGATGAAATGCTGGCAGGTCGCCTGCCGCGTCGAAGACATCCCGAACGTCGGCGATCGCGTTGCCTACGATGTCGGCCCCCTGTCGTTCCTCGTCGTTCGCACTTCGGAGACGAGCTTCAAGGCCTTCTGGAACAGCTGCCGGCACCGCGCACGCCGCCTGTGCGGCGACACGCCCGAATCCGGCGACATGATTCAGTGCCCCTTCCACGCATGGAGTTACGGGCTGGACGGCAAGCTCATCTGGGTGCCGCGCGAGGAGGAATTCCCTGGCATCCAGCTTGAAAAGGTCGGCCTGCGCCCGGTGCAGTGCGACACCTGGGGCGGCAACGTCTTCATCAACCCGGATCTGAATGCGCCGCCGCTGAGCGAAGCGCTCGGCGTTATGCCCAGGCACTTCCGTGATTGCCCGCAGGAAAACCGCTACACGGCAATCCGCATCAAGAAGAAGGTCAAGATCAACTGGAAGTCGGGGCTGGAGGCGTTCCTCGAAGGATACCACGTCCTCACCACCCATCCGTCCGGGATGCCGATTTTCGGCTCCACCTACACGCAAACCGACTGCTGGGACGACGGCAAGTCTGCGGTCAGCCGCCTGATCACCCCTGCCCTCGTCCCGGACGGCTGGGTGCAGAACGAAGTCAGCCCGCGGCTCTCGCTTGAGCTGTTCTGCAATACGTATGGTCTGCCCTTCCCGCCGCCCGAGCGGGGCACGACCGTGGCCGATGCGCGCGAATACGCCGCGCAGAAGACTGCCGAAAAGTACCTCCAGACGCTCGGCATCGACTTCCGCGACCGGTCGATTTCCTATCTGGTCGACATGCACCAGTGGTTCATGTTCCCGGCATTCTTCCCCTGGTGGGGTGAAGGTCTGCCCTGGTGGTACAACTTCACGCCGCTCGGCAACAGCCCGGACGAATGCGTCATGGAAATCCGTCTGCTCCAGCCCCTTCCGGCGGATGGTTCGGCGCCTCCGACCGCCAAGACGGTGTGGATCGATTTCAACGAAAAGGGCCGCGATTACCCGGAGACGGGCCAGGTCGGCTACATCATGGACGAGGACATGGAGAACATGGAGGAAGTCCACAGGGGCATGAAGGCGACGGATCCCCGCGTGGCGCGTCCGCTCCTTGCGACCGAGCAGGAGATCCGCATCCGCCACTTCCATGAAGCCTACATGCGGGCCATGGGCATCTCCGACTAACAGCACCTGAAGCCTCGCAGCGCTGGCTCCCGGCCATGGCTTGGGACCAGCGCTGCATCTTTTCTTGACCATACCGGCAAAGCCGCCCGGGCTGTCTGGCCAACCGCCCGAGAATCGATCAACCTCCTGAACAACTGGAACTTTCTGATGCCTGCATCAGATCGGACGAATGGAGGAAAAGTTGGCCACCGACCTTGTGCAACTGGTAAAGGACGCCTACGCCTCGATGCTCGAGCGTGGCGACATTGAGGGCTTCCTGGATTTCTTTGCCGAAGATGGAGCCCTTCTGGAAGCGGACACCCTGCCCTACGGTGGTCGGCATGTCGGACGCGATGCGATCCGTTCAGCACTGCACAAGATGGCAGGCTCGTTCAGCAATTTTTCCTTCCAGCCCGAGGTCTTCACCACCGCGGATGAGTGGGTGGTCGTCTATGGCACGTTTACGGCGACGGCCCGGAATTCGGGCAAGACCGCCTCATTCAAGCTGGCCGAGGCTGTTCACATCGTCGATGGCAAGATCAAGCTGATCAACCCGGTGTATGGCGACACGGCCGCGATCCTCGAAATCCTGCGCTGACGCATCGTCAATCGATGATCTGCATTTTAGGGAGGCGGTAGCATGATCAAGATCATTTATTTCCTGAAGCGGAAAGAGGGCATCACGCCGGAGCAGTTCCGCACCCACTATGAAAACAGCCATGTTCTTCTGGCCAAGAAATACATCGGCCATCTGCTGAAGAGCTATGTCCGCAACTATCCGACCTTTGCCCTGCTCAATCCCAGCAACATCCCGGAAGGGACAGAGCCGGTGCCCTATGACATCGGGTACGACTGCATTACCGAGATGGTCGTTGGCGGCCAGGCCGACGTCGAGGAAATGAAGCGCATTTTCAACGATCCCGAGATCAACCCGATTCTCGTTGAAGACGAACTCAAGTTCCTTGATCGCGACAAGACGGTCATGATTGTGGTGGATGTTGTCAACACGGGGACCCGGGAATGAGCCACGCTTCCCCCAATTCTGTGTCGACGTTTCGCCCCGGCATCCGGGATTCGGTCCTCAATCTTCTGGCACGGGCCACAAGCGCTCATCCCGACCGTGAATTCGTTGTGGTTGACGGCCAGCCCCTGACCTATGGCGAGCTGGACCGCCTGTCCAACGCCATGGCCCACAAGCTGGCGGAGCTGGGCGTAAGTGCGGGCAAGTGCGTCGTCACCCTGCTTGATTCAAGCACGGATGTATTTGTCTGCTGGTTTGCGATCAACAAGCTGGGCGCCATCTGGGTGCCGATCAACACCGCCTATCGCGGTGAATTTCTCCGGCACCAGGTGCACGACACCGAAGCGGAAGTCGTCATCAGCGACCCGCACTATCTCGAACGGTTCGTGCAGATTGCCGACGGCATTCCCTGCGTCAAAATCATTCTGTGCCGGAACCTGACGGAGACGCCTGACTGCCACATCCCGATCCGCTCTCTGGATGAGTACCGCGGCAACGACACCTCGCCGACCGGCATCGAGGTCAAGCCGAGCGATCTTGCCGCATTGCTCTATACGTCGGGAACAACCGGCCCCTCGAAGGGCTGCATGATCTCGCACAACTATCTGGCAGCCGTGGGCCGGATCAACCGCCGCCATACCATCCTCGAAGAGGGGCAGACGCTCTTTACCTGTCTCCCCCTGTTCCATGCCGCCGCCCTTTCGGCCGCGATCGCGGTGATGAGCGATGCCTCCCGCATTGCCATCTCCAGCCAGTTCTCGGTCCGGCGCTTCTGGGAGGATATCGAGGCGTCTGGGGCCGTCTCGGCGCTTCTCATGGCGTCAATCTTTCAGCTTGTGGCACAGGCGCCCGATTGTGACGCCGCAAAACGCTGCTATGGCCAGCTGAAGATGATCTTCGGTTTCCCGATCACGCCGGAAGTCCGAAAGATCTGGCGGGAGCGGTTTGGCGTCCCGCTGGCGTCGAGCTGGTCCTATGGTCAGACCGAGGCCATCCGCATCACCGCCGTTCCCATCGGCGAGACGCCGCCCGAGACCTGTGCCGGTCGTGTGGTCGATGAATACGAGTTGATGATCTTCGACGAGAACGATCAGCCGGTCCCGGAAGGAACCGTTGGCCAGATCGTCGTGCGCCCGCGCGAGGCGAACGTGATGTTCGAGGGGTACTGGAAACGCCCGGCGGAAACGGTGGCAGTCTGGAAGAACATGTGGATGCACACCGGCGACCTGGGAAAACTGGTCAATGGCTACCTGTTCTTTGCGGACCGCGCGAAGGATTACCTCCGCTCACGGGGCGAGAACGTCTCCAGTTTCGAACTGGAGCGCGCCTTCAGCGCCCACCCCGACATTGCGGAGGTTGCGGTTCATGCGGTCGGCGCACAGACCGGCGAAGACGACATCAAGGTCACGGTCGTTCTGCGCGAAGGCGCGGCCCTGACCGAGCGGGAGCTCTGCCTCTGGTCGATCGATAACCTGCCGCACTTCGCGGTCCCCCGTTACTACGAGTTCCGTTCTGAACTGCCGAAGAATCCGACGGGTCGGGTTCTGAAGTATCAGCTGCGGGCTGAGGGGGTCACGGCCGGCACATGGGACCGGGAAGCCGCCGGCATCCAGGTCCGTCGTCGCAAGTTGACAGTGGCCGCAAGCTAAACCGCGGCCCAACCAAAATCTGAGGGGAGAACGCATGCGTGCGTGGATGATCGATGGCCAGACTGGGCCCGGCGCGCTCAAACTGGTCGAAGTAGACAAGCCGGTCCCAACCGGGTCGGAAATCCTGGTGAAGATTACGGCGCCGGGCGTGGTGCCGTTCGATGTGGCCATTATCAACGACCAGAACGAACCCAATTTCCCGCAATGCAACCTGCCCCTGATCCCGGGTAACCAGGGGGCCGGCATCGTTGAGGATGCGGGCAACTCCACCCGCTTCAAGGCTGGAGACCGGGTGATGTTCGGCGCGTTTCCTTACGGCTTCATGCGCGCCGGAAGCTGGGCGGAATACTGCACGGTTGAGGAAATCCATGCCTGGAAGATCCCGGACAGCGTTTCGGACGGTGCCGCCGCGCAGGCCGCCGTTGCCTATCCGACCGCTTACCGGGCCCTCATGGAAGCCGGGTTCAAGCCCGGCATGACCGTCCTGGCGCCGGGCATTGGCGGATCGGTCGGCAACGCCGCCTATCAGCTCGCCCGCGCCCTCGGTGCCGCCAACGTGATCAGCACCACAAGCTCCACCGCCAAGGCCGAGCAGGCCCGCGCGGCAGGCTTCACCAATGTGATCGACCTGTCGAAGCAGTCCATGCAGGAAGGCGTCCATGCGCTCAACGGCGGCGAAGGCGTGGACATTGTGATCGACTCCCTCGGCGGCCAGATCCTTGCCGAGGCGGCCAAATGCATCAAGCGCTACAGCAAGATGATCTGCCTGGGCTTTGCGGCGGGACGCCAGTCGACCATTACGCTTGCGGACCTCATCCTGTACCGGGGCAGCATCCAGGGTTACGGTGTGTATACCTGCACCCCGGAGGAATGGGCTGACGCTTGGACGGTGTTCACCCGTCTGGCGGACGAGGGCAGCATCAAGCCGCTGTTCGCCCGCAGCTTCCCCTTCGACCAGGCACCTCAAGCGCTGGAATACGTGGAAAAGGCGCGGCCCTTCGGCGCCGTTGCGCTCACGATGCCAGAATAATCCGCTCCTCCGGGAGATCGCTGCCTCAGGCGCCGGCCGAACGTTCGGCCGACGCCGCATTTTTTCAGGCCAATGCCGAAAACAATTTGGGGAGCGAGGCCCGGAATGGCTGGCCTCGCTCCCCAGTGAATCAACAACTCTTAAATACCAGTTCCGGCCTTCACCGCAAAAGGGACCGGCAGAACGCCTGACCCGGCCTCAGGCGGTAAACCCGCCGTCCACGACATGCGTGCTGCCGGTGACAAAGCTGCTCATGTCGCTGGCGAGGTAAAGCACCGAATTGGCGATTTCCTCGGCCTTGCCGTGCCGTCCAAGCGGAATCATCGAGTTCATGAGAGCGGTCGCATCGCCACCGCCCATCATCGGGCTGAATGAATCTTCGATATGGGTCTGGAAAGCGTTGTCGACAGGCCCCGGATGAATGGAATTCACCCGAATACCCCGCCCCGCCAGTTCCTTCGCCAGCGACCGCATGAACCCGATCTGGGCGTGCTTGGCCGTGCAGTAAGCATAGATGCCCGGGCTGCCGCCGAGACCGGCCACGCTCGAATTGATGATGATCGAGCCCCCCTGCCCCATGTGCGGCAAGGCGTATTTGCACCCGAGAAACGTGCCCCGCACATGAACCCGGAATGCCAGGTCAAGGCCGTCGTCGGGATAGTCCTCGATCCCTGCGATCGAGCCGGAAATACCGGCATTGCAGAACAGGACGTCAATGCGTCCCCAACGCGATACCGCAGCATCAATATAGGCCCTGGTCTGAGCCACATCCCCAACGTCCGCAGCGCAGGTCGCAACGCGATCGGCAGGGAGACCCTCGGCTGCGCGAGCGAGGTCTGCCTCGCTCAGATCAACCAGCAGAACCTTCGCCCCCTCCGCCAGGAACTTCCTGGCCGTTGCAAGCCCGATGCTGCCCGCACCGCCAGTGATAATGCAGCTCTTGCCCTCCAGCATCCCCATGCCTCTCTCCTCCCCATGATTTTGGCATTATGCGCCGGTTTCCGGTAGATCCAGCGTGATTTGAGCCGCAATCCTGTCCCGCAGCTGTTCGGGCGTGCCATGCAGCAGCTCGTTCATCAGCGCCCGCTTGAGGAACAGGTGGCAGTTGAACTCCCACGTAAAGCCGACGCCGCCGTGGAGCTGCACCGCGTCCTCGGCAACCTGCCGGAACACATCCGTTGCAAGGACCCGGGCTTGCGTGGCCAGCAGCGACCAATTGCCGGAGCGGGACGCGAACATCTGCGCGGCGTGATTGGCCAGCGACCGGGCCAGCTCGACAGCAACCTTGAGGTCGGCCGCGCGGTGCTTCAACGCCTGGAACGAGGCGATGGGGCGGCCGAACTGCTGCCGCCCAAGCATGTACGTGACCGTCTCATCCAGACACTGTTGAGACGCCCCGACGCAGTCCAGAGCGAGCGCCAGTTCGCAGTGCGCCCGGGCGGTGATGGCGGCGTCTTGCGACAGGACCAGGCCGTCCGCCACGTTATCCAGAATGACTTCAACGTAACCCCGGCCAAGATCCCAGGTCTCGACCGGCTTCACCGTCAGCCCCGTCACTCCAACCGGGATGAGCCGCGCCTCCCTTGCGTCGTGTGTTACCACGAGAAAATGGGTCGCGTTCTCGTCGGCGGGGACCACCGGCAGCGACGCTTTGCCGATGCTTTGGCCCTCGGGCAGCATGACAAACGCAATGCGCGTTCCGCCCTCCAGAACACCGGCGACACCCTCACGCGCCGCGTCTGAACCATCGACCAGGAGCGCATCGATCGCCGCCATGGTCCCCGACAGCCAGATCGGCGCCAGACTGCGGCCCAGCTCCTCATAGATCGGTGCCAGCGCGACAAAGCTCTGACCAAGCCCGCCCAGGTCTTCGGGCGCGGTGAGCATGAACCATCCCTGCTCGGCAGCGATGCGGTCAAGCTCCTCTGTCTTGCGCCCATTTCCGATCCATGGAGAACGCCGCTCAATCTTGTCCGCAAGCAGCCGCTGCGTCGTCGAGCGCAATTCACTCAGGTCAATCATGTCCACAGGCATTGTGTTCATGACAACCGCTCCTTCGGCATGTTGAGCACACGTTCTGCAACGATGTTGCGCTGGATCTCGTTGCTGCCGCCGGCAATGTTGTACTGGTAGCTGTTCAGGAAATCGAACATCCAGTTGCCGGTTTCATAGCCTGCGCCCAGCACATAGCTGGTCTCCCGCATGGCGGGGAGACCCCGCAGCCTCAACCCGAGCGACGTGAAGTCCCGCGAGAGACGCGAATAGGCAAGCTTGATAATAGAGGCATCGCCCAACGCCTCGTTGCCAGCAATGCGGTTCGCCATGAAGTTGACAAGTATGGCACGCAGAGCCTCAATCCGTGTGGCGATATCAGCCACGCTGCGCGCAAGGCCGGGATCAATGGCGGAAAGATCTCCCGAACCTCCCGTTGCCGCATCCACCAGCCGCCACAGGGACTGGGCCATGCGCTCGGTCAGTTCCACGAGAGTCAGGCCGCGTTCCGACGCCAGCGTGACCTGCGCGACGCGCCATCCCTCATTTTCCTTGCCGACCACGTTTTCGACCGGGATTTCCACCTCATCGAGGAAAATTTCCGCGAATTCCTCGTCCCCGGTCACCTGCCGAATTGGGCGGACATCGACGCCCTTGGACTTCATATCCATCAGCAGGAACGTGATGCCGGCCTGCTTGGGTCCGCTGGAGTCCGTGCGCACGAGCAGCAGGCACTGGTCAGCGAATTGACCCAGTGTCGACCAGATCTTCTGGCCGGATACGATATAGCGATCCCCCTTGCGGACCGCGCGGGTTCTCAGGCTGGCAAGGTCGGAACCGGCGCCCGGCTCGGAGAAACCCTGACACCAGATTTCGCCGTTCAGAATGGCCGGCAGATGCTTTGCCCGCTGCGCCTCGGTTCCGCACTCGATGAGCGTCATGGCCGCATGATACAGCGACACAAAATAGAGGATCATGCGCGGCGCGCCCGCACGGGCCAGCTCCTCGAAGATCGCGATCTGTTCGGCGAGCGACCGCCCGCCGCCCGGCCATTCCTTGGGCCAGTGCGGAATGGCATAGCCAGCCTTCACCAGGCGGCCAAACCACTCCTTCTGCATGGCGAGGAAGCCGGGAATATCATCGCCGCGCTGACGATCACGCCAGTCCTTCGGAAGATTTGTCCGAAGCCACTCGCGGATTTCGCTGCGCAGTGCCTGAATCTTTTCCTGCTCGCTCATGTCTCCGTCCTCGCCTGCCTATTGCCCGGTGAAACGAGCGGGTCGTTTTTCCAGAAAGGCGTCAACCGCTTCAGCGTGATCGTTGGTCGTATGGCAAAGGGCCTGAGCGGCCGCCGATGCTTCGAGGATGGCGGAAAGCGAGGAGAGCCGGCTCTCACGGATCAACCGCTTGGTCATGCGGACCGCATAGGGAGGATTGGCCGCAATCCGCGCTGCCAGGGCGCGCGCCTCGGTCATGAGCTGATCGTGCGGCACCACCTTCGAGACGAGACCGCATGAAAGCGCCTCGGCGGCATCGAGCATATCGCCGGTAAAGGCCAATTCGCTCGCCTTCGACCAGCCGACGACCCGGGGCAGCAACCAGGCGCCACCATCCCCCGGCACGATCCCCATCTTGACGAAGCTCTCCGCGAACCGCGCTTTTTCGGATGCGATCCGAACGTCGCACATGCAGGCGAGATCGCAACCGGCGCCAATCGCAGGGCCATTGACGGCCGCGATGACCGGAACCTCGATAGACTCGAACAAGCGCGGCAACCGCTGGATGCCGTTGCGATAATTGCGCCGCGTCACCGGCGGGAGGGGGTCATTCAGCCCCCCTCCAACCTTCATCGACGCGATATCCCCCCCGCTCGAGAACGCGCTTCCCGCACCGGTAATGATGACAACCCGGTTAGCGATGTCGGCATCCGCCTCCTCGATTGCAGCGCACAAGGCCTCAATCATGGCGGGATCCGACACGGGATTACGCATCTCCGGACGGTTCAGCGTCAGTGTCAGGATCCCCTGATCGAACTCACGAAGGAGGATCTCGCTCATCTCGGCGGCATCCTGATAGCGCCATCGATACGGATCGTCTCGCCGTTCAACATCGCATTGTCGATGATGTGGCAGGCCAGTTTGGCAAACTCGGCCGGATGGCCCAGCCGTTTGGGGTGGGGAACCGCCGCGGCCAGCGCCTCGCGCACCTCCGGCTTGACGTTTTTCAGGATCGGGGTGTCGAAGGTGCCCGGCGCGATGGTGCAGACCCGGATCTTGTGGCTGGCCAGGTCACGCGCCGCCACGATCGTCATGCCGACGATACCGGCCTTAGCCGATGCATAGGGGATTTGCCCGATCTGGCCCTCGAAAGCGGCGACCGAGGCGGTCATGACCACCACGCCGCGTTCGCCGTCGACGGGCTCGTTTTTGGCCATCCGGGCCGCACCCAGGCGCAGCACGTTGAAACTGCCGATCAGGTTGATCCGCACCACGGTTTCATAGGTCTCAAGCGACCCCGGGTTCCCGTCGCGGTCGACGACACGAATGGGACCGCCCCGTCCGGCGCAATGGACCACCGCCCGCAGGGTGCCCATTTCCTCAGCCGCGTCGAAAACGGCATTCATCTGGTCCGTGTTCGTCACGTCGGCCGGCACAAAGCGCACCATGGGGCCAAGGTCACGGGCGACGGCCTCACCGTCCGAGGTCGGCAGGTCCGCAATCACGACCTTGCCCCCGGCCTTGACGATCTGCTCCACTGTCGCGCGACCCAGACCCGACGCACCGCCGGTGACGACCGCTACGGCTCCTTCAATATTCATTTTTACGTTCCCTGTTCAGATACGCTCAATGATTGTCGCGTTGGCAAGACCACCGGCTTCACACATCACCTGAAGCCCGTAGCGCCCCCCCGTTTCCTCAAGACCATTCAGCAAGGACCCCATCAGGCGGGTGCCCGACGCGCCGAGCGGGTGACCGAGGGCAATGGCACCGCCGCGCGGATTGAGGCGGGCGAAATCCGCATTGATTTCGCGCTGCCATGCCAGCGGAACGGGCGCGAAGGCCTCGTTCACTTCGAACTGGTCGATCGCATCGACGCTGAGGCCTGCCTTCTTCAGCACCCGGCGGGTGGCCGGGATGGGTGCCGTCAGCATCAGGATGGGATCGTCACCCACGACATCGAAGGCGACAAAACGGGCGCGGGGCTTCAGACCCAGGCGGTTGGCGGCTTTCTCCGACATGATCAGGGCAGCCGAGGCGCCATCCGTGATCTGCGAGCTGTTACCGGCCGTGATGCTCCACCGGATCTGCGGGAAACGCGACGCCATTTCCTCGCTCTCGAACGAGGTCTTGAGCTGGGCAAGGGCCTCCGGCGTGGTTGAGGGCCGGATCGTCTCGTCCTGCGTGACCCTTCCCTCCGGCGTGTCGACAGGCACGATCTCACGATCGAACTTGCCCGCCTGGCGCGCGGCTTCCGCGAGTTGGTGGGAGCGGGCGGAGTATTCATCCATCTCCTCCCGCGAAATGTTCCACTTGGCCGCAATCAGCTCGGCTGCGATGCCCTGGCCGACCGTGTTCGGGAACAGCACATCATAGGTCGGCCCGTGGGGGTCCTTGCCCATACGGGCGCTGCCCATCGGCACACGACTCATCGATTCAATGCCGCCCGCGATGACAATGTCGTAGGCACCGGCAGCGATGCCTTGAGCGGCGAAATGAACGGCCTGCTGGCTCGAGCCGCAGCGGCGCTCAACCATGGTGCAGGGCACGTGGAAGGGATAGCCAGCCGCGAGCCAGGCCGTTCTCCCGATGGGAACCGCCTGCTCGCCCGCCTGGCTGACGCACCCCACGATCAGGTCATCGACCTCGCCCGGATCGAGCCGGTTGCGCTCCACCAGGGCAACCATAACCTGCCGGAACAGCTCTGCCGGATGCAGCGAGGACAGGGCGCCACCCGGTTTTCCGCGCGCCATGGGGGAACGGACGATATCAACAATGACAGGTACATTAGACATGGGGTTCTCTCTCAGGGACGGCCGAAAGGTCAGCTGGTTTGATTATTGTCATTGCCGGGCAGGCTGGCGACCGCCGCGGCAATCAGATCAAGACCGGCTGCAATTCAGGTCAAGATCCCATCATTTTCCTTGCGGTACGGCTCGGGTTCCTGGCCGGCGCGGAACTTCTCGGCCCAGTTCGGATCGCCGATCATGGCCCGTCCAACCGCGATGAGATCAAACTCGCCGCGCCCGAAGCGCTCCAGCAAGGGGGCGTAGTCCACCACGGCCTGCACCGGCTTGTCGCGGTCATACATGCCCTGGTTGATGCCGATCCCGCCGACGGCCATCGAGAGCT
Organism: Pedomonas sp. V897; assembly: GCF_051304405.1. Lineage (NCBI taxonomy): Bacteria > Pseudomonadati > Pseudomonadota > Alphaproteobacteria > Sphingomonadales > Pedomonadaceae > Pedomonas > Pedomonas sp. V897. The sequence goes on from NZ_JBPPGG010000003.1 coordinate 192,789, forward strand.
TGCCGGTCAGGCGCTTGGCCCATCCCGCCAGGTTCTCGGGATACCCCTTGAAAGCCGGGCTGTTGTAATACCTGACGCTGGCATCGAACACATCGACCCCCGCTTCCGCCAGCGGGCGAAGAACTTCCCCAAGTTCCTCCGGCGAGTCCGCAAGGGTGGAGCGGAAGTCCTGCTGCCGCCACTGCGAGAAGCGGAAGAAGATCGGCAGATCCTCGCCAATCACGGCCCGGATGCGGCGAACGATCTCGGCCGCGAACTCGGAGCGGCGGGTGCGGTCCCCGCCCCACCGGTCATTGCGCTGGTTCGTCTCCTTCCACAGGAAGTTGTCGATCAGATAGCCATGACCGCCATGCAGCGCGATCCCGTCGAAGCCAGCCTTCATCGCGTTCTCGGCACAGCGAACGAAGGCCTGAATGGCGTCCTCGATGTCCTCGTCGCTCATCGGCTCACCGATGCGCGGGTCGGCCGGGATGCTGCCCGGGTCGATGGACGTCATCCGCCCGAGAGGCCCCCAGATCCCGGACGGGCTCACACTCGGCACATCCGGGTGCGGCCCGGTGCCGGGTTTGCGCATGGCGCCCTGGTGCCACAGCTGGGGAATGATCTTGGCGCCAGCCGCATGCACCGCATCGACAACCGCGCGCCATCCGGCAATCGGGCCATCTCCGGCCAGGACGGGGATGTTGTTTTCGCCCAGCCCTGCATCGCCAAGAGCGGCGGGATGATCCACCGCAATGCCTTCGGTCACGATGAGCCCGACGCCGCCTTCAGCGCGACGGCGGTAATAGGCGACCACATTCTCCCCCGGCGTGCCATTGGGGCAGAAGCCACGGGTCATCGGCGACATGGCGATCCGGTTGCGGAAAGTGACGTTCCGCACGGTCAACGGCGTAAACAGAACCTCCCGCTGGTCCAGATCAGCAGAGTTTGGTGTTATGGCATTCATTGGAACCGCCTCGCGTTGCATTCTCCTTTGGAGTGTTGCCCGCATCCGGAAAAATCCAAAGGCACGATTGAACCCCGGCAAAAGCCACTGCGCGGCAGGACAATTCAGGCTCCTGACCGTACGTTACCCCTGCCGGCACCCCCTCTCCTTCCCGAGAGGGCTCCTGACCCTTGGACGATCAGCGCCCCTTCCACACCGGGGCGCGCTTTTCCGCAAAGGCGGTGGCGCCTTCCCGAGCGTCCTCCGACTGGAAGACCGGGGCGGTCACCTTGAACTGGCGCTCGAACATTTCCGCTTCCGGCCATTCTCGAGACTCGTTCAGCACCTTGCGGCTTGCCGCGACAGCCAACGGTCCATTGGCGGCAATGGTCCTGGCGATTTCCATGGCCGCATTCAGGGCCTCGCCCTGGGGCACCACCCGATTGACGAGCCCGGCCGCCGCAAGCCTGGAGGCCTCATAGATATCGCCCGTGAGCACGAGTTCGGTCGCGAGCTTGATCGGCATCTGCCGTGGCAGACGGACCAGTCCGCCCGCGTTGGCCACAAGGCCGCGCTTGACTTCCGTCAGGCCGAACTTGGCGGTCTCGGCGGCAACAACAATGTCGCATGCGAGGAGAATTTCAAAACCACCCGCCAGCGCATAGCCTTCAACGGCGGCAATAAACGGCTTCTCCAGTTTGGCCTGGGTCATCCCCGCAAAGCCCGTATCCGGGAGGCGCACCACCTCCCCGCGCAGGAAGGCCTTGAGGTCCATGCCGGCACAGAAATTCCCGCCCGCACCGGTGATCACGGCACAGCGAATTTCAGGATCGGCGTTGATCTTCTTGACCGCCGCTTCCAGCGCCAGCGCCGTCTCGCGATCGATTGCATTGCGCGCTTCGGGACGATTGATCGTCACCAGGGCGATATTATTCTGAATTTCGAGATCAGCCGGCATGAAATCCATTCCCCTCAATCACACTCTAGAGTTGCGCTCAAATGGAGCGCGCGATCAGCAACTTCATGATTTCGCTGGTGCCGCCGTAAATGCGAAACGCCCGAGCGTCCTTGTACATTTCGGCAATGGGGTACTCGAGCATGTAGCCGTACCCTCCAAACAGTTGCAGGCACTCATCAATCACGAAAGCCTGGGCCTCGGTTACGAAGAGCTTCGCCATGGAGGCCGTTGCCGCATCCAGCTTCCCTTCCAGAAGCTGCTGCGTGCAGTGGTACAGAAATGTCTTGGCGACGGTTGCGCGCGTCTTGCATTCAGCCAGTTTGAACTGGGTGTTCTGCTGGTCGAACAGAGCCTTCCCGAAAGCCTTGCGCTCCTTGACATAAGCGACGGTCTCTTCCAGCGCGGCCTCCATCATGCCCATGGCCTGCCAGGCGATGACAAGCCGTTCCTTGGGCAGCTGCTCCATCAACATGCGGAAGCCCTGCCCTTCCACACCCCCCAGCAGGTTTTCGGCCGGTACACGCATGTTGTTGAAGAAAAGCTCGGTCGTGTCGCGGCCTTCCTGCCCCAGCTTCTTGAGCAGTCGGCCGCGCTCGAAGCCCTCGACCTTGTCCACCTCTACCGCGAACAGGGAGATGCCGCGCGCCCCGGCAGCAGGGTCCGTCTTGGCCGCCACCACGACAAGATCGCAGGCGTAGCCATTGGAGATGAATGTCTTCTGCCCGTTGATCACATAATGGTCGCCTTCGCGGCGGGCCGTCGTGCGCATGCCTTGCAGGTCCGAGCCCGCGCCCGGCTCCGTCATGGCCACCGCCAGCAAGGTCTCGCCGCTGACAGCGCCGGGGAGCCATCTGCGGCACTGCTCGTCGGTCGCGTAATTGTAAATGTACGAGGCCACCACGGAGGTGTGGAGCGAGAAGGCAAAGTTCAGAGCGTGCTTGATGCCTTGCCGCTCCATCACGAGCGCGTCATACCGGAAGTCGAGGCCGGACCCGCCGTATTTCTCGGGGATGGAGACGCCAAGAATTCCCGCCTCACCAGCCTTGCGCCAGAATTCCCTCTCCACGAAGCCCTGGTCGCGCCAGCGTTGACGGGCGGCCGCATCGGCATGTTCATCAAAGAACCGATCGACCATCGCCTCGAAGATACTTACTTCGTCGCTGCACATGAAAGACGGACGAGGCAGATCAAACGCAGCCAAAACCAAATCTCCCAATTGCGAACACGGGCAGAGACGGCAGCTATACCACAGGCCCGAATCCGGGAGTTGTCTCGTACTGCAATCAAACAAGCCATGATTTGAAACAGGACACGGAACCTATCGTCTGATGCAGACCATAGGGTTATCCATTCCATGCCGTAGGGGAGGTAGAAAATGGACGAAACGTACGACGTCATCATTGCCGGTTCCGGTTCGGCCGGAATGGCAGCTGCGGTGCGGGCAGCCAAACGGGGCCTCAAGGTCCTGATCGTCGAGAAAGCCCATAAGATCGGCGGCACGTCCGCCACGTCAGGCGGTGTGATCTGGATTCCCAACCATGGGCTGGGCACGGATGACTCCAGTGATCAGGCCATGACATATATCCATGCGGTTGCCAACGGGCCGGTTCGCGAGGACCGGGTCAAGGCATTTCTCGAAGCCGGGCCACGGATGATCGCCTTCCTCAAGGAAATGGGGCTCCGCCCGACTGTCATGCCCTGGCCCGACTATTTCCCGGAAGCCCCTGGCGCGCGTGCGGACCGTTCAATCGTCTTCCCGAAATATGATGGACGGCGCCTTAAGGATCTGTTCCCGCTTGTTCGCGAGCAGTACACCCGCTTCAAGCTGATGAACCGCTACACGCTGGACTTCATGGAGGCGAACACCATCTCCACGCGTTCGCCGGGCTGGGTCCGTGAACTGGTCAAGGTGATTGGCCGCTACTGGCTGGATATCGGAACCCGTTTCATCACAAGGCGGGACCGTCTGTTCAGCCTGGGCGCAGCGCTTATTGGCCCGCTGGTCGAGCTTTACGTCAGGCTTGGCGGGCAGTTCCTGCTCGGCAGCGCCGTCAAGGAACTGGTGGTCGAGAACGGCCGGGTGGTTGGCGTTGTCGTGGAACGTTGGGGTCGCCGCGAGACCATTCGCTCCCGCCACGGCGTGATCGTCTGCGCAGGCGGCTTCGAGTGGAACCAGAAGCTGCGTGACCGCTTCTTCACCATCCCCGGAAGCACCCGCTATAGCAGCACCCCGCCCGAGGCCAATTGCGGCGAAGTTCTGGAGGCGGGTCTGGCAATCGGCGCCGCCACCGAATTCACGGAGACGGGCTGGTGGGTTCCCACCATGACCATCCCGATCCCGGGCGTTTCCAATTTCGAGGAAATCCATCAGGCCACGTTTGACGTTGGCCGGCCGCACAGCGTGTGCGTCAACCGCAATGGAGACCGCTTCGTGGATGAGGCCTGCGGCTATGACCGCTTCGGAAATGCCATGATGGAGGACCAGCTCAAGACCGGCGCCAACACGCCGTGCTGGTTGGTATTCGATGCCACCTTCCGGTACAAGTTCACCGCAGGCGGCATTATGCCGACCGCCATCATGCCCGACTGGAAGATCCCGGTTGACTGGTGGGATCATTATATCTTCCGCGCCTCGACCGTGCGGGAGCTGGCGCAGAAAATCGAAATCAACCCGGACAAGCTGGAATCCGTCGTCGCCCGCATGAACGAATACGCCAGAACGGGCCATGATCCGGAGTTCGGACGCGGCAGCAACATCTACGACGTCAATTTTGGCGACCCCGCAGTCAAACCCAACCCGTGCCTTGGCCCCATCGAAAAGGCTCCTTTCTACGCCGTCCCGATCAACCTCGGCGACCTCGGCACCAAGGGGGGCCTGAAGTGCGACGCCTCCGCGCGCGTCCTCGACCAGTCAGGGCAACCGATCCCGGGCCTTTATGCGGCGGGCAACGCCTCCGGCTCCCCGTTCGGCAATTCCTATCCGGGCGCAGGGGGGACCATTGGTCCGGCCATGGTGTTCGGCTTCATTGCGGCTGACATGGTTGCGGCCGAAGCCGCCCAATCCTGACATCGGCTCACGTTGGACAACAGAGAACACAGAAATCGACGCATAGGGGGAGGAAAATTCATGGGTCGCCTGCAAGGCAAGGTCGCGATTATCACGGGCGCTGCGCGCGGTCAGGGCGAGGCAACCGCCCGTCTCTTTGCCGATGAGGGCTGCTCTGTCGTGCTGACAGACATTCTCGCGGCTGGAGGCGAGGCCGTCGCCGCGAGCATTGGTGAGCGCGCACGGTTTGTGCGCCACAATGTGACGGACGCAGCGGACTGGGAAACGGTGGTCCAGACCGCACTGTCCGCGTTCGGGAAGGTGGATATCCTGGTGAACAACGCGGCGATCACCATGTACAACCCCATCGAGCAGACCACCAGGGACGATCTCCAGCGGGTGCTCTCGGTAAACGTGGTGGGCCCTTTTCTCGGGATCAAGGCTGTCCTTCCGCTGATGAAGGAAGCGCGCCGGGGCTCGATCGTCAACATCTCCTCGGTCAATGGCCTGCGCGGAACCATGGGCATGAGCGCCTATGATGCGTGCAAGTGGGCGGTGCGCGGGATGACAAAATCCATCGCGCTCGAAGGGGCCCCCTACAATGTGCGGGCGAATTCCGTCCACCCGGGCGCGATCGACACGCCGATGCTCAATCCGACCGGCACTTTCGAGTCCGAACCGCTGGCGCGCGCCTTCGGCATTCCCTTTGGCCGCATCGGCCAGCCGGCAGAGGTCGCTTACGCCTCTCTCTTCCTCGCCAGCGATGAAGCGTCCTACATCAGCGGCGCCGAACTGGCAGTGGATGGTGCCTGGACTGCGGGGCTGACCTCCAACATGCAGGAGCTGGACAACGCTTCCTGATCCCGGCACCCGTGCGCGTTCCGCACGTGAGGCCAGCCGTCCGAAGGCATATCGCTCCTTGCAGCGGCGAAGTGATCGTTGGACTTCGCCGCTGCCGCAGGATCACAGCGTATAGCCGCCATCCGCAATCAGCGTCTGGCCGCTAAAATAGCTCGACCGATCGGAAGCAAAGAAGGCGGCAGCCTCCCCGATGTCCTCAGCCGTGCCGAAGCGGCGCAGTGGTATGGACTTGCGGAACGTCTCCCAGAATTCTGGCGTCATGCGCTCGGCGATGTACTGCTCGCCAAGACCCGCATTCATTGCGCCCGGAGCCACCGTATTGGCACGGATGCCATACTTGCCCTCTTCCTTCGCAACGCCCCGGCACAGCGCCTCGATCGCCGCCTTGGGGGCCGCCGAGATGCTGTCTCCCGGGATCACGCGGGTGTTGGCCATCGATGTCACCGCAACAATGCTGCCGCCCCCCTGCGCGCGAAATCGCGGCAGGATAGCCGCGAGCACTCGTGTGAAACCGAGCGTTTCCGTCTCGAACACATCGCGCCACTGCGCTTCGCTGATTTGGGAAATATAAGGCTGGTCAATGGCGCATCCCGCCGCAAAGACCACGGCGCCGATCGGCCCGCACGCGGATGTCACTTCCGCCACAACGGATTCGACCGACGCGCTGTCCATGACATCGCATTGCACAGCGTAGGCGCGACATGTTGCGGGCAGCGACCTGGCCAGTGTGTCCGCCCGTTCCCGACCTGCGCGATAGGTGAACGCAACGTTGGGCCACTCGCGGGCAAGCGCCCGGACGCAACCGGCACCAAGGCCGCCGGAACCACCGAAAACCAGCGCCGTCTTTGTCATTCCTTCCCTCCCTCAGGCGCGAATGGTGCTGCCGCCATCGACCTTCAGCTCCATCCCCGTTGTGAAGCTTGACGCATCGGAGGCGAGCCACAGCGCCGCCTGCGCCACCTCCTCGGGTTTGCCGATGCGGCCAAGCGGGTGGATCCGGGAAAACAGCGCATAGGCCTTTTCGCGCTCCATCCCGGTCCGCCGGAGTTCTTCCTCGAACATCTCGGTCTCGATGCCCCCCGGGATCACGGCATTCACCCGGATCGGCCACCCGGCGGCAGCACATTCAAGTGCCAGCACCCGCGTCATCGCATTGAGCGCGGCCTTGCTCACGCTGTAGGCGGCGAACCCCGGGGTGACGCGGATACCGAAAGCCGAAGAAATGTTGACGATGCTGCCCGGTTCACCAGACCGCTGCATCAGCGGCAGCGCAGCCCGGCATCCCAGAAATGGGCCGCGCAGATTGATCTCCATGTGATCATCCCAGTTCGCGTCGTCCGCGGCCGCGAGCGTTGAACCGCGGGTAATGCCGGCACAGTTGACCAGAACATTGAGCTTTCCGAACCGGGACTCGGTCGCCGCAAGTGCTTCCCGCCACTGTCCATCGTTGCGCACATCCAGCGCGACAGCGAGCGTCTCCCCTTCGATCTGGCTGGCAGCGGCCCTGGATTGCTCAAGCGAACGGGCCGCGACAACGACCTGCGCGCCTTCGGCTGCGAACAATCGGGCGATACTGAATCCTATTCCCTTTGCCGCGCCTGTTACAAAGGCAACCTTTCCCTCCAGAACTGGCACCGGCTCCCTCCTGATTGATGATCCGATGCCCGAACGATGCCTTCTTGCAGGTCCGCGATCCAGCTCTGACAGCCCGGTTCCGGCGGCACCATGCGCCGTGATGCACGCCATTCTTCATCAGCAGACAATCCGCGCTACTGTTGTCGTCGCCTCGAGCCAGCTATTGTTCTGTACCAATAAGAGAACGAGGGGGATCATGGCTTTCGAAACACTGCGTCTATCGGTCGAAAATGGTGTGGCGGAAATCCGTCTGGCGCGACCGGACCTGCTGAACCGGTTCGACATGCAGGCGCATGTCGAATTCGTGTCGGCAATCGAGCAGGTATCGGAAGACATTCCGGCGATCCGGGCCCTGATCCTTTCGGCTGAAGGCAAGGCCTTCTCCGCCGGCGGCGACTTCGAGGAAATGCTTGAGGCCAACGCCTCCAAGGCCGTTCGCAACAACATGGTCAAATATGCCAAGGGCGTTTTCTATGGCATTGCCGAACTGCCGATCCCGGTGATCTCCGCCGTTCAGGGCGCCGCAATCGGACTAGGCGCCACCATTGCCACGCTTTCCGATATCGTTATTGCCTGGAAGGGCGCCAAGATCGCCGACACCCATGTCAACGTCGGCCTGGCGGCGGGCGACGGCGGCATCATCAGCTGGTCGCAGTCGATCGGCATCAACCGCGCGAAACGCTACCTCTTGACCGGCGACATCATCACGGGCGAGCAGGCCTATGAATGGGGTCTGGTCACCGAGCTGGTCGAGACGCCGGAAGAAGCCCTGCCCCGCGCCCGCGCACTGGCCGAGAAAATCGCGGCAATGCCTCCCCTCGGCGTGATCGGTACCAAGCGCGCTTTCTCGCGCATCACCAGCCTGATCGCCTCCCAGGCACTGACCCCCGGCCTTGAGTTCGAAATGGAAGCCATGGCCAGCCCGGACCTTGTCGCGACCGTCAATCGTCTGCGCCAGAAGTAGTTCCGCTTCCGACCCGCTTGATGCCTGCCCCGGGCCACAGGAGTGAACAATGCACTACACGCACGTCCATACGCCCCTCCGCATTGGCAACCAGACAATAAAGAACCGTATTTTCCGTCCGGCCCATGGGACCATCCTGGGCAAGGGATCGATGAACGACACCCTGATTGCCTATCATGAAGCACGTGCGCGCGGCGGTGCGGGGCTGTCGATCATCGAAGTGGGCTCGGTCCATCCCACAAGTCCGCTCTCGATTGACCTGTGGAAGCCCGAGCTCGAGCCCGGCTATCGCAAGCTGATGGACGTCTGCCGCAAATACGACATGAAGGTCTACCAGCAGCTCTGGCACGCGGGGCATCACGCCATTCCGCGGGACGGCAGCCCGCCCTGGGGCGTCAGCGCCACGCCCAGCGTCGAGGTGGGTGTTGTCCCGATCGAGATGACCAAGGCGATGATCGCCCAGATCATCGAAGCCTACACGACCGCTGCCCGCCGGATGGAAGCCTGGGGCCTTGACGGCGTCGAGGTCCATTGCGCCCACGGCTACCTGCCCGCCCAGTTCCTCTCGGCAAACACCAACCTGAGGACCGACGAGTATGGCGGCGCGACCATCGAAGAGCGGGCGCGGTTCGTCATCGAACTGATGGAGTCCGTGCGCAGCGCGGTCTCCCGCGATTTTGTCGTTGGCGTTCGGCTGGCCCCGGACCTCACCGTCGGCGGCGTTGACGAGGAGCAGAACCTCGCTGTCGCCCGCATGCTCCAGGACCGCGGCCTGATCGATTACGTCAACGTCTCGGTGGGCAATTACAACAGCTACACCAAGATGGTCGGCGGAATGCACGAGCCGGTTGGCTACGAACTGCCGACCAGCCGGCCGATTACGCGCCAGATCGATCTGCCGACCATGGTTGTCGGCCGCTTCCGCACGCTCGAGGAATGCGACCAGGTCATCCGGGCCGGTGATGCCGACATGGTGGGCCTGGTGCGCGCGATGATCGCCGACCCTGACCTTGTCACGAAGAGCCTTGCCGGCAAGGCAGACCAGGTGCGCCCCTGCATCGGCTGCAACCAGGCCTGCGTCGCGCAGGTCTCGACCGAGCATGGCCATATGGAATGCGCCGTCAATCCGGGCACCGGGCACGAGCTTTACCGGGGTGATGCCGTTCTGGTGCCGGCGACGGAGCCGAAGAACGTTCTGGTGGTCGGCGGCGGACCGGCGGGGCTGGAAGCGGCCCGTGTGGCAGCGCTGCGTGGCCACAAGGTGACGCTGGCAGAAGCCAGCCCGCAACTTGGCGGTGCTTTGCGCGCTGCTGCCAAGGCGCCGACCCGTCACGGCATGATCGACATCGTGACCTGGCTTGAATCCGAGATCTTCCGCCTCGGTGTCAGCGTCAACCTCTCCACCTACATGGACGAGAACGATGTGATTGCCTCGGGAGCCGATGCCATCGTGATCGCAACCGGCTCGATCCCGCGCATGGATGGCATTCAGCACTCCCATCCGGGCCAGCCGATCCGAGGCTTCAACCGGCCCAATGTCATCTCGTCGCTCGACCTGTTCATGCAGCCGCCGTCCAACCTCGGGCGCAGCGCCGTCGTCATTGACGATGTCGGTCACTACGAAGGTCTGGCGTCTGCCGAGCACCTGATCGAGCAAGGCCTTGCCGTGACCTATGTGACACGGCTGCGGATGCTCGCCCCCCTGGCCCAGGGCCCGCTGATGGTGGAGCCGTTCCTGACGCGGATGCGGGGCAAGCCGTTCGACTACCGGATCCGGCACCGCGTGGTGGAGATCGCCGATGGCGAGGTTCTGATCAGCCCGACCCATTTCACCGACGATGCCGACGTCCAGCGTCTGCCCGCCGATACCGTGGTGTTCATTTCGGCGAACGCTCCCAACCGCGAGCTCTACACGGCGCTGTCCGACCGCTTCAAGGACATCCGGGTGGTTGGCGATGCCAACTCCCCCCGTTTTCTCCAGTCCGCCATTCGCGAAGGACACATCGCTGGCGCGTCGATCTGAAGGGAGTGGAACACATGGCTGTACTCGAAGGAAAGGTGGCGATCGTTCTGGGAGCCTCGGCGCCCAGTGGAACTGGCTGGGCGATTGCCAAGCGTTTCGCCAAGGAGGGCGCAAGGCTCGTCGTTGGGGCCCGCCGCAGCGAGCCGTTGGCCGAACTTGCGAAAGCGACCGGGGGAATCGCACAGGCGTGCGACGTGGCGGATGAGGAACAGGTCCGCGCCTTTGTCGCCCGCGCCATCGACAGCTACGGGCAGCTCGACATTGCGGTGAACGCGGCCGCCCTGCCGATGGGGGGAACAATTGCCAATGCCCCCGTAAGCGACGCTCGCGCGGCGATGGAGGTCAACTACTTCGGCAGCCTCTATTTCGTCCGCCACAGCGCGGCCGCGATGCGGAACGGCGGCTCGATCATCCTCTTCTCGTCGCTTGCTGCGGCAAAGCCGATGGAGTTCGTCTACCCTTACGCCTGCGCCAAGGCGGCAATCGACTGCCTGGTACGGTATGCGGCCGCCGAATATGGCCGCAAGGGCATCAAGGTGAATTCCATCCTCCCCGGCCCGATCCGCAGCGAGATGTCGTCCGGCCTGTGGAGCGTTCCCGGCATGGAAGAAACCTACGCCCGCGCAATTCCGCTGGGGCGCATCGGCGAGCCGGAAGACTATGCCGACGCCGCACTGTGGCTCGCCGGCCCCTCCTTCGTGACCGGGCTCAACCTCCATGTGAGTGGCGGCAACCAGTTGACGCGACTGCCAACGCTTGACGAACGCCCCAGTCTGGTCGGCCCCGACCCCACAAACGCTGCATGAACAGAAAGTAGCATTGCGATGGATCTTGATAATGATGTGCTCCGGCTCACCGGAAAGAAAGCCCTTGTGGTCGGCGGCTCGAGCGGGATCGGTAATGGCATTGCCCAGCTGTTTCGCAGCCAGGGTGCGTCCGTGCGGGTCTGGGGCACCCGGCCTTCGCCGGACGATTATGACGCCAGCGAGGGCTCGGACCTGACCGGCCTGGAGTACGAGCAGGTTGACCTCTCGGACCCGGCCGCCATTGACACGGCCGCCGATTTCCCCGACGGGCTGGACCTGCTCGTCCTGTCCCAGGGCACTGTGGTCTACAAGCGCAAGGAATTCGAGATCGAGACGTTCCGTCGCGTGATCGACATCAACCTGAACAGTGTCATGCACTGCTGCACCCGCTTCTATCCCAGCGTGCGGAAGCAGCAGGGCTCGATCCTCATCATCAGCTCGATCGGCGCGTATAAATCCGTCATCGGCAACCCGGCCTATGCCGCCTCCAAGGCGGCGGTCGTCGGCCTCACCCGCACGCTCGGCGACGCCTGGGGCCGGGAGAGTGTGCGGGTCAATGGCATCGCGCCGGGCATGATTGCCACCAAGATGACCAAGGTGACGACGGAGCATCCCGATCGCCTGGCGTCCGCCCTGTCCACGATTTCGCTGGGGCGGCTCGGCCTGCCCGCCGACATCGCGCACACGGCCCTGTTTCTGGTCTCACCGCTGGCGTCCTACATCACCGGCCAGACCATCATCGTGGACGGCGGCCGCAGCCTGTAGCCGCGCTTTCCTCTCCCACCCGTCCAACGGCCAGTGGCGCGCTCCGCCTGAGCGCCGTGGGATGAGGGGGAAAACGGATCACAAAAAAAGTGGCGGGAGCGGATAACCGCTCCCGCCACTTCTTGTATGGCCTCCTCAGAACGAGACGCGGACTTCCGCACCGTACATGCGGGGACGGCCCACATTCGCCGAGTTGATACCCAGCGACGTGCCCTGGGCGAGACCGCCCACATAGTATTTCTCGTTGAAGGCATTGCGGACCCACAGCGACGCACCGAAGGTGCTGCCGCCGATCTCCTCCCAGTCAACACGGAAATTGGCGGTCGTGTAACCGGGCAGGCGGGTGTTCGGGCTCAGCGAATTTGCCGTATTCGAGAAATAGAACCCGCTCTGGGTATAGAGATCACCCCGCAGATTGAGATGCCCCATATCGCCCAGAGGCACGGTCACGCTTGCATAGGCTGAACCGGACCAGCTGGGCACATCCGCGACCGGACCGAACGTGGTCGGAACACCGAACGCATAGGCGATGTTCTTGGTGAACTTCGCATCGGTGTGGGCGGCCGTCAAACCCAGGCTCAGCCACTCGTTCGGCGTGATGCCGGCCTCAAGCTCAAGGCCCTTGATCCGCGCCTCCGGCACGTTGACCGTGATGGCGATCGAGCCCAGCGACGGATCGACCGGATTGACCGGGAACATGGTGCGCTGCACGTTCTTGACCTGCATCGTGTAGGCCGAGCCGTACAGATGGACGCGGGTCGTGCCGATCTCACCGTTGTACTTGAAGCCGCCTTCAAAATCCTGGGCCACTTCCGACTTGAACTTGTCGGTGTTGGTGAGCGTCGCACTGAGCGCCGGAGGCGCCACACCGTTGATGCCGCCGGAACGCCAGCTCTCGCGCGCCACGATATAGAGCATCAGCTCCGGGTTGGCCTGATATTCCAGACCCACGTTCCAGCTCGGACGGTCGAACTTCACGTCAGGCGTGGTGAGCCCATAGAACGTGCCGCCCGGCTGGTGATCCAGGCTGATCTTCTCCCAGGCATAGCGGCCGCCGATGGTGAACTTCAGCCCTTCCAGACCGGCAAGCACGCCCAGATCGAACGTGCCGTGGGCATAGACCGCCGTCGAGCGGTCCTTGATCTTGAAGTTCGACGTGGTCGAAGCCGGAGCACTGATCGGACTCAGGCCGAAATAGCTCTGCGGAAAGATCGTGTGATTGCGCAGATCCTGGAAGTAGCCGCCAACGGCATACTCCAGGCCGTTTCCGAACGCTTCACCCTGCAACTGGAGTTCCTCCGTGACGGACCGGTTGGTCACATCATTGGCGAAGTTCCGCAAGGGATCGGTCGACGGACGATTGATGTCGAAGTTGGAGATCAGCAGGTACGGCGTGCCGGTTTGGCCGGTCGAGTCAATGGCCCGGGACCACGAATAGCCGAAGATGTTCTTCAGGCGGGCACTCTCGGCAATGTCGATCGTCGTGGTGTTGGTGATCGCGAGATCCTTGCCACGATGGTACGACGGCATTGCATCGTTGACTTCCCAGAAGCCAAGCTCCTTGTTCTGGCGCTCCAGAACCGCGCGCAGGCCGCCCGGATCATATCCGGGGTTCGCCGCAAGCACGGCTTCCCATGCGCCCGGGATACCAAGGTTCGCATCCAGCTGCGGACCAAACAGGAAGTCCGCATTGCAGGGAAGCGGGGTTCCGTCGGGCGCGGTCTCGCCGCAGCGGTTGTACGAGTAGATCCGGGTACCGGAGTTGTTTCCACGGGTGCGTTCATATTGCACCATGGTCAGGTTTTCGATCCCTTCCGCAGGGCGCACCAGCAGGGACACGCGGAACGCGTTGCTGTCCAGTTCGCCCAGTCTGCGGTTGTCGTTGTTGTCGAAAACCGGCCCTTTGTAGACGTTCTTGATGTACCCGTCGCGCCGCGCCAGCTTGAAGGCACCACGGAACAGCACCTTGTCGCTGACAAGAGGCGCGTTGACCATGCCCTCAACGTTGATGGCGTTGAAGTTGCCGTAACCGGCCTTGAGATTGCCGGCGAACTCCTCCTTCGGGCGGGCCGTGGTCGAGAGAACGGCGCCACCGGTGGCGTTGCGGCCGAACAGGGTTCCCTGCGGACCTTTGAGGACCTGCACCGACTCCAGATCAAAGAAGGAGGCCACGCCGCCCGCCACGAAGGGCACTTCGTTCAGGTACGGCACGACCGCCGTCGATGCGCCCGAGAAGGCATCGACCGTTTGGCCGCGAATGGAATAGTTCAGCTGGTTGTTGGACTGCGTCTCTCGAACCACCAGGCCCGGCACTGCCGCTTGCAGATCCGACTGGGTTGCGATCGAGCGTTGCTCAAGGGCCTCCGCGCCCAGCGCCGTGATGCTTGTCGGCACCCGCGAGATGTCTTCGGCGCGGCGGCGGGCGGTCACGACAATCCCGTCGAAATCCGAGCTGGCCGCAGTGCTGGCTGTTTCGGTTGCCTGACCTTGCGCCGCACTGACGTTTGCCGGCGCAATCAAAGCCAAGGCTGTTGTCGATGCCAACAACCCGGCAATTCTCCCAAGATTCTTCCTCAAGGCATCTTCCTTTCCCTGCGGGGTAATTTTGTTATTCGTGCACTCCCCTGACCGACACATCCTATATTCGTCACCATACAGATGCCTGAACTGACCCTTGACCAGAGGTGCACTGTGAAGCGCCCTTGTCAGGACATACTCTTGCCCGGCCCTTCAACACGTTGCTGACTGGGGAGAAGGAAGGAGATCTGTCGTGGAACAGAAATTTGAATACATCGGCTACGATCTGGTGGCGCCGCACGTGGCGCGCATTACCCTGGATCGCCCGCAGAGAAGGAATGCCCAGAATACGCACATGCTGCGCGAGCTGAACGCCGCCTTTGACCGCGCCGCCCAGGACGACTCCATTCACGTCATCATCCTTGCAGCGAATGGTCCGCACTTTTCATCCGGCCATGACCTTGACGAAATCGCGGACGGCAGCGCTGTCGAAAATCTTCAGCAACTCGGGCCGATCGGCACCTTCTGCGGGTTTTCCTGCGCAGGGGCGGAAGGCTGGATGGCCTACGAGCGCGAAGTCTATTTCGGCCTCAGCGAGAGGTGGCGCAACATTCCCAAACCGACCATCGCCCAGGTTCACGGCAAGGTCATAACCGGGGGCCTGATGCTGGTCTGGCCCTGCGATATCATCATTGCGTCAGAAGACGCGACCTTTCAGGACACGGCCGTTGATCTTGGCGTTTGCGGCGTGGAGTTCTTCAACCACCCCTATGAGCTCGGCATTCGCAAGGCCAAGGAATTCCTCTTTCGATCCAATGTCTTGACAGCAAGGGAAGCCCTGTCGGCGGGCATGGTCAA
This sequence comes from Pedomonas sp. V897, assembly GCF_051304405.1. Lineage (NCBI taxonomy): Bacteria > Pseudomonadati > Pseudomonadota > Alphaproteobacteria > Sphingomonadales > Pedomonadaceae > Pedomonas > Pedomonas sp. V897. Next base: position 208,147 of record NZ_JBPPGG010000003.1, read on the forward strand.
CCATGTGGTCCCGCGCGACGAGCTGGAGGCCTTCACTCTCAAGATCGCCTGCGAGATTGCCCGCAAACCGCTGTTTGCCCTGAAGCTGGCAAAGGAAGCCGTGAATGCCGCCCAGGATGCGGCCGGGCGAAGCACCGTTCTGCAATCGGCCTTCGGTCACCACCAGCTCACCCATGCCCACAACATGATGGTACACGGTTTGCTGATGGACCCGACCAACCTCCAGGCGGCATCACAGCAGAAGAAAGATGGGGCCGCGCCCGATCAGTCCTGATAGCGTTTCTGCTCAAGCAGAGCGATGGTCCGGGCATGCACTTCGTCCGGGCCATCGGCAATGCGCAGGGCCCGAATGCGCGCAAAGAGCGCCGCCGTCCCCGCCTCGCTGTCGAGACCCGCTGCGCCGAAGGCCTGGATCGCATCATCCACGATTTTCAGGGCCGTGCGCGGGGCCTTGACCTTGATCATGGCAATTTCCAGCCGGGCGACCTTGTTGCCCACCTTGTCCATCATGTCCGCGGCCTTGAGCGTCAGGAGCCGCGAAGTCTCGATGTCAATGCGGGCCTCGGCAATGCGCTGCTCCCAGACCGAGTGCTCGATGAGCCGGCGCCCGAAGGTGGAGCGGCTCATCAGGCGCCGCACCATCTTTTCGAGGGCCACTTCGGCCATGCCAATGATGCGCATGCAGTGGTGAATGCGCCCCGGGCCAAGCCGGCCCTGCGAAATCTCGAAACCGCGTCCTTCGCCGAGAATCATGTTCTCCGCGGGCACCCGGACATTGTCGAAAATGACCTCGCAGTGGCCGTGCGGCGCGTCATCGTAGCCAAAGTTGGTCATGTTGCGCCCGATGGTAATGCCGGGCGTGTCGATCGGAACGATGATCTGCGAGGCCTGCTTGTGGCGCGGCGCGTCCGGGTTGCTCCGCCCCATCACGATCATGAAGCGGCAACGGGGGTCCATGACGCCCGAAATCCACCATTTACGCCCATTGATCACGTAACTGTCGCCGTCGCGCCGGATTTCGGTCTGCATGTTGGTGGCGTCGGACGACGCGACGTCGGGTTCTGTCATCGCATAGGCGGAGCGGATTTCGCCCGCCATCAGCGGCCTCAGCCACCGCTCTTTCTGCTCCCGCGTGCCATAGAGGTGCAGGAGGTCCATGTTCCCGGTATCTGGCGCACTACAGTTGAACACCTCGGAGGCCCAGGTGATTTTCCCCATTTCCTCCGCCAGCGGCGCATATTCGAGGTTGGTCAGGCCAGCCCCCCGGAAGTCATCTTCGTCGTGCTCCGACGGACACATGAACAGGTTCCAGAGGCCTTCCGCGCGCGCCTTCGCCTTCAACTCCTGAAGGATCTGCGGCTGCTCCCAACGGTTTTTCTCCAGCTGGGCATAGTAGACAGGCACAGCGGGATAGACATGCTCAGCCATGAACCGGCGGACACGACCGAGCCATTCGGCCTGACGAGGGGAAAGGTCAAAGTCCATGTGCAAACTCCTGGTCGATCGGGTCGGGTCAAGCCCCGGCAATGATTTTACGGGCGTGGTCCAGCAAGGCGACAGCTGAGCGATGCAGCCGCTCCCCGGTCGCCTTGTCGGCCAATCCGGCCTGTGCGCGTGCGTGACTGCCTTCGAGAATGAGGCCCAGCTTGTAGCAGGCCAGCACTTCGAACCATGGCAGGTCATCCAGCGCCCGGCCGGTGCGAGCGGCGTACCGCTCGATCATTTCCGCGCGGGTCGGGAAGCCATCCAGACGCTCCACCCGCATGGTGTACGGCTTCGGCTCCCCGCCGTCCGGCCAGCTGATCAGGATGCGCCCCAGATCGACCAAAGGATCGCCGAGCGTGGCCATTTCCCAGTCCACAATTGCCTGAAGGGCGCCGTCCTCGCTGAAGATGGCGTTGCCGACATGATAGTCGCCGTGAATGACGCCGGGCTTCATGGTGCGCGGGCAATACCTGCTGAGCCAGTCACCCACCATGGCAACATCGCCCAGGGCGCCCGGCCCCTCCCATCCTTCGAAACGGCTGTAGCTTTCCAGCTCTTTCGCCCAGCGTTCAACCTGACGCTCAAGGAACCCATCGAGCTTGCCGAAATCACCCAGACCAACAGCGACCGGATCAACTGCCGCCAGGCTGGCAAGCCCGTCCATCATCCCCAGCCCCATGCGATGGCGGATCTCCGGCCGGTCCAGCACAGGCGCGGGCAAGCCCACGGTAGGATTGAACCCGTCAACCGCCGCCATGACGTAGAAAACGGCACCACCCTCCCCCGGGTCAGTGCGCGCGGCAATCAGGGCGGGGTGCGGAACCTGGGTACCGCGCAGCGCGGACACAAGCCTCACTTCCCGGGCCAGCAGAGTGTTGCTGTTCGGGCGGGGCCGCGCCGGCGGATGGCGCAGCACATAATCCCGCCCCCCGCAGGAAAACCTCAGAACAATATTCTGGGTGCCACCGGCAAGGAGACGCGCTGACTCAATCTGCCGGGCGCCGGGCACTCCGGCAGACTCCAGAAGTTCGGATACGGGCGCGAGATCGATTGGCAGGTTCGGTTCCACTGTCGTCATGGTACTCTCTCCACCCTCCCGTCTTGCGGATACACCCTTTCAATGACAACCGGACGATTACTCTAGTTCAGTGACGATGAAGGGATGTGCTGACTACAGGCAAGGGCCAAGGCTCATGATGGCACTGCCATTTCCGACCACCCGATCCGCGCTTCCTCACGGCCTGTTTTGACGTGTGGATACGCCCCCTGGAGCGCTTCCTTGCCAGACTGATTTCACTTCTCTTTCAGGCCACCGCAATCGCCAATTTTAGCTATGCTTCCCGAAATGCTGCGGAAGCCAAGACCCAGGGTCGAGCCATGGATGAGATAAGCAGGAAAGTGCTGGAGAGCGTGCATGACTGCCTCTGCCGCCTGACCCATGCCCAGAACCTTTCGCAAGAACAGCTGACCGAGATCCACATGTCGGCGACAGCGCTGGCCTACCAGATCCGCCGCATGGATTATCCCGAAGCTGTTGCGGCGCAGGTCCGGGAGGGCGAGCAGGCCCTTGCCCGCCGGTTGACGGACCACCCGCCTGCCGTTCAGAGCAGACGACATGCGGACGTGTGGGCCGGGCAACCGGGGGCCACGCTGTGCGCCGCGATCGAGGGAGCGGACCCGGCGGACGCCCTGTCCCGGCTCGGCGATGTCCGCGATCTGCTGGTGGCGCTCTACGAGCCCATGGACCCGGCTGTCAGCGCCGGTACCCACAGCACCTATGCCGGAGGACGGGGCGACAGGGTCCAGGACGAAAACGAGCCACAGGTACGCGATCTGTCGGCACCGCTGCTTGAGGCCTGGCTGCGGCGCACTGGAAACGGCGCTGCGGATGTGTCCGTCACCGAATGCCGGAAGCTGATGGGCGGTTTTTCCAAATCGACCTACGTCGTCACCCTTGTTGATGGCGGCGCGCCGCAAAAAATCGTGGTCCGCAAGGATTTTCCGGGCCTTCCGACCGGCTCCAGCGTCGTCTCCGAATATCCGGTGTTGCAGGACATGGCGAAACTGGAGGTGCCCGCGCCGCGGCCGCTCTGGCTGGAGGCCGACAGCGCGGTCTGCGATGGCGCCTTCATGGGCGTCACCTTCGTTGCCGGAGAGCCGGCCAACCGCGCCGTCCCTGCCGACAGCGAGGCCAGACGCTCGTGGGCCAGAAGCATTGCCACGGCGCTCGGCCGCCTCCACGCTGGCACCGCCCTGGCAGGGACGGACCCCCGGGATCACATCCTCCAGGAAATCGCCGATGTGGAACGCCGGATGCTGGAGCGTGAACGCGCCCCGCATCCCGGTCTGGTGCTGGGCCTCAAATGGCTGCGCCAGCACATCGACGATCTTCGCGGCCGGCCCGCCTGCCGGATTCACGGCGACGTTGGGTTTCACAACATGATGATCGCCGAAAACGGCGTCTCCGCCCTGCTCGACTGGGAGTTCAGCCGGATCGGCGACCCGGTGGAAGATCTGGCCAGCGTCAAGCCGTTCATGGAGCAGATCGAAAGCTGGGAGGAATTTTACGCGACCTATCGGGAGATCTGCGGTTTCGAACTTGACCCGACGGCGGACCGCTACTTCACGGTCTGGCACGAGGCGCGCAACATGGTGGCGTGCATCGGCTCCCTGAATTCGCTGCTCCTTCCCGGGGTTCGTTCCGTGCCGCTGTCTCTCGCGGGCACGGTGTACGCCCCCAAGTATGAAGTCAGCCTGCTGGATGCCATCAAGGAGGCGGAACGCACCCATGTCTGAAGTGATCGAGTGGACCAAGAGTGCGCGCGGATTCGGCAAGCCCGGGCCGAACGATGATTTTTATCATGGACGCACGCTGCCCGAAAAACATCATGAGATGACCGAGACCTGGTACTGGGGATTCAATGAACCCCGGTCCGGCATGCATGGCTTCATCCATATCTGGACCCACCCCAATCTCAACCTCTGCACCGGCGGCCTGTTCGTCCACTTCGGCAGCAAGCGCGAGCAGCTGGCGTGCGAGCTGTTTGATTTCCGCAACTTCACCCCGGACACGATCTTCGACGAAAAGGGCAATATCACGCTCGCCAACGGTCTGACGGTGGAGTTCGAGAAGCCGATGGAGCGGATGCACATCCGCTACCGCAATCCGGACCGGCAGTTCGAACTGGAAATGACCCAGGAGGCTGTGCAACCGGCCATCATGCGCTCGAACAACCAGCATTTCGAGCAGGTCATGCGCTCGGTGGGATGCGCCAGGTTCGAAGGCCGGGAGTACCGGTTTGACAACCTGACGATCCGCGATCGCAGCTGGGGCGAGCGCCGCCCCGAGGATGGTCACAAGTTGCCACCCTACACGTGGATGAACGGCGCGTTTTCGAAGGATTTCGCCTTCTGCATTTCGGGTCTGGACGATCCCGACCGCAACCCCGACTGGGCCGGGATGTACGACATTCCGCGCGACAAGCTGATGAGCGATGCGTGGGTCTTCCTGAACGGGCAACAGTTCCGCCTGTCCCGCTACTCCAAGATTACGGAGCGGGCGAAGGAATGTGGCCTGCGGCCGGTGCGCCATGTGATCGACTGCACCCTGGAAGATGGGCGCGATATTCAGTTCATCGGCGAGGTCACCGGCAGCGTGCCCTGGCACTGCTGGCAGAATGCTCTCTGCCACACGGGCCTGACCCGGTGGACCTGCACGCAAACGGGCGAAACCTGCTGGGGCGAAACCCAGGAGGTGCAATGGAATGATTATGTCTACCGGGTGTGCCGCCCGGTCAGTGACGCTTGAGAAAGGAACCGGAAATGGGCGCTAACGACCGGGGACACAACGCTCCCTGTTCCAACCGCGATTACGACTTCTTCTACCGGGGGCTGGAGCAAGGAAAGCTGCTTGCGCAGAAATGCTCGGGCTGCGGTGCGCTGCGCAGCCTCCCCTCGCCCGCCTGCGGCAAGTGCGGTTCGCTGGACTGGACGGAGGTTGAGCTCTCCGGCGAAGGCGAAGTCTACAGCTATGTCGTCCACCACCATCCGCCGCTCCCGGGGTTTCAGGTTCCCCACGTGATCGCGCTCGTCCAGCTGCGCGAAGGCGTTCGGCTGCTGGGGGCCATGGATGGCACCGATCCAGCCGAAGTCGCCGTAGGCAAGCCTGTCCGGGTCGAGTTCCTACGCCGTGGCGATGTCGCCGCCTACCGGTTCCGCAACGCATGAATGACCGCGAGCACGGGATAAAATCATGACCAGCATTTCCAACAAGACCGTCATCGCCGGATATGGTGCGACCGAATTCTCGAAAAACAGCGGCCGGAGTGAACTGCGGCTTGCTGTCGAGGCCACCCTCAGCGCCCTGAAGGACGCAGGGATCGACCCGTCCGAGGTGGATGGCATGTCCACCTTCACCATGGACAACAACAGCGAACAGGAAATCCACCGGGCCATCGGCGGCAAGGATCTGAAGTTCTTCACCCGTATCCCGCAAGGGGGCGGCGGAACCTGCGCGCCGCTGCAACAGGCCGCCATGGCCATCACCACCGGCATTGCCAACGTGGTGGTTGTCTACCGGGCCATGAACGAGCGCTCGGAGTATCGCTTCGGCCAGCCGATGCACTCGCTCCCGCCGACGAGCGACAACGTCATCTTTGCCTACCACGGCTTCAGCGGGCTGATGACTCCGGCCGCGATGATCGCCCTCATGATGCGCCGTTACATGCATGAAACCGGCGCTACCAGCCTTGATTTCGCCAACTATGCGGTCCTTGCCCGCAAGTATGCGTCCACCAATCCGAACGCGTTCTTCTACCAGAAGCCGATCACGATCGAGGATCACCAGAGTTCCCGGATGATCGCGGACCCGCTGCGCCTGTACGATTGCTGCCAGGAAAGCGACGGCGCCGTGGCGTTGGTGGTCGTGAGCGCGGAGCGGGCACGGGACCTGAAGCAGAAGCCCGTCTACATCCGGGCCGCGGCGCAGGGCTCGCCGGGCGGCACCGTGAGCCTTGGCGGATACTACAAGGACTGCATCTGGCCCTATGACGAATGCGCGGCCGCCGCACGGCAGCTTTACGCCCAGTCCGGCCTGTCGCCGAACGATATCGACGCGGCCATTATCTATGACCACTTCGGGCCGAGCGTCTTTCCTGCCCTTGAAGCCTATGGCTTCTGCGCGAAGGGCGAGGCGAAGGAGTTCGTGAAGGACGGCAATCTGGAAATTGGCGGCAGGCTTCCGATCAACATGCACGGCGGACAGCTGGGCGAAGCCTACATCCACGGCATGAACGGCGTCGCCGAGGCTGTGCGGCAGCTCCGTGGCCAGGCAATCAACCAGGTTCCCAACGTGCAGAACATGGTGGTCACCGGCGGCAGCGGCCTGCCGACCAGCGCCGTCATTCTGGGGGTGAACTGATGCCATCCGTCGAACGCGAAGATATCCACGCCGCGCCGGGCATGACGCCCGAGTCGCGGGTGCTCTCCCGCCTGTTGAAGGAGCGCTTCAGTTGCCGGGCCTATCGCCCGGACCCGGTGCAGCACGAGACCATCGAGACGATGCTGCGCCTCGCGCAGAACGCCGCGTCCTGGTGCAACAGCCAGCCCTGGCAGGTGTACGTCACCGAGGGGGAGGCCACCGAGCGGTTTCGCAAGGCCTTCCACGAGCGCGCCCTGGCCGATGCGGCAGCGGGGTCACCGACCACGGAGTCGGACCTGCCCTTCCCGGCCGCCTACAAGGGCATCTACAAGGAGCGGCAGCGCGAGGTTGGCTGGCAGCTCTACGAAGCGGTGGGCGTGGCCTACGGCGACCGTGAGGGCTCGGCCCGGCAGGCGCTCGAGAACTTCCGCCTGTTTGGTGCGCCCCATGCGCTGGTGATCACCACCGAGCGCGATCTGGGCGTCTACGGTGTCCTTGATTGCGGCTCCTATCTGGGAACGCTTCTGCTCGCGGCGCAGTCGCTGGGCATTGCCATGATTCCGCAAGCGGCATTCGCCAACTACAGCCCGTTGCTGCGCGAATTTTTCGGAATTCCCGAGAACCGCGCCATCGTGTGCGGCGCCTCCTTTGGCTACGCCGACATGACCCATGCGGCGAACAGCTTCCGCTCCCGCCGGGCAACACTCGATGAGGCCGTGACATGGCTGAACAAGTAGACTCTCAACTGGTTCTCCCGGCCCATCCTGCCAACTACAGCGACGCGGGCTTTGCGTCGGCTTGCCATTACAGCCGGAAATACACGCCCTATATCTGGTTTGCGCAGTCCGCGCACCGCTTTCCCGAGCGGCTTGCCCTGACCCATCCGGGCGGCCGCTTGACCTACCGCGCGCTTGACGACATGGTGCGCGCCTTTGCCCGCGGCCTTCTGCGGCTTGGTATGCAGCCGGGAGAGGCCATTGCCGTCGCCTCCGGCAATCGCTGGGAGCTGGCGCCGCTGTTTCTCGCGTCGTCCGCCATCGGCATATCGTTTACCGCGTTCAACCCGATGCTGACGACCCACGAGCTCGCCTATCAGATCTCGGAGCTGCGTCCACGCCTGCTGATTGCCGAAGGCTACACCACCATCGAGGCCGTGCTTGATGCCGACGATGGCGGATCAATCGAACCGTCCGGGGACGAATGGGGGCCGTTGATGGTTCGCTTCTCCTCCGGCACGACCGGCAAGCCCAAGGCCATGGTCAACAGCCAGCGCGCCCAGCTCGAGAACTACCGTCTCGCGATGACAATGCTGGATATGCGCCCCGGCGATATTCACCTTGTCACAGGTCCGCTGGGCCATGCCGCCCTGCACGCGGGCCTGCCCCAGTTGCTGGCGGGCGGCACCATCGCCGTGATGGGCCGCTTCGACAAGGCGAAGTTCTGGGACGACTGCGCCGAGTATGGCGCAACCAATGCCCTGATGGTGCCGACCATGCTTTCCGGTGCCCTGGAGTATCCCGGAGAGGCGCCGAACCTGCGGCGGCTGCTGTCAACGGCGGCCCCGCTGGCGCCCGCCCTCAAGCAGAGGTTTGCGGAGCGCTTCCCCCATGTCGGCCTGGTCGAGGCCTACGGCTCGTCCGAGTTCGGCTATGTGTCAGCCCTGTTCCCGGACGAGCATCGCGACCGCCCGCGCTCGGTGGGGCGCCCGCTGCCGGGGCAGGACGTGGCCATCTTCGACGAGGCCGGGCGCGAGTGCGCGGCTGGCGAGATCGGCATGATTCATGTGCGCAGTCCCGAGCTGGTCACCCGGCATGTGGGCTCCATACGCCCGGAGCCCACGGCCGCCGAGCAGCGCGGCGAAGGCTGGCTGACCTCCGGTGATCTCGGCTATTTCGACGCCGAAGGCTACCTCTACATCAGCGACCGCCGCTCGGATCTGATCATCTCGGGCGGCCTCAACGTCTACCCGACGGAAGTCGAGGCGGTTCTGAGCGAGATCCCCGGAATCCGGGAGGTTGCCGTGGTCGGCATCCCGGACGCCCACTGGGGCCAGCGCGTGGTCGCCTATGTGGACGCGGATTCCGGGATTACGGTCGAGGATATACGGGCATACTGCGCCGGGAAGCTGGCGAAATACAAAATCCCCCAGGCCGTGCACAGGGTTGGTCCGCTGCCGCGCACCAGCAGCGGCAAGACTTCGCGATCGATGGTGCGTGCCATGGCCGAGCGCGGCGAATTTCCCGTCTGAGCCTGCCGAGGGAGCCGCGCGCACGTGAGCGTGCCGCGTATCGACACATGAGCGAAAACGGAGAAAAGCATTGAGGATGACGATCATCAGCGGACCTGCCAGCCGGGTCCACGCAAGAGTCGCCAGTGGCACCCCAACCCGGGAGGAACGCTGATGGACGCCCTGCAGCGCCTTTTGGCAATCGAGGAAATCAAGACCGTCAAGGCACGCTATTTCCGGGCCCTCGACCAGAAGGACGAGGCCCTGATGCGGGAGGTGTTCGCGGACGATGTCGAGCTGGACTATCGCGGCGCCACGACGGACCCGGCCACGGGCTACAACTTTGCCGGTGACGCGACGGACGTGGTGCATCGCGGCGGCGATCATTCCGCACGGCTGGTCGTCGCGGCCATGGCCGGGATTGTCTCCGTCCACCACGCCTCGACGCCGGAGATCGAAATTCTCGACGAAAAGAACGCTCGCGCCATCTGGCCGATGGCCGACCGGCTCACGTTCGGGGAAAACAGTCCGATCCGGGCGATGATCGGCTACGGCTACTACCACGAGACCTATGTGCACGAGCGCGGGAAATGGCGGATTCGCACGCTGCGTCTGACCCGCCTGCGGCTTGATTTCCTGCCGCGATAAAAGGAGACGAGCCGGCCTTTCACGGCCGGCTCGTTATGGCGGGTCAGGCAACAAGCGAATTGAAATACCGCACCCGGCCGGCCTCCCGTTCCGCCTTCAGCGAGGTCATGGGCAGGCTGAACTTCACACCCGGCACGGTCTCGTTGACGAGGGGGTTGCCACCCCACCAGATAATCCTGCAAACCCGGGAATTGATCCGCCAGCCGGCGTCCGTGCGAACCAGGACATCGTCATACCACCCGGTTCCTTCCCAGAATTCGCCGCCGGCAAGCCCTTTCCGGATCAGCCGCCAGGTCGCATAGGTCATCGCCCAGGCCTGGTCGCCACGGACATTGACCAGGTGGCTCATCATGGCGTGCTGCGTTCCGTCAAAGGGCGCGTGGAAGACGTCGAAGTCCGACTTCAGGGTCGCCAGATCCCGCCAGTGCGACGTCTCGCTGTAGTCCGCATCCACATCGTGCGTGAAAATCTGGTCGAACAGCTCCCAGTGCTGGGTATCGACGGCAAAGCCGTAGAGGTTGATGATCCGCTTGATCTCGAGTTCATCCTGGACCGACATGGCTGTCCTTTCCTCTCAGTAGGGAGTGCCCACAAGGCCGCCGTCAACCATGATCAGCTGGCCCGTAATGTAGCTGGCGCGGGACGAGCAGAGAAAAGCCGCAGCGGCCGCGATTTCCTCCGGCGTCCCCTTCCGGCCCACCGGGATCGTCGCATGGAGTGCGCGCGCGGCTGCCGCCGGATCCTGTCCCTGTTCGCGGGCCAGCTCGTCCATCCACGCCAGGGCCATGTCCGTCGCGATGAAGCCGGGCGCCACCGTGTTGACGGTAATTCCGAACTGGCCCAACTCGTTTGAGAGCGACTTGCTCAAGGCCGCTGCCGCAGCCCGCGTCACGTTGTCCACGATCAGCGGGATCTGCCAGTGCGGCTTTTTCACGCAAAACGAGCCGATCGTGACGATCCGGCCCCAGCCCTTGCGCTTCATCCCGGGCACGACCGCGCGGGCAAGGTGCACGGCGCTCATGACGAGCAGTTCATAGCCCTCGCGGAAGACATCCGGCGTTGCCGTCTCGAAGGAATGGCGGGCCGTGCCGTAGACATTGGCGATGGCAATATCGGGCTCCGTGCCGAAGTGGTGGACACAGGCCTCAACAGCGCCCCCAACGGCCGCGGGGTCGGTCATATCGGCGGACAGGCCGTGGGCATCGCCTCCCGCTTGACGGATCGCCTCGACGGTTTCGTCGATCGCGTCCTGCCCGCGCGCCACGACGAGAACGCGCGTGCCTTCGCGCGCCAGCTCCTCGGCCGTGGCCCGGCCCATGCCCTTGCTGCCGCCGCTGACGAGGGCAACCTTTCCGTTCAATCCAAGGTCCATGCTCTTCTCCCCCAAACCCTTCGGGTAGGGGAGAAGAGTACGACCAGGCCGGGAACAGGCGATGATTGGAGCTGAATTCGGCCTTGCTTCTACACGACCAGGCAGCGGCGGGGTCGGCAGCGCGGGCGCAGACTGCCTCCCGACAGCGGGGTGTCCTTATTCCGCCGGGAGGGCGGCCTGCACTCCGGCTCCCTGCGGGGCACGGTGTCCCCCCAGAATGGATGCCAGAAGGTCGGCCTTCCGCTTTTCGTACGCTTCGTACGCCGCCTCCTTGATCGGACCGTAGCCCCGCACCTCGGTTGCCGCACCCGCCAGCTCGATGGCCTGGGCGAGGTTCGCCGCGGTGAGGTTTTCGATCACCTGGTTCATCATGGCGCGATAATCGGCGATGAGCTGGCGCTCCATGCGGCGCTCGGCAGCATAGCCGAACGGATCGAACGCCGTCCCGCGCAGACCCTTGAGGCGCGCCAGAAGCCGGAACAGCGGCATCACCCACCGGGCAGGAAGGGCCCGCTTCCTGGGGCGTCCCTGCGCATCCCGGCCAGCCAGGAGCAACGGCGAGCCAAGGTGGATCGTGACATCCAGATTGCCGTCAAACTGGTTCCGCAGCCGCTCCCAGAAGCGATTGTCGGTGTAGAGGCGTGCCACCTCGTATTCGTCCTTGTAGGCCATGAGACGGGCGAGCGTGATCGCGATCTCCCGCACCAGAATGTCGCCCCCTTCGAGGCCGCGCTGCGCAACCGCCCGCTCTGCCTGGCGGACAAAATCCACATACTGCGCGGCATAGGCGGCGTTCTGGTATTCCGTCAGCAGCGCCGTCCGGTGCGCGATGATGTCCTCCAGCCCCATGTCCTCCAGTTTGGCCGGAGGCGGTGCGATCATGCGCTTCAGCTCGTCGAGGGCAATCGCTGCCAGTCGGCCAATGGCGAAGATGCGCAGGTTGCCCTTGACGAAGGTCCCGTTGAGGCGGATCGCCTCCTCAAGGGAAGCGACCGAGAGCGGCAGCAGGCCCTTCTGTACCGCATACCCCAGCATCAGGACGTTCGTGCCGATGCTGTCTCCCATGAACGCCGTCGAGAGGCTGCTGGCGTGGAGATGATCCAGCTGGCCGCCCCGCAGCGCCCGCTCGATCACCGCGACAAGCTCACGGTCATCATAACGGGCATCGCGATTGCGATGGAATTCCCCGGTCGGCGTCACATCGGCGTTGACGATCGCCCGAGTGTGCCCCGGAATGATGGTTTTCAGCACATCCTGGCTTGACCCGACGATCGCGTCGCACGCCATGATGACGTCGCTGTGGCCAAAGCTGAGGCGGGTGGAGCCCAGCGCGTCCGGGCTGCTGGCGATACGGATATGCGAGGTCACCGCCCCGCCCTTCTGCGCCATGCCCGTCATGTCGAGCACGGTGCATCCCTTTCCTTCCAGGTGGGCCGCCATGCCGATCAGGGCGCCGACGGTCAGCACGCCCGTGCCGCCGATACCGGCGACCACCATGCTGAACGTCTTGTCGAGCGGTGCAGCCGCAGGCTCGGGCAGCGTCGCCAGCATGGCGTCCAGCTTGCTTGCATCGCCCGAGATGCGGGTGGCGACCTTGGCGCCCTTCACCGTCACGAACGACGGGCAATAGCCCTTCACGCAGCTGAAATCCTTGTTGCACGTGGACTGGTCGATCTGCCGCTTGCGGCCCAGTTCCGTCTCCAGCGGCACGACGGACATGCAGTTCGACTGAACGGAGCAGTCGCCGCAGCCCTCGCAGACCTCCTGGTTGATGAAAACGCGCTTGTCGGGATCGGGGAAGGTGCCGCGCTTGCGGCGACGCCGCTTTTCCGTCGCGCAGGTCTGCTCATAGACGATGGCCGACACGCCGTCCGTCTCGCGCAGGGCCTTCTGCACCAGATCCAGATCGTCGCGATGGCGGACCTCCACCCCTTCCGGCAGTTTTGGGGAGCGGTATTTTTCCGGCTCATCGGACATGAGGACGACCGGGCGGACGCCTTCGGCCACCAGCTGGTTCACCATATCCACCGGAGAGATATGCATCTCCACCGGCTGACCGCCGGTCATGGCCACCGCGTCGTTGTACAGCAGCTTGAAGGTGACGCGCGTTCCGGCGGCGACAGCCGCGCGAATGGCGAGAATTCCCGAATGGGAGTAGGTGCCGTCGCCCATGTTCTGGAACATGTGCTTGCGTTCCACGAACTGGCTGACGGCAAGCCACGGCATGGCCTCGCCCCCCATGTTGACCGGCAACATGGTGCGCCGTTCGGGCATCACATAGGCGGCAAGACCATGACAGCCGACGGCCGCCATGGCCTCGCTGCCCTCGGGCACGCGCGTGCTGGTGTTGTGCGGGCAGCCCGAGCAATAGAACGGCGGCCGCACGCGGCCGCTGCCGACCAGCCCGGCTTCGAGTTCGAGACCGGTGAACCTTTTCGACACGTCGAGCAGTTGGCCATCGGCAAGGCCAAGGCTCTCCAGAACGGTCACGAGGGCCCGGCGGATGATTGCCGGGTTCAACTCGCCCACCTCCGGCAGCAGGCTCGATCCATCAGGGCCGCGCTTGCCCAGCAAGGTCGGCCGCCGGTCGGCGGGCGTGCCGTAGAGCAGTCGGGCCAGTTGTTCCTCCATGACCGGCCGCTTTTCCTCAACGACCAGCAAGGCCTTGTAGCCGGAGGCGAAGCGCTCGGCCCCCTCGGGCTCCATCGGCCAGACGAGCGCCGGCTTGTAGAGCCCGATCCCCAGCTCACGGCAGCGCTCCTCGGTAAGACCGAGATCGGTCAGGGCCTGGCGCAGATCAAGATAGGCCTTGCCGGCGGCCACCAGCCCCAGCGTCCGCCGCGGGCTGTCGATGACAACCCGGTCGAGCGGATTGGCGCGCAGGAATGCCTGCACGGCAGGCAGGCGATATTTGACGGTGAGCTCCTCAAGCTCCAGTGGCGCCGGCGTATAGCGAATATTCAGCCCGCCCTTCGGCTCCTCGACCTCGGGGTGAACGAATTTCCGATAAATATCCGGCAGTTCGATCGAGGCGCTGAGATCAAGCGTGTCGGTGACGCATTTGAGGCCCGCATAGGCGCCGCTGAAACGCGACATCGCCCAGCCGTAGAGGCCATATTCGATGATCTCGTCAATTGTTGCGGGGTAGAGCACGGGGATGAACCCGGCGATGAGGGTGTGCTCCGACTGATGCGCGCTGGCCGAGGACTTGCCGCCGTGATCGTCGCCGGCAACGACGAGCACACCGCCGGTGGCGGACGTCCCTTCCAGGTTGCCGAGCTTCAGCGCTTCACATGCGCGGTCCACACCCAGGCCCTTGGCATACCACAGGCCGAACACGCCCTGATAATCGGACTTGCCGAACCAGCCCAGCTCCTGGGTGCCGCGCACGGCCGTTGCCGCAAGCTCCTCGTTCAGACCCGGCACAAACCGGACATCGAAGGCTTCCAGCTGCTTGCTGGCGGCCCAGAGCGCTGCATCATAAACGCCGAGCGGGGAGCCCCGGTAACCCGAAATATATCCTGCGGTTTTCAAGCCGGCCGCACGGTCGCGCCGGGCCTGATCCATGGGCAGGCGCACCAGGGCCTGGTTGGAGGACAGGAAAACACGGCCCGTTTCGAGCGAGTACTTATCATCAAGAGTAACAACGGACTTGGTCATGACTTATCCAGATTATGCAAGCGCTCTCCCACGCGATCTCTGCGGTCATTTCGCTGGCGATGCACCCGTTTGCAGATTAGGCTGTGTCGTATGCAATGCCAGTATGGAGACGACACTTCTGCCTTTTCCATAGCGATTGCGGTTACGGACCAGCAGGGTTGCACACAGCGAAAACAATACCCACCCCCCTCTCGCTATAACGTTCCCTGCCCCCGCAGCGCAGCGGTTCGGCGTGAGTTTGGTCCCACGTGATACGGAGAGAAGGATGGCGAGCGGCCCGCTCAACGGAGTCAAGGTAGTCGAGTTCGCGGGAATGGGGCCCGGCCCTTTCGCCGGCATGTTTCTTTCGGATCTGGGCGCCGATGTGGTCGAAATTGCGCGCGTCGGCACCCCGGCCCCGGCGGCCTATCGCGGGGATGCGCGCGGTCGCCGGCGTGTCTGCCTGGATCTCAAGACGCCCGAGGGCGTGGAAGCCTGCCTGCGCTTGACCGACAAGGCGGAGATCGTTTTCGAAGGCAACCGCCCCGGCGTGATGGAGCGCCTTGGCCTTGGCCCCGATGTGCTGCTGGCCCGCAATCCGGCGCTCGTCTATGGCCGCATGACCGGCTGGGGCCAGTATGGTCCGCTGGCCCATGCCGCCGGGCACGACATCAATTACCTTGCCCTCACCGGACTTCTGCACGCCATCGGCCCCGCCGACCGTCCTGTGCCGCCGCTCAATCTGGTGGCGGACTACGGAGGCGGCGCCATGTTCCTGGTCGCTGGTCTGCTCGCCGCGCTCCTCCATGCCCGGGCCACGGGCAAGGGCCAGGTGGTTGACACCGGCATGACGGATTGCGCCACCTATCTCGGCTCGCTGTTCCACAATTTCCATGCCGGTGGCCGGTGGCAGGATAAGCGGGAGGCCAATCTCCTCGACGGCGGCGCGCATTTCTACGGGGTCTACGAGTGCGCCGACGGCAAGTTCGTCGCCATCGGGTCGATCGAGCCGCAATTCTATCAATTGCTGCTGGAGAAGACGGGCGCCGCCGACAAGCTGCCCTACCCGCAGATGGACGTGCGCAACTGGCCGGCCATGAAGGAGGCGCTGCGCGAGGTTTTCCGCACGCGCACGCGCGACGAGTGGTGCGAAATCATGGAGGGAACGGACGTCTGCTTCGCGCCTGTTCTCTCCCTGTCCGAAGTTCCCGAGCATCCGCACCACAAGGCCCGCGGGACATTCGTCGAAAGCGGCGGTGTCATGCAGGTTGCCCCGGCGCCGCGCTTCTCCGCCACCCCGGCCGCCATCCAATGGCCGCCGTCCGAGCGTGAATGGCTGGTGGACGAGATCCTCGCCTCCTGGTGAAAAAGCTGTCCCCGAAAAACCGGTCCCCAAAGTGACTCCTGCCTCGCCCTGGCTTCGGCCAGGGTGAGGCCCGTCTCTGCTGGCGTGCGGTCCGCACATGGGGGAAAAAACCGGTCGCGCCGTCTGACGGCGTGAAAAAAATCCGGCGCGCGCCCCGTCCTGCACCCGAAAGCAAGGTGCCGAACCATGGAAGGCAAGTCGCCCGTCCCAGACATGATATACGGCTTGCCGACTGATTTTTGGGAGCAAAGCGAATGAAAGCTCTGGTCTGTGTCAAACGGGTTGTTGACTACAATGTGAAGGTTCGCGTGAAGCCCGACGGCTCGGGCGTCGAGCTTGCGAACGTCAAGATGTCGATGAACCCCTTCGATGAAATTGCCGTCGAGGAAGCGGTGCGCCTCAAGGAGAAGGGCATCATCACCGAAATCGTGGTGGTATCGATCGGCAGCGCCCAATCGCAGGAGACGCTGCGCACCGCCCTTGCCATGGGCGCTGACCGCGGCATCCTCGTCGTCAGCGACCCGGCGCCGGAGCCGCTCGCCGTTGCCAAGATCCTGGCCAAGGTCGCACAGGAGGAGCAGCCCGGTCTCGTCATCCTCGGCAAGCAGGCAATTGATGACGACAGCAATCAGGTCGGCCAGATGCTCGCCAGCCTCCTCGACTGGTCTCAGGGCACCTTCGCCTCCAGGGTCGAGCTGGCGGACGGCCATATCGCCGTGACGCGCGAGGTGGACGGCGGCCTCGAGACGCTGAAGCTCAAGCTCCCGGCGGTGGTCACCACCGACCTGCGCCTCAACGAGCCGCGCTACGCGAGCCTGCCCAACATCATGAAGGCCAAGTCGAAGCCGATCGCGAACAAGACTCCCGCTGACTACGGTGTGGATGTCACGCCCCGGCTCACCGTGCTGAAAGTTGCAGAACCCGCCAAGCGTCAGGCTGGTGTGAAGGTGAAGACTGTCGACGAGCTGATCGACAACCTCAAGACCGCAGGAGTGATCGGATGAGCGTTCTCGTTTTTGCAGAACATGACAATGAGAGCCTGAAGGACGCAACCCTGTCGGCCGTGACCGCGGCCGCGAAGCTTGGTGGCGAGGTTCATGTTCTGGTGGCGGGCGCCAATGCGCAGGCTGCGGCCGAGCAGGCGGCGCGGATCGAGGGCGTGTCCAAGGTGCTGCTCGCCGATGGCCCCGCGTATGACCATCTGCTCGCCGAGAACGTGGCGCCACTCCTTGTCGCGCTGATGGACTCCTATGACGCGCTGGTGGCCCCGGCCACGACCAATGGCAAGAACCTGCTGCCGCGCGTGGCGGCCAAACTCGATGTGGCGCAGATCAGCGACATCATCGCCATCGATGCCCCGGACACCTTCCAGCGCCCCATCTATGGCGGCCAGGCGGTGGCGACCGTCAAGACGTCGGACGCGAAGAAGGTGATCACCGTGCGCGCCACGGCGTTCGCGAAGGCCGCTACGTCCGGTCAGGCGCCCATCGAGTCCGTCTCCGCCACCGGCGATCAGGGCGTGTCCGCCTTCGTCTCCGCCGAGAAGAGCGTCTCTGAGCGGCCGGAGCTGACCTCGGCCAAGATCGTGGTCTCGGGCGGCCGGGCGCTGGGTTCGGCCGAGGCGTTCAAGACGGTGATCGAGCCGCTGGCGGACAAGCTGAGCGCGGCCATCGGCGCCTCGCGCGCGGCGGTCGATGCGGGCTACATGCCCAACGACTACCAGGTGGGCCAGACCGGCAAGATCGTCGCGCCGGAGCTCTATGTGGCCGTCGGCATTTCGGGGGCCATCCAGCACCTGGCGGGCATGAAGGACTCCAAGATCATCGTCGCCATCAACAAGGATGAGGAGGCCCCCATCTTCCAGGTGGCCGACTTCGGCCTCGTCGCCGACCTCTTCCAGGCCGTGCCGGAGATGACCTCCAGGCTCTGAAGGACCGCAGACGCCAAAAGAAAAGAGCGGTCGGGAGAAAACCACCCGGCCGCTCTTTCGCGTTTCAGGAAAGGGTTTGCGCGCTCTCAGCCCTTGAAGCGCCCGCACGGCAGACCGCGCACGCCCGGGTCCACCTCGAACAGGCAGCCGGCGTGGGGCTCCTCCTCCCGCCCGTGGGCGGCGGAGGTGATGAACATGCGGTCGAGGTTGTCGCCCGCGAACACCACGTTGGTGATCTGCGAGGCCGGCAGGTGGATGGAGCGCTCCAGCTTGCCCTCGGGCGAGAAGCGGCTGACGCGGCCCCCGCCCCAGTGGGCCACCCACAGGAAGCCCTCGCTGTCCACGGTCATGCCGTCCGGGCGGCCCCAGTCGTCCTCGAATTCGATGAAGACGCTGCGCTCGCCCAGGCTCCCGTCGTCATGGAGCGCGAAGCGGTAGATGCGCCCGAGGCCGGTGTCGGTGTGGTAAATCCACGTCTGGTCCGGCGAGAGCGCCGGGCCGTTGGCGACCGTGTAGCCCTCATCCATGGTGTGCACGGTGAAGTCCGGGTCGAGGCGGTGGAAGGCCCCGCTCGGCCGGTCCGCGTTCACGTGCATGGAGCCTGCCCAGATGCGGCCATGCCGGTCGGCCTTGGCATCGTTCATCCGGTTGCCCGGCAGGTGGGGATGGGGGTTGTGGATCGGGCGGATGGAAAGCGGCTCCAGTTCCAGCGCGACAAAACCGCTCTGGAACCCGGCGATGAAGCCGGGCTTGTTTTCCCGCTCGATGACCCAGCCCACCATCTCGGGCATGGACCAGCTGGCGATGCTGCCGTTCTCCAGCGAGAGCCGGTGCACCGCCTTGCCGATGATGTCCGTCCAGTAGACCGCGTTGTCCCGCGAGGACCAGTAGAGGCCTTCGCCCAACTGGTCCCGCGTCTCGCGCTGGATGATGCGGTAATCCGCCATGAAGCCCGCTCCCCTCTCAGGCTGGCCGATCAGTGGTTATGCCGCGGAACGCCGTGCTTCTGGGCGATCCGCTGGTACTTCACGGCGGGCTCGAGCACGGCGCCGGTCTCCATCTGGCCGACGGTCATGCGCTGGATCTCCTGCCACGGCGTCTGGCTTTCGGGGTAGGCGTAACCGCCCCTCGCCTCCAGCTCGCGGCGGCGCTCGGCCAGTTCCTCGTCGCTGAGGAGCACGTTGGCCGTACCCTTGCGCAGGTCGATGCGCACCCGGTCGCCGGTGCGCAGCAGCGCAAGACCGCCGTTAGCCGCCGCTTCCGGCGAGGCGTTGAGAATGGACGGCGAGCCGGACGTGCCGGACTGGCGGCCGTCTCCGACGCACGGCAGCGAGTGGACACCCTTGGTGATGAGATACACCGGCGGGCGCATGTTCACCACCTCGGCGGCGCCGGGGTAGCCGATCGGGCCCGCGCCGCGCATGACGAGAATGGTGTTCTCGTCGATGCCCAGCGCCGGATCGTCAATGCGCTTGTGGTAGTCCTCGGGACCGTCGAACACCACCACCGGGCCCTCGAAGGCGTCGGGATCGTCCGGGTTGCTGAGGTAGCGCTGACGGAATTCGTCGGAGATCACGCTCAGCTTCATGATGGCGCTGTCGAACAGGTTGCCGCGCAGCACGGAGAAGCCGGCCGCCTGCTTCAGCGGGCGCTCGAACGGACGGATCACGTCCTCGTCCTCGATCGTGGCGTCGCGGTAGTTCTCGCCGATGGTGCGGCCGTTCACGGTAAGGGCATTCTCGAACACCAGGCCCTGGCGCATCAGCTGGTTCATCACCGCAGGCACGCCGCCCGCGCGATAGAAGTCCTCGCCCAGATATTCACCGGCCGGCTGCAGGTTGACCAGCAGCGGAATATCGCGGCCATAGGTCTGCCAGTCGTCGATGCTCAGCTCGACGCCCAGGTGGCGGGCCAGTGCGGCCAGGTGGATCGGCGCGTTGGTGGAGCCGCCGATCGCCGCGTTGGCGCGGATGGCGTTGAGGAAGGACTCGCGGGTCATGATGTCGGAGGGTTTGCGGTCCGCCCGCACCATCTCGACGATCTGGAGGCCGGTGCGATAGGCCACTTCCTGACGGTCGCGCAGCGGCGCCGGAATGGCGGCCGAGCCCGGCAGCGACATGCCCAGCACCTCGGCCAGCGAGTTCATGGTCGTCGCCGTGCCCATGGTGTTGCAGTAGCCGGTGGACGGCGCCGAGGACGCCACCAGCTTGATGAAGCCCTGATAGTCGATCTCGCCCGCGGCCAGCAGTTCGCGGGCCTTCCACACGATGGTGCCCGAGCCGGTGCGCTTGCCCTTGTACCAGCCGTTCAGCATGGGGCCGACGGAGAGGGCAATGGCCGGAATGTTGACCGTCGCCGCCGCCATGAGGCACGCCGGAGTCGTCTTGTCGCAGCCGATGGTCAGCACCACGCCGTCCAGCGGGTAGCCGTAGAGAACCTCGACCAGGCCCATATAGGCCAGGTTGCGATCAAGGCCTGCCGTCGGGCGCTTGCCGGTTTCCTGAATCGGGTGCACGGGGAATTCGAGCGGGATGCCGCCTGCTTCGATGATGCCCGCGCGAACCCGCTCCGCCAGCACGATGTGGTGCCGGTTGCAGGGGCTGAGATCGCTGCCCGTCTGTGCGATGCCGATGATCGGCTTGCCGGATTGCAGCTCCTCCAGCGACAGACCGAAGTTCATGTAGCGCTCGAGATAGAGCGCGGTCATGTCCGCATTGGACGGGTCATCGAACCAGGCGCGCGAGCGCAGAGGCTTTGAGGCGTTGTTACGATCCTGGGACATGATGCCCTCGTTATGTTATGCGTTGAAAACTATGAGTTAATCCTGTGGAACGTCCGCCACAAGCCTTCTTGCCGCACCCTATAGGCTGACCGTCTGGCCGTGGCACCGCCGCTCATTACTCAGACAATTACAGATGGACCTTGCCAACGCAAGTCCCAATCGCCGGAATGGTGCGGAAAAGCGCCTCGCACCGGCCCGCAGCGGAGACCGCCACCCGGCCTTCGGAACGCAAAAAGCCGGAAACCCAGCGGATTTCCGGCTCTCGCGATTTCATGCCGGCCGTGCGGTCAGCTGATGAGGAAGGTGGCCGCTGCCCGTTCGGCGTCGCTGGCGGGCGCTCCCACCTGAAGGCGGCCGTCCACCACGCGCAGATAGGCGTTGGCAAGCTCCACGGCGGCGAAGGAGACGCCGCTCGCCTCCGTCAGCCCGGCGGTGCGGCGGAAGCTGGCCTGCTCGGCGAACGTCGCCGTGCCGTCGTTCTCCGCAATCACCACCTCGCCGGTTTCCAGGCGGCGCAGGAACCGGCCCGGCGCCGTCACCGGCTCGAGGGAGACGGTGCCCTCGCCGGCAAGGCCCGGCTTCTGGCGGAACTGGGTGTCCGGCAGCGGGCCCTCGCCCGCCAGCACCTTGCCGTCCTCGTGGCGCAGGTAGACGCCCGGCTGGCTCGCTGGCGTGAAGCGGTCCGGCACCTCGCCGTTGCCGACCGGAATGCCGAAGTCCGGCGTGCCGTCCGGCCGGTAGTAGAGGCGCTGCATACGGGTGTGGCGGTTGGGATCGTAGAGCGGGTCGCCCACGATGTCCTTGTAGTCGCGGCCGTGGTAGATCAGCACGTCGCGGCCCTGCTCGTCCACGGTGAAGCTGTTGTGGCCCGGCCCATACACTCCGGTCAGCTCGGAGGTGACGAACACCGGCTCCGGCGACTTGGTCCAGGACTCGGCCGACATCAGGTCCGCATCCTCGTCCGCCGTCAGCAGGCCGAGGCAGTAGCGCGAGTCGGTGGCGCTGGCGGAGTAGGTCAGGAACACCTTGCCGTTGCGCGCGAGGAAGGCCGGTGCCTCGGCCACCTTGAAGCCCTGGATTTCCCACGGCAGCGTCGGCACGGTGAGGCGCACCGGCGCGGCACCCAGCGTGGTCGGCGTCTTCAGCGGCGCGAGGTAGAGGTTGCTGTTGGTGTCGATGCCCGGCTCGCGCTGCGCCCAGCAGATGTAGCGGACGCCGTTGTGCACGAACACGGTGGAGTCCAGGTTGAAGCTGTCCCAAGGGGTCTCAAGCTGACCCAGCACCGACCACTCGCCCTTGAACACATCGCCCGAGGGGCCCTGCAGCACGTAGGTGCGGATTTCGAACACGTCGCCGGGGCGCTGACCCGCGTTGCCCGCCGCGAAGTACATGTACCAGCGGCCGTCGATCTCGTGCAGCTCCGGCGCCCAGATGTGGCCGCCCATCTTGCCTTCCGTCGGGCGGCGCCAGATCACCACCTCCTCGGCCGTGCTCAGCCCGGCGAGCGTGGGCGCACGGCGCAGGATGAGCCGGTCGTACTCCGGCACGGAGGCCGTCATGTAATAGTTGCCGTCGGTGTGGCGGAAGATCTGCGCGTCGGCGCGCTGCTTGACCAGCGGGTTCAGGGGCGCGAAGCCGCCCGCCGCAGACCCCTCGCCGGCCTTGTCGCCGGCAGATGTGGAAGAGCCCCGGCCGCCGCAGGCTGCCAGGGTTGTCGCGGCCGCAGCCGCCACAAAGGTCCGTCGTGACATTCGAAGTTTCGCAATCATGTACCGTCCCCTTTGCCGAGCACGCGGGCTGATCGCCCGGTCGTGTTATTTACTCAGACAATTACAGAGCCACTCCGGCAGTGCAAGCCGAAATTGCTCGGCCGCCCGAAGCGGCGGGGAGACAGGACTGCGAAGAAGGTGACCGGCCCGCACGAGGCGGGCCGGTCGATCAGGCCGTTCTTAGAACTCGGCGGTCAGACCGATGAAGATGGTCCGGCCGAGCGGATCGTAGACGCCCGGGTAGGTGTTGCCGTTGCCGAACGACGACAGCAGGTTCTGGGCGATGGCCGGCGGAGCCTTGTCGAACAGGTTGTTGATACCTGCCCGCATCACCATGCCCTGCCACACCTCAACCGTGCCGCTCAGGTCAAAGTAGTTGTAGGCCTTGAGCTTGCGGTTGAACTCGTGCGGCGTGCCCTTCAGGTACTCGTTGTCCTGATTGACGGACAGCTTGGTGCCGCCGAAGTAGCGCCAGTTGAGCGACAGGGTCGCATTGGACCACGGCATCTCCCAGGTGGTGCGGAGATTGTGGCGCCAGTGCGGGGTCGGCTGGCCGCAGGTCGGGCCGAACAGGCCGGCGCAATCAAACGTGCCGAGGCCCGGCAGCTGCTTGGTGACCGACTTGTCGAGGTAGGTGCCGACCAGGTCGATGTTCACGCGGCCCGCGTTCTTGAAGCCGACATCTTCCAGCTCGAAGCGGTAGTTGGCGCTCACGTCGATACCGGAGGTCTTGAGGTAGCCGGTGTTGAGCGTGGTGCCAATCACGTAGCCATCGGTGCCGAACAGCACGCCCGACTTCGGATCGCGGTGGAAGAGGCTGCAGAAGTACGGGTTGCCCGTCTCGACGCACTGGTTGATCGTCAGGTACGGATCAACCGAGCTGATGTAGCCGTCGACCTTGATGTTGTAGTAGTCGAGCGACAGCGACAGGTTCGGCACGAACGTCGGGGTCAGCACCACACCGAAGGTGTAGGTGTCGGCCTCTTCCGGCTTCAGCAGCGGGTTGCCGCCGCTCTGGGCGACGCACATCGCGGCCGGGCATTCCGGAATCTTGCCGTAGCGCTCCGGCGTGACGCCGGTCAGGCGGCACTGCTCCAGGCTGGCAACCGGCGAGGAACCGGCGCACGGGTCGGTCGCCTGCACGTTGCCCAGGCCCTGCGACGCGAACAGCTCGTTGATGTTCGGGGCGCGGATGGCGTGGTTGTAGCTGGCGCGGAAGCGCACGTCACGCGACGGCGCGTAGTCCAGTTCGCCCTTGTAGGTGGACGCGCTGTACTTGGTGACCGTGCCGGTCTGGCTGTCGTTGGTGTACTCCGAGTAACGGAAACCGCCGTTGATGCTCAGCGAGCGGGCGAACGGCATGTTCTCGAGGATCGGCAGGCCGATTTCGGCGTAGAACTCGTTGACCTTGATCTCGCCCTGCGACTCCAGGGTGCCCTTGGCCTGAGCCAGGGCGTCCGCCTCGAAACGGAGGGTTTCGCGGCGGTGTTCGAAGCCGATCGCGAAGCCGACGCCGTTGGAGGCCCACGGGCTGATCAGGCCGTAGTTGCCCAGATCGCCGCTGATCGTCGCGTTGGCGACGGTCATCTTCTGCACGCCGTGGGTGAAGGTCGGCGCGTAGATGTAGTTCAGAGCCTCGGCGGTGGTCCGGTTGTAGCCGAACAGGTCGAGCGGCACGCACTTGGGGTCGGTGCCGTTGACGACCGACATACAGGTCGGCACGCCGTCAACGTCGACCACGAGCAGGGCGTTGCGCGCCTTGGCCGGGTCGATGTCGTTCTTGTAGCTCTCGTCGAAGATCACGGTCGTGTGGACGACGCCGACATCGTAGGAGATGCTGTCGGTGATGTCGCCGCGCACGCCGCCGGTGAAGCGGTAGTTGGTGTGGCGCAGCGAGTCACGACGCGGCGCGGCACCCTCGCCGTCCGGACGGAAGCCGACGAACACGCTGCGGACGTCATCCGTACCGGCAGCGGCGCCGCAGAGCAGGTTGGCCTGCTGCGAGCTCATCAGCGGGTTGTTGCAGTTGATGGCGTAGTTGTCGCCCTGCCACAGACCCGAGTAGGCCGCCTGCGACCAGGTGTGGTCGTCCATGAACATGAAGCTGCCGTACAGCTCGGTCGACGGCGTCAGTTCATAGTGAGCGAACGCACCGGCGGTGTAGCGGACGTCCGAACGCTGGATGTAGTTTTCCGGCGCGTAGTTGAACAGGAACGAGCTGTCGTACGGAACCCAGGTCTTGTCGCCCGACTTCACGTTGTTCCAGGTAACAGCGCCGCCGGTGATCGGGTCATCCAGAACGGTGATGAGACCCCACGGGTTGTTGCTCGAACCACCGCACGCCACGGTCTCGCGGTTGGCACCGGCCGGATCAAGGGCGCAGGCCGAGTAGTCGCGGGACTTCTGGAGCACCGGGCGAACCTTGCGGTAGCCGGCGTACATGGTGACGTTGCCCTTGCCGTCGGCGAAGTTGGTGCCGGCAGCGATCGAGATGTCGTACTTGCTGCCGTCGGTCACCGAGCCCGGGGCGGTCTCGTAACCGTGCGAACGCACCAGGTTCCGCAGGAACTTGTTGTCGTTCTCGTGCTGGTGGAAGCTGTACTGGGCGTCGACGCGGATGCCGTCCAGCTTCTTGCGGGTGATGAAGTTCACGACGCCCGAGATGGCGTCCGAACCGTAAACCGCGGACGCGCCGCCGGTCACGACGTCGATGCGCTCAACCAGGCTGGCCGGAATGAAGTTCACGTCCATCGCCTGGGCCGGCATCACGCGCTGACCGTCGAGGAGGACGAGCACGCGGTTGGAGCCGAGGTCGCGCAGGTTGATCTGGGCGGTACCGTCAGCGCCGTTCGACACGTTCTCGTTGGCGTCCGGCGTGAACTGCGGCATGCGGTTCAGCACGGACTCGACGCCGGTCGCGCCCTGGTACTTGATCTCCGCGTCGTTGACCACGGTGAGCGGGCTGTTGCTCTCCAGATTCGGACGACGGATGCGCGTACCCGTCACCACGATCTGATCCATGGAGATCGCGGCATCATCCCCCACCTGCGCCATTGCAGCGGGAATCGCCAGCGGCGCGACGACCGCCACCAGCGCGCTGCCAGCCAGGCAGCGTAGACGAATAGAGCTTTTTTTCATGATTCCTCCCTGACTCGCGTGCGTGTACGCGAATGGCTCCCCATAGAACAAATCAGACAATATGTTCCAGATAAATTATACGGTTTTTGATCCAAGCGCCTCTGGAGCGGTCAGAGTGAGGCTTGTCTGCCACAGTTGGCGGCAATTTCCGGCAAAAAATGGTGTGTCGCGGCCACACGGCAGGCCGCCTGGCCCGGCTTCCCGGGGGTTTTGGGCCGGAGTGATTCTTAATTAATCAGAGTATAATAGGCCTATATTAGTCCTGAAGGACGGCAGGCGGACGAGGCGCCGGAGCCAGCCTCCCTGGCCCCGTGCGGGGGATAGACTGCCGGGCGCGA
Source organism: Pedomonas sp. V897 (assembly GCF_051304405.1). NCBI lineage: Bacteria > Pseudomonadati > Pseudomonadota > Alphaproteobacteria > Sphingomonadales > Pedomonadaceae > Pedomonas > Pedomonas sp. V897. Next base: position 234,260 of record NZ_JBPPGG010000003.1, read on the forward strand.
CCGATCAAGCGTCAGTCGGCCCGGCAGCCCTCCAGGGGCAAATAAAAATTGTGGCCGACCCTCCGCCTCAGTTGGCCGCCTCCGCCGCAACCGGCGTCAGCTCGACAACCGTCGGCCTGGTCGACAGGTCATAGACATAGCTGCCCCGCACCTCCGCGTCGTAGCTCGCCGGCCGGTAGGCAGGCTTGCCCGCCACCGTCGTCTGCACGTTGAGGTAGGCCTTGGGGGCGTGGCGAGTCGCCGAATCGAGGAACACGCGCACCCGCCCGCTGGCGGCGTCATACTCCGCCCGCTGGAACTTGCCCGCATCCAGCGTCAGCCACAGCCCCGCCGGCGCGATGAACAGGCGATTGCGGAAGCTGTCCTTCGGCGTGATGGCAACCGTCGCGCCGCTCTGGTCAACGAGGCCGCCATAGCCCAGCCAGCCGAAGGTGGCATCCTTCACCAGATAGGCGGCGGTCGTATAGGCATGGGCGAAAAAGCTGGTGCCGTAGTCGCCGGTGTAGGGGTCGAACTTCAGCAGGTCCGGATTGGCGTGGAAGGCCGCCGAGCCGAAGCCCTTCTGGTCGATGTTGGTGATCGAGCCGAGGAGGCCGCCGTAGGCGACCCGCAGGAGATAGGTGTCCTCCGGGTTGCGGCGGAAGGCGTCGAACAGCGGAATCGCGTTGTTGGACGAGCCATAGTGATGGAGCTGGCGCTCGATCTGCCGGATCTTGCCGCCGTAGAGGAAGTCCCAGTACCGGCGCGCGTTGCCATTGTACCCCCAGTGCGGGATCGTCGGATCATAGCCGAGGATGACCTCCCGGGTCTGCTCCGCCTTCTCGTCGTGGCCGAAGTAGCGCATCCAGGCATAGACTTCCGGCTGGCCGGTCGAATCCCACGGCATCTCGCTGCCGAAGGGATAGGCGTCCTCGGCCCAGTGCTGGGCGCGCCCGCGCATCACCGCCTCCAGCGCCCGCGCTTCCGCGTTGAATCCCTCGCGCTTCAGGTCATTGAGGATGTCGATGTAGACGTCGCCCTCCATCTGCCCGAACTTGGAATAGTACGGGTCGTGACGGACCATGGCGATGGAGGTCTCGTAGGCGCGGTTCAGGTACCAGCGCCAGTCGTGCGCCTTCACCAGCCCCTCGTGGTAACGGGCCAGGCGATAGAGCACCCACTGGGCGGCCGCCACGTGCACATAGTTGAACGAGCGCGCGAACGAATGGGACTTCTTCTTGTCCCAGGACGCCCAGGTGCTCCAGTCGATGTTCGGGTCGTACGGGAAATCCGGCAGAGCCTCGCGGTCGTGGAAGAACAGGCTCTTGCGGACACCGAAGGCCTCCGGGCCCTGGTTGGCCTGCAGGTGGCCGTCGAGGGTTTCGGTGACGAAGCGCTCGAACTTGGCGACCTCGCCTTCCTCCGGCGCGCCCAGCTGCTTCATGATGGCCGCAAGCCATGCGCCGGCGCCGCCCTCGTCGCTGAGCCCTGCGATCCAGACGCGCCCGTCCTGCAACACCAGGTCGCCGGTCTCGTCGTCGTAGCTCAGGATCGAGGGGCCGCGCTTGAACGGATCATTCGGATCGTCGAACCACTGCCGGGTGGTGAGGAAGCGGCCCATGTCGGCCACCGCCTCCGCCGTCGGCTTGGTGACGAAATAGTGCACCGACTGCACCGAGTTGTCGGCATAGGTGATATCGAGGCGCGCCCGGCCCCAGCTGCGGCCTTCCACCTTGTAGCGGGCCCAGCCCTTGACCGCGCCGGACCGGGTGACCTTCAGCGAACCGGCGGGGTAGGCCGAGACGGATTTCACCTTCTGCGGCGCCTTCAGGAACAGATCGGCCGGCATGTCCATCGGCACCACATAGCCGGGGATGCCCACCGCAACCGGGCGGTCATTGGCCGCGAGGGTCTGCTCGATGTCGCGGATGGCGGGCGACAGCGCGAAGCGGACGCCGATCTCCCGCGTCTCGCCCGGGGCCAGCTGCAGGCTGGTCGGCGGGTTCCACTGCTCGGCCCCGGCCCACTCCTTCTCGGCAAAGCCCTTGCTCGCCACCATCCAGTCGTAGAAGCCCTCGAAGGTCTGCCCGCGCCTGGTGCCGTCATGGAACAGCTTCGGGCGGCCGGTCTCGTCCCGCTCGTCGAGAATCGGCTTGTAGGCCTCGAAGGGGGTGCCCTTCTCCGGCAGCACCAGCAGGGTCGGGCCCTTCCCGTTCAGGCGGGTGACCTGAATGTAGCCGGCGTCGCGGCCGATGTAGGGATCGGCGAAGCTCGCCTGCTCATGCGCCTCTTCAAGCGAGCGGCCGGAGAGGATGTTGTCGAACACCATCGCCAGCCCCAGGCCGCCGATCTCTACCGCGCGGCCGGTCGGGTTGGAAATGCGGAACCGCAGCACCAGCTGGCCCTTGTCCGCAACCCAGCGGCGCTCGATCCTGAGGGGCATGTCGCCGGGCAGCGCCGGGGTGAGGTCGGCCGCCGCCAGCACCGCACCGCCCGCCGCCAGCGGCGCGACCGGTCGGCGCTGATGGGCGGTCGAGAAGTCCCGCCAGGCGTCCTCCCCGGCAAAGCGCAGGCGCAGGTCGATGTCGCCGATGTGATAGAAGCCGTCGCCCTGCCGCTCCGCCAGCCGGCCCGACGGCACGAAGTCAAATCCCGCGGCGCTCCTGGGGGACAGGGAGACCAGCGTGTGGGAGGACCGGTCGAGCACCAGATCGAAATCCTGCGTGCTCAGGCGAAGCTGGCTGTCGGCCGCGCTCACCTCTTGCCCGGCGGAGGCTGCCATCACAGGCATGGCCCCACCCATGGCCGCCGCAACCAGAACGGCCGCAATGCCGGTGCGTACCCAATGCGTGTGCTTCATGCTGACCCCCCCTATGCAAAATCAGACCGGCTTTGGCAGGGCCGGTCTGTATCCAAACTCATTTGTCTGAGTGTATACTGTATTACATTATGGTCAACCCACTCTCGCCGCTTCGGGGATTCGCCCCGGGCAGGGCCGCAAATCGGTCCTTGTCCGGCGCCGGACAGTGGTTCTAAACCGCACCCCGGACATGAAATCCCGTTTGCCGCCCACCTGCAAGAGAGACGATATCGTGAGCACGCCTGCCTTCATCGCCGGGGACTGGGGCACCACCCACGCCCGCCTGTGGTTATGCGCGGCCGACGGCAGCATCTGTGAGGCCCGCAGCGCGCCCGGCGTCAGCCAGCTGGAGGGGCCGGAGGCGGTGGCGGCGGCTTTCGCGGCGGCGGTTGAAGGGTGGAGCCCGGCCCTGCCGGCCGTGCTGTGCGGCATGGTCGGCTCGACCATCGGCTGGGTGGATGCGGGCTATCAGGACTGCCCCTGCCCGCTGGAGCGCATCGGCGGCAAGGCCGTGCGCCTTGAGGCGCAGGGCCGCGCGGTCGCCATTCTCCCGGGCCTGCGCGTCCGCAACGGCTTTGGCCTCACCGATGTGATGCGGGGCGAAGAGACCCAGGTGTTCGGCGCGGCCGCCCTCACCGGCGAGCACCGCTTCGTCGCCGCCCTGCCCGGCACGCACAACAAATGGGTGGTGGTGGACGATGGCGTCGTCACCAACTTTCACACGGCCCTGACCGGCGAGCTGTACCAGGCGATCTCCCGCCACACCGTGCTGCTGGGCGGCGACCCGGCCCCGGTGACGCCGGGGCCCGCCTTCGATGCCGGCATCGAAGCCGTGCGCCGCAACCCGGATGCGGGGGTCGAATCCCTCGTCTTTTCCGTGCGCGCACGGCAGGTGACAGGCGATCTGCCGAAAGCGGAGGCCGCCAGCTACCTGAGCGGCCTGTTGATCGGGGCGGACATCCGCAGCGCCCTCGGCGCGCTCGGCCCGGAGCGCGAGAACGTCCCCATCCGCCTCATTTGCGCGGAGCCGCTGGCGGTGCTCTATGGCCGGGGCCTTGCCGCTTTCGGCCTTGAGGCCCAGGCCCTCTCCGGGGCGGAGACGGTCCGCGCCGGGTTGCACGCCGCCTTCCGCGCCCTCGCGTGACAGCGCCGCCCGGGCAGCGCTGCTGTCCGCCCCGTGCTATCCCTGCACCGCGGCCATGATGGCCCGGGCCTTGGCCCGCACCACCTCCGGCGTGTCGCCGGGGCGGAACAGATCCGTGCCGATGCCAAGGCCGGCGACGCCCGCGTCCATCCACTCCCGCGCGTTGGCGGGGCCAACACCGCCCACCGCCAGCACCCCGGCTGACGCCGGCAGCACGGCCTTGATGGCCTTGTAGTAGCCAAGACCCAGCGAGCCGGCCGGGAACAGCTTGATGTACCGCGCGCCCGCCGCCAGCGCCGCAAAGGCTTCGGTCGGGGTGAGGAAGCCCGGCATGGGCACGAGGCCCCGCTCCAGCGCCCGCGAGATGACGGCGGCATTGGTGTTGGGCGTGACGATGATCTGCCCGCCCGCATCGGCCACGCGGTCCACGTCGGCCGGCTCCAGCACCGTGCCCGCGCCAACCACCGCCGCGTCGCCCACATGCCGGGCCAGCAGGCGGATGCTCTCCAGCGGCTCGGGCGAATTGAGCGGCACCTCGATCAGCCTCACGCCTTCCGCCACCAGCGCCTCGGCCACGGCCGCCACCTCCGCGGGGCGCACGCCCCGCAGGATGGCCACCACCGGCGCCTGTGCCATGGCGTCCGCCACCCGCTTCTCGTTCGTCATTGCTGTCACCACTTGAGCCATGTGCCTGTGTCTGCGGGCTCCCTTACCGCCGTCCGGGCGGCCGGGCCAGCCCCCTGGCGCTGCCGAATGTGCCGCGGCCGAACGACCCGGCCCTGCAATGCGTTGTTCAGCACAGCCGTCTCGCGCTGCCAATCAGGAAAGGTCTGAGCCATGAGCGACACCCACTGGTCCCGCACCACCTGGAAGGACATCCAGCTGCTGATCCGAACCGCCCGCCCGGATGACGCGCCCATTCTGGAAGACCTGTTCCACAACGTGAACCCGGAGGAGCTGCGCTTCCGTTTTCTCACCAGCCTGAGCAAGGTCCAGCCGGAGGAAATCCGCCGAATGACGCACGTGGACCATCAATCGGCCGAAACCTACATCGCCTTCACGGCGGACACCCGCCTGCCCGTCGCGACCGCCATGCTGGCGACCGACACGGAAGGCAAGCGCGGGGAGGTGGCGATTTCCGTGCGCTCCGACCATCGCGATCTCGGCATCGGGCGGGAGCTGCTGGCCTTCGTTGCCGAGCAGGCGGAAGCGCGCGGCCTCGACGTGATCGAATCCATCGAGAGCCGGGCCAACCGGGACGCGCTGGCGGTGGAGCGGGACATGGCGTTCACCATGATCGACATTCCCGGCGACCCGAGCGCCGTGCTGGTCCGCAAGGAACTGGGCGGCCGCCGCACGGGATGAAAACGGGAAAGGGCGAGGCCCTTTCGGAACCTCGCCCTTCCCAGACATGCACTGAATTCAAGGGACGCGACGCAACAACCCGTCAACGCGACCTGCAACGCAACAACGCAACGCGACACAAGGGCTGTGGGGGGCTCGCCTTACTTCCGCACGCGCTGGGGCCGCTCGGCCTTCATGGCCTCCCGCGCCGCCTGACGCTCGGCGGCGGTCAGCACGCCGTCGCGGTCCGTGTCCATCTTGTCGAAGCGGGCAAGGGCGGGCGCCATGAACTCCTCCTTGGTGATAACGCCATCCTTGTTGGCGTCCATCTTGCCCAGCATACCGCCGCGGGCGCCGAAGCCATGGCCGTGCGCCTTGGCGGGGCGGAACTTGCGCTCGCCGTCCTTCATCCTGGCGGCATCCGGGCGCTTGTCGTGCGACGCCTGCATCTCCTCAAGGGTGACCGCGCCGTTGCCATCCGCGTCGAGGCGCTTGAAGCGCTCCGCAATGCGCCCATCCCGCAGCGCCTTGCGCTCCTCCGCCGTCACCTTGCCGTCGCCATTGGTGTCGAGCTTGGCAAAGGCGGCTTCCATGCGGGCGACCAGTTCGGTGCGCTTGAAGTCGGCCTTCGGGTCCGGACGGGCGTCGCCCTGCTGGGCGAAGGCGCTCCCGGCGGCAATCAGGGTGAAGGCAGAAAGGCTGGCAGCGAGGATGGTCTTCTTCATGATGTGATCCTTCCGTGTTGGGACGCTACGGGGGGCGTCGTCAGGATCGGTTATCGCCCGGGGGTGTCGCGAGAGTTTGTCAGGACGCGCCCGAAATTGTCGCAAATTGTCGCAAACGCGGGCGCGGCGTCAGCGGTCGGCGGGCAGGCGCAGGGTCGCGGCGAGGCCGCCTTCCGCCCGGTTTGCCAGATGGAGCGAGCCGCCATGGCTTTCGGCAATCGCCTTGGCGATGGCCAGCCCGAGGCCGCTGCCGCCGGTCTCCCGGTTGCGCGAGGCCTCGACCCGGTAGAAGGGCTCCAGCACCCGGTCCAGCTCGTCCGGCGGCAATCCGGGACCGGAGTCGAGCACGGCGATTTCCACCGCCCCGCCCGCGCGGCGCACCTGAACCTGCGCCGCCCCGGCATATTTCAGCGCATTGTCGATGAGGTTGCGGACGGCGCGGCGGAGGAGAGTCGCCTGCACCGGCGCCACCACCCGCGCCGAGTCCAGCAGGGCCACGTCATGGCCAAGCTCCGCATAGTCCTCGCACAGGGCATCGCACAGCGCCGTCACATCCATGTCGCGCGCCTGCTCCCGCGCCCGGCCCGAGCGGGCCAGCACGAGAATGTCCTCCAGCATCGCGGTCATTTCCTCGATGCTGGCGATCATCCGGGCGCGGTCTTCCTCCGGCTCCATGGATTCGAGGCGAATCCGCATGGAGGCAAGCGGCGTTCGCAGATCATGGCCGATGGCGCCGAGCATCCGGTCCTTTTCGTCCAGCAGCGCGAGGACGCGATGGTTCATGGCATTGAACGCCTCGATCGCCCGGCGCAGATCCTGCGGCCCGCGCGGGGCGACCGGCGCGGGCGCGGTCCGGCCGCCGAACTGCTCGGCGGCCCGGGTCAGGTCTTGCAGGGGCCGGGAGAGCCGGCGGGCGATGAACAGCGCCGCCCCCAGCACGATGAGGTAAAGAACGACGGTCGCCAGCACCAGACGCACGGTGAGCAGCGGGTCGCGCGGCGGCAGGAAGACGCGGGCGTTCAGCCACGCGCCGTCCTCCAGCCGGGCCGACAGGAACAGCACCTCGATCTGGAATTCCGGGCCGGGACCGGAGCCGCGCCGGGCAATCCGGCGGACCGCCGCCCGCACGTCCGCGACCGGCACCTCGACGGCCGTCAACTCCCGCCGCAGCCGCTCCTCCGCCGAGGCGCGGCGCTCGGCCTCCGGCCCGACGCGGGGCAGCGGATCGACCGTGAACCGGGCGCCCCGTCGGGAGGCGTCCTCCAGCACCAGCCGCCGGAATTCGGGCGCGGCCTGCACATAGTCCGCCACCGTGCCGGCAAACCGGGTGATCGCCGGCCCCTCGTTGCGCGCGAGGCCCAGCTTCTGCCGCTCATTGAGAATGAGGCCGAAATTGAACAGCTGGGCAATGAGCAAGGCGCCCCCGATGAGGAGCGCCATCTGTCCGGCAAGGCTCTGGGGCAGGAACCGCTTCATAGGCGCCGCACGTCCACCGCGAGGGTATAGCCGCCGCCCCAGACGGTCTTGATGAACCTGGGGTCTTTCGGGTCTTCCTCGATCTTGCGGCGCAACCGGCTGATGTGATTGTCGATGCTGCGCTCGAACGCGGCCAGCTCCCGCCCCTGGGTGAGGTCGAGCAGCTGGTCACGGGTCAGCACCCGCTTCGGGTGGGTGACGAAGGCCAGCAGCAGATTGTACTCGCCCGTCGAAAGCGGCACGGCAACGCCATCGGCGCCCACCAGTTCGCGCTCACCCGTCTTGAGCACCCACGGGCCGAACGCATAGCCCTCCGCATCGGGCGCGTGGACCGGCGCGCCGCCATTGCCCGCCGTGCGCCGCAGCACCGCCTTGATGCGGGCCAGCAGCTCGCGCGGCGAGAAGGGCTTGGTCACATAGTCGTCCGCGCCGATCTCGAGGCCGACGATGCGGTCGGTCTCCTCCGTCTTGGCGGTGAGCAGGATCACCGGCGTCGCGGAGGTGGCGCGGATGAAGCTGGTCAGCGCCAGCCCGTCCTCGCCCGGCATCATGATGTCGAGCAGCACCAGGTCGATGGCGTGGGCCGCGAGCACCTGGCGGGCGACGGCCGCATTCTCGGCCCGGGAGACCCGTAGCCCGTTGCGCGAAAGATAGGTGGCCAGAGGCTCGCGGATATCCCGCTCGTCATCGACGATGAGGATATGGGGCTCCTTGGTCATGCACCGTCCTTGCGACTGGCAACAGAAAAAGGCTCCGGCGGTTGTCTGCCGGAGCCTTCTCTCCTTAGTTGATCAGAATGCTGGTCACAACGGCGGCGACAATGCCGCTGGCGATGCCGACGAGAACCGCGTCGTTGCCGGAGCGGACCCAGCGATTGCCGCGGGGCGCCTCGTGCAGATGGTAATGGCGCGGATTGTCGATGACCACATAGCGGGGCGCGCGGCGGTGATCGAAGCGGTCGCCCTTGTGCCAGACCGGGCCATGCGCCCTGTGGGGGGCCGGCGCGGGCTTGTAAACCACCCTCTCCTTCACCACGACGGGGCCGCGGCCCCGGTTGTCATGCCGCTCCACATGGGCGGGCCGGCCGGGGCGATGGTCCGGGCCGGGCGCGGCCATGACCGGCGCCGAGGTGGCCAGCAGGGAAACGGCAACGGCGGCAATGACAAACCTCTTCATGGGAACTCTCCTCTCACGCCGTTCAACGCATCGGCGATGAGGGAAGAGTCCCCGGAACCTGTCGCAGGATTTTCCCGGCCAAGCTTCGAATGTGTCGCAAATTGTATCAGCGGTTCGAGCAGCCGGGCCGTCCCTCCCCTCAGCTCGACAGCACGCTGCGGATGGCAAGGCTGGAGTTGATGCGTTTGACGCCCGGCAGGCGGGAGAGGATTTCCTTGTGGATCACCTCATAGGCGGCCGGGCTTTCCGCCACGGTGCGCAGAATATAGTCCTCGTCGCCGGTCATCAGGAAACACTCGACGATCTCGGGATGCCGCCGCACGGCCGCCTCGAAACGGTTGAGATAATCCTCGGTCTGCTTCTCCAGCGTGATCCGCACGATGGCGGTCAGGGTGGTGGGCTCCTCCGGCGCGGACACAAGCGCCGTATAGCCCAGAATGACCCCGGCCTGCTCCATCAGCCGCACCCGCCGGAGGCAGGCCGAGGCGGACAGCCCCACCGCCGCTGCCAGCTCGCTGTTGGGCATGCGCGCATTGCCCCGCAGGAGGCCCAGAATCTTCCGGTCGATCGCGTCCAGCTTCATCGCACAGTCTTCCGCAAGGTTCGCATGATCTGCGATTCCGGTCGCAGAATTCGCATCCTATAGCGTCGTTTGGCAGGCTATTCTAAGAATTTTCATTTATTCTCTGGCGTCTCCGGTCAAGTTGAGTCTGGATCATGCAGGACATCAGTAACGAAGGTGCGGCCGCCCGTCTGACCATCGACCTGCGGGCCCTGTGCGCCAATTATCGCACCATCGCCCGGCACGTGGCCCCGGCGCGGGCGGCGGCGGTGGTGAAGGCGGACGCCTATGGCCTGGGGGCGGCGCGGGTTGCCCCGGCCCTGGCCGCCGAAGGGTGCCGGGACTTTTTCGTGGCGCACCTGTCCGAGGCCGCGGCGCTGCGCCCCCTGCTGCCTGCGGATGCCCGCCTGTTCATTCTCAACGGCCTTCTGCCTGGCGGCGAGAGCGCCTGTGCGGCGCTGGGCGCGATCCCGGTGCTGAACGGGCTTGAGCAGGTTCGCGCCTGGGTCGCCTGCGGCAAGGCGCTGGGCCGGCGGCTTCCGGCGGTGTTGCAGGTGGACAGCGGCATGTCCCGCCTTGGCCTCGCGCCGGAGGATATCGACACGCTCCTCGCCGAAATCGACATGGCGCGGGATCTCGACCTCCAGCTGGTGATGAGCCACCTCGCCTGCGGCGACGAGCCGGAGAACGGCGCCAACCCGGACCAGCTCGCCCGGTTCGAGGCGCTGACGGCGCGGCTGCCCCCCGTTCCGCGCTCCCTCGCCAATTCGGGCGGTTGCTTCCTCACCCCCGGCTTTCACTTCGATCTGGTGCGCCCGGGCATCGCGCTGTACGGCGCTGCGCCCCATCCGGGCCACCCGTCCCCGATCCAGCCGGTGGTGCGGCTGGAGGCGCGCATCATTCAGGTGCGTACCATTCCGGCCGGTCAGGGCGTCGGCTACGGCCTCACCTACGCGCCGGACAAACCCGCCCGCATCGCCACCATCGGCGTCGGCTATGCGGACGGCTGGCCCCGGCACCTCAGCAACAAGGGCGCGGCCTGGTTCGGCGACACCCGCCTGCCGATCGCCGGCCGCGTCTCCATGGACAGCATGACGCTCGACGTCTCGGCCCTGCCGGACGGCACGCTGCACTACGGCGACGTGGTGGAGCTGATCGGCCCGCACCAGCCGCTGGAGGTTGTGGCGGCGGATGCGGGGACCATCCCCTACGAAATCCTGACCAGCCTGGGCCGGCGCTACGCCCGGGTGTGGATCACCGAATAATCCGATCTGGATCCGACTGCAGGACATCCCACAATGCATGTTGCAATTCTCGGCAGCGGCGTCATTGGCGTCACCACCGCCTGGTATCTGGCGAAGGCGGGACACACGGTCACGGTGATCGACCGCCAGCCCGACCCGGCCAGCGAGACCAGCTTCGCCAACGCCGGTCAGGTCTCTCCCGGCTATTCCGCGCCCTGGGCCGCGCCCGGCATTCCGCTCAAGGCGATCAAATGGCTGATGATGGAGCATGCGCCGCTCATCCTCCGCCCGGCTGCCGACCCGGCCATGTACACCTGGCTGTTCGCCATGCTGCGCAACTGCACCTCGGCCCGCTATGCGGTCAACAAGGCGCGGATGGTGCGCCTTGCCGAATACAGCCGCGACCAGCTGATGGCGCTGCGGGCGGAGACCGGCATCCAGTATGACCAGCGCATGCAGGGCACGCTCCAGCTGTTCCGCACCGAGGCGCAGCTGGATGGCATCGGCAAGGACGTGGAAGTGCTGCGCCAGGGCGGCGTGCCGTTCGAGGTGCTGGACCGCGCGGGCTGCATCGCCGTCGAGCCGGGCCTTGCCCATGCGCGCGACCCGTTCGTCGGCGGCCTGCGCCTGCCCAATGACGAAACCGGGGACTGCTTCAAGTTCACCAATGCGCTTGCCGCACTGGCGGCGGAGCGGGGCGTCACCTTCCAGTACGACACCCGCATTCACCGGCTGGTGACGTCCGGCGGCAAGGTCGAGGCGGTGGAGACCAGCCGCGGCGTGGTGAAGGCGGACGCCTACGTGGTGGCGCTGGGCAGCTATTCGCCGTTTCTGGTCAAGCCGCTGGGCCTGCGCCTGCCGGTCTACCCGGTGAAGGGATATTCCATCACCGCGCCGATCCGGGACGCCAGCCGCGCGCCCGAATCGACGCTATTGGACGAGAGCTTCAAGATCGCCATCACCCGGCTGGGCGACCGCATCCGCGTGGGCGGCATGGCCGAAATCTCCGGCTTCACCCACGATCTGCCCGAGCGGCGCCGCAAGACGCTGGAGATGTCGGTGGACAGCCTGTTCCCCGGCGCGGGCGATCTGGCTGCCGCCACCTACTGGACGGGCCTGCGGCCGATGACGCCGGACGGCACGCCGGTCGTGGGCGCGACCGCCCTGCCCAACCTCTACCTCAACACCGGCCACGGCACCCTGGGGTGGACCATGGCCTGCGGTTCGGGCAGCGTTCTGGCCGATCTCATCTCCGGCCGAACGCCGCCCATCGAAACTGCGGACCTCGGGATTTCCCGCTACGCCTGATCGTCAGCCGCGGCGGCGGGTGCGGATCTGCGGCGTCGCGCCAGCGCGATGCCGCCGAGCCCCAGACCCAGGATCGCAATGGCCGCCGGCTCCGGCACCTCGACGATCCTCAGCACCTGTCCACCCCCGGCAAGGATGCTCATGTTGATGACATAGAGCGCGCCGTCAGGCCCGATCTTCAGCCCGCTGGGGAAGAACAGGTCGCTGAAGACGGTCTGGCGTCCGCCGTCCGTCCCGACGCGGATGATCGAGCCGACGCCGCCCTCGACGGCCAGGCCGTTGCTGTCCAGTTGCAGCACGTAGAGATTGCCCAGATCGTCAAAGGCCAGGTCGACGATGGTGGTGAAGCCGTCGAACGCCACCGTCACCTCGCCCGTCGGCGTCACCCGATAGATGCGCGCCTCGCCTTCGGTGAAGGGGAAGCCGGTCAGCTCCGCCACATAATAGTTTCCGTCAGGCCCGACCACCACGCCGGTCGGCACGGAGTCGCTGGGTCCGGGCCCGCCGATGTCCCGCTGCGGGAAGACCGCGTGCACCGACAGGGTGCCGCCCTCGTCCAGAAACAGCAGGGAATTGCCGCCCGCATCGGTGATGAGCAGGTTGTTGCCCACCGATGCCATGTGGAAGGGATTGCTGTCGAGCAACCCGCCGTCCGGGTTCTGGACCGCCTCGAGCCCCGCCGGATCGGCGACCGGGGTCGTGGTGCCGCTGTTGTCGAAGCGGTAGACCGTGCCAAGGCCCTGCCCCTCCGGCCCGAGGGCGTCGCGCACAGCGGGGGGCGAGCCGAGGCCGACCACCACATAGCCGTTGCCGCTGGCGTCGAAGACAACGTCCTGCGCGCCGATCACGTCGTTTCTTGGCGTGTACAACGACGGCAGGCCGGTGACGACGCGGGTGGACGTGCCGCCTTCATAGCGGGTGATGGAGCCCGTGGTATTGTAGCGGTAGGTGCCGCCGTCGATGACCACGGACGGGCTGTCATCCGCCAGGTAACCGGCCTCGGCGATGTAGAGCGCGCCGTCCGGACCGAAGGCAAGGCCGTGAGGGCTGTTCAGCCCGCTGACAATGACCGTACCCACATAGGCAGCCGAGGCAGGACCGGCAGCAGCGATGGCAGCCCCGGCAATACCCAACAACAAGAGGCGCATAACCTTTGCATGGCGCATTGGCTTTCTCCGTCGATCGAAAATGAAAATGGGAGTGTCGACGCAGAACGATACGTCCACGCAACAGAACGGGATGAACCGGGCAAGGGGGAAAATTGGCGAAATAAAAGCAAAATTTGTGCCAGCGATATTTTTCAAATGTATAGCTTAAAGACCTCAGAGCGATTGTAAATTTCGCCGACAGATCGAACAGGTTGCGGAACGGTTGCAAGGCAGGACGGGGTGCGGCAGCGCCCCCCGCGAGAGGCCGCGACACAGGAAATCCGGGACGCGCCGTCAGTGGGCCAGCAGCAGCGGCACCGGGCTGCTCTTGAGCATTTCCCGGGTCACGCCCCCCAGCAGCAATTCGCGCGCCCGGCCCCGGCCATAGGCCCCCATGACCACATAGGCGGCGCGGCGGTCCTCCACGGCCTCGATGAGCGCCGCGCTCACCGACCGGCCCGCGGCGGGCACCGAGACGATCGCGGACGCCAGGTCATGGTGCGCCAGATATTGGGCGGCCTGCTCCGCCGTGATTTCGGTTTTCTCGCCTTCGACGGTCAGAACGAGAATTGACGACGCGCAGCGCAGCGGCTCAAGCGCGCTGTGCAGGGCGAACGCACATTGCGGGCTGCCGTCCCACGCGACGATGACCAGCCCGGCCGGGGTAAACGCCCCCGCCCGCGCGGGCACGGCGAAAACGGGCACCCGCACGCGCGGCAGCAGTTCCCCGGCGGACGGGATGACATTGTTGAGCGGGGACAGCTGGCGCTCGGCGCTGAACACGATCGCATCCACCAGCCGGGACTGCTCGATGACGCACTGGCCGACGTCGCCGTCAAAGGCGCGATAATCCCAGCTGATGCCGGTTGCGGCCATGCGGGTGCGCGTCTCCGCCTCCAGCGCCCGCTTGCGGTGTTCCACCTCCTCCGCCCGCTCCGCCAGCATCTTGGCGGTGCCGAAGGAGCCGGAGGCAATCAGGGCATTGGGCGACGTGGCTTGCAGGCAATGCACGTGCCCGCCGCAGGCGCGGACCAGCGCCACCGCCACCGCGTTGCGGATGGCAAAAGCAGGATCCTCGTCGACATAGAGCAGTATGTTCACGCCTCCCGGCTCCACATTCGGCGACAGGCCCGACGCCCCGAGGGGCGGCTCAAGGCTCAGCGCCGGAACGGGGGTATGGTTCCAGCCGGGCCGGTGCGGCGGCCAGTGCGGCGGCGGGCGCGCTGCGCGGGGCTCAGAGGCTGTCGTCGGCGACGGTCTTGCCGAAGCGGGCGACGATTTTCTCGATGCGCTCGATCCGCAGCGGCCGGGAGTCGCCCAGCGGCTCAAGCGCCGCCTCGGCCCGCTCGAACAACGCGATACAGGGCTGGTTGGAAAAACGGGACGGGTAGAGAATGCCGTCAAGACGCCGCGCGTCGGCATGAATTTTCGCGCCAAGCGCCTGGGTGACGGCATAGTCGCTGGCGGTGAGATCGGTCAGCGAGACGCCCCAGCTGCTCATGCGCTCGTCGTGCAGGGCGGCCAGCACCACGTCGCGCCCCAGCCGGAAGGTCGCCGACGCCAGGGCGTCGATCTCGCTCATCATCACATAGCGCCGCGCCGGGTTGCGCACGAGCACCTCGCCCACCGCGCCGCGCAGGCTGAAGGCGGCGTAGAAAATCTTGTAGCCGCCATCGGGCGAGTCATAGCGGTTGCGCGGCTCCGTACCGGCCGGCCCGAAAAAACGGGCGTCGTACTGCTTCGGATGGAGCCGGGCGAGCCGCTGCCCCGCCGGGACGCGGATGACCTGATTCTGCACCCCCAAGACGGAATTACCCCTGCGCGCCGGGCACTTCGAGCGCGGCGCGGCGGCGCAGCGCGGCGATCACCGCCTTGTCGCCCCCGGCTTCGGCCAGAACCGCAAAGGGCGTGCGGTTGCCGAACTCCGCCAGCGGGGTTGTCAGAAATTCGAGCACAAGCCAGGGCGTCGCCCCGGCCATGGCGGCCAGCACGTCGCGCAGACCGGGCACCACCGCGTTCTGGCGGAACTGGTCCTGCGGGTAGACATAATGCCGCCCCATGGGGACGGCGAACACGTAGCCGCGCTCCCGCCGCCGGTCGAGCGCCGTCGGGGTCGTGCCGAGCAGCGCCGCCGCCTCCTGGCGGGTGAGCACACCCGCCAGACGGTCGATCAGCTCCTGCCGCATCTCCACCCCGGCGAGCTGGGCGCGCCGGATGGCTTCCGCCCGCTCGGGCGGAGGCGGCACCAGATCGCGCCGGGCCAGCGTCAGCGCCTCCAGCGGATCCCGCGCGCCCAGAATCAGCTCAAGCGTATGCGGAGACGCCGACGAGACGGCCTTGGAGACCGCGTCGGTCAGCCGCTCGAAGGCGCGCCGGGCCAGATCGCTCTGGCCGGAGCGCGACCCGCCTGCGCGCGACAGAAAGGATGCGGAAGCCGTTCTGGACATGCCTGCCTCACGATGTTGTACTTGGCAGGATATAGCACTTGGCCGCCAAGTTCAACAGGCCGGGTTCAACAGGAGGGCTCCCGCCCACCCTGGTCCTGCGGCGTGGCCAGCGGCAGCACATGCTGCAACAGGGCGGCAAACACGCGGCCCGGTTCCTCCACCATCGGCAGGTGGGCCGAATGTTCGAACCACACTGTCTGCTTTTTCGGCGCGTCCAGCTGCTCCATCCACTGCGCCGTGATCGACGACGGGGTGGTATAGTCGTGCCGCCCCAGGAACATGATGACCGGCACCTCCATCTTGTGGAGGGTCCTGAAGGACATGTCGGCCAGACGCGGCCACAGGGTCACGACGCTGAAGGCGCTGCCGTCCGCCCAGGCCTTGCGGTCGGCCGGTGTATATTCGGGCGAGAGGCGCGGCGCGCGCAGGTAGAAATTGGCGTTGGCGCGATAGGCCGCGAGCGAGCCGTACTGGATGGCCCATTTGCGCCAGCCGTCCGCATGATCGATGGTGAAGGGGCCGGAGTCGGGATAGGGGCGCAGCGCCTCGATCTCCCGCACCGCCTCCGTGTTGCCGGCCGCGCGGGCGCGCTCCAGCGCCCAGGCCATGCCCACCCGCTCGTTTTCCCGCACGTCCATGAACTGGCCCATGCCCACATAAGCATGGAGCAGGTCGGGCCGGCTGGCCGCCACCGACAGACCCACCGCCGAGCCCCAGCTGTGGCCGAGCACGAAGACCTTGCACTTGCCGTAGCGCTTGCGCAGCAGCTCGATCAGTTCGATGGCATCGTCGCGGTAGCGCTCGGGCGTCAGGGTTGGGGCAATCTCCTTCGGGTCGTTCAGCGCGTAGGATTTGCCGGCGCCGCGCTGATCCCACTGCACCACGGTGAAATAATCCTCCCACGGGCGCTGAAAACTCCAGGCGATGGGCATCTCGACCGCGCCCGGCCCGCCGTGGATGAACAGGAGGATCGGATTGTTGCGGTCCGCGCCGCGCACGCTGACAGCCTGCCGCGCGCCGCCCAGCGTCGCCACGAATTCTTCCTGAATGCCGTTCGGTGTCACGATTTGGGTGAGGTCGCGGATAATTTCCCGCCCCGGTGCGTAAGGGTCGGTCTCGGGAGGGGTTTCGGCCGCCACAACGCCGGGCGCCGCAATCCCGGGCGCCGCCAGGCCGAGGGTCATCAAAACGATACGGAAAAATTGCATGTCGCCTCCCCGCTTGCCGGCCGTTGTTCTGCCGCGCTCCCGAACGGGGGCAAGGGTAGGCGTAAAATTATAGCATTAGAAGATGCGGATCCGGGGAGGCGCACGGCGTGATCCGTTGCCGTGCGCCACGCCGGTTCAGTGCGCGCAGAGCGAGCGCTCGGGAAGCGCCTCGCCCGCCGCGATGGCCTCCAGCCGCTCGGGGTCGAGAATTTCGACCCGCTGGGTGCTGACCAGGCGGATCAGCCCCTGCGCCTTCATGGCGCTGAATTCGCGGCTGATCGTCTCGATGCGCAGGCCGAGATAATCGCCGATGTCTGTGCGGGACATGGGCAGAACCACCATCAGCCTGCCCTCCGGCGACACCGGGACGTCCCGGTCGCGATTGGCCAGCATCATGAGGAAGGAGGCGATCCGCTCCATGGCCGACTTGCGGCCAAGCCGCAGCACCTGCTGGCGGGTTGCCGCCAGCTCGTGCGCCGCGAGGGCGAACAGCCGCCGCTCCAGCTGCGGATGGGTCGTGGCGAAGGCCTGGAAGCGCGCCGTCGAGAACTGGCAGACTTCCACTTCCGTCACAGCCTCGGCCGAGAAGCTGTGCCCTTCCTCAAGGGTCAGGCCCAGAAAATCGCCGGGGAACAGAAAATCCGCGATCTGGCGCCGGCCGTCGGGGAGAATTTTCGTCAGGCGGAGCATGCCGCGCGTCAGGCTGTAGACGCTGCGGGCCGGGTCATCCTCGTAAAACAGGGTTTCACCGGGCGCCAGACGGATCGTTGCGCCGGTGCGGCGAAACGCCTTCAGCTCGTCGCTGTCCAGCACGCTGCAAATGGCTTTGCAGCGCACGATGCAATCACCGCAGGGATGATTCGCCTCCAGAACGGGAGCCGGCTGATCGAACTGGGTGGGGGGGTGCATGATGGACACGGTAAACCGCTGCCTCAACTGATTCGCCGTACGGCCCGAAGGCCTTGGGCGCAGGAACACATAACCTGGGCTTTTTCTGCTCTTATTCAAAAAAAAAGAAAACGGTTCGAAGTGACGCAGCCCCCCTTGGCCGGAAAAGGCCCGCGCCATGATCCAGATCAAGGCAAGCGACCAAGGCCCACCCTATCCAGACCGTGTCATAGGCGAGGAGAATAAGGCCCCATGACCCCCGATGTTGTGTTGCGCTACGCGGATCGCTTGCTTCCCCGCTATACCAGCTACCCCACTGCCCCCCATTTCACGCCGGCCATTACGGCCGACGACTATGCGGGCTGGCTGGCGGCCGTGCCGGATGAGTCCAGACTTTCGCTCTATTTCCATGTGCCGTTCTGCCGGTCGATGTGCTGGTATTGCGGTTGCCACACCACCGTCACCGGCCGGGACGACCCCATCGCCCGCTATGTGGCGACGCTGCGTCAGGAGGTCGCGCTGGTGGCCCGGCATCTGGGCGGCCGCCGCACGGTCACCCACATTCATTTCGGCGGCGGCACGCCGACCCTGATGCAGCCGGACGATTTCCTCGCCCTGATGGAGGACGTGCGGCGTCACTTCGCGGTCGCGAGCGATGCGGAAATCGCCATCGAGATCGACCCCCGCACCCTGACGCAGGACATGGCCGTCGCGCTGAGCGCGGGCGGCGTCACCCGCGCCAGCCTCGGCGTGCAGAGCTTCGACGGCAAGGTGCAGCGGATCATCAACCGGGTGCAGCCCTTCGAGCAGACCCGGAACGCTGTCCGCATGCTGCGCGCCGCCGGCATCCGGTCGATCAACATGGACCTGCTTTATGGCCTGCCGGGGCAGACCCTCACCTCCTGCATCGACACCGCCCAGCGGGTGCTGGAGCTGATGCCCGACCGGCTGGCGGTGTTCGGCTACGCCCACGTGCCCAACTTCAAGCCGCACCAGCGCAAGTTCATGACCGAGGCGCTGCCGGACGGCAAGCAGCGCCACGCCCAGGCCGAATATATCGCCGCCACGCTGGAGGACGCGGGCTACCAGCGGGTCGGGCTCGACCACTATGCCCGCCCGGACGATCCCCTCGCGGTGGCCGCGCGCAACTGCACGCTGCACCGCAATTTCCAGGGCTACACCACCGACAGCGCCGACACGCTCATCGGCCTTGGCGCGTCCTCCATCGGCCGCCTGCCGGGCGGATTCGTGCAGAATACGGTGGTCATCCGCGAATATCTGCAGGCCATCGAGGCCGGTCAACTGGCGACGGTCAAGGGCTATCGCCTCACCGCCGAGGACAGGCTGCGCGCCGCCGTCATCGAGACGGTGATGTGCGACTATGCGGTGGACCTGGATGCGGTGTGCCGGAAATTCGGCGCGGACCCCAATGCGCTGCTGGCGACCGCCGGACCGGTTCTCGACACGCTGGTCACCGACGGTATCGCCGAGCGGCGGCAGCACACCATCCGGGTGCGGCCCGACGCCCGGCCGCTGGTGCGGGCGGTGGCCGCGGCCTTCGATCAATTTCTTGGCAAGGGGCAGGCCCAGCACGCACGCGCGGTGTAGGGCCGTGTCCCTTCGCCGCGCGTTTTCCAGACCCGATTGAAACATCAGAAAATCAGTCAGCGTCCTCAGCCGCGACGTCGGTCCCTCGTCAGGCAGGCATGGGCGCACCCCGGGGCCCCGTCGTCGCGGCGGGGCCCATTTTCGTCGAGCGGCACCTGACGGGCCCCGTCAGCCGTGCAGAGGGTGGTCATGATCCCGCCCTGCGCGGGCGCCGGCCCCAGCGCCAGCATGAGCACGGCCGCGAAGGCGGCAAGGAGCGTGGGGCGCGCTTCCAGCGCGTCGAGCACCGAGGCAGGGGCGCCTCCCGCCCCCGGCAGGCAGCAGGGCGGCAGCAGGGTGGCGCGCTCGGCGACCGGCATGGCCCGCCGCCGCCGCGCCTGTCCCGGTGCTGGTTTTGCTGCGCCCATGGCGACCACTCCCCGCCTCCCGCTCTGTCTACGCGCGCGGCGCGGGGGTGTCGTCGTCCGGCGCCAGAATCCGCAGGGCCGCGCCCTCGGGATCGTCGTACTGGTGCGAGCGCAGGGTCCACATGAACAGGCCGAGCCAGGCAAGGCCCATGGCCAGGGCAAGGATGATGAGCAGCGGAAGCCCGGTCATGCGTTTTCTCCTTTCACCAGCCAGTTGAGGCGCAACGCATTGCTGATCACGAGGATCGATGACCCCGACATGGCGACCGCCGCGATGAGCGGCGTGACCATGCCGAGCATGGCGAGCGGCACGGCAATGACGTTGTAGGCAATGGCAAGGCCGATGTTCTGCCGCACCAGCCGCCGCGCCTGCCGGGCGACGGCCAGCGTCGCCGGCACCGCCGAGAGGCCCTCGCCCAGGAACACGAAATCCGCCGCCGCCTGCCCCACGTCGCTGGCGCTGGAGGGCGCCATGGAGACATGGCCTGCGGCGAGCGCCGGGCCGTCATTGAGACCATCCCCCACCACCAGCACCTTGTGGCCGCGCTCCTGCCGCTGGCGAATGGCCGCCACCTTGCCGGCGGGGCTGCATCTGGCCTGCCAGTCGGCGATGCCGACCGCGCGCGCCACCCTGTCCACCACGTGGGCGTGATCACCGGAGAGGATCGACACGCCCAGCCCCATCTTCATGAGCCGCTGGACGGCAGCCGCCGCATCCGCGCGCGGCTGGTCGTGAAAGTGGATGGAGACCGGCGCCCGCCCCGGCCGCGCGAAGGCGATGACCGGCCCGTTGGCACCGACGGGCGCCGCGCCAGCCCCCGCCCAGTCCGGCCGGCCGAGGCGGATGACGCCGTCCGCGCCGTCCGCTTCCAGCCCCGCCCCCGCCACTTCCCGCACGGCGGACACGTCGGCGGGCGCAACGCCCCGCTTGCGCAATTCCGCCGCGAGCGCGCGGGAGAGCGGATGGGTGCTGCGCTCGGCCAGCGCAAGCGCAAGCGCGCAATCCTCCGGCGCGAGGGCGATGTCGCCGTCGATCTGCGGTCGGCCGAGGGTGATGGTGCCGGTCTTGTCCAGAACCGCGATGTCGGCCTCCGCCATGCGCTCCAGCGCCGAGCCGTCCTTCACCAGCACGCCCCGGCGCATAAGCAGCGTCGAGGCCAGCACCTGCACGGCCGGCACCGCCAGCCCCAGCGCGCACGGGCAGGTGATGATGAGCACGGCAACGGCGGTGAGCATGGCCGCGTGCCAGTCGCCCCCCGCCAGCCACCAGGCAAGGCCGGTGACGGCCGCAAGCGAATGGACCACCGGCGCGTAGTAGCGCGACACCCGGTCGGCGAGGCGCACATAGGAGGCCCGGCCCTGCTCCGCCGCTTCCATGAGGCGGACGAGATCGGCCATGAAGGTGTTCTGCCCGGCGGCGGTGACGCGCACGGTAAGCGCCGCATCGAGCGCCATGGTGCCCGCCAGCACCTTGTCGCCCGCGCCCGCTGTCTCGGGCACGCTCTCGCCGGTGACGAGGGAGCGGTCCACCATGGCCGAGCCGGTGAGCACGACGCCATCGACCGGCACCCGCTCGCCCGCCGCCACCACGATGGACAGGCCCGGCCTGATCTCGGCGATGGGGTGGTATTCGGTCCGGCCGTCCTCCATGAGCACGGTGGCGCCGCGCGGCATCTGCTTCAGGAGCTGGGCGACGCTCGCCCGGGCGCGGTCGCGCATCACGCTGTCGAGCGTGCGGCCGATGAGCAGGAAAAACAGCAGCGACACCGCGCCGTCGAAATAGGCGTGCGGCCCGCTGTTGAGGGTTTCGTAGAGGCTCATCGCCGTCACCAGCAGCACGCCGACCGCGATGGGCACGTCCATGTTGGCGCGGCCGTGGCGCAGCGCGTTCCAGGCGGAGCGGAAGAACGGCCGGCCCGCGTAGGCGACGGTGGGCAGGGCGATAATGGCGGAGATGGCGTGGAACAGGTCGCGCGTCGCCGCCTCCGCCCCCGACCAGACGGAGACGGACAGCAGCATGATGTTCATGGAGGCAAAGCCCGCCACCGCCATGCAGCGGATCAGCTCGCGGGTCGCCTTCCGGCCTTCCGTGGCGCTCACGTCCTCGGGCGCGAAGGGCCGCACCTCGAAGCCGAGATCCTCGACGGTTGCGACGATGCGCGCCGCCTCGAGCGCGCCGTCCTCCCAGTCGACCGAGAGGCGGCGGGTGGAGAAATTCACCCGCGCCGTCCTGACGCCCGGCAGCTTGCGCACCGCGCCTTCGATGCGGCTGATGCAATTGGCGCAGTGGATGGTCGGCACATGTAGGTCAATGTGGCGCAGGCCGTCCCGTTCGGTGGTCCAGAGATCGAGCGCCCCGGCCGTGGTCGCGGTGCTGGTCATGACGCCTGCTCCTGGCTGACAAAGAGGCGCTGGCGCAGCATCACCACCTCGCCCTCCCGTTCGAGGCGGATGTTCGCCTCCCACTGGCCGCGGGTCAGGGAATGGGCCGCCACATAGGTGCCCGGCTCCGCCTCGACGGGATAGATCCAGCGCGTCTCGCCGGCGCGGAACGGATGGATGAGGTGCACGCTCACCGTCGCGCCCGTCAGCGGCGCGCCTGTCCGGTCGGTGGCGACAATCGACAGGCTGTCCGCCTTCACCTCGGCGCGGGCGGCCCAGCCGATTTGCGCCTGCCGTTTGCCGCGCTCGATCCAGGCGTTGAAATCCTGATTGGCCACGTAGCCGTTCTGCACCACCGCGCCGGAGAAGGTTCTGCTCGCCAGCGTCGCCATGGTGAAATTGACCGCCATCACCACCGCGAACATCGCGCAGAGGATGGTTGCGAACTGGCGTCCGGTGAACGGGCGGGGTTGGCGCGTGGTCATGCCATCACCTCTCGGGACCATCGAAGCGGGTTTCCTGTTCAACTGCGAGCCCTTCGGCGGTGCGGGCGACGAAGCGGATCGTCGCGCCGCTGCCGCTCAGGGCCTCGGGCGTTGCCCGCACGTAGATCTGGCGGGCTTCCAGCTGGTCGGGGCCGACCGTGATCGTCAGCGTGCGGGCGGCGGCGCTTTCGGTGGCGTGGCTGTCCCACATCACCGCGCCGTCCAGCCCTTCGAGCGACAGGGTGAAATCGCGGGGGCGCGGCTCCATGTTGAGCAGCTTGATCGTGTAGCCGTTGCGGATCGAGCCGTCCGACAGCTGCACGTAGAGCGGGTTGCGCTGGCGGCTGACGGAGAGGTCCACCCGGTCGCGCATCAGGAGCGCGGTCAGCATGGCGAGGCCAATGATCGCCCAGACGCTGAAATAGAGGAAGGTGCGCGGCCGCACGACCGATTTCCATTTGGGCGGCAGCGCCGCGCCCGCCGCCTCTGCCCGGTCGCGCTTCTCGGTGGTGTAGTCGATGAGGCCGCGCGGGCGGCCCACCTTGTCCATCATGGAGTCGCAGGCGTCGATGCACAGGGCGCAGGTGATGCACTCCAGCTGCGGGCCGTTGCGGATGTCGATGCCGGTGGGGCACACGGCAACACAGGCGTTGCAGTCGATGCAGTCGCCCGCCTTCACCCCTTCCTGCGCCGCCTTCTTGAGGCCGCGCGTGCGCGGCTCGCCGCGCCAGGCCTTGTAGGTGACGATGAGGGAATTCTCGTCCAGCATGGCGGACTGGATGCGCGGCCACGGGCACATGTAGGTGCACACCTGTTCGCGCAGCAGACCGCCGAACACGTAGGTAGTCGCCGTCAGCACGCCGATGGTGGCGTAGGCGACGCTGGGTGCCTCGCCCGTGATGACGTTCCGCACCAGCGAGGGCGCGTCGGCGAAGTAGAGAATGAAAAAGCCGCCCGTTGCCACCGCGATCAGCAGCCAGATGCCATGCACAGCCACGCGCTTGAAGATCTTCTCCGCGCTCCAGGGGGCGCGGTCCAGCTTCATCCGCGCGTTGCGGTCGCCCTCGATCAGGCGCTCGACCGCCATGAACAGGTCCGTCCACACGGTTTGCGGGCAGGCATAGCCGCACCAGGCCCGCCCCACGGTGGAGGTGATGAGAAACAGGCCGATGCCCGCCATGACGAGCAGGCCCGCCACATAATAGAATTCCTGCGGCCAGATCTCGATGGCCGCCAGATAGAAGCGCCGGTTGGCCAGGTCGATGAGCAGGAACTGGTCCGGCGCGTAGGGGCCGCGATCCCAGCGCAGCCACGGCAGCAGGTAGTAGACCCCGAGCGCGATCGCCAGAAGGGTCCACTTCAGGCGGCGGAACCGGCCATGAACGGACTGCGGAAACACCTTCGCCCGCCCCTTGAAGAGGCGGGCTTCGGGTTGCGCGGCTGGGACGGGGGACTGTGGCATTGAACCAGGCCTTGACGCTGCTACTCGGGGGGACACTGCTACGCTAGGGCCGATCGTCGGGATGGCTGCGGCGGGCCGGCCCTCCTGCCCGCCGCTGCGTGCGGCCGCGTTATTCGCCGCCGCCCAGACTGTGGACGTAAACCGCCAGCTGCTTCACCGTGACCGGCTCCAGCCGCCCGCCCCACGCCGGCATGACGCCGAAGCGGGAATTGGTGACGGTCTCGAGGATGCTCTCGGTGTCGCCGCCGTAGAGCCAGATGGCGTCCGTCAGGTTGGGCGCGCCCTGGGTGCGGTCGCCCTGGCCGGTCTCGCCATGGCAGCTCACGCAGTTGTCCGCGAACACCTTGGCGCCGCGCCGGCTGGCGGCCGAGGGCGCATCCTGCTTCGAGATGACGCGCACGTAGGCGGTTACGTCGCGCAGCTGCTGCGCATCCAGCAGCCCGTCGCGCCCGAAGGCGGGCATCATGGACAGGCGGGTGTTCTCGTCCGCCTCGAAGCGGATGCCGTGCTGGATGGTCTGGTGGATGGTGGCCAGATCGCCGCCCCACAGCCAGTCGTCGTCATTGAGGTTGGGGTAGCCCTTGCCGCCCTGCGCGCCGGAGCCGTGGCACTGGGCGCAGTAGACCTTGAACGCCGAGCGGCCGCCCTCGATCGCGAAGCTCATCAGCTTCTCGTTCTGCGGGATCTGCTCCACCGGCGTCGCCTCGATGGCGGCGAGGATGTCGGCCCGCCGGGCGTCCACCGCCTTCATCTCGGCGGCCAGCTGGCCACGGCTGGACCAGCCGGAGGTGCCGCGGGTTGCCCCCTGCCAGAGCGGGATCGCCGGGTAGACGATGCAGTAGCCGATCGCCCAGACGATCGTGCCGAACAGCAGGTACAGCCACCAGCGCGGCAACGGCTTGTCATACTCACGGATGCCGTCCCACTCGTGCCCGGTGGTGGGCACCCCGTCGACATCGAACTTGGGATCCTGTTTCGGGTTGCTCATGGAAATCAGTCCTCGTCACGCAGAGGCAGGTGCCGCAGGGTTTCGTGGGTGCGCTTCGCGCCCGGCCGGAAGGTCCAGCCCACGGCGGCGACGAAGAAAATCACCAGCCCCAGCAGACCCCAGCTGTCGGCGAAGTGGCGGAAGGCTTCGTAGCTCATCGCGCACCCCGCTCGTTTTCCTCGGCCTGCACGTAGGTGGAGAAGTCCACCAGCGTGCCGAGCATCTGGAGATAGGCCACCAGCGCATCCATCTCGGTGAGTTTGGTCGGGTCGCCGTCGAAGGCGCGCACCTGGGCCTTGGGATAGCGGCGCAGCAGATCCTCCGTGTCCGCGTTCGGGTCGGCCTGGATGCGGATGTCGACCGCCGCCTTCTCGATATCCTCGTCGGTATAGGGCACGCCCGCCGCCCGGTTGGCCTTCAGGCTGGCGGCGATATTCCTGGTGTTCAGCTCCTTCTCCGCGAGGAAGGCATAGGCCGGCATGATGGACTCCGGCACCACCGAGCGCGGGTCCTTCAGGTGCTGGACGTGCCACTCATCCGAGTAGCGGCCGCCGACGCGGGCAAGGTCCGGCCCGGTGCGCTTGGAGCCCCACTGGAACGGATGGTCGTACATGGACTCCGCCGCCAGGCTGTAGTGGCCGTAGCGTTCGATCTCGTCGCGGAAGGGGCGGATCATCTGGGAGTGGCAGGCATAGCAGCCCTCCCGGATGTAGATATCGCGCCCGGCCAGTTCGAGCGGGGTGTAGGGGCGAACCCCGTCCACCTTCTCGATGGTGTTCTGCACGTAGAACAGCGGTGCGATCTCGACGATGCCGCCGACCGTGACCACCAGCAGCGACAGCACGAACAGCAGCGTGACGTTCCGCTCGATGGTGCCGTGATTGAATTTCTTGAAACGCATGTCTTGTGTCTCCAATCACTCGGCCGGAGCAGGCCGGGGCTGTGCGGCCGTGGGGCCGAGCGGCACGTCCTTCCGGGCGTCGTACTCGGGCATCCGGGCGAGCGGCTCCTCGTTGCGCAGGTCGCCGCAAATGGTGCGCCACACGTTGATGACCATCATCACGCCGCCGGCGAGGTAGAGCACGCCGCCCAGAGCGCGGATCAGGTAGAAGATCCACATGGCGTCGATGACTTCGGCGAAGCCGTAGACCAGGAAGCCGTCCGCATTGTACTCGCGCCACATCAGGCCCTGCATGATGCCCGCCACCCACATGGAGGAGACGTAGAGCACGATGCCGAGGGTCGCGGCCCAGAAGTGCCAGTTGACCATGCGGATCGAGTACAGCCGCTCGCGGCCCCACAGGCGCGGCACCAGGAAGTAGACCGCCGCGAAGATGATCATGCCGTTCCAGCCCAGCGCGCCGCCATGGACGTGGCCCACGGTCCAGTCCGTGTAGTGGCTGAGGGAGTTGACGGTCTTGATGGACATCATCGGCCCCTCGAAGGTGGCCATGCCGTAGAAGGCCAGCGCCAGCACCATCATACGGATGATGGGGTCGGTGCGGATCTTGTCCCACGCGCCCTCGAGGGTCATCAGCAGGTTGACCATGCCGCCCCAGCTCGGCACCCACAGCATGACGGAGAACACCATGCCCAGCGTCTGCGCCCAGTCGGGCAGCGCGGTGTAGTGCAGGTGGTGCGGACCCGCCCAGATGTACATGAAGGCGAGCGCCCAGAAGTGGATGATGGACAGGCGGTAGGAGTAGACCGGCCGCTCCGCCTGCTTCGGCACGAAGTAGTAGGCCATACCGAGGAAGCTGACGGTGAGGAAGAAGCCCACCGCGTTGTGGCCGTACCACCACTGGGTCAGCGCGTCCTGCACGCCCGCGAACAGCGCGTAGCTCTTGCCCGACCAGCCCGCCGGAATGGCCAGGTTGTTCACGATGTGCAGCATCGCGATGGTGATCATGAACGAGAGGTAGAACCAGTTGGCCACATAGATGTGCGGCTCGGACCGGCGCAGGATGGTGCCGAGGTAGACCGCGATGTAGGCCACCCACACCACCGTCAGCCACAGGTCGGCGTACCACTCGGGCTCGGCGTATTCCTTCGACTGGGTGATGCCGAGGATGTACCCGCTCGCCGCCAGGATGAGGAAGAGCTGGTAGCCCCAGAACACGAACCAGGCGAGGCCGCCGAAGGCGAGCCGGGCGCGGCAGGTGCGCTGCACCACGTAGAAGGAAGTGGCGATGAGGGCGTTGCCGCAGAAGGCGAAGATCACCGCCGAGGTGTGCACAGGCCGCAGGCGGCCGAAGGTGCCGTATTCCCCGATGTTCAGCGCCGGAAACGCCATCTGCAGGGCGACATAGAGCCCGGCGGCGAAGCCGACCACCGCCCAGAAGACGGTGGCGATGACGCCGGCCCGGACCACGTCGTCCTGGTAGCGGCCGTCATCGGTCTTCGGCCGGAGCAGCGTGCCGTCGCTCGCGAACTTCATCGACCGGATGGTGAGCGCAATGGCCCCGAAGCAGGCGGCCATGACGATGAAGGCATGGACCGCATAGGCGGGCTCCACCGCCTTGGCGGCGGCGACCAGCGCCGCCAGCGCCACCAGCAGATAAATTGGAATTGTTATTGCAGAACTCATTGGGTGACATCCCTTGCCCGAACTACCCCGCGCATACGGAGCCGCTATCGGCGGGGGGACCGGACGGGGCATTGATCGAGATCAATCCGGGCCGGGGGCGCGTCGCCCTGTCGCGGCCATGGCTGGCCGGGCTCGGGGCGCGCCTGCGGGGCAGGCCGGGTTCAGGGCAGGCGAATCAATCGCCAGCGCAGACGGGACGCGCGCGGCGGACTCAGGAAGACCGAGAACGCCGCGATCAACGCGGCGGGGGGGCCGGGCGGCTTGCCCCGTCGGCCAGCGCGGCGTCCCGCGCCGCCGCA
Source organism: Pedomonas sp. V897 (assembly GCF_051304405.1). NCBI lineage: Bacteria > Pseudomonadati > Pseudomonadota > Alphaproteobacteria > Sphingomonadales > Pedomonadaceae > Pedomonas > Pedomonas sp. V897. The sequence continues at coordinate 261,987 of NZ_JBPPGG010000003.1, forward strand.
GGCGCCTCCGCCGGGTCGGGTCGGCCGGCCTCGCTCAGCAGATTCTGGAGGCTGTCCGGCAAAGGGACGGAGGCCAGCGTCGCCCGCTTCGGCGCGGCCAGGGTCACGCAGGCCGTGATGCCTCCGGCGATGGCGCAGAGAATGGCCAGGGCGGGCACGAGGCGCACTTTGATCATGGGGCCTGGTCTCCTGTGCTGACGAGAAGGGGCAAGAAAAATGGGCAAGAAGCGGACGCCCGGTTCGGGGCGAGTCAGGCCTGAAACCGCCGCTGTCAGCGCGGATGCGGCCGCCCGTGCAGCCGGCGCAGCAGCGAGGATTGTCTTCGGCATCAGGCACCCTCAGCAATAAAATTGCTGCACCACGAGCAGCAGACAGAGTGCAGAATATCAACGTGCGTCGCATTTGTGAAATGATGAAATGCAATGACTTTAATCGAAAACAACGATTATATTTTTTGACGTTCTTTTATTACTTAGACGACAGAGTTTATCGGGAATCTATTCAATCGGTGCGGACGGCGGCATCCTCCGCACCGCGTGGCGGAAAAATTTTCGGCCTCCCCGCTCCTTTTGCGCCGGATCAATTCGTTGCGCTTACGCGCCGCCTACAACGCCCCCATCAGGTTTGTGGGAGCGAAAGACCATGACAATGAAACACGCCCTTTGCGCAGCGCTGCTCGGACTGGCGGCGGCCGCCCCGGCCCATGCCGAGGCGGGAGACTGGCTGGTGCGGGCCCGCGCCATCTGGGTCAGCCCGACCGAAAGCTCCTCCGGCATCGAGCCCGCCTTCCCCAACGACCGGGTCGGCGTTGGCGGCGACGTGATGCCCGAGCTGGACTTCACCTATTTCGTCACCAGGAACGTCGGCGTCGAGCTGATCCTCGGCACCACCAAGCATAACGTGACCGGGCGGCGCGGCCTCGCCGGCCTCGGCGAACTGGCGGACACCTGGGTGCTGCCGCCGACGCTGACGGCGCAATACCACTTCGTCCCGGACGGCAAGGTGCGCCCCTACGTCGGCGTGGGCGTGAACTACACCACCTTCTACAACGAGGACGCCAGCAAGTCGCTGAACGCGGCCATCGGCAAGACCCGCGTCTCGCTGAAGGACAGCTGGGGCCTGGCGCTTCAGGCGGGCGTGGACATCGACCTGACCCAGAAGGTGTTCTTCAACCTCGACGTCAAGTACATCGATATGGACACCACCGCCAAGCTGCGGACCGGAAACATGATCAACAAGGTGGATGTGAGCATCGACCCGATCGTCGCGGGCATTGGCCTTGGCATGCGCTTCTAGCGCCAGCGCCCGGCACCACCCGGATTTCCGTCTCGAGCCTCCGCGGCGCTGCTGCGGGGGCTCGAGTTCGTATTCGGCCTCTGCCCCGCGCGCTCCATGACTCCGCACGATGAACAGGACTCGGGCGTTCCACCAACCGGCTTGATAACCGACACAATTTTCTGCTGTTCTCGACCCATGTTCCCGTTGAGGTCATCGCTGCCATGAAATCCGCCGCAACGACACCCCGGACGGCCGACCGTCCCACCTTCGCCGAACTGTTCACGCCCAAGCTGGTGACGGTCCTGCGTGAAGGCTACAGGCTGGCGCACCTGCGCTCCGACGCCATCGCCGGACTGACCGTCGCCATCGTTGCCCTGCCGCTTTCCATGGCCATCGCCATCGCCTCCGGCGCAACCCCGGCGCAGGGGCTCTACACGGCGATCATCGGCGGCTTTCTGGTCTCGGCCCTCGGCGGCAGCCGCTTCCAGATCGGCGGGCCGGCCGGCGCCTTCATCGTGCTGGTGGCGGCAACCGTCGCCCAGCACGGCATGGAGGGGCTGCTGCTGGCGACCATCCTCTCGGGCATCATTTTGCTCGCCATCGGCTTCTTGCGGCTGGGCACCTACATCAAGTTCATCCCCTACCCCGTGACCGTGGGGTTCACGGCAGGCATTGCCGTCATCATCTTCTCCAGCCAGATCAAGGAGCTGCTGGGCCTCACCCTCGCCCGGCCCGAGCCCGGCCCCCTGCTCGAGAAGCTGCCCGTGCTGTGGGAGAGCCTGCCCACGGCCAACCCCGCCGCCCTCGCCCTCTCCGCCGGGACCATCGCCGTCATCGTCGGGCTGAAGCGCCTGCGCCCCACCTGGCCGGGCATGTTGATCGCGGTGGCCGCCGCCTCGGCAGCGGCAGCGCTCCTCGACCTTCCGGTCGCCACCATCGGCTCGGCCTATGGCGGCATCCCCGCAACCCTGCCGACGCCGCGCCTGCCGGACCTCTCCTTCGAGCGGGTGATGGCCGTGCTGCCCAACGCCGTCTCGTTCGCGCTGCTCGGGTCCATCGAGTCCCTGCTCTCGGCCGTGGTGGCCGACGGCATGACCGGCCGCCGCCACCGCTCCAACTGCGAACTGGTGGCGCAGGGCGTCGCCAACATCGGCTCGGGCCTGTTCGGCGGCATCTGCGTGACCGGCACCATCGCCCGCACCGCCACCAACGTGCGCGCCGGGGCGCACGGCCCGGTGGCCGGGATGCTCCATGCGGTGTTCCTGCTGCTGTTCATCCTGGTGGCGGCGCCGCTCGCCCGCTTCATCCCGCTGGCGAGCCTCGCCGGAGTGCTCGCCGTGGTGGCCTGGAACATGGCCGAGAAGCACGCCTTCGCCACGCTCCTGCGCGCCTCGCGCGGGGCGGCGGTGGTGCTCCTTGCCACCTTCCTGCTCACCATCTTCCGCGATCTCACCGAGGCCATCGTCGTGGGCTTTGCGCTGGGCTCGGTCATGTTCATCCACCGCATGTCGGAGGCAGCGGCCGTCGAGACCCGCACCCCCTTCGTGCCGGAGGACCGGGCCGACACCGCCGACGGCGAGCGCACGCCCTACGACGAAACTGCGGCGGCCAACCCGGACGTGGTGATCTACCGCATCTCGGGTGCCTTCTTCTTCGGCTCCGCCGCCAGCATCGGCTCGGTGCTGGACCGCATCTCGGGCCGCCACCGGGCGCTCATCATCGACCTCGCCGCCGTGCCGTTCCTCGATTCCACCGCCGCCCACACGCTGGAGAGCCTGGCGCGCAAGGCCGGGCAGCGCCACGTGCGGGTCTATGTGACCGGCGCGTCCCACGACATCCTCAAGGCGCTGTTCGCCCACGAGATCAAGCCGCCGCTGGTGCACATCGAGCGCACGCCCGAGGATGCCCTGCGCAAGCTGCGCCGCGCGGCATCGGGCGGCTGACCGCCGGACCGGTTGACAGATTGTTGCGCGGACTTCTAGGGGTAAGCCGATCAAGGTTTAAACCACGAGGCCGAGATGCAAAATAATTCCAAGTATCGCCCCGAGACGCTGGCCGTGCATGCCGGCTGGCGCGCCGACCCGGCAACGGGCGCTGTTGCGGTGCCGATCTACCAGACCACCTCCTACCAGTTCCGCGATACCGAACATGCCGCCAACCTGTTCGCGCTGAAGGAGCTGGGCAACATCTACACCCGTCTCGGCAACCCCACGGTGGATGTGCTGGAGCAGCGCGTCGCGGCGCTGGAGGGCGGCGTCGCCGCCGCGGCGACCGCCTCGGGACAGGCGGCCTCCACCTATGCGGTGCTGAACCTGGCCAAGGCGGGCGACAACATCGTCTCCTCCACCGATCTCTATGGCGGCACCTGGAACCTGTGGGCCAACACACTGAAGGATCTGGGCATCGAGGTGCGCTTCGCCGACCCGTCCGACCCGGAGAACTTCCGCCGCCTGACCGATGACCGCACCCGCGCCTACTATGCGGAGTCGCTCCCGAACCCCAAGCTGAACGTGTTCCCGATTGCGGAAGTGGCCGCCATCGGCCGCGAATACGGCATTCCGCTGATCGTGGACAACACCGCCGCCCCGGTGCTGCTGCGCCCGCTGGAGCACGGCGCGGCGATCGTGGTCTACTCCGCCACCAAGTTCATCGGTGGCCACGGCACCTCCATCGGCGGCCTGATCGTGGACGGCGGCAACTTTGACTGGGCGGCCCACAAGGAGCGCCAGCCCATGCTCAACACGCCCGACCCCAGCTACCACGGCGCCATCTGGACCGAGGCCACCAGGGAAATGGGGCCGGTCGCCTACATCATCCGCGTCCGCACCAACCTGCTGCGCGACATCGGCGCGGCCCTCTCGCCCTTCAACGCCTTCCAGCTGATCCAGGGCGTCGAGACCCTGCCGCTGCGGATGAAGCAGCACTGCGAGAACGCAGCCGCCGTCGCCGCCTGGCTGGCGAAACACCCCAAGGTGACCAAGGTCATCCACCCGTCCCTCCAGACCGGCCAGGCTCGCGAACGCGCCGACAAATACCTGAAGGGCAGCTACGGCAGCCTGCTCGGCTTCGAGCTGGAAGGCGGACTGGAAGCAGGCCGCCGCTTCATCGACGCGCTCAAGCTGTTCTACCACGTGGCCAACATCGGCGACGCCCGCAGCCTCGCCATCCACCCGGCCTCGACCACCCACTCCCAGCTGAGCCCGGAAGAACAGCTGGCAACCGGCGTGACGCCGGGCTACGTGCGCCTCTCCATCGGCATCGAGCACATCGACGATATCCTCGCCGATCTGGAACAGGCCCTCGCCGCCGCCTGAGGCGGGAGGTTATGGGTCTCGGGTTTTTGCAGGAGGGGCTTGCCCCTCCTGCACCTCCCGTTCGATTTAAAGGGACGTGCGCGTGATGACGGGCGCGGCCCTTTTTTTATGCCAGGGATTATGCGGCCGTGTTTCCCGTGCGCATCGGAAACGCGGCCCGAAAAACGAAGGGAGTGCAGAGGGTCCGAGACCCTCTGCAAAAAATCCCGAAAACGAAAATCTGAAACCCGGCGTTACATGCAGAACGCCACGATGGCGTTCCATGCCACCAGGAACCCATGTTCCAGCCACAGCCATATGCCGAACAGGACCAGCGCCAGTCCGGCGAGGAGCACGAGCAGGTGGCCGCGCGCGCTCATCCCGCGGTCCCCGGTCCGGCGGCCGCCCGGCGCGCCACCGGCGTCTCGCGGATCGGCAGGTGGAGCACCGTTGCGAAGAGGCCCAACAGGATCGCGCTGATCCAGGCGGCGTCGTAGGAGCCGCGCAGGTCGTAGGCGTAGCCTGCCGCCCACGCGCCGAAGAAGCTGCCCACCTGATGGCTGAGAAAGACGATGCCGAACAGGGTGGAGAGGTAGCGCGTGCCGAACATGGACCCGACGATGCCGCTGGTGAGCGGCACGGTGCCCAGCCACAGGAAGCCCATGACGGAGGCGAAGATGAGCGCGGACGCGGCGGAGATGGGCGCGAGCAAAAAGGCGACGGTGGCAACCGTGCGGGCGAAATAGATGCCCGCCAGCAGCAGGTTCTTCGGCCAGCGCCCGCCCCATACGCCGAACAGGTAGGAGCCGAAGATGTTGAACAGGCCGACCAGCGCCAGCGACATCGCGCCGACGCCCGGCGGCAGGCCCTTGTCCGCCAGATACGCCGGCAGGTGCGTGGCGATGAAGGCGAGGTGCAGGCCGCAGACGAAGAACCCGACGACGAGCAGCAGGTAATCCCGGTGGCCGCCCGCCTCCCTTAGCGCCTCGGTCATGGACTGGGGCATGGCGCCGGCCTGTTCCTGCGGCTTGCCGGCGACGCCCGCCGCCAGCGCGACGGCGACGGCGAGAACGGCCGCCAGCACCATGAGGGCCACGCGCCAGCCCAGCTCCCCGATCAGCGCCTGCGCGCCCGGCACCACCAGGAACTGGCCGAGCGAGCCGCCCGCTGTGGTGATACCGAAGGCGAGGCTGCGCTGGTGCTCCGGCACCACGCGGCCGACCGCGCCGAGCAGCACCACGAAGGTGGTGGAGGAGAGCGCAAGGCCGATCATCACCCCGAGCGACAGGTGCAGGCCTAAGGTGCCGCCGATGTGGGCGGCGAGGAACAGCCCCGCCCCGTAGAGCGCCGCGCCAAACGCGACGAGGCGGCCCGCGCCGTGCCGGTCCGCCAGCGCGCCGACGAACGGCTGGGCCAGCCCCCACAGCAGGTTCTGAAGGGCGATGGCCATGCCGAAGGCCTCGCGCCCGCTGCCCAGATCCAGGCTGATTGGTTGCAGGAACAGGCCGAAGCTTTGCCGCACGCCCATGCTGAGCGTCACGATGATGGCGGCGCAGGCAACGGTGATCCAGGCCGTGCGTGCCGGGGATGCGGAGGGGCTCGTCTGGCGCATGGGGGGTCTCGCTTCGGTTACGGCAGGCGCCGCATTGTATACTCTTACACGGTCGAGAAAAATGCGGCGCACGCGCGGAAAACGGCAACGGACCGTTCACCGCGCGGAAACTCCTCACTCGAAGCGGTACGGCACCACGGCGCGGTTGTGCAGGTCGATGAGGGTGCGGCGGTCGGCGGGCGGGAAGGCGCGCTGGGCGCAGCGCTCGCGCGGGCAGATGCGGCACGAGGCCCCGATGGGCGTGGGCGCGGCGGTGCTGCCCTCCAGTCGGGCGGCGTAGATGAACTGGGAGGCGTAGGTCACCTCGCAGCCCAGCGCCACCGCGTAGCGGCGCGCAGGCTTCAGGAAGCTGCCGGACTGCTTGATGATCCCCCGGGCCATGCAGACGTAGCGCACACCGTCGGGCATCTCCAGCGCCTGCACCTTGATCTCGCCCGGCAGCGCCACCGCCTCGTGCACCACCCACAGCGGGCAGGTGCCGCCGTAGCGGGCGAACTGGAGGCGCGTTGCCGAGTGGCGCTTGGTGATGTTTCCCGCCATGTCCACCCGCACGAAGAAGAACGGCACGCCGCGCGCCCCCGGCCGTTGCAGGTTGGACAGCCGGTGGCACACCTGCTCGAAGCTGGTGCCGAACTGCTGCTGGAGCTGCTCCACATCGTGCCGCAGCGCCCGCGCCGCCTCGATGAAGCGGCCGTAGGGCATGAGCAGCGCGCCCGCCGCATAGTTGGCCAGGCCGACGCGCAGGATCTGGCGGGCATCCTCCGTGCGCAGCGGCGCGGCGGCTGCGATGGCGTCGATGAGCGGCGCGAACTCCACCAGCGCCAGCTGGTGGGCGACGAGGAAGGCCCGGCTGTCCGGGCTGAGGTGGGCGTCGATGATGACCTCGCGGCGCTGGGGGTCATACCGCCGCATGGTGAAGTCGTCCGGCGCGGCCGCGCGCAGCCGCACCGCGATGCCGTGGCGCTCCTGCAGCAGGGTTTCCAGCTGGGGGCCGATCACGCCCTCCGGGTTGGCCAGTGTCTGCACCAGGCTCTCGGCCGCCTCGTCCAGCTCGCCCACATAGTTGTCGCGGTAGTGGAAGTAGTCCCGCACCTCCTCCCACGGCAGCAGGTGGCCATCGGGACGGTTGGCGCTGATCGCCTCGTCCATGGTTTGCAGCCGCTCGTTCAGCTGGCGGTAGGCCTGGTGCAGGGCGGTGAAGCTGCGGGCCAGGTTGGGGGCCTGGCTGACCATGCGCTTGATTTCCTGCACGCCCGGCGCGTGCCCGGCGAACAGGGGGTCGGCCAGGGCCTCGCGCAGGTCGGCGGCCAGCCGCGAGGCATCGTCCTGCGCGAACTCGGACAGATCGACCGCGAACTCCCGCCCCAGCGCCAGCAGCACCGAGACGGTGATCGGGCGCACGTCCGTTTCCATCTGGCTGAGATAGCTCACGGAGACGCCGAGCCGGGCGGCGAATGCCCCTTGTGAAAGTCCGTGACGTTCGCGTACCGCTCTCAGGCGGTTTCCCGCAAAGATCTTGTCTGCCCGCGCCAATGGTGCCACCCTTCGCAAAGCCACTGTTTGCGAAATAGCATAGAGCCGTTTTCACAACTTGGCCAGTTTTTGCGTGCCAGGCGCACGGCAGTGACGCTATCGGATGACAGATTTCGCGCAGACTGTTTCCAAAGCGGCGAGATGGTACCATTTCCCGCGGCGGGAACAGACAGTTCAAAGTTCAAGAGGCCGGATTTAGCCATGCCAGAGATCATCGAGGAACTGGAACGCCGCCGCGCCGCCGCCCGCCTGGGTGGTGGCCAGAAGCGCATCGACGCCCAGCACGCCAAGGGTCGCCTGACAGCGCGGGAGCGCATCGACCTGCTGCTGGACCCCGGCACGTTCGAAGAAATCGACATGTACGTCGAGCACAACTGCATCGACTTCGGCATGGCCGACCAGAAGATCCCCGGTGACGGCGTCGTCACCGGCTCGGGCACCATCAACGGCCGTCTGGTCTATGTGTTCAGCCAGGACTTCACCGTGTTCGGCGGCTCGCTCTCCGAGCGCCACGCGCAGAAGATCTGCAAGATCATGGACATGGCGATGAAGGTGGGCGCACCGGTCATCGGCCTCAACGACTCCGGCGGCGCGCGCATCCAGGAGGGCGTCGCCTCCCTCGCCGGCTACGCCGAGGTGTTCCAGCGCAACGTGCTGGCCTCGGGCGTCATTCCGCAGCTTTCGGTCATCATGGGCCCGTGCGCGGGCGGCGCGGTCTACTCGCCGGCCATGACCGACTTCATCTTCATGGTGAAGGACAGCTCCTACATGTTCGTCACCGGCCCGGACGTGGTGAAGACCGTGACCGCCGAGGTGGTGACGCAGGAGGAGCTGGGCGGCGCCTCCACCCACACGGTGAAGTCGGGCGTTGCCGACCTCGCCTTCGAGAACGACGTGGAAGCCATCGCCCAGGTGCGCCGCTTCTTCGACTTCCTGCCGCTCAACAACCGCGAGGAAGTGCCGTTCCGCCCGACCCGGGACGACGGCGAGCGCATCGAGATGAGCCTCGACACCCTGGTGCCGCCGAACCCGAACAAGCCCTACGACATCAAGGAGCTGATCACCAAGGTCTGCGACGAGGGCGACTTCTTCGAGCTTCAGCCGAACCACGCCGCCAACATTGTCATCGGCTTCGGCCGCATCGAGGGGCGGACCGTGGGCTTTGTCGCCAACCAGCCGATGGTGCTGGCCGGCTGCCTTGACATCAACTCGTCCAAGAAGGCCGCCCGCTTCGTGCGCTTCTGCGACGCCTTCAACATTCCCATCGTCACGTTCGTGGACGTGCCGGGCTTCCTGCCGGGCGTCGCCCAGGAGCACAACGGCATCATCAAGCACGGCGCGAAGCTGCTGTTCGCCTATGCGGAGGCGACCGTGCCGAAGATCACCGTCATCACCCGCAAGGCCTATGGCGGCGCCTATGACGTGATGGCCTCCAAGCACCTGCGCGGCGACCTGAACTACGCCTGGCCCACCGCCGAAATCGCGGTGATGGGCGCCAAGGGCGCGGTGGAGATCATCTTCCGCAAGGACATCGGCGATGCGGAGAAGATCGCCGAGCGCACGAAGGAGTACGAGGAGCGTTTCGCCAACCCGTTCGTCGCGGCCTCCAAGGGCTTCATCGACGAGGTGATCATGCCGCATTCCACGCGCCGCCGCATCGCCATCGGCCTGCGCAAGCTGCGGAACAAGCAGCTCGAGAACCCGTGGAAGAAGCACGACAACATTCCGCTGTAAGCTGGGGAGGCGGAGGAGAGCAACGATGATTGGCCGTTTGAACCACGTCGGCATCGCCACGCCCTCGATCGAGGAGAGCGTGAAGATCTATCGCGATCTCTTGGGCGCGACGAAAATTCACGAGAAGTTCGCCATGCCCGAGCAGGGCGTTTGGGTGTGCTTCGTCGATACGCCCAACAGCCAGATCGAGCTGATCGAGCCCTATGGCGAGACGTCGCCGATCCGCAAGTTCCTTGAGAAGAACCCGCTCGGCGGTCAGCACCACGTGTGCTTCGAGGTGGAGGACATCCACGCCGCCGCTGCCGACATGAAGGCGAAGGGCGCAACCGTGCTGGGCGAGCCGCGCATCGGCGCGCACGGCACGCCGGTGATCTTCGTGCACCCGAAGAACATGGGCGGCGTGCTCGTCGAGCTGATGGAAACGCCGAAGTCGGGGGGAGCCCACTGATGAGCCGCAAGACCGTGAAAGACTGGGAAGAGCTTGCCCAGAAGGAGCTGAAGGACAAGCCGCTCGCCGACCTGACCTGGCAGACGCCCGAAGGCATCGCGGTGAAGCCGCTGTACACCAGCGAGGACACGGCGGACATCGAGGAAACCCTGCCCGGCTTCTTCCCCTTCACCCGCGGCGTGCGCGCGACCATGTACGCCAACCGGCCGTGGACGGTGCGCCAGTACGCGGGCTTCTCGACGGCGGAGGAATCCAACGCCTTCTACAAGCGCAACCTGGCGGCGGGTCAGATGGGCCTGTCGGTGGCGTTCGACCTGGCGACCCATCGCGGCTATGACTCCGACCACCCGCGCGTCGTCGGCGACGTGGGCAAGGCGGGCGTCGCCATCGATTCCGTCGAGGACATGAAGATCCTGTTCGACGGCATCCCGCTCGACAAGATGTCCGTCTCCATGACCATGAACGGCGCGGTCATTCCGTGCCTTGCGTTCTACATCGTGGCGGCGGAAGAACAGGGCGTCTCCCAGGATCAGCTCTCGGGCACCATCCAGAACGACATCCTGAAGGAGTTCATGGTCCGCAACACCTACATCTATCCGCCCGAGCCCTCGATGCGGATCATTGCGGACATCATCGCCTACACTTCGGGCAACATGCCGAAGTTCAACTCCATCTCCATCTCCGGCTACCACATGCAGGAAGCCGGCGCGACGCAGGTGCAGGAGCTGGCCTTCACCCTCGCCGACGGCATGGAGTATGTGCGCGCGGCCCTCGCCAAGGGTCTCGACGTGGACGCCTTCGCCGGCCGCCTGTCGTTCTTCTTCGCCATCGGCATGAACTTCTTCATGGAAGTGGCGAAGCTGCGCGCTGCCCGCCAGCTGTGGGCGCGGATCATGAAGGATTTCGGCGCGAAGAAGCCGTCCTCCCTCATGCTGCGGACCCACTGCCAGACCTCCGGCGTCTCGCTGACGGAAAAGGACCCCTACAACAACGTCATCCGCACCACGCTGGAGGCGCTGGCGGCGGCGCTGGGCGGCACCCAGTCGCTGCACACCAACGCGCTGGACGAGGCCATCGCCCTGCCGACCGACTTCTCGGCGCGCATCGCCCGCAACACCCAGCTCATCCTTCAGGAAGAGACGGGCATCACCAGGGTGGTCGATCCCCTGGGCGGCTCCTACTACGTGGAGGCGCTCACCAAGGAGCTGGCGGACAAGGCCTGGGCCCTCATCCAGGAAGTCGAAGCGATGGGCGGCATGACCAAGGCGGTCGAGGCCGGCCTGCCCAAGCTGAAGATCGAGGAAGCCTCCGCCGCCCGTCAGGCCCGCATCGACCGGGGCGAGGAAGTGGTCGTCGGCGTCAACAAGTACAAGCTGGCGCAGGAAGACCCGATCGAAATCCTGGAGGTGGACAACACCAAGGTCCGCGAAGCCCAGATCGCGCGCATCAACGCCGTCAAGGCGTCGCGTGACGAGGCGCGCGCCCAGGCGGCGCTCGACGCCATCCGCAAGGGCGCGGCGGGCGATGCGAACCTGCTGGCGCTGGCGGTGGAAGCGGCCCGCGCCCGCTGCACGCTGGGCGAGATCTCCAGCGCGATGGAAGACGTGTTCGGCCGCCATGCCGCCGAGGTGAAGTCGGTCACCGGCGTCTACAGCGCGGTCTACGGTCAGGACAGCGCCTTCCTGCGCGTGAAGGACGGCATCGAGGCCTTCGCCCGCCGCAAGGGCCGGCCGCCGCGCATCCTCATCGCCAAGATGGGCCAGGACGGCCACGATCGCGGCGCCAAGGTGGTGGGCAGCGCCTTCACCGACCTCGGCTTCGAGGTCACCGTCGGCCCGCTGTTCCAGACGCCGCAGGAAGCGGCCAAGCTGGCCCTCGAGAAGGACGTGGACGTGGTCGGCGCCTCGTCGCTGGCGGCCGGTCACAAGACGCTGATCCCCGAGCTGGTGCGCGAGCTGAAGGCCGCCGGACGCCCGGACATCAAGGTGGTGGCGGGCGGCGTCATCCCGCCGCAGGATTACGACTTCCTGCGCGAGCATGGCGTGCAGGCCATTTTCGGCCCCGGCACCAACATTCTGGACTCGGCGGCCGAGACCCTGCGTCTGCTCGGCCACAACATGCCGCCGCTGGGTGAGGAGGAAGCCGGTGACTGACGGCTTCTCCCTTCCGCCCCACAGCCTTAACGCCAATTCGTGAGCGCTTTTATGTTCAAGAAAATCCTGATTGCGAACCGTGGTGAGATCGCCTGCCGCGTCATCAAGACCGCGCGGCGCATGGGCATCAAGACGGTGGCGGTGTATTCGGACGCGGACGCCGGCGCGCTGCACGTGGAAATGGCGGACGAAGCCTTCCACCTCGGCCCGCCGCCCGCCGCCCAGTCCTACCTGCTCGGCGAGAAGATCGTCGAGATCTGCAAGCAGACCGGGGCCGAAGCGGTGCACCCGGGCTACGGCTTCCTCTCCGAGCGCGAGTGGTTCGCCAAGGCGCTGGCGGATGCGGGCATAGCCTTCATCGGCCCGAACCCCAACGCCATCGCCGCCATGGGCGACAAGATCGAGTCCAAGAAGCTGGCCAAGGCCGCGGGCGTCTCCGTGGTGCCGGGCTTCGTCGGCGAGATCGAGGACGCCGACCACGCCGTGCGCATCGCCGACGAGATCGGCTACCCGGTGATGATCAAGGCCTCCGCCGGCGGCGGCGGCAAGGGCATGCGCATCGCCTACAACCAGCAGGAAGTGCGCGAGGGCTTCCAGTCCGCCCGCAACGAGGCCAAGTCGTCGTTCGGCGATGACCGCGTGTTCATCGAGAAGTTCGTCGAGGAGCCGCGCCACATCGAAATCCAGGTGATCGGCGACAACCACGGCAACGTGATTTACCTGGGCGAGCGCGAGTGCTCCATTCAGCGCCGCCACCAGAAGGTGGTGGAGGAGGCCCCCTCGCCGTTCGTCACACCGGAAATGCGCAAGGCGATGGGCGAGCAGGCGGTGCAGCTGGCCAAGGCGGTCGGCTACAACTCCGCCGGTACGGTGGAGTTCATCGCGGGCAAGGACCGCAGCTTCTACTTCCTCGAGATGAACACCCGTCTCCAGGTGGAGCACCCGGTCACCGAGCAGATCACCGGCCTTGACCTTGTGGAGCTGATGATCCGCTCCGCCGCGGGCGAGCCGCTGCCGCTGCGTCAGGAAGACGTGAAGCTGAACGGCTGGGCGATCGAGACCCGCGTCTACGCGGAAGACCCCTACCGCAGCTTCCTGCCCTCCATCGGCCGCCTGGCCCGCTACCGGCAGCCGGAGGAGCGCGAAGGCGTGCGCGTCGACACGGGCGTGGTCGAGGGCTCGGAAATTTCCATGTTCTACGACCCGATGATCGCCAAGCTCATCACCTACGGCGCGACCCGCGACGAGGCGATCCGGCTCCAGATCGAGGCGCTGGACGAGTATTACATTCGCGGCATCGGCCATAACATCCACTTCCTCTCCTCGGTGATGCAGCACCCGCGCTTCCAGGAAGGCCGCCTCACCACCGGCTTCATCGCGGAGGAATATCCCGAAGGCTTCGCCGGCAGCCCGCTGACGCCGGAGAAGCGCGAGCGCCTGATCGTGGCGGCCGCCGTGATGAACGTCATCGAGAAGGAGCGCGAGGGGCTGATCGACAACCAGCTGAGCGGCCATGGCGCGGTCTATGGCGAGGACTGGGTCATCAGCATCGACAAGGAACAGGTGCCGGTGCGCGTCGAGGACCTGGGCGGCCAGTACACCGTCCATGTGAACGGCCGGGCCGTCAGCGTCGATACGGACTGGACCCCGGCGGAGCCGGTGTTCCACGCGTCGCTCGGCGGCCAGAAGGTCGCCATCGAGGTGGACCGCCGCGCCCTCGGCTATGCCCTCTCCCACATGGGCTCCAGCCACCACGTCATCGCCTACACGCCGCGCGCGGCGGAGCTGGCGGGTTACATGATCGAGAAGGAAGCGCCGGACCTCTCCCGCTTCCTGCTCTGCCCGATGCCGGGCCTCGTCGTCTCCATCGACGTGGAGGTCGGCCAGAAGGTGGAAGCGGGCCAGCCGCTCGCCGTCATCGAGGCGATGAAGATGGAAAACATCCTGCGCGCCGAAAAGGCGGCGGTGGTGAAGTCCATCAACGCCAAGAAGGGCGACTCCCTGGCGGTGGACGCAGTCATCCTCGAATTCGAGTGATTGTTTGGAAGGGATTTTTGCCAGGAGGGTCGCGGACCCTCCTGGCAACCTCCCTTTCGATTTAAAGGGACGTGCGCGTGATGACGGGCACGTCCCTTTTTATATGCCGGGGATTCTGCGGCCGTGTTTCCCGTGCGCGCCGGAAACGCGGCCCGAAAAACGAAAGGGGCGCAGGGGTCCGAGACCCCTGCAAAAAAATCCCCCCAATTCTCCCTGAAGCGAACCCACTCAGTCCGGCTGGCCCAGCGTCTGCATCAGCGTCAGCATGTTCTTGATGTAGCCGGAGATGGAGATGCCCATCACCGGGGTGTCGGTGATGTAGGGCGAGGTATCGGTTTCGTCTCCCACGCGGGTGGTGGCGTAGTCGCCCGGCCTGGGCGTGGCGCTGCCCGGCCCGCGGTAGGGATTGCTGGTCGCCACCAGCGGCGTCGGCCACCAGCCCTCCGGCGTCAGGCTGGCGAGCACCGCCTGCGGGTCGGTGGGCAGGCTGCGGCTGTTGAGGTCGGAGCCGTCGATGTTCGCGCCGACGAAGAAGCGCGGCAGCGGTTTGGGATCGGGCGAGAGCAGCGGCGAGTCCTTCGTCGCCTCCTCCACCGGCAACTTGATCAGCGCTTCATACTCCCGCCGGATCGCCGCCACGTCGATGGCGCGGGTGGAGGAATAGTGGCCGATGGTTTTCTCCGAGTTGTAATCCACGTAGTAGCGGCCGTTGACCACGTTGGAGCCGTGCCGGTGCACGAACAGCGGCCGGTTGGTGCCGATCTCGACAAACGTGGGATAGGGCCTGTCGCTGCGCCCGAGCGCGCCCTTGAGGCGGGTGGACTCGATCCAGTCCAGCGCTTCGGGGATGCGGGCGAGGAAGCGCCGGTCGCCGGTCAGGCGGTAGAAGGTCATCAGGTTGCGCACGTTGGCGGCGGTCACCTCCGGCGACAGCGACGCCGGCTCGTAGGTGCGCGCGGCGGCGGGCTTCAGGTCATCGGGCGTGTATTGCAGCCCCCACCCCGCCTGCGGCGCGGCCTGCTGGGTGGCGAGCACCATGTTCATCGCCCGGCGGATGGCGTCCAGCACGCGGGTGTCGCCGAGCGTCTGGTAGCACATCAGCAGGAAGCGGATATTCTCCGCCGCCACGTCGTCGTTGAAGGTGATGTAGGACGTGTAGTCGGCCTGGCCGTGGTGCACGAACTCGTGGCGCAGCGGATAGCGCTGCGGCCAGCCGCCGTTGGGATACTGGCTCTCCAGCACGAAGTTGATCGCCTTGTCGAGCGCCGGGCGGTATTTGGGGTCGAGCTTTTCCAGATAGAGCCGCAGCAGGAACTGGGCGGCCTCGGAGGTGACACTGTCATCGAAGGTGGCGTTGCCCCAGTAGTGCTGGAACTCCTCCATCCGCCAGGCATTGGCGCCGATGGTCTCGTACCAGTGCCGGGTCGAGGCCTCGCCCGCGAAGTCGATGAAATAATGCCAGCCGCCGCTGGGGTGCTGGCCCCAGATGAGCGCGGCCCCCACCTTCTCGGCGGCCTCGTAGTAGTACTCGTCGCCGGTGGCGTGATAGGCGTCGAGGAACAGGTGGCCCATGGTGGACGTGCCCGGCGACTGCACCCAGATCATGGACGGCCGCGCCTCCAGCTCGCCCCAGCGGCGGGACATGTCCGGGAGGTACGACCAGACATAGCCGCCGTTGGTGGAGACCTTCTCCACCATGAACCGGGTGGCCCGCTTCATCGCCGCGAGCACCGCCTCGCGCGACGGCTGCGCCGCTGCGGAGGCAGACGCCGGATCAGCCTCCGCCGCCGCCGCGCCCGCCGGCAGCATCACGGTCAACGCCAGCGCCAGCGCCGTGCCCGCCGCCGCACGCAACAGAATACCCCGTTCTCCGCTCATCGCGCCGTCCCTTTACCGGTGAGGGGATAGGCAATGGCCAGCACCAGATCATCCGATCCCGCCTGACGGATGCCCACATTGTTCCCCGTGTAGATGTAAACCGCCGTGCCCTGGGCGATGCGCGTGACCACGCCGTCGGCGATGAGGTCGCCCTCGCCGGAGAGCACGTAATAAATCTCGTCGTGGCTGAGCACATGCTCGCCGATGGACGCGCCCGGATGGAGCGCCCGCACCCGGAACTCCATGGACCGCCCCGCGACGCCGTCCGAATAGCGATAGGCCGTGCTCGTGCCCGTGCCGTTGTGGGGCGGCGTCTCCCGCGCCACGACCGCCTGCTGCGGCACGATCACCACCGGTCGCGCCGGCGCGGCCCCGGCGGCCATCGCCGCGCCGGATGCACCGGTGCCAGTGCCCACACCCACGACGGCGACTCCGGCGGCAAGCGCCCGCAGCGCCGCAATTCTGGCGGATTCCTTCATTCTCGCCTCCCCGGTTTCCGGCCGTTCTGTCAGGCCTGTTTCCCTGCCCGCGTCGTTTTTGCGTGGGCCTGTGTTGTCAATGACACCGGTTTCCTTTAGAGAAGTCAAGAATAGACATAAAAAACCAGACGGGGAGGAAACCAATGGCGGAGGCAAGCCTGGAGCGCGCCGCAACAGAGGCGTCCACCGGTGCGCACAGTGCGCCCAAACCTGGCGGCCGGCTGCGGTGGACCATCTGCGGCCTGCTGTTTTTCGCAACCACCATCAACTACATCGACCGCCAGATGATCAGCGTGCTCAAGCCCACGCTGACCGCGGAATTCGGCTGGAGCGAGACCACCTACGCCGACATCGTCTTCTGGTTTCAGACCGCCTATGCGCTTGGCTATTTCGTGTTCGGCCGCCTGATGGACCGGCTGGGCGCGCGCTTCGGCTATTCGCTGGCGGCGTGCATCTGGGGTCTGGCCGCCATGGGCACCGGCCTTGCCCGCTCGGCCGTGGATTTCATGTTCGCCCGCGCCGTGCTGGGCCTGGGCGAGTCGGGCAACTTCCCGGCCGGCATCAAGGCGGTGGCGGAGTGGTTCCCCAAGAAGGAGCGGGCCTTCGCCATCGGCATCTTCAACGCCGGGGCCAACGTGGGCGCCATCCTCACGCCGATCATCGCCCCGTTCCTCGTCTATCACTTCGGCTGGCAGACCGCGTTCTATGTCTCCGGCGCGCTGGTGCTGGTGTGGCTGGCGACCTGGCTCGGCATCTACCGCCGCCCGCGCGAGCACAAACGGCTCACGGCCTCCGAGCTGGCCTATATCGAGAGTGACCCGGCCGACACGCCCGGCCGCACGCCGTGGCTGGCGCTGCTCCGCCATCGCCAGACCTGGGCCTACGCCATCGGCAAGTTCCTCACCGACCCCATCTGGTGGATGTTCCTGTTCTGGCTGCCGGACTTCTTCGCCAAACAGTATGGGCTCGACCTGATGAGCTTCGGCCCGCCGCTGGTGGCCATCTACGTGCTCTCCGATCTGGGCAGCATCGCAGGCGGCTGGCTCTCCTCCCGCCTCATCAAGCGGGGCTGGAGCGTCAACGCAGGCCGCAAGACCGCCATGCTCACCTGCGCCCTGTGCGTGCTGCCGGTGTGCCTTGCCATCGGTGCGGACAGCCTGTGGCTGGCGGTCGCCATCATCGGCCTTGCCACCGCCGCGCATCAGGGCTGGTCCGCCAACCTCTACACCCTGCCGTCCGACCTGTTCCCGCGCCGCGCCGTCGGCTCGATCGTGGGCATCGGCGGCACGCTCGGCGCGGTGGGCGGCATGTGCATGGCCAAGTTCGCGGGCTGGATCCTGGAGACCACCGGCAGCTACATGCCCATGTTCATTCTGGCCGGGTCCACCTATCTGCTGGCGCTCGCCATCATCCACCTGCTGGTGCCCGATATGCGCCAGGCGGCGCTGGAGTAGCCGCCGCGCACCACGCCCCTGTTTCCGCACCCGCTGAAATGACACCGGTTTACTTCACCCAAGGTATCAGGACGTAACATGACAGTCACCGAGGCGTTTTCTCCCTCCTCCTCCAGCCGATCCGCCATCGCCCGGGCCTTTACCGACGCGCGGCGGGACGGGGCTGCCCTGCCGGGCTTCCCGGGCGGCCGCCTGCCCGACTCCCTTGCCGAGGCCTACGCGGTGCAGGATGCCGCCATTGCGCTGTGGCCGCACCGGATCGTCGGCTGGAAGGTGGGGCGCATCGTCGAGCCCGCCGCCAGCCAGGTGGGCGCGGACCGGCTGATGGGCCCGATCTTCGCCCCCCGCCTGTGGCAGGCCGGGGCCGCGCCCACGGCGGTGCCCGTGTTTGCGGGCGGCTTCGCGGCGGTGGAGGCGGAGTTCGTGATCCGCATCGGCCAGGACGCCGATCCCGCCAGGACCGCCTACACGCTGGAGGAGGCGGCGGCCCTCGTCGGCGGCTTCCATGTGGGCATTGAAATGGCGGGCAGCCCGCTCGCCACCATCAATGCGCTGGGGCCGATTGCCGTTGTCTCCGACTTCGGCAACAACAACGGCCTCATCCTCGGCCCGGAACTGATGGGCTGGCAGGAGCGCCCGTGGGAGACGCTGCGCTGCGAGACCTTCGTCGAGGGCGTCTCCGTCGGCACCGGCACCGCGGCCGACCTGCCGGGCGGGCCCATCTCCGCCCTGCGCTTTGCGCTGGAGACCGGAGCCCGGCGCGGCCGCCCCTTGCGCGCGGGCGACCTCATCTCGACCGGCGCCGTCACCGGCATCCACGACATCACGGCAGGCCAGCGCGCCCGTGTGACCTTCCCGAACGGGCACGAAATCCACTGCGTCACCGAGCCCGCCGCGGGGATGGTTTGATTTTCTGATTTTGTTTTCATTTTGCAGGAGGGTCTCGGACCCTCCTGCACCCTTCCCTTCTTTCAAAACGATCGCACCCGGCCCTGCCCGCACCCCCCGCTGGCGAAAGGGCGCGGCCCGATAAATAACGTCCAGCGGAGCGCCGGAAACACGGCCCGAAAAACGAATGGGGGTGCAGGGGGTCCGCGACCCCCTGCTTTTTTTTAAAATCCAGTCAAATACTCAACCCCGCCCTCACAGCGCCTGATAGGTGAAGTTGGCGAAGCAGGCCTCGCCCGTACCGGCGGCGTAAAGCGCCGGGCGCAGGCTGAGAAAATCCCCGGCGACGTTGTGGTGGTAGCCGGAGACTTCCATCTGCACGCCGAATTTCCGCCACGTGGCGCCGCCGTCGTGGCTGGTGTGGATGGTGAGGATGTTGCGGTCGTTGGTGAGGCGCAGGCGGCAGATGCGGCCCATCCCTTGGGGCTTGGCGGCTTTGCGCCCGAGCCCCGCGCGGTGCATCACGAAATTGCCGGCCGCCAGCCCCAGCCCGGCGTAGAGGCGGCGGTTGTAGAACAGCAGCAGCCCCGCCTCCGCCCCTTCGTCGATCGCCACGTCGCACTCGATGCGGTAGGCGAGATCCCCCGCGATGCAGGTGAGGGGCACGCTGTCGGCGGGGCTGGTGCCCAGGGCTTTCAGGTGCAGCACGCCGCCCGCGCGGCGCACCCGTGCGGCTTCGCCGGGCGCGGGATCATGGAACGCCCACTGGAGGCCGAGGCGGTCGGTGGAAAAATCGTCGCTCAGCGCCAGGCCGTGGGGCTGCTCGCCGAGATCGACCGGCTTGGTGATGGGCGCGGAGAGGTCGCCGCCCAGCGGCCGGAACCAGCCGTCCGGCGTCCACTCGATCGGCTCCAGCAGGGTCTGGCGGCCGAGCGTCCAGAAGCCGTTCTCGTAGCCGTGGTAGACCATCCACCACCGGCCGTCCGGCCCCTCGAACGGGGTGGCGTGGCCCCGCGACCACCATTTCTCGGAGACCGACCAGGTTCTGACTATGGGGTTGCCGGGATCATGCTCCCACGGCCCGTCGAGGGAGCGGGCGCGGGCAACGATCACCATATGCCCGGTGGGCGGGCCCGCCGTGCCGCCCACAGCGGTGATCATGTAGAACCACTTGCCCCGGCGCACGATCTTGGGCCCCTCCGGCGAGAAGGACTCCACCACCCAGTCCTCCGGGTAGCGCCAGGGGTCATAGACATGCTCCACCGCCCCGGCGCGGGCGAGGCCGTCCGGCGTCAGCCGCACCCGGTCGCCGCCGCTGAGAAAGAGGTAGCGCGTGCCGTCTTCCGCCACCGCGTGGCCGGGGTCGATGTGGTCCGGCAGATCGAGGTCGATGGGCGCGCTCCACGGCCCTTCGATGGACGGGGCGTGGAGGACGTAAATCGACCGGCGGCCCGGGCGGCGCGCGTGAAAATACAGGAAGTAGCGCCCGCCGTGCCGGGTGAGTTCGGGCGCCCACACCGAGCCGACGGGCGTGTGCAGCGCCGCCGTCACCGGCCGCCAGTTCACCAGATCGCGCGAGTGCCAGAGAAGCAGTCCCGGGTAGGCGTCGAAGCTGCTGTGGGTCATGTAATAGTCGTCGCCATCGCGCAGGAGGGTGGGGTCCGGCCGGTCGCCCGCCAGAATGGGGTTGAGGTAGGTGCCGTCGCCCAGGTCCGCGCGGCGCTGGCCGTCGAGGCCGGGCCGCCAGCGCAGGTCCGCCCGGTTTGCGCAGGCGCTGCTGGCGCGGGCGGGCGGCGGCAGAGCGGCGGACGCGGTGCCCGCGGCAAGGGCGGCGATGAACCGGCGGCGGCTGACATCGATCATGACCGGGCTCCCTCTGTTTTTTTCGGCGGCCTTTTTCCGGGCGGCCTTTTTTTTTGCATGGGACGCAGGGGCAAAAAAAATGGGCGGGCAACCGTGTGATTGCCCGCCCGAGGGACTGTGAGACGCAGTTACATCTTGTACCGGGCGCCGAAAATGATCGTGCGGCCGAAGTGGTTGTACTCGTAGTTCCGGTCCGCGAAGATATCGACAAACCGGTCGCGGTAATCGTCGGTGAGGTTGATGCCCTCCAGCGACAGCTCGAGGTTTTCGGTGACCTTGTAGCGCATGGAGGCGTCCACGTTCACCGAGCTGTTGTAGCCCTCGAAGATGTTGCCGGTGGCGCTGTTGCCGTCGATGAAGCCGCTGCGGTAGCTGACCGACGCGCGGGCGCTGAACCGGCTGTCCTCGTAGTAGAGGGTGGCGTTGTAGGCCCGCTTGGAGAGGTTGTTCAGCCGCTCCTTGTAGATGATCGGCTTGTCCTCCGTGCCGAAGTTGTACTTCACGTCGGAGTCGACGAAGGTGGCGTTGACGATGCCGCCGAAGTTGGACCAGAAGCCCGGCAGGAAGCGGAACGGCCCCTGCAGCGAGATTTCCATGCCCTTCAGCTTGCCGCCCTTGCCGTTGCCGATGCTGCGGATCTCCCACTCCCGGCCTTCGGGATTGCTGGCCGCCGGCGAGCTCGGCAGGATGACCGAGAGCGGCAGGCCGGTGGAGGCGAAGGTGCCGGTGGTGATGGTGTTGATCGGGAAGCTGGCGATGTCCTTGGCGAACAGGGCCACCGAGAAGATCGACTGCGGCGCGAAATACCACTCGAACGCCAGGTCGTAGGCCGTGGCCTTGAACGGCTCCAGGTTCGGGTTGCCGAAGTTGATGCGGTAGTTGAAGCCGTCCACCGAGCCGCCCGGCGTCAGGTTGCCGAGGCTCGGGCGCGTCATCACCTTGGCGACCGCGCCGCGGATGATGATGTCATCCGTCGGGAACAGCGCCAGGTTGGCCGAAGGCAGCCAGTTGTTGTAGTCGCGCTTGGCGGTCAGCGCGACGCCGCTGGTCAGGCCCACCGACTTCTGGTCGGTGTGCATGTAGCGCAGGCCGAAATTGGCGGCATAGCCCATGCCGAAAATCTCGCTGCGGATGTTGGCCTGGAGGTAACCGCCGGTTGCCTCCTCCACCACCGAGCGGGTGTTGCCCGCATCCAGCGTCAGCTCGCGGTCGTAGAGGCCGGTGTAGGCGGCCGCCGCGTCGATATTGGGCACCAGCCAGTCGGTGGTGGTGCCGGCGGGCTGACCGGCCTTGCGCAGGTGGAACAGGTTGGCCAGCGAGCTGTTGACCGGCAGGCCGTAGACGGCGCCCGGCCCGGTGACGTTGGACGGCGTGCAGGTAACCTCGCCCAGCACCGCGTCCGGCCGCGCCACGTTGCTGGTGGGGCACACCACCGCGTCGCGGGTGTAGGCCTCGCTCGCGAAGCTGAAGCGGCGGTAGACCGCGCCCGCTTCCAGCTGGATGGCGTCGGTCACGTCCCACTCGGTCTTGAGCGAGAGGGTGCGGAACTTGTTGACCACGCTCGACGGGCGGTCACGAATTTCCGCGAGCTGGAAGTTGGCCGGATCGGTGACGCTGGTGCCGAAGGTCAGCACCGGGTGGCGCGAGTCCGTGTAGTCGTAGCTGTAGCCCATCGCGTCGCGATCATCGAAGATCATCGTGGTCTCGCGCGAGATGCTGGCGTCGGACTTGGAGAAGCCGCCCAGAAGCTCGACCCGGAACACGTCCGAGAACTCGTGCTTCAGGTTGGCGCTCAGCTGGTAGAACTCGGTCTTGGAGTCGCGCTCGTAGCTTTCCGTGCGGACCCAGGCGTTGTCGAAGGTGCCCTTGATGAGGTTGTTCTTGTCGTCGATCACGTAATCGACGACATCCATGCCCTTCTCGTTGCTGCGGAACAGCACCTCGCCCCAGGACTCCGAGCGGGTTTCCTTGAAGTTGGAATAGAGGCCGTCGATCGACAGCACGGTGCTGTCGGTGGGCGCCCACTGAATGCTGCCGGTGAGGCCGAGGCGCTTGCGGTCGTGCCCCACCTCGCCATAGCGCGGAATGCGCGGGTGGAAGGCGTTGGCCACTTCCTTGCACGCGGCGGATTCGCCCGCGCCGCCGCAGGGCTGCCCGCGCACCGAGCGGAACGGCGCCTGCGCCCAGCGCACCGTGTTGTTGCCCAGCTCATCCGTGTTGGACGCCTGGTAGGCCGCCGAGAACGACACGCCGAACGTGCCCTCGTCGTTCTTCCAGGAAACGAGGCCCGCGAGGCGCGGCCCCAGGTCCTTGCTGAGCGTGTTGTACTGCCCCTGCACCGAGGCGACGGCGGTAAGGCCGGTCTTGCCCGCGAGCGGGTTGCCGGTGTTCAGGTCCACCACCGCGCCGAGCGAGCCTTCGTCCAGCGAGGCTTCCGCCGTCTTGTGCACGACGATGGAGTTGAACAGCTCGGAGGCGAACACGTTGAAGTCGAACGCGCGGTCGCGGTTGGGGCTGGCGCCGTCGGTGGAGGTGGTGATGGTCTCCATGCCGTTGACGCGCACGCGCGTGAACTGGGAGCCAAGGCCGCGCACCGTGATGGAGCGGCCCTCGCCGCCGTCGCGCAGGATCGAGATGCCCGGAATGCGTTGCAGCGATTCCGCCAGGTTCTGATCCGGGAACTTGGCGATGTCTTCCGCGACGATCACATCAACGGAGGAGACCGCATTGCGCTTCGCATCCAGCGCCACTTCCAGAGACTGGCGGAAGCCGGTGACGACGATTTCATCGAGCGGAATTTCCCCGGCCCCGCCGGCCGTGGTCGCCGTCTCTTCCGAGGCCGCGAAACCGTCCCCGGTGGTGGCGGCCGTCTGGGCGAACGTCGGCGTTGCCGTCAACAGCGCCAGGGCCAGCGCCCGGGTCGAGATGCCGCACGGCGATGGGCGGCCGGCAACACCGACCTTCCTGTATTTGATCATTTCATCCTCCCCTCACGGCCCTGCACGTGTTCCCGGGCCGCAGACACACTTCCCCGGCTTTTCTGATGATACCGGTGGACAGAACGCGACGCTAAAACCGGTGCCTGTGCAGCACCACGCACAAAAAAGCAGGGAAAGGAGCCAGGTCTCAGGCCGCGGTCGCGCGGCACGGCGATGGGTCCCCCTCCCGGCGCAGGCCTGTTCTCGTTCTGGTGCCCGCCCCCACCGGCTCTGGTTCTTCGGCAAGTAACCGGTGTCATTTATTAGAATGACAAGATTATACGGAACTGTCAATGCGCGCCGTGCGGCCTGCCGCTGCGGCCGGCAAGCCCCTGTCAGGTGCCTGGCTGCACGTAGGGCACCTTGGCAAACAGGCGGCGTTCCGCAGCGCGCGGGTCGTTTTCGACGCGCGGGTTGGCGTCGAAAATCAGGGTGGCCCGCTCAGGCAGGCGATAAGGGGGCCACATCCCCCCCGTCGCGCCGTTGGGGTCACCGTGGCGGGCGAAGTCGACAAACGCCCGCTGCATGGCGTCGCTGACAGCCCGCGCCTCCGGCCCGGTGCCGGTGCGCGAGTCCCTTGCCTCCAGCGTGCCGAAGACGAGGCCGATGTCGAGGCTGTGGAACGCGCCCCAGCGGCCGCCGTCCACCGGCGAGCGGTAGTTGAGCTGGTAGACCCAGGTGGGCGCGGGCACCGCGTCCCGCATCTCCGCCTCGATCACCTGCCCGCGCCAGGAGCGCCCCGCCGTGGTGGCGGCGAAGTAGATGTCGCTCGGCCCGTAGGCGGGGAACAGGCGGCGGTATTCGGCGATCACATGCTCGGGCAGGATGTCCACCACCAGCCCCTTGGCCAGCGCCTCGGGCAGCTGCTCCCAGGTGAGGGAGAAGCGCGGGTCGTCCGGCCCGCGCACGAAGGCGCGGGTTTCGTCCAGCGTGTTGCCGAGGATCATGGGGATGTGGGCGGAGAGCGGGTTGGCATCCGGCCAGAAGGGGTGGCGCGTCAGCCAGGTCTCGTCGAGCACCGGGCCGAAGTAGACCGGCCCGTCCAGCACCGGGTCGGCCGCCGAGAGGCCCTCGACCAGCGCCTCCGCCGGCAGCTCCAGCAGCCGCTCGGGCGCGGTCTCCGGCACCTTCAGCGCCGCCAGCCAGGCGCGCGCCCGGGCCGTGGCGTGGAGCGGGCCGGATGCGGTCACCTGCTGGCCGCTCATGGTGGCGGCGCGGTGGAACAGGCCCTGTGCCGCCGGCATCCCCATGAGCGTTGCGATCTTGGCCCCGCCGCCCGACTGGCCGAACAGCATCACCCGGTCCGGGTCGCCGCCGAAGGCGGCGATGTTGTCCCGCACCCACCGGAGCGCGAGCACGATGTCCAGCATTCCGGCGTTGCCCGAGTCGGGGAAGCGGGGCGAGAGGCGGGCGAGGTAGGCATAACCGAAGGCGTTCAGCCGGTGGTTGACCGTCACCACCACCACGTCGCCGCTGGCGGCGAGCCGCGCGCCGTCGGTGAGCGGATGGGCGCCCGAGCCCGAGGCGTAGGCGCCGCCGTGGAGGTAGACCATCACCGGGCGGCGCGCCCCGTCCAGACCCGGCGTCCAGACGTTGAGGAACAGGCAGTCCTCGCTGGTGGGCTCGTCGATGCGGGTCTGCGGGCAGGCGGGGCCGAAGGCCAGCGCGTCGCGCACGTCCGTCCACGGCGCGGGCGGGCGCGGTGCCTGGAAGCGGGCGGGGCGCGTGTCCGCCCCGTAGCGGATGCCCTTGAACACGCAAAGGCCGTCCTGCCGCAGGCCGCGCACCCGGCCATGGCGCGTGGCGGCCACGGGATCGCCGCCCGCGCGGGCGAGCGCCGGTGCGGCGGCAAGCGATAGCCCCGCGCCCAGCACGGCGCGGCGGGTCAGGTACAGGTCTGCCATGTCCTCTCCCCCTCCCCCGGTCTTGCGATGGATGACCTTCCGATGGCTGGCCCGTCAGCGGCGCACGTCGAACGCGCCGCCCTCCAGAAACCCTTCCATGTCCCCCGCGCTCACCAGCGCCAGATCCCCCGGCACGCCGTGCTTCAGCGCGGCGGCGGCGAGGCCGAGGCGCACCACGTCCCGCTCGGGGCGGCCGGTGAGCAGCCCGTGCAGGATGCCCGCCGCGAAGGCGTCCCCGCCGCCGATGCGGTCAACGATGGGGGCCACGTGCACCGGGTCGGCGATGTGGCTGGCGTCGCGCGTGAACAGGCGGGCGGAGAGAATGTGGTGATCGACCGTCACCTGCTCGCGGGTGGTGCTGGCGATCCAGCGCGCCTGCGGGAAGGCCGCGAAGGCGGCGTCCGCTGCCGCGCGCGGCGAGTCCGGGCCCTCGAAGGTCCGGCCGAGCACCAGGCCGAAGTCGCGCCGCCCGCCGAAGATCACGTCCGCGTGGGAGAGCAGCGCGCCGATGATGGCGGGCGCGTCGCCGCCCCATTCGGCCCACAGCTTGGCGCGGTAGTTGCAGTCGAAGGAGACGGCAATGCCCTTCGCCCTGGCCGCCTGCACCGCCCGCAGGGCGGCCTTCGCGCCGTTCTCGCCCAGCGCCGCGTTGATGCCCGAGAGATGGAGCAGCGTTGCGCCCGCCAGCGCCGTGTCCCAGTCCACCGCCTCCGGCTCGGCGAGGGCGAAGGTGGAGCCCGCCCGGTCGTAGAGCACGTCAGACGGGCGATGGATCGCGCCGGTCGTCAGGAAATAGAGCCCCATGCGCCCCGGCCGAAGCACGGCGTGGTCGGTGGAGACGCCGTAGCGGCGCAGCTCGCCGAGCGCGGCGTGGCCGAGCGCGTTGTCCGCCGCCACCGTCGCCATGGCGACGCGGTGGCCGAGCCGGGCCAGCCCCACCGCCACATTGGCCTCCGCCCCGCCGACGAACACGTCGAGGTGGGGGCGCTGGAGCAGCTGCTCGCGCCCCGGCGCGCCGAGGCGCAGCAGCACCTCGCCGAAGCAGACGACCGTGCCGCCCTGTTTCCCGAGATCGGCCGTCATCAGCGGGCGAGCCATCCGCCGTCCACCGCCAGGATATGGCCGTGGACGTAGTCCGATGCCCGGCTGGCGAGGAACACCGCCGCGCCGCCCAGATCCGCCGGCTGGCCCCAGCGCCCGGCCGGGATGCGCTCCAGGATGGCGCGGTTGCGGGTCTCGTCCGCCTGGAGGGCCGCCGTGTTGTTGGTGGCGAAGTAGCCCGGGGCGATGGCGTTGACGTTCACCCCGCGCCCGGCCCACTCGTTGGCGAGCAGCCGGGTGAGCCCGGCGACGCCCGACTTGGAGGCGGTGTAGCTGGGCACACGGATGCCGCCCTGGAAGCTGAGCATGGAGGCGATGTTGATGATCTTGCCCGCCCCCTGCGCCAGCATGTGGCGGCCCGCCGCCTGGCACAGGAAGAACACGGACTTCAGGTTGGTGTCGATGACCGCGTCCCAGTCCTCCTCGGTGAAGTCCACCGCGTCGGCGCGGCGGATGATGCCCGCGTTGTTGACGAGGATGTCCAGCCGGCCGAACGTCGCCAGCGTCTCCTCGACGATGGCGGAGACGGGCGCGATGGTGGAGAGATCAGCCTTGATGGCGTGGCAGCGGCGGCCGGCCGCCGCCACCAGCCCCCGCGTTTCGTCCATGGCGCTGCGGCCGACGGCGACGATGTCCGCCCCCGCCTGGGCCAGTGCCACGGCCAGCGCCTGGCCGAGCCCCGTGTTCGCGCCGGTGACGATCGCCGCCCGGCCGCTCAGGTCAAACGGATTGCCCATGGCTCCGGCCTCTTATTTCAGCTGGCAGATGTCGAGGACATTCATGTCCGTGTAGTCGAGGTTCTCGCCGCCCATCGCCCAGATGAAGGCGTAGGCGCGGGTGCCCGAGCCCATGTGCACCGACCACGGCGGGGAGATCACCGCCTCCTCGTTGCCGACGACGATGTGGCGCAGCGAGTCCGGCTCGCCCATGTAGTGGAACACCCGGTCGTCCGCCCCCAGGTCGAAGTAGAAGTAGATCTCCGAGCGGCGGTCATGCAGGTGCGGCGGCATGGTGTTCCACACCGAGCCCGGCCGCAGAATGGTGAGGCCCATCAGCAGCTGGGCGCTGTCGCACACGCCCGGAATCACCAGCTGGTAGATGGTGCGCTCGTTCGAGCCCTCGAGGCTGCCGCGCTCCAGCGGGTTGGCCTCGGCGATGGAAATCTTCTTCAGCGCCTTGGCCACGTGGGCGGGCGTCGAGGCCAGGTAGTAGCGGGCGGCCTCGCCCTCGAACACCACCTCCTTGCATCCCATTGGGATGTAGAGGCAATCGCGCGGCTCCATCTCGAAGGTCTGGCCGTCCACGGTGATGCGGCCCCGGCCCATGCCGACGTTGACCGCTCCCAGCTCGCGCCGCTCCAGGAACGGGTGGCCCTTGGCGGAGGCCGGCTCGGTCTGCTCGGGCAGGCGCACCGCCTTGCCCGCCGGGGCGACGCCGCCGATCACGAACCGCTCGTTGTGCGAATAGTTGAGAACGATCTCGCCCTCACGGAACAGGCCGGTGATGAGATAGCGCTGGCGCAGCTCCTCGTTGGTGACGCTGTTCATCATGTCCGGGTGGGTGGCGTGGTAGACCTTCTGGAACATGCAAATCCTTCCCCTCAAGGCGCTGTTGCGGCCGGCATCGCCCGCCTGCCGCGCCCGTTTTCTGTGTGTCCGGTGCCCTGGCACCCGTGTCGCCCCCGTCGGTGCGGCGCGTGCCATCGCGTGTCCTGCCCTAGTGGTAACCGGTGTCAAAAGCGGATGCAAGCCCCCCGGGTCGAGCCCCCGTGCGGGGGCGCCTCCGCACGCCGCGCGCTTGCCGGGATGTCAGGGCTGCGGGATCAGCCGCGCGCCGGGCCGGTCGAGCCCCGGATGACGAGGCGCGGTTCAATGGGCTTGGCCGGGCGCTGCACCGTGCCGTCGCGGGCCTGCGCCAGCAGCAGCTGGGCGGCGGTGCGGCCCATGTCGCGGATCGGCCAGCGCACGGTGGTCAGCGGCGGCCACATGCGGGCGGCGAGCGGCGTATCGTCGAAGCCGATGACCGAAAGCTCGTCCGGGATGCGGATGCCGCGCTGGTTGGCCACGTGGTAGACACCCGCCGCCATTTCGTCGTTGGAGGCGAAGATCGCCGTCGGCCGGGGCTCCAGCCCCAGCAGATATTCGGCGCAGGCAACGCCCGATTCGAAATTGTAGCCGCCTTCCACCACATAGTCGGACGGCGGCTCCAGCCCCGCCTTGCGGAGCACGTCGCGAAAGCCGCTCCAGCGCTCGGCGGCGGAGCGGTATCCGTTGGGGCCGGTGATGACGCCGATGCGGCGGTGGCCAAGGGAGATGAGGTGCTGGGCCGCTTCGCCCGTGCCGATCTGGTCGTTGGAGGCGATCATGTGCTCCGGCTCGTCAAGCGCGGCGGAGGCGACGCGCACATAGGCGCAGCCCAGATCCTTCAGCAGCTCCACCAGCGCATCGTTCTCCGAGACCGGCGGCAGCAGCACCACGCCGAACAGGCGCTGGCGCTCGACAAAGGCGCGCACGTCCGCGAACAGCGAGGGGCTGCCCCGGTCGCACGGATAGACCACCAGCTCGAAGCCGCTGCCGCGCAGGCCATCGAGAATGCCGTACTGCGAGTTGACGATGAACTGGGCGTTGGGATTGTCGTAGATCAGCCCGATGAGGAACGAGCGGCGGAAGGCAAGGCCGCGGGCCTGCGGGTCCGGCGTGAAGCCCAGTTCGTTGATGACCGCGTTCACCCGGTCCCGGGTTTCCGGGCGCACCAGCGGCGACTGGTTGATGACCCGCGAGACCGTCTTTTTCGACACCTTGGCGATCCGGGCGATGTCATTGATGGTCACCCGCCGCCGAAGAAGGTTGCGCTCCTGTTCCGCCCCCCTGGCCTGTTCCGCACCCTTGATCTGCTCGACGTCCTTCACGTTCCCTGAACTCACCGCCCATCCCCATCTCAACGCCGTGAACCAGCGCCCTATCCTCGCACCCCACCATTGCGAACCCTTTTGGATAGCGCAAGCGCAGTCGTGCGCCCTGATTTGATGACACCGGTTGCACCCGGTGTCCACCATTGGTTGTGACAGCCCCCAGCCGCCGGTGCCGGGGCCCAAAACAGCGAAACGCCGCCCTGTCTGGCTCTTGACACCGGTATCATTGCGTTGCTTGATGCGTAACATCCATTTCAAACCCTTCACGTTGAACCCATAATCACTCAACCCACAGGTGCCCGGATGTCTGTTGATCCCGCCGCAGTTGCCGCTGTCCTCACCCGCGCGCCGGTTATCCCGGTGCTGGCGATCGAGGAGGTCCGCCACGCCGTCCCGCTGGCCGAGGCGCTGGTGGCAGGCGGCCTGCCGGTCATCGAGGTGACGCTGCGCACCCCCGCCGCGCTGGAGGCCATCCGCGCCATGGCGCAGGTGGAGGGCGCGATCGTCGGCGCCGGCACAGTGCTGGACCCGGACGGCCTCGCCCGCGCGGTTGACGCGGGCGCGCGGTTCATCGTCAGCCCCGGCCTCACCGACCGGCTGGCGCAGGCGGCGAACCGGGTGGGCGTGCCGTTCCTGCCGGGCGTCGCCACCGCGGGCGAGATCATGCGCGCGCTCGACCACGGCCTCACCCATCTGAAATTCTTCCCGGCCGAGACCAGCGGCGGCGCGGCGGCGGTGAAGGCGTTCGCCGGTCCGTTCGGGGCGGTGCGCTTCTGCCCGACCGGCGGCATCACCCCGGAGACGGCGCCCGGCTATCTCGCCCTGCCGAACGTGCTGTGCGTTGGGGGCACGTGGATCGCGCCCCGGGACGCGCTCGCCCGGCAGGACTGGGCCGCCATCCGCCGTCTGGCTGCCGGGGCCGCCGCGCTGCGCCCGGCCGCCGGCTAGCCTGCCGGACCGGACAGGGAGCAGCCGCCAAGGGAAGGGAAAGGAGCCCGCCATGAACCCGTCCGCCGCCCGCGAGGATGTGCGTTATCTTGGCCGCCTGCTGGGTGACGCCATCCGCCTGTTCGACGGCCAGGCGCTGTTCGAGCAGATCGAGTCCATCCGCCGCGCCTCGGTCGAGGCCCACCGCAACCCCGGCTCGGAGCGGGACGCGGCCCTTGCCGCCCGCCTCAACGCGCTGAGCCTTGAGGACATGCTCGCCTTCGTGCGCGGCTTCCTGTGCTTCTCTCTCCTCTCCAACCTGGCGGAAGACCGGCAGGCACGCCGCGCGGCGGCGCTCTCGGACGACAGCGCGGACGAAGCCTCCGGCCGGCCGGACACGCTCGCCCGGGCGATCCGCACGCTGGAGGCGAAGGGCATCGACCGCGCTGCCATCCGCGCAACGCTCGAGGGCGCGCTCATCGCCCCGGTGCTCACCGCCCACCCCACCGAAGTGCGGCGCAAGAGTGTCATCGACCGCGAGGCCGCCATTTCCCGCCTGCTGGCCGCGCTCGACCGGGAGAGCGACCCGGCCGCCCGCGCCGAGCTGGAGGCGGACCTGTTCCGCGAGATCGTGGTACTGTGGAAGACGCGGCCGCTGCGCGCCGTCGGCATCACCGTGGCGGACGAGATCGAGAACGCCCTTTCCTATTTCCGCCTCACCTTTCTTGAGGTGCTGCCGCGCCTCACCCTGCGCTGGCAGGCGCTGCTGGGGGCAAATCTCCCCGCCTTCGTGCGGGTGGGCAGCTGGATCGGCGGCGACCGGGACGGCAACCCCAACGTCACCGCCGAGACGCTGGCGCTGGCGCTGCGCCAGCAGGCCCGCGTCGCCCTTGGCCATTATCTGGAGGAGCTGCACGCGCTGGGCGGGGCCCTCTCCCTCTCCGACACGCTGATCACGGCCACGCCCGATCTGGAGCGGCTGGCGGCGCGCAGCGGCGACACCTCCCCCCACCGGGCGGACGAGCCCTATCGCCGCGCGGTCTCCGGCATCTATGCCCGGCTTGCCGCCAGCTTCGAGGTGCTGACCGGCGAGGCCCCGCCCCGCCGCGCCCATGTGGCGGCGGCCCCTTATGCCTGCGCCGGGGACCTTCTCGCCGATCTACAGGTGGTGCGCGCGTCCCTGGCCTCGGGCCGTGCGCCGCTGCCCAACCGGCGGCTGGAGGCGCTCATCGCCGCCGTCGAGACCTTCGGCTTTCACCTGGCGACGCTCGACCTGCGCCAGAACGCGGACGTGCACAACCGGGTGGTGGCGGACCTGTTGCGCGCGGCGGGCGTCGAGGCAGACTACCTGGCGCTGGACGAGGACGCGCGCATCGCCCTTCTGCGCCGGGAGCTGGGCCACAACCGCCTGCTCTACAACCCCCACCTCGCCTATGCGGACGAGACCGGGCGGGAGATGGACATCCTGCGGACGCTCGCCGACGCCCACGCCCGCTTCGGGCGGGCGTGCGTGCGCAACTACATCGTCTCCAAGACCAGCGGCGTCTCCAACCTGCTGGAAGTCTATGTGCTGCTGAAGGAGGTGGGCCTCTACCGGCCCGGCCCGCCGCCGCGCTGCCCGGTGATGGCCGTGCCCCTGTTCGAGACCATCGAGGATCTGGAGCGCGCGCCCGCCGTCATGGACCGCTTCCTCGGCCTGCCGGAGATGGCGGCACTCGCCCGCGCGGGCGACGGCATGCAGGAGGTGATGCTCGGCTATTCCGACAGCAACAAGGACGGCGGCTACCTCACCTCCACCTGGTCGCTGCATGAGGCCGCCTGCGCGCTGGTGGACGTGTTCGCCCGCCACGGCGTGCGCATGCAACTGTTCCACGGCCGGGGCGGCGCGGTCGGCCGGGGCGGCGGCTCCGCCTTCGCCGCCATCCGCGCCCAGCCGGCCGGCACGGTCGGCGGACGCATCCGCATCACAGAACAGGGCGAAGTCATTGCCGCCAAATACGGCAACCCGGCCGTGGGCGCGGCCAGCCTCGAGACCATGGCCGCCGCCACCCTGCTGGCGACGCTCGACCCGCCCGCGCTCAACGGCGATCTCCGGCGCTTCCGCCCCGCGCTCGCCCGCCTCAGCGAGACGGCCTTCCGCGCCTATCGCGCGCTGGTCTACGAGACGCCCGGCTTCACCCAATTCTTCCGCGCGGCAACGCCCATTGCGGAAATCGCCGACCTCAAGATCGGCTCGCGTCCGGCCAGCCGCACCACCTCCGAGAAGATCGAGGACCTGCGGGCCATTCCATGGGTGTTCTCGTGGGGGCAGGCGCGCATCATGCTGCCCGGCTGGTATGGCGTTGGCGCGGCGCTCGAGGCCTTCCCGGACCGGGGTCTGCTCGCCGCAATGCTGGCCGCGTGGCCGTTCCTTCAGGCCACCTTTTCCAATCTGGAGATGGTGCTGGCCAAGTCCGACATGGCCGTCGCCGCCGACTACGCCGCACTGGTGCCGGACGCCGATCTCTCCGGGCGCATCTTCGGGCAGATCCGCGACGAGTGGCAGCGCACCCGCGACCAGCTTCTCGCCCTCACCGGTCAGACGGACCTGCTGGAGCGCGCGCCCGACACCCAGCGCGCCATCCGCCTGCGCCTGCCCTATATCGAGCCGCTCAACACCCTTCAGGTGGAGCTGATCCGCCGCCGCCGCGCCGGGGACGACCGCCCCGCCATCCGCGAGGGCATACTGCTCACCATCAACGGCATCGCCGCCGGCCTGCGCAACACCGGTTGAGGGCGGCAGACTTCCAGGGGCGGCCATACCCCCCCCGACGGCCCGCAGCCTGGGGGTTGACGCAAGGATGATACCGGTGTCAGATCATGAACCCATGAACCTAAGTGGCATCTCCCTGTGCCTGCCGCGCCTCCGGCCCTGGGGCGCGGCAGGATTTTCTCGCCGCATGGTTCTGGCCGGATTGGGCAGCGCCGCCATCGCCCTGACGGCGAACAGGAGCCTCGGCGCGACCGACGCCCCCGCCGCAGACACGGCCCCGGCAGATGCCCGCCTCCAGCGCCTCCTCGATGATCTTGCCGCCGTGCTGGCGGACGCGCCCGCGCTTCCGGCCGCCGGGCACGCGCCTGCCCGCGCCGCCCTTGCCGACGCGGCGGCGCGGCTGGACGCGGTGGACCCGGCCCGTCTCTCCCCCGCCCTGCGCCTGCTGTTCGCCGCCGTGCGGGATGGCGTTGCGACGGAAGCCGCCCTCCTCGCCGCTGCGGACGGCAGGGCGGACGGCAGCGCGGACCGCCGCGCCGCCTACCCCTTCCACCTGCGCCTTCATGCCGGGCCCGATGCCGCGCCCCGCGCCGCCCACGCGTGGGGGCTGGCAGAGGCGCGCGCCCTCCACACGGAAGCCGATGCGCTCCTGCGCGCCGAGGGGCTGCGGGACGGTTCGGTCCCGGCGCGTCTGCGCACCTTCTGGCGCGACCCCCGCCACCTCTACCCCGACAGTGCGGACGGCCGCCGCGCGGCGGTCGCGGCCATGAACGACCGCCTCGCCCGCACCCGCCAGCGCCTGGGCGAGGCGTTCCGCGATCTCCCGCCCGCCGGACTTGCGGTCTCCACCCTGCCGCCGGGCGAGGCGACCGACGCCACCGTCGGCCGGCGCATCGCGCCCCCGGCGGACGGCAGCCTCCCCGGCGGCTATGTGGTCGACCTGCGCCGCATCGACCGCCGCCCCGCCTGGACCCTGCCCTCGGTTGTCCACCACGAGCTGGTCCCCGGCCACCTGCTGCAAGCGCCGGTGGCGGAGCGGGCCCGGCCGCACCCGCTGCAACGGCGCTACGCCCCCGGCTTTGAGGAAGGCTGGGCCATCTACGCCGAGCAGCTGGCGGCGGAACTGGGCTGGCTGGGGGAGGATCCGCGCGCCCGCCTCGGCTTTGTCCACTGGCGCCTGTTCCGCATCGCCCGGCTGGTGGCGGACACCGGCCTCCACGGGCTCGGGTGGAGCCAGGAGCAGGCCATCGAGGCCATGCGCGCGATCCAGGGCGAGTCGGTCGCCTTCGTCTCCATCGAGGAAGACGTCCGGCGCATCAGCGCCCGGCCCGGCGCGGCGGCGGGCCAGATGCTCACCGCCGCCGCCCTCTCCCGCCTGCGGGATGCCGCCCGGGCAGCGCTCGGCCCCCGTTTTTCGCTTGCCGGATTTCACGAGGCCGTGCTGCGCGCCGGGCCGCTCTCGGTGCCCGGCCTTGAGGCGGCCGTGCGCGCATGGGGAGAGACACAGTCATGACCGCACATTCTGCCCCCCCACATCTCGACCGCCGCGCACTCCTCGCGCTCGGCGGCGCGGCGACCCTGGGCGCTGGCCTTGCCGGCTCAGGGGTTACCGCCCCCCGCCCCGCCGCCGCGCAAGGGCTGGTGCAGCCGGACGACCCGGCCGAGACGGTGCGGCTCTGGCCCGGCCTGCCGCCCGGCGCACCGGCGTCCCTGCCGCGCGAGGTCATCGTCAACCGCTTCACCGAGTCCGGCTTTCAGGACCGCATCGCCACCGGCATCGGCACACCGGCCATGACCGTGTTCCGCCCGGCGCGGCCGAACGGCGCGGCGCTGCTCATCATCCCCGGCGGCGGCTACGTCCGCGTCGTCATCGACCGGGAGGGCTTCGAGTGCGCCCGCCATTGGGCAGCGGCGGGCGTTACCTGCTTCGTGCTGCGCTATCGCCTGCCGGTCGACGGCTGGGCCGACCGCTCCCGCGCCGCCTTGCAGGACGCCCAGCGCGCCCTGCGGCTGATCCGCGCGACTGCCGCCGCCTACGGCATCGACCCGGCACGCATCGGCGTCATGGGCTTCTCCGCAGGCGGGCACCTGGCGGCGAGCCTTGCCACCCGCCACGGGGAGGAGACCTACGCGCCGGTTGACGCCGCCGACCGGCTCTCCGCCCGCCCGGACGTGGCGGCCCTCCTCTACCCGGTCATCGCCATGGCCGCGCCGCACTCCCACCCGGGCTCCCGCGCGGCGCTCCTTGGGGCAAGCCCCGACCCCGCCACGGAGGCAGCCAACAGCCCTCACACCCGGGTAACGACCGGGACGCCGCCCACCTTCCTGCTGCACGCGGGGGACGATCCGGCCGTTCCCGTCGAGAACAGCCTGATGATGTACGCCGCCCTGCGCGCCGCCCGCATTCCCGCTGCCCTGCACCTGTTCGAGACCGGCGGCCACGGCTTCGGCCTGCGCCGCACCGAGGGCCTGCCGGTGGCGGCCTGGCCCGCCCTTTTCGACCGCTGGGCCGCCGCTCACGGCCAGATGTGAGCCTTTTCCGGCAACCGACATTGCGCCCCGGACCCCAAGGGTCTAGGAGAGACGGACGCAGTCTTTTAAGAACTTCTTAAGATTGCGGATTGTTGCTTTTTGTGTTGCGGTGGAACCATGATTTGCAATCGGACGGCGGCGCAGCGGCCCCGGCTGTTATCCCGGTATCCCGGGCAACGGGCCCGGACAGGCGCATCCTTCCCTGTCCGGACAGCGGAGGCCCGGCCTTGACTCCCCCGATCCTGCCCTCTCCCGACACGACCGCGCCGACCATGACGCCGCTGCCCCACCCGGGCCTGTCCTGCTGGCTGACCCTGACCGACGCCGAGAAACAGGCGGCGCGGGCCTACATTCATGCCATTGTCACGGAGCACGGCCCGGTTCTGGTTGACGCCTTCTACGCCGCCTTCCTCAACGACAGCACGAGCGCCGCCTTCCTCTCGCACACCGTGGTGCAGGAGCGGCTGGCCTCTGCTCTCGCGAACTGGCTGCGCACGCTGATCGAAACCGACCCGGTGGCCGACGTCGAGGCCTTCCAGCAGCAGCAGATCCGCATCGGCAAGGTCCACGCCCGCATCGGCATTCCGACCCACCTGGTGCTGGCCGGAGCGACCATTCTCAAGACCGAGATCGGCCGCCGCATTGCCGGCCAGTGTCAGGACCCCCAGGTGCTGACCCACAGCCTCCTGCTGCTGGTCGAGCTGATCGACGCGGCCATGCAGCACATGACCACGGCCTACGAGACCAGCACCCGCGAGGTGACGCGGGACAACGAGGCCTACCGCTTCCTCGCCCTTGCCGAGGACATGGATCTGGAGCGGGAGAGCCAGCGCGCCGCGCTGATGGAATGGAGCCACGGCGTGCTGTTCGGCCTGCTGGCGGAGCCGGACGCCGGCAGCAGCACGATCAGCCTGGGCGCGTCCTCGTTCGGCCTGTGGGTGCGCCACCGCGCCCGCCATTTGTTCTCGGGGGCGGACCTCCTGCGCAAGATCGAGGAGGCCATCACGGAGATCGACAACACCCTGCTGCCCGAGGTGCGCTCGTCCCGGGGCGGCGCCGGGCAGACCGCCGCCATCACCGCGCTGCATGACCGGGTGGAGGAGATCAAGTTCCTCCTCGGCTCGCTGTTCCAGGCGGCATCTTCCGTGGAAAACGGGCGCGACCCGCTGACCCGCACGCTCAACCGCCGCTTCCTGCCCGGGCTGCTCAGCCGGGAGTTCGCGCTGGTGAAGTCGGGCAACGTGCCGCTGAGCCTGCTCATGGTGGACGTGGACCACTTCAAGAGCATCAACGACACCTTCGGCCACAGCGCGGGCGACACGGTCCTGAAGCGGGTGGCGGAGACCGTGCTGGATTCCGTGCGCGCCAGCGATTTCGTGTTCCGCTACGGCGGCGAGGAATTCCTGGTGGTGCTGGTCGAGACCGAGCGGGAGAAGGCGCTGGTGATCGCCGAGCGGCTGCGCAGCAAGGTGGAGGAGATGCGGGTTCCCCTCGACGGGGCGCCGCCCGTCACCGTGACCGTCTCGATCGGCCTTGCCACCCATGAAGGCCACCCGGACCCCCAGTATCTCATCGACCGGGCCGACCAGGCGCTCTACAAGGCCAAGGCGGAAGGCCGCAACCGGGTGGTCATGACCTAAGGCGCGTGGTCATGGCGTAAGGAAAACCGCAGCGGAAAATCCGCAGCGGCGGCCAAACGCGAGGCGCGGGAGGTCCAGCCTCCCGCGCCCCCCGTTTCAGGTTCTGCTGACGGAACCCCTGCCGCTCAGCGCGGCGCCATGCGGATTGCGCCGTCGAGGCGGATCACCTCGCCGTTCAGCATGGGGTTGGCGAGGATGCTCTCCACCAGCATGGCGTATTCCTCCGGCTTGCCGAGGCGGCTGGGGAAGGGCACCTGCTTGCCGAGCGCTTCCTGCACATGCTCGGGGAAGCCCTGCATCATCGGGGTCATGAAAATGCCCGGCGCGATGGTGACGACGCGGATGGCGTGCTGGGCCAGCTCGCGCGCAATCGGCAGGGTCATGCCGACCACGCCGCCCTTGGAGGCGGAATAGGCCGCCTGGCCGATCTGGCCGTCATAGGCGGCAACGCTCGCCGTGTTGACGATGACCCCGCGCTCCTCGCCCAGCGGCGCGGCGGTCGCAAGGCGCGCCGCGAATTTCGAGAGCACGTTGAAGCTGCCGATGAGGTTGATCTCGATGGCCTTGCGGAAGGCGTCGAGCGGGTGGGGCTGGCCTTCCCGGCCCACCACCTTGATGGCCGGGGCGATGCCGGCGCAGTTCACCAGCACGCGGGCGATGCCGTGGCGCGCCTCCGCCTGCGCCACCGCCTCGGCGACGCCCGCGTCATCGGTCACGTCCACCTTGAAGTACGCGCCGCCGATCTCCCGCGCCGTCGCCTCGCCCACCTCGGCGTTGAGGTCGAAGATGGCAACCTTCGCGCCGCGTGCGGCCAGCAGCCGCGCGGTCGCGCCGCCAAGGCCCGATGCGCCGCCGGTGACGATGGCGGCAATGCCGTTCACTTCCATAAAGCTCCCCATAAGCTGATCGCAGACAGTCCGCCCGGCGGCCGCCCTCCCCGGGCCGGACGCGCTGAGCAATATTATTGCTCCTGCCTATTGCGCCTTCCGTGCGGGGGCAAGCCCCCTTGAGGCTCCCCTCCCGAAGGCCCCGGCGCAGGAAAGGCCCGCTATTCCCTGCGCCCAAACCATGGTCTGATCCGCCGCATCCGAACAAAACCGCAAAAGACCCGGATCTGATTAAAAACGCCAAGAAACGAAACACATTACTGATTAATTCAATAATTGTTTATGAGTTAAATAGTTCGATTTTTACTTTCCACATCTCCACTTTTTCATTGCGACTCCGGCTTGTCTGTCTTTTACTCTGGCCGATCCCCTTGCCCCCGGTGTTTGCACCAGCGTGCGTCTCGCTGCACCGGGGCTTGATCCGTCCGGCGGAAAGGAGCCGACCAGCGGAAATCCCGGGATCTGGAAAGGAGGTATCATCCATAAGACTCTTCGAACTGCTATCGATCACCTTGTCGGTCGTCGCGCTGGTCATTGCCTCAATTCGCCTCGGATTGACCATTGGCCGGCACGATCGCGACTAGACCGGTAGCGCAGGGTTCAACCAGGCGGTGCCAACAGACGCCTCTGCGCACCGCCTGGTGGCCCGCAACCTCTGGCGTTCAACAGGTGGGAAGCTCGCAGTCTTCAGGCCGAGCAAAGAACCGGCCCAAAAATAATGACCCCGCGGTTTGCACGCCGCAGGGTCTGGATTTTGAAAGGAGGATAGCAATCCATCTCTTCGAACTGCGGATACCATACACCCCGGCCCCGTTCCCTTCAACGCCCTCAGGGTCGTAGCCGCCGGCAGCCCGCAGGACCGCGCGCCGCCTTTTCTCAGGCGGGCGTCTCTCCGGTGCAGTGGGGGCAGCCGGGCTGCGTCTCGGCGTAGGGGCGGCCGCAGTCCCGGCACATGCGGTGACGGCCGGGCGCGAGGCCGTGGCCGACCGCGACGCGCTCATCGAACACGAAGCACTCGCCCTTCCAGCGGCTCTCCGTCTCTTCCACCGTCTCCAGATATTTGAGGATGCCACCCTCCAGGTGGTATACCTCGTCGAAGCCCTGGCTCTTGACGAACGCCGTCGCCTTCTCGCAGCGGATGCCGCCGGTGCAGAACATGGCGATGCGCGGCTTCCTGGCGCTGTTTTCGAACTGGCGGGAGAAGTCGCGGAACCATTCGGGGAACTGGCGGAAGGTCCGGGTTTCGGGATTGATCGCCCGCTCGAAGGTGCCGATTTCCACCTCGTAGTCGTTGCGGGTGTCGATCACCACCACGTCCTCTGCCGCGATGAGGTCGTTCCACTGCGCGGGCGGCACGTAGGTGCCCACCACCTGCGTCGGGTCGATGCCCTCGACGCCCATGGTGACGATTTCCTTCTTGAGCCGCACCTTCATCCGCCGGAACGGCATGTCGGGGGCGCGGGAGAACTTCACCTCCAGCGCCTCGCAGCCGGGCAGCGCGCGGATCACGTCGAGCACCGCCGTGATGCCGTCGTCCGTGCCCGCGATGGTGCCATTCAGCCCCTCGGGCGCGACCAGCAGGGTGCCGCGGATGCCGTGCGCGGCGCAGGCGTCCGTCAGGCGCGTCTGGATGGCGGGGCAGTCGTCGAACGGCGTGAACTTGTACAGCGCCGCCACGAGGATGGGCAGCGATTGGGTGGTCATGGGCAAAAGGCTCCGGCTTGGCACACTCTGTGCGGCGGCCGCAGCCATAAGCGCAGGAGGCGGCCCCTGGCAAGGGGGCCGCGCGCGCCGTCTCTAGAACACCGCGAACAGCACCAGCGCCACAATGAGCCCGAGGGTGGGCACGACCACGGTCAGTGCCGCCACCGGGCCGTAGGCGCGGCGGTGGGTCTCGCCGCACACGGCGCGGATGGTGGTCACCACGTAACCGTTGTGCGGCAGGCTGTCGAGCGCGCCGGAGGAGATGGCCACCACCCTGTGCAGCGCCTCCGGGTCGACGCCCATGGCCATGTAGTGCGGGGCGAGGAGCGGCAGGGCGATGGTCTGGCCGCCCGAGGCCGAGCCGGTGAGGCCGGCGATCACGGTCACGGCGATGGCGGCACCGATCAGCGGGCTGCCCGGCATGGCCAGCACCGCGTCCACCGCCGCCTGGAAGGCGGGCGAGAGCTGGGCAACCGCGCCGAAGCCCACAACCGCGCAGGTATTGGTGATGGCGACGACCGCGCCTGTCGCGCCGCGCGAGAAGGCGTCGGGCATCTGGGCGCGGCGGGAGAGACCCACCAGCAGCGCGGTCACGATCCCCGCGCCCAGCGCCGCCAGCAGGGCGTATTTGCCAAGGGACTGGGCCGGCAGCAGCGGGCGAAGCAGGCCGGGCGCGCTCTCGGGATACTGGCAGGCGAGGAACACCCCCAGTACCGCCGCCAGCGGCAGGAGGCTCAGCAGCGGGTTCGGCAGGGTGGCGGCGTCGTGGCGGTCCGCGTCGTCCGGCCGGGCCTCGAACCGCTCGCCCCGGGCCACGGCGCGGCGCACCATGGCGTTCAGCCACAGGTAGCCCAGCACCGCCATCAGCACGGCAACGACCAGGCTCACCTCCCACGCGGCGTAGGCGTCGGTGCCGAGGTACTGCATGGGGATCAGGTTCTGGATTTCCGGCGAGCCCGCCGAGGTCATGGTGAAGGTCACCGAGCCGAAGGTCATCGCCCCGGGGATGAACCGGCGCGGCAGGTCCGCCTCGCGAAACAGGTGCACCGCCAGCGCATAGACGGAGAAGGCGACGATAAACACGCTGACGCCGCCATAGGTCAGCAGGGCGCAGGCAGCGACCACCGCCAGCACCGCGTGGCGGATGCCGATCTTGCGGATGGTCCAGTGGGCAACGCTCGCCGCCGCGCCGGACGCGCCCATCACCTCGCCGAAGATCGCCCCCATCAGGAACATGAAGAACCAGTCGCGGAAGAAGCTGGTGAAGCCGTCCGTATAGGCGCCGACGAAGTTCGCCGCCGCGCCTCCGGCCGCGTCCGTGGCGACCGGCAGCCAGGCGAGGCCGCTGGTGCCCGCGACGATAGCCGCGCACACGGGCGCGGCGATGAGGATGTTGAGGCCGCGCACCGTCAGCCAGATCAGAAGACCCAGGCCAGCGACCAGACCCACCGTGCTCAGAAGCGACAAGCTCATAACTCCCCCGTCATTTCATGGCGGCGGCAGACTGTAAACCTGTCGTTCGTCGGAGGGTCGAGGCGCTTCCGCCCTTCTGCAAATCACCCCCCGCTGGTCCCCCGCCTTTTTATGTTTTACGCACATGTGCCCGGGTTCTGCGCCCCAGCCGCCCGGTTTGTCTATTTTTCCCGGCTACAGCGAAAGAACATAAGGCCTCAGCGCGTTCACCGTCTCCATTAATCCGCTTGCCTCCATGTCGACCAGCAAAGCCTCGGCTGACTTTTCGGGCTTCTGGAAACGCTCGCGCATTTTTCTGATGACTGCGACGGCCCGGCCGGGATTGAGCGCAATCGTGTCTGCCAGGAAGTCATCGGCACAGCGCGCCTCCAGATTGAACGGTGCAAGCACCTCCGCCGGAAAATCCTTCAGATTGTCCGTGACGATCACCGCCGCCTGGGTCTTGATCGCAGCGGCAAGGACGTGCGCATCCCCGGGATCGGGCAGGCAGACCGCCGCCGGCATGAAGGCCTCATACCCGCTCACCAGGGCATCCTCGAAGGCCTGTTCCATCCGGTAGCGCTGGAGGCGGGCCTTTCCTTCGGGATCCTCCAGGCCCCTGGCGGCAAACAGACCGGCGATCGCCCGCTCCGTTTCGTCGAGCACGTCTGCCGACCATCGTATTCTGAAGAATTCCGCCTCGGCCAGGGTCAGCAGCAGATTCCGCTTCAGGACTCCGGCGAGGCAACAGGCATCCACGAAAGCGGTGTAGCGGTTGGCGAACAAGGTCAGAGCAGCTCGCCGTCCAGGGCCGCCAGCTCCGACAGGGCATTGCTGCGCCGTTCGTCGCGCCGCCGCTTGTATTCGAAGAGATCGGATGCCTTGATCCGGCGATGCCTGCCCACCCGTGTGAAGGGAATCTCGCCCTTCTCCAGCAACGCCACCAGAAACGGCCGGGAGACATTCAGAATGTCCGCCGCCTGCTGGGTCGTCAGCTCCTGCGTGACCGGCACGAGCGTGACCGCGTCACCCCGGCTGATATGCCGCAACAGCTCCATGAGAAGATGGGACAGACCCGGCGTCAGCGTGATCTCCACCGGAGCCTTCGCGTCGTTCAGAACCTTGAGCTTGGCCGCGCCAGCGGCATTGGTCGCCAGAATCTGACGCAGCTGATCCGCTGCCTGCCGGTCCGTGGCATCCGGCAGGCCCGCGCTAACCTTCTCGGCGTAGGCGGGCAACGTCATGGCGTCCTCCTGATCTCTCAGGGCCGATTATAGCAAGACTGCACTAAACGCAACATTCGAAATAAACGAAATATTCGAAAGTTGGTTCCCCGCTTGCCCGTCACCCGCATGCCATCGCGCCATGCGGGGCCCGGCCGGGGGCTAGGTGCGCGGGGCGTCAGGCGCGGGGCGCGCCGGCGCCCCCGTCGTTGGTGCGCAGGCGGCGCGCCAGTTCCTCCGAGCCCGCCTCGGCGGCCTTGTTCACATACTGGGACGCGACGATCCAGCCCTTCAGCGGGCGCAGCGTGGCAACGCAGCTGCCCAGAATCAGCGGCCCGGAGGTGAGCAGATGCACCCACCAGCCGGGCGCGTAGGTCATCTCCAGCCAGATGGCGAAGCCCACCAGCGGGAAGGACGCAATCGTCATGGCGAAAAACGCGGGTCCGTCGTCCGGCGAAGCGAAGCTGAAGTCCAGGCCGCACACGTCGCAGCGCCTGGCGAGCTTCAGCCAGCTGGCGAACAGATGCCCCTTCCCGCAATGGGGACACCGGCCGCGCCAACCCGTCTTGAGGATCCAGTTCAGCTTCTGCTTGCCCTCGAGCTCCATGATCAACTGCCTTCATGCCAAGTTTGAGGGCAATGTAGGCCTTTATGAGCGCAATAACATGGACCGTAGTGACGCACCATCGCCAGACGGCCGCCGCCAACCGCTCTCCGCAAGCCCCTGAAACGGTTGCGATAGACATAACGGACAGCGCCGCCGCCATGACCCCCTCCCCCGGTGCGGCCTGACGGCCGTCGTTTTCTCTGGAGAGCAGGGTAATAGCAGACGCCGCACCCCGTCAATAGGCAAAAACCTTTTCTCGGCAGGAACGGGACGCTTCCCGCCCCGCCCTGCCTGCCCTCCCTTGTCCCGGGCTTAATCCGCGGCGTTGACGGCTTGCGCCTCCGCCCGCACGAGGCTGCGCTCGCGGTTGCGCAGCCAGTGGCCGGTCTGCACGGGCCAGGCGCTGAAGTCCGTGCGGTCGCCGCCCAGCGCGCGGAAGGCATGGTGCGGCCACGCCGCATCGTAGAGCGCCTCGCGGGCAATCGCCACCAGATCCGCCCGGCCCTCCGCCACCACCGCTTCGGCCAGCTGCGGCTCGGTGATCATGCCCACCGCCATGGTGGCGATCTCCGCCTCTTTGCGCACCCGCTCGGCAAACGGCACCTGGAAGCCGGGGCCGGCCTTGATCGCCCCCGGCGGCACGGCCATGCCGCCCGAGGAGCAGTCGATCACGTCAACCCCGAGCGCCTTCGCCCGGGCGGCGAAGGCCACCGTGTCCTCGAGGGTCCAGCCGTTCTCCACCCAGTCGGTGGCGGAGACGCGCACGAACAGCGGCTTGTCCTCCGGCCAGGCGGCCCGCACCGTCTCGATCACCTCCAGCGGGAACCGCATGCGGTTGGCGAGCGAGCCGCCGTAGTCATCGTCGCGCTGGTTGGAGAGCGGCGAGAGGAATTCGTGCAGCAGATAGCCGTGGGCGGCGTGGATCTCGACGATATCGAAGCCTGCCGCCAGCGCCCGCCGGGTCGCCTGCCGCCAGGAGTCGAGATGGTTGCGCAGGTCATCCACGGTCAGCGCCGCCGGGGTCGGCCACCCCTCGGTGTGGGGAATGGC
Source organism: Pedomonas sp. V897 (assembly GCF_051304405.1). Taxonomy (NCBI): domain Bacteria; kingdom Pseudomonadati; phylum Pseudomonadota; class Alphaproteobacteria; order Sphingomonadales; family Pedomonadaceae; genus Pedomonas; species Pedomonas sp. V897. The sequence goes on from NZ_JBPPGG010000003.1 coordinate 306,305, forward strand.
GCTGGGGGCGACCACTTGCCAGGCCTTGTCGCCGCGCACCTTTTCATCCTCGGGCGTCAGCGGCAGATCCCCATGCCAGGGCCGCTGGCAGGAGGCCTTGCGTCCCGCATGGCCCAGCTGGATGCCGGGCACGCTGCCGTTCTCCCGCAGGAAGCGGGCGATGCGCGCCAGCGGCTCGATCTGGGCGTCGTCCCACAGGCCCACGTCTCCCGGCGTGATGCGCCCTTCCGGCCGCACCGCCGTTGCCTCCGCGATCACGATGCCGAAGCCGCCCAACGCAAACCGCCCCAGATGCACCAGATGCCATTCGTTGGCGAAACCGTCGATGGCCGAATACTGGCACATGGGTGAGACCACCAGCCGGTTGCGGCTCTCGATGCCGCGAAGCTGAATCGGGCTGAACAGCTTGAACGAAGACATGACGCTGCCACTCCTGTGAAATCGGGTTGCACGAAACTCAGGTTGCACAAGGTACGGTCGGCGGAACGCCTTGCGACAGTCCGCCAGGCACGCGTTGCCCGGAAAAATTAACAGCGTCCCCCGCTCCCGAATATCCGCCATTGTGGAAACGGAGGGTTCACACCCGCGCGCCTATACCGCCGCCAGTCCGCGCACCTCCGCCAGCGCCCGGTCGATGTCCGCAGGGCTGTTGTAGAGGCACGGCGTGAGCCGCACGTGCCGGGTGGCGTAGGGCGCAACCGACGCGACGATGCGGCGCTGGCGCAGCCTGTCCGCCGCCGCGTCCGCCGACAGTCCCGCCACGTCGAACGAGACGATACCCGCCGAAAGCTCCGGCCGCCGCGGCGTGTGCAGCGTGATATGGCGCATGCGGGCCAGCCCTTCCTTCAGCTGGGCCGCCAGCTCTTCGGTGCGGGCCTGAATGCGCTGCGGGCCGATGCTTTCGTGAAAGGCAAAGGCCACGGCCAGCGCCCACTGGTGCTCATAGGGCTTGAAACCGCCCGGCGTCAGGCGCGGGCCGCTGGCAACCCCTTGCGGCTCGCGCCCCGCAATCCATGCCGACCAGCTCTCCCCGTCGATGAAGCTGGGGATGGTGGGGCGCAGGGCGGCCCAGCCGCGCGGGCTGGCAATGACGATGCCGGTGCCGCGCGGGCCGAACAGCCACTTGTGGCACCCGGCCATGAAGAAATCGCACCCCAGGCTGCCGAACATCTGGTTCTGGTTGCCGAAGCCATGGACGCCGTCCAGCCCGAACAGCACCTGGCTCCCGGGCGGGCGGCTGGCGTTGATCCGCGCCAGCCCGTCGGCAATCCCGCGCACCGGGATTTTCAGGCCGGTGCTGGAGTGCACCCAGGTGAGCGCGACCACCCGCGTCTCGGGGCGCACCTCCCGCAGCACCCGGTCCGCCAGCATGTCCGGGGAGACCTGCCGGATGTCCTCGAACAGCGCGATCCGGCGCACCCGCGCCCCGCTGCGCGCCGCCGCCAGCCGCAGGGATTCGTGGGTCACGTAATAGTCCTGATCCGTCGTCAGCACCTCCTCGCCCGGGCGCAGCATCAGGCCGTGGTAGACCATCGCCACGCCCATGGTGGTGCTGTCGGTCAGCGCAATGTCCCTCGGGTCCACGCCCATGTAGCGCCCGGCCGCCGCCAGGGCTTCGCCGCGCAGGCGGCCGTTGTTGTCCTCAAGAAAGGAGGCGGGGCGGGCGTCCAGTTCGCGGCGGAAGGCCTCGATCGCCCGCCGCACCGGCTCCGGGTGGGCGGCAATCAGCATGGCGCTGAGGTGCACCTCGTCGGGGCTCAGCGGGAACTGCCGGCGGATCCCGGCCCAGTAGGCCTCCCACGCCGCCCGGGCGTCTCCGGCAACCGCCGCTCCCTCGCCCTGCCCGCAGGAAACACCTATAGACCCCGCACCCAGCGCACACGCTGTGCGGGCAAGAACCGTCCGTCTGTCCAGATCCATGCCGCTGTCCCGCACCTGCCCCGGCCACGCCCCGGCGCGGCCGCCTCCAGGGAGGCAACGCCCGAAAGCGGCCCCCGTTCAGAACGCCCCCTGTCAGGGGCGAACCGGTGGCGGCCCCGGTTGTGGCGGGACTTGCGGTTGCGGCGGGATCCCGCCCGCCTGCCCGCCGCCGAGGATGTTCTTGAACAGGCTGAACGGCAGCGGAAACACGATGGTCGAGCTTTTCTCCGTGGCGATATCCTGCAAGGTCGAGAGGTAGCGCAGCTGCATGGCCTCCGGCACCACCGACAGCAGGTTGGCTGCGTCCACCAGCTTGCGCGCGGCCTGCTCCTCTGCCTCGGCGCTGATGATGCGGGCGCGCCGGGCCCGCTCGGCCTCCGCCTGCCGGGCGATGGCGCGCACCATGCTCTCGTCGATGTCCACGTGCTTGATTTCCACGTTGGTCACCTTGATGCCCCACGCATCGGTCTGGCTGTCGAGGATTTCCTGGATATCCCGGTTGAGCTTGTCCCGTTCGGCCAGCATCTCGTCCAGCTCGTGCTTGCCCAGTACCGACCGCAGGGTGGTCTGGGCAAGCTGGCTGGTCGCCATCATGAAATTCTCCACCTGGATGATGGCCCGGTCCGCGTCCACCACCCGGAAGTAGATAACCGCGTTCACCTTCACCGAGACGTTGTCCCGCGAGATCACGTCCTGGCTCGGCACGTCCAGCACCAGCATCCGCAGGTCCACCCGCACCATCTGCTGGACGATGGGGACGAGCAGGATCAGCCCCGGGCCCCTCACGCCAGAGAAGCGCCCCAGCGTGAACACCACGGCCCGCTCGTATTCCCGGAGAATGCGGATGGCGGACGACAGAACGAACAGCACCAGCAAGACCAGAAAACCGTAAGACACGATGGAATACATGGCTCACCTCCTCGCCTGCGGCGGCGAATCCGCCTGCGGACCGGCATCGGCCGCGGCCACGAACAGCACCAGACCATCCCGGCCGTGAATGAAAACCCTCTGCCCCGGCGCCAGCGGCCCGCCCGCGCGCGCCTGCCAGCGCTCGCCATGCCACAGCACCTCACCCGCGTTGCCCGACCATTCCAGCACCTGCCCCGTCGCGCCGCGCAGGGCGGCATCACCAGTGGCCGCCCGGCGGCGATGGGCGCGCCACCCCACCCTCACCACCAGCGCGAGGAACCCGGCGCTGAGCAGCGTGACAGCCACCACCACGCCCGGCGACAGGCGAAAGCCCGGCACATCCCCATCGAACAGCAGCAGCGAACCGACGGCGATGGCGGCAATGCCGCCGATCCCCAGAATGCCGAAGGAGGCGGCGAAGGCCTCCGCCACCAGGAGGGCGATGCCCGCCAGCAGCAGCAGAATGCCCGCTGCGTTGATGGGCAGCAGGTTGAGGGCGAACAGGCCCACCAGCAGGCACAGGCCGCCGATCACCCCGGGCACGAACGTGCCGGGGGAGAAAAATTCGAAGATCAGCCCATAGAAGCCGACCATCAGCAGCAGGTAGGCGATGTTGGGATCCGTAATGGCTCCGAGCGCCCGGGTGCGCCAATCCGGCGCGATCTGCACGAGCGCCAGACCCCTGGTTTGCAGGCGCTGGCGACCCCCGGCGACCTGCACTTCCCGGCCATCCATCTGGGCCAGCAGGTCAGCCGTATCCCGGGCCATGAGGTCGATCACCCCTTGCGCGAGCGCCTCGCGTGCGGGCAGGCTCGCCGCCTCGCGCACGGCCTGCTCCGCCCATGCGGCGTTGCGGCCGCGCAGGTCGGCGAGGCTGCGGATATAGGCCACTGCGTCGTTGATCGCCTTGCGCTCGCCCGCGCCAAGTCCCTGTTGGCCTTCCTGCCCCCCTTGACCTCCCTGCCCGCCTTGCCCCCCCTGTCCCGGCGCGGGGCGGTCAGGGACGTCCTCGGGACCGGCCCCTCTGCCTCCCTCTCCGCCTCCTCGGGCTCCTCCGCCGCCACCGCCGCCCCCAATCGCCACGGGCGTTGCCGCGCCCACGTTGGTTCCCGGTGCCATCGCCGCCACATGGCAGGCATAGAGGATGAACGTGCCGGCGCTGGCCGCCCGCGCGCCGCTTGGGCTCACGTAGCAGGCGACCGGAATGGGCGAGGCGAGAATATCGCGGATGATGACCCGCATCACCGTGTCGAGCCCGCCCGGTGTATCCATGCGCAGGATCAGCAGGGCGGCGCGGCGACGCTGCGCTTCCGCCATGCCCTTGGCGAGGTAATCGGAGGTGGCCGGGCCGATTGCCCCGTCGATCTGCAAGACCACCGCTACGGCGTGCTCTGCGATGGCGCGATCGGCTATACCCCCGCCTGTCCCGTCCTCACGTGCCAGGCCGTGCCCCGCGGGCGGCGCGCGCAACGCCGGTGCCGCCTGTCCCTGCTGTCCCTGCTGCCCCTGCTGACCCTGCTGACCCTGCTGACCCTGCTGTCCGCCAGCGGGAACCGGGGAAGCCGCAAACGCAACCAGCATCAGGAGAAACACCGCCCACGCCGCCACAGTGCGCAGGCGGCGCCACACGCGCTGCCCACAATCACTGCGACGTCTTTCGGGCCACACCCGCAAGGCTCTTCCTCCTGCAACCGGCACCAACTGGGGGCACGCCCCTTGGGGAAAAAGCGAGGACTTGTCCGGAACCAGGTCATGCTCCCTGTTTCCCCTGCTCCCTGTTTCCGCCCTCATACGAACGGCAGCCATTCCCACCTGTTCCCGCGCAGAGCCGATCCGCGAGCAAACGTCCCCAACAAGCACGGTGACGATCCGATCGGGTTGCCGGACCTTGACCTCCCTGAATTTTCTTTCCCTGATTTCGTATTTCGTGACCTTGCGCCGCTGAGTGCCCGCCCCGAGGCAGACAGGCGAAAACGATACAGCGGTTACGGCACAGCGGTTACGGCGAGGGTTGAAAAAGACGTTTTGCGGGGTCCATCCCATACAAATCAGGACGAGAATACACTTGATAAAAATCGCCCTTTCAGGGCGAAGAAATTCAGGGCAAAGAAATTGAGGCCCGCCCAGCGCCAGAGCGGGCCTCCAGGTAAGACCAGCATTGCGTTTTCCGCTTTTTGGGGATCTTCCACCGCGCCCAAGATTGGGCGCGCCCCGCTGGTCTTTTTGTCTCGTCGTGCCGTACCGTGTCCGGCGTTACGGCGTCTTCCGGTGTGACGACTGCCGTCGTTTCTTTTCCCGGCGTCGTTCCTTTATCCGGCGTTGTTCCGTGCCTCCGGCATTGGTACGGCTGTAGTGGTACAAGACGTGGTGGTACGAGATGGGTGGTACGAGCAGTGGCCGGGAACCTGTGCTATCCGCGCCGGCTTCCTTCGGCCTTTTTCTGTCACTTCACTTTTTTATCACTTAACGTTTTGTGCCACTTCACTCTGTGAGTCACTTCACTTTGTGAGTCACTTACCGAGTATCACTTATCCCCTCTACTTTCGCATGCCCCTTGCGGCCCTTCGGGCATCCATGAAATCCGGAGGCCGGGTGGCAGGCTTTTTTCAAGAGACCCCGTCTTCATCCCCTTGACTGGTCTCTGCTGAAAGAGACGGATCACAGGCCGTTTTGTCCGAATATTTTTTCACAATACGTAAAATCTTTTTTCCCGGCACAAAAAGGCGCGCCCCCCGGCGAAACCAGCGCGCCCAGGGTGGCGCAGACGATCGCCATTGAGCCGAGAGTTGACGATGACGAGCGCGCCGCCTTCCGGCGGGCCGTGCGCCTTTTTTCCCGATAGGTCTCCAGCCGCTCCAGGGCCTCTCCCACATTGGCGGAGAGGTCAGGCCAGCTTGCCAGTTCGGACAGCCCCTCCCAGATCGAAAGTGTCAGCGGATCGGGCTTGCGCCCCTTGTTCACGCGTCTTGCCATGGTGCCCCCTTTGGTTTTCTGCCCCCAACCTCATGCCACTCGCCGGTGCGGGCCGCCCCACCCGCGCCCCTTCACACATCAAGGTAAGGCTGGACGGCGCGTGCCAGGCGTTCCAGAACCTGACTGAGTTGCGTGTGCACGGTGGAGCGCGGCAGCCTGTATTGCTCCGCCAGCTCCCGATACGTGGCATCACCGAACCGATATTGCAGGAACATCTCGAGCGTCCTTGGCGGCGTGCGGGCCAGCTCGCTGGCAATCGCCTGCCACGCCTCGCGCCCGATCGCGATCCGCTCGGGCGACGCCGCTTCGTCCGGCACCGCACGCAGATCCTCCTCCGCCACAAATTCCAGAACACAGGGCGCGCGGTAGCGGTCGAACACCAGATTCCGCACCGTGGATCGCAGGAAGGCCGCGATATTGCCGATCGCGCCCTTCTGCGCGTCCCGGCTGTAGAGGCGGAGGAGCGCGTCCTGCACAATGTCTTCCATATCCTGCCGCGAAAGGCGGAACCGGCCATGGCGGCGTACCTCCGCCGCCGCCGCCCGCATGACGACGCCGGTGTCGATAGACTGATCCCCGGAGACAGGCGGACATGGCGGCTCCGCCATCGGTGCGCGAGTCTCCCCGGACCAATCGATCTGTTTGAAATTGAAGGTCATTGGCGCCCCGTCGCTCGGATTTCTGGAAATGTCCGCCTGCCCTCGCCTCGGCTCCCGGGATGTCAGGCTCCCGGAGGGGATCTGGCGTGCGCGGCGCAACAGCGCTCCCGCCCGGCCGCTTCCCAGGGATCGAGGCAGGCCTGCCAGACGGCTTATTTCGTCCCGAATTTCCCTCCTTGCTTCGCGGCAAGAGTCTCGGCCCCGGCCCCGTCAGAGGCCGGCCCGAAAATGTCTCCAAGGCAGGGAGAAAATATCCACCGGAAGATGCCAGGCATAAAACCCCAGGTGATCTTATTGAGTGCGGAACTCTTGCTTTTTTTGACCGCGACGGGGCTTCACAACAGGTGGCCGGGCCGCCTTGTCAGACACGACGCCCTGACGGAAAAAAGCAGCCCGGCCATTGTCCAGTGCGGCGGTCCACCCCTAGGCCAGGGCCTGCTCGGGAAGACCGGCCTCCGGAAGGCCGGCAAGGTGGGCAACCGGCAGTTCGATCACGGCGTGACGAGGCGCTTCAGCGGGCCATGGTGCCACGTCCACACCCTCCTCCTCGCCGTGCGGCCCGCCCTGGATGATGCTGGCGGCCATGGCCACGGTCTCCCGCACCAGGTTTTCCTTTATCTCCATCAGGTTGTGACAGCCGAGCGCCACCATGCAGCTGCGGTCGAGATGACTTGAGACCGTCAGCAGAAACAGACAGGCATTGCCGACCCGGAGACGCAGCACGGCCGGCTCCGTCTCCGCACAGTAGGGCGCAATGGCGTCGTAAATGGCATTCAGCCGCGCACTGAGGAAGGCCGTCGCCGCCGCCGACGTCTCCGGGTCGTCATCCATCGCCAGGCGGCTGAGGAATTTCACGACCGTATTGCCCCATTGGGAAGCCCGCTTCAGATCATCCAGCCCCAGGATGAAGGCATGAAGAATCTGGAAAATACCGGCACGCTGGGCGTAGGCTGGCACGTCCACGGCCCAATGCCGGTCGATCATCTGGAGAATGGCCGTCAGCAGTCCTCCGCGGCTCTTGAAGTGATAGTGCACGGCGCTGATGTTGTGGCATTCGGCCCGTTCCACCACTTCCCGTAGTGGAACATTCGAGAACCCGCGCTGCGCACTGAGTGCAATCGCGGCCAGAATCAGCCGCTCCTTGGTCGAGCCTCCCCGCTCTCTTCTGACCCGGACTCGGGTCTTTTCCCTTTTCTTTGCTTTGGTCCCATTCGGCTCAGACACATCGCACGAGGCCATCGGACAGTCCTTTCTCGCCTGCTGGTTCTCACGTGACGACCGGCGCAACAGCACTGGCGCGGCGCAGCGGCCGTCCGTGATGTCCACAAGTCAGTTGAATGTGATGAACTTCTGGAAACGCCGACTCATCGCGGCGCCTGGGGTCCCCGCTTGAAGTCGGGACCATCGGAGAGATCAGGGCAGAACGCATATACCGTCACGGCCCGATCGCCCCACGGCGCGACGCATATCGCAACAGAACGACACCCTGTCCCCAGAAGTGGCGCTGGCGTGATAATGTCATTGATGAATATCGGACGCAACTCTCTACAATAATTTTTTGATCTAATATATTCGCCTAAAAATCATCTAATTTTATTAATTTAGCCAGATCTCCGGTGCGGCATTTCTTTTTGATTTTTCCAACAATAAATGTTTACGAATCGCTCCTTTATACCACTATTAGATGGATAATCTCCCCAATATTACAATATTTGGGCACTACATCTGCAAAACCCGATGTACACCGGGACCGCGATTTCTTCTCTCCGTGGGCCACGATGGGCTCACAGCCTTCCGCCCTTTATCGGCACGATGCGGAGACAAGGCGGCACGGTTGAATTCACACGCCGCCCTGGCGCCTTTTTTCTGCGCGCCCCGGGGCCGGATGCGGCATCGCCGCACGTCCGGACCAAGCCGCAGCCATCCCCTTCGACCAGAAGGCCCCCCGATATTTTTCGTCGATATTGCGGACTGCGCACATCGGCGCGCTGGCACAAAGACCAGGGGAAGACGCGCCCGCCTCCCGGGGCCTTCACCGCATGGCGGATTGGCCGGTGCGGCGCTGCGCCCTGGCGGCCATGGCCAACAGGCGGTCGAGCTGATTGTCGATCAGCTGATGCTGCTCGGCGAACTGCTTGTAGAGGCGTCTGGCGTCTGCTTCCGAGGAAGCGGCGGACAGCCGCTCGCGAATGGCGGCGAGCTTCTGCATGTCGCGGTAGAGCCGATTGACGGTGTCGCCGCCAACCTGGTCCTCCCCCTTGACGCGAAGAATGCCGCCGTGCGCTGCGAGCAGGTCCTGCAATTCGGCATAGCGGCGGTAATCCCGCGCGAGGCGGGAGTCGGCCCGGCTGAGCAGACGCAGCACCTCCGGCGCAGGCGCATTGCGATGGCTCGCCACCGCCGGCCGGTCCGTGCCCTCCAGCAGGCTGCGGAGGCCCTTCTCCGTCTCCGTCACCTCAAGCAGTGCTGCCTGTAATTGCGGGCCGCGCAGGTCGGGCGTCCCGAGCACGATGCGCTCCAGCCCTGCCAGCCGCCGGTTCGCCTCCCTGACCTTCTGCAACGCCTCGACGCGCCGCTCGCCGGTCAGGACAACGCCTTCGCTCTCCCGCCCGCTGGCGGCCCGCTCCACCGCCGCCGCCGTGCGACGGGCCGCCGCGAGCGCCGCACGGAAGTCCCTGCGCTCCCGCGCCTGGTCGCTGATCGCGTCGTTGCGCTCGGCGGCGTGCGCCTGCCCCGTCCGCAACGCCTCCCGGATCGTCGCCGCCTGGGACTGCACCTCGCCGAAGGCCGCCGAGATCGCGGCGAGCTGCCGGCTGGCGGCAATGGGGTTGGTCGGGGCCTCGGCGTTGGCGGCCGCCTTCAGCCGTTCCGAGGCACCCGCCAGAAGGTCGTAGGCCGTGGTGGCCGTGCTCTTGAGCAGGGTTGACTCGCTCCGGCCGTCCTTCGCCAGAATTTTTGTCAAAGCCCGGTAGTTTGCATCCGCATTGACGCGCAGCCGTTCGGCGGTCTCCACATATCCGGCAACGCTCGTCTCCCACGCTTCCCGGAGGGAGGCGCGCACGGCATTGCCCTGCTGCTCCAGCACGGACAGGAAGGAGGGCGCGACCGCTCTGCGCTGCGCCACGTCTGGCGCGGCGTAGAGCGCTTGCATCTCGGCGATGGCCCGCGCCACCTTCTCCGAGATCCGGCGCAAGGCCTCCTGCTGCTGCTCCGGCCACTCCAGCGCTTCGGCCTCCCGCACCTGCGCGTCGATGTGTTTTTGCGTATCGTGGGCCATGGCCAGCTCATGATCCAGCAGTAGCAGCGGCGCGGAGAGGGCCTGGCCGTCGGCGTTGCTCTCCGTTTGCAGGATGCGGCCGGGCGGCATGGCGACGCCCGTTGCCTCGGCCTTGTCCGGCAGGAACGTGCGGGCCTGGGACAGCGCCAGCAGGATTCCGCCCGCCATGGCCACGCCCCCGAGGCACGGCAGGATCATCGGCCCGGAGAGACGGGCCAGCAACCAGCGGGGGCGCGAGGGGAAGGACAGGCCCGCCGGCTCCGGCCCATCGGCGAGCAAACCGGTCGCCGGCGGCAGCACGCCCGGCGCAACCAGCATGCGCCCCGGCCGCGGCGCTTGCAGCAGCGGCTCGCCATTGTCCGGCCAGGCGGCGCACCATGCGCGGATCGTCTGGGGACGCTCCGACGGCACGCACGACAGGGCCGCGATGACGGCCTCCCGAAACACCGGGCTGTAGTCGCCCGCGCAGTCTGGCGGGAAATCCACGTCCCCGAGCTGCGAGACCGCCTCCGGCGGCGGCGCGCCCGTCATGCAATGGTAGAGAACGGCGGCGAGGGCGTAGATGTCGCTCCAGGGCCCGGGCGCCGCCACCGGCACCAGCAGTTCGATCGGGCTGTAGGCGCTATTGGCTTCGTCGTTCCATTTGCCGGAGGCAAAGCCCCCGGCAAACCCGGTGAGCAGCAGGCCATGCTCCTGACGCACGATCGCGCCCGGGTGGATACGCAGGTGGCAGATGCCCGCCGTGTGCAACTGGTGCAGCGCCATGGCCATCGGCCGGAACAGCGCGATGAGACTTTCCTCCGGGAACCGGGCGCCCGACGCCAGTTCAGCCGAAAGCGGCACGCCGTCATACCGCTCCATCACCATGTAGGCGGCGGCGCCCCGGGCGAACACGGTCTGCACCCGGGGCAGATGGTCTGTCGCCCGGGACGCCCAGAGCCCGGCCAGTGCCGCACCCTGCATGAGGAAGGTCTCGCGCCCCGCAGCGAAATCCTCCGCCGCGCCGCTGCGGGGGATGACGGCGCCGTCCGCCTGCCGCATGGCGAGGCTGGCGGGGAAGTATTCCTGCAAAAACGCCCCCTCCCCGGTTTGCAGATGCCGGGCCGCGTAGAGAACGGCGTCTTCGCTCATGCCGAGAACGCCCTCCACCTGCCAGTCGCGCACGATGGCACCGTCAGGCAAGGTCCGGGCGCAAACAGCCAGAGTCATGGATCCCCCAGAGTTCGTGACAGGTCCGCAAGCATGGCGCCGTAAAGGAACGGCCGGAACGATCGCCGGTTGCCTCACCGTCCAAGTCTGGTTTCCGCCCTGCGGCAAGAGAAGCGCTCGTCTGGCCGGTTTTCCGCCATTTTCCCGCGTCTGCCGGCATAAATTCAATTGCTTGTATTAACCAGTGCTGAATAGACCAGCGTCCGCAACTCCCGGCGAACGGGATAGGTGGAGGAGGGGATGAGCTGGCTAATGAAGAGGACGATCATGTCCTCCCGGGGATCGATCCAGAAGTAGGTGCTGGCCATACCGCCCCAGAAGAAATCGCCCGCACTGCCCGGCAGCAGTGTGAGCGCGGGGTTGAGGGTGGTGGCGAAGCCGAGGCCGAAGCCGACGCCCGCATAGGTGGACTCGCTGAACATGGACCGGGACAGGCTGTGGATGTCCTTGCCCCCCGGCAGATGGTTGGCCGTCATCAGCTCCAGGGTCTTCGGCGCGAGCAGACGCACGCCATCCAGCACGCCGCCTTGCAGCAGCATGCGGCAGAAGCGCAGGTAGTCATCGGTGGTCGAGACCAGCCCCCCGCCGCCGCTGGCCATGACCGGCGGGGACAGGAAGGGGCTCGCGGCGGGGTCATCCTGCAAGGTGAAGCCCCCGTCCGCTGTGGCCTGGTAGCAGGCCGCGAGGCGGCCTTCCTCACCCTTCCTCACCGAAAAGCCGGTGTCTTTCATGCCGAGCGGGGTGAGGATGCGGTCCTGAATGACGTCCTCGAACGGCTTGTCCGCGATCTTGCCGATCAGATAGCCCAGCACGTCGGTCGAGACCGAATAGTTCCAGGCCGTGCCGGGGGAGAATTCCAGCGGAAGATCGGCGAGCGCGGTGATCATGTCCTCGAGGCTTCCGCCCGGGGCAATGCCGCCGATACGCCGCGCCCGGTAGGCGGCATCGACCGGCGTTCGCTGCTGGAAGCCATAGGTCAGGCCCGAGGTGTGGCGCAGCAGGTCGATCATCTGCATCGGGCGCTCCGGCGGGCGGGTGCGAAAGGCGCCAGGTCCGCCGCCGTCGTAGACGCCCAGCCCCTCCCATGCGGGAATGAAGCGGTGCACCGGGTCGTCCAGCGCCACCAGCCCCTCCTCCACCAGCATCATGAAGGCGACGCTCGTGATGGGCTTGGTCATGGAATAGATGCGGAACAGCGTATCCTCGGCCAGAGGCCGGCCGCGCTCCACATCCGCCAGCCCGAGGCGGCTGCGGTGGACGATCTCCCCATGGCGGTAGATCAGCGTCTCGGCACAGGGCAGCTTGCCGGTCTCGATGTAGCGCGTCTGCAGGAACCGGTCCAAACGCGCCAGCCGCTCCGTGCAGAATCCCATGCGCCCGACCCGCTGGCTCATCGTTCTTCCCCTCGTGACCGCCACACAAAGGCGCGACTTCCTTGCCGCCTACCCAACGATCTTATACACCCCCCGCCTGATACACATCCTTTATTGATCTGCGACGGAGTTTGGTACCCTGCGTTGGAAGTCTCTCATGAGTATTGCTTTTCTCGTTGCTGCCGGCCTTGCCGCCGCCGTTGCAGACGGGAATTTCCTGAACCGAAGCAGCGCGGAGGATGCCCTGGTTGGTGTGCCGTCGGTGATTGATGGCGACACGCTGGACCTGCGCGGCACCCGCATTCGCCTCCATGGCATCGACGCGCCGGAGTCCCGCCAGCTCTGCCATGTCTCCGGCCGGGCCGTGCGCTGCGGCCAGAAGGCAGCGCTGGCGCTGGACGAACTCATCGGCCGCCGCACGATCCGCTGCGAACAGAAGGACAAGGACCGCTACGGCCGCATCGTCGCCGTCTGCAAACTGGGCGGTACGGACATCAACGGCTGGATGGTGGCGCAGGGTCATGCCCTCGCCTACCGGTCCTACTCCAAGGACTATGTCACCGAGGAAATGGAGGCCCAGCGTGCTCGGCGCGGGGTCTGGGCCGGGTCCTTCGACTACCCGTGGGACTGGCGGAAGGGCAAGCGCCTGCCCCTGACGGAGACGCCGCCCGTGCAAACCGTCACGGCGGGCGACTGCCCGATCAAGGGCAACATCACCGCCAAGGGCGAGAAGGTCTACCACACCCCCGCCAGCCCCTGGTATGAGCGCGTGACCATCAACACCGCCAAGGGCGAGCGCTGGTTCTGCACCGAGCAGGAGGCCAGGGCCGCCGGGTGGCGCGCCGCGCAATACTGACGGCCCTCAACGCCGCCGCAGGATCACGGAGAGGTTGTTGGCAGGCATTTCAACAACCTCCTCGAGGTCGAAACCGTGGCGCGATGCCAGCGCGGCCACATCCTCCAGGTTGCGCACGCCCCACGCCGGGTTCTGCTGCCGCAGGCTCTCGTCGAACGCGGCGTTGCCTGGCGCGGTGTGTGCACCGCCGCGTTTGTAAGGGCCATAGAGATAGAGCACGCCGCCCGGCGGCAGCAGCCGCTCCGCCCCGCGCATGAGCCCGATGGAGGCATCCCACGGGCTGATGTGGATCATGTTGATGCAGACGATCGCATTCGCCCGCTCCAGCGGCCAGGGCTCCTGCGTCACGTCGAGCGTGAGAGGCGGGCGCACATTGGAGAGCCCGCCATGCGCCGCCCATGCGGTGATGGAGGCGTGCGCGCCCGCATCCCGATCGCTCGGCTGCCACACCAGCCCCGGCAGGTGCGCCGCGCAGTGAGCCGCGTGCTGGCCGGTGCCGCTGGCGATTTCCAGCACCAGCCCCTGCGGTGGCAACACGCGGCGCAGCACCTCAAGGATCGGCCCCTTGTTGCGCTCGGCCGCCGGGGCGATCCGGCGGTCATCCTCCTCTTCCGGCACGGGAAGCCTCCTCACGACAGGAACGGGCGCAAGCGCTCCATCGCTTCGCGGAGCAGATCGGGCGAGCGGCAGAAGCACAGGCGCACAAAGCTCTCCGAGCCCTTGCCGAAGTAGAGGCCGGGCGCAAGCCCCACTTGCGTTGCGTTCAGGATATCGAGGCAGGCGGCGCGGCTGTCCGTCATGCCCTCGATTTCGAAGAACACATACATGGCCGCCTCCGGCCGGGCGCGCAGACGCACGCGCGGCATTTGCTCCAGCGCATCGCAGACGATTTCCATGCCCTGCTGGCAATAGCGGTTCATCTCCGCCACGAACGGCTCGCCCTGGCGAATGGCGGCGATGGCGGCGTGTTGCAGGAAGGTGGCGGTGCCGCTGGTGGTATATTGCACCATCATGGCAAGGCGCGGCCCCAGCGACGGCGGATGCACCAGCCAGCCCAGCCGCCAGCCGGTCATGGCCCAGGCCTTGGAGAAGCTGTTGATGATCAGCACCCGGTCCTCCGGCTCGCTGATGTCGAGGATGGTATCGCCGGCCTCCCGCCCGAACACGAGGCGGTAATACACCTCGTCCGCGATCAGCCAGATGCCGCGCGGACGGGCGAACGCAAGCAACTCCCGCTGGACCTCGAGCGGAACCATGGCCCCCGTGGGGTTGCCGGGCGAGGCATAGAAGATTGCCCGGGTGCGGGCGTCGCACGCGGCGGCGACCTTTTCCAGATCGAGCGTCCAGCCGCCCTCGCCCAGATCCATGCGGACCGAGCGCACCTCTCCGCCCAGCAGCCGGGTGATGCCGCCGATGTTCGGCCACACGGGGTCGATGACAACGATATTATCCCCCGGCTCCAGCACCAGCTGCACCGCGAGCATGATGGCGGGCATGCCGCCCGAGGTCACCGTGATCCGCTCCGGCCCGACCGTCGTGTTGCACAGGCGGGTGTGATAGTCGGCGAGGGTCTGGCGCAGTTCGGGAATGCCGTTCTGGTAGGTGTAGAACACATGCCCGTCGCGGATGGCCTGCGCGGCAGCCTCGCCCACAAACGCCGGGGTGGGCAGGTCGCCTTCGCCAAACCACAACGGCACCACGTTGGCCTTGTCGAACGCCTGCTTGGCAATGTTGGCGATGTTGTCCAGCGAGACAGCCGCCACATGCGGCGCGACACCTGCCAGCGGGTCGATCGGTTTGCCTGCCGTGTCAGCCATGCGCACTCTCCTCCTTCTTTACAAACGCGGCACGGGCAGCGGCGAACCCTTGCCGCAGCAGGCCGACATCATCTCCCGCAATGACAAACCGGAATCCCTGGCGGGCGCGGGCGCGCGCCGCCTCCGCATGTGGCGTGTAGATGCCGCAGGGAACGCCCGCCGCCGCGCAGGCCGCGCGAATTGTCTCAAGGGCGTGCTCGAGCGCCGCGCCGTCATCGCCAATCGACAGGGACAGGTCGCCCGCGCCGATGAACACCATGTCGATGCCCGGCGTCGCGGCAATGGCCGCCGCATTGGCAAGGCCGGTAGCCGTCTCGATCATCACGCACACCAGTGTCCCGGACCGGCTGCGCTCGACATAGCCCTTCATGTCCCGCAGCGGGCGGACCCCGCCGCCGCTGCGTTCTCCGTCCGGCGGATAGCGCGAGGCGGCAACGGCGGCGGCGGCCTCAGCCGCTGTCTCCACAAGCGGCACGATCACGCCCTCGGCCCCCGCATCGAGCGCGGCGCCGATCAGCTCCGGCCGGTTGCGGGCCACCCGCACCAGCACCGGGCAGGGGCTCGCCAGCCGGACAGCCCATTCCAGCGTGGCACGCTCCCACAGGCCATGCTGCGCATCCAGCACGATGGCGTCGGCCCCGCTCTCTGCGGCCAGTTCCGCCACCGCCGGCGTGCCGAGACTGAGCCACAAGCCGGCTGTCGACTCCCCTGCCCGCCAGCGCGGGCCAAGACTGCAATTCATGGCAGTACTTCTCCCCTTTTTGCGGCAATCTGCCACACCACGGGATGAAGTCCACCGCACATTCCGGCATGCTGCCCCGAAATTGCCCGACCCGTCGCAAGCCTCTCTTTTTCCTGCTACTATCGGTTGATTTTTACGCGCTCTGATAGCAATCCTGCGCAAAGCGATGTAATGTTCAGAAATTAACCAGCAGCCGGTGGCAGCAACACTGCCGGGGATCGGGCATTTGCCGGTTGCTTGCCTTGCCCAGTGACAGCGCGGGCAAGGAAAACGGGGGGAGACAACATGGAATCCGGTACAGCTCAACCATCCGTCTGGTCCGGCCTGATTGCGCGGATCAAGTCCATTCTGCTGACCCCGGGCGCGGCCTGGGACCAGATCGACGCCGAGCCCGTATCGGCCAGCCAGATCTACCGCAATTTCGTCCTGCCCGTCGCGGCCATTCCCGCGGTTGCAGGGTTCATCGGCTCGCAGGTGTTCGGCACGTCGATTCTCGGCGTCACCTTCCGGCCCAGTTTCGGCAGCGCACTGGTCGGCGCCCTGCTGCAATATGTGCTGACCCTCGCCGGCGTTTACGTGCTGGCGCTGATCATCGATGCCCTTGCGCCCACCTTCAATGGTGTGCGCGATCGCATCCAGGCCCTCAAGGTTGCGGCCTATTCCGCGACCGCCGCCTGGGTTGCCGGCATCTTCAACCTGATCCCGGCCATTGCCCTGTTGTCCATCCTTGGACTGTACAGCCTTTACCTGCTCTATCTCGGCCTGCCCAAGCTCATGAAGGCACCCGAGGAGAAGGCCATGGCCTATACGGTGGTGACAATCATCGCGGCCGTTGTGGTGTGGCTGGTCATCGGGGCGCTTGTGGGCGCGATGACCCCCCGTTTCGGGGACGGCACCGTGAAGATCGGGTCGGAGGCCTCGGTTGATCTCGGCAAGCTCGACGAAGCCAGCCGCCAGGTTCAGGCCGTCGCGGAAGCGCTGGAGAAAAGCCAGAATGCCGAGCCCATCGCTCCCAGCCGCCTCGAAGCCCTGCTGCCTGCCTCATTCGCCAGCATGGAACGGGTGAGCCTTGAGTCTGCCTCGGGCGGGATCGGCGGCATTGGCGGATCGTCCGTCACCGCCAGATACGACAGGGACGACGCAAGCGTCACGGTGCAGATCACCGACCTTGCGGCCATGGGCGGATTTGCGGCGTTGGGGTCGGGCCTCAACATCGAGAGCAACCGGACCACCGCCAATGGCTACGAGCGCGTGGGCAAGGTGGACGGCCGCATGGTCACCGAGACCTGGGACGAGCCCTCGCGCAGCGGCAGCTACAGCGTGATCGTCGCCAACCGCTTTGTGGTGCAGGCGGATGCCCGGGGGGTCGACATGGACACGCTCAAGAAGGCCGTGTCCCGCATCGATTACAAGACGCTGGAAAAACTGGCGTCCCGCTGAGTTCTTTTCCTGAAGAACCTGCCGCCCGGCCGGTGCCGGGACATGCCCGGGAGCAGGAGATAACGCGGGCGGGCGGTTGAGCCGCCCGCAAGTCTTCTCCTCTCAGGCGCGCACTTCGCACAGAACGGCGTTCTTGAATTTCTGGGCCGTGGGCGAGAGATCCGTGTTGTGGATCAGCCACAACCGGCTCTTGACCGGCGTTGCGAAGGGCCGGAACACCAGGCTGTCCGGGCGCAGCCGCGCGAGCGAGCGGGCAAGAAGCGTCACCCCCAGTCCCGCCGCCACGAAGCCGAGAAGGGTGGCAAGACCGCTCGCCCGATAGGCGACATGCGGCGTGAAGCCCGCTTGCTGGCACAGGGCGATGAATTGCTCGTTGATGCCGGCCCCGCTGGCCTGGTTGTAGAGCACGAGCGGTTGTCCGGCGAGATCCGCAATTTCCGGGTCGGCCTCGGCTTGCGCGAGCGGATGTTCGGCGCGGAGCACCAGCAGCATGTGCTCCTCCTGCAAGCATGCGCACTCCATGCCGTCGGGCAGGATCGGCCGGTCGAAACCGCGGATGAGACCGAGATCGAGCTTGCCGCTGCGGATCAGTTCGATGAGCTGGCTCCCGCCCGCCTCTTCCAGAGTCAGCTCCACCTCCGGGTATGCGCGCCGGAATTCATACAAGGCATCGGCGACGCGCGGCACGAAGGGACCGGAGGCCGGGAAGCCGAATCCCAGGTGACCAAGCTCCCCCCTCTGCGCCAGCCGGGCCTTTTGCATGGCCCGCTCCGCCTGCTGCAACGTCAGCCGGGCTTCCGGCTCGAATTGCTTGCCCGCCTCCGTCAGATAAACGCGGCGGCTGGTGCGCTCGAACAGCTTGACCCCCAGTTCCTCCTCCAGCGCGCGGATCTGCTGGCTGAGCGGCGGCTGGGTGATGCCGAGCCTCATGGCGGCACGACCGAAGTGCATCTCCTCGGCCACACAAAGGAAGTAACGCAGGTGTCGGAGATCCAAGATCAAGTCTCACATCGTATCGATCATGCCATATTATATATTAGACGCAAAAAGGCCAAGGCGGCATCAATGCGCCAGAGACGGTCATCGGCTCGGTCACCTGTAGCGCCCGAACGATCCGTCCTCCCGGAAGAAAAATAAGCGGTTTGGCACCTGAGGCGGTCCGGAGAGGCCCGCCGTCGCCTCGGACAAAGTCGCCTCGGACAAAGAGGTACGAATGATCGGGATCGTTAAAGTTGCATTGCGTCGCCCGCTTACATTCATCGTGATGGCCATCGTCATCGCGATCGCGGGTCTGTTGGCGGCGCTGCGAACACCGGTCGATATTTTCCCGGATATCCGCATCCCCGTCGTGGGGGTCGCCTGGCAATACGCAGGCCTTCCCGCCGAGGACATGGCCAGCCGCATCATCACCCCCTACGAACGCATTCTCACCACCACCGTCAACGATATCGAGCACATCGAAAGCCAGTCGCTTCAGGGCATCGGCGTCGTCAAGATCTTCTTCCAGCCGGGCGCAGACATCCGCACCGCCACCGCGCAGGTCACCTCCGTCTCGCAGACCATCCTCAAGCGCCTGCCACCCGGCATCACGCCGCCGCTCATCATCAACTACAGCGCCTCCACGGTCCCGATCATCCAGCTCGCCCTCTCCGGCAAGGGCCTCTCCGAACAGCAGCTGTTCGACATCGGCCAGAACCAGATCCGCCCGCAGCTGGTGACCGTCAAGGGTCTCGCCATGCCGCAGCCCTCCGGCGGCAAGGAGCGACAGGTCCAGATCGACCTCAACCCCATCGCCCTGCAATCGAAGGGCCTCTCCGCGCAGGACATCGGCAACGCCATCGCCGCCCAGAACCAGATCAACCCCGCGGGCTTCGTCAAGATCGGCCCCAACCAGTACAGCGTGCGCCTCAACAACTCGCCCGCCACCATCGAGGGGCTGAACGACATTCCCGTGAAGGTGGTCAATGGCGCCACCATTTACATGCGCGACGTGGCCTTCGTGCGCGACGGCAACGCGCCGCAAACCAACATCGTGCACGTGGACGGCCAGCGCTCCGCCTTGCTCACCATCCTCAAGAACGGCGCAACCTCCACGCTCGCCATCATCGACGGCGTGAAGGACAAGCTGCCGCGCATCCTAGAGACCCTGCCCGAGGGCCTCAAGGTGCTGCCCGTCGGCGACCAGTCGATGTTCGTGAAGGCGGCGGTTGCGGGCGTGGTGCACGAGGGCCTCATCGCCGCGGCGCTCACGTCGCTCATGATCCTGCTGTTCCTCGGCTCGCTGCGCTCCACCTTCATCATCGCCCTGTCCATTCCGCTGGCCATTCTCGCGGCCATCGCGGCACTGGCCGCTTTTGGCCAGACGCTGAACGTGATGACGCTGGGCGGCCTGGCGCTGGCCGTGGGCATCCTCGTCGATGACGCCACCGTCACCATCGAGAACATCAACTGGCACCTTGAGCAGGGCAAGAGCGTGCACGACGCCATCATGGACGGCGCCATGCAGATCGTCACGCCCGCCTTTGTCTCGCTGCTGTGCATCTGCATCGTGTTCGTACCGATGTTCTTCCTGCCGGGCGTGGCCGGCTTCCTGTTCGTGCCGATGGCGCTGTCGGTAGTGTTCGCCATGATCGCCTCGTTCATCCTGTCGCGCACGCTGGTGCCGACCATGGCCATGTACCTGCTGCGCCCGCATGTGCCGGACGGCGAGAACCGCCATCTGGCGGGCACTCCCGCCACCCGCAATGCCTTCGTGCGCTTCCAGCGGGCGTTCGAGCTGCGCTTCGAGCGCATCCGCACTCGCTACCTCGGCCTGCTGCGTCAGGCCCTGCAAGCCCGCAAGCCCTTCCTGATCGGGTTCATGGCGGTGGTGATCCTGTCGTTCGGCCTCTTGCCGCTTCTGGGAAGCAATTTCTTCCCGAGCGTCGACTCCGGCCAGATCGCCATGCACGTGCGCGTGCCCGCCGGCACCCGCATCGAGCAGACCGCCGCCCGCTTCGACCAGATCGGCCGCGCCGTCCGCGAGATCATCCCGGCGCACGAGCTGGGCGCCATCACCGACAACATCGGCCTGCCGGTCAGCGCCATCAACACCGTCTACGCCAACAGCGGCACCATCGGCCCGCAGGACGGCGACGTGATGATCTCCCTCCAGAAGGGCCACCGCCCGACGGAGGAGGTGGTCGCCGAGCTGCGCCGCGAGCTGCCCAAGCGGTTCCCTGGCGTCTCCTTCGCGTTCCTGCCCGCCGACATCACCAGCCAGATCCTGAACTTCGGCGCGCCCGCTCCGATCGACATCCAGATCTCCGGCAAGAACGTGGCCGAAAACCGCGCCTACGCGCAGAAGCTGATGCGCAAGCTCGCCACCATTCCGGGCCTGGTGGACGTGCGCCTCCAGCAGCCGGCCAACGCCCCGCAGCTCTACGTGGACGTGAACCGCACCCGCATCGGCCAGTACGGCCTGACCGAACGGGACGTGACCACCAGCCTGTCCAGCTCGCTGGCGGGCACCGCGCAGACCTCGCCGGTGTTTTTCGTCGATCCCAAGTCCGGCGTGTCCTACGCCGTGGTGGCGCAGACGCCCGAGTATCTGGTGAAGTCGCTCGATGAGCTGGCCAACATGCCGATCTCCGGCGCGGGTGCGTCCATGCCGCAGCCGCTGGGCGGCCTTGCCACCATCTCGCGCTCCAGCTCTCCGCCGGTGGTCAGCCACTACAACATGCAGATGGTGCTCAACATCTACGGCACCACCCACGGCCGCGACCTCGGTGCCGTGGCCGCCGACATCGAAAAGGCCATCGCTGAACTGGAAGCCGAGCAGCCCAAGGGTACGGACGTCACCATCCGCGGCCAGTACGAAACGATGAACACCGCCTTCTCCGGCCTCGGCTGGGGCCTCATCGGCGCGATCCTGCTCATCTATCTGCTGATCGTCGTCAACTTCCAGAGCTGGGTCGATCCGTTCGTCATCATCACGGCTCTGCCCGCCGCTCTGGCCGGGATCGTGTGGATGCTGTTCGTCACCGGCACCACGCTGTCCGTGCCCGCGCTCACCGGCGCCATCATGTGCATGGGCGTCGCCACGGCCAACTCGATCCTCGTCGTCAGCTTCGCCCGCGAGAAGCTGGCCGAACTGGGCGACGCCACCGAAGCCGCCATGCAGGCCGGTCTCGTCCGCTTCCGCCCGGTGCTGATGACCGCCCTGGCCATGATCATCGGCATGGCGCCCATGGCCTTCGGCCTCGGCGAGGGCGGCGAGCAGAACGCCCCGCTCGGCCGCGCCGTGATCGGCGGCCTCATCTGCGCGACCATCGCCACCCTGTTCTTCGTGCCAACCGTCTTCAGCTTCGTCCACCGGCATCACCGTGCCGCGAAGCCTCAGGTAGAAATGCAGCCCAGCCATGTCTGAGATCATGCCCGTTGACGCCCCACCCGCCGCCAAGGCGAACTCCCGCACCCTGAAGCGTTATGGCATCGCCGCAGCGGTTGTTGCGCTCGGCATTGTCGCCATCGGCACGGCGTCCCGCCTCCAGGCGACCAATCACCTGCGCGAGGTGGCGGCCGAGGCTGCCATCCCCGTGGTGGCGGTGGTCACGCCGGAGACCGACATCAAGGGCAACGTCCTGACGCTGCCGGGCAACGTGGAAGCATTCAACACCGCGCCCATCTATGCGCGCACCAACGGCTACGTGCGCCGCTGGCTCGTGAACATCGGCGATCGCGTCAAGGCGGGCCAGACGCTTGCGGTTCTTGATGCGCCCGAGATCGAGCAGCAGCTCGCCCAGGCCCTGGCCGATTATCAAACCGCCAAGGCCAATCAGCAGCTTGCCGCGACCACGGCGGAGCGTTGGCGCGCTCTGGTGGCGGAAGATGCGGTCTCCCGGCAGGAAGCGGACGAAAAGGCCGGCGACCTTGCCGCCAAGACCGCGCTCGCCGAGGCGGCGCAGGCCAATGTGCGGCGCTTGCAGGCGCTGCATGGCTTCACCCAGCTGGTCGCGCCCTTTGACGGCGTGATCACCAGCCGGTCGGCCCAGATCGGCGCGCTGGTGGTGGCCGGAGCATCGGCCGAGCCGCTGTTCACCGTGTCCGACACCCACCGCATGCGCATCTACGTGCGGGTGCCGCAGAATTATTCGGCTCAGGTCAAGACCGGCACGTCCGCGAACCTGACATTGCCGGAATTTCCGGGCCGCACGTTCCCGGCCAAGGTGACCCGCAGCGCCGGGGCCGTCGATCCGCAGTCCGGGGCCGTGCTGGTGGAATTGCAGGCGGACAATGCGGACGGCGCGCTCAAGCCTGGCGCCTTCGCCCAGGTGCAGTTCGACCTCGATGACGGCGGCACGCAGGGTCTGCGTCTGCCGGGCAGCACCGTGCTGTACAGCATCAATGGTCCGGTCGTCGCCGTCGTGGACGACAAGGGGAAGGTGACAATCAAACCGGTCACCATCGCGCGGGACGAAGGCCGCACGGTGATTGTCTCCGCCGGTGTCGAGCCCACCGACCGCGTCATCGACTCGCCGCCGGATGCCATTCAGTCCGGCGACGAGGTGAAGGTTCAGGCCGCAACGGCCACCCCTGCGAAGGGCGCTGCTCATGCGGGCTAAGGGGATGGCGGCGCTGGCGCTGGCGGCGCTGGCAGGATGCTCGATGGCGCCCGACTACCGTCCGCAGGAGACGCCCCTCCCCGCGCAGTTCCGCGAGGCGGACGGCTGGGTGGCGGCGGAGCCGATGGACCACGTCGAGCGCGGAGCCTGGTGGGAAGCCTTCGGCGACCCGGTGCTGAACGATCTCATGGCGCGGGCCGAGCAGGCCAGCCCGACCCTGGCGGCCGCGCTGGCGCGCTACGACCAGGCGCGCGCCGCAGCCGGGATCGACGAAGCGGACCTCTATCCCTCGATTTCCGTCGGTGCCAGGGCGGGCCGCCAGCGGGTCTCGGGCAACCGGCCGCAGGGCACGGGCGAGCCGCGCACCTACAGCGATTATGTCGTCGGCGGCGCGCTCGATTACGAACTGGACCTCTGGGGGCGGATCCGCAACAGCGTGCGCGCCTCCCGCGCGGAAGCCGCCGCGAGCGCGGCGGATCTGGCCTCGGCGCGTCTCAGCCTGCAAGCGGCGGTGGCGGATGCCTACATGCGCTTGCGGGGCCTGGACGAGCAGGCGGACATGCTGCGTCAGACCGTCGAGGCCTATGACCAGGCCCTGGCGCTCACGCTCAAGCGGTACAATGGCGGCATCGCCTCCTCCATCGACGTCAACCGCGCTCGGACGGTGCTGGCCAACGCCCGGGCCGAGGTTTCCGCCATTGCCAGCGAGCGGGCGGCAACCGAGCATGAGATCGCGGCCCTGATCGGCGCCGTCGCCTCCGACTTCCGCATTACGCCGCGCGTCGGGCCGTTGACGGCGCCCGATCTGCCGGCGGGCCTGCCCTCGGAACTGCTGCAACGCCGCCCGGACGTGGCGGCGGCGGAGCGGCGCATGTTCGCCGCCAATGCGCGCATCGGCGTGGCCAAGGCCGCCTTCTTCCCGTCCCTGACGCTCGGGCTGAGCGGCGGCTGGGAGACCACCCACGGCAAGCTGCTGGAAAGGCCCAACAGCTTCTGGGGCCTGGGGCCGCTGTCTGCGGCGCTGTCCATTTTCGACGGCGGCCGCCGCACGGCGCAGGTGAAGCTGTCCCGCGCCGACTATGAGGAACAGGCCGCGCGCTATCGCGAGACGGTGCTGACCGCCTTCCGGCAGGTGGAGGACGCGCTGGCCGCCAGCCGCCATCTCGCGGCACAGCTCGTCGATCAGCGCACCGCGGCGGAAGCAGCAGGCCGGACGGCGGAGCTGGCCCTCACCCGCTACCGCAACGGCGCTTCGGACTATCTGGCGGTTGTCACGGCCCA
The DNA here is from genome assembly GCF_051304405.1 of Pedomonas sp. V897. Lineage (NCBI taxonomy): Bacteria > Pseudomonadati > Pseudomonadota > Alphaproteobacteria > Sphingomonadales > Pedomonadaceae > Pedomonas > Pedomonas sp. V897. Next base: position 330,364 of record NZ_JBPPGG010000003.1, read on the forward strand.
GACGGACGAGCTGAACGCCCGGCGCGCCGTGATCGCCCTCGAGACCCAGCGTCTGCGCACCCGGATTGCGCTGGTTCGGGCCCTGGGCGGCGATGTTGCCACCACGCAGCCCTGAGCGGGACGCACCCGCAAACCGTTATCCGGCGGCGGCGAGATGGGGGCCGAGAACGGTGGCGACCCAGTCGACGAATACCCGCACGCGCGGGGAGAGATGACGCTTGCTCGGGTAGAGAATGGAGACGGGTGTGGGCTCCGGGCGGAAATCTGCCAGCACCTCCATCAGCGCACCGGCGGCAAGATCGTCCTCGAAGCGATGGTACGGCGCCTGCACGAGACCCAGCCCCAGACGCGCCGCCACCGCATAGGCATCCGCGCCTGAAACCAGCACACGGGAGGGGAGCATGACGTCCAGGCTCTCCCCCTCCACCAGGAACTCCAGCGGCAACGCCCGGCCGGTGCGCGACGACACAAATCCCACCATCCTGTGGCCGGCAAGGTCGCGGGGCGATACGGGCGTGCCGTACCGGGCGAGATAGTCGGGGCTGGCACAGGTGATTTCCTGCATGACGCCCAGCGGCCTGACAATCATGTCGCTGTCGTCGAGCTTGCCTGCGCGAACGACGCAATCCACACCCTCGCGCACCAGATCGACAAAGCGTTCGCTCTCCCCGATATGGACCGTCAGCCCCGGATGCTCGGCCAGAAACGCGGGCAAGGCCGGCAGCAGGAGCCTGCGGGCCAGGTTCCCGGGGACATCGACACGCAGCAATCCGCCGACACCGCCCCCTGCGTTCCGGTCCGCGTCCTCCAGATCCGCGAGAATCGAGACACAGCGACGGTAATAGGCCTCCCCTTCCGCTGTCGGCTGCACATGCCGCGTCGTCCGCTGCAACAGGCGCGTGCCCAGCCGCCGTTCCAGATCCTTGATGGCAGCGGTCGCCACAGGTCGCGAAATACCCATGTCCGCCGCCGCCGCACTGAAGCTGGCGCGCTCGACAACCCGCACGAATAATTCGAGAGTAGAGAGGCGGTCCATACGGACTATTCTGTAGGGCAGAATAGAGATGACGGCAAAGGCGATCTAATCCGCCGTGGGTCCGGGATCTATGTTGGGGCTCCCGAACAAGGAGACCTGCCATGACACATCTTCCCCACATTGCCCTCGTGACCGGTGGCAGCCGCGGCCTTGGCCGCGCGACGGTCGAAGCCCTTGCCCGTCGCGGCGTCGCCAGCATCTTCACCTACAACGCGAACAAGGCCGAGGCGGAGAAGGTCGTTGGCCTGGTCGAGCAGGCCGGGAGCAAAGCCGTCGCGCTTCGGCTGGATACCGGCGACACCGCCTCGTTCGACGCCTTCGTCGAGACGGTGAAGGAGACCCTTCCCACCCTGGGCGCGGATAAATTCAGCTCCCTCGTCAACAACGCCGGGAACTCCAGCGGCATGGGATTCCTGACGGCCGAGGAGAACGAGTTCGACACACTGTACAGAATTCACGTCAAGGGCGTGTTCTTCCTGAGCCAGAAGCTGGTCCCCTTGATGCACGACGGCGGGCGCATCGTGAACATTTCGTCCGGCCTCACCCGGTTTGCCATGGCGAACCGCGCGGCTTACGCCACGATGAAGGGTGCCGTCGAGACGATGACCAAATACATGGCCTTCGAGCTTGGCCCGCGGCAGATTGCGGTCAACTGCGTGGCGCCGGGCGCGATCGCCACCGATTTCAGCGGCGGTGTCGTCCGCGACAACCAGGAGGTTGCCAAGGCGATTGGCGCCATGACGGCGCTTGGCCGGCCGGGCGTGCCCGAGGATATCGGGCCGATGATCGCCTCCCTCCTCTCCGAGGACAATCGGTGGGTGAACGCGCAGCGGATCGAGGTCTCGGGCGGCATGCGCGTCTGACGGCCCTGCCCGATGCTGAGAGGAAGCGCTGCTGACCGCCTTCGGTCAGCAATGATCGGGACATGAAAAAGGCGAGGCTTCGTCTGAAGCCTCGCCCAGGTTCTTACGCTGCTTTGCGGGTCAGAAACGCACTCTCATGCCGACGCGCCAGCCGAAGCCTTCCGCATTGGCGCGATCGAGCGAGAAGTTGTAGTCGCCCGACGCGAAGGCGCTGACCGTCGGCGTGAGCTCTCCCGAGATCGCCAGCTGGGCCTGCCCCCAGGTGCCGCCCAGGCTGGTTCCCAGATTGACCGGATACAGGTCAGACAGGGTGCTGATCCGGGTCACGGCCTTCTGCTCGAAGTCATGCCACACGTTGAAGCGGCCCCACGCCGTCATCCGGCGATCGCCCGAGGCCGTCCAGCTTCGGACAAGGCGCGCACCGAGCCGGCCGTAGGTCGAGCGGCTGCTGTCGTAATGAATGCGGGCGACGCGATCCTGGCCATTCTCGAACGTCACGTACTGGTGGATGATCTGCGCCTGCGGCTCGAGAACCCAGCCATCGCCAACAACAAACGGCGTACCGCCCTCGATCGACGCGCTGATGCCCCAGCCATCGGGGCTGAACCCGTCGGCCGTCGCCGTCTCCACCGTGCTCTTGTAGCGCGTGCCCTGAAGCACAAAGTCCACATAGCTGCCCTTGCTGCCGGTGTGGGTCCAATACCCGCCAAAGCTGTACCCGGTCAGCTTGGCCTTGCCGGAGCGGCCCCCATAGACGGCGTCCACAGTGCCGGTGATCTCGCCGACACCTGCGTACAAGCCCGCCGCCAGACGCGACCCCTTCGGCCCGGTGACGCGGTGCAGGTCGAAGCCGAGCTGGAGACCCTGCGAATGACGGTTGTACGACGCGCCGCGCTTCTGGAACTTGTCGTACTGCGTGGCGACGCTGCCGTTGTTGTTGCCGAAGTCCCCCCGGAAGCCGAAGATGCGGCCCCACATCGAGGTCTCGCGGCGCAGGGTGTTCTGCTGCGCGGACGTATCGGCAAGGGCCGGGTTGGCGACCGGCAGGTGGATGTAATCCTGCCCCACGCGGTCGTGGTAGTTGCCCAGCATCTCCATGCCGAAACGGTGCGCCAGAGCCGGAAGCGCCACATAGGTGGGGATTTCCGGACGATAATTGGGATATTCAGGCTGAGGCTCAGGGTCCGGCTGCGGCGTTCCCCCCTTATCCGGATCGCCCGGCGGCACCGGATCCGTGCCCGGCTCCAGGGTTTCCACGAGGGTGTTGCGCAGGTACCAGTTGCCGTCGGCGGCGTCGCCCTCCAGCCCGTTGTGGAAGAGCTCATATTCATAGGCGCCGGCCACGATCCGGTTCTCGAGGACGAAAACCCCTGCCGCCGAGGCCGCCTTGTTCCGCACCTCGACCAGCTGGATACCGTTGCCGGTCGTCAGCGCACCGAGGAGCGCCGGATCGTAGCCCACCTCGATCGCCGTGGGCGCGCTCCCCAGCCGGGTGCTGTCCACAATCAGCATGTCCGCATGGCTGTTGGAAGCGCCGCCCGGCGCCAGGCCCTCGTTCAAAACAGCATTGACGTAAAGCTTGCCGCCGTTGGAGACGAAGACAGCCGGATCGCCGGCCCCGCCGGTGATCACCAACGTATTGCCGATGGCGTTGCCACGCAGATCGATCACGCCGGCGTGATTGAACGTGCCCAGATTCACCAGCTGCGCCTGCACGATGCCGGTCCGGTTCATATCATAGAAGGTGGGCTCGAGCTGGCGGCTGTCGGCGCCTGTGGTGGGCGCATAATAACCGGCCGCATCGGTCGTGGTCTCACCCGTCACCGGCACCAGGCGAACCGTGCCCTCGTTGTTGAACACGGAGTCCGGCCCGCCAAAATCGGAAATGGCAACGCGCTTGGTATCCCGCGCGCCGTCCCCATCCGTGTCGGCGAAATGGCGCAGCTCCAGTACGCCGCTTGACGTATTGTTGAAGCTGTTGCCTGCGACTTCGGCGTACTCCACAAAGCCCGTGATGGTGCCGGCGTTGCGGATTTCGAGAGCGCCGCCCGAGCCGCTGCCGCGATTGGCATCGGCGATGGCGCGATCCGACGCCGCACCGATCCGGCCCGCAGTGTCAACCAGGCCGGACGTGGCGGCCCCGATCATCACGCCGGCCGCAGGAGTGGCGGGGCCACCGGCATCGTTCTGCCAGCCGCCCGTAACCACTGCACTCGCGCCAAGGGCAACGGTCGCAGCATCATCCGAAGACGTTGCATATATGCCAACGCCAGATGCGCCCGTCGCCTGCACGACCCCTGCAATCCCCACCACCGAGGCACCCTTTGCCTCTGCAAGGACGCCGTAGGCCTCTTCGCCCGCCACGGCGATGGTTGATCCTGCCTCCTGGATCACCGTTGAAGCGCCGTTGCTTGTCGCTTGCACCCAGACACCGTGTGCACGATCGCCAGCGGTTGTCACCTGGCTTGCGTCTTTCAGATAAACCTCGGCCTTGCCACTGCCGGCGTGATCGACATTGATACCGATCGCATCATCGCCATGCGTTGTAACGCTGCCATTGCCGGTCAGGGTTACGGAATGAATAGCGTCGTTGGCCGCATTGGCACTTTTAGAGAAAATGCCGTGAGCACTTGCGCCGAACGTCTCGATTGTACCGGCGTTCGTCATCGTCGTCGCCCCACGGCCCGTCTGATACAACCACGCGCCGTATCCCATGCCGTGCACTGTCACCCGCGCCGTTTCGGTAAAGCGGAATGTCATATCAGCGGTCGAGGCGGTATTCCCTATAAACGCCATTACGCCATCTGCATAAACTCCATTTGTTTCAATGGAACCACTGATCTCTGCCTCGACCGAACCCAGACCATAGGTCAAAAGGTAGGCGCCTATGCCCAACTCCCCAAACGTCGAGATTGTGGCGCCGGCAGTCTGTACGAAACGGAGTGCGCCCGTGGAATTCGCGTTGGAGGTGTAAATATTGATACCATATCCCAGGTCGCCCTTGGTCTCGATCTTGCCCGACGACGTGATTGTCGCGTCGCCTAACCCTGCATGGTAGGCATAGAGGCCGACGACCTCTTCGCCTTCGACGTCAATCGTGCTTTCGGCTCGCTGCGTTATCGAGATCGAGGCGGCACTGTCCGTATTGGACGCTCTGCCAATGATGCCACCAGCGCCAGCGCCCCCGGAAACAGGCCCATTGTAAGAGTAGGAGATGTTGCCGGCGAAATCGATGGTGACGTCACTGGTGCTGGTTGCCCCGGCATGCACCTGAACGTTGTAGGCCCCATCGCCGCTGGTCGTCAGCTCGACCCCTTGGTCAACCTTGAGGTGGAGCGGACCAGCGCCGCTGCTGGAGAGCTGGATGGAATAGGCGCTCGGCCCGGGCGTGCGGTTGACGACAACACCATTGCGGACCTCGAGCGACAGTCCATCCGGCTCATGATAATTGATACCACCGCTATACGGGTTCCCGGCATCGGTACACACGACAGTCTGGGGTGAGCCGGACGGAGCTCCGCACTCATTGGCCGCACGGGCTGGCGTGGCGGGCACCAAAAGCGCCATCGCGAACGTCGCACCGACATACGGGCCAGCGCCCGTCCAGCAAGAGGACTGGAGCAAGGCGCGTTTGAACTTGAAGCGCGTCAGCATGGCGTGAAACACTCTCCCCCAAATAATGAATAATGTGGTGAGAGTGTGCTGTAATGAAATTCGGTTATCTAGAAAAATAACAAGGTTAACATGGCGTTAACTTGTTGCCGGTAGGAACTAACACGCAAAATAAAATCAGACAATTCAAATTTTTTGCCCAGTTTGACGAACTTTAGCGACCATGTGGCACCCTTGCCACAATCATTATTGAAAAGTATCGCACCTCTGTTTCCAGAAGCAACAATATCCGGTTTTAAACGGCGGCGCGTATCCCGCCCATCCCCGCCACCATCAGCGCGCCCTCCTGCCCGATGGATGCGATTTGCCTAGTGCGGAAAGGGATCCGAGGGCCTCGTATTTCCCGGCACAATTGCTCTTCAGGCCTGGCGAATGTCATCAAAAATGACAAAAAATCGACGATGGCGGCGGGTAACACAATCTAACAGTGGACTTCGGCCGCAGAAAGCATTTTAGCAACCAACGTTTCTACCGGCCTTCAACTGATTTTTCGATATTCCCTCTTTAGGCATCTACGCCGTTCTACAAACCGCCACAAAATCAATACATTCAAAAAAACGAAAACTATCATAAAAAAATATTTTTTCTTTACTCTAAAATAACCCTCCTCCGCCGTTTTTCCATAAACACCTCTCCATCACTAAATTATTTATTATATTTCTTATCTTATGACGAATTTTTATATGCCACCCACTCCAGTCTATCACCCCTTTCTCAACATATTAGCTCAACGCAGCAACATTTTACCGATAAAATAAAAATTATTAATTATTTCAAAAACCATTTTCGTTGACAAAGACATCTTTGTAGAACAGAATTCTCTTCTTTAAATCACCCGGTTACATTGGCTACATTTTACCCACGCGGCAAGGGCCAGACCCGTGACGATGCAACAATTCATTTACTACTTTGCGAACGGTAAGCTCTAACAAATCTGGATCCTATATAATTGCATGCAACACTATGCATTCAACCGCAGACAGGCGCATATCTCCGTCGACGTAATTGAACAAATAGAAAACCTGAGCACACTTTCTCGATACTGCTTCGAGTTGCTGCCGGTTGTAGCAGGGTCAATCCGCCACTTCATCGTCGCCTGTGCTAACGTGCCCCCTGGCATTTTAAACTCTGATCTCTATACAGCCCAATGGGCCCGCCTATAACCTCTACAATCCGCGACAAACCACCAAGGAAAGCCACAATTCCAATTGCCATGTCATCCACCCCGATATGGCTTCCATCAACTTAGCCTTCTATAAAAATTGCCCTCAAGACACACCAGCAAGAATCTGTTTGTCTGTATGCACGAAATCTAATTGCAGCAAAACTTCAAGATCGGCCGCCACCGCATCGTTACCTTCCCATAAACACTTTACATTTATCACCATAGATAGAAAACGAATTAAATTATTTTTTATTTATAAAAAAAATCTTCTCTGCGTATTTATCTAAATTTCAAGACAATTATTGTCCGCGGCATTGAACAATAAATCAAATATAGGTTTGAAAATATTTTCCCACTGTGGTGTTATCATTGTGCCGGATAATCCGGTATATTTCAAATTAGGAGACCAAGCATGAAAACTCTTGGAAAAGCGTCTTCTTTGACCCTTAGCATTAACAAACCGAATACCCTCGATGGTGGAACTGTCGGTGAATATCTCTTCAAACAGTAATAATTAGATTAATTATTCGAGCGCGCAGATCGCCGAATCTGCGCGCTCTTTGATTAACGAAATCGATTATTACACATCATCTCACCAGATAAAAAGCCTCTTTCTTTCCCACATCTACGCAGAATGGGAAGTCGAAATGCAAACATTATACTGGTTATCTCCTACCGCCTTCTGTTGTGAAGATAACGGTCACTGCATCATGCTTGATATCAGAAAGGACCAGTATTACCTAATAGAAAGGGATGACTGGACAATCATTTCGCCTTTTATCGCCAAACTGCAAACACCGCATGTGGGCCACTGTTCAGCATCCCCAGAGAAAGTCCAAAAATTAGTACAAACACTAATATGCCGAGGATTACTCACACCGGACGGCCGTCAAGGCAAACCGCTCGTTTATTGCAAACCACACCCCCCCAACAGTTTGTTTGAACAGATTGAATGTGATACCCCCCCTTCCATTCGATGGTATCACCCTATTTCTATATTTTTTGTGGGAATATTTGCTCAATTTTTACTCACCTGCATACCACTTAGAATCATTATAAAATTAATTAAATCCGGAAAGAGGGGCAGCACAACGTATACCGATAACTACATCCACGCCGCAAGGGTTTTCCAGCATCTTCGTCCTTTTCTTCCTAAAAGTACAGTTTGCTTGTACGATTCTTTATCATTTTTTTTCTTTTGTCGCCTCCATGGCCTTCGGCCTGATGTGGTGATCGGAATTCGAGCAGAACCATTTGCCGCCCATTGCTGGACGCAAATTGAGGGAATCATCCTGAACGACGTACCCGCTAATATTCTGCAATACCGACCCATTATGTTAATATAATGGAGGCACACATGTATAGCTTTGCTGCGCTCTTTCATGCCCATCATCGGCCAAACTCGAAAGAAGTTTGGCACTCCCTTAAATCAAAAATCGAAGGTCATTTTTCCAACGGGATAAGAATATACGACAATCACAATATGATTGTTTTTGAGCATCCGGATCCCGCTACAGGATTTCAGAGCCATCGTTTGGCAAATGGGGCTGGCATAGTTATCGGAACGATCTTTTATCCCAAGCCCGATGGACAGACGCATGTTGAATCACGCCGAGCACCTGACGTTATTGGCCTACGCGAAAGCCGCGAAATTGTGAAGAGCGGATGCCGCATATTAAGAGACCATTATTGGGGCTCTTTTATTTCAATTGTACATGACGTCGAAAATAAATCAGCAATTATCTACCGAAGCCCCGGCGCCAGTTTACCTTGCTTCTGCTTTGAACGAAATGGGGTCTATCTTATATTCTCTTCACCAGAGATCTTCGAAGTTGTTGGCAAACAAAGCTTCGAAATTGACTGGGACTTCACCGCTCTTCTTGCGAAACGACAGCACTTTTATCATCAGCGGACCGGCATACTCGGCGTTGATCGCTTAAGATCCGCTCAATGTCTTATTATTAATGATGAGACACATGAATATAAATGGTTCTGGGATCCATTAAAAGTCGCTCAGAATGCCGATTTGACCGAGCCTTCTAAAGCGTCAATGGCAATGAGATTAGCCGCCTTCGATTGCACAGAGGCCTGGTCTACAGTTCATCCTAAGCCATTGATAAGTCTGTCTGGGGGGTTCGACTCTTCACTCGTGGTTGGCTTGACTTCTAGATTCTTAAATCCATCTAACATTTGCTGTGTCACTTGGTTCAATAATTCACCACTGCTCGATGAGCGAGCTTATGCACGTGCAACAACACGACAGTTTGGCGTTGAATTAATTGAATACAAGCTGAGGTTAGAACAATTTTCTAATTATGATGCTTATGATAATATTGAATACTCGCCATTACCTTTTTCCTTGAACTATGACATGGAACGATCTCCATTTTTGTCAAAGATATTAAAAGAAAGAGAATTATCTGCTGTTTATTATGGGAATGGCGGCGATGGGCTCTTTTTCAACCTTGCCAACAATCTTTCACTAATTGATTATCTCCACCGTCGAGGTTGGAGACGGGAATTATTGTCAGTCGCACTTAGCTCAGCGCAAATTTCTCAAACATCCCTAATACGGTCTTTTTGGGCTGCCCTAAGAGCCTGGGCCGGTTACTATTCCGACAATGATTCCCTCCCTCCAGAACATGGCTGGGGCCTTTGTCCCGAGATCGCCAACAGTTTCAGTCAGGAAGAAGAGTTTCTCGCGCCATGGGAGCTGTCGCACCCATTGATCCCTCACGGCAAACGCACTCAGATTTGGGGGATCATGGGAGAATCCCTCTACATGAATCTAATCAAAGGCGTAACGCCGCTTCCAGTGGTCGATCTCTTTTTAGCGCAACCGCTAGTCGAAGTTAGCTTAAGGATACCGACCTATGTCTTGCAATATAATGGTCGCGAGCGCGGCCTTGCACGCCAAGCATTTAAAGATTGCCTAACACCTGAAGTTCGACTCCGCCGGTTCAAGAGCCATTTGACGGATTACCTAAACGAATATATTCGTGCTCGATCACCGGTGTTGAAGGAATATCTCCTGGACGGGCTACTGGCTCAAAAGGGGTTATTGAATAGAACGAAAATCGAAGGGTTCTTCGCCGAGCCAGCTGCGGCCTCCGAGTACCACTTTGTCCGGATAGGGCAGCTTGTTGACACGGAGGCCTGGGCTCGAAGATGGAGTTAATTAGAAACTCGCTGCTCGTACTTGTCATCCAATTCGTTATTGCAGGTCATGTGGCTCATTGGCGTATAGGGGCGAACCGACGGGTTCATCGCAGCAAGCTTTCTCTTCAGGTCCATCCACCGCCTGTATTGGTCAGCCTTTGCCGTATCGTCGACAGTACGATTATTGAGCCAAAAATCGAACCAGTCCACATTTGCCTCTTGGGATTGAAAGACTGCATCAGGATGCTGGGAGGGATGCTTTCCCGTTGTGTATATCACATATTCGACAGGAGCATTTAAACGTCGCAAACCAGCGAAAATATCCCACCATCCACTTGGCATCCCATGGTGATCCTCGATCCGAACTGGTGTTCTCAATCTATCAATGTTGTGAAGTGGGCTCCGCTCTACCCAAGCTTGAACCGTCTCACCCCAAGGTTGGGCACCGCAGTAGAGAAGTTCGATCTCTTTCATACCCATACCGGGGCTTCCATAAAGATACGCATAACCCATCTCGGATTGGCTAAACGCGTCAACAATTGTCACCGCAGCAGGCACGAAATCCGGGAAAAGCGCCATGTTAAATACTAACGACCCAGTCGCGCTATACCCAATGAGCCCTACCTTCGAGATGTCGATCTTGCCTTGATCATATAACAACTTTACCCCAGCAGAAATACCGGCGGCAGTACCCGAATGCTCGTCACTATATGCATCAAATTTCTCGTCTGGAATATTAAGAACGAACATACCCTTATTGGCCAGCGCCTGGCCAGCATAAGGTGCAGTCAGATTCGGTGGTCCGTCAAAGACATAATGCCCCGGATCGAAGCCATGGGTTTGAACCACAATTGGATATCGCCTTCCCGGACGATAATTGGTTGGATAAATAAGGCTCCCTTGCCAGGTTTTTCCATTTGCATCTGTCCACTGCATTAGCTCAACGGCGCCAAAAAGTTTTCCCTTGAACTCCGGGTTTAGCTCAAAGAAAATTTTTATCTGGCCAGTGATCAGATCTTTTACATACAGATTTGGTTGGCTTCGATATGATTCGCCCGTAGTGATATAAACTCTGTAATGAGGGATTTCGAGACGGCAGTGTTCATTAACACTATTCAGATCAATTGGCTGGTACTGGTTGCAGCGTGCAACTACTGAGGCTGTCACGTTCCGCCGATTATCAGGCTTCGAATCGTTCACGACTTTCCATGACGCTCGGTCGTTATATTGAAAAAAGTCTTTTACGTAGAAACGGTCACGATCGACCCCGATGTTAACTACAACCCCCCGGTCGTAGCGATCTGTTCCTGAGACGGAATGACTGATAAATCGATGTTCAGCATTACTCTCAACATTAGTCGATAGAACATCGCTAATGATGCTATCACCTAGTAAGATCGAGTTGTCCGTTAACCAACGAGGAGTCTCGGGCTCAGACGTTCTATCGATGGGAAATTTTTTCAACTCATAATAATTTCCATTCTCCAAATCAACTACCGCATAGTGTGTTTTGATTGCAAATTTTTTTCCGACATTTTCATCGTAATCTTCATAGAATTTATCTTTTAATGGCCCATCAATTTTTCCCGGCGTGTACATATCCGAGTAAATGGGTGCGAGTGCCTTAGCGCCATCCGGCGAAATAACAAAATCATCAAAAGGCAGAGATACAGGGAAATCTTTTATTATAAGAGACTCTAATCTATTTTTATTTATTCTTACACGATAGATATTGGAAAAGTAAAGAGGAAAATTCGACTTAATTTTATTCTGATAGTAATTTGAACCGTCCGCCAAGCATTGGGAATTAAATATACCCTCTACACCAACAATAAAACTAACTCTCTCACAGCTCCTATCCAGCTTGTAGGACTTTTCGAAAAAAATTATTTCACCTTTTTTTTCATTAATAAAATACTGAATCACCCCTCTCGAGCTATTCGTAAGCCGTGATATCTTTCCTGAAGCCAGCTCTATCGCATAAACTTGACCTCTCTCGTCGTTATCATGTCCGATAAATGTTAAAAAACGTCCTTCATCAAAAAATTTTATTTCCTTGATTCCCGCGCTATGAAGCGCCGATGTGTCAGGATTATTTTGATTATAATATAATGAGATCCAAATACGCTCTTTCGGTGGCGAATTTTTTTTATTACGGACATAATCGACGATGTCAGGCACATGAAAAGAAATTAACTTAAATTTATAGGTTGATTTTTCCGGGAGCCCCGCGCCAACCACAACAAAAAGTTCTAAGCCATCAGGACTTAGGATAAAAGGCGTACGCGTATTCCAGGAATCCATATACACAACATCGTAAAGTCTATTTCGGGAAATACTATCTAATACAGTAAAGGGCGCATTTGCCTTAACACCGCCAACCAGAAATAGAAAATTAAGTATTAATAAAGTAGTTATTGTTTTATTTATCATATCTGGATAATCCAGTTTTAAACTGCCTTTCAAATGAAATGAAAATATTTCCTTCCTTCTTAATACTAATACTATTTTACCAAGAAATGCGAATCTCTGCTGCAATAAATCGTCCCAATGGGTCAACGTTGTTTGGATCGTATCCAATACCTAATGGATTATCTGCAAAGGGTGGATTATTTGCAAAGACATTTAATGCGCTCAATGATAGGCTCATCGCTGGTAATTTCTGTTTCGAAAGAATATCATTTATGTTTATTAATAGATTGAAATCCATAGTGGTATAGGATCGTATTTTATCCTGCCGATTTGAGACATCGTTTCGATAAGAATCCGTATAATTTAGCGTGACGGTAGCGGTCAGGGCATTCCAGCTATTCGACAAATATGCACGGGCTCGAAAGTCCACGGGCTGACCCAGTCGGTCAACAGCATCAAATCGGGGAGCTGTATCTGTTGATTGCCGAATATGATCAATGAGATAGGTTGCGGAGGCCCCAAGAGAAAGGTGTCCAAACGAAGAATTAATGGAAAAATCTACCGAAAAATCCAGGCCACGCACAATATTTTTTGCAATGTTCTTTTTTCGAAAATCTAGAATTGCGCCTACAATACTTGGTACACACTCAGCAGGATTACCCAAGAAATTAGAATCCGCACAGAGGTCATTTAAAATGGTACTACTTGGGAATCTTTGAATAAGGCTTTGATATTCCTCCTCATTAAATAAAACTGTCGCCAGAGAATCTGGTTGAACTATTCTGTCTTTGAAAACTGTCTTAAAATAGGTTATTCTACCTGAAAGGCCAGGAATCAAGGTTGGCTCGAGAGTAATGCCTGCTGTCCATGTCTCTGCCGTTTCGTGAGTCATTTCAGGGTCATTGCCGAATAAAACAAGCGTTGCGGTCTGACCAGTAGCTGAACTTGGATCGGGGAGTCTGGTGATCATGGAGTAATTGCCGGTAATTACCCGTTCCCGCAAGTGTGGCGCCCGGAACGAAGTTCCATAAGTCGCATTAAGTGAGAAATGGCGGATTGGGCGCCATCTCATTCCAATTTTTGGGTTCGTTGTACTACCTTCTTCGTCGTACTTTTCGTATCGTCCAGCCAGTGAAAGATCCAAGGAATAAACCAAGGGAGTGTCAACTTCGGGTGCAACCAAAGGGACGAAAAGCTCCCCAAAAATAGAATACACCTTCCGACTGAGGGAACTTTCAGAAGAGAGTTCCCCGTTTTCGCTAAAGGTGGATGAGAAACTTTCCGAGCGATAATCAGCGCCAATAGCCGCAAATACTTGGTGTCCATTCACGGAAAAGACAGGGCCATCTAATTTAGAATTTATTGTCGTTATTTTTGAATTTGGCTTTTCGGCGTATTTGGACCAGAGTTTCGCAATAGTATTTTGATTATTTACTTTTCCGTCTCCAAACGGATTAAACGCTGTTTCTGGGTTGGGGTCCGCGAGAGCTTCAAACAGTGCAGCAAAATTTGGGCTGAATGAAATAAAGCGGGACTTCTCCTGGCCGTAATTTATGTAGGTCTCCCACCTCCAGCTGGCCAGTGCTAGTCTTACACCGGCAGTGGCACTTCCCGTTCGCAGCCGTCCGTGTCCGGTCATCTGCCCCAACTCCGGCTCCAATGAATATGCTATCATCAGAGGCGCATCGCCAAACGGGTTGATGTAGAATGGGTTTGTGCTCGGCACAATCAGCGTGGTTCCCGGCGCAGTGACGATGTTATCATTTTTCCTTTCTGAATACCTGAGTTCCGCAAATAGATCCAGATTTTCGAGGACACGGAGTTCTAATGCCGAAAAAAGGCTGTGCCGTTTTTGCTTGGGCAGGATATCAACATTACTTAGATTATCGCCATAATTAATTTGCCCAGGCAGAAGATCTGCAACCGTAAGATTTCGACCGTCTTGGTTTTTAGGAATTGCAAAGGCCGGTTGACCGGTCATTGGATCAAGAATATTTCCTGGATTACCAAGATTCGAACGGTAATCGGTTCCGCCAAATCGACGAAGATCTGACGTAGCGGCGTATGATCGATATTTATTTAAAAGATTGTCCCGTTTATAAAACTCATAACTTATGATGAAATTTCCAGTCTCCCAATTTGTCCCGAAAGCCTGCGCTGCGCGATATTCATCCAGATTTCCTTTTGTCACTGTTCCGTAGCGGGCACGCGTCTCAAAACCTTCAAAATCTTTTCGCAGAATTATGTTGACGACACCGCCCACGGCGTCGGATCCGTAAAGCGCAGAAGCACCATCAGATAGCACTTCTACCCTCTCCACGGCGGCCTGAGGAATATTTGATATATCAACAAAATCCCCCTCAAGTCCCGATGAAGGCAAGCGCCTGCCGTTAATCAACACCAATGTGGCGTCAGCTCCCAGACCCCGAAGATTGACAGTCGTCCCATTGAAGGCATTTGAACTCAAAAGAGGTCCAGCGAACGCATCTTCGCTTCCCCCGCCGCCTTGAAAGTTTTGGGGAAGGGTCTGCAGAAAATCATGCACCGTTGCATATCCAGAGCGATCAATTGTCTGCTTGTCATAAACATCTAAAGCGGCGCCAGCAGGAGCAGCCCCCCTTATGTGCGAGCCAGTTACAGTTATTGGGTCAAGCTCAGCAGAATGGAGCTTCGTCCGAGCGCGATCGGTCGTATTGCTACTGGTATCAGGGGCTGCTGTTCCAGAATCTTGAACTTCCTTGGTTGGCTTACTTGGGTCCTCCATAGGGAGGGACCGGTCGTCTTGATCTCTATGTCCCCGCGCACTAACGGTTGCGGATGGCTGCGAAGTCACTGCGCTTTGAGCGAGTGTCTCATGTTCATAAAGAAACCCAAGCCTGAGAATTGTCGTTGTAAAGAGAAATATTTTTGAAGTATTTATTTTTGTAAATATCATTTACATGATTCCTTTTTTATTCTTATTGGGGGCCATTAGACTTTATTAGACCCCAATTAAATGATGCAATATCTACAGATACCTTAATTGGGTTAATATAAAACTACGCCCCCTTCGATTAATCTGAGGAAACATTATTTTTTGAGAGAAAAAGGTGCCCTCACTGAAAATAAAGCAATTCAAGCCACAATTATTAGGCAACGTCGACTGGTGATTCCGCAGGATAATTGACATACACCCAATCGACCCTGAGGGCCGGCAGCCTACAAATATAATATTAGGACGATAAGAATTAAAACAAACATGAATTATAGATCAATGTCTTACAATGCACTGGAGGGATAGGCCAATTATGAATATACCTACATAAAAACGTCAATACCAAAAATTAAACAATAATCCGAAATTAAAATAACAAAATCACATTACATAAATTAATTGATTTGAAGATGAAAATATTCACCCCTCCCATTGCACTAGAATTTATTTAAGAGACATTTGATCGACTGGCAGCCCTTGTAATTTACTCCGCCATTGGATAATATTAATCACGAACACCTATCCGAAGCGCTAATTAAATGACGTTTTACATGACCTTATCTAAGAATCAATTTACATCAATTGAATTGAAAAACCGATCTATTCCGCGAAGAACCCTTCATCGATGGATTTGATCTCCACTACGTCGCGGACGATAACGCCGACGTTGTGGCGGATCATCAGGCCCGCAAGCCGGTCGCCATCCACAAGCACCACATGCAGGTTTGCATTACGGGCGCTATCTTCCGCTTCCCGCGTGAAGGTAGAGGCGGTGACGAACAGCCCCTTGTTGGCGCGGCGGATGTTCAGCGCGCCGATGAAATCACGAATCTGGCTGGCCCCAACCGTATTGCCGTCCTTGTAGCGTTTGGCCTGAATGTAAACCCGGTCAAGGCCAAGGGCATCCTGATTGATCACGCCATCAATGCCGCCATCGCTGGAGCCGCCCAGCGCTTTCGCCATTTCTTCCTTGCCCAAGCCATACCCCATCTTCACCAGCAGGTGGATGATAAGGCTCTCGAAGTCCCCCGGTGGCATGGCGCGGATGCGCTCCAGCAGGTCGGCCTTCAGGCTGGCCTGCAGTTCGCGCTGTGCCTCGCCAATGCGCTCTTCGGGAGTGGCGGCGCTGACAATGAGGGTTTCTTCATGTGTGCGGCTTGCTGAGGCTGCTACAGGGAAGCTGTTGGAGCCGTTGTCCTGTACAAGCGAAGTGCCAGTGACCCAAGCAATGAACTCAGGGAAACGTTTCAGGGTGCCGTTATCAATCCGCTGCGGATTTTCCGCCAGCAAGGCGCGGCCACGTTCCGTGATCTGCTGATGGCCGCGTTTGGGCAGTTCAATCAGCCCTGCTCGGGTCAGGTATGTCTTCGCCCAATGCAGGCGGTTGTGAAACAGGCTCTGGCGGCCGCTCGGCAGCCGCTCGGCCAAGTCATCTTCGGTCATACCGAACTCAGCCGCAATGGCATCCGCAATGTCCCCGATCCGCACCGGCGCGCTCGCGAGCGCGACGTGGCGCAGCACAGGTAGCATCAGTGTTTGGTAGTCGGGAACTGCCATCCTCAAGCCTCCAGTTTCGCCGCCACGCTGCGGAATTTCTCCAACGCCAGTTCCAGACTGTCCACAATCTCGGCGGCGATTTCGGCGGGCGGCGGCAGGCTGTCCGGGTCGGTGGCGCTGTCGTCCTTCAGCCAAAAGATGTCGAGATTGAGCTTGTCGCGCTTCTCCAGCTCGGCATAGGTGAACTTGCGGAAGCGCTCGGTCTCCTCCCGCTCATGCATCGTCGTGCGGGTCTTATAGCAGGAAACGAAGTCATCCAGGTCCGCCCGCCGCAACGGGCGCTCCTTCAGGGTGAAGCGCTGGTTGGTGCGAAGGTCGTAAACCCACAGCGCCTCGGTCGCCACCTGCTCGCCGCCGGGTGCCCTGTCGAAGAACAGCACGTTCGCCTTCACGCCCTGGCTGTAGAAAATGCCGGTGGGCAGGCGCAGCAGGGTGTGGAAGTTGAAGTCCTTCAGCAGTTTCCGGCGCAGGGTCTCGCCTGCCCCTCCCTCGAACAGCACGTTGTCGGGCATCACCACCGCCGCAGAGCCGCCCACGCGGAGGATAGACATGATGTGTTGCAGGAAGTTCAGCTGCTTGTTCCCCGTGGTGACCACGAAGTCGTCACGCACATATTCCTGCCGCTCGGTTTCAATGCCGCCTTCGCTGTTGACGATGCGGAAGGACTGCTTTTTGCCGAACGGCGGGTTGGCCAGCACCAGATCATAGTGCCTTTCATCTTTATTCAGCAGCGCGTCGGCCTGTTTGACGAGAGGTTTGTCTCCGCCAAGACCGTGCAGGTAGAGGTTCATGGCGCACAGGCGCACCACCTCGGCCACGATGTCAGTGCCGAAGAAGCTCTCTTCCCGCATCTTCCTGGACATCTTGATGTCCTGAGCGGTCGCATGCTTGCACATGTGTTCATAGGCAGCCAGCAGGAAGCCGCCGGTGCCAACGGCCGGATCACACACGGTCTCGCCCGGCTGCGGGTCCACCACGTCCACAATGGCCTGAATGACCGGGCGCGGCGTAAAGTACTGGCCCGCGCCGGATTTCACCTCGGCGGCGTTGCGCTCCAGCAGGCCTTCGTAAATGGCCCCCTTCACGTCCACGTTCACACCCATCCAGGTCTCACCGTCGATGAGGGTGACGAGGCGTTGCAGCTTGGCGGGGTCGTTGATCTTGCTTTCCGCCTTCAGGAACAGCGTGCCGATCAGACCCCCTTTGCGGGAGAGCTTGCTGAGGATCTCTTTGTAATGCGCTTCCAGCGCTTCGCCGGTGAGGCGGCGCAGGGAGTCCCACCGGCACTCCTCCGGCAGCATGGACGGCTCGCCCAGATGCTTGGTGCGCTCCTCATCCATCTTGAGGAAGAGCAGGAAGCTGATCTGACCCAGATAATCGCCGTAGGAGACGCCGTCATCCCGCAGCACATGGGCATAGTTCCAGACCTTACCAACGAGTGTCTGTGCGTTCATTGGACCAGTTCACCCTTAAAAGCGGCTGCGAGAATGGATTGGCGGAGGCGTGCCCCTGCGTCGCCACAGCGGGCTAGAATTGCAAGAGTAGTATCTGCCTCGGCTGATAAAGAAGTTATAGTCTCAACTATTTGCTGCATCTCCTCGCGTGGGGGTAGCGGCATGCATATTGACTGGACCCGCTCCTTGTTAAGAGCAGGCTGATTGCCTCCAGACCCATCGGTCCGGGTTCGCTCGTACCGGTGTCGCAAGTAGTTGAAAACAAATTCTGGCGGGACTGGAGTGTCTGGGACACGGATTGATGCACAATTCTGATTATGGGTTGCGGCGATGCGCAAGATGGCAGCCTGCCCACGAGTTTTGCCTTCTCCGATCATCCCGAGCATCACAGTTCCTGGTGGCAATATTCTCTCGTTGCTTCCTTTGATTGCCAGTGGGCTGATGCATTCACGAGTTTCGTAGATATTGTTAAATGCAACTTCCCCGCTGCTCACCCAAGGAATAGATCCTGCCCAGAGTGCTGGATTCTTCCGCGAAGGAGTGGAGCCTACAAAGACTGGAAACAATTGACCCAGGGATGCCCACGTCCAGCCTTCCGGCAGTTCAGGCAGGTCTGATGTGTCCGGGGCGGCGGGTTCCTTGTAACGCTTGCCCTTGTTCTTGGGGTCGGCTTCCCAGCGGGCGCGGCGCTCGGCGAGGATGCGCTGGAGGAGTTGCTCTCCGGTTTCCGTGCAGGGATTGGCGGCGCGCCAGTCCGCCGTCAGCTCGCCGGTTACGGCTGCCTTCAGTAGAGCCTTGCGATAGACCTCCAGATCCTCCCGGGCGCGGGTCAGCGCCGTCTCGCCATCTTCCAGCTCGGAGAACAGCTCATCAATCCGCGCCACAATCCGCCGCTGGGTCTCCAGAGGGGGGACGGGAACCGGGTAAGCAGACATGGTCTTGAAATCGATCCGGGGACGGTCTCCGGTTACCGCGTGGCTTGCAAATGACACAAAACCTGAGTGGTGCAATATCCAGCGCAGGTAAGCGGGTTCAATGTCCGCCGCACAATTCAGTACAATGAACTCGCCTGAGCAGGCTCCGTCGCGGTCAGCCAGCCAAACCTTGTTCAAGTAGGGTCGTAGGCGGCCATAAAGGATTTGCCCGGCCGAGAAGGCGTTGGCGGCGCTTCTCATCTCGCTGAATTGTGAAACTCCCTCCAGTCGGATTGAGTGTGGGGCAATGCTATCAAGGCCCACGAATGGCAGAGAACTCTTCGGGTCGGGTTGGTATTTGCCCTTACTAGGCGTGGCAATGTTCCCAAGCCGCTCCCACCGCCAGCCCTCGGGAAGCTCCCACGGCCCTTCAACCGGCGCATTCAGCACCGCTGCCTTTTCTCGCCCCCGTGCCACTTTGTTTCCTTACGCCACCAGTGCCTGCGTTACGTCGTCAATTACGGCCTTCAGCTGGCCGCCAAAGGCCTTCTGGGCGGCGATGACCCCGCCCCGGCTGGTGAATTGGGGCAATTGCTGCATGTCTGGCAAGCTGATTTCGATATTTGCGGCCAGGTGGTCGCGGATGGCTTCCAGCCAGCCCAGCTGTTCCTGATTGTATTCGCGCCCGGCCTTCTTCTCGCGGCCCAGCCACAGGTTGAAGCGCTGCTGCACTTCCGCCGAGAAGGGGGCCAGGCTGTCCGTCGCGCCGATGGCGAAGCGCACCAGCGCCACAATGTCCGTCAGCACCTTGGCCGGATTGGAGCGAACCTTGTCCCCCTGCAAGCGCTTGTAGGCTGCCCACAGCTGGATCGGCTCCAGCAGCCACGGCGGCTGCATCATCAGCGCTTTCAGCTCCTCAAGGCTTTCGTAGGTCAGCCGCTCCTGAACCTTGGGCTTGCCATAGAGGATGGAGAGGGCAATCACCTCGTCCTGCTTCTCGTCCAGCAACTGCTTGAAGCGATCCACCATCGCTTGCGCCGCCTTCTGGTCAAAGCCGGTGGAGATGACCACATCCTGCGAATACGGGTCGATGACCACTTCGCTGGCCTTCTTCAGCTCCATCAGCAGGTTGCGGAGTTCCGGCGCGTTGAACGGCTCCAGCGCCTCTTCCCGCAGCATCTCGGCGGTGGCGTCTCGCTCCTCCGGCGAGGGGCTGCGCTGGCGGATGATGTCTTCATCCAGCGAGTCCAGCAGCTTGCCCGCCAGCATGTTGAGCGACAGGCCGTGGGTGGCCTCTTCAATCCGCTCCTTCTGCTCGGGAGACAGCTTACGGTCCAGCGCGGCCAGCCGCCCGGCAAGGGTTGAGACAACGTCTTCGTCATTGCGGCCGCTGGCCACCTGCTCCAGCAGCTTGTCGAAGGAGACGGTGCGTTCCCGCTCCAACGGCTTGGCGATGATCTTCTCGCTTTCGGTCACGCCCACCGCGTCGATGAGGATGAAACGCTCCTTGGTGGTGGCGTCCGGCGTCACCTTGCGAAGATCATCAGGGCTGACCGTCCGCACGCCGCGCCCACGCATCTGCTCGAAATACAGCGCAGAGCGCACGTCGCGCATGAAGATCAGCACCTCCAGCGGCTTCACGTCAGTGCCGGTTGCAATCATGTCCACCGTCACCGCAATGCGCGGGTTATAGTCATTGCGGAACTGATTGATGAGCTGCTCGGGGTTCACGCCGCTCACCCGGTAGGTGATCTTCTTGGCGAAGTCGTTGCCCTTGCCGAACACCTCGCGGGCAATCTTCACAATCTCTTCGGCGTGGTTGTCGTCCTTGGCGAAGATGAGCGTTTTCGGCACCTCCTTGCGGCCGGGAAACAGCTCGGTCGAGAGGGTGTCCCGATAGGTCTCCAGCACCGTGCGGATCTGGTTGGGCGCGATAACCGTGCGGTCAAGGTCTGAGCCTGCATAGATCAGGTCATCATCCAGCAGCTCAAGCCGCTCCCGCCGGGTGTGGCGGTCTCGCCGGGGAACGGTAAAGCCGGCAGGCACCTTGCTGCCGTATTCGCCAATCTGGGTGCGGATGCGGAAAATCTCGCCGTCCACGTTCACTCCGTCGATGACGGAGCGCTCATAAGGGTATTCCGCCACCACGTTCTGGTTGAAGAAGCCGTAGGTGTGCGGCGAGGGCGTCGCCGTCAGGCCGATGATGTGGGCGTCGAAGTAATCCAGCACCTGCCGCCAGGTGCCGTAGATGGAGCGGTGGCATTCATCGACAATGACGATGTCGAACGTCTCGGGCGGAAAATCCGGGTTGTAGCTGACCAGCTTGGTGGTGAGCGGCGCTGTGTCCTGCTCGTAGGCGCTGGCTTCCTCGTCCTCCTCGCTCAGTTCCGTGCCGCTCAGCTGGGCGAACACCCGCTGGATGGTGGAGATGACCACCTGTGCATTGGGGTCCAGCCCTGCGGCCCCAAGGCGCTGGGCGTTGTAAATTTCGGTGAACAGGCGGTTGGTGCCGTAGGGGCGGAAGCCCTGAAACTCCTTGAGCGTCTGACGGCCAAGGTTGTTGCGATCCACCAGGAACAGGATGCGGCGGGCCTTGGCATGAGCCAGCAGTCGGTAGCAGATGTTGGCGGCGGTGAAGGTCTTGCCCGCGCCCGTTGCCATATGGATGAGCGAGCGGGGCCGGTCCTCCGCCAGAGACTCTTCCAGCCCGGTGATGGCTTCCACCTGACAGTCGCGCAGCCCCTCGGGATTGAGCGGCGGCGGGGTTTGCAGGCGGGCGCGCAAGGATGAGCCATCCTTTAGCCACCCCAGCAGGGTTTCCGGCCGGTGAAACGAGAACACGCGCCGCGAGCGGGCATCCGGGTCCGCCCGGTCCAGAAACTGGGTTTCCAGCCCGCTGGCCTCGTAAGTGAAGCGCAAGGGTTCGCCCCAGGTCTTGAGCGGGGCGGGAGGGGCCGCGATGTACCGCGCCGATTGCTCGGCCACCCCAACAAGGGGCGTGCCTTGCTTCTTCGCCTCGATAACGCCGCAAGCCTTGCCGTCAATGAACAGCAGGTAATCGCAAGGGCCGGTCGCCATCGGGTATTCCCGAACGGCGACCCCAAGGCCCGCCTTGCGGTTCAGCTCCGCCCGGTCCTGTACGATCCACCCCGCTGCCTCCAGCTGGGCGTCGATCAGGGTCCGGGCGCGTTCTTCTGGCTTGCTCATACAAATGTTATGGCAAGCGGAATGAATCAGGGCAAGCAGGTGCTCTTGCACTGAACACAGCGGATCCAAGGCCGTATTGATTTTGGCGACCGGTGATGCCAATTGCGTGCCCGCAGTTAAGCTGATGCGATGTGGCCAGTCACCCCGGTCCGATGCCAGGTTCCCTCCGCGTTCTTCATCGGCGGCATAAGACCCTTGAGGTGCAGATATTGGGCCTGTGAAGGCTTGCCGCCGACATTACGGGTTGTACCTCGCTCGGCGGTTACCGGATTTCGCCAATGTTGAACAGAGGCCAGGTTTCCGGATCAGCCGGGAGCAAATTTACATTGCACAACGCACAGCTGAAACGGCGGGCTGACGGTCGGTGGTCCATCTGGATATCTAAACGCAGGCGTTGCCTGGATGACAAACGACGGCTGGTGAGCACCTCGGTACGGGCGGCATCCGGGGCGATACAGCGCCTGTCGGGCGCGTGAGCGTCAGTGATTCCTGAAAACGGTGCTGACGCCTCAATAATCGCCACGAAAATCGCCCTCAGTGGTCTCCGTCCTCATCCGGTGACCAGATGGTGTGCGCGTCGATCTGGATCTTGAGCAGGGCGCGGCTGGCGTCTGACCGTGCCATGATTTCAGCCCGGCGGGCGTCGTTGGCGAGGCGGCGGGCGTAGAGCAGATCAGCAAGATCGATCTGGCCCAGTTGATAGCCGCGCTCGGTCCTTCCAACCGCTTCAGCCGCGCTTTGCGCCGCCGCCTGCGCACGCTGCCACGCCTTCAGCCGGGTCCGGGCATTGGAGAGGTCCGCATCGGCAACCGCGGTGACGGAGCGCATGACATTTTCCAGTTCAAGCCGCGCGGCGTTGGCTTCGGCCGACGCCATATCCGCAGCGGCGCGCCGGTGGCCGCCGCCCAGCGGCACGGAGACGACCACACCCGCCCCCTTTTCCATGCCGCTGCGCTCGCTGAACATGCGCACGCCGAACGAGGGATCGGCAAACCTGTCGGCCCCGACCCGCCGGGAGACGACCCCCAGGCGCTCTGCCTCGCGGGCAGCGGCGCGGATCTCGTGACTGTGTTCGATCACAAGCTCCCGCAAGGCTTCCAGACCCTGCGGCGGGGACTCAGGAAGCACCAGCTCGGGCGGCTCCGGCGGCAGCGGAATTTCGGGGAAACTTGCGCTCAAGGTCACGCGCGCTTCCTCCCGCGCCGCGAGCGAGGCGGCGGCCTGGGCCTCGGCCTGCGCCAGCGCGGCCATCGCCTGATCAACCTCAAGCTCGGAGGCATCGCGCAGGGCCACCCGTCGCTGGAGCGAGGACAGCTCGGCTTCCAGCCAGCGCACGGTCTCGAGATCAATGCGATACAGGCTGGCGGCGGTCAGCCAGTCATGCCACAGGCCGGACAAGTCCAGCGCGACCTGGTGCCGAACATCCGCCATCCGGTTTTCCGCCACCTCGATTTCAAGCGCGCCGGCCTTGCGATCGAGCGCGGCCTTGCCCGGCAGCCGGAAGGGACGGGTAATGCTGACGTCAAACTCGTCAAACTCGCCCTCGTAATCCACGCTCCGGCGCACGTAGCCGCCCTCAACCGTCACCTCATGGGGCCCGCGCGCCAGCATGTCGCGGCTGGCGCGGGCCGCCTCGACACGCGCAGCGGCGGCCTTGACGGCGGGGTGATTGTCGAGCACTTCGATCACCGTCTCCGGGGGCGGCAGATCGGCCCGCTGCGCCAGGGCAGGCGCCGCCGCAAGAAACACGGAGAGCATCAGGAGTGGACGAAGCCGCCTCATGCGATCCTCCCGCGGGCGAGGACAGGCACCGCATGCCAGCGCACCGGCAACTGACGGGCGGCCCGGGTGACGGCATCGACCAGTTCCGCCATTTTTGCTTCCTCGACGATCAGTTCGAGCGCATTGCGCTGGAGACGCCCGGCGACCTGTTCGGCCGTGCTGGCGTCGGCGAAATCGATGCCGGAGACCTGTTTCGCCGTAATATGAACGGGCGCGTCCGAAACCGAGCGGATCGCCGCGACAAGGATATCCGTGTCGCGGGCGGCGCAGTGGAAGGTGAGCAGAATATCAGACATTGTCGGCTTCCCCGGCACCTTCCCCGAAGCGCTCGAACAGGATGGGCAGAAGGACCAGCGTCAGCAGCGTCGAGGTGACGAGCCCGCCGATCACCACGATCGCCAGCGGCCGCTGAATCTCCGAGCCGGGCCCGGTGGCGAAGAGCAGCGGAACCAGGCCGAAGGCGGTGATGCTGGCGGTCATCAGCACCGGCCGCAGCCGGCGCTCCGCGCCGAGCCGCACGGCCTCGGCCATGCTGTAGCCTTCGGCGCGCAGCTGCCGGAAGTACGCAACCAGCACCAGTCCGTTGAGGACGGCGATGCCCAGCAGCGCAATGAACCCGACCGAGGCCGGGACCGAGAGATACTGGCCCGACGCCCAGAGCGAGACAATGCCGCCCACCATGGCGAAGGGGATGTTGAGCAGAATGAGAACCGAAGCGCGCAGCGACCGCAGCGTTGCCAGCAGCACGAAGAAGATCAGCACCAGGGCAATCGGAATCACCAGCATCAGCCGGGCCGAGGCCCGCTGCTGGTTCTCGAACTGTCCGCCCCAGACAATGTGATATCCGGCCGGCAGCTTGACGTGCGCCTCGACCGCCGCCCGGGCTTCGTCCACATAGCCCACAAGATCGCGCCCCGAGACAAACGCCTGCACCAGCGCGAAACGGGAGCCGTTTTCGTGCTCCAGTTTCACCGGCCCCTGGGTCCGCTCGACCCGCGCCATGTCGCTGACCCGGGCGAGAATGCCTTCCGGCGTGTGCAGCTGAAGATCGGCGAACCGCGCGGGATCGGCGCGCAGGCTTTCGTCGCCGCGAATGACGATCGGCACCCGCTTCTGGCCATCGGCGACGACGCCGGCCCGGATGCCTTCCACCTGGGCGCGCAGGGCTTCTTCGAGATGGTCAACTGGCATGCCGAACCGGCCGGCCGCAGCGCGATCAATGTCCAGCTGGAGATAGTCCACACTGTCGTTGGCGACCGTGATCACTTCCGTTGCGCCGCGCACGCCGGTCAGAACATGCTGGATCTGCCCGGCAAGGTCGGACAGCATCGCAAGATCCGGTCCGAAGATCTTGACCACGAGATCGCCCCGCGCCCCGGTCAACATCTCGGACACGCGCATCTCGATCGGCTGGGTGAACGTCGGCTGGATGCCGGGCAGGTCGTCGAGCGCCTTGCGGATTTCCTCGACGATGAAATCCTTGTCGCCGCGCCATTCGGAGTGAGGTTTTAGCCTGAGAAAAATGTCTGTCTCGTTCGGCCCCATCGGGTCGAGGCCCAGTTCGTCGGAGCCGACGCGGGCGACCACGTCCTGCACTTCCGGCACGGACAGCATGGCACGCTCCGCCGCCATGTCGCCCTGGATCGACTGCTCCAGGTTGATCGAGGGCAGCTTGGCCAGCTGGACGATCACCGACCCCTCATCCATGGTCGGCATGAACGTCTTGCCGACGGTGGCATAGGCAATCCCGGCGATCAGCAGACCGGCCGCCGACAATCCGTAGACCAGACGCTTGTGTGCGAACGCGCCTGCGAGAAGCCGCTGATAGCGGGGCCCGAGCTGCCGCATGATCCAGGGTTCGCCCTGATGGCCGCCCTTGAGGAAATAGGACGACAGCACCGGCACGAGCGTCAGCGCCAGCAGCAGCGAGCCAATCAGGGCGAAAATGATGGTCAGTGCGACCGGCGAGAACAGCTTGCCCTCCAGCCCCTGCAAGGACAGCAGCGGCAGAAACACCAGCGCGATGATGATGATGCCCGCCGACACCGGCGCGATCACTTCGCCCGCCGCCTGGAACACCAGATTGAGGCGCGGCTGGCCCGCCCCGTGCGCCCGCCCCAGACGCTCGACGATGTTCTCGACCACAACCACAGCGCCATCGACCAGCATACCGATGGCGATCGCAAGCCCGCCCAGGCTCATGAGATTGGCGGAAAGATCCATGCCGCTCATGAAGAGGAAGGTGATGAGCGCCGCCATCGGCAGGGTCACGGCGACAATCGCCGCCGCGCGCCAGTCCCCGAGAAACAGGATCAGCAGCACCACCACGAGGATGGTCGCCTCGAGGAGCGCCTTCTCGACCGTGCCGACCGCACGCTCGATGAGGTCGGACCGGTCGTAGAAAACATCGATATGCGTACCCGCAGGCAGCGTTTTCTCCACATCCGCCAGCCGGGCGCGCACGCCCTCCACCACCTGCCGCGCGTCCGCCCCGCGCAGGGCGATCACCAGACCCTCAACCGCCTCCGCCGTGCCGTTCTTGGTGACGGCGCCATAGCGGGTGAGGCTGCCTGTCCCGACGCTTGCCACATCGCCGAGCCGCACAATGCGGCCATCCCGGCTGGTGATGACCAGGGATTGAAGATCCTCGACGGTGCGAATGGCGCCCACCGCACGCACGATCAGGGCCTCCTCGCCGCTGGTGAGGCGGCCCGCGCCATCGTTGCGGTTGCCGCTCTCGATCGCGTCGCGCAACTCCGCCACGGACAGCCTGGCGCTCGCAAGCGCAACCGGGTCCGGCCGGACCTCGAACGTGCGGACGTAGCCGCCGAGCGCATTGACATCGGCAACGCCCGGCACGGTGCGCAGCGCGGGCCGGATCGTCCAGTCCAGCAGCTCCCGCTTTTCCTGAAGGGAGAGCGGCCCCTCGATCGTGAACATGTAGACATCGGAGAGCGGCGTCGAAATCGGCGCCAGCCCGCCGCTAACCGTGTCCGGCAGCTCGTCCATGACCCCGGACAGGCGCTCCGCCACCTGCTGGCGCGCCCAGTAGATGTCCGTTCCATCGGTGAAGTCGATGGTCACGTCTGCAATCGCGTATTTTGCGGTCGAGCGCAGCACCGTCTGGTTGGGGATGCCGAGCATCTCCATCTCGATCGGCGTGATGACGCGGCTTTCCACTTCCTCGGGCGTCATGCCCGGAGCCTTGAGGATGAGCTTCACCTGCGTCGGCGCGATATTGGGATAGGCATCCACCGGCAGGTTGAGAAAGGCCCAGGCCCCCAGCACGGCGGTGACCAGCGCCAGCGCGAGAACCAGCAGGCGATAGGAAAGCGCCTTGGCGACGAGAGAGCGCAGCATGGGCGTTACTGCGACAAGGCCAGCGCCTTGAGGGCGCTCGTTCCGGCAATCACGACCTGCTCGCCCGGCGTCACGCCCGCCAGCAGCACCGTGCGGTCTCCGCTGCCGTTGGCGCCCGTCACTTCGCGCATGGCAAAGCCGGACCGGACTGCGACGAACACCACGGCCTTGCCGTCGATCATCGTCACGGCCGCCGTCGGCACGCTCACCGCCCCCTCCGGCGCGGGGCCGAAGACGGACAGGCTGGTGGCCTTGCCCGCGATAATGCCCGGCGCAGCGGGGATCTCGGCCTTGAGCGTGGCGGAACGGGTCATCGGATCGATGGCCGCCCCGACCGCCGTCACGCGACCGGCGATGTCAGGGCCCATCCGCACCGCCATGCCGGGCCGGACCATGCCCACCAGACGCTCGGGCAGCTGGCCCTCGACCTCGTACCGGTCGACCGCGTCGATCACATAGGGCGCGGTGGTGCCATCGACCGGGTCCCCCGCCTGAAGGGCCGCGGTCGTCACCCGCCCGGCGATGGGGGCGGTCAGCGTATAGGTGCCGTTTGCACCGTCGGCGTTGGCCATGCGCAGGATGCGCGCCTTCTCGGCAACGTCTGCGCGGGCTTCGGCGGCCAGCGCCTCGGCTTCGTCGGCGCGCGCAGCCGCGATGATGCCCTCGCGGCTGAGCTGCATCATCCGCGCGGCGTTGGCTTCCGCCACATCCCGCCGCGCGCTCGCACGGGCGAGATCCGCGCCGATCGTCAGAACGTCGCGGCTGGATATAACCGCCAGCGGCTGCCCTTTGCGGACGCTGTCACCCTCCACCACCAGCGTCCGCACCACGACGCCGGGAAAGGTTGCCGCCACCGCGACGCGGGCATTGGCAGGCGGCTGGATCAGGGCCGGAATGGTGGCAAGCAATGTTTCGTTTGCCGCCTCGGCGGGCGCAAGGCGGATGCCGAGCTGCTCGGCCTGCTTGCTGTCGACCGGGAGAATGCCCTGCTCCGCCGCCGGTTGGGCGTCAGAGGTTTCCGGGTCAGGCGACGGGGCCGTACCGGGCCCGGCCAGCCACCAGGCAGCGGCAAGCGTCAGCAGAAGGACGGGAACGCCGACAAGGACATGATTTCGCTTCAACACACGCACGGCCCAAACAAATGCGACTGACAGAACTCCGGCGCCGCGCGACAGATGTTCTTGTCTCGGCCCCGTAATCTAGCAGGGGAAAAAGCAATCACAATTCCCATCTGGGAAAATCCGCCTCAAGCAGCCCTGCAAGAATGGTTATAATCCAATACTCATCAGCGTTTTGGATGATCTCTGGACGGGACTCACTCGATGATGCCGGATGGTATGGACCTTGCCCCCGCGCTTTGCAGGAACAATTCAGTCATCGCGTGCGGGTCCACGGCCTTCGAAAACAGATACCCCTGCGCCAGCAAGCCGCCGTAGGCCCGCAACTGCTCCAGTTGGGACGGACGCTCGATGCCTTCGGCCACCACATCAATTCCGAGCTTGCGCGCGATCGCAAGCAGCCCGTCGACGATCACACTGCTTGGCGCTCCGGGTTCCAGACTTCCGATGAAAGACTTGTCGATCTTGATGATGTCGACGGGAACCGTCAGCAGATGGGTCAGCGACGCATATCCCGTACCGAAATCGTCCAGCGCCAGGCGAATGCCGAGCGCGCGCATGGCGGCGACCTCCCGGGCAATCACGTGGTCATGCCGGTCGATATAGACATTCTCGGTGATCTCGATGACCAACCGGTCCAGAGGGACGTTCCCCTTCGCAAACGTGTCGGCAAGACGCGCCCCCAGGTTGCCGCGCTGAATATCAGCGTAGGAGATGTTGATACCCAGGTGCCGGAAGCGGATGCCCATATCGAGCCATTGCCGCATGTCCGAGACAACCTGCGCGAGGACATACTCCGTCAGGGCATAGGCCACATGGGCATCCAGGGTCGCCTCGCAGAATTCGGCAGCGGAGACCACCTCGCCGGTTTCCGTAATCAGCCGGCACAAGGCCTCGGCCCCCACGATGTCGCCTGTGTCGAGCGCCACAACCGGCTGATAGTAGACGCGGATGCGCCCATCGCGCAGCGCTGCGTTGACATCCTTGATCGCGGTCAGACGTTTGGTGATCGCCGTACCGATCCCGGGCTGATAGCGAACGAATCCGCCGCGGCACACTTCCTTGGCATGATAGAGGGCAAAATCCGCCTTCTGCCGAACGCTCTCGGCTGTAGGATCATCGGCGGACAGGATCGCGCCGCCGATGGTCGCACGCGGGTGCACATAGTGTCCGTTGCACGTCACGGGTTGGTCGAGCGAGGCCAGGATGCGCTGGGCAATGGCGTCGAGATCGCCGTGCGGGTCGGGCAGACGGACGATGACCGCGAACTCGTCGCCTCCGAGCCGGAAGGCCATGTCCATGCCGGACATGCGCACCACACGCTTGGCAACCTCCTTCAGAAGCTCGTCGCCAGCCAGATGGCCGAAGGTGTCGTTCGTGACCTTGAGATTGTCGAGATCGATGACGAGAAGCGCCCAGGAGCCGGGGACGCTGCACGGCAAGGTCGCCAGCACCCGGTTGAAGGAGGCGCGATTGCCGAGGCCTGTCAGCGCGTCCTTGTTGGCCAGACGGTCGCTTTCCAGCCCACGTTCATGACGCTCCAGAGCAATCATGCAAAGGTGGACACAGGCGGCGACCGTCGCCTCTTCCTGTTCCGTCGGCCCCCTCTCCTCGCGGAAATAGAATGCGAACGTGCCGAGCACGCGTCCATCCGCGCCCAGGATCGGGCTGGACCAGCAACTGCGCAATCCCAGCGGCACGATATAGTGTTCGAAGCCGGACCATCGCGGGTCCGTCGCCACATCCGTCACGGTCACGGGAATGCGGCGATGGGCGGCGGAACCGCAGGAGCCCACGTTCGGCCCGATGGGCAGGCCATCCAGCGCCTCGCAGTAGGCTTTCGGCAGGCTGGGTGCGGCCAGGGGATGAAGCAATCCCTCCTGGTCTACCCGCAGCACCGAACAGATGACCTCGGGCAGAACGGCCTGCACCTCCCGGCAGAGACGGTCCATCGTCACATCAAGCGGACGACCGGTCGCGACCATCTCCAGAATCAGTTTCTGGAGATGCAGCATGTCCATAATCCGCATGTGAATACCCCTGCCGCTTCGCGGGAAAGCCTAATGAACCGTTAGATGAATGCCAAGTTGAACCTGCCCCGAATCTGCCACAATCACATTGATGCGGCAGAAAACCTCAGGTAAAGTATGGACATATCACAGCGGAACATCACTTTTACTACTCTCTTGCAACTAGTCGATTAGTCCCACAACAGCCAGAAATCTGTGTGCTGCTGATGGAATGCCGCATTTTCGAGAGTATTTTTTTCCCGGACTCAGCGCTTTGACCTGACGCAGTTCGCGTGTCCGTCTTCCAGCCATTTTTATTGAACCACATCCGGGCCATGCGGCGCAGGCTGACAGAACGCTGCCGTCCTTCGGCGATCGCCCGGACGATGGTGCGGAAATTATCGTCCAAGCGGCACGATGGCGGCGACGTCCGCCTCCGTCAGCCCAACGTCCGGCGCCGGAAGGTCGGGAAGCCGGTGAACAGGAACGGAGCGGCCTGTCACAGCGCACCTCCAATCCGGGAGAACGTCCGGCAAGGGATACCCCTGCCCTTCGAGGAAAACGGCTCGCGACACAACGCGTTCGCGGGCGTCTGTCATCCGCCGGAGTGACAGATGCCCAGGACCACGGGGCCAATCCTGCATGGGCCCGCGGCTTGTCCGTCAAGAGTGGATCACTGTCGAAATTTCTTACGGACGCGGAACATCCATGGCGTCTGCAGCCCTGGCTCCCGGCCGGTAACGATATGAATATATTACAAACATTTTATTTGGCGCGGCTAATTGTTTGTGGCGGCACGGTTTTTGCCTCGGGCCACGTCGAGAGGCCTCTGGATTCGATTGCGCAATGAATGGGGCTGATCAGGGTTCGAACTACAGGGGATAATCAACATGAGTATTAAAAAACACCTGCGCGCAGCCGTGACGGCAGCGTTCTGTGCCGTGATGCCGGCTGCCGGAGCCCTGGCCGCTCCATACAGCGGTTCGGTGGAGGTCACTGAATACTGCGACTTGGGAATTTGCTGGCCGACGGCAGGCAGCTTCTCCCTCCAGCTGACCGGGACCCCGACCGCTGCTGTTGGTCCCGGCACCCTGACCGTCGAGTGGTATGGAGAATCCGACCAAGTTATAGAGTGGCTTCTCATTTCCATCGAAGGCATCTCGCTGGGGCGGCTGGCCAATGGCGACCCGTCGGACGACCGATTTGGGGGTGTCGGCAATCACGGCCCGGATGGGTGGGACATGATGTATGACGAAGGCGTAGACCCGTTGATCTCCGTGACAGCCACGCTGACCGAAGCTGAACTTCTCGCCATCCTGAGTGATGGTGTCGTCAATTTCTTTGGCGTTTTCGGCTATGACGTCGACGATTACGGCGTCGGCGAATATGTGCGCCTGACGCTTCGTTTCGAAGCGCCGGAGGCCGCGTCTGTGCCGGAGCCGGGCAGGCTTGCGCTGACCGGGATTGCCCTGGCAGGGTGCGCCTTTGCCCGCCGTCGCCGCGCAAAGGCATCGGCCGGTATGGAGCGCTGACGGTCTGGAAAGGGCAGCCGAACGCGGCCGTGTGGCCGCCTTTACCGCAAACAAGAACAGCCCCGGCTTTATGCGCCGGGGCTGTTTTGCATCGGTGGTTGCGGTTACTGGATTTGCTGTTTTTTGGAATTGAGCTGGGGGCCGGATTTACCGCTCGCTTTGCTCGCGTTGACCTTCGGCGCTGACGCGCCTTGGTCCGAACCGGTCGGCTCATTCACCGAGCCCTCACGTCCAAAAACGCCAAAAGCCAGCCCTTGGGGCTGGCTTTTATCGTTTTGGTTGCGGGGGCCGGATTTGACCTATGTCGAACAAGGCTCAGACTACCTGCTGGCTAAACAGATCAATGGCAAATCAGGCGGCTTTGTGCCTGCAGAGAAGCTGGAAGTAGCACGTTGTCGATGGCCCATACCGTTCCCTGATCTCGAACCCGGCAGCCCCCCGAGCGGAACGGCCAAAGAATACCATTGACCACCCGACGCCCATCGATCCGCGGAACTCCCCGCAGTTTATTGGGAAGCAAGGGCGCGATAATCGACCACTCCTTGTCCGCCTGCGCATATCAACGTCGTGCCATCAACCTCTCCAGTCCTAAAGGAGCATGAATCACGTCCCGGCTCCAGCTTAACCTATCCCGGTCCAATGGTATTCTTACGTACACGGCCAATGACGAGGACCTACCAACTTCGTTGCGCTGTTACCGGGAACCCCAGAATGCGGAAACTGCACTCACGCAGCCGTGAGTGCAGCCTAATCCCCGCCGCTGAACAATCTGGTTTATGGGCTCGCTGTCTGCCGTGACCAGACGCTGTCACGCGGACCATGCTTGCTACGCCGCGCGGCAGGCACAAGCGACACCATCAACGCGGCTGCCAACGTGATGGCAACGGCATCGACAATCGGCAGAACCGGTGGGTGAGAGTTCATGGTCAGCAGGGTGGCAGCGGGAATGCACAGCATGGCGACAATGCAGCCAACCGTCAGTTCAAGGCTTGCGCGCGGCGCGCCGCGCAGCAAAGCCCAGCCGACAAAGACGAGAAAGACCGCGTAATAAATGGCGCTGTGCATCCCCTCGGTAGCGCCAAGGCCCAGCGGCTTTGCGGCGGCAACCGTCACCGAAATGCCGGCCATGCAGCCCAGCGGCACGCCGATGGTCAGAGCCGCGAGCATCCGGGTGGATCTGGTTTGCTCCGGCAAGCCATCCTTGCGCTCACGCTTGCGGCGCGATTCCACCCACAGCAGATTGCCGGTGTAGAACAGGAAAGCCCCGGCCAGCCCCATGAGGAAATAGGACCAGCGGATCGGCGTGCCGCCATAGCTGCCGAAATGCAGGGCGAAGAAGCTGGCGATCGTTGCGCCCCAGCCATCCTGATGGCCCGGCATATAATCCGTTGACGTGAACGCGCCGCTTGCCGGGTCCAGCTCCACCAGGCCGAAGGTCGGCCCGCGCAGGCCATAACGCGGATCGCGGCCCGTAACGCGCAGCGACGGCTGCTCGGCACGATCCACGCCATAGGAAATCTGCTGCACTGTGAAGCCCGGCGCCTGCTCCGCAACCCGGCGCAGCACCTCCGTTGGCGCCAGCGTCTGGCCTCCGGCTTCAGGCGGCGCGACACTGACCGGCGGGCGGCGATCTTTCCCGCCGAACAGCGCGCCTTGTGCATCATAAAATTGGTCATGGAAGGCAAAGACGATGGCCGTCAGTGCCATGATGAGATGGAACGGCAGGCTGAACAACCCGAGCACGTTATGAACATCCAGCCACATGCGCTTGACGTTCTTGCCGATGCGCAGCGCGAACAGATCGCTCACAAGGCTCGGCAGCAGCACGATCAGGCCGGACACAATCGCAATGGTATAGAGCAGCGCGATCGCGCCCATGATCGGCATGGAAATCTCATGCTCGAACGGCAAGCCCACCTGTTGATGCAGCACATCCACGAACTGCGCGACCGGTGACGGGCCTTCGCGCTCCACCTGCAAGCCGCCGTCCGGCGCGAGCGAGGCATAAAATGTCTCGCGCGGTGCATGGCCATCGCCGCCCGGGGTTCTGACTTCCCACGACATGCGAGCTGGTCGATCGGGACCGGTTTCGACGTGGATATCATAGTCCGTCGCGGCTTCAGGGTGGGCGGCAATGACCTTGGCGACCAGTTCGTCCGTGCGGTCCAGCGGCGGCGGTGGAGCCAGCCGCGTCGGGGCCGAGGCCCAGCGCTGAAGCGGCTCCTCGAACATGGTGATCGCCCCGGCATAGAAGGCGATGAACAGGGCAAGACCGGAGATGATGCCGACCCAGCCGTGAATTTCCTTGTACATCTTGACGATGTCGGTGCGGATTTTCATAGCGCGATTCCCCCCAGCGCCCACAAGGCTCCCCACAGCAGAAGGTTGGCGAGCCCAAGCCAGCCCCAAGCACGCGCGGGCGACCCGAACAGGAAACAGAAGCTCAGGATGAGGCCCCAGATCGGCGAGATCATCCACATGGAGAACTGACCCTTGAGGGAGAAGAATGCTTCCTCCACGCCATTGGCCAGCTTGAACAGGCCAGACAGCCCGAGGGCAAGGAGAAACCCGAGGATCAGTCCCGCGCTCGACTTCCCCAACCAGTCCTGGCTCGACAGCGGTTTCATTCGCCAGCCTCCGTTGACGAACGCAGCCAGGCAATGCCTAGCGGCACCACCGTCCACACCAGCATGGCCAGCGTTAATGCAATAAAAACCGCCGTGGCCGGACCTGCCCATTGCAGCAGCAGGACGAGCCCTTGCGCAAAGGCGGCAACGCCGAGATACGCAAGCCCCGAGACCCACCGTCTGACGCGGGTCAACTTCTGGTTTGGCGAGGCTGCATAAAGCAGCAACGCCGCGACGCAGACAAACAGCCCTCCCATCCAGGCGATCATTCGGACCTCTCCCCTCCAAAGGCCAGGCGCACGATATCCATCATCGCGGCCAGCATGGTGGTTCCATGCGTGTGCCCCTCAAGCAGACCGAACCGCGCGTCAGCACCGCCTTCCCGCAGTTCAGCCGCCAAATGCTCCCCGTGCTCAAGAACCCCGTTGGCCGGGCCCCCTTCGCGCGAACCGGCAAGGATTACGGTCCTGGCCGTCGCCGGCCGCTCGCGCGGCAGCGCCTTGCCATCTGCAAACCACAGCGACGGGCTGATCGCCGCATAGGCATCGAAGTTCCCGTGACGGCGCAGGTCATACAGTGCGAGAATACCGCCAAAGCTGTGCCCCGCCAGCGTCTCGCGTGCCGTGTTGATCGGCCAGCGTGCGGCAATGTGCGGGCGCACCTTTGTCTCGATGAAAGACAGGAAGGCTTCGGCTCCGCCGGTTTTCTGGCCATGCGCTGGCCGTCCTTCCGGAATGGCATAGCCCGGCACGGCAGGCGTATAGTCCAGAATGCGCCGCGCAATCGGCCCGGAATCGATGGCCACGATCAGCCCATGCTTCAGCGCTTCCCTCGGGTGCCCACGGGTGAGACGCCGCGCAGTCTGCACAGCGAGGGCGAAGTTGTCCTCGCCATCCAGCATCCACAGCACCGGCCAGCCCGCGGCGGGTGGCTCGCCCTCCGGCCAGGCCACCAGCACGCGGTAAACGTGTCCATCCCCTGCCGCCATCTCGATGACGTCGGATCGCGGCAACTCCCATGGCGCAGCCCAGGCAGGCTGCGCCATCAGCAGCAGGACTGAGAGAAAAAGGCCCGCCAGCCTTACCACTTGTATTGCACCCGCGCCGTCACGCTGCGGCCCTGACCGTAGTAGCAGGCCGCAACCCCCGTGCAGGTCGCCACATAGCGCTTGTCGGCAATGTTGCGCCCGTTGATCGAAACGGACATACCCGAAAGCGACGGGTTCAGAGCGCCAAGGTCATACCGCACGAACAGATCGAACAGCGTGTAGTCGGGGATCTTCAGCGTATTGTTGCTGTCGCCGTAGCTCTTGCCGGTGTAGCGGATGCCGCCGCCGAACCCGAGTCCGGTCAGCGGCCCGGAGGTCAGGCTCTGGTTAAGGAACAGCGAGGCCATCCAGTCCGGCACCTGCGGCAGTTCCTTGCCCTGCTGCTCGGGCGTGGTGGTCTTGGTCACCTTGCTGTCGCTGTGGGTCAGCGTTGCAATGACAGCCATGCCCCACGGCAGGCTGGCCTTGCCTTCCAGTTCGATGCCGCGAATACGTCCCTCGCCGGTCTGCACGAGGCAGGTCGAAGTGCCGCACAGCGTCCCGTTGGGATCGGGCGTCGTCATGTTCTGCTGGGTGATCTGGTAGCCGCCCAGCGTCACGTAAATGTTGTTGCCCCGCTGGAATCGGATACCCGCTTCGTACTGCTGGCCCGTTGTCGGATCAAACGGCTCGCCGTTGAGGCTGGACGACAGATCGGTCACCTGCGGCTGGAAGCTCTCGGCATAGCTGAAATACGGGGCAAGGCCATTGTCGAACAGGTAAACCGCGCCTGCGCGCCACGTAAAGGCATCGCTCTTGGTGATGAAGCGCTCACCAGTAACCGGATTATAGGTATTGTCCTTCGCCCAGTCCTGACGGCCGCCGATGGTCATGCGCAGATTTCCAACCTCGATCTGGTCCTGCACATAGACGCCGGACTGGCGGCTGACCGTTTCCTTATAGATCTGCGGGCTCAGGTTGTCCTTATAGGTGGCAGAGCCCCGCGGCACCGGGTTGAAGAAGTCGAGCAACGGCAGCACCTGCGAACCTGCCACCAGATCCCGATAATGCTCCCAATCCGTGTGGAAATAGTCGAAGCCGCCCAGCAGCGTGTGCTGTACCGCACCGGTCGAGAATTTCGCCTCCAGCTGGGTGTCGGTTGCAAAGCCGTCGCTTTCGCCCACGCCCTGCACTGCGCGCCGGCCGATCGTCTGCCCCGGAATGCAGCCGACAATGTTGGCCGGGCACGTGGTCAGCGTATTTCCTGACAGCACCACGACGCGATACAGCGTCTCCAGATGCGTGTAGCGCGTGTTGTTGCGAAGCGTGATGTTCTCGCCAAACCGGTGGGACAGGAACGAGCCGATCAGGAACTGATCCCGGTCGAAGTCATTCCAGTCGGGCTCGCCAAGGTTGTCATCGTTGGCGATATAGCGGCCGTTGGTCGGTCTCAGCGTGCCGAGTTCCGGCATGAACTGGAATGTCGAGCCGCCTTCATCGCGCTGATACTGGGCCAGCATGGTCCAGGTTGTGTTGTCGCCTGGCGTCCATGTGACAGATGGCGAGACATAATAACGGCCGATCTTCACATCCTTGACCTGCGTATTGCCGTCACGGGCGAGCGCCACCAGCCGGACGGAGAGCGTATCGGAGACCGGGCCGCCCACATCCGCTGCCGCCTGATAATTCCACCGGCCAAGCGAGGTGGTGCCAATGCCCTGAAGCAGCACCTCCCCATGGAAGCGGTCCGTTGCCCGCTTCGTCACGATGTTGACGACGCCGCCCGGAGCCGTCTGACCATAGAGTGCACCAGAGGGGCCCTTCAGCACTTCGATCTGCTCAACCGCAAACGTATCGAAACCGGGCCGTGTCCACTGCCCGCCGGAGGGAAGGCGCAGGCCATCCACAAAGTTGTTGTTCGAGGAGAAACCGCCCGCGCCGAAGCCACGCACCGACACCTCATCGACACGGCTGTCGATGCCAAAGGCCTCAGCCTGAACGCCCGACGTGTAGCTGAGAGCGTCGGCGATTGTGGGCGAGGCCCGCAGATCGATCTCATCCCGGTTGATGACGGCGATCGACTGCGGCGATTCAATAATCGGCGTGTCGGTCTTGGTGGTGCTGGTGGCCGAGGAACGACCCGTCGCCGTGACGATGATCTCGCGGCTGCCTTGAGCCGCATCGTTATCTGCAACGTCGTTTGCAAGAGCCGGCCAGGCGACTGCCGTCATAAGGTAGAGGCTGATGGTGCGCTTGATCATGGGAACCCCCAAACATGTGTTGGAGGCAGTGCTAGTGCGAGTCGTTATCATTTGCAATACGAAAGTATCGGATCCTCTCTCCGCTTGTTTGCGGAAGGTCTGACGCCCAAACGGCTGGAAAAACAGAGAGGAAGAGTTGACCGGCCAGTTCCGGGCCGTACAGACCGCGCTCGCCGGACCCGGAGGATACGGGCATCTCCGAAGCATTTTTTACAGGAGTTGCTAGGCCGGATTTACCGACACGGCGCTGTCGCGCCTTCACATTGCGTTCGGTCGGACCTTGCCCTCCCTTCGGCTGAACCGGTCGGCTCATTTACCGTGGCCAGAACCTGGCCTGACAGCAGCTTGCTTCCGGCTATACCATCGGCAACAGAACCTCAAGCCGTTGATTATAAGACTTTTGGAGACCGCGGCGATCAACGAGATCAGTCCAATGCGGGTCCGGTTTGGCCAGAATTTGCCTTTCAAAAAAACTTGACGGGCACACACCAATCCGTCATCCCGCCTCGCTCCGCTTACCGAGGGCGGTAGACCCCAGCCCGGCCAGACGAACATGTTCAGTCAAACGACAGGACCGAACAACGAACCGGATCACGTGCGCATTCGCAGCATTGTAAGCCAAGTCCGCACGGAAACCGCTGCTGAGATATGCGTAAGCGTAGCAGGAGACCTTCCCCTCGGACTGAAGGTTCATGCCGGCGATCGCGATGCCACGCTCAAGCGACTGATGAAGCAATCCGGCGCCGTCATCGTGCGGACTGCGCGAGAGTGCGCGTTTCCCCTGGCTATGGCGAACCATGCAGAGAAACTGCGTGATGCCATCGTGCAAAAGCTTTCCGCCATCGCGCAGAAACCCTTAAGCCCGCGGCAAGTTAAAAAAATCCTGTCAATCAGCCCGGCCGAGCGGCTGCGCTGGAGCAAGGATGGCCGACTGCGCCAGTCGGGAACCGCCCAGATCCTGCGGGGCTCCACGATCCGGCTCTCCACCTATCCGCCCCAGGAAATAGAGCGGCTCCTTTCAAAACCAGAGATCATCACTGCCTGGCGACAGGTCGATTGCGAGCAACCCTGACGTGGTCTTGACTTGCCTCTCCGCCCAGCGTTCGAGCGATTTTATCGACTGTCGGGTGTTCCTCAGGCGCGCAAAACGCTGTATTGAAATTATCAAACAAGCCGCTATGAACTGAGCCTGGTTGATTCGCTTGCCGGATCAACCGCTGATCGCGCCGGTGCCCTTTGGGCATAATATGGGAATGTGGTGCGAACATACGCCGGGCAACCGACGCCTGTTCAATTCCACAGCTGTCCCTGCAACTGTAAGCGGTGAGCGAGATGGACACGCCTCTCCCGTCCAAAGGAGGGGCAGCCACTGGGCGGTGCCAAGCACCACAAGCCTGGGAAGGCCGACCATCAAGCGATGACCCGCGAGCCAGGAGACCTGCCGGCGTTAGGTCGCTCTTGCTTTGATCCAGGGGATGGTCGAGGCACGGTATTTCTCCGTCTGAGCGACGAACAAAGTGGCGGGAGCCACTGTGCGCGCGGCAGAGGGAGACAGGCGTCCTCCATTTTTCGCGTGCAATGCCGTTCGTCTATCCGCTGCTAATGGCGGAGGCTCGCGCATGTTCCCGCCGTCCCGAATCTGCTCGGACGCCGGAAGACCAGACGTATGAAATTCGTTTTCTCAACCCTGATGGCAACGACAGCCCTCAGCCTGCTTCCAACCCTTGCGCACGCGGACAGCGCGGCCGATGATGCTGGCACGATCGTGGTTTCTGCCAGCCGCCTGCCGCTTGAAGCGCGTGAGATCGGCAGCGCCTACACCGTTGTCAGCCGCGAAGACCTCAACCTTGGCCAGATCACCTTTGCCAAGGAGGTCTTTCAGGATCTGGCGGGCGTTCAGGTCACCACCGACCGCCCCGGCGATAACGTCAACATCAGCGTGCGCGGCTCGGATAACGACCAGGTTCTGTTCCTGATCGACGGCATTGAGCTTGGGGATCCCAGTTCCACCAGCACCCAGTATCAGGCCGACCACCTCATCACGGCCGACATCGAGCGTATCGAACTGCTGCGCGGCAATCAAAGCTCCCTTTATGGTTCGGACGCCATCGGCGGCGTTGTGAACATCATCACCCGCCGTGCAACGGAAGACGGCGTGCGTCTCAGCGCCCAGGGCGAATATGGCGCGCACAACACCTGGAACGGCGGCGCGTCGTTGCTCGGCAAGCACGGCAAGCTGGATTATCGCATCACCGCCACCGGCTATAGCCACGATGGCCCCTCGCTGGCCGACCCGCGAACCGGACCGGCAACGGAAAGGGATTCCTACTGGCGCTATGGCATTTCCGGCCGTACCGGCTACCAGCTCTCCGATACGGTTGAGTTGCAGGCCATCGGCTTCTGGCAGAAGGCCGATTCCGACCTCGACAACACGGGGTCTGACAACAGCAACACCGTCACCAAGACGGAGTACGCCTTTGCTGGTCAGGCGCGCTATAAAAGCCGGGATGGTCGCCTGAATGCGGATGCAACCGCAAGCCGCTATGTCGCCGAGCGCCTGTATTATGGCCCCTCCTATTCTGATGATGGCGACCTTTACCGCGGCACCAAAGACAGCGCCTCGGCCAATGTTAACTACAAGCTGAACGACGTGATCAGCCTGGCTGTCGGCGGCAATATCGAGCGTGAAAAAACCAAGCAGGTGACGCTCTACAGCGGTGACTTCTATGCTCACGTCACCACCAAATCGATCTATGGCGAGTTGGCCGTACGCCCGCTGGAAAACCTCACCTTCACGGGCGCAGCGCGCATTGATGACAATAGCCGCTTCGGCACGTTTGACACCTATCGCGTCACCGGCGCCTATGTGATCGAAGACGCGGTCGGCGGCAGCCAGATCAAGCTGCGGGCCAGCTATGGCACGGGTGCCAAAGCGCCGGGCCTCTATCAGCTGTTTGACCCGACCTATGGCAATCCGGATCTGGATGTCGAAACCAGCAAGGGCGGCGATGTCGGCATCGACTGGTCGTTCGGCGACACGGTCACGGCGCAGGTCAGCTATTTCTTCAGCCATACCCGCAATGAAATCGTCTGGGATTCCGGCGTCGGCCAGTGGGGCGGCTACACCCAGTATGGCCGCACCCGCAAGTCTGGCGTAGAGCTTGCTCTCCAACTCCGCCCGACCGACTGGCTGAGCGTTCAGCAAACATACACTTACCTGACCGCAGAAGAAGACAGCGACGAAAACGGCAGCTACTTCGACATGGGCCGCCCGAAGAACAGCGGCAGCACCATGGTCACGCTGACGCCGATCGAGGATGTGAGCGTCAGCGTGCGCGCCCGCTACCGCAGCCGCAATGCCTCCAGCTATGGCGGTGCGACCGACGGTTACACCGTGTTTGACCTGATGTCGTCCTGGCAACTGAACGACCGGCTGGAGGTCTATGGCCGCGTCGTGAACGTCTTCGACAAGCACTATCAGGTCAGCTGGGGCAAGAACACGCTCGGGGCGAGCGTTTATGGCGGTCTCCGGGTCAACTTCTGATCCGGGCATTTGAGAAGCGGGGGGGTGCCAATGCACTGCCCCGCATCCCCCTCCCTTTCTGAATCTTGGAGATGCCCGCCATGACTTCTCCCGACTTTCCGGCAGCCCGACAGCCCATATTGATGCAGGAGCGCCGTGCCCCTGACGGGCGCGTGCGCGCCCATGTATGGCCCCTGCCTCTTGCGCAGGACTGGCTCGAGGCCCTGTTCCGCGACCTGTTTGAAAATCACTGGGACAAACTGATCTTCGGCCCGATGATTGAAGGCGGCGCGTATGAGTTGCGCTGCCCGGGCAAGCCCAGGTCGATCAACGTCGGCGGCGGCTATTTTACCGTACACTGGGGCCGGGGCGGCCACTTTCACTTGTGTATCGGCGAGAACAAGGGGTCGCCGGAATTTCCGACCCCGCCCGAGCTTGTGGCCCATCGCCGCCCCGGCTCTGCGGAACTCGTTCGCTGCCTCGACAAGAACGGTCACCCGGTCACCTGGTCGCTGCAAATGAAGAACGGCCACGGCGAGTCAACACTGTCGATTTATTTCCCCAACCCGTTCCTGACCGATGAGGACGGAATTGCCGATACGCCGGACTTCTCGCGTCTGGCGCTCTGGCATTATGTGCTGGATGCTTATGCAGGCGTTCAGCCTGACGGTCTGGATCGCCTTGGCAAGGGCTTCCGCGCCGGATGACGCGCGCCCGCCTCTGGAGAAGCGCAGTGGCGGTCCTGCTTGTGACCGCCGCTGTGGCTCCGGCCACGGCGGCGGTGCCGCGCGTCGCCTCATACGGCCTGTGCGCAGACCAGATGGCGCTAATGCTGGCCGACCGCGACCAGATCGTGGCCGTCTCCGATCAGGCGACAGGCCCCCTCTCCCACTATGCCGCCCGGGCCAAAGGTCTGCCTGTGACACGGGGGAGCGCCGAAGAAATTATCGCCAGCGGCGCGCAGGTGTTCCTGACCAGCGACAACCTCAATCCCTACACCGCCAAAGCGCTGGCCCAGACGAACATCACAGTTCTCACCCTGCCCCTTGCCAATTCGTGGGCCGATGTGGAAGACCTGACCCGCAGTGTTGCCCGTGCGTTGCAACAATCCCGGCGCGGCGAGGCCATTCTTGCGGACATGCACCGGCGGCTTGAGCGGCTGGCGCGGGACAAACCGGCAACCCTTCCGCGCGTTGTCTACTATCGTCCCGATGGCGGCGGGGCAGGACGAGGCACCTTCGTGGACATCGCCATTGAAGCTGCCGGCTTTGCCAACCTGCAACGCGAAATCGGCATTGACGGCTGGCGCGGCGTGCCCCTTGAGAAGGTGGTTCTCAGCCCGCCCGATGCGTTCATCACCAGCTATTTCGACACGAACCGGCGCAACGCCAATTTCCTCCGGCGCAACCCGGTCCTCTGGGGAACCGCACGGCTCCGGCCGACCATCGACGTGCCAGGAAAATACTGGAATTGCGGCACCCCGCTCCTGGTCCTGGCCGCCGAGACCATGGCCAACGAGCGCAAGCGCCTGTTCCCTGCAACACCTGCAAGGGAGGCGCGACCATGACCGCCACGGTTGCCGCAAAAGACACGGGAAGCCGCTTCCTGCTGCGGCCCCGCACCCTGTCTCTGCTGCTCGGTCTTGCCATTGCCTGCATGATGCTGGCGTCGCTGCGGATCGGTTACACGCCCTTGTCCACCGCAACCCTGCTCAAGGCGGCTGTCGGCCAGTCTGAAGCTGCCTATAACACCATCGTCCAGCATCTGCGCCTGCCGCGAACCCTGCTGGCGGTTTTGGTCGGCGCCGCTCTGGGCGGCTCGGGCGCTTTGTTGCAAGGCCTGTTGCGCAATCCGCTGGCCGAGGCCGGCACCCTCGGCATTGGCAGCGCCGCTGGCCTCGGCGCGGTGATTGCGCTCTATTTCGGCTTCGCCAGCCTATCGCCCGTCCTGCTGCCGCTCTTCGCCATGACGGGCTCCATCGTTTGCATGGGGCTACTGCTGGTCGTCTCGCGACGCGCCAACACAACGCTCACCCTTGTGCTGGTCGGCATCGCCATCAGCAGCTTGTGCGTGGCGCTCACCTCTCTGGCAATGAACCTGTCGGCATCGCCATGGGCGGTTGCGGAAATCGCCATGTGGCTGATGGGCTCGCTGCGCGATCGCACCATGGCCGAAGTGAGCCTTGCCGCGC
This sequence comes from Pedomonas sp. V897, assembly GCF_051304405.1. NCBI lineage: Bacteria > Pseudomonadati > Pseudomonadota > Alphaproteobacteria > Sphingomonadales > Pedomonadaceae > Pedomonas > Pedomonas sp. V897. The sequence goes on from NZ_JBPPGG010000003.1 coordinate 374,207, forward strand.
CCTTCATTCTGCCCGGCCTTGCCCTGATGCTTCTGGCGGCACCACGCCTCGACACCCTCTCCCTTGGCGAGGACACCGCGCGCAGCCTCGGCCAGAATATCGATCGCACGCGCTGGCTCATCATCGCCGGCACCAGCCTTGCGGTTGGCGCCAGCGTCTCCGTCTCCGGCAGCATCAGCTTTGTCGGCCTGATTGTGCCTCACATGATCCGCCCACTCTTGGGTCACCTGCCGGGGCGCGCCGTTCTGCCGTCCATGCTGGGCGGTGCGCTCATCGTCCTGACGGCCGACACGCTTGTGCGCGTCATCGCCGTCGGCCCGGAATTGCGGCTGGGCGTGGTGACTGCGCTCGTCGGCAGTCCGTTGTTTCTGCGCATGGTGTTCCGCCTGCACCGGAGGCCGGAATGACTGGGCATACAACCCTGATTGCAGAAAGCCTGAGCTTGCATCACGCCGGTGGCGGAGGTGTTAGGAACCTTTCCTTCTCCGCTGCGGGAGGTGCGCTTGTCGGTCTGATCGGCTCCAATGGCGCGGGCAAAACCACTCTCTTGCGGTTGCTTGCCGGTCTTTCCCGGCCCGATGCCGGGCGCGTAATGCTGGAGGGGATACCTCTGGCGACGCTGCCCGAGCGCACCCGCGCCCGGCGGCTGGCTTATCTGGCGCAAAGCACCACGGTGCATTGGCCGGTCTCTGCCCGAACCGTAGTTGAGATGGGCCGGGTGCCGCACGCGGGCACTCTTGATCGCCTCAAGCCAGCTGATCACGATGTCGTCGCGCAGGTTATCGCGCGCACCCGCATCGAGGCACTGGCAGACCGGTCCGTTGACACCCTGTCCGGGGGCGAGCGGGCGCGCGTCCTGCTGGCCCGGGCGCTTGCGGTTGAGGCGGACGTCCTGCTGGTCGATGAGCCGCTGGCAGCACTTGACCCGCACCATGCTCTTGCCACCCTGCAACTGCTGCGCCGCGAAGCGGAACGGGGGCGGCTGGTCATCGTCGTCTTGCACGACCTCAGCCTCGCCAGCCGCTGGTGCGAACGGGTGTTGCTGCTCAGTCACGGCAAGCTGGTTGCCGACGGCGCACCGCAGACCGTCTGCACGCCGGACAATCTTGCGCGTCACTACGACATCACCGCGTTTCATGGCCGCCATGAAGGGCATTCCTTCGTGGTGCCCTGGGCCACCACTGCGACCGCCGCCCCCCGCGGCCAATCCGGAGACCGTCAATGAAGAAAGTTCCAGCAACCGTCATCACCGGCTTTCTGGGCGCCGGCAAAACCACCCTCATCCGCCACGTGCTGCAAAATGCCGGGGGACGGCGCCTCGCCCTCATCATCAACGAGTTCGGCGATATTGGCGTCGATGCGGATCTGGTGCGCGGCTGCAATGACGAAGCCTGCCCGGCCGACCGGATTGTGGAACTGGCAAACGGCTGCATCTGCTGCACCGTGGCCGACGATTTTCTGCCCACCATGCAGATGCTGCTGGATCGGGACGATCGCCCCGACCACATCATTATCGAGACCTCCGGCCTTGCCCTGCCCAAGCCGCTGATCCAGGCGTTCCAGTGGCCCGACATCCGCACCCGCGCCACCGTCGATGGCGTGATCGCCGTAATCGATGCCGAGGCTGTGGCCGCCGGACGCTTCGCATCCGATGAAGAAGCCATCGCCGAGGCCCGCAAGGCGGACCCCGAACTCGATCACGACAATCCGCTCGAAGAGCTGTTCGAGGATCAGCTCATCTGCGCGGATTTGGTGCTCCTCAACAAATGCGATCTGGTCGATGTCCCTGCCCTGATGGCGGTTCAGTCCCGCGTGGCAGCCTCTGCCCGATCCGAGGTCAAGGCGATCCCGGTCCAGAACGGGCAGATCGATCCGGGCGTCCTGCTGGGGCTGGGCGTTGCGGCGGAAGACGACCTTGCTGCGCGCCCCTCGCACCATGACACCGAAGAGGATCATGACCACGAGGATTTTGACTCCTTTGTCCTTGAGGCCGGCGATATTGCTGACCTGAACGGCTTTGCGGCGAAGCTGGCCCCGATCATCAACGCCCACGACATTTTCCGCATCAAGGGCATGGTCAGCGTTGCGGAGCGACCGGTGCGCGCCGTGTTGCAGGGGGTTGGCCCGCGCTTGCAGCATTATTTCGACCGGCCATGGCAGCCAGAGGAAACCCGCGCCACCCGCCTCGTCGTCATCGGGCGGCATGGCATGGATCGTGCGGCCATTGAAGCGGCTATTCTGAAGATCGCCTGCTGATATGCACCTGCTCGCCGTCACGCCCGGACAGATCTCGGATGGTGAAGAGGCGGTTGATCTCGGCCAGTCGCCGGGAGACATCCTTATCCTCACCACTGCCGACAGTGAACTGACCTGCTTTGCCCGCGCCGCTTCCCAGTGCGCGGCAGCCGGGGTGACGGTGCGGCTGGCGAACTTGCTGCAACTGCGCCATCCCTATTCGGTTGACCTCTATCTCGATCAGGTCATCGCTCACGCCCGCTTCGTTGCCGTCGTGCTGCTGGGCGGCCGGTCCTACTGGCCCTACGGCATCGACCGGATTGCCGAGATGGCGCGCGAGCGGGGCATTGTTTTTGCCGCCTTGTCAGGCGATGCGGAGGATGACCCGGACCTGAGCCGGGCCTCGACCCTGCCGCGCGAAAGCCGCCGTCTGATGCAGGCGTGTCTGCGCCATGGCGGCGTCGGCAATGCCGCGCTCTTTCTGCACGAGGCGATGCATCTCATTGGCAGAAGAGATGCCCATGCGCGCATGCCGGAGGCTCTTTCCGATGTGGGCCTTCATGCTCCGACCGACTGCGCGCCGACACTGGAGGACATCCGGAAAACATGGGATCCGGACAAGCCCACGGCCCTTTTCGTATTCTATCGCGCCCTGGCCGCCGCCGGCACGCTGGAGGCAGTCGATGCGATGATTGCCGCGCTTGAGGCGCGCAGCTTCAATGTCTTGCCGGTCTATGTGAGGGGGCTGCGCGAAGCCAAGGTCATCGACTGGCTGCGCGCAACGCTTGAGGAAGTGCGGCCAGACGTTATTCTCAATGCCACCTCCTTTGCCGCCTCCAGCCTTGGCGAGCCGCGGACCGGCAGCGTACTGGAGGAGGCCGACTGCCCCATTCTGCAAACCTGCCTTGCGGCTGTGCGCGAGGAAGACTGGCAGCAGAGCAGCGTTGGCCTTGGCGCACGCGACCTTGCCATGAACGTTGCCCTGCCGGAGGTGGACGGGCGCATCTTCACCCGCGCCTATGCCTTCAAGAGCAAGGCCCGGTTCGATCCATTAACCGAATGCACATTGGTCGAGCCGCAGATCGCGCCCGACCGCGCAGAATTCATTGCCGCCTTTGCCGCCAACTGGGCACGGCTGAGGCGCCTGCCGCCCGCCGGGCGCCGGGTCGCGCTGGTGCTGGCCAACTACCCCAACCAGAACGGGCGGATCGGCAATGGCGTCGGTCTCGACACCCCGGCGGCCTGCCTTGAAATTCTGAACGCACTGGCGGTTGCTGGCTATGCGATTGCCGACATGCCCTCTGACGGGCAGGCCCTGATGTCGCGCCTTGTCTCAGGCGTAACCAATGCCATCGGCAGCGCACAGATCGGCAGCGAGGCCACCTTGCCGGTTTCGGATTACAAGGCATGGTTCGCATGCCTGCCCGCTGAGGTGCAAGAGACAGTCACGCAGCGTTGGGGACTGCCTGAAACCGACACCTTCGTATGCGACGGCCAGTTCCAGCTGCCCATCCATTGCTTCGGATCCGTCGTTGTCGGCATCCAGCCGGCTCGCGGCTATAACATTGATCCCAAGTCCAGCTGTCACGACCCGGATCTGCCGCCCACCCATGGCTATCTGGCGTTCTATTGCTGGCTGCGCACACGCTTTGACTGCCATGCCATGGTCCATGTCGGCAAGCACGGCACCGCCGAGTGGCTGCCGGGCAAGGCGCTCTGCCTTTCCGCCGCCTGTTTTCCCGAAGTCGTGGCTGGCCCGGTGCCGCAGATCTACCCGTTCATCGTCAACGATCCGGGCGAAGGCACTCAGGCCAAGCGGCGCATCGGCGCGGTTATTCTCGACCATTTAACGCCTCCCCTCACCCGCGCCGAAAGCCATGGCCCGCTGCGCCAACTGGAAGCCCTGATCGATGAATATTATCAGGCCATGAGCATGGATGCGCGCCGCCTGCCCGGCCTGAAGCGCGACATTCTCGACCTTGCGCACCGCAACGGCCTTGCCGTTGATGCAGGCGTTGGCACGAATGACGATGATACCCTTGCGAACCTCGACAATTACCTGTGCGACCTGAAGGAACTTCAGATCCGCAACGGGCTGCATATTTTCGGCCGCAGCCCGGAGGGGCAGTTGCGGCTGGACCTGCTGATCTCTCTGGCCCGCACGCCGCGCCACGGCAGATCGGCAGATGACCCCGGCGCGCAATCGCTTTTGCGGGCGCTGGCCGATGATTTCCAACTGGGATTTGACCCGCTCGATTGCGTGCTGAATGCGCCTTGGCACGGCCCGCGCCCGGAGGCGCTCGCCCGCGTTTGCAGCGATTTATGGCGCACCACGGGCGATACGATCGAGCGGCTGGAGGAATTTTCCCTGCACCTCGTCAGCGGCAAGGCTCAGCCGCCCGGCCCGGCATCTGCCGCAGTTTTGAACGCCATTGAAACGGACCTTGCCCCTCGGGTGGATGCCTGCGGTCCCGCCGAGAGGGTAGCCTTGCTGACCGCGCTCGATGGCCGCTTCGTTGCGCCCGGCCCGTCCGGCGCGCCGACGCGCGGCCGACCCGATGTTCTGCCGACCGGACGCAACTTCTATTCGGTCGACACGCGCAGCGTACCGACGCCCATGGCCTGGCGGCTGGGCGAGCAGTCCGCCCGGCTGCTGGTGGAGGATTACCTCCAGCGCGAAGGCGTGTGGCCCAAGGCCATGGCGGTGACCGCGTGGGGCACCTCCAACATGCGCACGGGCGGCGATGACATCGCGCAAGCTTTGGCGCTGATGGGCGTGCGTCCGCGCTGGGAGTGGAGCAGCGGACGCGTGACCGGCTTCGAGGTGATCAGCATCGCTGAACTCGGCCGTCCGCGCGTTGATGTCACGTTCCGCATCTCCGGTTTTTTCCGCGATGCTTTTCCTGAGCAGATCGCCCTTCTCGACAGCGCGGCGCGCGCCGTCATGGTCATGGAGGAAAATGAAGACGACAATCCCGCCGCCGCCCGCTTCCGCGCGGAACAGCACAAACTGGAAGCCGCGGGAGTATCGCCCGAACAGGCGGCGCTGCGCGCCGGCAACCGGGTTTACGGATCGCGCCCCGGCGCCTATGGCGCAGGCCTGCAAACCCTGATCGACGAGCGGATCTGGGAGACCCGCGCTGATCTGGGAAAAATGTATCTCGAATGGGGCAGCTATGCCTACGGCGGCGGTCAGGATGGCATCAGCGACCTTCCCGGATTTTCCGCCCGGCTGTCGCAGGTTGATGCGAGCGTCCACAATCAGGACAACCGGGAACATGATCTGCTCGACAGCGATGACTATTACCAGTTCGAGGGCGGCATCGCCGCTGCCATCGAACATCTGACCGGACGGGCGCCCCTGTCCTATCACCTTGACCACAGCCGCCCCGAAAAGCCGGTCGTGCGCACGCTCGATCAGGAAGTGGCGCGGATCGTCCGTGGTCGCCTGACCAACCCCAAGTGGATCGAGGGCGTGATGCGCCACGGTTACAAGGGCGCGTTCGAGATTGCCGCCAGCATCGACTATCTATTCGGCTTTGCCGCCGCCACCAATGCCGTGCGCGATCACCATTTCGACGCGGTCTTCAGCGCTTATATCGAGGATGAGCGCGTGCGGGCGTTCCTCAAGGACCACAATCCCGATGCCCTTCAGGAAATCATGGCGCGCCTTGCCGAGGCGCTGGAGCGCGGGCTGTGGCAGCCCCGCTCCAACAGCACCGCCATAAGCCTGCAGGACCTGCGCAACACCCTTGCAAACCGTCCCCCGGAAGGAGAGATCCCATGACCGAGACACCGGCCGCCACCGGCAAAGTGCGCACCGAGGAAGAGCATGCCGCGCGCATGAAGAAAAAGCAGGCGGCGCGCGCCAAGATCGAGGCGACCAAGACCCGCGAGAAGGGCCTGCTCATCGTCCACACCGGCAAGGGCAAAGGCAAGACGACGGCCGCCATGGGCATGGTGCTGCGCTGCATCGGCCATGGCAAGAAGGCCGGCGTCGTACAGTTCGTCAAAGGCGCGTTGCAGACCGGCGAGAAGGTGGTGTTTGACGCCTTTCCCGACCTCGTCGAATTCCGCCCCATGGGCGAAGGCTTCACCTGGAACACGCAAAACCGCGTCCGGGATATGGAGATGGCACGTCAGGCCTGGGAAGAGGTCAAGCGGATGATCAACGACCCCACCTACCATCTGGTGCTGGCGGATGAGCTGAACATCGTCCTGCGGTTCGACTACCTGCCGATTGACGAAGTGCTTGAAGTGCTGGCGGCAAGGCCAGAGATGAAGCACGTGGTCGTGACCGGCCGCAATGCGCCGCAAGCGCTCATGGACATGGCGGATCTGGTCACGGAAATGACCGAGATCAAACACCCTTACCGGGCAGGCATCAAGGGTCAGCCCGGCATCGAGTTCTAACGCTTATGTGCAATGCCTGCCCTGCCCGCACTGGCCTGCCTGTCGTGCGCCTCGATCTGCTGAACGAGCTGGCGGACCGCCTCGACGTAGGTCGGCCCGCCGCAGACCGTCAGCGACTGGGGCAGCACAAGGCGAGGAATATGGGCAAGGGCCGGGTGCTGAAGCATTTCCGTTCCCTGATCCGTCACCCGCAGCGCATCCGCCTCGACGATCAGGAAGTCGGGGCGGGCTGCAACGATTTCCTCAAGGCTGATCTGGGCCAGCACCGGCTTGCCCAAGCGCTCTGCAAGGTTTTCAAGGCCCGCCCGGCGCATCATCTCATCGACCAGCGTGCCGGTTCCGGTCATGAATCCGCGACGCTGGTAATAAGCTGCCACACGCCCCCGGCCCGCCGGGTGAATATCTGCAAGGCTCGCCTCCATTTGGCGGATGAGCGCCTCGCCGCGTTCGGTATGGCCGACAGCGGAAGCAACATCCCGGATTTGTGCCTTGATGTCCTCGTAGCTGTTTGCCGTATGGACAGGCTGTATCGGAATGTTCTGCGCCGCCACATGCGCGGCAACGCCCACGCGCCGCTGGCTGGAGGCAATCACGAGATCCGGTTTCAGTTTCAGCACTTCCTCAACCGTTCCGCCCGTGTACGGCAAGGCCGCTGCCTCCCGGCTGACCGCCGACATGACCGGATCCCGGGCAAATCGCGTCAGGGCTGCAATCTGCCCTTTGTCCGCCAGCGCGACGAGGTACTGATCCGCACACATGTTGAGCGAGACGATGCGCGCAGGCGCGGCCTGCGCCACGGTCGCCGAAAATACAAGGGCATGGAGCGCAACGCTACACATCGCCCAGACCCTCCATCCCTGCTTCATGTTCGCACCAACCCCGGATAAATCCTGACTGGCTGCCGACATGAGACATTTCCACCCGGGACACAAGTGTGACGGGACGACCGATCGAAGCCGAGGTCATTTGTGAAGACGCCAGAAAACGAAACATCGCGGAAAAATCTGATAAGCCTGCTCTTGATCCTGATTGCAGGAACGGCGGCAACCTCTCTGTTGTTTGGTCCCGTCAATCTCTCCTTTGGCGAACTCTGGGCCGCACTTCTGGCCAAGGGCGATCCGGTTGACCAGATTATTCTCTGGCAACTGCGCCTGCCGCGCACGGTGCTGGCGTTGCTGGTTGGCGGCATGCTGGGCCTCGCCGGTGCGGTCCTGCAGGGATATCTGCGCAATCCTTTGGCCGAACCCTCCGTGCTTGGCGTTTCCAATGCGGCAGCGCTCGGGGCCGTCATCGCCCTTTATTTCGGGCTGGCGGAGCTGAATGATTTCCTCCTGCCGCTCCTGTCGATTGCCGGCGGGCTTGGCGCGCTGGCACTCCTGTTCGGACTGGCCGCCCGCCGCGACACGATCCTCAGCCTCATCCTCGGCGGCATCGCCATCGGCACGCTGGCAGGCGCGGCCATCAGCCTTGCGCTCAATCTGTCGCCCAATCCATTTGCCGCCATGGAAATCACCACTTGGCTGCTCGGATCCCTTGAGAACCGCTCCCTCACCCATATCTGGATTGCCCTTCCCTGCATTCTGTTCGGCGCAGGGCTGCTGCTGCGCACAGGTCCGGCCCTTGATGCCTTGTCGCTCGGCGAAGACTGCGCCGTCAGCCTTGGCGTTGATCTTCGGCGTTTGCGCCTTTTCATCGGCATCGGCGTTGCGCTTGGCGTGGGCGGTGCGGTTGCCGTCTCAGGCGCCATCGGCTTCATCGGCCTGATCGTGCCGCATCTGGTCCGCCCGCTGACCAGCCGCAATCCATCGGCAGTTCTGCTGCCCTCGTTTCTGGGCGGTGCTGCGCTGCTGACCGGAGCCGATGTGCTGGTGCGGCTGATCCCTTCCACCAATGAGTTGAAGTTGGGAGTCGTCACCGCATTTCTCGGTATCCCTGTGTTCGTCTACCAGCTGCTGCGGGAGCGTCGGATATGAACGGGTTGCGCATACACTCGCTTGAGGTGCAATTGGGCAACCGGCTGGCTCTCAGCGATATAAAGGCCGAGTTTTTGCCGGGCCGCCTCCATGCCATTCTCGGCCCCAATGGCGCGGGCAAATCGACCCTGCTGCGGGCGCTTGTTGGAATCGAACCTGCTATCCGCAGCGAGATCTTTCTGGACGGCCAGCCCTTGAGCGCCCTCTCGCGCCGCCAGCGCGCCCAAAGCATGGCCTATCTGCCGCAAAGTCCGGTGGTGCATTGGGGCATGACCGCACGGCGCGTCGTGGCATTGGGACGCCTGCCCTACACCCATGGCCACACGCGCCTCAGCGGCGGGGATGAGGACGCCATCACCCGCGCCATGACGGAAACGGATACGCTTGGCTTTGCGAACCGGCCGATCGACCAGCTTTCAGGCGGTGAGCGTGCCCGCGTGCTGCTGGCCCGCGCCCTGGCGGTCGAGGCACCGATCCTGCTTGCCGACGAGCCGCTCGCCGCTTTGGATCCTGGGCACCAGATCGATGTGATGCGCTTGCTGCTGGATCAGGCGCGACGCGGCAAGACAGTCATCACGGTGCTGCACGATCTGACGCTGGCCAGCCGCTACTGCGACACGGTGCTGGTGTTGGACAATGGCCGCGTAGCAGGCGCGGGAGCGTCCGATATCGTGCTAACACCAGAGCTGCTCGCCCGCGTTTACGGCATCACTGCGCTGCGCCAAACGGAGGACGGGCGGACTATTCTCTATCCGAGGGGTCGTGCGGGTTGATGGAGAAGACGCAAGTCATCCGGCGTTGCCGCGTCTGAGAACATACTCTGCGAACAAACGGAGCAAACGGGCCGCCTCTGGCGTGTCAGGCGCATCTTCCGGATACGCCCCCGGGGCGAGACGGGCCTGATAAGCCTGAATAGCCGTGGCGGAAAACTCCGGATGGAATTGCACGCCCCAGGCGCAATCGCCAAAGCGAAACGCCTGACACGGCTCCTGCGAACTCCAGGCAAGGCGGACCGCACCCGGCGGCAGAGCAAGGACGGACTGCTCATGCACCACATGGGCGGGAAACACCTGCGGCATGTGTTGGAACAGCGGATCGGATTGCCCGACTTCCAGCTGATGCACCATAATGGTTCCCAACTCCCGCCCGTCAGCCCGGTATCCCACAACGCCGCCAAGCGCATGGGCAAGCAATTGGTGCCCAAAGCAGATGCCAAGCACCGGAACCCTGGCCTCCACGCAGCGGAGCAGCCATTGGCCGAGTTGCTCGCTCCACGGTGCCCTGTCGCTGACCATGGCATGCGACCCTGTCACCACCACGCCGGCAACCGAGGCCGGCTCTGGCAAGTCAGGCGCTTCGCGCGCATCCACATGCGAGACATCGCACGTCAGGCCCAGACCTTCAGCAATCCAGTCATGAAAATCACCGATCCGGGTACGTAGGTCTGCAAAGGTCTCGCCAGCGCGAACGATGATAAGGGCTCTGGACATGGCAACGCTCCTGACAGGGCCGATCAGACAGGTCGAACAGGCCTCTTGCGCCAGGATAGCAAACCTGAAAAGAAGCAATAATCGCCGCCGAACTGCAAAGACTTGTTCCTCATGCGCATAAATCATGATGTCGCGCTGTTGCCCGATATGGCCCTGTTCGCCCAAGTGGTGGAGGCGAGCAGTTTCTCCGAAGTCGCCAGAAAGCGCGGCATGACACCCTCTGCCGTCAGCCGCTCGATCGCGCGGCTTGAGCGCGCCACCGGCACCCGCCTGCTGCATCGCACAACCCGAAAGCTGAGCCTGAGCGAAGCGGGCACAGAGATGTACCAGCATTGCCGCGACATGCTGGATGCCGCCCGCTCGGCTTTGCAGGTCGCGCACCAGCGCGAGATGCGACCTGCCGGAAAACTGCGCGTGAGCAGTCCGCGTGCCCTTGGGCGCTTTTTTGTCCATCCCCACATCGCCCCGTTTCTGCGCACCTATCCAGACGTTGATGTCGAGCTGCGGCTGGATGACCGCCCTCTCGACCTTTATGATGGCGATATTGACCTGGCGTTTCGGGTGACGGATGATCCGCCGGCCAGTCTGATGGGCCGCAAGCTGTTCCGGATCGAACATGTCATCTGTGCAACGCCGGCCTATCTCGACCAACACGGCCGCCCACAGCACCCTCGAGACCTGAAAGGTCATAGCTGCATTGCCTTAAGTCGGGCCGTTGACGACTCCCGCTGGCGATTCACCCGGGCCGGCAAGACGATCAGCGTGGATATTGAGGGTCGTTATACAGTCAATCACGCCGGTGTCCGGCTTGATGCGGTCTTGAGCGGGATAGGCTTCGGCAGCCTGTCGTTCTTCATGGCCAGGGACGCGTTAGAAGCAGGCCTGATCGAACAGGTATTGCCCGCCTGGGCCTTCAAGACCAACTATCACGGCGACGTCTGGTTGCTGTATCCGCCGACCCGCTATCTCCCTGCCAAAGCGCGATGCTTTATCGACTTCATTGCTGAGCGCCTTCAGGCCTGACCTTCGCAAGAAAACCCAACCGGCCTGCCGCACAAATCCGCGTAGAACGGCCAAACGGGTTGACGGCAAAGCGGCAATATTCATATGACCCCACGTGCAACAGGTTTCCCCTTTGGGGAATGAAAACGGGAACGGGGTGTAAATCCCCGGCTGTCCCTGCAACTGTGAGCGGCGAGTCTGCGGTCATGAAGCCATTGGGAATTTCTCCCGAGAAGGCGACCGGCACGGCGATGACCCGCAAGCCAGGAGACCTGCCTGTTGTCGTCGTCTATCGGCCGGCCAGGGACTGCCGGACGAACGGGACCTCCCCGCATGACGGCATGAGCGCCCTTTGACCTGCTGCCACGTGCAGCAGCGCGAGGGGCATCTGTTGTGAACCATGGCCTGCGCTCTCCCGCAGGCCGACGGGAGAGGCAATATGCTCACCCCAGTTGATGATGTGGCGGCCGTTGTCGTGTGCAACACCTGCCGCTTCGCCAAGGATCAGCCATCCGACGCTGCTGGCCGCCGCGGCGGGCGGGTGCTGGCAGACACCTTGCGCGGCGTCCAGCAAACACGTCCCGAATACGCCGCTGTCGCCATTCAGGAAATGCCCTGCCTGTTCGCCTGCAGCGAGCATTGCACCGTGCATCTGCGGGCGCCGGGCAAGATCGGCTATGTGCTTGGGCGCTTCAACCCAACGGCCGAGGATGCCGCCGCCATTCTCGACTATGCCGTCCGCTACGCCGCCAGCCCCGAGGGCGTGGTGCCCTACAAGGACTGGCCCGAAGGCGTCAAAGGCCATTTCATCACCCGCATGCCTCCAGCCGGATTTGTTGCAGAATGACCCTGTTTCCTGATCGCGCCGCGTTCGACGCCGCGCTGGCCGCGCTTCCTGAACCGGCTGCAATGGCCATTGAGAGCGCGCGTGCGCACCAGAAAAGTCTGTGCAAGCCGGAAGGCTCGCTCGGACGTCTTGAAGACATCGCCGTGTTCATGGCGGGCTGGCAGGGAACGCCGCACCCCAGGCTGCGCCGCGGCCAGACCATCGTCTTTGCCGGCAATCATGGCATTGCACGCTATGGCGTCAGCGCCTTTCCGCCCGAACTCACCTGCGGCATGGTCGAGAACTTCGAGCGCGGCGGTGCTGCCATCAATGCGCTCTCCTTGACGGCAGGGCTCGACTTTAAGGTGGTGGCGCTCGACCTTGACCGCCCGACGAGCGACTTCACCACCGGCCCTGCCATGAGCGAATCCGAGACGCTGGCTGCGCTGTCGGCAGGCGCTGCGGCGGTTGAGGACGATCTCGACCTGCTCGTCATCGGCGAGATGGGCATCGCCAATACCACTACCGCCGCCGCGCTCGCCTGTCTGGTTTATGGAGGCGAACCGGCCGAATGGGTCGGGCGTGGCACCGGCATCGACACGGCAGGTGTTGCGCGCAAGACCGACGTGGTCGAGCGGGCCATGGCAGTGCATCGCGAGACGCCGCGCACGGCGCTCGACCTGCTGGCGGCAGTGGGCGGACGCGAACTGGCCGCCATGGCGGGCGCTGTGCTGGGCGCGCGGCTGAAGCGCATTCCGGTCGTTCTCGACGGCTTCATCTGCTGCACCTCGATCGCGCCGCTGGTTATGCAGAATTCTGACATTCTTCATCACTGCATTGCCGGGCACCAGTCGGAGGAGCCGGGGCATGGCCGGGTGCTGAAACACTTTGGTCTGTCGCCCCTCCTGCGCCTGAACATGCGGCTGGGCGAGGCGAGCGGCGCTGCTGTTGCGACTCTCCTGATCCGAGCAGCGCTCGCCACGCATACGCAAATGGCAACCATCGAGGAGGCCCTCGCCGGTGCTGCGCCGCGCCCGCGGGTTGCCGAGCCGGCCGAATGACCGCAGCGCCATCCGGTGCCTGTTCTCCCTGGCCGCTCTGGCTGCTGCGCCATGGCACGCCGGTTGAAACCGGTGTGCTGCTCGGCTGGACCGACGTCCCCCTGTCCGGCAAGGGGGCGCAGGCGGCCGAGGCGCAAGCCGGGCGGCTGGCGCAACAGGGCATCCAGCGGATCATCACATCCGACCTGACCCGGTGCCGGGAAACGGCAGCGGTCGTGGGAAAGCACCTTGGCCTGCCGGTGATGGACGATGTGCGCTGGCGCGAGGTGAACTTCGGCCTGTGGGACGGGATGGCCCCCAACGCGCTCCCGCAGGACAGCCTCTCACGGTTCCAGACGGACCCGGACCTCCACCCGCCGCCTGGCGGGGAGCGCTGGCAGGATTTACGACTGCGCGTGGGCGAAGCACTGGAGGCGTTGGAGCCGCAGGCGACGCTTATTGTTGCTCACGGCGGCAGCATGAGGGCCGCGCTTTCGATCCTCCTCGACTGGCCGCTCGATCACTGCTGGGCAGTTGATCTGCCCTATGGGATTCTGGTCCGCCTTAACCTGTGGGAGACGTGCCCGCGCACCGCCCAGCTGACCGGGCTTTTTCGGGTGGAGGATGGGCTGTGACAGCAAGTGCCCCGACAAGTACGGGTATCAAGCTTCATCTGAAGCAGGCGATGCTGGCCATTCAGTTCATGACGCGCGTGCCCCTGCCCGCGCTTGACGTCTCCGCCGCTGATTTTCAGGCGGCCATCCGCTGGTTTCCGCTGGCGGGTCTCGTCGTCGGCAGCGCCGTCGCCCTCGCCTTTACACTGGGAAATCTCATCAGCCCGTGGCTCGCCGCCCTTGCAGGCGTTGCCGCATGGGTGTGGGTGACAGGCGCGCTCCATCTGGATGGCCTTGGCGATCTGGTGGACGGCCTGGCGGCAAGCCATGGCGACCCAGACAAGCTGCGCGCCGTCATGAAGGATCCGCATATCGGCAGCCTCGGGGTCAGCGCTTTGGTCCTGCAACTGCTGGCCAAGACGATCCTGCTGCACGAGGTGGCGCTTGCCCCGTACCCGCACGCCGCCATGCTGATGGCGGTGTTGCTCATCCCGGCCCTGGCCAGGATCGGGCCGCTGCTGTGGACGCTGTGGCTTCCGCCCCTGCACGCAGGCCTCGGCTCAACGTTTCGCGCAGGCGCAGGCCCGCTCTGCCTTGCGCTCTGGACCATCGGGCTCCTGGCGCCAGCCCTTCTCATCGCGCCCGCACTTTGGGCAACCGTGGGGCTGCTCGTACTCTGGGGCGTCTGGCTTAAACGCAAGCTGGGCGGCGTTTCGGGCGACTGCCACGGCGCAGGCATCGAACTGTGCGAGACCGGACTGTTACTTGCCCTGATAATTGCCAGCACGCTCTGACAGCGCAATCAGCGCGTCTACGTCCACATGCTGTTCAAGCCTTTCGGCAATGGCATCAAGCGCTTCATCCACCACAGCTGCGTGATCCGCCCCGCCTGCAACAGGACTGCCCCCAAGCAGCCGCACCCATGCGCTGCGCTGCGCGGCCTTGTTGAACAGCCCATGCACATAGGTCCCCATGATCCGCCCGTTTGCGGACATGGCGCCATCCGGCCTGCCATCCTCCAGCAGCGCCATCGGCCGCGCGGTGTCAGGGCCAATGGTCGTGCCGATGTGCATCTCGTAGCCATCAAACGCCGCATCAAGCGCCGTGCCCGCAACGGTGCGCAGCGCCTTGACACCAGCCAGCACCGTATCGACCGCCAAGAGCCCAAGTCCATTGACCTCGCCCGCCGGACCTTCGACACCGCTCGGATCAGCGATGGTGCGGCCCAGCATCTGGTATCCGCCGCAGATGCCCAGCACGCGCCCGCCGCGCCGCACATGAGCCAGGAGGTCGATATCCCAGCCTTCGGCCCGCAGGAATTCAAGGTCGGCAATCGTCGCCTTGGATCCGGCCAGCACCACAAGGTCTGCATCAACGGGCAGCGGTGTGCCGGGGCGGATCATCCGCACCTCTACGCCCTCGGTCTGGGCCAAGGGATCAAGGTCATCAAAGTTGGAGAGACGCGGCGTGATCGGACAGGCGATGACGAGCGGCTTGTCCTCGGCCACCGTTACCGGCGCGCGCTCCAGCACCACCGCATCTTCACTCGGCAGCCGGGCGACCTCGGCCAGCCATGGCACCACCCCGAAGCCGCACCAGCCGGACAGCGCCTCAATCTGGCGGTAGCCATCCTCGAACAGGGCGGGGTCGCCCCGGAACTTGTTGATGAGGAAACCCGCGATCATCCGAGCATCGGCCGGATCGATAACCGTCTTCGTGCCGACGATCGAGGCGATAACTCCGCCCCGGTCGATATCGCCCACCAGAACAACCGGCACGTCGGCGGCGCGGGCAAACCCCATGTTGGCGATGTCCCCTGCGCGCAGGTTAATCTCGGCGGGCGAGCCTGCGCCTTCCACAACGACAATGTCAGCCGACACCTGCAACCGCGCATAGCTGGCCATCACGTCGTTCAGCAAAGCGGCGCGCGCTTCCCGATAATTGCCCGCGCGCAAACGTCCGCGCACCCGGCCATGCACCACAAGCTGGGAGGTGCGATCCGCCTGCGGCTTGAGCAACACCGGGTTCATTTCGACTGTCGGCAGCACCCGGCAGGCTTGCGCCTGCAATGCCTGCGCCCGGCCGATCTCGCCGCCATCGACCGTCACGGCCGCATTGTTCGACATGTTCTGCGGCTTGAAGGGGAGAACCTTGAGGCCGCGATTGACCAGCGCCCGGCAGAGCCCGGCCACCAGCACCGACTTGCCCACATCCGAGCCTGTGCCCTGAAACATCACAGCAGCCATGCCAGCCCTCCGATCAGAACCACCGCCAAGCCGCAGGCCCGGCGATACAGCCGCAGCGCGGCATCAATATCCTGGCTCCCCAGATCCGCACGACCACTGCCGATCCAGGGCTTTGCGTGGCGCACGCCATCATAGACCACCGGGCCTGCAAGTTTGAGATCGAGCGCCCCGGCCATTGCCGCCTCCGGCCAGCCGGCGTTGGGCGAGGCATGATTGCGGCTATCCCGCCACATCACCCGCCAGCCACGGCCTGCGGCCAGACACACCAGAACCCCTGCCAGCCGCGCCGGAATGTAGTTTGCAACATCATCCAGACGCGCTGCCGTCCAGCCGAACGCGCGCCAGCGCAGCTCCTTGTGCCCAATGAGGCTGTCCGCCGTATTCAGCGCCTTGTAAACCCACAGCCCCGGCAGGCCCGCCACCGTCAACCAGAACAGCGGGGCCATGACGCCGTCGCAAAAACTCTCGGCCAGGCTCTCAACCGCCGCGCGGGCAACGCCCGGCGCATCCAGTGTTTCCGGATCGCGCCCGACGATCATGCCGACTGCTCTGCGCGCTCCCTCAAGGTCACCTGCAGCCAGCGCACGGGCAACCGGCACCACATGATCGTGCAGGCTCCGCACCGCCAGCCCCGGCCAGGCCAGCACGGCAACACCAAGCCAAGCCCAGCCGCCGAGGAAATTCACGAGTAACAACTGGATCAGCCAGGCTGCACCACCTGCACCGCCCAGGAGGATAGCAACGCAAAGCACCCCCAGCCCTCGCCGCGCTCCGTCAGTCAAATCCGTGCGGTTCCACGCCGTCTCGCAGCCAGTGATCAGCCGAGCGAATAACCCGACCGGATGGCCGATGCGCCGGTAGAGCCAGTCCGGCCAGCCAAGGCTCGCGTCGATCAAAAACGCCGCGACAGCCACCAGTGGCAGAGACAGACCCGTCATGCCGTCCGCCAGACCGTCAGAGCGGCCTCAAGCCGCGCATAGTCTGCCGCGCTGGCAGGCAGGCCGAGACGCAACCAGCGGGGATTGTAGCTGAACGGACGGGTGAGAATGCCATAACCGGCCAGATGCTCGAAGAGCCTTATGGCCCCGCCACGCTCCTCATCCACCTCAACCAGCTGAAACAGGGGACTGTTCCCCTGCGGATGCAACCCATGGCCTTGAAGCAGCGCCTTCAGGCGGGACGCCTCCTCTTGGAGTCGATCCCGCTCCTGCGCCTGCCATGCCGCATCCGCGTAGGCGCGACACCCTATCTCAACAGCAGCGGCATTGACGGGCCAGCTGCCGAGCAATGCCTTCATTTGGATCACAATGTCTCGTGGCCCGATCAGGAACCCCAGCCGCAGCCCCGGCAGCCCGAAGAACTTGCCGAAGGAGCGCAGCACAACGACCGGCAATTCGTCCCGGTTCCGGCGGCCTCCCCACACCTTCGAGGCAATGCTTGCTTCAGGATAAGCGTCGATGAAGGCTTCATCGACCACAAGCCAACTCCCTGCCTGCTGTTTGGCCGCTGCAATCTCGAGAAGCTGGGATGCCGTCAGCAACCGGCCATCGGGATTGTTGGGGTTGGCCAGCAACAACGTGCCCGGATCGCCCGCCCTTTCGGCAAGTTCATCGGGTGCCGCCAGGCGGCACCCCGGCAGCCCTTCTGCGTGTGTCCGGTACGCTGGCCACAGGCACGTGAAGGGAGCAGGCAATCCGGCATGAGCCAGCAGGCGCAGGCAAAGCTCGCTGCCCGGCGTTGCGCAAACATGGGGCGCGTCCACCCCGAAATATTGCGCGGCCGTTGCTTCCAGTTCAGCGAGGTGCTGCGGATCAGGCAACCGCGTCCAGTCAACGGCAGGCACCTGATCAACCGGCCAGGGGCGCGGATTGATCCCCGTTGATAAATCGACCCACGGCGTTAGAGCGTCCGGAAAACGTGCCATGGCGCAAGACACTGCGCCGCCATGGACCACCCACTGATCTGTCACGGTCTTTCCAATCTTCCAAACTGTCGGCTAAGCAGAACACCAGTTCCGGTTGGATACCCTCTATAATGTCAAGGCAGCAGTAAATGACCCTCTCATCTGTGCAAATCCTTTTTGTGCTGGGCGGCGCCAGATCCGGCAAAAGCCGTTATGCGCAGGCGCGCGCCGAGGCCATCTCTGGCCGCCGCATTTACATTGCCACGGCGCAGGCGTTCGATGTGGAAATGGAGGAGCGTATTGCCAAACATCAGGCTGAGCGTGGTGAAGGCTGGGAGACGCTTGAGGCCCCGCTTGATCTGCCGGAAGCCATTGTCGCCAGCGCGGCGCCGGACCGCGTTGTGCTGGTCGATTGCCTGACGCTCTGGGCCTCCAATCTACTCTTGGCAGATCAGGACACCGAGGCACAAACCGAGCGCCTCATCCAGGCTCTTGGCAGGGTGACAGGGCCGGTCGTTCTGGTGGCCAACGAGGTGGGTCTTGGCATTGTGCCGGACAATGCGCTAGCCCGCCGCTTCCGCGACATTGCCGGACGGATCAATCAGGCAACCGCTGCCGCTGCGAACGAATGCGTCGTTCTGTTTGCAGGTCTCCCTATGGTGCTGAAAGGCGGGAAATAGGCACGACCTGCAGCTTCGACACCGCTCAAAGCATGAAGCAACGACAGCACTCTTCGGAAATGCAGGTCACTATTCATGAAATATTCACATGATACCGGGCCTGATAGCTGAAGGCTGCAGGTCGATCCCCGCTGTTTTCTAATCGCTCAAGCGCCGCCCGCAACTTGGGCGACAGAAACAGATCAGCATACGGCACGACACCATCAGCGCCTCGGGCGAGCGTTGCCAAGTGTGCCAGATTCCTTGTCCAGTGCCGCGACAGTGAGCGCCTCGCCTCGCTTTCGCTACGCGCCAACACAGCTGCGAAGTAGACTGTCAGCCCCTCTCCCGTGGCATCATCCGTCACTGTCGCCAAATAAATACCCTTTGGGCCACTCACCTCTGGCTCCTCCTGCTCCCAAGGGAAGGCCTCAGGCTGCACCTCAGGGATCACCAGTTCCGGATCATCCAGCAAGCGCAGTGCCTCATCGACCACAAGTTGAAGTCGCTCCGCGTTCTCCCTACCCAGGCTGGCGAGGTGTCGCGCCAGCCGTTGGATTTGATCGGGGTTGGACTGGTTCATGCCACACCTCCCTCTGTCACAAGCGCCTGCCAGGCAGCCCAACACTCTTCCTGCCCTCGGTCAGAACAAAGCCCCTTGTCAGTGGCCCCAAACCCATTGGCCGTGAGCTGACGCGCCGGAACAATCACATGGATGTGCGGTGCGTTGCCTGACCCGGCGATCCCCGGATTGTGCAGCACGATCACAGCAGCAAGACCCCGCTCGCCCGCAAGATACTCCAAGGCAAAGGCGCGCACGCGCTCCCAGCCGACATGGAGCGGCTCATCTCCCGGCAGAGTAAACTTCATCTGTACAAAGGCATGCTGTTCATACGACGGCAGCGTTCGGTCAAAGCGATCAAGCAGGAACGCCAGATTCATGTAATCGCCAGACGCAGTTTTCGGCAGGACAAGGCCCGCCCGCAATGCCTGCCCGAACTCTGGATCGTTGCCGGGTTTCAGCTTCTTCTGAACCCACGGCGCAATGCCCGGCCTATTGTCGCTGGAGGCCCACCAATAGCGGGTAAAGTCAAAGTTCGGGTACACGCCGCCACCATTGATGAACGAGCGCAGCTCAGCCGCCGTGTCCGAGGCAGCAGAAACAAGTGCAGTCATGGAGGTCATGCGTTCCCTCCTTCCGCATGGGCAAGAGCGGTGCCGTTAAATGCGGGCGGCACAGTTTCCGCCACGCCAGCGGTTGAAAGGCTCAGATGCAGCTGGTCGCTCTTTGGTGGCACGAGAAGCCGACCATCAGGACCGCTCTCCAGCCTGTAATTGCAAAGCCAGCCAGTGTGGTGGGCAAGGCGGATATCAACGCTCACGCCGCGATCGACATCCATGCGAACCAGCAGGACAGAGACACCCATCGACGCGGCCGCCTCAGCGGCCTCCGGCCGGAGCAACGGCGCATGGCATGCTGTCCCCACCAGCAGGACACCGCAGTGCGGCAGCAACACACAAGCGGCCAGCTGCTCCTGGGTGTTGCGAGGGGCAGAGACCTCCTGCCCCTGGATCATAGCCACAATCTGCAACAAGGCATTGCGGACCTGAGGGCGAGTGGGCGGCAGCCGACCTGCACTCACGGCCACGTGCATCAAAACTTCAGTCATGTATCGAATCCCAACAAGCGGTCCCGCGCAGTTGAACGGAGCGAGGGCCACACTTTTCATTTCTCTTTGTCCAACCACCTTGGGTTGAACCAGGCTTCAAACAGTCAGACGGAGCGAACCTCAGTCCTGCTCCGCCATCTGCAACAGCAGGTCGTCGCCGCTGCGTACACCGGACCTCCATTCGGCCTCGCTGTTCCAGGGGACAGCACCTTGCCTCAGCCAACCTCGCTCAAGGCAAAGCGCTTCCGGCTCCAGCGGGCAGGATACTGGATTGGTCACAAACCAGATCCTGTCATCCGTGGCGATGAAAAGCCTGAGGCCGCTGTACCAGATCAGATGTCCTTGCGAACAACGCCCGATCATGAACTGCCAGGTAAGGTTTCCGGTCGTCGTGAAGCTGGGCACCACGAGGATTGCCGTACAGCGCGTCTCGTTCAGGATCGATACCAGTCCGCGAGGCATGGCCCAGGCAACCGGGATCAGAACCATGTGAGCATCGGGGTCATACGGATATATACTGATCGGCCCCAGAAGCAGTTCGGGATGCGGGGCAAAACGCCAGCCCGCGATGCGTGTGAGCGCACGCGCGCCCTTCTCCGCCAGCCTCTGGCGATAGTCTGTTCTCTTCTGCATGTTGAAACTTCCTTGCCGGTGGGGCGGCTGCCTTCCCCTGCCGGGAGTCATTTTTTTCATTTTCTTATTTCAGCCACTTCACCTTCTTTCCCACCTCAGAGACCGTGCGGGCGGCGCGAGCTTATCCCTACTAAGCAATCGTCGGGCCGTGCCGACCATCACCTGCCACGGCCATTCTGGCGTTGCCATTGCCAGAGTTGCACCAGATCCACCCCCTCTTCAGGAGCCGCGTCTGCGCGATCGATCTCCGCCTCTTGCCGGGGTACCTCAGCTGGTTTCTGAACGGGAGCTGGGCTGGTGGCGGGCACAGGAACTGAAACGGGTGTCTGTGGAACAGTTCGAACCGTTTCTGTTCGGACCGTGCGGCCTCGCTGAACTGGCGGCACCAGGGGCTGGTTGTCGACGCCCACCAACTGGATTTTCTCCCTTTCTGCAATCTGTGCACAGAGTTCCAGAAACCGGGGCGAGCCTTCGGCCCGCACAACATCCCAGCGCCGCGCTGCAAGCGTCAGTGCCAGCCGCACCGAAACCGGATCGACCGAATGCACGATGATCACGCTGCGGTAGTCCGTCACCATGAGCGCGCGGTTGGTGTCGTTATGATACTGCGTGGCAAAGCCCCGCCGCCGCGCAGAAATCGCCTTGTCATCGAGGCGCACGCTTGCCGGACGTTCTGGCATCTGAGCGCCTGCCGGAATGAAGAGCGAGGGCAGCTGGACAGCAGGCGCAGCGATCGGACTGGAGGCTGCCAGCCATTGGGCAGGATCGAGACGGGCCTGGGCAAAGGCGTCGATCGCTTTGGCAAAGGCACTGCTCAGTGCACGGCGTGCTGAAGCAAACTCTGCGTTGACTGCAGCTTTCAGCGCCTGAAACATCTCTGGCGGCAAGGAACCAGGCAGAGAAGCCAGGGTTGCCTGACGATGCGCCTCAAGGCGTTTGAACTGCTCGGATCGCAGCTGACGAATACGGGCAAGTTCCGTGCGGCAGGCTTGCTTGTAAGCTTCATATCCAAGGCTTGGCGGACGCTGATCTGGAACATAAGGCCCAAGCCGCTTTTCCATGGCCTTGAGCGATGCGTGTCTTCCCAGAGTACTGGCCTTGATCTCCTCCCGGCCCAAACGAACGACCGCGCCGCTGCCCTTGCGTTCGTAAGCTGCTTCGAGTTCGGCAAGCCGCCCGTGCAAGTCCTGCCAGTCAGCAGCATCGCGCAAGGCCTCGAGCAGCGCAGCCCGTTGCTCTGAAGGCAACCGGCCGTCTTGCCTGCCCTCCACCTCCTGTCTGCGTTTCCCCCTGCCCTGCTTATCGACAGGTCTATTGGTACGGGCGTCAAAGAGGCGGCCTTGCCGCGCAAAGTACAGCGCCCCTTCTTCCTGCTTCCATCCCTGACGGTCCTCGATCAGGGCGATCGCCCGGTGCGCTGCATCAATGTCCCAGCCATCGCCAGCCTGCAACGCCTTGCCTGTTGCCGGGTCAATCCGGTTGACCATGATGTGAATGTGATCGTTGTCGGTGTTGGCATGGAGCGCCCAGATGGCCTGACATCGCTCAAGCCCGAGGGTCTCCAGAAACAGCCCGACCGCCTCTTTCGCCTGCTGCGGATCAGGGTGCTCGTCCTCCTGCCAGGAGAGGACATAATGCTCGATCGGATTGCGCGAGCGCGGCGCACGCGCGGCCACGGCCAGCATCTCCATCTGCCATTCCGGCAACGCCGGCCCCACCAGGCTGAGGCTGCCATAAGCCTCGACCTTTTCTCCGGCGAGAATACCATCAGCAGTATCGCCCATGTCGAGGACATAACCGGACAGAGCCGCGACACGGGCGGACTGGCGCAGCTGGTCGACATCAGCATCAACGATGTAATTGGAGAGCGCCAGCACGCGGGCGGCAAGCTGCCGCGTGGAGCCTCGAAGCTCCCTCACCTGCGATCGGATGCGCTTGACGATCACAGGACCAATTCCTGGCGAACCAACCTCAGGAGTTCCTGCAAGGCGGCCTTGAGATCAGCCTCAGTAACAGGATCTAACTTCTCTTGTCCGATAATTGTCCGCTCGATCGCAATCAGACTCCCCAAGGCCGCCAAGGCGACATGAACCGGACGCTCCCGGCCAAACAGTCTGTCAGCAATGAGAGTCGATACCGTGATATGACGCACAGCCGCCTCCACTGCCAGCTGATCGGCTTTTTCGGCAGAGAGCCGAACCGACACAGTGCGTGTCGCACCCTTGTCCTTTTTCTGTCGAACCGTCATTTGCAGCTCCCCACACCCTGCGAGAAGCTCCTGCGCCGAGCACAAAACCGGACATGTTTACATGTCCCATCCTGCATCAATTTTCCTTCACGACAGCCGACAGACGTCGGCCGGTCATTGGACAAGACCTGACAACATACCGATCGGACAAGAATCATACGCAGGGAATTTTTCATGTGATCTTCTGTCTGGACAGTGATGGACAATTTTTAAGCGGGTGAAGGTGCCTGTGTCGGTCTCAAAGTGGTTCCAAGTGGTTTCAAGTGGTTCCAGCCTCACTCGCGGCTCTGGCCAATAGAAAATTGCCGTGCCCATCTGGCTTGGCATTCGACACAGTGGAGACAAACAATGCAAAAGACACACACTCCCGACAAAATTGCCGAGCGCCTGCGCGTGCAGCCGAGCCGGCACAATCGCAAGCAGACAACTGCTGCACTTGTGCGAACCTATTACGAAGAAATCCGTGCCGCCCGTTCTGCACCAGGCCATTTGGCTAAAACCTGGCCTGAGATTGCCCAGGATTTATCAACCGAAAAGCCCATTCTCGCCGGAACCGTGTCCCGCGCTTACAACCGTGTCAGAAGTGAACGCGGCAGGGCTGGAACCCCGAGCCAGTCATCACAACGACGTGCCTCGACCGTGGCAGACGCGAAGAAGACAAGCGACCTGTTCAGCACAACTGAGACCGCCTCTACGCACCCGACAGAAGAACGACGCAGTCCATTCGGACACCGCATCGACACGATTGGAATGACCAACAGCAAGACTGAGGAGGCGTAAGCATGCGGCAAGTCAACGTGATCATCACTCAAAGCGAAAAGGGCGGTTGCGGCAAAACCACGATTGCCGATGCGATCTCTGCCGGACTACGAGCAGCAGGGCGTACCGTCCTGAATATCGATGCCGACGACGGCAACCGGGGGCTCGTGCGCCGCACTGGCAAATCCTCCGCGCAAGTTCTGGCATGGCAGACACCGGCACAGGAAGTCGATGACTGGCTAGAACAGAATCTTGGCGATCACGAGGTTCTTCTGATTGATTGCGGTGCCAATCTGCTGGCCAGCAGAGCCCCTCTCACCTGCTTTCTGGATCGACTGGTGAACCGTGTCCTTGAGCACGGCGGAGTCATTCACCCCTTGGCAATTGCTTCCACCAACTGCCCCGGCACCGACCGTCTCACGCGCAATATGCGCGACGCATTCGAGGACTATGGCAATGTTCGTCTGATCTTGAACAACCAGGATGGCTCAAATGCCTTTGAGCTGTCTCCGATCGTTCTCGGCATCAAATCTGCAACATTTCCGCATATTCCCGGAGGTATCATGGCCGCCCGCTTGCTGTCTGCGCGGCCGCTCATCGAAGTTCTGCAGAACCCGCCCGAGGGATACACGTTCGCGATGAGCTGGATTGCGCGCATCGTCTCTGGCTTTCTGAAGCAACCCATTATTGCCGAGATCGTTGGAAGCAACGCCAGCGATCTGATCAGCAGATTGGCAACAACCAGCTGCGGACCTCTCTGGTTTAACGTCAAGACGCTCCAATTGGCGTCGGATGAAGCCCTCCTGGCCAACACAAACGTACACGCTGCACAGCAAAACCTTCGCCATCTGAGCATTACGTATGATGGCGATTCCGAACGTCTGGCTCAGGCAGCACTGGCGTGGACCACAGCTGAGAAAGCGTTCTACAACTTTGTCTAGCCTGACCATCATGGACGCGGGGGGGGGGGGGGGGGGGGGGGGGGGGGGGGGGGGGGGGGGGGGGAGAGGAGGGTTTCCTCTCCCGTTCTTTTTTTTTTTTTTGC
>NZ_JBPPGG010000003.1:398972-403087 GCF_051304405.1 Pedomonas sp. V897
TTCGAAATTTTTGTTGAGCCGGACCGTAGGGAACTCGTCCTCCCTCTTTGGCCCCCCGCGTCCCAATTCAGGTTCCACCCAGCCACCTTCTTCCCCCTGATATCTGGGCTGTCCTTTAGCAACAGAAGGACGGCCCAGCGTGACAATCCACAATATCAGGACGGATGGTTTGGGCCGTGTGCGTCTTGGAGAAGTGCTGCGTTTGACTGGTTGGAGCCGTACCACCCTGTGGCGCAAAACCAAGACTGGTCAATTCCCACGCCCAGCTTGGGGCCGGAAACGCGGCGAAGCCTGGTACTGGCGTATTTCTGATATTAGACAGTGGGCGCAACTCGACGAGTGAAACAGCAGAAACCTGTCTGTTTCGCCCCATTAAAGATAAGTTAAAGAAGCGTTAAACAAACATTTAAGACGGCCACATCGGTAACTGTTTATGCTTGATGTGCAAAATTGAAATAGACAGATCTAATCGACCTGTTATTTTGGCATCCCGTTTGGTTTGGACTGCACGGGCGAAGATACTAAAATACAACGGCATGCTTAGATGCCCCTGCAGAGGTTGGAAGCGCAGTCTTTTCTCTTCCTCGCTGTTTGCCCCTGATAATGGGGCACTCCCAACCTGCCGCGCTAAGCAGCGGCCCTGCGAAATCTTGTTTGAAGTTGAGACGTCGTGTTTAACGATCCAAATCTCCGTTATTTAGGAAAATTGTCGCAAATTGAACTGCGGAATCTTGGGGATACCAAGAGAGGGGATCTCGAGATCGGTCTGAGCAGCTGGCAACAAGCCTATGCTGTTTGCGCCGCACTCAATATGTTGCCCATCCCCGAGCGCTACATGATGGAGATGTTTTACTATTTTCAGAAATACGGGGTAATCCGCATTCCGGGGCCAGCTCTCAAGTTGATACAAGAGGATCTTCGCTCCTATTTTCCACGCGGTGCTCCCTGTATTAAGGATTTGATCCCCGAATTTACCGATCATGACGATCTGGTCTCGAAGATTATTTCCCCCTCGGGAAAGGCACAGGTCGTCGAACAACTCCTCGGCGAAGCAAGCATCTCCCACTCCTTTGATCATGCCTTGGCATTAAACGACCTGCGGGAAGCGTCTTTACGGAACGAGAACAAGATATATCAGCATGTCATCACAGGAAGTTTTTCGAAAGTCTTGCATTCCTTACGGAGTAACAAAAAGTCCGGTCTCCGCCCCGATGTCCTGAGGAACACCGTACGTAACCATGCAAGGTACCTTGCTGTTCTGGTTGCCCATCACCAAACCGGAATCGTCCGTGCCCATTCCCGACAACCTTGGGGGTCAGCATTCAGCGGCGAAAACGAATGGAAATACGTCGGCCACACCCTCACTTCCGGAATCGTCTCCCCTGCGCTTATCCTCCAGAAGCTAGCCAGAATTCTGGAGGCGGGTGCCGTAAACGGGATGACTGACGACCAGATTGTCGCCTACCTGATCAAGGAAGGCATTCTTTCCGACGATGCCAAACAAACCGGCGATAAGCCAAAGTTCGGAATGGCAACTTGGCAGATTTGCAGGAACGCCTTCGATAAGTTGCCACCCGAGCAGCGGACCCCAGATGCCGACTTCACCCAGAAGGTGTTACGCCTCGCGGACTCTGCCAAGCCACTCCGCCAACTCCGGCGAGGACACATGAGACTTGCGGGCTTCACCGCAAAGACATTTAGCGAACTACGCTTGCAAGTCAGCCCTTCGGAAGCAACCGCCAGCATCGCTCGCAATTTGCTAGAAGAATTTGCCTCCATCGACAGGATATTGTTTCAACCTGGAGAACTACAACCGAAGGGTAGAATAAAATTCCGTAATTATGGCCTGAAGCAACTTTACTTCATGACCACATTACTCCGGGCAGAAACCATTCCTGACAAACATGCCGCGATGATTGGAGTGGAACGCACGGCCGATGGCGGGATCAATTCTACAAACAACAGCAGTGCTGGGCCTGTTCACAGCATGTTGGAGAAGATACAGGATCCCCTCATCTTCCAGAATCTTCAATCCTGCCTCGGGTTCGAGGTAGCTCATTGGTTTAACCGATACCCGGCGACATTCCCATTTCAGGTTCCACCCATGAGTATCGCAACCTGACGCAGAAACTGTTGGATGAAGAACACATCCAACACTTCTGCAACCGAACTACCTGCAATTGCCGGTGGCTCAACGCCCATTGCCAACCTGGTGCGCCTCCTGGCGCGCCAGGCTGCCCTTGAAGCAGTGGCCAAGCACCGCCATGTTAGTGCGCCCGCCCGCCAAGCTCCGGAACCCCACTCATGAAGCTATCACCTCCCCGCATCGCCGTTTATGGCCGCCATTCATCCGACAAACAAAACCCATCGAGCAGTCAGGATCAGGTCGAAGCCTGCCAGAAGTTGATCGATTACCTCGGTGGCACTGTCGTTGATACCTTTTTGGATGCCGAGGTGTCTGGATACCGGCGCAACCGCCTCGGCCTCCAGCGCATGCTGACAGCAGTCGAGCGCGGCCAGCTAGACATCATTGTGGCTGAATCGCTCGACCGGCTGGCTCGCGATTCCGAGGACATTGCCTGGCTTGCCAAGAAGCTCACCTATCATCAGGTCCGCATCCACACCGTTGCGGAGAACGAAATCGATGAGATCAAGATCGGGGTTGCCAGCTTGCTTGGCTCCCTGTTTCTCTCGAACCTCCAGAAGAAAACTGTCCGCGGCATGGAAGCAGCTGTCCTTGCCGGACGGTTTGCCGGGGGGCGAGCCTACGGGTATCGCCTTGTCGACAAGGTCGACACCCGCGGCCAGCGGATCAAGGGCCTTCTCGAGATTTCCCCTGAGCAGGCTGACATTGTGGAGCAGATCTTTGCGGACTTCTCGGCCGGCATGTCTGCCATCCAGATCGCGAAGAAGCTGAACATGGCCGGAATACCGGGGCCAAGGGGTGGTCAATGGAATGCGAGCACGATCCGAGGTGCCCCAAAGAAGGCGGTCGGTATCCTCAATAACCCCCTCTATGTTGGCCGCCTCGTCTGGAACCGGCGGCAATGGCGCCGCAATCCGGAATCCGAACAGCGGGAGCGTCGCTATCGGCTCCGTGATCCATCCGAATGGGTTGAGATCGACGTGCCTGACCTGAGGATCTTCGATCAAACCCTCTGGGACGCCGTACAGGATCAACTGAAGGCGCGTCAAAAGCCACGCACAGTCTTGGCTGAAAAGCGTCGGCCCAAGCACCTGCTCTCGGGCCTCATCAAATGCAGCGTCTGCGGTGCCAACTACGTCGTCGCCGGCCGTGACTATTACAAGTGCGCCTCCACCAAGGAACGTGGCACCTGCCATAATACCCTTTCAGTCCGTCGTCCGGTCATTGAGCAGGCAGTGCTTTCGACGTTGCAGTCCAGCCTCCTGAGCCCTGCCCAAATCGACCTCTTTGTCGAAGAATACCGAAGGGAAGCGGCGCGTCTGACCCGAACCCAAGATCTGCTCCACGCATCGACGATCGCACAAATCGACGTTCTGGAGCGCCAGATCAGCAACCTTTTGGCAAACTTCGCCCAAGGCGTCGTAAGCCCACGGCTTGCGCACATGTTGGAAGAAAAGGAAGCCGAACTCGCCCAATTGCAGCAGCAGGCAACCAGCCCTGCGCCTGTACTAACTCCCACAATGCCGGACAGCACCACGCTGGCCCGCCTCTATCGCGAAAAAGTGGCCAACCTCACCCGCTCGCTGGAAGATGAGGCCATTCGCCCACAGGCAACCGCCATCATTCGCCAGATCATCCACAGCGTGACCATCTACCCGTCGGACCAGCCGGAAGCCGAGGTAGCAAGCGAACTCGGCCGTTTAATTGACTTAGCTGCAAACGAAAACAGCCCCGGCTTTTTGGGCCGAGGCTGTTCTGTATCGGTGGTTGCGGGGGCCGGATTTACCGCTCGCTTTGCTCGCGTTGACCTTCGGCGCTGACGCGCCTTGGTCCGAACCGGTTGGCTCATTCACCGAGCCCTCACGCCCAAAAACGCCAAAAGCCAGCCCTTGGGGCTGGCTTTTATCGTTTTGGTTGCGGGGGCCGGATTTGAACCGACGACCTTCAGGTTATGAGCCTGACGAGCTAC
>NZ_JBPPGG010000004.1:7500-29533 GCF_051304405.1 Pedomonas sp. V897
GCTGGGGGTCAGCACCACGCCGGTGCGGGAAGCCCTCAACCGGCTGGTGGTGGAACGGCTGATCGACGGCGCCCCCGGCCTTGGATTTTTCGCACGCCAGCCGTCGGAGCTGGAAATCCGCAACCTCTACGACATGAACCAGTGGTATCTGGGGCTGGGCCTTGCCGAGGCGGAGAAATCGACGGCCGTGTCGGATTCCACCCGGATCGGGGCACTGGCCTCGTCGCTCGACGGGCTGACCCCGGGCGACCCCCAGTCCGAGGAGGCTGTGGCCAACGCCACGGGGGAGTTCGCGCTTCTGGTGGCGGAGCAGGCACGCAATTCCGAGATTTTCCGCGCCGTCAGCAACATCAATGACCGGCTGTATTACGTGCGGGTGTGCGAGTACCGCCTGCTGCCGGATACGGTGAGCGCCTTGCAGACCATGTTCCGGCAGTTCCAGGCCCGCCAGCTCGATGACCTGCGCCAGTCGCTCAAGGCCTACCATGAGGCGAGGGCCGCCGCGCTTCCCGACCTCATTCGGGAGCTGACCCGCTAGGCCCGGTTCGCTTGCGGTTCCCGGCCTGCGCGCCGGCGTCTGAACCGGACACGCCCGGTTCCGGCCCCGGTGCGCAGGCCTTTGGCTTGCCCTGAGACACCCGGCTTTATCCCGGCTTTCCGCGCCACCGGCGGCGGGGAGGGGCGGATGCGCGGCAAGGCGCAGGATCGCGCTTTGCTCGGGACGCGGGCTGTGATAGAACAGAACAAAAGGTGAACAAAGAAACGCGTGCAGAACAAGCCCATCTCTTCCGAACAGGTGCTTATGAGCCGCTATGCCGAACTTCAGGTGACCACCAACTTCTCCTTCCTCCAGGGCGCGAGCCATGCGGCGGAGCTGGTCGAGCGCGCGCAGGCGCTGGGCCTTGAGGCTCTGGCGGTGACGGACCGCAACACGCTCGCCGGGGCGGTGCGGATGCACACGGAGGCCAGGGCGCGGGGGGGGCGGCTGGTGATCGGCTGCCGCCTCGATCTGGCGGATGCGCCCTCGCTGCTGGCCTATCCCACGGACCGGGCCGCCTATGGCCGGCTGTCCCGGCTGCTGACGCTGGGCAAGTGCCGCGCGCCCAAGGGGGAGTGTTTCCTGACGCTGGCCGATGTGGCGGCGCACGCCGAGGGGCTGATCCTCGCCATCCTTCCGCCGGAGCGGCGGGACCGCACCACCATCGCCGACTTCATCAAGCAGCTGTTGCAGATGAAGCAGATCCTGCACCCGGCCGCCGGGCTGTACCTTGTCGCCCAGCACCTCTACCGGGGCGATGACCGGCGCTGGCTTGGCCGCCTGCAGGCGATCGGCGACGGGCTCGGCCTGCCGCTCGTCGCCACCAATGACGTGCTCTACCACATGCCGGAGCGGCGCCCGCTTCAGGATGTGCTCACCTGCATCCGCGAGAAGACGACCATCAGCGCGGCGGGCCTCAGGCTGGCGGGCAATGCGGAGCGGCACCTGAAGCCGCCCGAGATCATGGCCGAGCTGTTCCGGGGGCATGAGGAGGCGCTGGCCAACACCCTCAGGATCGTGGAGGCCTGCCGCTTCAGCCTCGACGAGCTGCGCTACGAATACCCGGACGAGCCGGTGCCGCCGGGGGTGACGCCGCAGCAGCATCTGGAGGCGCTGGTGTGGGAGGGCGCGGCGCGGCGCTTCCCCGGCGGCCTGCCGGACACGGTGCGGACGACGATCCAGCGCGAGCTGGCGCTGATCGCGCAGCGGGACTACGCCCCCTATTTCCTGACCGTCCACGACATTGTCTCCTACGCCCGGGCGCAGGGCATCCTGTGCCAGGGGCGGGGGTCGGCCGCCAATTCGGTGGTGTGCTTCTGCCTCGGCATCACCTCGGTCAACCCGACGGAAGTGAACCTGCTGTTCGAGCGGTTCATCAGCGAGGAGCGCCACGAGCCGCCCGACATCGACGTGGACTTCGAGCACGAGCGGCGCGAGGAGGTCATCCAGTACATCTACCGGCGCTATGGCCGCCACCGGGCGGGTCTGGCAGCGACGGTCATCTCCTACCGTCCGCGCTCGGCGATCCGGGACGTGGGCAAGGCCATGGGGCTGACGGAAGACGTCACCTCGGCGCTGGCCGGCACCATCTGGGGCTCGGGCGCGGGCGACGGCGGGGAGATCGACGAGAAGCGGCTGCGCGAGGCGGGCCTTCAGGTGCTGGACACCAGGGTGATGCAGGCGTTGCAGCTTGCCAACCAGCTCATCGGGTTTCCGCGCCACCTGTCGCAGCACGTGGGCGGCTTCGTGCTGACGAGGGGCGCGCTCGACGAGACCGTGCCCATCGGCAACGCCGCCATGGCGGAGCGCACCTTCATCGAGTGGGACAAGGACGACATCAACGCCCTCGGCCTCCTGAAGGTGGACGTGCTGGCGCTGGGTATGCTCACCGCGCTGCACAAGGCGTTCGACCTCGTGAAGGCGCATCATGGCCGCCCGCTTGCGCTCGAGACCATCCCGCGCGAGGACCCGCGGGTCTACGACATGCTGTGCCGGGCCGACTCGGTGGGGGTGTTTCAGGTGGAAAGCCGGGCGCAGATGAACATGCTGCCCCGGCTCAAGCCGCGCTGCTTCTACGATCTGGTCATTCAGGTAGCGATCGTGCGCCCGGGGCCGATCCAGGGCGACATGGTGCATCCCTACCTGCGCCGGCGCGACGGGCTGGAGCCGGTGTTCTATCCCTCGCCCGCGCCCGGGCAGGGCCCGCCGGACGAGCTGGAGCGCATCCTGAAGAAAACCCTCGGCGTGCCCCTGTTCCAGGAGCAGGCCATGCGCATCGCCATGGAGGCGGCGCAGTTCAGCCCGGCGGAGGCCAACGGGCTGCGCCGGGCCATGGCCACCTTCCGCCGCCGGGGCATCATTCACGAGTATGAGGAGATGATGGTCAGCCGCATGATCGCGCGCGGCTATGATCCCGTTTTCGCCCGCCGCTGCTTCGATCAGATCAAGGGCTTCGGCGAATACGGCTTCCCCGAAAGCCACGCGGCCAGTTTCGCGCTGCTGGTCTATGCCTCCGCCTGGCTCAAGTGCCACTATCCCGACGTGTTCTGCGCGGCGCTGCTCAACTCCCAGCCGCTCGGCTTCTATGCCCCGGCCCAGATCGTGCGCGACGCCCGCGAGCATGGCGTCGAGGTGCGCGAGCCGGACGTGAACCACTCCCACTGGGACTGCACGCTGGAGGCAGCGGGCGAGGGGCGCTTTGCCGTGCGGCTGGGCCTGCGGATGATCGACGGCCTCGGCCAGAGCGCGGTGGAGGTGCTGGTGGCCGCCCGCCGCGACGGGCCGTTCCGCACCGTCGAGGAGGTGCGCCGCCGCTCGGGCCTGCCGGTCGACATGCTGGAGAAGATGGCCGCGGCCGATGCCTTCCGCTCGCTGGGGCACGACCGGCGTCAGGCCCACTGGGCCGTGCGCGCCGTGCCCAAGGCGCGGCCCCTGCCCCTGTTCGAGCACGTGGGCGAGGTGGTGCCGGAGCCTGCCGTCTCCCTGCCGGACATGGCGCTCTCGGAGGAGGTGGTGGCGGACTACCAGTCCCTGCGCCTGTCGCTCAAGGCGCATCCCATGGCGCTGCTGCGCCCGCGCTACGCCCGGCAGGGCGTCTCCACCTGCGCCGGGCTCCAGACGCTGCGGGACGGCGCGCGCGCCAGCATGGCGGGCGTGGTGCTGGTGCGCCAGCGCCCGGGCAGCGCCAGCGGCGTGGTGTTCATGACGGTGGAGGACGAGACCGGCATCGCCAACATCGTGTTCTGGCCCGGCGTGTTCGAGAAGTACCGGGCCGCCGTCATGGGCGGGCGCCTGGTGCGGATCGAGGGGCGCATCCAGCGGCTGGAGGCGACGCCTGACGGCCCCAAGCCCGCCGTACCGGTGGTGCATCTGGTGGCGGTGCGCATCATCGACA
Source organism: Pedomonas sp. V897 (assembly GCF_051304405.1). Classification (NCBI taxonomy): domain Bacteria; kingdom Pseudomonadati; phylum Pseudomonadota; class Alphaproteobacteria; order Sphingomonadales; family Pedomonadaceae; genus Pedomonas; species Pedomonas sp. V897. The sequence goes on from NZ_JBPPGG010000004.1 coordinate 11,433, forward strand.
TGAGCGGGGATCTGGCGCTGCTGTCCGACGGGCTGGCGGCTTCTGCCGATCCGGCGGACCGGGCGGCGGACTCGCGGATGCGCCCGGGGCAGGCGCGGCATCCGCGCCAGGTGCGGGTCATTCCGCGCTCGCGGGATTTCCACTAGGGCCCGCGCGCGGCAGGCCGGGCCAAACCTGTCCGTTTTCTCACTGGCGTGGCCGTATAAATACCCTAGTATAATGACTGCGCCTGATCTCGCAGGCGGAACCTGTCATCGCAGGTTGAGAATGACGGAGCTTATGGGGGGATGAGCCAGTCGTCGCGCCGGACCATGCTTGCCTTCGCGCTTGTTGGCGTGTCCCTGCACGCCGGCGGGGCGGATGCGTCCGGGACGGCTGCCAGAACGGCCGCTGACCAGACGGCACCAGATCAGGCCGAAACCGGCCAGACAGCAACTGGCCAGACAGCAACGGACAAGATTGCAGCCGCACCGGTGGCCGGCATCCATGCGGCCGTCTCCCGGCAACAGTCGGCGGATGTGGTGGCGACCCTGATCGAGCACGCGATTCGCCAGTCGGGGCATACCTGCAAGCTGCTGCGCGATTACCAGATGTTCGGCACCAACCGTCAGGGGCTCACCCTCAAGGCCAAGTGCGCCGAGCAGCCAACCTATGTGCTGCACATCAGCCCCCGGGACGAGGTGCGGGTGAGCGGGGGCGACGGCACCATCCAGCCGATGAACCCGCAGGACGGGCCGATCACTGCCGTGTGGGGCGTGCGGGCCGAGAAGTATCTGTCGCAGAACGCCAGAACCGCCGCCGCGGCGAAGGCGCCTGCCGCGACGGCCGCGACCGAATCGCGGCGGGCGACGACGGCGGCGGGCGCGCTCCCGTCCCTCGAGGAGGGCAGCGGCTGGTGGAACCCGGTGCTTCTGGCGGGGCTCCTGCTGGCGTTCCTGCTGGCGTTGCCGCTGCTGATCTGGCTCAACACCCGGCCGTCGGAGGCGCAAGGGTTCACCAGCCATGACAAGGACCTGCTGCTGGCCGAATCCCGCGAGATCCTGCCCTCCATCTACCAGCACCCGGACGGCTGGTTCATCGTGCGGGGGCGGCGGGGCAAGCGGCGGGTGTTCCGTATGCTGCTGTTCGCCTACCTCTACCGCACCTACGGCGTGAAACTGGGAGAAGTGCGCTGATCCCGCGTTTGCGCGAGACAGGGCGCCAGGGCCGCGGCCTGGACCGTGCCGTGACTTAAACGGTGATGGTGCGGCGCTGATGATCCTCGATGCGGACCTTGCGATCCACATAGGCAGTCAGCCACTGGCGATGGGCCTCGGCGGCGTTGCCGGCGGCCCGGATCCGGTGCGCGGCGGCGTCGCCGCCGATCTGCGAGGCCAGCAGCACGCGGGCGCGCGAGGGATCGAGCCCCCGGGTGAGGAAGCGGACAGCGTCACCCGGCCCCAGATGGTGGGCGAGGTAGGCCCGCTTGGCCAGTTCCTCCGGCGGCAAGCCGTCATGCACCAGCCCCTGCTTCTCCAGCGCGTTCAGGTTGGCGAGGGCGTAGTCCGCCGCCGCCTCGATGGAGGCGCGCGGGTCGAAGCGCAGCGCCAGCAGATCGGCGCGGGCGGAGGCCAGCACGCGGCCGTTGCCGTCGAGCCAGCCGCGCTCGGCCGCCACGCCGTTGAGCCAGGTGCCGGGCCGCTCCGCCTCGCTCTCCCAGGTGGAGGCCAGGAACTGGGTCAGCCCCGCCGCCGAGGAGCGGGGATTGCGGCTGTCCGGGTCCCACACGCCGTTCACGGTGGCGGCTTCCGCATCGACGATGGCGGCCAGCATGGCGGCGGGCAGCCCGGTTCGGGCCGAGGCGCTCTCCAGCATCGGCTGGTAGATGGCGTTGTCCTTGAGGTCGAGCGGCCCGTCAGGCCCCGCGCCAAAGGCCGGCAGCGCGCCCATGAAGGCGGCGGCGCCCATGACGGCGGTGGCGTCGGTGCCCGCCCCCGGGCCGGTCGCGGCGGCTTCGCCCTGAAGGGCCAGCAGGATGATCGGATCGATGCCAAGGCTGTGCGCCGAGGCGGCCGCGCCCGAACCGGCGTCGGCGCTGTCCCCGGCGTCGCCGATGGCCGCCTGCCACAGCTGGCGCAGCATCTCCTGCCGCATGTCGGACCAGGCCAGCGCGGCGCGGCCCTCGGGCGAGAGCTGTGCGGCAGCCAGGGAATTGGCAGAAAGGTGGGTGGCGCTGGTCATGACCGGCGAATATCTCCTTGGCGTCACCCTTGCGCAATGTGGTGAAGAAAAGGTTTATGCGCGCGCTCTCGTGCCGCGCGGCGGATGGCGTTACACTTGTCAGCGACGGCTCCGGCGCCCGGAGGGGGGCGGAACAGGGGCCGCACGAGGGGTCGAAACAGGGGCCCGCCGAACGGGTCAGGAGAGGGGAGGACTCACGCCATGACAGTTGAGACAAGCGCCGGCTCGATTACCATCGAGACCCACGGCAGGATTCTGCTCATCGGCATCAATCGTCCGCAAAAGCGCAACGGCCTTACTCCCGAGATGCTGTGCGCGCTGTCGGAGGCCTATCAGAAGCTGGATGCCGAGCCCGATCTGCGCGCCGGCGTGCTGTTCGCCCACGGCCCGGATTTCTGCGCCGGGCTCGAGCTGCCCCGCTTCGCCGAGATCTTTGCCCGGGGCGAGGACTTCGGCATGAGCGTCGAGGGCAAGCCGGACATTTTCGCCCGCCGCCCGCCGTGGCGGAAGAAGCCGATCGTCGCCGCCATCAAGGGCATTACCTACACCGCCGGGCTTGAGCTGGCGCTGGCGGCGGACATCGTGGTCGCGGCCAGCGACGTGCGACTCGGTATGCTGGAGCCCCGGCGCGGCCTGATGCCCGTGGGCGGCGCCACCTACCGCTTCATCGAGCGGGGCGGCTGGGGCAACGCCATGCGCTGGCTGCTCACCGGCGAGGAATTCGGCGCGGACGAGGGCTGCCGCATCGGCATCATTCAGGAGATCGTGCCGCCGGGGTTCGAGCTGAACCGGGCCATTGCCATCGCCGAGACCATCGCGGCCCAGGCGCCGCTGGCGGTGGAGGCCATTCGCGCCAACGCCATCACCTATGCCCAGCACGGGGAGGCGGCCTGCGCTGCCGAGTTCGGGCCGGTCTCGGCGCGGCTGGGCCATACGGAGGACTTCGCCGAGGGCGTGGCCAGCTTCAGGGAGAAGCGCGCGGCCGTGTTCAAGGGGCGCTGAGCCCCGCGCAGAACGGAAGCAGGAAAGGGGGCAGGGCGCCAGCGGCACCGCCCCCTTCCAGAATTTCCAGCCCGGCTCTTAATCCCGCAGGTCGGGCTTGGGCCACTCCACCTCGCGCATCACGTCGAAGTGGGCGAGGATTTCGCCATGCAGCGGCGCGTTGGGGAAATCGACGCCGATCAGCTGCACGCTCGAATTGCGGGCCCGCGCCATTGCCGGAACCAGATCGGTGTCGGCGGCCACCAGCACCACCCGGTCCGCCGCGCGGCTGTCGATGATCTGGGTCAGATCGAGGCCGATCTGGAGGTCGATGCCCTTCTGCTCGAAATCCGGGCGGAAGTGCTGGTCGGTCAGGCCGCCGGTGGGCATGGGCAGCGACTTGGGCTTCCAGCCCCGGAACTTCAGCATCCCGGTGCGCACGCACAGGTAATCCCGTCCGGCCAGCTCGTCGAGCCAGCCGCCGCCGGACTTGAAATGATACGGCTCGCCCGAGACGGGAAGCTGGGCCTCCCCCTGGTAGGGGCGGCAGTCATAGTAGAAAACCCGGATCAGTTCTTCCTGCTTCTCCAGCAGGGCATGGGCAAAGTCTTCAATAAGATCGACAGTATAGTCGATGCCGTCACGACGAGCCTGGGCGCGCAAGTGGCCGCCATCGATCTGGATAATAACACGCTTCATATACAACTCCCTACGGAATGAAGAGACGCTGGCAAAATGTAAGACAGCAAGATCATTACCATAGCGACGATTTCGCGTTCATACCATAGGTACAACAAGATCTTGGCCGGCCTGCCGCGGGCCATCCGCTGCCTGACCGAGGGGGTGGGGTAACGGGCGGCCCTGTCCAGAAAAACGAACCAGAGAGGCGATTGCCCGCAGGAACGGGCGGGAAACGCTGCGGATCGGGCGCGGAAATGCGCGATTTTGCCGTCTGGCAGGGCTGGAAGCGCCGTTTCCTTGCCGGCGGCCCCCGGTTTCATGCTAGACGCGGACATAGTGTCGCAGGGCGGCGGGCCGCCGGGAGCGAGGGACGATGGAGACGATGCGCTGCGTTGATGCCAGGGGACTGCGCTGTCCGCTGCCGGTGTTGCGGTTGCGCCGGGCAGCGGAGGGGGCGCAGCCCGGCGACCGGCTGGAGCTGCTGGCGACCGATCCGGCCGCCCGCCGCGACGTGCCCGCCTTCTGCGCCGAGAAGGGCTGGGTGCTGGAAAGCGCGGACGATCAGCCGGACGGGGCAACCCGCTACCGGGTGCGGATCACCTGAGCCCGCGCCTGCCAGCCGGGGCGGCCGTGCCGATTTTCCGGGCAGGCGGCACCCGCTTTCGCTAGGATGCCGCCCGGCCGCAAAGGGCCAGAGGGAAAGCCAAAGGGGATCAAGGGAATGCAAGTGCAGCGTTTTCGCGGCAGCTGCCAGTGCGGCGCGGTGACCTATGAGGTCGAGGCCAGCCTGGAGCAGGCCATCACCTGCAACTGCTCGCGCTGCCAGCGCATGGGCTTCGTGCTCACCTTCGCGCCGCGCGACCGGTTCGAGCTGAAGTCGGGTGCGGAGAACCTCACCGAGTACCGTTTCAACTCGAAGCGGATCCAGCACCTGTTCTGCGCCACCTGCGGGGTGGAGAGCTTCGCCTACGGCCAGATGCCGGACGGCACCGAAATCGCGGCCATCAACATCAACTGCCTCGAAGGCGTGGACCCGCGCGCCATCCCGGCCAAGGCGGTGGACGGCCGCAGCTTCTAGGGGACGCCGCCCGCCGGGGGGGCGAGGCGGCGAGGGGCAAGGCGCGCTGGGCGAGGGGCAAGGGGCGCGTCAGTCGCCGACCTTCACCACCACCTTGCCGAAGTTGCGCCCCTCCAGCAGCCCCATGAAGGCGGTGGGGGCATTCTCCAGCCCCTCGGTCACGTCCTCCCGGTAGCGGATGCGGCCCTCCCGCACCCATCGGGTCATGTCCGCATTGAACTCGGCGGCGCGGTGGCCGTAGTCCAGTGTCACGATGAAGCCCTGAATCTTCAGGCGGCGGATCAGAATGGTGGTGAGAAGCTGGGGCATCCGGTCCGGCCCCGGCGGCAGGTGGGTCATGTTGTACTGGGCGATGAGCCCGCACAGCGGCACCCGCCCGCCCGGGTTGAGGCGCGGCAGCACCGCCTCGAACACCTTGCCGCCCACGTTCTCGAAGTAGACATCGATGCCGTTGGGGCAGGCCTCCGCCAGCCGCTGCCGGAAGTCGTCGCTGCGGTGGTCGATGCAGGCGTCGAACCCCAGCGCCTCGACGGCATGGCGGCACTTCTCCGGCCCGCCCGCGATGCCGACCACCCGGCAGCCCTTGAGCTTGGCGATCTGGCCGACGACAGACCCCACCGCGCCGGTGGCGGCGGCAACGGCCACCGTCTCGCCCGGCTGCGGCCGGCCGATGTCGAGGAGGCCGAAGTAGGCGGTCATCCCCGGCATACCGAGCACGCCAAGCGCGTGGGAGGGGTTCTCCATGGCGGGGTCGAGCCGGATCAGCTCCCGCCCGTCCGAGACGCCGTAGTCCTGCCAGCCGCAGTAGGACAGCACCAGATCGCCCGGCGCGAAGCCGGGGTGGCGGGACTGCTCCACCCGGCTGACCGTGCCGCCCACCATCACCCCGCCCACCGGCACCGGCTCGGCGTAGGAGGGGCCGTCGTCCATCCGCCCGCGCATGTAGGGGTCGAGCGACAGGTAAAGTGTGCGCAGCAGCACCTGGCCCTCGCGCGGCTCGGGCACCGGCGCTTCCTCCAGCCGGAAGTTCTCGGGCGTGGGCGCACCCTTGGGGCGCGCGGCGAGGACGATGCGGCGGTTGACGTCGCGGGATTGCGGCATGGCGATTCCCTCCCCCTTACCGAACGGGCCGGGCCAGACCGCCCGGCGATGGCAACGTCAGGGTGCTATGAAGCGGGCGGGCGGTCAAACCGGCCCCCCACCGCGCGCCGGAGGCGCGAAGCAGTTGTTGCGCGCGGAGGCGCGATCCTGTTCTTGCGCGCGTCAGACGACGCCAAGGTCAACCGCCACATTGCCCTTGATGGCGTGGGAGTAGGGGCACACCTCGTGGGCCGCCCGCGCCACTGCCTCCGCCTCCTCCCGCTCGACGCCCGGCAGCTCCACGGTCAGGCGGACGGCAAGGCCGAAGCCGGTGCCGTCGTCGCGGCGGCCGATGCCGACCGTGGCCGTCACCTTGGCATCCTCGGGCACGGTCACGTCCTGCTTCGGGGCGACCGCCTTCACGGCGCTGAGAAAGCAGGCGGCGTAGCCCGCCGCGAAGAGCTGCTCGGGGTTGGCGCCGTCGCCGCCCTTTCCGCCCAGCCCCTCGGGAATGGACAGGTCGAACGCCACCTTGCCGTCTTCCGTCTCGGTATGGCCTTCCCGGCCGCCGGTCGCCGTGGCCGTCGTTTCATAAAGCGTCTTCACGAGCCAGTCTCCTCACCTGATAGGCAACAGGCGGTGAAACGCCGGGAGGACGGGATCGCTTCGCCCCGCCGCGACGCCCCGGGCGAAGTCGGGCGTATTTTACATAAGGCTAAATCGTCGCTGGCGGGGTTTAAACGCTCACGGAGAGGTTTTTACCTATTTCGGCTAGGGTGGTAGCGGGCGAGCCCGGAATCGCGCTCTACGGCGCCTCTACGGGCGATTGCGGGGCATGTCCGGCGGCGGGGTAAGGGGCTTTGCGTTTGCAGAGGGTCTCGGACCCTCTGCACTCCCGATCTTTTCGCGGCCGTGTTTCAGGCGCGCACTGGAAACGCGGCCCGATAAACTCCCGCCACAGGGAAAGGGCCGCGCCCTTCGTGAAGGATGCGGCCCCTTGAAACGAATGGGGGTGCAGGGGGTTGAGACCCCCTGCAAAACCAACCCTGACCCCAATCAGCTCGCCATCAGCGACGGCAGCCATTCCTCGTGAGCCTGGCGCAGGTCGGCGAGGCTCACGTTGAACAGGCCCTGGGCGGCCACGTGGTCGCCCTTGGTCACGCCGATCACGGTTGCGGCGACGCCGGCGGCCTTGGCGGCGGCGAGGAGGGCGTCAGCGTTCTTCGTGGTGACGACGTAGCGGCCCTGATCCTCGCCGAACAGCCAGGCGTGGGGCGCGGCGACGTCCGCCGGGACGGTCAGTTCGGCGCCGATGTTGCCGGCCAGCGCCATTTCGACCACGGCGCTGACGAGGCCGCCGTCCGAGCAGTCGTGCACGGCGGTGACGGCCTTCGCCTGGATCTGGCTGCGCACGAAGTCGCCGGTGCGGCGTTCGGCGGCGAGGTCAACCGGCGGCGGCGCGCCTTCCTCGCGGCCGCAGATCTCGCGCAGGTAGAGCGACTGGCCGAGGTGGCCCTTGGTCTCGCCCAGCACCACGATGGTCTCGTCCGCCGCCTTGAAGGCGACGGTGGCCATGGTCTCGTAGTTCTCGAGGAGGCCGACGCCGCCGATGGCCGGGGTCGGCAGGATGCCGGAGCCGTTGGTCTCGTTGTAGAGCGACACGTTGCCGGAGACGACCGGGAACTCCAGCGCGGTGCAGGCTTCTGCCATGCCCTCGATGCAGCCGACGAACTGACCCATGATTTCCGGGCGCTGCGGGTTGCCGAAGTTCATGCAGTCGGTGATCGCCAGCGGCTTCGCGCCCACCGCCGTGATGTTGCGCCACACCTCGGCCACGGCCTGCTTGCCGCCCTCGACCGGGTCCGCGAAGCAGTAGCGCGGGGTGCAGTCGGTGGAGATGGCGAGGGCCTTCTTGCTCCGGGTGCCGTCCTGCACGCGAACCACGGCGGCGTCGCCGCCCGGGCGCTGGATGGTGTTGGCCATGACCATGTGGTCATACTGCTCCCAGATCCAGCGGCGCGATGCCATGTCGGGCGAGCCGATCAGCTTGAGGAGCGCCTGGCCGTAGTCGTTCGGCGCCGGGACGCTGCTCGCGGGCAGCTCGGCCGGCTTCGGGGTCGGCACGTAGGGGCGCTCGTAGGCCGGGGCGTTGTCGCCGAGCGGGCCGAGCGGGATGTCCGCCGCCACTTCGCCCTTGAACTTCAGCACCAGGCGGCCGGTGTCGGTGATGGTGCCGATGACGGCGAAGTCGAGGCCCCACTTGTGGAAGATCTTCTCCGCCTCGGCCTCGCGGCCCGGCTTCAGGATCATGAGCATGCGCTCCTGGGATTCGGAGAGCATCATCTCGTAGGGCACCATGCCTTCCTCGCGGCAGGGCACCTTGTCCAGGTCCAGCTCGATGCCGACGCCGCCCTTGGAGGCCATTTCCACCGACGAGGAGGTGAGGCCCGCCGCGCCCATGTCCTGAATGGCCACGATCGCGTCGGATTCCATCAGCTCGAGGCAGGCTTCGATCAGCAGCTTCTCGGTGAAGGGGTCGCCCACCTGCACGGTCGGGCGCTTCTCCTCCGAGTCCTCGGTGAATTCGGCCGAGGCCATGGTCGCGCCGTGGATGCCGTCGCGGCCGGTCTTGGAGCCGACATAGACCACCGGGTTACCGATGCCGGCGGCGGCCGAGTAGAAGATCTTGTCCTGGCGGGCGAGACCCACCGTCATGGCGTTGACGAGGATGTTGCCGTTGTAGGAGGCGTGGAAGTTCACCTCGCCGCCCACGGTCGGCACGCCGACGCAGTTGCCGTAGCCGCCGATGCCGGAGACCACGCCCGAGATCAGGTGGCGCATCTTCGGGTGGGTGGGGTCGCCGAAGCGCAGGGCGTTCATGTTGGCGATGGGGCGCGCGCCCATGGTGAACACGTCGCGCAGGATGCCGCCGACGCCGGTGGCCGCGCCCTGGTAGGGCTCGATGTACGACGGGTGGTTGTGGCTCTCCATCTTGAAGATGGCGGCCCAGCCGTCGCCGATGTCGATGACGCCCGCATTCTCGCCGGGGCCCTGGATGACCCACGGGGCCTTGGTCGGCAGCTTCTTCAGGTGCACGCGGCTCGACTTGTAGGAGCAGTGCTCCGACCACATGACGGAGAAGATGCCGAGTTCGGTGAGGTTCGGCTCGCGGCCAAGGCTCTTGAGGATGACCTCGTATTCCTCGGTGGTCAGGCCATGTTCGGCAACAACCTCGGGCGTGATGGCGGGGGACACAGACATACCGTCTCTCAATCCGTTGGGCGGGACAATTTGGGGACGCTCATAGCCGCTTGAGGCACGGAACGCCAGTGCGCGATGGCGCCCTGGTGGCGTTCTGTGACGATGTGTGCCCTGTTGCGGACTGTCTGCGTGGATGGCCTGCGCAGACCGCTTGCCTGGCGGGCCGCAACCGGCCATTCCCTCTGGCGGAATTCACATGTCAGCAGGAAAGGCAGTGCCATGTCCACCATCACCCGGCTTGAGACCGAAACCCGCATGAGCCAGGCGGTCATCCACAACGGCGTCGTCTATCTGGCGGGGCAGGTGGGCGAGACCGGCTCAACTGTCGCCGAGCAGACCGCCAGCGCGCTGGCCGAGGTGGACCGCCTGCTGGCGCTGGCGGGCACGGACAAGACCCGCATTCTCTCCGCCCAGATCATCCTCGCCGACATCGCCACCTTCGCCGAGATGAACGCGGTGTGGGACGCCTGGGTCGCCCCCGGCCACGCGCCCGCCCGCGCCACCATCGAGGGCAAGCTCGCCGCGCCGGAGTATCTGGTGGAGATCATCGTCACGGCGGCGGTGGCGTAGGAGGCCGCTCGGTTTGCAATGAAAAGACCGGCCGCTCCAGACGGTCCTGTTCGGGGCGCTTGCGGGTACGGGGTGGGGTCTCCCCTTATTCCATCGTCACCCGCCGCGGCACCCGTTTGCCCTTGGTGCGGCTGGTCAGATGAAACTGGCGGCAGCGGTCGCAGCGGTAGGGGCGGAGCGTGACGGTTGCGCGCAGCACCGCCTCCAGCGCTTCCGCCTCGCTGGCGTAGCGCCGCTTCTTCCGGCAGATGGACAGGCGGGTGCGCACCGTTCACGCATCCCGGCCATCAGCGTCCCAGCCGGATTCGCATTGCTTCCGTGGAGACCCCAAACTCCTTGGCAAGCTCTTCCGTGTTTCGGTTCCCCACATTGATGAGCGCATGGCGCGGCATCAACACATTGGCCGCAAAGCTGTTCGCTTGCCGTTCATGCTGGGGACGGATATAGGGATTGGGACGTCTGGTTCCTTCGGCTCTGTAAGCCCGATTGTCTCCAACGCCATCGCCCAGAAGATCCCGATGATAGATGTAATGGCCAAGCTCGTGGGCGGCTGTGAAACGCTGTCTTGTGCGCGGGTGATTTCCGTTCACGACGATCCGATAACGTCCGTCCGGCTTTCGTTCGATATAGCCGGAGACTTCGTTATCCAGGGATTCCTTGACGAGTTCGAGGCCCAGATCGGTAATGATTTCCTCGATGGGGACAGGCTTTCTGTCCCAGTATTTCGAGATTACGGACAGCGGCTCGCGCGTCATCAGGCGTTTTCCCCTATATCGTCGGCAGCCTTTTCGTCATCGCCATTGCCGATTGTCGCATCTCCGAGCAGGCCAACGTGACGCCGTATTATGCCTGGAGCCTCTTCGGCCAGCCATTCCCTTATGTAGGAATCCGCACAATTCTTGGCAATCTCTCGGGCCTCATGCTCGGCCCGGACCTTGATGTAATAACCCCAGCCGATGGCAAAGAAGAGGGCGATCACCCCAAGGAGAACAGTTCCCCATGTGAATGCTGTCGACAGGGAGGCGAAAGAGGTCGCCAAAGCGTTGAAATCAGGTGTGGGTATGGGGGAAGGCACGGAAATGACAGGTATTTCACATGCCTGCCGTGTTGCTTCTATTATTTCGTCACAGGCTTTTGCTGTTTCGATTGCGGCGGCCTTGATGCTCATCGATGGATCCGTGACGGATTTGCAATGTCCGATATAGTCCGTATGAACTATACGTGGTCAAGCTTTTAATTGCGCCGAAAGGCCTGATTCCCCGGCCTTTCAGGGGACCGTTCGGACCATGAGCACACCGCGGCATTGCTCTTTGATCTGTCCGTGGTCACGTCCGGTTTGCAACCGGAGTTGGGTCAAGGACAGAACGGTGGAGGGGCAGGCAGGGCAAGAAAAAAGGCCGGAGGGAGTCCTCCGGCCTTCTGCGGCAGCGGGGCCGCAGGGGCAGCGGCCCTTGCCGTAGCGGGCTTGCCCTATTTGCAATCGCACGCCTTTGCGGTGTCCGCGTGCGGGTTCGGGCCGCCGCGGGCGATCCACTCGTCGAGCACGCGCTCCAGCGTCGAGAGCGGCACCGAGCCCAGGTTCAGGATGGTGTCGTGGAACCAGCGCTGGTCGAACTTCGCCCCCAGCGCCTGCTCGGCCTCGGCGCGCTTGCGGCGGATCAGCAGCTCGCCCAGCTTGTAGGCATTGGCCTGGCCGGGCGAGTTCATGTAGCGCTCCACCTCGAGCGTCACCTCGAGGTCGGAGAGGGCGGTGTGGCTGGCCATGTACTCAATGGCCTGCTCGCGGGTCCAGCCCATGTGGTGGAGGCCGGTGTCCACCACCAGACGCGCCGCGCGCCACATCTCGTAGGTCTGGCGGCCGAACTCGTCATAGGGCGTCTCGTAGATGCCCATTTCCTTGCCGAGCCACTCCATGTAGAGCGCCCAGCCCTCGCCGTAGCCCGAGAAGTAGGTGTGCTTGCGGATCTCCGGCCGGTTCGGCCCTTCCAGCGCCAGCGCCGCCTGGAAGCTGTGGCCGGGGGCGCACTCGTGGGCCGTGAGCGGCGGAATGGTGTAGAGCGGCCGCGCCGGCAGGTTGTAGGTGTTCATCAGGCAGCTCTCGAGCCCGCCGTTGCCGCCGGTGGCGAAGGGCGCGATGTTGTCGGGCGTCGGGCGGATGGTGAAGCGGTAGCGCGGCAGCAGCCCGAACATGTACTTGAGCTGGCCGTTGATCTTGTTTGCCACATAGGCCGACTTGGCGAGCAGTTCGTAGGGCGTTTTGGCGTAGAACTGCGGGTCCGTTTTCAGGAAGTGCAGGAAGCCCTTGAAGTCGCCGGTCCAGCCCGACTCCTTCATGGTCGCCTCCATGTCCGCCTTGATGCGGGCCACTTCCTTGAGGCCGATCGCGTGGATCTGCTCGGCCGTCAGGTCGGTGGTGGTGTACTGGCGCAGCTTGGCGGCGTAGTAGGCCTTGCCGTCGGGCAGGTCCTCCGCCGCCGTGGTGGTGCGGGCGTTGGGGATGTACTCGTCGCGGACGAACCGGTGCAGCTTCTCGAACGCCTTCGCCGCGGCGGCAATGGCGGCCCGGCCCTCGGCGATGAGCGGGTCGCGCTCGCTGGCCGGAATGTTGGAGGGCATCAGGGAGAAGGCCGTGTAGAGCGGGTTCTTCTCCACCTCGGCCTGCGCCAGCGGCGCGATGGGCGCGTCGCGCCCGGCCAGAGACGCGCGCGGATTGGTGAAGCCGCGCTTGAGGCCGGCGCGCATGTTGGCGATCTGCTCGTCGATGTAGCGCGGCATGTCGCGCAGGCGGCCGATGTAGTTGCGGTATTCCTCGACCGTTCCGTAGCCGTGGCGCGGCGCGATCCAGATCCAGAAGCCGAACGGGTTCTCGTACTCGCGGAAACGCTGCTCGATCAGGAAGCCTTCAAGGGCGGTGCGGAACACTTCCGCATTGATCCGCTCCTCGGGCGAGAGCTGGTCGAGCGGAATGGCATCCAGCTGCTTCAGCATGTTTGCCCAGTAGGCCTCGCGGCGCTTCTGGCTGGCGGGATCGACCCGGGGCAGGTTCGCGCCGCGGCTGCCGTCATCGTCCTCGAGGCCGAACTCCTTGGTGCGCCACGCCCACTCCGCCTCGTAGAGGGCCTTGAGGCGGGCATCGGCGGAGCCCGCTGCGGGACTCGCCGCCTCCGGTGTACTCGCGGCTTCCGCCGTGTGGATGACGCCGCTGGTGCCCAGCGACAGGGCGAGAACAAGGGTGGTGGCAAGGGATTGGCGCTTCATGTCGGCTCCACGGTTTGCGCCGGCCCGGCGGACGGCTGAGGGAAGGTCAATCGCATAACATATACGAAATAGTGCAGACGCGACCGTAACGTGTCAAGCAACGCGCCGTTCCGCTCCCCGGGTAAAACGGTCAGCGAAAAACAAAAAAGGCCGGAGGGCGGACCCTCCGGCCTTTTGCGATGGCTGGTGCGGCGCGGCTTATTGCAGCGAGGCGATCACGCTCTCGAACAGGCCGCGGCCGTCGGTGCCGCCCTGCTCCGGCTCGATGAGCCGCTCCGGGTGCGGCATCATGCCGATCACGTTGCCCTTTTCGTTGATGATGCCGGCGATGTCGTTGCGCGAGCCGTTGGGGTTGTTCACGTAGCGGAACACCACCTGGCCGTTGCCCTCGATGCGGGCCAGCGTCTCGTCGTCGGCGAAGTAGTTGCCGTCGTGGTGGGCGACCGGGAACACCACTTCCTGACCGGCCTCGTAGCGGCGGGTGAAGATGGTGTCGTCGTTCTCCACCTTGAGGGTGACGTCACGGCAGATGAACTTCAGGCCGGCGTTGCGCATCAGCGCGCCCGGCAGCAGGCCGGCTTCGGTGAGGATCTGGAAGCCGTTGCACACGCCCAGCACCTTCACGCCGCGATCGGCGGCCTTCACCACCTCGCGCATGACCGGCGACTGGGCGGCCATGGCGCCGGAGCGCAGGTAGTCGCCGTAGGAAAAGCCGCCGGGCAGGGCGATCAGGTCCAGGCCCTCCGGCAGGGTGCTGTCGCCGTGCCAGACCATGGCGGGCTCATTGCCGCTGATCTTGTGCAGGGCGGCGGCCATGTCCCGGTCGCAGTTGGAACCCGGAAAAACGATAACGGCGGATTTCATAACCTTGACCCCAGCTTTGGGTGTTTCTGACGGGCTTTGGATGTTCGGGGCGGGAAGGCCCCCGAGAAGCGGATCGGCAAGAAGCGGACCGGCCGCCCGGTGCCCCGGGCGGCCCTACCGGTTTCAGGCCAGCTCGATCCGGTAGTTCTCGATGACCGTGTTGGCCAGCAGCTTGCGGCACATCTCATCGATCTGGGCCCGGGCCTTCTCGGCGTCCGTCTCGGCCACTTCCAGCTCGATGAACTTGCCCTGGCGAACATCCTCGACAGCGCTGAAGCCCAGGCCATGCAGCGCGCCGGCGATGGCCTTGCCCTGGGGGTCGAGCACCCCGTTCTTCAGCGTTACGTAAACCTTGGCTTTCATCCCCGTCCTTCCTCGCGTGCCTTGCGGTGCTGATCCAGATCAAGAACGGTCGACACCGAGCCTTCCGGCAGAAGGCCGAGGCGGCGCGCCACTTCCTGATAGGCTTCCACTTCGCCGCCCATGTCGCGGCGGAAGCGGTCCTTGTCCAGCTTCTCGCCGGTGGCGGCGTCCCACAGACGGCAGCCGTCGGGGCTGATCTCGTCCGCCAGGATGATGCGGCTGTAGTCGCCCTCCCACAGGCGGCCGAACTCCAGCTTGAAGTCCACGAGCTTGATGCCGATGCCGGCGAACAGGCCCGACAGGAAGTCGTTGATGCGGATCGCGAGGTCCGCGATGTCGTGCATCTCTTCCTGGGTGGCCCAGCCGAAGGCGGCGATGTGCTCGTCGGTGATCATCGGATCGCCGAGGGCGTCGTTCTTGTAGTAGTACTCGATGATGGTGCGCGGCAGCGGCATGCCCTCTTCCAGGCCCAGACGCTTGGCCAGCGAGCCCGCCACCACGTTGCGGACGACCACCTCGATCGGCACGATTTCAACCTGCCGCACCAGCTGCTCGCGCATGTTCAGGCGGCGGATGAAATGGGTCGGGATGCCCATGTTGCCGAGGAGCGTGAACACATGCTCCGAGATGCGGTTGTTGAGCACGCCCTTGCCGGAGATCGTGCCCTTCTTCTGCGCGTTGAAGGCGGTTGCGTCATCCTTGAAATACTGGATGATGGTGCCAGGCTCCGGTCCTTCGTAAAGGATCTTGGCCTTGCCTTCGTAAATTTGGCGACGGCGAGACATAATGCGGTCCACTGAGTCGGAGGTGTGGGTGCTGGCGGCGGCTGTCTACGCTTGAAGGCCCGATTCCCGATCTGTCACGTCGGCGGAACAGGGGCCAAGCGGCGTTGACCACCCCAGCGAGTCGGGTTCTCCATACTCCAAAGGGTTCCGGGGAACAATGAAGATTAATGTCTTGCCCCCAGCCCGCGATTCGCACGCTTCCGCCTGGCTGGTAGTTGATCCGGTCCCGACGGCTCTCTATGTAGGGGGTCGATTGCGACCAGTTTCAAGAGAAAGAGGCTATGACCACGTTCGATAACCGGGAGAGAGCGTTCGAGGAGAAGTTCGCGCGGGACGCCGAGTTGCAGTTCAAGGTGGCTGCACGGCGGAACAAGCTCCTGGGGCTGTGGGTGGCCGAACTCCTCAAGCTGACGCCGGAAGAGGCGGAAACCTACGCCAAGTCGGTGATCCATGCCGACTTCGAGGAAGCGGGCGACGAGGACGTGTTCCGCAAGATCTACGGCGACCTCACGGCGCGCGGCATCGAGATCACCGAGCACCAGGTGCGCCGGATGATGGAAGAGAAGATGGCGGAAGCGCGCCGCCAGTTCTTCGAGAGCATCTGAGCAACCGGCTTCGGCCCGGAAAACCGGGGCCGACGGCCAGGGAAAGAGCTTCGCACCATGCCCATGGCAGCTGACGAGATCGAACGCCTCATCAAGGAGGCCCTGCCGGACGCCCAGGTTTCCATTCAGGACCTGGCCGGCGACGGCGACCACTATGCGGCGACCGTGGTGTCGTCCGCCTTCGCGGGGCTGCCACGCGTGCGGCAGCACCAACTGGTTTATCAGGCGTTGCAGGGCCGCATGGGCGGCGAGCTGCATGCGCTGGCGCTCACCACCCGGGTGCCGGACGCCGCCCCCCTGGAATAAGGCCCTGGAGTAAGGCAATGAGCGAAAACATCTTCGACAGCATCCGTCAGGCGGTGGATACCTACGACGTGGTGCTTTTCATGAAGGGCACCCCGGATTTCCCGCAGTGCGGCTTCTCGTCGCGCGCCGTGGCGATCCTCGAGCGCCTGAACGTCTCTTACGCCAGCTACAATGTGCTGGAGAGCCCGGAGCTGCGCGAGGGCATCAAGCAGTTTTCCAACTGGCCGACCATCCCGCAGCTCTACGTCAAGGGCGAGTTCATCGGCGGCTCGGACATCATGATGGAGATGTTCGAGTCCGGCGAACTTCAGCAGCTGCTGGAGGAAAAGGGCGTCACCGCCGCCGACTGAGGCCGCAGGGCACCCGGCCTGCACCCGGCAACCGGATGCCCGCCCGGCAACAGGATGCCCGGCAAACGGACACCCGAACGTGTTACGAGGAGAAGGCCCGATGCCCCGGCGTCGGGCCTTCTTTCATGTGGACCTTCCTTGCTTGTGGAGATGCGTGTTGGATAACGAGACGTTTCGCCGCCATGCCCATGCGCTGGTGGACTGGATGGCCGACTACATGGCCGGCGTGGAACACTACCCGGTGCGGGCGCGCGTCGCCCCCGGCAGCATCGCCGCGCAGATGGCCGACGCGCCGCCCGAGCAGGGCGAGCCGTTCGAGGCGATCTTCGAGGACTTCCGGGAGATCGTGCTGCCGGGCATGACCCACTGGCAGCACCCCGGCTTCTTCGCCTACTTCCCCGCCAATTCGAGCCCGCCCTCGGTGCTGGCGGAGATGCTGACCGCAACCCTCGCCGCCCAGTGCATGCTGTGGCAGACCTCCCCCGCCGCTACCGAGCTGGAAGGGCGGATGATGGAGTGGCTGTCCCAGGCGCTCGCCCTGCCGCAGGGCTTCCACGGCTCCATCCAGGCCAGCGCCTCGGAGGCGACGCTCTCCGCCCTGCTCATGGCCCGCGAACGGGCGACCGACTACGCCTCCAACGCGCAAGGGCTGGCGATGTCGGGCGAGCGGCTCGCGGTCTATTGCAGCGAGGACGCCCACTCGTCCGTCGAGAAGGGCGCGCGGGTGGCGGGCTACGGCGCGCAGATGGTCCGCAAGATCCCGGTGGACGAAACCCGCGCCATCCGGCCGGACGCGCTGGAGGCGGCCATCCGCCGCGACGTGGCGGCGGGCATCAAGCCCGCGTGCGTTGTTGCCTGCATCGGCGGCACCGGCACGGGCGGCATGGACGACGTGTGGGCCGTGGCGCAGATCGCCCGCTCCCACGGCGCATTCGTGCACGTGGACGCGGCCTGGGCCGGCTCCGCCCTCATCCTGCCGGAATGGCGGCACATCGCCGACGGGCTGGAACTGGTGGACAGCTTCGTCTTCAACCCGCACAAGTGGCTGCTCACCAACTTCGACTGCTCGGCCCATTACGTGCGCGAGCCGGAGGCGCTCCAGCGCACCCTCTCGCTGGTGCCCGAATACCTGCGCACCCACGGCGCAGAAGGCATCACGGACTACAGCAACTGGAGCGTGCCGCTGGGCCGCCGCTTCCGTGCGCTCAAACTCTGGTTCGTGCTGCGCTCCTACGGCCTCGAAGGGCTGCGGGCGATCCTGCGCCGCCACATCGACCTCGCCGCCCGCGCCCATGACGCCCTGAGCGCGGAGCCGGACTTCGAGATCACCTCGCCGCTAAGGCTGGCCCTCTTCACCTTCCGCCACCGGCCCGAGGGACTGTCGGACGAGGCGCTGGACGCCCACAACGAACGCCTGCTCGCCGCGCTCAACGATACGGGCCAGGTCTACTTCACCCAGACGCGGGTGAACGGCCGCTACGTCATCCGCTTCCAGGTGGGCCAGACCAACACCGAAGCCCGCCACGTGGACGCCGCGCTCGACCTGATCCGCAAGACGGCACGGACGCCGGGCTGAGCCGGGGGGGCGAGTTTCTTTTTGCTTCAAGGTTAAGGGGGGGGTGGGGGGGGGGGGGGGGGGGGAAGAGACCACACCCCCCCCGCCCCCACCCCCCCCCCCCCCCCCCCCCCCCCCCCCCCC
>NZ_JBPPGG010000004.1:29543-386674 GCF_051304405.1 Pedomonas sp. V897
GGGGGGGGGGGGGTTTTTTTTTGGGGGGGGGGGGGGGGGGGGGTTTTTCCCCCCCCCCCCCCCCCCCCACCCCCATTCGTTTGCCGGGAAATGCCCGGCATCAACCGCTGCGCCTTTGCGCCTTGAAGTCATTGATCGGGACGTGCACGGCATCAGCCGTCGAGGGCAGGCTGGCGCCGACCGGAAACCCGGGTGCGGCCCCATATTCCCCGGTCAGCCCGAAAAACGCCGGACACGCGGCCCGATGAAGGAATGGGAGGTGCAGGAGGGGCAAGCCCCTCCTGCAAAAGATCCCCTCCATCACACGGCAAAGCTAGAAATTCACCTCGATGTGCGACTTGACCGAGTTGGCGAGGAAGCAGAGCGCGTGGGAGCGGTGGTGGAGGTCGGCTTCCGTCTCCCGGTCGGGCGCTTGCCCTGAATAGACCACCCGGGGATTGAGGGTGACGCGGGTGACCTGCGTCTTGCCGTCGATGGTTTCCAGCACGCCTTCCGCCGTGTCGGTATAGCTGTCGATCACCAGTCCCTTCTTCGCGGCGAGCGAGAGGAAGAACAGCATGTGGCAGCTGGACAGGGCGGCGACGAAGGCTTCCTCCGGGTCCACGTTCTCGGCGATGGAGTAGGGCAGCGGCACCACATCGGGCGAGGAGGATGCAGGGACCACCGCGCCGCCATCGAAGCGCCAGAAATGGCCGCGGCTGTATCTGTTGTCCGTGAAGCGGGCGTCGCCGCGCTCCCAGGATACTTCGGCGCTGAAGCGGCTCATGCGGGGTCTCCTTGCGGTTGGTGAAGACAGGGGGCGACGTTGGACAGGTGGGCCGAGAGGGCCGCGACCGCTGCCTCGATGTCCTGCCGCGCGCATGCCGCCAAGAGGGCCCGGTGCTCGTCGTAGAGCGTGGCGCGCTGGGGGCTGCCCCTGGGCTGCAGGGCGTAGATGCGGCGGCTCTCGCGGCGCGCCTCCTCGATCATGGTCAGGAGCCGCAGGTTGCCGCACGCGCCATAGAGGAGGCGGTGGAACCGGATGTCCATCTCCTCCAGCTCGGCGGGGTCATCCTCCTGCGCGATCGCGTCGCAGAGGCGGGCCGCCTTGCGGAGGGTGCCCTCGTCCAGCCGGGGCAGGGACAGGCGCAGGGCGTGGGTTTCAAGCGCCACCCGCACGCCGATCAGATCAAGGGCCTGCCGGGCGCTCCATTCGGTCACGACGACGCTGCGGTCCGACCGGTGGGTCAGGAGCCCGGCCACCAGCAGCCGCTCCAGCACGCGGCGGACCGGCTGGCGGCTGACGCCGAAGCGGGCGGCAAGCTCCTCCTGCTTCAGCGGCGTGCCCGGCGGCAGCAGCCCCTGTTCGATCTCGTCCCGCAGGATGGTTTCCATCGAGTTTGGATCCATGGATCCAAATTAGCGCAGGGAAACGCCGCGTCAATGCCGGTCGCACCGGCGGAAGGGGTGAGTGTTCGGGGAAGCCGTGAGTCGGGAGGATCGGCGGGAGTCCGCGCGGGCCGGGGGGTCAGTGCGTGGTGATCACACCGGCCGCGAAGTCCTTGAGGTTTTCGAAGCGCAGGTTGAAGTGGGGCAGGGGCCGGGGCAGGCGGGTGGCGCCGGGCTTGCCCTGGGTGCGGTCGATCCACACGGTCTTGAGCCCGGCGGCCTGCGCCGGGCCGTGGTCGTGGTAGAGGGACTGGGCCACGTGCACCACCTCGTGCGGTTCGATGCCCCGCGCCGCCAACTGGGCCAGCAGGAAGTCGAAGTTGCGGGGGTTGGGCTTGTAGGAGCCGATCTGTTCGGCGGTGAACACGCCGTCAAACGGCACGTCCAGCTGCTTGAGCGAGCCGAGGATGCTGGCTTCATCGACGTTGGAGAGGATGAACAGCCGGAACCGGGTCTTCAGCCGCTTGAGGGCGGGCACCGTATCGGCGAACGGCGGCCAGGAGGTGATGGAGTCGGCGAAGCGGGCGGCGGCCTCTTCGTCCACGGCCACGTCCAGTTCCTGCGCCATCTGGCGGTAGACCTCCGCCACCACCTGCCGGTAGGGCCAGCTGGGGTGGGCGTGCTCCAGATCGGGCTCCACCGCGCCGAAGCCCGCCAGCACCTTGGCGGCCCCGAACCGGCTGACCCAGGGAGCGAGCGCCTCAAGGATGCCGCGCTCCCAGTCGATCAGGGTGCCGTAGCAGTCAAAGCTGAGGGCGCGGACTTGAGACCAGTCGATCATCCTGTCTCTCCGATTATGGGGACGTGGGGGGCGGCGTCTTGCGGCAGCAGGCCGGTGAGCCGGGGGTCCGGCGCGATTTCCACCTTGCGGGCGTAGGCACGAAAGCCGTGTTTCAGATAAAAGGCCAGCGCTCGGGGGTGGTCAAGGGTGCAGGTGTGCAGCCAGACCCGCCGGGGCTTGCGCGCCCAGGCAAGGGCCAGCGCCTGCGTCATCAGCCATGAGCCCGCGCCGCGCCCGGTGAGCCGGGGCAGCAGGCCGAGGAACACGATCTCCACCTCGCCCTCGACCGAGGCATCCAGCTCCAGAAGCCCGACATCCGCCCCGCGCTCGCGCACCGCATAGAGCAGGGTACCGGGGGCGGTGAGCCGGGCGCGCAGGGCCGCGTCGTCGAGCAACAGGCGGCTGAACCACAGCCAGGGCGCGCCGATCGCGCGGAACAGGGCGCGGTACCAGTCCGGCTCGGGATCGGATACCGGCACGAGCTGCAAGGTCATCATCACCGGCCCGGGTTTGGGCCGGGGGCGCTCGGTCATTTCCAGACAGGTCACGACGCTGGCGATGGCGCCGGCGGGAACGTCGATAAGCTGGACCATCACAAACCACGGGTCAGGAAGGAGCGGGCCGCACGCCGGGGGCCCGCGCACCGGCTTTCCTTGTGCCGCAAGCAGCCCCGATGGAAAAGGGGGCGTTGCCGCCCCCTCTCGCAGTAATGCAGTTGTTTGTGGCTTTTCTGCCCGCCCGGCGGACCCGGCTCAGCCCTCGGTCGGGAGGAAGTCGGGGACCGAGAGGTAGCGCTCGCCGGTGTCGTAGTTGAAGCCGAGGATGCGGCTGCCGGCCGGCACCTCCTTCAGCTTGCTGGCGATGGCGGCGAGAGTCGCGCCGGAGGAGACGCCGACGAGCAGGCCTTCCTCGCGGGCGGCACGGCGGGCCATTTCGCGGGCGTCTTCCGCCTCCACCTGAATGACGCCGTCCAGCAGGCGGGTGTCGAGGATGGCGGGGACGAAGCCCGCGCCGATGCCCTGAATGGGGTGCGGGCCGGGCTGGCCGCCGGAGAGCACGGGCGACAGGTTGGGCTCCACCGCGAACACCTGGAGGTTCGGCCACTTCTCCTTCAGCACCTTGGCAACGCCGGTGATATGGCCGCCGGTGCCGACGCCGGTGATGAGGCAGTCCAGCCCCTCGGGGAAGTCGGCGAGGATTTCCTGCGCGGTGGTGCGCTCGTGCACCGACACGTTGGCCGGGTTCTCGAACTGCTGGGGCATCCACGCGCCCGGGGTCTCGTTCACGATCTCGGTGGCCTTTTCCACCGCGCCCTTCATGCCCTTCTCGCGCGGGGTGAGCACGAAGCTGGCACCATAGGCCAGCATCAGGCGGCGGCGCTCGATCGACATGCTCTCGGGCATGACGAGGATGAGCTTGTAGCCCTTGACGGCCGCGACCATGGCAAGGCCAATGCCGGTGTTGCCCGAGGTGGGCTCGACGATCACGCCGCCCGGCTTGAGGGCGCCGGAGCGCTCCGCATCCTCGATCATGGCGAGGGCAATGCGATCCTTGATCGAACCGCCCGGGTTCGACCGCTCCGACTTGACCCACACTTCATGTGTGCCGCCAAAGAGGCGGTTGATGCGGATGTGCGGCGTCTTACCGATGGTGTCGAGAATGCTGTTCGCTTTCATCAATGCCTCCAAATGCCGATCCGGCGCTGTCAGCGAACAAGATAAAGGGAAGCCCTTTCAGGCCAAGGGAGAATTTCTTCTCAGGAGCCGGATGCGGCTTTGGCTTTCCCGGACGGGGCGTGTTCGGGCCCGGCTTCGGGCCCGGATTCGGGCCTGGAGTCCGGCCTGGACTCCGGCTCGGGCGGCACCAGCTTGTTGGCCTTGCGCAGCTCGGGGAAGGCCCAGGCCCACAGCGCGGTGACCAGCATCGCCGCGCAGCCGCCCATCACCACCGCCGGAACCGCGCCGAGGAGGCGGGCGACGAGACCGGCGTAGAACTCGCCCAGCTCGTTGGAGGCGCTGACGAACAGCGTGCCCGCCGAGGCGACGCGGCCGCGCATCTCGTCGGGCGTGTAGAGCTGGAGCAGGGACTGGCGCACGTAGACGCTCACCATGTCCGCCCCGCCCAGCACCGTGAGCGCCGCCAGCGACAGCGGGAAGGAGCGGGACAGGCCGAACACCACCGTGCACAGGCCAAAGAGGCCGACGCAGGCGAACATCCACAGCCCCACGTTGCGGCGCAGGCCGAAGCGGGCCAGCAGCACCGCCACGATGGCCGCGCCCACGGCCGGGGCGGCGCGCAGGTTGCCCAGCCCCTCCGGCCCCACCATCAGCACGTCGCGGGCGTAGACCGGCAGCATGGCCGTGGCCGAGCCCAGCAGCACGGCGAACAGGTCGAGCGTGATGGCGCCCAGAATGATGCGGTTGGTGCGGATGTACTTGAGCCCGGCGAGGATGGACTTCCACGGCCGGTCCTTGGGGGCGACGGTGTGCGGCACGGGCCGGATGCAGAACATGGCGGCGAGCGCCAGGCTCAGCAGCGCCAGACAGGTGCCGTAGACCCACTGCGGGCCGCCCGCCATCAGGTAGCCGCACGCGGCCGGGCCGCCGACGGCCGCCGTCTGCCAGGCGATGGAGTTCCAGGCAATGGCGTTGGGCAGGATCTTCAGCGGCACCAGATTGGGCGCCAGCGCCTGAAGCGACGGCCCCATGAAGGCGCGGCCCACGCCCAGCAGGGTGGCGGCGACGAAGATCGGCCACAGGGTCTGGCCGTCCAGGATCGTGTGGCCGAACAGCCAGGCGAGCGCCACGATCTCCAGCGCGATCGCGCCGCGGGCGACCCAGCGGCGGTCCACCCGGTCGATGACATGCCCGGCGAACAGGCTGCATCCGGCCAGCGCCACGAACTGCACCAGGCCGATCAGGCCGAGGTAGAGCGAGGCTTCCTTGATGGTGTGGGTGCGCCGGGCGATCTCGTAGACCTGCCAGCCGATCCCGACCACGGTCATGAGGCTGGAGAAGCTGGCGAGAAAGCGGGCAGCCCAGAAAAAGCGGAAATCCCGGACGGCGAAGGCCGACTTGGGTGCGGCGTCTGGGGCGGCAGTGTGGCTGTCGGACATGAAAATTGCCTATGGCAGTGAGTCCGGGGCCCGTCGAGAGGGTTCCTTGGTCGCTCATTGGCAACCGTGTGTTCGTGTTCAGGCAACAGTTTGGCCGCGTGCGGGTTCTGGCAACGCTCCGTGCTGGCAGTGGCGCGGCGGGCCGGGATGGGCGATGATGGCCGGGAAGCCGGATTGTTCCGGCGGAAATGCAATGGACGGGTTCAGAAAGACCGAAACGGTTCCTATGTCCTGGTCATGGCTCGCCCGGCCGGCATGCGCGCCGGCCGGACAGCTTGCCGCGCTCCGCCGTTCTTTCGTACCGGGGCGCGTCCCGATGCGTTTGGTGTCCTTAACGAGTGATGGATTCTTATGACTGCTGATGTCTCCCAACCCCGACGGATCTTCCCCAGCGCCACGGAGGAAGCCGGGATCGCCGACAAGGTGGAGGGCACGCCCCAGACCAACCACCCGAGCTATCGCCTGGCCATCGCCGACCGCGATTTCCTGCTGCGCGATGAGCTGCGCCCGGTGCGCTTCCAGCTGGAGATGCTGAAGCCCGAGCTGATCCTCAAGGAGCATAAGATCGCCTCGACGGTGGTGTTTTACGGCTCGGCCCGGATTCCGTCGCCGCAGGCTGCGGAGGCGCTGGTGGCGGCCGCCCGGACCCCGCGCGAGAAGCTGGTGGCTGAGCGGCTGAAGGAGAAGTCGCGCTATTACGACGAGGCCTACAAGCTGGCCTACCGCTTCTCCAGCATCCCGCAGGACCCGGACGGCGAGCGGCATTACGTGGTCTGCTCCGGCGGCGGCCCGAGCATCATGGAGGCGGCCAACAAGGGCGCGCATGACGCCGGCGCGCCCACCATCGGCCTCAACATCGTGCTGCCGCACGAGCAGTACCCCAACGAATACGTGACCCCGTCGCTGAGCTTCCAGTTCCACTACTTCGCGCTGCGCAAGATGCACTTCCTGATGCGCGCGCGGGCGGTGGTGGCGTTCCCCGGCGGCTTCGGCACGTTCGACGAGCTGTTCGAGGCGCTCACCCTGGTCCAGACCGGCAAGATGAAGCCCATCCCCATCCTGCTGTTCGGCCGGGAATTCTGGAACCGGGTCGTGAACTTCGAGGCGCTGGCGGAGGAAGGCACCATCTCGCCGCGGGATCTGGAGCTGTTCCGGTTCGTGGAGACCGCCGAGGAGGCGTGGCAGGTGCTGCACGAGTGCTGGGGCCTGCCGGCCGAATAGCCCCCGGCGTTGCAGCCATCAGGAGAGGCCGGGCCGCCGCCGCGCGCGCCCGGCGTACCCTCAGTTGAGGGCGAGGTCGCCGCAGGGACTGCCGGAGAGGATGTCGGACTCGTAGGTGTAGCAGTGCCCGGGGTAGAGATGGACCGCGCAGGCCATCAGCTCGTCCCGGAGGTCGAGGCAGGCGTAGGTGATGCGCAGGCACGGCGAGAGCGCCGCGACGCCCAGAAGGCGCGCCTCGCTCTGGTGGGGCGTGACGGACTGCGCCTTCATCCGCACCCGACCCGGCGGCTCGCCCAGCGCTTTCAGCTGCTGCCAGACCGGCTCGTGGCCCGGCTGGATCTGCCCGGCCAGCTGCTTCAGGCGCTCGGGCAGGAAAATCTCCACAAGCATGGTGGGCGACGCGCACACCGCCGAGCGGATCGCCCAGCGGCTGCCGACGGCGCAGCCGAGCCGCTGCGCCAACCGCTCGTCGGCCGCCAGCGTGGTCGCGCCGCCGAAGCGGCCGGGCTGAAGAAGCATGGGCGCGGGCTCGGGGCACGCGCTCATCTGCGGGTCGAGAACCGGAGCCGGGGCGGCCCCGTCATGGCGGATGAGCGTGCCCGCGCCGCGACGGCGGGAGATCAGCCCTTCCTGCTGAAGCTGGCGCAGCGCCTCGCGAATGGTGAAACGGCTGACCTGATAATGGGCGCAGAGTTTCTCCTCGGTCGGGAGATATGTGCCCGCAGCGAATTCCTGGCTGGTGATGCGCGCGCGCAGGTCCGCTGCAATCTGGAGGTAGAGCGGCTGGCCTGTCAGCTCGGCTATGTGAGCCGCTTCGGATAAGGTCTCGCTCATCGCACCGACACCCGTCTCGCCGTTAATCTCGACAGACTAGAATAATTCTAGCCGTTTTCAACCTTCGCATTCGTGGGCGCGGCGGACGAAGCGGCGGGGGCCAGCAGCCCGCGACCGGCCGGACGGGCGCGGGCAGACGGGAGTCAGGCGGGGGCAGACGTGAGTCTGGCGGGGTCAGGCGGGATCGGGCCGACTCAGCCGGCGGGGCGGACCGCGCCGCGCGCCGCCCCGAGCGCGCCGTAGACCTTGATGTCGATGACGGCGCCGCGCCTGCGCTGGGCGGCCAGCCAGTCCTCGATGCCTTCGAGCGGCACCACATGGACGGTGATGTTCTCGTGCTCCGTGCCGCCGCCCGGGCCGGCGCGGGTGAGGCCGGTCGCCAGGTAAATGTGCACGGTCTCGGGCGTCAGGCCGGCGGAGGAAGCGCCTTCGTACAGGAAGGTCCAGTGGTCGGCGCGGAAGCCGGTCTCCTCCTCCAGCTCGCGCCGGGCGGCGACCAGCATGTCCTCGTCGGCGTCGTCCTCGTCGCCGACAAGCCCGGCGGGCAGCTCGACGGACGGGCCGCCGAGCGCCGCCCGCCACTGCTCCACCAGCACCAGCTCGCCCGCTTCCGTGACCGGGACAATGCCCACGACCCCGGAGCCGCGATTCCGAACGGCGAACTCCCAGCCATCCTCGCAGACCAGCTCCAGATACCTGCCGGTGCCAAGCACCTCCCGTTTGCGCGCCATGCACGAGGCCCTTTCGTGAAACTCGCGTACCGTTTAAACGCTCAGGTTATGTCCTGCGTCATCCCGCCTGTCAGCTACCGTCTTTATGAAGCCGACTTTCCGGCCTTTGCCAATGCCCTCGGCGAGTCGTATGCGCGCTATGGCTTCGCCGTCGTCTCCGACCATGACGTGCCGGAAGGGCTGATCGAGGGAACGCTCGACCGCTTCAAGACCTTCTTCGCCTGGCCCGAGGCGGACAAGCGCCGCTACCACCGCCCCGGCATCGCCGGTGCGCGCGGCTATACGCCCTTCGGCATCGAGACCGCCAAGGGCGCCCGCGTCCATGACCTGAAGGAATTCTGGCACCTGGGGCGGGAGCTGCCCGATGGCCACGCCTATCGCGCGTTCATGCCGGAGAACGTGTGGGTGGCGGAAATCGAGGGCTTCCGCGAGACGGCCTATGGCCTCTACGAGGCGCTCGACGGCTTCGGCCAGCGGATGCTGCGGGCGATCGCCCGGTATCTGGGCCTCGACCCCGCCTTCTTCGACGACAAGGTGAACGCGGGCAACAGCCTGCTGCGGGTGCTGCATTACCCGCCGGTGCCTGCGGACGCGGCAGGGGCGGTGCGGGCGGCGGCCCACGAGGACATCAACGTCATCACCCTGCTCCTGGGCGCGGAGGAAGGCGGGCTGGAAATCCTCACCCGGGATGGCCGCTGGCTGCCGATCAATCCGCCGCCGGGGTGCATCGTCGTCAACATCGGCGACATGCTCCAGCGCATGACCAACCACGCGCTGCCCTCGACCACCCACCGGGTGGTCAACCCGCCGCCCGAGCGGGCACACCGGCCGCGCTATTCCATGCCCTTCTTCCTCCACTTCAACCCGGATGTGGCGATCGAGCCGCTGCCGCAGTGCGTGACGGCGGACAACCCCTGCCGCTATCCCCGGCCGATCACGGCGCAGGCCTATCTGGAGGAGCGGCTGCGGGAAATCCGCCTGCTCTGAGGGACGGCAGGGTCTCCCGCTCAGTCATCGTCCCATTCGGGGAGCGCCCTCAGCTGCTCGGCGGTCAGCCGGGTGCGGAACTGGCCGTTGTGCACGGTCAGCTGCTCCAGGGGGACAAGCACTTCCCTGTCGCGCAGGCCAAGGAACGTGCCCACCTCGACCGTCACGCCCACGATCTGGTCGCGGTTGTTGGCGATCACCTCCTCCACCTCGCCGATGCGCTTGCCGTCGGCGTCGTAGACCATCGCGTCCTCCATCTGGCGCACGGTCATGTTGGCGGGGCCGCGCAGCGGCTCGTCGTCATCCACTTCGCGCAGGTAGGTGCCGGCCGGGGCCATGCGGTCCTGCTGCCGGGGCTGGGGCTGCGCCTGCTGGCCGCCGAGCTGGCGGTTGATCGCGTCGCGCACGTCCTGAACGACGCCGCCGCTGCCCGGGGAGGTCTGGGTGTCCTGAGCCAGGGCGGAGGCGCTGCCTCCCGCCATCGCCAACACGGTCGCAATCACCATTGCCGTTTTCATGGCGCACCTCGCTTTCCTGAAATTGCGCTTCTGGTCGAACGAGGCAAGCCGCTTCCGCGTTCCCCCCGCGCTCAGGGTTCGGCGGGCGCGGCAGCCTGGCGGCGCTGGTCGTTGGCGGCTTCGTGGGCGAGGCGGGTGGGCTCGGGCAGACGGTAGCCGCGCGTCGCCCGCAGCACCCACTCGACCGCCGTTTCCAGCGACACCCGGTGGCCGGTCGAAATGTAGAGCGGGCGGGCGCGGCGGCGGGTGCGCAGCACCATGGCGATGGTCTCCCCCTTCCACACCAGCGGGGTGCGGTCGCCCGGCTCCTCCCCCAGCGGCCCGAGCGGCTCGCCGACGAGGATGCTCTTGGCAACGCCGATGCTGGGCCGGTCGAGCAGCACCCCCAGATGGCTGGCGATGCCGAGCCCGCGCGGGTGGCTGATGCCGTGGCCATCGACGAACAGGAGGTCGGGCGGCGCGGGCAGCTGGCGGTAGGCTCCCACCAGGCTCGGGCATTCCCGAAAGCCGAGGTAGCCGGGCACGTAGGGGATGGGGCTGGGGGCGCTGAGGGCGGCGGTGGCCTCCCGCTCCAGCGAGGGCCAGCGGAGGAGGACGATGGCGGCATGGATCGGGCCGGTCGAGTCCCGCCATTTCATGCTGGTGTCCACCCCCGCCAGGCGATGGACCGGGCCGAGAGCGTCCTCCCGCACCACCCGCCGGGCCAGCGCGCGCTGCACCTCCGCCGCGACGGCGAGGGAGGGCGGGGAGAGCCAGTCGGTGGGGATCTGCGGGTCGGTCATCGGTTCCACGTCCATGGCCTGTCCTGCCGCGAGCGACAGCTTTTCCGCAAGGGCGATTGTTTGGTAGGACACGCCCGGGGGAAAGGAGAGTTTCATGACCGCACAGTTCCGTCGGCGTCGCAGCGCCCTGTACATGCCCGCTTCCAACGCCCGCGCCCTGGAGAAGGCCAAAACGCTGGAGTGCGATGTGGTGATCCTCGATCTGGAGGACGCGGTCGCACCCGAGGCGAAGGCCGAGGCCCGGGCGGCGGCCGCGGCGGCGGTGCGCGGCGGCGGCTATGGCGAGCGCGAACTGGTCATCCGCGTCAACCGCCTCGACACGCCCTGGGGTCTGGCGGACGTGGAGGAGGCAACCCGGGCAGGGCCGCACGCCATTCTCCTGCCCAAGGTGGAAAGCGCCGCCGAGGTGCAGCAGCTGGACGCGGCGATGGCCGGGCGGGACGGCGGGGCGGGCCCGCGCATCTGGTGCATGATCGAGACGCCGAAGGGCTTCCTCAGGCTGGAGGAAATCGCCGCCGCCAGCCCGCGGCTTGCGTGTCTGGTGATGGGCTTTGCGGATCTGGTGAAGGACTTGCGCGCCATCGACACCGTGGACCGCGCGCCGCTGCATTTCGCCATGAGCCGGGCGGTGATGGTGGCGCGGGCCATGGGTCTCGACGTGCTGGACGGCATGTATCCCAACATCCGCGACGAGGAGGGGCTGGTGCGCCAGTGCCGGCAGGCACGCGAATTCGGCTTTGACGGCAAGACGCTGATCCACCCGAGCCAGATCGGCCCGGCCAACGCGGCCTTCTCGCCCTCCGAGGCGGAGGTGGCGCAGGCCCGGCGCATCGTGGCAGCGTTCGAGGCCGCCGAGCGGGAGGGCAAGGGGCTGGCCGTGCTCGACGGGCAGATGATCGAGGCGCTGCACGCCGTGGCGGCGCGGCGCGTGCTGGCCATGGCGGGCGAGCGCTGAAGGAATTGAGGGACATGAATCGAGAGACGGGGCGCGGCAACCCTGCGGCCGCGCCCCGCCTGCCGGCATGATTACCGCTGGCGGCGATTGGCGGGGCCGCCGCCGCTCCCACCCCCACTACCCTTGTCCGGGCTGTTCGGATCGCCGTTCTCCGCCCGGTCGGCGGTGGGGCGGTCGGCGGCGGTGTTGGCGGCGGGTTCGGCGTGCTGGCCGCCCTCAAGGCTGGTCTGGGTTGCCTGCTGGCCGCCGCTTGTCTGTGTCCAGGTGCGGCTCGACTTGAAGCCGCCGGGCAGGGAGGTCTGCGCCATCGCCCCGCGATCGCCGCTCTCGCGCACCCCGGTCCCCTCGCCCTGCTGCTGGCCCTGTTGCTGGTCCGGCTGTTGCCCCGGCTGGGGCGAGAAGGCGGCGTTCTGGTCGGCGATGCCCTGCACCGCCTGCGCCTGACGCGGCACGCGCGGCACGGAGCCGGATTGCAGGAACTGGCGGCCCTCATCGGCCAGCCCGCCGGAGCGCTGGCCGCTTTGCAGCCGCTCCATCGGGTCGCGGTGGGCCTGCTGCGCCTGCCGGTTGGAGCCGGAGCCCTCGCCCCGGATGTTCTGAAGGGAATCGGTCTCGTCCGCCCGGCCCTGCTGGCTCTGCTGACGGTCCGCCTGCATGCCCTGGCCAAGCTGGCCCTGCTGGTGGGCCTGCTGGTGGGCTTGACCCTGCTGTTGCCCCTGCTGAGCCTGCCCGCCCCTGTTCTGGTTCCGCTTGTCGTTCGTCATTCTCGTCTCTCCCGCTACCCGATCGGCGGATTGCTCACTGGTCAGGGGCAACGGATCGGGGGCCGGCCTGTTCCGCCGCATCCCGGCGAAGCGCCGCCGTCCGCCCGGCAGGCGGGACGGATGGAGACACCCCGGGCCCGGAGCGTTGCTCGGCGCGTTGCTCGGCGTTCTGTTGGGCTCAGCGTTTGGTGGCGCCGGGGGTGCGGGTGCCGGGCGCGTTCTCCGCCTGCTGCTGGGTCTGCTCGCGGGAGCGGCGCTCGTCCTGCTGGCGGGCGCGCTCCTTCGGCGCGGTGTCCGGCCCGGTGCTGACCGTGCCGCGGTTGTCCTGACCGGGCTGGCCGCCTGCGTCCCAGTTGCGGGGCATGGACGACTCGCCAAGCCCGCGCCCGCTCTGCTGGGCGCTGGCGTACATGCCGGCGCCGTGGAGAACCTGCCCGCCGGCGGCGGTCATGCCGGCTTTCAGCGGGTCCTCCACCGCGCCGCCGTGCTGCGTCTGGCGGGGCGTGGTCTGGTTCGGTTGCGCGTTCTGTTGGCTGTTCGGTTGTCTGTCTGGTTGCCTGGGGGGCTTGCGGTCCTGGGTCATGGGCGGCTCCTTGCCGGAGAGAGGAAAGTCTCTCCCCGGGCAACGCCGCCCACGGAGCGCCTGTTCCGCCCGCCGGGACGAGGGGCTAGCCGGACACGCCCGCCCGTTCGAGCCAGGGCTTCAGGCGGCCCGTCAGCCACAGCCCGTACATGCGGAAGTCCGAAATCAGCGACCAGAAGGGATAGCGGAACGTGGCGGGCCGGTTCTTCTCCACGAAGAAGTGCCCGATCCACGCCGGGCCGTAGCCCGCCACCAGCAGCGCCGGCAGCCAGGCCAGCTTGCCCGTTGCAATGATGGCGGCAGCGCCGAGGAGAACCAGTGTGGTGCCCGCATAGTGCCAGCGCCGCGTCGAGGGGAGGCGATGCTCCCGCAGGTAATAGAGGAAGAACGCGTCGTAGGATTCAATGCGGTTGCTTGAGCGATGGTCGGTCATGTCCCTCTCTCCCGGCTCCCCTGCTTCTGGCTCCCGCTGTCTGGTTGGCTGTTCCCTATTCTACCACACGGCCGACCGGCGGGGTGTTGCCCGGCCGGGGGGTATGCCCGGGTCGCGATTGACGTTTACGTAAACGTCAACTAGAGTCCGGGCCATGACAGCCGAAGCCGCAGATCGCATCCAGTCCTTCTTCTCGGGACTGCGCATCCCGGATCTTCCCGGGCCATTCACGATCACCGATCTGGCCGTGGCGTTCAACATCACGCCGCGCGCCATCCGCTTCTACGAGGATCAGGGGCTCATCAATCCCGAGCGGCGCGGCCAGAACCGTATCTATCACCGCCGGGACTTCGTGCGCCTGGCCTGGATCCTGCGCGGCAAGCGGGTGGGTTTCTCCCTCGCTGAAATCCGCGAAATGCTCGACCTCTACGATCTCGACGACGGCCGCGCGCGCCAGCGGCAGGTGACGCTGGAGAAATGCCGCGCCCGCATCAGCGCGCTTCAGGAGCAGCGGGCCGACATCGACAACATGATCGACGAGCTGGAACAATTCTGCCTCATGCTCGAGTCCCTCGTGCCGTCCGACGCGAAGGGCGCGAAGGAAACCAACAAGGAGTAGGACATGCCTGTCTATGCCGCACCGGTGAAGGAAACCCAGTTCATTCTGAACAACGTTCTGAAGCTGGAGTCTTACGCCAACCTTCCCGGCTTTGCCGAGGCGACGCCCGACATGGTGCAGGCGATCCTCGATGAGGCGGCGAGCTTCGTCGAGGGCGTGGTCCAGCCGACCAATCAGCCGGGCGACGAACACGGCTGCACCCGGCACGAGGACGGCAGCGTCACCACCCCGCCGGGCTTCAAGGAAGCCTACGAGAAGTTCGTCGAGGGCGGCTGGGGCACGCTGACCGCCTCGCCGGAGTACGGCGGCCAGGGCCTGCCCTATGTGCTCGGCACCGCCTTCGAGGAATTCCTGATCTCGGCGAACCTGGCCTTTGCCATGTACCCCGGCCTTACCCACGGCGCGGTGGCGGCCCTCGAGGCGGTGGGCTCGGAGGAGCAGAAGCGCAAGTATCTGCCCAACATGGTCTCGGGCAAATGGTGCGGCACCATGAACCTGACCGAGCCGCACTGCGGCACGGATCTGGGCCTCCTGCGCACCCGGGCCGAGCCGCAGCCGGACGGCACCTACAAGATCACCGGCACCAAGATCTTCATCTCGGCGGGCGAGCATGACCTCGCCGAGAACATCATCCATCTGGTGCTGGCGAAGATGCCGGACTCGCCGGACAACGTGAAGGGCATCTCCCTGTTCCTCGTGCCCAAGTTCCTGGTGAACGACGATGGCACGCTCGGCGCGCGCAACGCGGTTTCCTGCGGCTCCATCGAGAAGAAGATGGGCATCCACGGCAACGCCACCTGCGTGCTCAACTACGACGGCGCGACCGGCTGGCTGGTGGGCGAGAAGGAAAAGGGCCTCGCCGCCATGTTCATCATGATGAACGCGGCGCGGCTGGGCGTCGGCCTTCAGGGCCTCGCCCTTTCCGAGGTGGCCTACCAGAACGCCGTCCGCTACGCCCGCGAGCGCTTGCAGGGGCGGGCGCTCACCGGGCCGGTGAACACGGAGGGCAAGGCCGATCCGATCATCGTCCACCCGGACGTGCGGCGCATGTTGATGGACATGCGCGCCTTCAACGAGGGCGCGCGGGCGCTCGCCCTGTGGGCGGGCCTGCTGGTGGACCTCACCCGCAAGGCCCCGACCGAGGAGGAGCGGCAGCAGGCGGATGACCTGATCGGCCTCCTGACGCCGGTCATCAAGGGCTACTTCACCGATCGCGGCTTCGAGAACGCGGTGGCGGCCCAGCAGGTGTTCGGCGGCCACGGCTACATCCGCGAGAACGGCATGGAGCAGTTCGTGCGCGATGCCCGCATCGCCCAGATCTACGAAGGCGCCAACGGCGTGCAGGCGATGGATCTGGTGGGCCGCAAGCTGGCCCGCAACGGCGGCCGGGCGCTGCAAGCCTTCAACAAGCTGGTGATGGAGGAAATCGCCAGCGCCAAGGGCGACGCGCAGCTGAAGCCGCTGGCGGAGGCGCTGGAGCGCTCGCTGGGCCACCTCCAGGCCGCCACCATGTGGCTGATGCAGAACGCCATGACCAACCCCAACAACGCGGGCGCGGCGGCCTATCCCTACATGCATCTGGCCGGGCTGGTCGGCGTTGGCCTCATGTGGCTGAAGATCGCCCGGGCCAGCCTTGACGCGCTGGCCAGCGGCGAGGGCGACGAGCGCTGGCTGCGCAACAAGCTGGTGACCGCGCGCTACTTCGCCGAGCGGCACCTGCCCGACACGGCCAGCCTGCGCCGCAAGGTGGAGGCGGGCGCGGAGACGGTGATGGCGCTGGCCGCGGAGGATTTCTGAGGCAGTTCCCAGGGCGAGGATTTCCCAGACGCACCCTGCGCATCCGGGACGGAAGGACCAAGGAGAGGGAAAGACATGGCTGAAGCCTATATCTACGATGCGGTCCGCACCCCGCGCGGCCGGGGCAAGCCCGACGGCGCGCTGCATGAAATCACGCCGATCCAGCTGGCGACGCAGGTGTTGCAGGCGCTGCGCGACCGCAACCGGATCGACACGGCGGACGTGGACGACGTGATCCTCGGCTGCGTCACCCCCGTGGCGGAGCAGGGCGCGGACATCGCCCGCGTCGCGGTGCTGAACGCGGACTATGCCGAGACCACCGCGGGCGTGCAGATCAACCGCTTCTGCGCCTCCGGCCTTGAGGCGGTGAACATGGCGGCGGCCAAGGTGATCTCGGGCGAGGCGGACATGGCCATCGGCGGCGGTGTCGAGTCCATGAGCCGTATCCCCATGGCGTCGGACGGCGGCGCGTGGGCCACCGACCCGGCGGTCGCCATGAAGACCTACTTCGTGCCGCAGGGCATCTCGGCCGACCTCATCGCCACCAAGTACGGCTTCAGCCGCGACGACGTGGACGCCTACGCCGTCGAGAGCCAGAAGCGCGCGGCGCAGGCCTGGGCGGAGGGGCGCTTCGCCAAATCGATCGTGCCGGTGAAGGACGTGATGGGCGAGGTGGTTCTCGACCGCGACGAGCACATGCGCCCCGAAACCGACATGCAGTCGCTGGCGCAGCTGCGGCCCTCCTTTATCGACCTCGGCGAGACCATGCCGGGCTTCGACCATGTGGCGCTGCTGAAATACCCGGAGGTGGCGCGCATCAACCATGTGCACCACGCCGGCAATTCCTCCGGCATCGTGGACGGCGCGGCGGGCGTGCTCATCGGCTCGAAGGAAATGGGCGAGAAATACGGCCTCAAGCCGCGCGCCCGCATCCGGGCCATGGCGTCCATCGGCTCCGAGCCCACCATCATGCTGACCGGCCCCTCCTTCGCCACCGAAAAGGCGCTGAAGAAGCTGGGCATGACCCCGGCGGACATCGACCTGTTCGAGCTGAACGAGGCCTTCGCCGCCGTGGTGCTGCGCTACATGCAGGCGCTCGACATCCCGCACGACAAGATCAACGTGAACGGCGGGGCCATCGCCATGGGCCACCCGCTCGGCGCGACCGGCGCCATGATCCTCGGCACCGCGCTCGACGAACTGGAGCGGCGCGACCTGGCGACGGCGGTCGTCACCCTGTGCATCGGCGCGGGCATGGGCACCGCCACCGTGATCGAGCGGATCTGATTTAGGCGCAAAGGAGCGGTTCCCATGTTTGACACGATCAAATTCGATGTGGATGCGGACGGCGTTGCGCTGCTCGTGATCGACGTGCCCGGCCAGTCGATGAACGTCATCACGCCGGATTTTGTGCGCGACCTCAACGCTGCCATCGACCGCATCAGCGGCGAGGACGCCATCAAGGGCGCGGTCATAACCTCGGGCAAGGACAGCGGCTTCATGGCCGGCGCCGACCTCAAGTGGATCGGCGGCCTCATCGCCAGCGTGCGCGCCAGCGGCGGCGCGAGCGCAGGCCAGATCTTCGAGCAGGCGTTCTCGCTCAACGCCGTGTTCCGGCGGCTGGAGACCTGCGGCAAGCCGGTGGCCATCGCCATCAACGGCCTCGCCATGGGCGGCGGGCTGGAACTGGCGCTCGCCTGCCACTACCGGGTGGTGGCGGACAACCCGAAAATCCAGCTGGGCGTGCCGGAAGTGCTGGTGGGCCTGCTGCCCGGCGCGGGCGGCACCCAGCGCCTGCCGCGCCTCATGGGCATTCAGGCCGCGCTCATGACCATGGCGCAGGGCAAGAGCCTGCACCCGGCCGAGGCCAAGGCGATGAACGTGGTGCACGAAGTGGCCCCGGCGGCGGAAATCGTCGCCCGCGCCAAGGCGTGGGTGCTCGCCAATCCCAAGGCCGTCCAGCCGTGGGACGTGAAGGGCTTCAAGATCCCCGGCGGCTCGGGGCCGTTCAACCCGGCCATTGCCCAGCTGTTCATGGGCGCCGCGCCCATGGTGATGAAGGAGACGCTGGGCAACTACAACGCGCCCAAGGCCATTCTCTCGGC
Organism: Pedomonas sp. V897; assembly: GCF_051304405.1. Taxonomy (NCBI): domain Bacteria; kingdom Pseudomonadati; phylum Pseudomonadota; class Alphaproteobacteria; order Sphingomonadales; family Pedomonadaceae; genus Pedomonas; species Pedomonas sp. V897. The sequence continues at coordinate 47,197 of NZ_JBPPGG010000004.1, forward strand.
GGTCTACGAGGGCACGCAGCTGCCGTTCGACCGGGCGATCCGGCTGGAGAGCAAGTATTTCACCAAGCTGCTGATGGACCCGCAGGCGGGCAACATGATCCGCACGCTGTTCGTCAACAAGCAGGCCGCCGAGCGCGGCGCGCGCCGCCCGAAGGACATCGAGAAGCTGCCGACAAAAAAGCTCGGCATGTTGGGCGCGGGGCTCATGGGCGCGGGTATCGCCTACGTCTCCGCCAAGGCGGGCATCGAGGTGGTGCTGCTCGACCGGGACATGGCCAGCGCCGAGAAGGGCAAGGACTACTCCCGCAAGCTGGTGGAGAAGGACGTGAAGCGCGGCAAGCTCAGCGCCGAGAAGGGCGAGGCGCTGCTGGCCCGCATCACGCCGACGGCGGACTTCGCGGATCTCAAAGGCTGCGACCTCATCATCGAGGCGGTGTTTGAAGACCGCGCGGTGAAGGCGGACGCCACGCAGAAGACCGAGGCGGTGATGGGAGCGGAGACCATCTTCGGCTCCAACACCTCGACGCTGCCCATCACCTCGCTGGCGGAGAGCTGGAGCCGGCAGGAAAACTTCATCGGCATCCACTTCTTCTCGCCCGTCGAGAAAATGCCGCTCGTCGAGATCATCACCGGCAGGAACACCGGCCCCAAGGCCATCGCCAAGGCGCTGGACTATGTGGCGCAGATCAAGAAGACGCCGATCGTCGTCAACGACAGCCGAGGCTTCTACACCTCGCGCTGCTTCGGCACCTACGTGATGGAAGGCTACACGCTGGTGGGCGAGGGGGTGAACCCGGCGCTCATCGAGAATTGCGGACGGCAGGCGGGTATGCCGGTCGGCCCGCTGGCGGTGGGCGACGAGACCGCCATCGATCTGGCCTGGAAAATCAAGAAGCAGACCATGCTCGACCTGGGCGACGCCTACCGGCCGACCGAGGGCGACCGGGTGGTCGATCGCATGTACGAACTGGGCCGCTATGGCCGCAAGGCGGGCAAGGGCTTCTACGAATACCCGAGCGACGGCGGGAAGAAATATCTCTGGCCGGATATCGCCAGGGAATTCGGCCGCCTGCCCGAGGACGAACAGCCGGACCCGGCCCTGGTGCGCAAGCGCCTCATCTACCGCCAGCTGGCCGAATGCGCCCGCTGCTATGAGGAGGGCGTGCTGACCACCCCGGAGGACGGCGATCTCGGGGCCATCTTCGGCTGGGGCTTTGCGCCCTTCACCGGCGGTCCGTTCAGCCTGATGGATACGATCGGCATCGCCAAGGTGGTGGAGGAACTGGATCGCCTCGCCCAGCAGTACGGCGAGCGCTTCAACCCGCCCCAGCTGCTGCGCGAAATGGCCGCCCGGGGCGAGACCTTCTACAGCACCGCAGGCGCCCGCAAGGCAGCGTGACGGCGTGACGGTGTGACGGGGTTTGTGAGCAGGGGGAACGTGTTCCCCCTGCGACCCCGCGCCTGAAGCCTCGTTCCTTTCAGGTTGATTTGAATGGCCAGGAGGGTCTCGGACCCTCCTGGCAACCTCCCTTTCGTTTTCAGGATGTGTCCGGCAGCCGCCGCTGGCGCGAACTGACGACCGGGTGCGGCCGGACATGAAGTGGGGGGATAAGGGGGGGGCTGCTTGAGCCCTTTTCACAGAGCCGCGCCCGTCATCCCGCGCACGGCCCGAAAAACAAACGGGCGTGCAGAGGGTCCGAGACCCTCTGCGAAAAAATCACCCCGGCTGGCGGCTGAGCGATGGGCGCCCGTCACGCGCGGCGAGGCGGGCGCCGAGCCGCAGGCCCGGCACTTCGATCCAGCGGTAGCCGGCGTAGGAGAGCAGCAGCGTCAGGCCCGCTGCCAGGGGGATGAACATGGAGCGGTACTGGCTGGGGGTCAGCTCCAGGGCGTTGAAGACGAGCATCAGTGCGAAAATCGCCACCGTGTGCAGGACAAAGGTGGAATAGGCCATGCGGCTCAGTTGCAGCAGCCCCGGGTGGGCGAGCACGCCCTTGACCAGGCTCATGCCCGGCTTGCGCGGCGCGTAGAGCGCGCCCAGCACGCCGAACCAGATCACCATCGCCGGCTTCAGCACCGCGACGGCCGTCACGATGATCGCCGCCAGCAGGCCCGGCATCAGCCAGCGCAGCCGGTCGCGCGAGAGGAAGAAGTAGGTGACGATGCCGACACCGAACAGCCAGAGGTGGTCCGGCAGGAAGGCGCTGCCTGCCCGCTCCTGAAGCAGCAGGACCGCGACGGCGACGAGCCCGAGCACGACCCAGCGGCGGCCGACGATCGCCGCGTAGAGCAGCGGGGCGATCAGGCAGAACTGCCATTCCAGCGAAATCCACCACCCCTGCGGGAGAAAGGCAAACTCCCCCTGCGGGACGAGCGCGGGCGGCACCAGCCCCTGCGCCAGGGCGAGATGGCTCAGCACATTGGGCCAGAACTGCGCCCGGGCCGCGGCGATGTTTTCCACCTGCGCGACGGCCCACTCCGACTCCGCGAAGGGGGAGCCGAGCACGGCGGCCGCCTGCAAGCCAAGCGTCAGCGCCAGCACCGCGAGGGCGGCGAGGTAGACCGGAAAGAGCCGGAAGCCGCGCCGCAGGACGTAGGAGCCCCAGCTGTCCTCCTTGCGGTCGAGAAGCTGGAAGGCGGTGAAGCCGGACAGGAGAATGAACAGGTCGATGGCGTGGTTCGCCTCGAAAACCCACGGCACATGCATGCCGGTCGCCAACGCCAGATGGGCCGCCACCACCCACCACACACTCAGGCTGCGCAGCCCTTCCAGCTCATGGATTCTTCCCACCAACACAACTCCCCGAAGGTTTTAGCCAGGGAGCATTAAACCATCCGAAGCGTGGCAGGACAAGGAAACGGCCCGAACCCCCGGGCGCAAGACGAACAAGGCCCGCCGGTTGGCGGGCCTTGCTCTGTCGGAACGTGCCGTTTCCGTGCGGCTTGCCAGCCGCGAAGTGACGGTCTCCGTGCGGCTTGCCAGCCGCGAAGTGACGGTCTCCGTGCGGCTTGCCAGCCGCAAAGTGACGGTCTTCGTGCGGCTTACCAGCCGCACTGGCGTCCCTTGTTCTGCTGCTTCAGGTACGCCATCAGCGGCGCGAAGTAGTTCTGCATGGAGCGGGCGCTCATCTGGCTGGTGCCGGTGAAGGCCTTCAGCGCCTCCGGCCAGGGCTTGGACGCGCCCATGGTCAGCATCTCGTTGAGCTTCTCGCCCACCTGCTTGTTGCCATAGATGGAGCAGCGGTGGAGCGGCCCCTTCCAGCCCGCCATCTTGCACGCCGCCTCGTGGAACTGGAACTGGAGGATGCGGGCCAGGAAGTAGCGCATGTAGGGCGTGTTGCCCGCCACGTGGAACTTCGCACCCGGGTCGAAATCCTCCTCGCTGCGCGGCTCGGGCGGCACGATGCCCTGGTAGTCCTGCCGCAGCCTGGTCCAGGCGGCATTGTAGTTGGCCGGGGTGACCTCGCCCGAGAACACCTTCCAGCGCCACTTGTCCACCAGCAGGCCGAACGGCAGGAACGCCACCTTGTCCAGCGCCTGGGACATGAGCAGGCCCACGTCGCCCTTGGCGTCCGGCTCCTTGTCGAGGAGGCCCAGCTTCACCAGGTAGTCCGGCGTCACCGAGAGGGCGATGAAGTCGCCGATCGCCTCGTGGAAGCCGTCGTTCGCGCCGTTCATGTAGAGCAGCGGCTGCTGGTTGTAGGCGCGCTGGTAGAAGTTGTGACCCAGCTCGTGGTGGGCGGTGACGAAATCGTCGCCGTTCACCTTGGTGCACATCTTCACGCGCAGGTCTTCCTTGTTGTCCACGTTCCAGGCGCTGGCGTGGCACACCACCTCGCGATCGGCCGGCTTGACGATCATCGAGCGCTCCCAGAAGGTCTCGGGCAGCGGCGCAAAGCCGAGCGAGGTGAAAAAGCCCTCGGCGGTCTGCATGATCTTGACGGGCGAGTAGTCCCTGGCGACCAGCAGCTCGGTCAGGTCATAGCCCTTGTCCGCATTCGGCGGGGCCACCACCTCGTAGATGTTGCCCCACTCCTGCGCCCACATGTTGCCGAGCAGGTCGGCGCGGATCGGGCCGGTCTTGGGCTGCACGTCGTCGCCGTACTTCTTGTTGAGCTCGGCGCGGACATAGCAGTGCAGCTGCTCGTAGAGCGGCTTCACGTCGGCCCACAGGCCGTCCACCATCTTCTCGAACTCTTCCGGCTTCATGTCGTAGCCGCTGCGCCACATGGCGCCGGTGTCCGCATAGCCCAGCTCGCGCGCGCCTTCGTTGGCGATCTCCACCAGGCGGGCGTAGTCCTGCCGCATCGGGCGGCCGACGTTGTTGTGCCAGCTGACCCACATTTCCTTCAGCTTGGCCGGATCGCGGACAAGGCCCATCTGCTCCTCGATGTCGGAACCGGAGATTTCCTTGCCGTCGAGGGTGCCGCGCCCCTTGCCGTAGGTGGATTGCAGGCGGGTGGCGATCTCGCTCAGCTCTTGCGCCGCGCCCGGCCGGTCGGGGGCGGCGAGGGTGAGGCCCTGCTTCAGGATTTCCAGCTTGCGGCGGGTGTCGTAGTCCAGCGACAGGGCGTTGTAGCGGGCCGCCTGCTTGGCGTACTTCACGCCCAGCTCGGTCAGTTCCGCGCCGGATCTGGCGGCCAGCCAGTCGGAATCGAAGTTGATGTAGGTGGCGTTCAGCCAGGCGATGCGCCCGGCGTATTCGCTGAGATCGCCCAGCACCTTCTCGGCCTCGGCGACGAAGGCCCGGGCCTCCTCGGCGGTGGGCGCGCTGGCGGCCGGGGCCGCCTCGGCCTGGGTCTGCTGCGCCATCGCCTGGCCTGCGGCCATCGTCGGCAGGCTGAGCGCCAGGGCGATTGCAGTTGCGGTTCTGCGCATGGGTCTGTCCCCCAATATCGGTTCAGTATGGGGCGCAGAAAACTCCGTTTCGCCGTCAGCGTCAACGGCGCAGCCCGCGCAAAAGCGCAATTCCCGGGGGGTGCCGGGGCGCTGCCCTATGCCGCGTTGGCGCAGGGGCGCCCGGCATGGCATGAAGGGAGAAGACCCCAGGGGACAAGATCCCAGACCGGCCAAGGAGGCTGTTGTTCCATGTCGGCATCCATTCCCGCCCGTCCCGCGCCCCAGGCGCTCAGCCCCGAGGATCAGCGGGCCCGCGCGCAGATCGATGACGCGCTGATCGAACGGCTGGTGCGCGGCTTCTACGACAAGGTGCGCGCCGATGATCTCATCGGCCCGGTGTTCGCGGAGCGCATCAGCGACTGGGAGCCCCACCTCCAGAAGATGTTCGCCTTCTGGTCGTCGGTGGCGCTGGGCACGGGCCGCTACGAGGGCAACCCGATGGGGGCACACCTGCCCCTGCCGGTGGAGCGCGCCCACTTCGACCGCTGGCTGGCCCTGTTCGAGGAGACGGCGCACGCGGTCTGCCCGCCCGAGGTGGCGGAATACTTCATCGCCCGCGCCTGGCGCATCGCCGCCAGCTTCGAGATGGGCATCCATGCGCGCCGGGGCGAGATCGTGCCCACCCGCCAGCGGCCCTGGACGCCCGGCCAGAGCCGGTGAGCGGCCGAGGGCGGCGCACGCCCTAGCTTGAGGTGGGCACGCCCTTCTCGGACGGCGGCCGGGAGGGCGGCTGGCGGCGATCCGTCGAGCCGTCCCCGCCCTGGGTGTCCGCCGCCGCGCCCGCCGCGCCCGCGCCCAGCGCGGGATCGGGCATTCTGTCATTGCCGTCAGCGGTCTCCGGCCGGCCGCGCCGCTCGATGCCCGGGGCATCGGGCGGATCGCTGGCGCGGCGGTTTCGCGATGACTGCGGATGGCGGCGCATGGCGGCCAGCTCCTCGGGCGAGAGCGGCGGGTCGTCCCAGCGGCGGCGCAGGGCCTGGGGCGAGTGGGCCGGCCAGTCCGGCGAGGGAATGGAGCGGTAGGCCTCGCGCAGCGCCTCGGCCCAGCGCTGGCGCAGCATGGTGTAGTAGGGATCGTGCTCGTGCAGGCGCTGGCGGTAGCCCACCTGGAGGCTGTCGCGCTTGTAGACGAGCACGTCGATCGGCATCCCGACCGTGAGATTGGAGCGGATGGTGGCGTCCATCGACAGCAGGCACAGCTTGACGCCATCCATGAGCGGCGTCTCGAAGGTGGCGTTGCGGTCGAGCACGGGCTTGCCGTACTTGGTCTCGCCGATCTGCATGAAGGGGGTGTCGGCCGTCGCCTGGATGAAGTTCCCGGCCGAGTAAATGTGGATGAGCTTCATCGGCCCGCCCTCCACCTGCCCGGCGAGGATGACCGAAATATCGAAGTGCACATGCTGCTCGCGCAGCGCCTCGCCATCGTATTCGTGCACCCGGCGGATGGCCGCGCCGACAAGCTGGGCCGCCTTCAGGATGGACGAGACGGTGTAGATCGTCTCGGTGCGGTGGGTGTCGGGATCTTCCAGCCCGTCCTCGATGAGGCTCATGACATGCTGGGTCACGGCCAGGTTGCCCGAGGTCATGGCGACGATGACCCGCTCCCCCGGCCGCTCGAACACGTGCATCTTGTTGTAGACGGCGATGTTGTCCACGCCCGCGCTGGTGCGGGTATCGGAGACCAGCACCAGCCCTTCCCGTAGGAACAGCCCTACGCAATAGGTCATGTCCGCCTTCTCCCTCCGCCGGGGAACCTCTGTTGCAGGGGAAAACGCCCGACGGGGGAAAAACGGCGAAGCCGGATGCGCCAAAATGCGGTCAGGCTCGCGCCAACCCGCGCTACTGGCTGAGGAAATCGGCGATCGCCGCGCCGAATTCCGGCTTGGTGATGGCGCTCATGTGGTCGCCCGGCACCTCGGCGAAGCGCGCGCCGGGAATGTATCCGGCCAGATCTGCGGCGGAGCCGTTGTCGTCATCGTCCCGGCCGGCGAGCACCAGCACCGGCAGGTCAAGCGTTGCCAGCGTCTCGGGCGGGGTGTCCACATGGCTTTGCAGCACGTGGATTGCCGCCTCCGGGTTGGTGCCGGTGGACTTGAGAAACCGGGCGACGCGCCCTTCCGGGGTGAGGGGGCGGGCGGTGTCGCGGTTGCGGATGGTCTCGACGAACCAGCGGATGCGCGGGCCCGCATCGGTGATGCCCGCCGCGCCCATGCCCGCCAGGATCAGCCGCCGGGGCGCGAGGCCATGGGCGACGACCCCGCGCAGCACGGTGCGGCTGCCAAGCGAATAGCCGACGAGGTCATAGTCCGTGAGCCCCAGTTGCCCGATGATCTCCGCCAGATCCCGCGCCAGCACGTCCTTGGGGTAAGCGGCGGCGTCGGTCGGCACGTCGGAGTCGCCGTGGGCGCGCAGGTCCGGCAGGATCACCTGAAAGCCGCGCTCCACCAGCAGCGCGGCGGTGCCGTAGTCCTCCCAGTTCACCTTGCCCGAGGAGAGGAAGCCGTGAACCAGGATCACGGGACGGCCTGCGCCCAGAACCTTGACCGCAAGCTCAACACTATCGAAGCTCTTGATACGCATGCCGAACCTATATCGCTGGCGGGAGGGGCCTCCCGCAGGGTGCAACAACCAGGGACGCGGGACCAGACCCGCGCGACCGGAGACGCGAGGCGGCCTCGCCCGTTTTTCGTCCAGTGGCAATACAATGCCTGTTGAACTATGCAACCTTTGAACAATTTCCATACGGACCCGGCCCTTGTGCCGTCAGGAGGGAGATCACTCATGCACAATCGAACCGTTTTCGCGCTCGCCGTGATGACCGCCACCGCCATCAGCGGCGCCGCCCTCGCCAAGGGGGAGCGCGCCACGGCCGAGCTGAGGAACCTGGCAGGAGAGGTGGTGGGGACGGCCGAGCTGACCCAGCAGGGCGATGACGTGGTGGTGAAGGGCACCGTCAAGGGCCTGCCCGCCGGTGTTCATGCCTTCCACATTCACGAGACCGGCAAGTGCGAGCCGCCGTTCACCTCGGCCGGCGGCCACTACAACCCGCACAAGAAGGCGCATGGGCACGAGAACCCGCAGGGCGCGCACGTGGGCGATCTGATGAACATCGAGGTCAAGGGCGAGGGGGCGGAGACCGCCTTCGAGCAGACGGTCAAGGCCGTGCGTCTCCAGGCCGAGGAAGGGCCTGCCATTCTGGATGCCGATGGCGCGGCCCTGGTGTTCCACGCCGACGCGGACGACTACAAGTCCGATCCGGCGGGCAACGCGGGCGGCCGCCTGGTCTGCGGCGTGATCGAGGTGAAGTGATTTTGGTTTTTTTGCAGGAGGGTCGCGGACCCTCCTGCACATCCCTTGTCCTTGCGGGCCTTGTCCTTGCGGGCCTTGTCCTTGCGGGGGCTTGCGCGTGACAAAGGGCGCGGCCCGAAAAACGAAAGGGAGCGCGAGGGTCCGAGACCCTCGCAGAATTCAATCCATCCCCCGGGGGAAAACTCACGCCGTCGGGCGGGTGGCGATCCATGTGCCGCCGATGAGCGCCACGGCGGTCGGGATGTAGGCGGCGGGCGGCTGGAGCAGGACAAAGCCGATGATCGCGCTGCCCGCGAAGGTGAGGAGCGCGGCGTATTTGCCCTTGCGGCTGATGGCGCCCCGCTCGCGCCAGGCGACGATATGGGGGCCGAGCCGCGGATGGTTCAGCAGCCAGCGTTCGATGCGCGGGTCGCCCTTGGCGAAGAAGTAGGCGGCGAGAATGACGAACGGCACCGTCGGCAGCAGGGGCAGCACCGCCCCGAACCCGGCAAGGACAAGGCTTGCATAGCCCAGGATGGCGTAGACGCGGCGCATGGCGCGAGCCTACCAGAGCCATTCCCCGAAACCAAAGAAAAGCTGCGAGGTATTCGCAAAAACGCCGGGGGGATGGGGGCTGGGAGACGGCCCCCTGTGCAGCGGGGAGATTGGTGAAAACCTTTTGATGATCGTTGTTTCCCATGTCAGGATGCGCGTTGCACGGACAGAGAGACAGATCGGCCGAATTTCAGCAGCGAACCCAATGCGCTGTGTGGTGCCAATGCGGACGGACCAACCCTATGCTTGGCTGGCAGCGTCCGCAGAAAGTACCCCCGTTATGTAGAGTTATTGGAGGTTATACACAGTTATACACGGTTATAGCGTTTTCTCTTTATAAGTTGGTATAACTGCATAAAGCGCTTCAAGGTTGGTATGTGCCTATGGACCCCCTACGCAATCCATTCGCGCCGGGTGCCGGTTCGCGTCCTCCTGAACTCGCGGGGCGGGAGACGATCATAAGCGAAGCACGGACAGCACTGGGCCGTATTATCGCTGGCCGGAGCGCGCAATCTCAAATTCTGTTGGGACTGCGTGGAACCGGCAAAACCGTGTTGCTTAACGAGATTGAGAACATCGCTGAGGACGAGGACTATCTAACGTCCTTGATCGAGGCACCGGAAGACAAAACGCTTGCGGAGCTGCTTTATCCGCAAATGCGGCAGGTGTTACGCAAGCTTTCCACGATTGAGGGTGCGCGGACGGCAGTGAATGCGGCCCTGTCGGCGCTTCGGAATTTCGCATCGGTTTTCAAGATATCGGTCGGTGAAATCGAGATCGGCGTTGAGCCAACGCCTGGCTATGCGGACAGCGGTGACCTCGAATTCGATGTGACCGAGATGTTTGAGTTGATTGGCAAGGCTGCGCGCACCGCAGGGCGGGGGTGGGCCTTGTTCATCGACGAAGTTCAATATCTAAAGGAAAAGGAATTGGCCGCGATTATTGTTGCGGTCCACCGCATCAACCAGAAAAGCCTGCCCGTTGTCGTTTTCGCTGCGGGTTTGCCTCAGATGGCGCAACTCTCGGGCGACACGAAATCCTACTCTGAACGTCTTTTCACCTATCCCAGCGTTGGCGCTCTGGATGCGGTGGCTGCCAGGGATGCCATTCGTAACCCGCTTCACAAGGAAGATGTGGAGATCACGGACGAAGCGCTTGCTCGTATCGTAGAGAAAACCGAAGGCTATCCCTTCTTCATTCAGGAATGGGGGCATCATGCCTGGAACGTGGCGGAGAAAAGCCCCATTACCCTGGAAGACGTCGAGAGAGCCTCTGTGCGCGCTTTGGAGCGGCTCGACAGGGGCTTCTTCAAGGTGCGGATGGATCGTCTCACCAACGCCGAAATCTTGTATGTCAATGGCATGGCCCGCTTGGGGCGCGGACCTTACAAATCAACAGATGTTGCCAATATGCTCGGGAAAAAGCCGACGTCCCTTGGTCCAACCCGCGCAAGTATCATACAGAAAGGCATGATATACAGCCCGAGCTACGGCACCGTGGATTTTACCGTGCCTCTTTTTGATGATTTTCTGAGACGGCGATCCGGCTTCTGATTGCGGCTTGTCCTGCCTTGATCGAACTTCAAGGCGTTTTAACACGCTTCCTTAAACTAAAAAGGCCCGCCGGTTGGCGGGCCTTTCGGTTCGGGACAGGGCTGAACCCCGCGTGCCGCTTAGCCCTTCTTGAGGTGGCGGCGGCCGAGAAGCTCGGCGATCTGGACGGCGTTGAGGGCCGCACCCTTGCGGAGGTTGTCGGAGACGCACCACAGGGCAAGGCCGTTCTCCACGGTCGGATCCTTGCGGATGCGGCTGACGTAGGTGGCAAAGTCGCCCACGCACTCAACCGGCGTGGTGTAGCCGCCGTTCTCGCGCTTATCGACCACCATCACGCCCGGCGCCTCGCGCAGGATCTCGCGGGCCTGGCGCTCGGTGATCGGGTTCTCGAACTCGATGTTGATGGCTTCCGAGTGGCCCACAAACACCGGAACGCGCACGCAGGTGGCGGTCACCTTGATGTCCGGGTCGAGAATCTTGTTGGTCTCGACCGCCATCTTCCACTCTTCCTTGGTGTAGCCATCGTCCATGAAGACGTCGATGTGGGGGATGACGTTGAACGCGATCGGCTTGGTGAACTTCTTCGGCTCCTCGCGGTCGCCAACGAAAATGGCCCGGGTCTGCTCGAACAGCTCGTCCATGCCCGCCTTGCCCGCGCCGGAGACCGACTGGTAGGTGGAGACCACCACGCGCTTGATCTTCGCCACATCGTGCAGCGGCTTCAGCGCCACCACCATCTGCGCCGTGGAGCAGTTGGGATTGGCGATGATGTTCTTCTTCTTGTAGGCGTCGATGGCGTCCGGGTTCACCTCGGGCACGATGAGGGGAACATCCGGGTCCATGCGGTAATAGGAGGCGTTGTCGATGACGACGCAGCCCGCCGCCGCGATCTTGGGCGCATAGGCCTTCGAGACGTCCGAGCCCGCGGACATCAGGGCGATGTCGACGCCGGTGAAATCAAAGGTGTCGAGGTTCTTGCACTTGAGGGTCTTGCCGGTATCGCCCAGCTCCACCTCGACGCCAACGGAGCGCGAGGAGGCAAGGGGGATGATCTCGTCCGCCGGGAATTCCCTCTCGGCCAGGATGTTCAGCATTTCGCGGCCCACATTCCCGGTGGCGCCGACGACGGCAACACGGTAGCCCATGTCAGTCTCCAGTTACATAATGCGCGTGGGTTATGTCCGCGCGCCCCGAATATTTCAAGAAACGAATTGTTTCTTGTCTAAAATAGCAATTTTGTTGCTCACCTCGTTGCAGAGCCGTCAGGCGGCAAGGCGTTTGAGAATGGCGTCACCCATCTCCGCCGTGCCCACCTTCCGGCAGCCCTCGACCCAGATATCGGGCGTGCGGATGCCGTCGGCCAGGGTCTGGGCCACCGCCGCCTCCAGCCGGTCGGCGTCCTCGCCGCGGTCGAAGCTGAAGCGCAGGCACATGGCGAGCGACAGGATGGTGGCGCAGGGGTTGGCAACACCCTTGCCGGCGATGTCCGGCGCGGAGCCGTGGATCGGCTCGTAGAGCGCCGGCTGCTTGCCGGTCACCGGGTCCTTCGCGCCGAGCGAGGCGGAAGGCAGCATGCCGAGCGAGCCCGTCAGCATGGCCGCCTGGTCGGAGAGGATGTCGCCGAACAGGTTGTCGGTGAGGATCACGTCGAACTGCTTGGGCGCACGCACCAGCTGCATGGCGCAGTTGTCGGCCAGGATGTGCTCCAGCCGGACGTCCGCGTACTCGGCGTCGTGCAGCTTCTGCACCTCCTCCTTCCAGAGCAGGCCCGATTCCATCACGTTGTGCTTCTCGGCCGAGTGCACCGTGTTGCGGCGCTTGCGCGCCAGCTCGAACGCCACGCGGGCGACGCGGTGGATCTCCGAGGTGGTGTAGACCTGGGTGTTGACGCCCCGGCGCTCGCCGTTGCCCAGATCCTCGATGCCGCGCGGGGTGCCGAAGTAGACGCCGCCGGTCAGCTCGCGCACGAACAGGAGGTCCAGCCCCTCCACAACCTCCCGCTTGAGGGTGGAGGAATCCGCCAGCGCCGGGAAGCAGATGGCCGGGCGCAGGTTGGCAAACAGGTCCAGATCCTTGCGCAGACGCAGGAGGCCCGCCTCCGGGCGCTTGTCATAGGGCTGGCCCGCCCACTTGGGCCCGCCGACCGAACCCATCAGCACCGCATCGGCCGCCCTGGCCTTCTCCAGCGCCGCGTCGGTGAGCGGCACGCCGTGAACGTCGATGGAGGCGCCGCCCAGCAGATCCTCGCTGACGGCAACATCGAAACCGCGATGCGCGCGCAGCCAGTTCACGATCTTCACAGCCTCGGCCGCCACTTCCGGGCCGATGCCGTCGCCGGGGAGAATGAGAAGGGTTTTGGTCATGGTTTCGTCCCTGGTGTGCGTGTTCCAAGGCCTTCGGCCCCGCCTGCGGCGGGCTTTCCGGGGGATTTCCCATCCCCCGGACCCCCTTCGGGATGATTGGGCCGCGCCCTTCATCACGGGTGCGGCCCTGTTCTGCCAGGGGGTGTGGGGGGCAAAGACCCCCACGAAAAGCTCCGCGCAGCGGAAAAGCCGAAGGCTTCAATTCAACGGCCGAGCCCGGCGGCGCCCGCCAGCCACGGTTTGGTGGCCTTCTGGTTGGCCTCGTAGGCGCTGATCCTGTCTTCCATCTGGAGGGTGATGCCGATTTCGTCGAGGCCGTTCAGCAGGCAGTGCTTGCGGAACGGGTCGATCTCGAAGGCGAAGCGGTCCTGGAACGGCGTCGTCACCACCTGGTTTTCCAGGTCGATGGTGATCTCGGCCTCCTTCGCCACTTCGAGCAGGCGATCGACGGCCGCCTGCGGCAGCACCACGGCGAGGATGCCGTTCTTGAAGGCGTTGCCGGAGAAGATGTCCGAATAGGACGGGGCGATGATCGCCCGGATGCCGAGGTCGCCCAGCGCCCAGGCCGCGTGCTCGCGGGAGGAGCCGCAGCCGAAGTTGTCGCCCGCGATGAGGATCGGCGCGCCGCGATAGCGCTCCTGATTGAAGATGGCGTCCGGATTTTCCGAGCCGTCCTCGTTGTAGCGGATGGTCTCGAACGCCCACTTGCCGAGGCCGGAGCGGGTGATGGACTTCAGGTGGCGCGCCGGGATGATGACGTCCGTGTCCACGTTGCGCTGGCCGAAGGGAATGGCCGTGCCGGTGAGCAGCTTGAATGCCTGCATGGAACTGTCCTCCTGAATCTTAGCCGACCAGCTGGCGCACGTCGGTGAGGCGGCCGGTGATGGCCGCCGCGGCCGCCATCGCCGGGGAGACCAGGTGGGTGCGCGCACCCGGGCCCTGGCGGCCGACGAAGTTGCGGTTGGAGGTGGAGGCGCAGCGCTCGCCCGCGGGCACCTTGTCCGGGTTCATGGCGAGGCACATGGAGCAGCCGGGCTCGCGCCATTCAAAGCCGGCCTCGATGAAGATGCGGTCCAGACCCTCCGCCTCGGCCTGACGCTTGACGAGGCCCGAGCCGGGGACAACGAGCGCCTGCCGGATGGTCGCGGCCACCTTGCGGCCCTTCACCACGGCGGCGGCGGCGCGCAGGTCCTCGATGCGGCTGTTGGTGCAGGAGCCGATGAAGATGTGCTGCACTTCCACGTCCTCCAGCCGCTGGCCGGGGGTGAGGCCCAGGTACTCCAGCGCCTTGGCGACAGCCGCCTGCTTGGACGGCTCGGCGAAATCGGCGGGCGAGGGCACAACGCCGGTGATGGGCGCCACGTCCTCCGGGCTGGTGCCCCAGGTGACCAGCGGCGCGATCTTGGTGGCGTCGATGTACACCGAGCGGGCGTATTCGGCGCCCGGGTCCGTCGGCAGGGTGCGCCACCAGGCCAGCGCCTGCTCCCACGCCGCGCCCTTGGGCGCGCGGGGCTTGCCCTGGAAGTAGGCGAAGGTCTTCTCGTCCGGCGCGACAAGGCCGGAGCGGGCGCCCGCCTCGATCGACATGTTGCAGACGGTCATCCGCCCTTCGATGGACATGTCGCGGATGGTGGAGCCGGTGTACTCGAGCACGTGGCCGGTGCCGCCCGCCGCGCCCAGCGCGCCGCTGATGGCCAGCGCCACGTCCTTGGGGGTGATGGAGAAGCCGAGCGGACCCTCGACGCGCACCTCCATGGGCTTGGACTGCTTCAGCAGCAGGGTCTGGGTCGCCAGCACATGCTCGACCTCGGACGTGCCGATGCCGAAGGCCAGCGCGCCAAACGCGCCGTGGGTGGAGGTGTGGCTGTCGCCGCACACCACCGTGGTGCCGGGCAGCGTGAAGCCCTGCTCCGGGCCGACCACGTGGACAATGCCCTGCTCGGCGGCGGTCATCTCGATGTGCTCGATGCCGAACTCGGCGCAGTTGGCGCGCAGCGTCGCCACCTGGGTTGCCGACTGCGGGTCCTTGATCGGCAGCACTTCGCCATTCTCGACGCGCTTGGTCGTCGGCACGTTGTGATCGGGCACGGCAAGGACAAGATCCGGGCGGCGGACGCGCCGGCCAGCGGCGCGCAGCCCCTCGAACGCCTGCGGGGTGGTCACCTCATGGATGATGTGCCGGTCGATGTAGAGGAGGCTGGTGCCGTCCGGACGCGACTCGACAACGTGATCATCCCAGATCTTTTCATAAAGGGTACGCGGGCGGCTCATGATCTGTCCTTCAATGTGCCGTGAACGTTATTTTCTGTCTGGTATAAGGCAAAGAAAAGCCGCGCCAGCGGATTTTCCACCGGCGCGGCTCTTTGTCTTTCTGGCTTTGGTCCGCTGACTTGCGGATCAGGCCTCGCCGCCGCCGGATGCCGGCTTGTCCCGAAGTTCGGCAATACGGGCGGATTTGCCCGAGCGCTGACGCAGGTAGTAAAGCTTCGCGCGCCGGACGTCGCCACGGCGGACCACTTCGATCGAATCGATCACCGGGCCATACAGCGGGAACACACGCTCCACGCCTTCGCCGAACGAAATCTTGCGGACGGTGAAGCTCGAGCCCAGGCCCTTGTTGGAGCGGGCGATGCACATGCCCTCGAAGTACTGAACGCGGGTGCGGTCGCCTTCCTTCACGCGCACGCCCACGCGCAGCGTGTCGCCCGCGCGGAACTGCGGAATGGCCTTGCTCTCGGTGAGCTTGGCAATCTGCTCTTTCTCGAGCTTTTCGATCAGGTTCATGGTCCTGTCCTTACCTTCTCAAGCTGCTCGCCAGAGGGCGACCGTGCTGATCCCCGACAGCCCCTACCGGCCCTTGCGCGCCAGGTAGGTCTCCCAGAGATCCGGCCGCCATAGCCGGGTTCTCTCCTCCGCCTGGGCCCTTCGCCAGGCGGAGATCCGCGCATGATTTCCGGAGAGCAGCACCTCCGGGATCGTGCGCCCCTCCCACTCGCGTGGTCGGGTGTAGTGCGGATACTCCAGGAGCCCGTCCCAGGAGGCATCCACACTGAAACTCTCTTCGGACTCGCTTTCCGCCGCACCCATGACGCCGGGCAGCAGGCGGACCACCGAGTCCAGGATCACCATTGCCGCCATTTCGCCGCCGGAGAGCACATAGTCCCCGATCGAGACCTGTTCGATTCGGGCGCCGTTGCTGAACGTGTGCTCGAACACCCGCTCGTCGATGCCCTCGAACCGGCCGCACAGCAAAATGACACCCGGCCCCTCGCTCAAGGCCTTGACCCGGCGTTGAGTCAGAGGCGTGCCCCGAGGGGTCGGTGCAATCACCGGAACATCCGGCTGCGCTGCAATGGCTGCCTCGACGCTACGGCCCACCACATCGGCCCGCATGACCATGCCGGGGCCTCCGCCGGCGGGCGTGTCGTCGACGGATCGGTGCTTATCGCTCGCAAAATCCCGGATGTCCAGCGTTTTTAGGGACCACAGACCCCTGGAAAGCGCTGTCCCCGCCAGGCTGTGGCCGAGCGGGCCGGGAAACATGTCCGGCAGGATGGTCAGCACGGTGGCGGCAAAGGTCATGGGGTCTTCTCTTGGTGTCCTCAAGCGGGTTCCTGTTAGCGGCAAGGGCGCCCATTGACCAGCCCCGCATGACCGGCCCCGGGGGCGGGCAAGCGGGGCGGAACGGCGGCGGAATGGGGCTAAGTCCTTGTTCATACGGCGTTCAGCCATTCGTCGGCCCAGACGAACGACCCATCCGGTGGTCGTATGCAAGCGGCGGTCCATCCGGTTCGGGTGGGTCGAACGGGGGAGGGGACGGTTTCTGCTCACGGGCGACGGGCTCGGCCATACGTCCGGCCCGCCCTTTGCGTCTCATGACACCAGTCAACGGAGAGTACACGATGATCACGTTGAAAACCGCCCTCTTTGCCGGCGTTGCGGGCCTCCTCCTGGCCTCGGGCGCGGCCCATGCCCAGTCCTCCGCCACCCCGGACGAGGCGCCGCCGACCGTCACGCAGGACCCCACGCCGGGCACGCCGTCCCCGGGCACGACGGCGCCGGACCGGGTGCCGGGCACCACGCCGGGGGCGCCGACGCCGGGTGCTCCCTATGCGACCGACCCATACGGAAACATCAACCCCGAAGCCGGCTTCCCCGACTCCGCCACCACGCCGGACGCGCAGCAGACTCCCGAGCAGAAGCGCCGGGCAGCGCTGCAGCGCCAGGCTGAGGAGGAGCGCGACAGGGAGCGCCAGCAGCAGGAGGGAGAGGGGCCGGAAGAGGGCCCGAAGGCTTGACCGGGAGGGTCCGGTCAGGCTGACCAGATATCCGTGTAACGGCCTGACGTTTCAGGCCACAGCCATCAGGCGAGAAAGGCCGGGTCGATCACGATCCGGCCTTCGTCCTGCAGGACATCGGGCACGGCGTCGTCGATGAACGGCACCAGGTGGGTCTTGCCCGCCGTGGTGCGGATTTCGAGCAGGTCGCTCGATCCGTAGTTGGGAATGGCCACCACCTCGCCGATCACGGCGCCATCCGGGGTGACGGCGGTCAGGCCGATCAGGTCGATCTGGTAGAATTCGCCCTCCTCCGGCGCGGGCAGGGCCTCGCGGGGGATGGAGAGTTCAACGCCGCGCATCTGTTCGGCGGCGGTGCGGTCGGTGATTTCCCGGAACCGGGCAATGACACCATTGGGCTGGACGCGGACCTTGACCACCGTGAGCGTGCGGTTGCCCGCGTGCAGGGTCTTGTAGCGCTCCAGCCCCCCGGGATCATCGGTGAAGGGGCGGATGCGCACCTCCCCTTGCAGGCCTTGCGGGCCGGTGATGACCCCCAGGAGAATGGATTTTCCGGCGGGCGGGTTGCCGGCCGTTCGCCCGGTATCGTCTCCCTTGCGGGGGGCTTCGTCGCGAACGGCCATGCAACTCTACTCCGTCTGGAATGCCGGGCGATGCTTACTCGGCAGCGCCTTCGCCAGCAGCCTCGGCGGCAGCCGCAGCAGCGGCGGCGGCCTTCTCGGCACGCTCCTCGGCGCGCTCCTTGGCCTTCTGACCCGGCTCACCCTTCTTCGGGTTGTTGCGGGCCGGACGCTTGGCAACGCCGGCGGCGTCCAGGAAGCGCAGGACGCGGTCGGTCGGCTGGGCGCCCTTGGACAGCCACTCCTTCGCCTTCTCGACGTCGAGCTTCACGCGCTCCGGGTTGTCCTTCGCCAGCAGCGGGTTGTAGGTGCCGATCTTCTCGATGAAGCGGCCATCGCGCGGGGAGCGCGAGTCGGCCACGACGATCCGGTAGTACGGGCGCTTCTTGGCACCGCCGCGCGCCAGACGAATTGAAAGAGCCATGGGTTCGTTTCCTTCCTAACGTGTCGAGCCTGTCGTATTCGGTCCGCGCCGTGGCGCGGTGCGCCGTCCTTCCCGCGACAGGTGCCGGTCGGACGGCGGGTGTTCGCCTATTTCTTGATAAACTTCTGCCAGCCCGGCGGCAGCTTGGGGCCGCCAAGGCCCGGCATGCCGCCCGGAAGGCCCCCGGGCAGACCCGGCGGCATCCCGCCGGGAAGGTCGCCGCCCGGCATGCCGCCCGGCAGACCCCCGGGCAGGCCTTTCGCGCCCTTGCCGCCGAACAGGCCGGCGAGCGCGCCGAGGCCGCCCATCTTCTTGATCTTCTTCATCGCCGTGGACATGTCCTGATGCATCTTCAGGAGCTTGTTCACGTCCTGCACCGTGGTGCCGGACCCCTTGGCGATGCGGATCTTGCGCTTGGCGTTGATGAGCTCGGGCTTGGCCCGCTCCTTCGGCGTCATCGAGAGGATGATCGCCTCCAGCCGGTTCAGCGCCTTGTCGTCCACGCCCGCGGCATCGATCTGCTTCTGCATCTTGCCGAGGCCCGGCAGCAGGCCAATCACGCCCTTGAGGCCGCCGATGCGCTTCATCTGCCGGAACTGCATCCGCAGGTCGTCCATGTCGAACTTGCCCGCCGCCATCTTCTTGGCGAGCTTCTCGACCTCGTCCGCCTCCACGGCTTCCGCCGCCTTCTCGACCAGGCTGACCACGTCGCCCATGCCGAGGATGCGGCCCGCCACGCGGGAGGGGTTGAATTCCTCAAGCTGATCCAGCTTTTCGCCGACGCCGACGAACTTGATCGGCTGGCCGGTGACCGCGCGCATGGAAAGCGCCGCACCGCCGCGGCCGTCGCCGTCCATGCGGGTCAGCACCACGCCGGTCAGGCCCACCTGATCGGTGAACTGGCGGGCGACGTTCACCGCGTCCTGACCCGTCAGCGCATCGACGACCAGCAGCGATTCCTGGGGATTCGCCTCCGCCTTCACGGCGGCCAGCTCCGCCATCAGCTGGGCATCGATGTGCAGGCGGCCCGCCGTGTCGAGCATCAGCACGTCGAAGCCCTGAAGCCGTGCCGCCTGAAGCGCGCGCTTGGTGATGTCCACCGGCATCTGGCCGGGGATGATCGGGAGCGTGGCGACGCCGATCTGCTCGCCCAGCACCCGCAGCTGCTCCTGCGCGGCCGGACGCTGCACGTCGAGCGAGGCCATCAGCACCTTCTTGCGCTCGCGGGTCTGCAAGCGGCGGGCGATCTTGGCGGTGGAGGTGGTCTTGCCCGAGCCCTGAAGGCCGATCATCATGATGACGGCGGGCGGGGTGACGTTGATGTTGAGCTTGCCGGCCTCGGCCGCTTCCTCGCCGCCCAGCATCTCGACCAGGGCGTCGTTGACGATCTTGACGACCATCTGGCCCGGCTTGACCGACTTGATGACTTCCTGGCCGATCGCGCGCTCGGTGGCCCGGGCCACGAAATCCTTCACCACGGGCAGGGCAACGTCCGCCTCGAGAAGCGCCACGCGAACCTCGCGCATCGCCTCCCTGACATCCGCCTCGCTCAACGCTCCACGGCCGGTCAGCTTGTCGAAAACCGATCCCAGCCGTTCGCTCAGAGACTCGAACATGCCCGTTCCCCGTCTGGCCCTTGTCCGTCGCCGGCCAGGACCGTTTGCACAAAACACGTATGGCGCCGGTGGGCGAAACCTCGCTGACCGGCGGGCATCCGTGGATGCTTAAAAATGTACCGCTTCTTTGGAAGCCTGCTGGCGATACACCTCTCCACCCATGGAGTCAATGTGCGGGGCGTCAATGTGCGGGGAAGCGCCCGGGTGCGATACAAGGCAGGGCGTGGGTTAGGCAGGGCGTGGGGGAGGAGAGGCCGGCACCGGCATGAAAAGACCCTGCGAGACAGGAACCCGCAGGGTCTTGGTCGAAAGGAGGCCATTCGCATGACCATCTGGATGTGGAACAGATTAAGCCATTTTCCTGTCGGCGCAACGGCCGAGTGGTCGAATATGAGACGCATTTCTTTCGATCATCTGTCTTAAATTACTTTAATTACAATGACATACGACCATAACATCCTTGCGAAGGCCCGCTTCGCCTGCTCCCATGCTCTGACCCGGCTGGCTGGTTGACAGGACGGCGGCGCGTCTGCCGGCAACCGCCAGGATCCGTGCTCTTGCATCAAGACAAGGGGCGGAAATCGACGGGTTGGAAAGGGGGGAACCATGAAGCATGGTTAATCTGGATCTGCTGGCGGTGATGATCTCACTGCTGGCGTTGCTGATCGCGGCTGTCCGTCTCGGGCAGTCGCTTGAGCGGCGTCGCAGGGATTAGCCTGCCAGCGGGGGAAGGGCCGGGCGGCGAGCGGACGCGCCGGACGCCGCCCGGCGTCCCTTGGCGGGTTACGCGCCGCCGAAGTACCGCCGCAGCCGGGCGACGCCCTCGTCCAGCACCACGTCCTGCTTGGCGAAGCAGAAGCGGATGAGACGGTGGGGCCAATCCCCCTCCACGAAGGGACTCAAGGGGATGGTGGCGACGCCCGCCTCGGCCACCAGCCGCCTGGCGAAGGTGACGTCATCCTCGCCCGAGAGCCGGGAGTAGTCGCAGGTGAGGAAGTAGGTGCCCTCGGTGGGCAGCACGTCGAAGCCGAGGGCGGCGAGCCCGGCGGCGAGCCGGTCGCGCCGCGCCTGCATGTCGGCAACGAGGCCGGCGTAATAGCTGTCGTCCTTCCCGAGCCCGTAGGCGACGGCAGCCTGGAGGTTGGGCGGCGTGGTGAAGGTGAGGAACTGGTGGACCTTGGCCACCTGGTCGATGAGCGCGGGCGCGCCCGTCACCATGCCCACCTTCCAGCCCGTGAGGGAAAAGGTCTTGCCCGCCGAGGCGATCTTGAGGGTGCGCTCCGCCATGCCGGGGAAGGTGATGAGCGGGCGATGGCGCCTGCCGTCAAAGACGAGGTGCTCGTAGACCTCGTCCGACACCACGAGGAAATCGTGGGTGGCGGCGAGGCGGGCGAGCATGGCCAGCTCCTCATCCGAGAACACCCGGCCCACCGGGTTGTGCGGCGTGTTGAGGACGAGCAGCCGGGTCTTGTCCGTGATCAGCGCGGCGAGCCTGTCTTCCTCCAGCCGCCAGTGGGGCGGGTCGAGCCGGAGAAAGCGCGGCGTCGCCCCGGTGTTGCGGATGATCGGCAGGTAGGAATCATACGCCGGTTCGATGAGAATGGCCTCGTCGCCCGGGCTCAGGAACGCCATCAGCGAGGCGGTCAGCGCTTCCGTCGCGCCGGAGGTGACAAGCACCTGCCGGTCCGGGTCTACCGCCAGGCCATAGAACCGGGCCTCATGGTCCGCCACCGCCTGCCGCAGGGCGGGCAGGCCGCGCATGGGCGGATACTGGTTGGAGTGTTCCATCAGCGCGCGGGCGGCGACGGCGCGCACGTCCTCCGGCCCGTCCGTGTCGGGGAAGCCCTGGCCCAGGTTGACCGCGCCGTGCTCGCTGGCGAGCGCCGACATCACGGTGAAGACGGTGGTGCCAAGGGCGGCGAAAGTGGCGTTGGGAGTGATGCTCATGGGGGCACTCTAGCCGGGTTTTGTCCGTTTTGCAGGGGGCGTCGGGCCTTCTCCCGCTGTCGCCGACTGGACAGTTGCCAGGCGGCGGCATAAAGCGGTGTGCCATGACACACGCTGCTTCCACCCTCTGGCCGTTCCGCAAGATGCACGGCCTTGGCAATGACTTCGTGATCTTCGATGCGCGCGAGCGCAGCCTGCCGCTCACGGCCGACATGGTGCGACGGCTGAGCCACCGCCAGACCGGCATCGGCTGCGACCAGCTGATCGTGATGGAGCCGTCGGAGTCGGCGGACGTGTTCATGCGGATCTACAATGCGGACGGCAGCGAGGTCTCCGCCTGCGGCAACGCTACCCGCTGCGTCGCCTCGCTGGTGGGCAGCGAGGCGGTGGAAATCCAGACCAAGGTGGGCGTGCTCAAGGCATCGCTGAACGACGGCACGGCGACGGTGGACATGGGGACGCCCCGCTTCGGCTGGGACGAGATTCCGCTCTCCATGCCGATGGACACCCTGTCCATGCCGGTGGGCTGGGAGCTGCTGGGCGCGCCCTCGGCGGTGAACGTGGGCAACCCGCATGTGATCTTCTTCGTCGAGAACACGGACAAGGTGGACCTGGGCCGCCTCGGCCCGCTCATCGAGCGCGACCCGCTGTTCCCGGAGCGGGTGAACGTCAACGTCGCGCAGGTGCTGGCGCGCAACGAAATCCGCCTCCGGGTGTGGGAGCGCGGCGCGGGGCTGACGCTGGCCTGCGGCACCGGCGCGTGCGCCACCGTTGCGGCGGCGGTGCGGCGTCGTCTGACCGAGCGGCGGGTGACCGTGCATCTGCCGGGCGGCGTGCTGAACATCGAGATCACCGACGACAACCGCATTCTGATGGGCGGCCCTGTCGCCACGGCGTTCACCGGACAGGTTGATCTGGCGCTCTACGCCTGACAAGAGGCCGATTTTACGGTATGAGCGCGCCATGACCGCGCTTCAGCCCCATTTCCGCAAGGCGCGCGGCGCCGGTGACTCCGGCGTCGACGCCCATGACCACGCCGAGACTTCGGCGCCGCAGACGCATGTCTCGGGCACGGGGGCGAAGATCGTCACCTTCGGCTGCCGCCTCAACACCTACGAGTCCGAGGCGATGCGGGCGCACGCGGACGCCAGCGGCGACCCCAACCTGGTGGTGGTGAACACCTGCGCGGTAACGGCCGAGGCGGTGCGGCAGGCGCGCCAGCAGATCCGCAAGATGAAGCGCGAGAACCCGGCGGCGAAGATCATCGTCACCGGCTGCGCGGCGCAGATCGAGCCGGAGACCTTCGCCAGCATGGGCGAGGTCTCGCGCGTGCTCGGCAACATGGAGAAGTTCGACCCGAAGAACTTCCGCTTCGACGACGGCTCCAACGCCTATGTACGCGTCAACGACATCATGAGCGTGAAGGAGACGGCGGGCCACCTGATCGACGGCTTCGCCGAGCGGGCGCGCGCGTTCGTCGAGGTGCAGAACGGCTGCGACCACCGCTGCACCTTCTGCATCATCCCCTACGGCCGGGGCAATTCGCGCTCCGTGCCCGCGGGCGTGGTGGTGGAGCGCATCAAGCGGCTGGTGGACAACGGCTTCAAGGAAGTGGTGCTGACCGGCGTCGATATCACCTCCTTCGGGGCCGATCTGCCGGGCAAGCCCACCCTCGGCAATCTGGTGCAGCGCATCCTCAAGCTGGTGCCGGACCTGCCGCGCCTGCGGCTGTCCTCCATCGACTCGATCGAGGCGGACGAGGCGCTGATGGAAGCGATTACCGGCGAGGCGCGGGTGATGCCGCACCTGCACCTGTCCTTGCAGGCGGGCGACGACATGATCCTGAAGCGCATGAAGCGCCGCCACCTGCGCGATGACGCCATCCGCTTCTGCGAGACTGTCCGCGCCCGGCGGCCGGAGGTGGCCTTCGGCGCGGACCTGATCGCCGGCTTCCCCACCGAGACCGAGGACATGTTCGAGAACACCCTGCGGCTGGTGGAGGAGTGCGGCCTGACCTACCTCCACGTGTTCCCCTACTCGGAGCGGGCCGGAACGCCCGCTGCCCGTATGCCGCAGGTGGACAAGCACGTCCGCAAGCAGCGGGCGGCGCGTCTGCGCGCGCTTGGCGAGGCCCGTCTGGCGGCCTATCTGAACAGCCAGGTGGGACAGCGGGCCGATGTTCTGGTGGAAACGGTCGAGGCGGGCATGGCGTCCGGTCACACGCCCGGCTTTGCGCCGGTGCGGTTTGCGGCGGCGGACGAGGGCGCGGTGACGCCGGGGGCGATCGTGCCGGTGGAGATCACGGGCATGGATGGAAATCATCTGCAAGGCAGGGTTGCGTGAGCGAAGAAACAACCGAAACGACGGGCGAAAAGAAGGGCTGGTTCGGCCGCCTGCGGCAAGGGCTGTCCCGTTCGGCGGAGAAGCTGACCTCGGGCATTACGGGCCTGTTCACCAAGGCCAAGCTGGATGCCGAGACGCTGGAAGAGCTGGAGGAGTGGCTGATCGCCTCGGATCTGGGCATCGCCACGTCGTCGGAGGTGTGCGAGCGGCTTCGCCGCGAGCGCTACGAGAAGGACATCACCGCGGAGGAAGTGCGACAGGTGCTGGCCGACACGGTGGTCGAGGTGCTCGATCCCGTCGCCAAGGCGTTGGAGATCCGGCGTGACCTGAAGCCGCACGTGGTGCTGGTGGTGGGCGTCAACGGCTCGGGCAAGACCACCACCATCGCCAAGCTGGCCTCGCTCTATCAGGAGCAGGGGCTGAAGGTGATGCTGGCGGCGGGCGACACCTTCCGCGCGGCGGCCGTCGAGCAGCTTCAGGTGTGGGGCCAGCGCATCGGCGCGCCGGTCATCACCACCAAGGTGGGCGGCGACGCGGCGGGCCTCGCCTATGGCGCGCTCGAAAAGGCGAAGGCGGAGGGCTACGACCTCCTGCTCATCGACACGGCGGGCCGGCTCCAGAACAAGAGCCACCTCATGGACGAGCTGGCCAAGATCCGCCGCGTCATCACCAAGCTGGACCCGGAGGCCCCCCACGATACCCTGTTGGTGCTGGACGCGACCACCGGTCAGAATGCGCTGAACCAGATCGAGGTCTTCCGCAACGTGGCGGGTGTGACCGGCCTCGTGATGACCAAGCTGGACGGCACGGCGCGCGGCGGCGTGCTGGTGGCGGCGGCGGAGAAGTTCAAGCTGCCGATTCACGCCATCGGCGTCGGCGAGAAGATCGGCGATCTGCGGCCGTTCGAGCCGCGCAGCTTCGCGCGGGCGCTGGTGGGCCTGGAAGGATAACGCATGGCGAGCGAACACAAGGACCCCGTGCTGATGCCGGACCCGGAGGCAACCCCGGTGCCGGTGGTGGACAGCAAGACCCCCCAGAGCCCGTGGGTCCGTCTCGCCATCGATTTCGTGCCGCTGCTGATCTTCTTCGGCGTGAACAGCTGGCTCGGCATCTACTGGGCGACGGGCACCTTCATGGTAGCCATGATTGCCTCCATGGTCGCCTCGCGGGTGCTGCTGCACGAAATCCCGAAGATGCTGTGGGTGAACGCCGCCATCGTGCTGGTGTTCGGCGGCCTGACCCTGTGGCTGCACAACGATGTCTTCATCAAGATCAAGCCGACCATCCTCTACTCCATGTTCGCCGTCATCCTGTTCTGGGGGCTGATCACCGGCCGCCCGGTGCTCAAATCGGTTCTGGAGGCCGCCTACCCGGCGATGAAGGACGAAGGCTGGCGGCTGCTGACCCGCAACTGGGCCTGGTTCTTCCTCGCCATGGCCGTGCTCAACGAGGCGGTGTGGCGCAATGTCTCCACCGACACCTGGGTCACGTTCAAGGCCTGGGCGGTGCTGCCGCTCTCCATGCTGTTCGCCATCACCCAGGCGCCGATCATGACCCGCTACGCGGCGGACGAGGACAAGGGCACGTCGGATACGCCGAAGTCCTGAGGCGCGAAGCGTAGGGCATGATGTGTCTTGCAGGGGTCTTGGACCCCTGCACCCCGTTCGTATTCAACGGACGCGCCCCGTATGCACCGCGTGCGGTCCGGGTTGACCGCCGCACACGCTCCTTAAAATCATTCAGCGATCTTTTTGTCCCGGTGCCCCGGTTGGGCGAGTGCTGGCGGGGCGGCTCGGTGGCCCCCCGAGCGGTTGCGGTTCCTCGTATCCTGCTTTTTTGATTGGGCCGCGTTCGCCCGTGGCCGTTCCGCTTGCTGGAACCAGGGGCGTGACTGCTCCTTAAAATCATTCGAAAATTATTGAGGGCGCCGGGATCGGGCCGGGGCTGCTGCGGGGGAGGCTCCGGTGGTGGGTCGCCTCAAGAAGCTCTGTCGCTGCGGCCGGGCGCGGCCGTATTCTCCTTATCAAGAGGCCCTGCTCCTGCGGCCAGGTGCGGCCGTTTCATTTCCTTAAGAGGCTCTGCCGTTGCGACTGGGTGCGGCCCTATGATCCCCGCCCGGTGATACTCTGTCAGGGCGGCCGGGCGCGGCGCGAAACGACAGGGAGCGCGAGGGTCCGCGACCCTCGCAAAGAAAACGAAATCGCAATCCGGCCAAAAACTTTCCCCGCCAGAATTCAACCGCAAGGAGCGGGGTGCGGGGGAGGCGCGGGCGCGCCATTCTGCGGGCGATTGGCAGAGGGGGCGATTGGCAGAGGGAAGGAACAGCGTCATGTTGCAGAGGATGGCAGAGCGGAACACCCTGACCGAGACCGATGACGCCCGCTGGGACGCCGTGTTGCGGCGCGATGCCGGCTGGGACGGCCGCTTTTTCACCTGCGTCAGGACGACCGGGATCTACTGCCGCCCGTCGTGCGGGGCGAAGAAGCCGAAGCGGGAGAATGTGTTTTTCGTGGCGACGCGGGAGGAGGCGGAGGCCGCGGGCTTCCGGCCGTGCAAGCGTTGCCGCCCGGAGGCGGCGGTGCCGCCCGATGTGCGGGGGGAAATTATCGCCCGGGCCTGCCGGATGATCGAGGCGGCGGAGGAGCCGCCGACCCTTGAGGCGCTGGCGGCGCGCGCCGGGCTGAGCCCGTTCCATTTTCACCGCCTGTTCCGGCAGGCGACGGGCGTGACGCCCAAGGCCTATGCGGATGCCGCCCGCGCCCGGCGGTTGCGGGAGAGTTTGCCGGCGAGCGGGAGCGTGACCGGCGCGCTGTACGAGGCCGGGTTCGGCTCCAGCAGCCGGTTCTATGCCAAGGCCGAGGGGATGCTGGGCATGGCGCCCCGGCGCTATCGCAAGGGCGGCGCGGGTGAGGTGATCCGTCATGCCATTGTGCCGTGTTCGCTGGGGTTCCTGTCGGTCGCGGCCACGAATAAGGGCATCTGCTCCATGATGCTGGATGACGCGCCGGAGCCGCTGGAGGTGGAGCTGCGCCAGCGGTTCCCCAATGCGCAGATCGTGGAGGGCGACGCCGCGTTCGCCGCGCTGGTGGCGCAGGCGGTGCGGCTGGTGGAGGAGCCCGCCTCGAACATCACGCTGCCGCTCGATGTGCGCGGCACGGCCTTGCAGCAGAAGGTGTGGGCGGCCCTGCGTGACATCCCGCCGGGCGAGACGGTGAGCTATGCCGAGCTGGCGGCGAAGGTGGGCGCGCCGAAGGCGGTGCGGGCGGTGGCGAGTGCGTGCGCGAAAAATACGGTGGCGGTTGCCATTCCCTGTCACCGGGTGGTGCGCGGCACGGGCGAGCTTGCGGGCTACCGCTGGGGGCTGGCGCGCAAGCGGGCGCTGCTGGAGCGGGAGCGAAAGGAGTGACCGGGGATCTGTTTGCGGCGCTGGGCGCGCCGGACGCGGGCCGGGCCGAGCCCCTGCGTGAAGGGGCGGTGGTGCTGCGCGGCTTCGCTCTGGACGATGCCCCGGCATTGCTCGCGGCGGTGGCGCGCATCGCGGCGGCTTCGCCCTTCCGGCATCTGGAGACGCCGGGCGGGCGGCGCATGTCCGTCGCCATGACCAACTGCGGCGCGGTCGGCTGGGTGTCGGACCGGCGCGGCTACCGCTACCAGCCGCAGGACCCGCTCACCGGCCAGCCCTGGCCCGCTATGCCGCCGCTGTTCGGAAACCTCGCGCGGCGGGCGGCGGCAGCCGCGGGCTACGCCGACTTCCAGACGGACGTCTGCCTTATCAACCGCTACGCCCCCGGCGCGCGGCTGACCCTGCATCAGGACCGGGACGAGAAGGGCTACGCGGACCCCATCGTCTCCGTCTCCCTCGGCCTGCCCGCCGTCTTCCTGTTCGGCGGCCTCAAGCGCACCGACAGAACCCGCCGCATCCGGCTGGAACACGGCGACGTGACGGTGTGGGGCGGCCCTGCACGCCTCGCCTTCCACGGCGTCGCACCGCTGGCGGAGGGCGAACACCCGGCAACCGGCCCCTGCCGTATCAACCTGACGTTCCGCCGGGCGCTGTAAGCCGGGCGGGACGTGTGGGCTTTTTTGCAGGAGGGTCTTGGACCCTCCTGCACCTCCCTGCTTTTTTTTCGGGACGCGCCTGATTGGACTGGCGCGCCTGCTGGAGGAAGGGCGCGGCCCATTTCATTCTTGGAAACTGGAACGCGCCCTTGTTTGAAGCGCGGCCCGAAAAACGAAAGGGGGATCCAAGGGGGTCCGAGACCCCCTTGGGAGAAAATCAAAAAACCTAAAAACTCGACCCCGGCTGCTTGAGGAATTCCACCTCCTCCGGGGTGCTCTCCCGTCCGAGGATGGCGTTGCGGTGGGGGTAGCGGCCGAACCGGTCGATGATGGCCTTGTGCTGGAGGGCGAAGTCGTAGGCCACATCGTTGCCGATGGTGGCGAACAGCTTGACCGAGAGTGCCTGCATCTCGGGGTCTTCGCTGTGCATCAGGGGCATGTAGAGGAACTGGAGCTGGTCGCCGCGCAGTTGCCGGTCGAAGCCTTGGGCGATGGCCTCCCGGGTGAGCGCCAGTGCGGCCGGGTCGCAGGCCCAGGCGCGGGGCGTGCCGCGATGGAGATTGCGGGAGAACTGGTCGAGCACGATGATGGCGGCGAGCAGGCGCTCGGGCGTGGCGCGCCAGTCGCCGGGCACGTCTGCCGCGAGCCGCGCGTGCAGCGTGCCGAAGCGCCGGGCGATGGCGGCATCGAGCGCGGGATCGACGGCGAAGCGCTTCTCGGGCGGCACTTCGCCCAGCCAGAAGGCGAGCACCTCGATGGCCTCGGCGGCAGCGGACATGGCAATCCCCTCTCGTAACCTCGCGTTTCCGTGCGCGGGCGAGTGTAGCGCAGCGGGGCCGTGAGGGCGCGGAAAAACCGCCTGCCCGCGCCGTGCGTGCGGGTGATTACTGGTGGTTGGCGTTGCCGCTGCCGAAGCCGTGCATGCGGAAGGCCCATTGCAGGCTGATCACTGCGCCCTTGAACGGCTGGATGAGGGCACCGGCCATGATGAGCGTGATCAGCGGCCAGGTGATCATGTGAAAGGCCATGGACGGATGGTAGGCCATCTCCACCTCAAGGACGATGGGCACCACCACGTGGCCGGTGACGATGATGGAGAGGTAGGGCGGCAGGTCGTCCGCCGAATGGCGGGTCATGTCCTCGCCGCAGAAGTCGCACGCCGGGGTCGCCTTCAGGAAGCGGGCGAACAGGCGGCCCTTGCCGCAGGCCGGGCAGCGGTTGCGGAACCCGCGCAGCATGGCCTCCTTGAGCGGCCGTTCGGCGGTGTCTGCGCTGATCTGCTCGGTCATGAGGCTCCCCGTATGTCGATGGTCCGGTGCGTCGGGAATGCTCCTGCGGGCAAAGCGGACAATTGTCCAGCCTTTGGCGGGCCATGCGGCGATATTACCGGGGGGAGCGGGGCGTTCTCATCCGTCAATCGGTCAATCCGTCGATCCGGCTTAGCGCGGGCCGGGCCCCTCGCCATTCGGCACGGCGCGCACGGACCCGGCGCGCGGCAGCAGCACGTAGGGGAGCGGGCGGCGGGAGGTGGCGCGCGCCGGCCGCGTGGCATAGCCCATCCGCAGGCCGAGGACCATGGTGCCGCGCCCGCCCGCAAGGGTGGCGATCCGGCCGGTGAAGCTGCCTCTGAAGCTGAAGGCCTGCCGCCGGGCGATTTCCCGGTCCGCCATCCAGTTCGGGTAAGACAGGGCCTGAAGCGCCAGCCCCTGGGCGGTGGCCTCGAGGTGGAGGCGCTGGAGCAGGCGCCCGGCTTCCAGCATCTGCGCCGGGTCATCGGCGTTGTCGACCGTGAGGACGCCGAACAGCGCCGAATTGGGAAGCTGAACGGTGCGGGTCTGGTCCAGCATGAAGGTGGCGTAGTCGTCTTCGCGCAGCGTCGGCAGGGCCATGGCGGTGCGGACCTGGAGGTCGGTCAGGCCGGTGCCGATGAAGCTGAGGCCGTCCTTGGTGGTCTGAACCTGGGTCATGGTCTGGCGGAACCAGCGGAACTGCTCGATCAGCATGGCGGGATCTTCAAGCGAGGCCCGGGCGGCGAGAAGGACGCTTTCGGCGAAATACCGGCCCTTCGGGCTGGCGGCGGGGAACAGATCGAGGTGCGCCCGGCTGCCGGGGGCCAGGCCCAGGAGGGTGGGCATCACGTCCGGCGGGGGGAGCTGGCCCGGCTCGTAGGCGCTGCGGTTGGTGTGCCGGTTGCCGATGGCGAGGAAGCGGGGCGTCTGGCGCGGCTTGCTTGGGGCGAGCGTGAGGCGGGCGATGTGGTCGTGGTCCTCCCGGTCGGGGAAGAGCGTGACGGAGGCCGAGAGCCCCAGCCCTTCCGCGCCGGTGACCATGTTCTCGATGCAGGCGCCCAAGCCAATGAGGGCCGAGCGGAAGTAGGGGTCGAGAAGGGGAGTGGTGGCGCGCCGGTTGAAGAACAGGTCGATGACATCCCCGTACAGGCGCAGCAGCCAGGGCTGGGTGTTGAAGAAGGAGGAGGCCAGCGTGCCGGCAAGGGCCACGCCCTCGATGTCGCTCATCTGCCGGTGCCGCCATTCGTGCCAGGGCTCGAACGGCTGGCCGGACTGGAGATCGGAGAAGCTGCCGCGATCGACCGCGCGATACAGGAACCCGGCGCCGGTGAGCGCGGCCACGGAGGCGCCGCCTATGCCCAGGAAGAAGACGAAGTTCCGGCGGCTGGTGGCCATGGGTCTCACGCGGTTTCTGGCATCCGGCACAGGAAACGCACGGGTGCGGCCGGAGGGTGCTCCGGTGACGGGCAAATACCACCGGTGCGCCGCAGGAGGGGCGGGCATCAGCGGGCGGGCGTTACCGGAACGGCGGCTCGTCGAAGCTGCGCAGCTTGCGGGAGTGGAGGCTGCCCATCTCCCCGCGCAGGAGGGCGATGGTCTTGAGGCCGATCGCCAGATGCTCGCCGATGGCCCGTTCGTAGAAGGCGTTGGCCGCGCCGGGCAGCTTGATCTCGCCGTGCAGCGGCTTGTCGGAGACGCACAGCAGGGTGCCGTAGGGCACACGCAGGCGATACCCTTGCGCCGCGATGGTGCCGCTTTCCATGTCGATGGCGATGGCGCGGGAGAGGTTGATGATGCGCCGCTCCTGCGCCCAGCGCAGCTCCCAGTTGCGGTCGTCGTTGGTGACGATCGTGCCGGTGCGCAGGCGGCGTTTCAGCTCCGCGCCGTGCTCGCCGGTGACAGCGGCGGCGGCCTCCTGCAACGCGGTCTGGATTTCGGCGAGCGCGGGCAGCGGGATGTGGGGCGGCACCGCGTCGTCCAGGATGTTGTCCAGCCGCAGGTAGGCGTGGGCCAGCACATAGTCGCCAATGCGCTGGGAGGCGCGCAGGCCGCCGCAGTGGCCCACCATCAGCCAGCAGTGGGGGCGCAGCACGGCCAGGTGATCGGTGATGGTCTTGGCGTTGGAGGGGCCGACGCCGATGTTGACCAGGGTGACGCCCTGATTGTCCGGCGTGACCAGATGATAGGCGGGCATCTGGTGCCGCCGCCAGGGCGCGGCGGCGATGCGCTCGAAGGCGTTCTCCGGCACCGCGCCGCGCTCGATGCGCACCCCGCCCGAGGCGACCAGCGCCGTATAGGGGCTGCTCTCGCTGGTGAGCTGGGCGATGGACCAGCGGATGAATTCGTCCACGTAGCGGTGGTAGTTGGTGAACAGGATCCACGGCTGCACCGCGCGCCAGTCGGTGCCGGTGTAGTGGATGAGGCGCTTCAGCGAATAGTCCACCCGGAGCGCGTCGAACAGCGCCAGCGGGCGCGGCGCCTCCTCCGGGCCGCACCACAGGCCGTCGGCCACGTCGTCGCTCACGTGGGCGAGCGCGGTGGTGGGGAACCAGCGGGCCAGTTCGGCGGGGGAGACGTTGCCCGCCATCAGCTCGTCGCCGCCTTCGAGCACGAAGGGGTAGGGGATCTCCTGCCGGCTGGGGACCACCTCGATCCGCACGTCGTAATCTTCTACCAGAAGGCTCAGCTGCTCCACGAGGTAGGCGCGGAATGCCTCCGGCTGGGTGACGGTGGTGGCATAGACGCCGGGCGCCTGGAGCTTCGCATAGGCGCGCGGCCCCGGATTGCGGGCGGCAGCGCCGGGGTAGATGACCCGCAGCAGGGGGTAGCAGAACCGCTGCCGCTCCTCCGGCGTCGGGGGCACGCCGGTGGCGGCGAACCGGTCGAGCGCCTCCCGCAGGGCAGCGACAGCGGAGCCGTGGAGGGCGGCGAGGGTGGCGACCGCCTCCTCGGGCGACAGGGAGGCGGCGAAGTCAGGCTGGGTCATGGCGTCTCGATCGGCTCCTTCCGGCTCCCGGGCCGGGGCTGGTCAGGGCGGGGGAAAGGTGTCCCCGGTCATGCCCTGCGGGTTGACGAACGGCACGCAGGCGGTGCTCTCCCACACCGCGCGGCGGTGGTGCAGCGCCCAGTGCACGCTGGGGAAGGCCAGTTCGTCCCAGGGGATGTCCTCCCACGCGAACAGGCGCACCTCCAGGCTCTCCGGGCCGGGGGCGAAGCCGCCCTCCAGCTCGGCGATGTGGATCAGCTGCACCTGGGAGATG
Source organism: Pedomonas sp. V897 (assembly GCF_051304405.1). Classification (NCBI taxonomy): domain Bacteria; kingdom Pseudomonadati; phylum Pseudomonadota; class Alphaproteobacteria; order Sphingomonadales; family Pedomonadaceae; genus Pedomonas; species Pedomonas sp. V897. The sequence continues at coordinate 79,710 of NZ_JBPPGG010000004.1, forward strand.
CGGGGGATGGAATAGACCGCCAGCAGCCCGGTGATGCGGATGTTGGCGCAGGCTTCCTCCCGCGCCTCGCGCCGGGCGCCCTCCTCGGCGGTCTCGTTCTGCTCCATGAAGCCGGCGGGCAGGGTCCAGTATCCCCGGCGCGGCTCGATGGCGCGGCGGCAGAGCAGGATGCGCTCTCCCTGGCGGACAACCGCGCCCACCACGATCCGGGGGTTTTCATAGTCGATGAAGCCACAGATGTCGCAGACGCGCCGGTGCAGCGTGTCGCCGGCGGGGATGCGGCGGGAGAAACGGTGGCTCGCGGACATGCCTCTGACTCTAGCGAAAGTAGCCGGCAAGGGAAGTCCACGGGCACGCCCGGACCTGTCAGGTCGGACAGTTTGACCGGAACAAACGAACACGTTAAGGTGCCGCAGTTCAGCAATGAACCGTCGGGCGACCAGAGGGGGGGACGCTTGTCACACGAAAAGGCATGGCCGGAGGCCACAGCCGGGCGGCGGCTCGAATCGAGCATGCCCCGGTGTGGCGCCCATTTGCATCCATACGCACCGTTCTATCCAGACGTACAGGTGTCTTCGGGCACACTGTCCACGCACGAGTTTCCGCGGTTCTCCGCCCTGTCCTGAAGGGCAGGGCGGCGACGCGGCGGCGTACCAGTCCCTTATAGCCTCGGGGTGCTGGTCTCCGGACGTTAGGTCAGCTCTAGCGTCCGGAAATTGAAAGGGCCGCCGGTGGGTGTCACCGGCGGCCCCTTTTTCTGGTTTGCTGGCTTTATTGCCTGCTGGCTTTATTGCCTGCTGGCTTTATTGCCTGCTGGATCTATTGCCTGCTGGATTTACTGGTGCAGGCCTGGCCGCCCGCCTGCTCGGGAGGGGGCGGCGCGCCGTCCCGGCCAGGCTCAGGCCGAGGCCAGGTTCTGGTTCACGAAGTCCCAGTTGACCAGATGATCCAGGAACGCCTGGACGAAGTCCGGGCGGCGGTTCTGGTAGTCGAGGTAGTAGGCGTGCTCCCACACGTCGCAGGTGAGCAGCGCCTTCTGGCCGTGGGCCAGCGGCAGGTCGGCATTGCCGGTCTTGGTGATGGCGAGCTTGCCGTTGTCCAGCACCAGCCAGGCCCAGCCCGAGCCGAACTGGGTGGTGGCGGCCGCCTTGAACTGCTCGACAAACTTGTCGTAGCCGCCCAGATCCGCGTCGATCTTCTCCGCGATCGCGCCGGTCGGCTTGCCGCCGCCGTTCGGCTTCATGCCGTTCCAGAAGAAGGTGTGGTTCCACACCTGCGCGGCATTGTTGAAAATGCCCGCCTTGGAGGCATCGCCCGCCACCGCGAGGATGATTTCCTCAAGCGACTTGTTCTCCAGGTCGGTGCCCTTGATCAGGTTGTTCAGGTTGGTGACGTAGGCGGCGTGGTGCTTGCCGTGATGGAAGCCCAGCGTGTTGGCCGACATGTGCGGCTCAAGGGCGTTGGCGGGATAGGGCAGGTCTGGGAGCGTGAATGCCATCTGGAAATGCCTCCGTGCATGGGTTGTCGTTGAAAAATCACCGGAAGATGTAGGCATTGAACACCGTCAGGGCAACTGGCGGTGAAACGATTGGCGGCGATTTCCGTCTAACGCATGGGGATTGGCGGGGGCTGCATCCGGGCAGGCGCGGCGCAAGGCCCGGCTTACAGCAGGCCGTGCTTGCGCAGGGCGTGGCGGCACTGGTCGTAGGTGAGGCCGAGCGCGGCGGCGGCTTCCCGCTGGTTGAAGCGGGCACGCTCCAGCGCCGCGCTCAGGAGGCGGCGCTCGTAGGCGGCAACGGCGGCGCGGAAATCGCCCACGGGCTCGTCGGCGGCGGGCGCCCGCGCCGGCGTCTGTTTCCCCTCCCGCTCCGGCACCCGCTCCGGGCTCTGCGGCTTGGGCAAAGGCCTGGGCCGCCAGGGTGATTCGAAGGGGTCGAGCACCAGCCGTTCGATGGGGCGGTCGGGGTCGCCCCAGCGGTAGACGGCGCGCTCCACCGCGTTCTTCAGCTCGCGCACGTTGCCGGGCCAGTCGTGGGCGAGCAGCTGCTCCATGCAGGCGTCGCTGAAGCCGGGGAAGCCCTCCCACCCCATCTCCACCGCCATGCGCTGGCCGAAGTGCTCGGCAAGGACGGGAATGTCCTCGCGCCGGTGCCGCAGCGGCGGCAGCGTCACCACGTCGAAGGACAGGCGGTCGAGCAGGTCGGCGCGGAACCGCCCTTCCTCGGCGAGGCGGGGCAGGTCCTCGTTGGTTGCGCCCACCACGCGCACGTCCACCTCGATGGGCCGACTCGCGCCGATGCGCTGGAGCTGGCCGTATTCGATCACTCGCAGCAGCTTCTCCTGCGCCTGGGGCGAGAGGGTGGCGATCTCGTCGAGGAACAGGGTGCCGCCATCCGCCTCCTCGAAGCGGCCTGCGCGCGCCCGGGTCGCCCCGGTGAACGCGCCCGTCTCGTGGCCGAACAGTTCGGCGTCGATCAGGGACTCGGGCAGGGTGGCGCAGTTGAGCTGCACGAACGGCCCGTCCCAGCGGCGGGAGAGGCGGTGCAGGCGCTCGGCGATCAGCTCCTTGCCGGTGCCGCGCTCCCCGATCACCAGCACCGGGCGGTTGAGCGGCGCCATGGCCGACACGCGATCGAGCGCGTCGAGAAACGGGCCGGACTGGCCGACGAGACGGGGCGCTTCCGCAATCATGGCCAATAATTAGCAAAAAACACCAGAAATTGGCAAATCATTAAGCGGGGTGGTCGGGGTGGCTTCGTGGAAAATCATTTGTTTTCAATAATTTAGTCATGTGTCGGCGAGTTGGCACGCATCCTGCTTTTCTCCTGACAGAGCGGCGGCGCATCGCCTGCCGCACCGGGACAACGGCCCCAAGGGGCCAAAGGGGAAGGGGATCACGAGATGAAGACCATTTTCGAGAACGCCACCCGTCATCTGGTTTGCGCTCTGGCGGCCTTGGTGGCCGGCGCCATCGCCCTCGGCATGGCCGCGGGCCCGGTCGAGGCTCACGCCAGCCTCCCGGCTGCCACCGTGGCGGTGGCGGAGGCCGCGAGCGCGCTCTGACTTGCACGCCGGCCGCCGGCTCCGGGGTGGGGCGGGCGGCCGGGAGACGGGTTCGCCGCCAATTCGCGGCAGGGTTTTCAGGGCAGGGTCTGCACAGCACCGGTGAGGCGCACAGTCGAAGGAGTTGGACGATGGGAATTTTCTCGCGCCTGGGCGATATCATCGCCGCGAACATGAACGACATTCTGGACCGGGCCGAAGATCCGGCGAAGATGATCCGTCTCATCATCATGGAGATGGAGGAAACCCTGGTGGAAGTGCGGGCCTCGGCGGCGCGCACCATCGCGGATCAGAAGGAAGCCCGGCGCACCCTGAAGCGGCTTGACGCGGCCCAGCAGTCGTGGGCGGAAAAGGCGGAGCTGGCGCTCTCCAAGGGGCGCGAGGATCTGGCCAAGGCGGCGCTGGTGGAGAAGCAGAAGCTGGCCCAGATGGCGACCCAGATCGAGCACGACATGCTGCTGATGGACGAGGCGCTGGCCAAGCACGAGGAGGACATCCAGAAGCTGGAGGCCAAGCTGCGCGAGGCGCGGGCCCGGCAGAAGACGATCCTCGCCCGGCTGGAGACGCTGGAGAACCGGGCGCGGATGCGCCGCATGATCTCCAGCCCGCGCATCGATGAGGCCTTTCAGCGGTTCGAGATGCTGGAGCGCCGGGTGGACCTGGCCGAGGGCCGGGTGGAATCCTACGACCTTGGCCGCGCCCGCACGCTGGAGGAGGAGTTCGCCGAGCTCAAGGCCAACGACGAGGTGGAGGCCGAACTGGCCGCCCTCAAGGCTCGCGTCGGGAGTGGTGAAAACAAGTAGGCCCTCAGCAAGGGCGGCAGGCAGCAAGGAATGAGGCCGCAAGGGCCCGGCGGGGCGCCGGCCCGGCGGCGGACGGGAAGGGGGTGAAGTCCTGTGGAGGAATTAACCGGAGTTCTCATCGTTGCGATCCTGTTCCTCGGAATGCCGATGGTGGTGATGCACTACGCGCTCCAGTGGAAGCGCACGCGGTCCCTGTCGGAAGACGATGAACAGCTGATGGAGCACCTTCAGGAGAAGGCCCGCAGGCTCGAAGCCCGGCTGACCTCGGTGGAACGTATTCTGGACGCGGAAAATCCGCACTGGCGCAAGGACATCTGACATGGTCCGCAAGACGAAATTCTATCTCGACAAGCGCAACGCCAAGCTGATGGGCGTGTGCAGCGGCATCGCCGACTACACGGGCGTCGATGCCCTCTGGGTCCGGGTGGCGGTGATTGCCCTCACCCTCCTTGGCGCAGGCTGGCTCACGGTTCCCGCCTATTTCATCGTCGGATTGGTGGCGGACAAGAAGCCGCTGGAGCTGTACGATATCGACCCGAGGGAAGACGCCTTCTGGCGCAGCGCCCGCACCAGCCCGGCCTCGACCATCCGGTCCGTGCGCGGCGACTTCCGGGAAATCGACCGCCGGTTGCAGGACGTGGAGGCCTATCTCACCTCGTCGAGCCGCAATCTGGCGTCGGAGATCGACAGGCTGCGCTAGGACGGGCCTGTCCGGGGAGCAGGGACAAGCAAGAGGGGAAGGCCATGGGTCCGTTTGAAATGGTTGTCGCAATCGTCCTCATCGTGGCCGTTGCGGGCGTGATGAAAGCGCGGGCGAGCAGCGGACCGGGCCAGGAGGCGGTGGAGGAAATCGCCCGCCTGCGGGCCCAGGTGGACCATCTCAGCGAACGGGTGAAGGTGCTCGAAAAGCTGGCGACGGACCCGGCCAGGCGCCTTTCGGACGAAATCGAGCGGCTGCGGGGATAGGCGCTGCGGGGACAGGCCGGGCGACCGGCCCGACGCAGCCGAGGATCGGGGAGTGGACTGTCATGTCGGTGACATGGGTAATCCTGGGGTTGGGGTGTTTTCTGGCAGTGATGGCCGTCGGCGCCGGGCTCTGGATCTGGACGGTGCGGCAGCTGCTGCGCCTGCGCGATGCGGAGCTGGAGGTGCGCGCCGCCGCCCTGGCGTGCAGCACGGAGGAGTTCGCCGGCCTGCGCAACCGGGTGGCGCGGCTGGAAGCCATCGCCGAGGGCATTTACTGATCAAGGCATTTACTGACCAAGGGCTTTTGCTGACCAAAGGGGCTTAGACCCCGGCCGGGGATCGGCTAGAAGGGATGCAGACGTAACAGAGTCTTCATGCGTTTGTCCCTTGAACATCTCATCATCGAAGCGGCCGGTCCCTTATCTCATGACATGGAAAAAACGCCTGACGCGCGGCGGCCTTGCGGTTCTTGCGCTGATCCTCGCCGCCGCTGTTGCCTGGCTGCTGCTGGCCCCGCCGGAGGTTGACGTCACCCGTCCGGTGCGCGGCCCGGCGGTGCAGGCGGTCTACGCCACCGGCACGGTGGAGCCTTCCGTCGAGGTGCGGATCGCGCCGCGCGTCGGCGGGCGGCTCATCGAGCTGCGGGCGGACGAAGGCGACCGGGTGCAGGCGGGGGCGATCCTCGCGCGGCTGGAGGACCGGGACGTGGGCGCGGGCGTCGCCGAGCTGAGGGCCCGCCTCACCCAGGCCGAGCAGCAGGTGCAGCGCATCCGCACCCTCGCGCGGCAGGGCTGGGTGACCAAGGCGGCGCTCGACGAGGCGGAGGCCAACTATGCCGCCGCCCGCGCCGCCGTCACCCAGGCGGAGGAGCAGCAGCGCTTCATGTGGCTGCGCGCGCCGGCCAGCGGCACCATCATCCGCCGCGAGGGCGAGGTGGGTGACTTCATCCCCGTCAACGAGGCCGTGTTCTACATGGCCAGGGCCGGCGCCCCCATGCGCATCAGCGCGGAGGTGGACGAGGAGGACGTGCCCCTCGTGCGCGTCGGCCAGAAGGTGCTGGTGCGCGCCGACGCCTTCCCCGAGGACGTGTTCGACGGCACGGTGGCGGAGATCACCCCGCGTGGCGACCCCGTGGCCCGCAGCTACCGGGTGCGGGTGGTGCTGCCGGAGGGCACGCCGCTGCGCTACGGCATGACGGCCGAGATCAACATCATCACCGCCCGGCGCGAAAACGCGCTGCTGGTGCCCGCCAGCGCCGTTGACGGCAACCAGCTTTGGGTGGTGGAGGACAACCGCCTCGCTCGCCGCACGGTGCGCGCCGGGGTGCGCGGGGCGGCGCGGGTGGAAATCCGGGATGGCCTGGCGCCGGACGCATGGGTAGTGGCCACGCCGCCCGAGGGCCTGCGCGACGGCCAGAAGGTGCGGGTGCGGCCGCTGCCCGCCGAAGCCCCGCTGGCGGAGCCGGTGATGGGACAGGGGCCCGCCTCGGTAGTCGCGGATTCGGCAGGCGCGGATTCGGCAGTCGCGGATACGGCAGCCCGGTAGGAACCCGCCATGAAGGTGCTGACCCGGATCGCCCTCAGCCACCTGCTCAGCCGCAGACGCCAGACGCTTGTCTCCCTCAGCGGCATCGTGCTCGGCGTCGGGTTCTTTCTGGGCGTCTCCTCCCTCATGCGCGGCTCGGAGCGGGACTTCATCGCCCGGCTCATCGACACCCAGCCGCACGTGACCGTCTCCGACGAGTTCCGCACCAACCCGCTGCAACCGGCGGAGCGGCTGTACGGCGCGGGCGCGGTCGAGCTGCGCAACGTCAAGCCGCGCACCGAAACCCGCGGCATCCGCCAGTACAAGCAGAAGCTGGCGCTGATCGAGCGGCTGCCGGGCGTGCGCGTCGCGCCCGTGCTGGTGGGGCAGGGCATCATCACCTTCGCCGGGCGCGACGTGGGCGTCACCCTCTCCGGCATCATCCCCGAGCGGATGCGCGGCGTCAGCACCATCGAGGAGGACATGCAGGAAGGGCGGCTGGAGGATCTGGACGCCAATCCCAACGGCATCATCATCGGGCGGGAGCTGGCCAACCGCTACGGCATCGACATGGGCGACAACCTGGCCGTCGCCGCGCCCAGCGGTCAGGTGCGGGTGCTGAAGGTGGTGGGCATCTTCCGCACCGGCAACCAGTCCTACGACGAGGGACAGGCGTTTGCCGCCCTCAAGCGGGTGCAGGCCATGATGGACCGGCCGAACGTGGCCAACAGTTTCGTGCTGCAACTGGACGACCCCATGCAGGCGCGGCAGGCCGCCGCGCGCATCGAGGCGCTCATCGGCTACAAGGCGGTCTCCTGGCAGGAGGCGAACGAGGACATCACCAGCGTCCTCAAGGTGCGCAACATCATCATGTACTCGGTGGTCAGCGCCATTCTGGTGGTGGCCTCCTTCGGCATCTACAACGTCATCTCGACCGTGGTGCTGGAGAAGACCCGGGACATCGCCATCCTCAAGTCCATCGGCTTCAACGCCCGGGACATCCGCCGCATCTTCCTGACCGAAGGGCTGATCCTCGGCGCGCTCGGCAGCGTCGCCGGGTGCGCGCTCGGCTGGGTCATCATCTACGGGCTGGGCAAGATCACGCTGAAGCCGCCGGGGGCAGTGGAGCCGATCCAGATGCCGGTCTACTGGGGCGCGGACCAGTTCGTGCTCGCCGCTGCCTTCGCCATCCTCTCGGCCGTGGGCGCGGCCTACCTGCCCGCGCGCAAGGGCGGGCGGGTGCAGCCGGTCGATATCCTGCGGGGGGCGGCATGAGGCAGGCGGCAGCCCCCGGTCCGGTTTTGCGCGCCGAGAACCTCAGCCGCGTGCTCGAAGGCGAGGTCGCCGCCGTGCTGGTGCGGGAGGCCTCCGTCGAGGTGCACCCGGGCGAGATGGTGGCGATCATGGGCCCCTCGGGCTCGGGCAAGTCGTCGCTGCTCTACCTGCTGGGGCTCCTCGACCGCCCCACCACCGGCACCATCTGGCTGGGCGGGGAGGACACCTCCGGCTTCACCGACGACCAGATGGCCCGCATCCGTCTCGAGAAGCTGGGCTTCGTCTTCCAGTTCCACTTCCTGCTGCCCGAGTTCACCGCGCTCGACAACGTGATGCTGCCCATGCGCCGCCTCGGCCGCCTGCCGGAAGACGAACAGCGCGAACGCGCCCGCCGCCTGCTCGCCGAACTGGGCCTCGAAGGCCACGAACACAAACGCCCGGGCCAGCTCTCCGGCGGCCAGCGCCAGCGCGTCGCCATCGCCCGCGCCCAGGCCAACGACCCGCTGGTCATCCTCGCGGACGAACCCACTGGCGCGCTCGACAGCCACTCCAGCCTCGTGGTGCGCGATACCCTCAAACGCCTCGCCACCGAACAGGGCCGGGCCATCATCGCCGTCACCCACGAACCCCGCTTCGCCGAAGCCGCCGACCGGATCATCACCATCGTCGATGGCATGGTGCAGCCGGAGGGCACGACGTTCTGAGGTTTTTTCTCACGGGATTTTTGCAGGGGACTCGGTCCCCTGCACCCCATTCGTTTTTCGGGACGTGCGCGGCAGCGGCCGGGTGCGTCTGCTCAGAACGAAAGGGGGATTGCCAAGGGGGTCCGCGACCCCCTTGGCGCAAGGAAATTCGAAACAAATGAAGCAAATCTTGTGTCCCCTGCGCACCTCGGGTTGACGGTGCGCGGGCGGTTCGCCAAATCAGGGGGCATGACCAAGCCGCTTTCGTTTGACGACCTCCAGTCCGATTTCGAGCTGTTCGAGGACTGGGAGGACAAGTACCGGATGCTCATCGAGCTGGGCCGGACGCTGGAGCCCATGCCCGATGCGCTCAAGACGGACGCCACCAGGGTGCGCGGCTGTTCCAGCCAGGTGTGGTTCTTCGCGGAGCCGCGCGCGGACGGGCGGCTGCATTTTCTGGGTGACAGCGACGCGCATATCGTGCGCGGGCTGATCGCGGTGCTGTTCCTGCTGTTTCAGGACCGGACGCCGGACGAGATCCTGGCCATCGACGCCCGCGGCAAGCTGGGCGAGCTGGGGCTGGCGGGGCATCTCTCCCCGACCCGCACCAACGGCCTCTATTCCATGGTGGGCCGTATCCAGGCGCTGGCGCAGGACGCGGCTTCCGCTTGAGGGGCGCCTGAGGGGGAGGGGAGACTCGCGCCCTCACGGGCCCCGTAATCGCCCGCAGGGGCTCGTACAGCGCGATTCCGGTGTCTGCCGCTATTTCCCCAGCGGGGATAGGTAAAAACCTCTCAGCGGGCGTTTAAACCCCCGTAGCGTCGATTTCCTGTTTTGATTGAGCTTGTTAGCCCGATTGCAACCGGCGGCGAGCGCGGGCGCGGGCGTCAGTTGCCGGTGCCGGTGCCGCGCTTGCTGAGCAGTTCGTAGGCCTTCTGCACCTCGTGGAAGCGGGCGGCGGCGGCCGGGTCGTTGGGGTTGTGGTCCGGGTGGTTCTGCTTGGCGAGCTTGCGGTAGGCGGACTTGATCTGCGCCTCGGTCGCGCCCGCATCCAGCCCCAGCGTTGCCAGCGCCTCGCGCTCGGGCGACAGGCTGGTGGAGGAGAAGGGGTTGGCCTGGCGGTAGCCCCGGCTGGCGCGCTCCTCCTCGGCGGCGCGGGCGGCGGCCTCCTCCGGGCTCATGCCCGCGAAGTAGTTCCAGTTCCGGTTGTATTCCGCCGCGTGCGCCTGGCAGAACCACCACTTCTCGTTGCTGTGGGGCGATTTGGGCGCGGGGCAGTCACCGGGCTGGCCGCAGCCTTCGCGGTCGCACAGGCGGACCGTCTGCGGCTCGCTTTCCTGGCCGTAGGCGCGCCAGCGCGGAAAGCCCCAGTCCAAGTTGCGCCGCGCGCGCGCCATTCCCGCTGCTCCCTTGTGCCATGCGTGACGAATGAACGCCCCACATACGGTCGCCTGCCGGGGCAAATCAAGACGCCGATCCGCGACATTTTGAGTGTTCGGGAGCCGGGGCCGCCAGAACGGGCTGTCCCCGCACGCAAAACGGGCCGGGATTGCTCCCGGCCCGCATGTCTTGCCCGCGTGGGACGAACGGCTCAGGCGGCCTTCGGGGCAGCCTTGCGGACGCTCTCGTCCACGTGCGCCTCGAACTGGGCGAAGTTCTCGATGAACTGCTTCACCAGCTTGCGGGCGGTGGCGTCGTAGGCGTCCTTGTCGGCCCAGGTGCCGCGCGGATCCAGCAGCGCCGAGTCGACGCCCGGAACCGACACCGGAACCTCGAAGCCGAAGTTCGGGTCGATGCGGAATTCGACGTTGTTCAGCGAGCCGTCCAGCGCCGCGTTCAGCAGGGCGCGGGTGGCCTTGATCGGCATGCGGCTGCCGACGCCGTAGGCGCCGCCGGTCCAGCCGGTGTTAACCAGCCAGCAGGTCACGCCGCCCTTGTTGATGCGCTCCTTCAGCAGGTTGCCGTAGACGCTCGGGTGACGCGGCATGAACGGCGCGCCGAAGCAGGTGGAGAAGGTGGCCTGCGGCTCCTTCACGCCGATTTCGGTGCCGGCGACGCGGGCGGTGTAGCCCGACAGGAAGTGGTACATCGCCTGCTCCGGCGTCAGGCGCGCGATCGGCGGCAGCACGCCGTAGGCGTCGGCCGTCAGCATGATGATGTTCTTCGGAACCGGGCCCAGGTTGTCCTTCGACGCATTCGGGATGAAGTCGATCGGATAGGCGCCGCGGCTGTTCTCGGCCAGCGAGGCGTCGTCCAGGTCAAGCTCGCGGGTGGCCTCGTCGATCACCACGTTCTCGAGCACGGTGCCGAAGCGGCGGGTGGTGGCGTAGATCTCCGGCTCGGCCTCGGGCGAGAGGCGAATCATCTTGGCGTAGCAGCCGCCCTCGAAGTTGAACACGGCGGTGTCGGACCAGCCGTGCTCGTCGTCACCGATGAGGGTGCGCGAGGCGTCGGCGGACAGGGTGGTCTTGCCGGTGCCCGACAGGCCGAAGAACACGGCGGTGTCGCCGTTGGGGCCGATGTTGGCCGAGCAGTGCATCGGCATCACGCCCTGCTCCGGCAGCAGGTAGTTGAGGATCGAGAACACCGACTTCTTCATCTCGCCCGCATAGGCGGTGCCGCCGATGAGCACGATCTTCTTGGTGAAGTTGACCGCGATCACGGTCTCGGAGCGGCAGCCGTGGCGGGCCGGATCAGCCCGGAAGGTCGGCAGGTCGATGATGGTGAACTCCGGCGTGAAGTTCGGAAGCTCCGAGGCCTCCGGGCGAACCAGGAGCGTGCGGATGAACAGCGAGTGCCAGGCGTACTCGTTGATGACGCGCACGTTGATGCGGTACTCCGGCTGCGAGCCGCCATAGAGATCCTGCACGAACAGCTCCTTGCCCTTCAGGTGGGCGAGGAAGTCCTGATGCAGCACCTCGAACTGTTCCGGCGTCATCGGCTGGTTGGTCTTGCCCCACCAGATGGTGTTCTCGGTGTTGGCGTCCCGCACCGTGAACTTGTCGCTGGCGGAACGGCCGGTGTGCTTGCCGGTCTTCACCACGAGCGGGCCATGCTTGGCCAGCAGCCCTTCGTTGCGGCGAACCGCTTCCTCGACCAGCTGCGGCGTGCCGAGATTCCAGTACTCGGCCGGAGCGCCCGTGATTCCGAGTTTGTCCAGACCAAAAGACGATGGGGTGCCGATGCGACTCACAGGTTCCTCCGTAGCTCGAGGGAGTTGTTGATTTTTATGGCCTTGTGACGGCCGCGGGTCCGCAAATCAAGGGTTTTGAGGTGTCATCCGCAGAATTTCGACAGCATTTGCGACGTGAAATATCAATAAATTGAAACATTTGGTCGCGACTGGGTCCATTTGCCACATTGGTGCGGTGCCCCCCCCCTTCGGGGAGGGAGGCCCGCCCCCGCGCACCCGCCGCCCTCAGGACAGTTTCTCGGGCCGGATGCGGGGCGCGTGCTCGGCGGCGGTGCCGGGGGAGCCCCAGTCCCGCAGCCGGTGCTCGCCGTCCGCGCGGCGGTCGGCGGCCGTTTTGCCCCGGTCCTTGTGGGCGGCGGCGGGGGCGGTCTCCGGCTCCCCGTCGAACAGCGCCCGGATGTTCTGCGGCAGGGAGGCCTTGATCTTGGCGATCATCGGCGCGGGCAGACGCCGCCGCAACATGCGGAACACGGCGATGGTCGAGGCGCGGGGGTTGGCCGGGCCGATGGGGCCGAACCGCTCGGCGACGATCGCGAGAAACGCCTCCTGCGAGCGCAGCGGCAGCGGCGCGCCCGCCGGGCGGAAGCCGTCGTAGTAGATGCCGCGCACGAGCAGGGGCAGCTCGGCCCCCAGATGCACCGCCTGCGCCACCGGCAGCCGGTCGCGCAGGGTTGTGAGGACAGCGCGCAGCGCGTGGTAGCAGCGCTGCCGGTCCGGCCCGATCACCTCGCCGATATCCTTCAGCCAGATGTGGGTGGTTTGCAGGGTCTTGTCGAAAACATCCAGTCCGGTGGTGCTCATGGGCGGTCTCCGGGGGCGAGGGACGAGCGCCCCGGCGCCCCGGCGGGCGGAGCGCCGGCTGAGGGTTGGCGGCCCGGTGGTCAGCGCTCGGGCGGTCAGCGATCCGGCTCGGACGGCTCGGAGATGTCCTCCAGCGCCTGCTCGGCCACGTCGTCGCTCTTGGTGGCGACGTCGCCGAGCGAGACGATGCCCACGAGGTTATGGTCCCGGTCCACCACCGGCAGGCGGCGGATCTGGGTGTCACCCATCTTGCGGATGACCGCCTCCACGTCCTCGTCCTCGAAGCACCAGCGCACGTTGGTGGACATGGCGTCTTCCACCCGGGCCTGTTCCGGGTTCTTGCCGAGGGCGGTGATGCGGATGGTCAGGTCGCGGTCGGTGACCATGCCGACGATGCGCCTTCCATCGCAGACGGGCAGGACGCCCACGTTCAGCTCGTCCATCACCTGGGCGGCGCGGCGGGCGCTGTCGGTGGGCGAGACCACGGTCACGTCCCGGGTCATGATGTCGGCCAGTTTCATGGGATGTCTCCTTGGGGCTCGGGGGAAGTCGGACTCAGCGGATTCAGATTCAACGGCTGGCGGGCGCACGGTTCCGCCGAGCACGGTGGGCGGTGAGGCGGCGGCCAGCGCCGCAATGACCTCGGCATCGCTGGTCTGGTCGAAGCGCTCGTAGGCGAGCCCCACCGCCTGGAACGGCTCGGGCGAGCCGAGGCAGACGATGTCGTCCGCCTCCGGCACCAGCGCGTCGAGCACCTCGCGCGGGGCAACCGGCACCGCCAGCACCACCTTGCGCGCCCCCTCCTGACGCAGCGCGCGCAGCACGACCCGCACGGTGGCGCCGGTGGCGATGCCGTCATCCACCAGAATGATGGTGCGGCCCGCCACCTCCAGCGGCGGGCGGCCCTCGCGGTAAAGGGCGCGCCGCCGCTCAAGCTCGGCGATTTCCGCGCCGGTGACGCCGGCGATGTACTCGGGCGTCGGCTTCAGCAGCTGCACCACGTCCTCGTTGAGCAGGGTCTGGGGCGGCTCGCCGTCCACCACCGCGCCGAGCGCCAGTTCGGGCGCGCCGGGGGCTCCCAGCTTGCGGACCAGCACCACGTCCAGCTCCGCGCCGAGAATGTTGGCGACCTCCAGCCCCACCGGCACGCCGCCGCGCGGCAGGGCGAGCACCAGCGGGCGCTCCCGCCGGTAGTGCAGCAGGCCGTAGCCGAGCCGGTGGCCCGCTTCCTGACGGTCCTTGAACAAGGGTGTCCGCGAAAACAGGGGCATGGTGTCTCTCTCCCTCACACGCCGAACGGATAGGTGTCGGGCAGGCCGTGGGGCCGGCCCGCCGGCAGGGGCGCGACGGCGCGGGTTTCCTCGAACCAGACAAAGGCGTCGAACTGGTCGGCCAGAACGGCGTCGTAGTAGTGGCTGGCCCGCTCGCTCTCCGGCCGGTAGATCACGCCGATGGCGCGGCCGAGGCGCGGCATCGCCAGCAGCGCTGCCAGCGCCGCCCCGGCGTCGGCGCCGCGTCGCCAGTCGGTGAGCGCGCAGGGCCGCTTCGCCTCGCGGAACGCTGCCTCGTAGCTGTCCGGCCGCGCGGGGCGCACGTCCATGATCTGCATCGGCGCGCCCCAGTCGCTCGCCGCCGCCACCGTGCCCCGGTCGGTGCCGAAGCCGATGAGCGCGCAGGCGTCCCCGAAGGCGGTGCGGCACAGCTCGCCGATGTTGAACTCGCCCTGCCAGCCCATGGCGGTGGCGGAGGCGTTGCCGATGTGGCTGTTGTGCGCCCACACGACCGCCTTCGCTTCCGGCCCGCGCGCGTCGAGCAGGCGGCGGAGCGTGTCGAACATGTGGCGGTCACGCAGGTTCCAGCTCTCCGCGCCGCCCAGGTACATGAGGCGGTAATACTGCTCCGCCGCGCGGACGATGCGCGCGTTCTGCGCCGCGTCGAAAAACGCCTCGCCGTTGGCGCTGAAGGAGCGGAGCCGCTCGGTCAGCAGCGCCTGAAGCTGCGCCACCACCTCGTCCTCGCACGAGGGCTTGCGGCCGGAGAGGACGGCCCGGCCATAGCGCTCCGGCGCGTCCTGCCAGGGATGCAGGCAGCCATAACGGCGGCGCGCCTCGGCGGCGGCGGGCGGATCGTGGGCGTCGAGATAGTGCAGCACCGCGTCGATGGAGGCGGAGAGGCTGTAGACATCCAGCCCGCGAAATTCGACGCGGGCCGCCTCCGGCAGGTCCGCATTGTGCCGGCGCAGCCAGCGGATGAAAGCGTCCACCTCCGCATTGCGCCACATCCAGGCGGGGAAGCGGTCGAAGGCGTGGCGCATCACCGGGGCGCGGGCGCAGTGGCGCACGAAATCATCGATGCGGGCGGCGTCCGGCCAGTCCGCCTCCACCGCGACGATGGAAAAGCCGTGGTGCTCGATCAGGTGCCGGGTGATCGCCGCGCGGGCGCGATAGAATTCGGACGTGCCGTGCGTCGCCTCGCCCAGCGCGACGACGCGGCAGTCCGCGAAGCGGGCGAACGGCGCGCCGAAGTCCGGGTCGGCCAGCGCCGGCAGCGGCTCGGCCGCGCGCGACAGCGCCTCGGCCAGTTCGGCCAGCCGGGCTTGTGTCGGCGAGTGAGCGGCTGTGACCATGGGAGCCGGGTGTTCCTTTTTCACATGCTCTTTTTTCGCGTGTTCCCGCGCCTGTTTTTCTCAGCGTCCCGCACCCCGTCCCGGTTCCGAGTCCCGGCCCCGAGTCCCGGTTTTGGCCGCCTGTCCGCACGGCCGAGAGCCGGGCGTTGCGGGACACTGGAGAACAGGGTCGTGGCGCGGGCGGTCCGGCAGCGGGCAGGGCGTATCGATAAGCGTTTGCGGGGGCGGGATTTTTCGCAGCCGGACAAGGCGGGGCCGCGGGCGCTCACCGGGCGGCAGCAGTTTTTAATAATTCTAATTTCATCTGCTTGCTCGGCCCCCGTAGAGGGTGTCTTATGGGAGAAACAACCGGGGCACAGCAGGACAAGCAACAGGGGAAAAGGAGGGACCCATGTCTCCCAATATCCTGAATGCGCCGATGCTGGGCGAAACGGAAAACGGCATGTCCGAAAACGGCATGTCCAGCGGCAGCTGCCCGGACGAGACGGCGCGCGAAACCGCTCTCACCTCCCCGGAGACATCTGTGCCGGAGACCGCCGCGGAGGATGATCTGGAAGACCGGGCGCACAATCCCTGGCGGAACCGGGAGGACGACGCCAGCAAGTGGCTTGGCCTTCTGCTGGCGGCGATTGGCGCGGGCGCGATCGGCTACCTCATCACCGGGGCGTGAGCCGCGCCCCGTCGGCAACCATCGCGCCGGCGCTTCGTTCCCGGAGCTGGGGCCCGGAGCTGGGGCCCGATCCAGGGGGAAAGGAGTGCGCGCCATGACATCCACGCCGCGTGGCAGAGGGCCGGAGAACACCCGGCAAGGCGGCCGGCAGATGGGCCAGTTCCAGCCCCCGCAGGACCAGCCCCCGCAGGACCGGGTGCCGCAGGATCGCATCGACCCGGTGCAGCGCCGGGGCAGCACGGTCTCCCAGTTGAAGCACGATATCGACAGCGGCCGCACCGGCGACAAGGTCAACTATCCCGACCATGCCGCCGCGCCGCTGGGGACCGACGACGAGGCGGGCGGCGTCTCGCACTCGCCCGAGGAAATTCACGAGGTGCGCCGGGCTGAAAATACCGGCCCGCTCGACGCGCCCGGCACGGACTCGCGCGGCAACCCGGGCGGGGAGGCGACGCGGGATGCGGGCCGCGCCTCCGCCCGCTGGATGGTGCTGGTGGTGGCCTGTGTCGCGGCGGCTATTCTGGTCTATCTGGCGCTGAGCCAGTAGGGCGGCGCCAGAAGGGCGGCGGATGATCCGCGTTATCCGCGCACGCGCGTGCCCCCGTGCACCACGGCGGCGCAGGGGTTGAACCCGGCGTGATAGCTGAGGTCCGCCGGGCTCGTGATGTCCCACATCACCAGGTCTGCCCGGTATCCGGGCGCGAGCACGCCGTGGCTTCCACTCAGCCCCAGCGCCCGCGCGGCGTTGCGGGTGACGCCCGCCAGCGCTTCCTCCGGCGTCAGGCGGAACAGCACGCACGCCATGTTCATTGCCATGAGCAGGGAGGTGAGGGGGGAGGTGCCGGGGTTGCAGTCCGTTGCGATCGCGATCGGCACGCCTGCGTCCCGCAGCGCCGCGACCGGCGGCAGTTTTTCCTCCCGCAGGAAATAGAAGGCGCCCGGCAGCAGCACCGCGACCGTGCCGCTCCGCGCCATGGCGGCGATGCCGCGCGGCGACACATGTTCCAGATGATCCGCCGACAGCGCGCCGAACTCCGCCGCCAGGCTGGCCCCGTCCATGTCGCTGATCTGCTCGGCATGGAGCTTGACCGGCAGGCCGAGATCTTTCGCGGCCTCGAAGACCCGGCGGGTTTCCTCCGCCGTGAAGGCGATGCGCTCGCAAAAGGCATCGACCGCATCGACAAGACCTTCGGCGGCAAGCACCGGCAGCATGTCCTCGCAGACAAGGCGCACATAACCGGCGCGGTCGTCGCGGAATTCGGGCGGCAGGGCATGGGCGCCGAGGAAGGTGGTCTTGACCGTTACCGGCAAATGCGCGCCGATCAGCCGCGCCGCGCGCAGCATCTTGCGCTCGGACTCCAGATCGAGCCCGTAGCCGGATTTGATTTCAAGCGTGGTGACGCCCTCGGCCAGCAGCGCTTCCACGCGCGGCAGGCTCTGCGCCACCAGCTCCTCGACGCTCGCGGCGCGGGTGGCGTTGACCGTGGAGAGAATGCCGCCGCCCCGGCGCGCGATCTCCTCGTAGGAGGCGCCTTGCAGCCGCTGCTCGAACTCCCGGGCCCGGTTGCCGCCGTGCACGATGTGGGTGTGGCAGTCGATCAGACCGGGCGTGACCCAGCGGCCCGCGCCATCGACGATTTTCCGGGCAAGCCAGTTCCTGCGGCTGGCCTCCAGCGTCGCCATCGGCCCGATCCAGGCAATGCGCCGGCCGCTGATCGCCAGCGCGGCGTTCTCGATCGCGCCATAGGGCGCGCCCGTCTCCGCCATGGTGGCGAGATGAACGTTGATCAGAAGCCGCTCCCAGCGGGTGCCGGGGGACGGCGCGCTGCCGTGAAATGCCGTGTCGCTCATGCCGTGCCGTGCTGCTCGCGCCTTGCCTGCCGTCCGTCAAGCGGCTACCCATTGTCTATACAGGTATAATAGTGTCTGAGTGATCCATGGCAACCATTCGTCTGGAACGGGTGTTGACGCCCGAAGGCTGGCGCGACGATGTGGCCCTCACCATTGATTCCGTCGGCATGATTACGGCCATCCGGCAAGCGGACAACACCAGTCCCTGCGACGTGGTGGTGCGGGGCGCGGCCATCCCCGGCCTGTGCAATGCCCACAGCCACGCGTTCCAGCGGGCCATGGCCGGGCAGGCGGAATGGCGCGGCGCGGGGGAGGACAGCTTCTGGACCTGGCGCGAGCGCATGTATGATCTGGCGCTGCGCATCACCCCGGAGGATCTGCACGCCATCGCCAGCCGGCTTTACGTGGAAATGCTGAAGGCGGGCTACACGCAGGTGTGCGAGTTCCATTACGTGCACCATGCCGAGACCGGCGCGCCCTATGCCGTGCCGACCACGCTCTCCGAAGCGATTTTTGCCGCGGCGGCGGAGACGGGCATCGGCCTCACCCACCTGCCGACGCTCTACCAGACCGGCGATTTCGGCGGTGTGCCGGCGGGCGAGCGCCAGCGCCGGTTCCTGAACACGACGGACGGCTTTCTGCGGCTGGTGGAGCAGCTTGACGCGCTGGCGCAGCGTCTGGCCCACACGCGGGTGGGCGTTGCCTTCCACAGCCTGCGCGCCGTGCCGCCCGAGGCGCTGCGCGAGACGCTGGCGGTGCTGGCGACCCGGCCCGGGCGGCCGCTGCATATCCACATCGCCGAACAGCAGCGGGAGGTGGAGGCGTGCCGCGCCGCCACGGGGCAGCGGCCGGTTGAATGGCTGCTCGCCAACGCGCCCGTGGGGGAGGGGTGGAGCCTCGTTCACGCCACGCACATGAGCGACAGCGAAACGGCGGCGCTGGCGAAAACCGGCGCGGTCGCCGTACTCTGCCCGACAACCGAGGCCAACCTGGGCGACGGCCTTTTCCCGCTGGCGCCTTACCTGGCGGCGGGCGGGCGCATCGCCATCGGCAGCGACAGCCACATCAGCGTCTCCGCCAGCGAAGAGCTGCGCTGGCTGGACTATGGCCAGCGCCTCATCCTGCAAAAGCGCAACGTCTCCGCCACCCCGCAGGAGCCGCACACCGGCGCGCGGCTGTGGCGGCTGGCGGCGGAAGGCGGGGCGCAGGCGGCGGGCGTCGCCATGGGGCGCATCGCCGTCGGTTGCCGCGCCGACCTTCTGGTGCTGGACCTGGACGCGCCCACGCTCACCTGCCTTACGGGCGACACGCTGGTTGATGCCCTCGTTTTCGCGGGGCAACCCAACCCCATCCGCCACGTCATGGTCGCCGGGCAGTGGCGCGTGCGCGACGGCTGGCATCCGAATGACGCGGCCAGCGCCGTTCGCTATCGCCAGACCCTGCGGCGGCTGCTATCCGCTTGAAAGGAAAGCCTGAGTTGCGTAACGGAAACCGGGAGATGCCCCGCCCATGCTGCCGCGATACCAGAAGGTCAAAGATCATATCCTGAGCCACATCGGCTCGGGCGCGTGGCCCTCGGGCCACCGGGTACCGTCGGAGAACGAGCTGGTGAAGCAGCTCTCCGTCTCGCGCATGACCGTCAACCGCGCCATGCGCGAGCTGACCAACGAGGGGTTGCTGGTGCGGGTGGCGGGCGTCGGCACCTTCGTGGCGGACCGCACCGCCCACGCCCACCCGCTCGAGGTGCACAACATCGCCAACGAAATCCGGGGGCGCGGCCACGAACACGCCGTGCAGGTGCTGAAACTGGAAGCGGTGGAGCCGAAGGGCGACGTGGCCGCCAGCTTCCAGTTGCGGCCGGGCGCCAAGGTCTTCCACTCCCTCATGGTCCACTGCGAAAACGGCCTGCCGGTGCAGCTGGAGGACCGCTACGTGAACCCGGCGATCGCGCCCGATTACCTCAGCGTCGATTTCACCCGGACGACGGCGCACCAGTATCTCATCGAAGTCGCGCCACTTCAGGAGGTGGAGCACATCCTGCGCGCCGTCATGCCCACCGCGCAAATCCGCAGGCTGCTCAAGATGCCCGAGGGCGAGCCCTGCCTGCTGCTCCAGCGCCGCACCTGGTCCGGCGGCGTGGTCGCCACCAACTCGCGGTTCTACTACCCCGGCTCGCGCTACGAATTCTCCAGCCGCTTCAAACCATAGCAGCGTTGCGGGCGTGAATGCGGGAGGGCCACATCCCTTCCGGGGGAAAAACATCCAGACCATGGCCTCCCGGCCGCTTGCCAGCTTCGCGAAGGCGGGTTAGCTTTCGCGCAAGCTGTCTATACAAGTATGGAGCAGGCTATGCATCACCGGCTCATGTCCAACGCCCGTCCCGTTCGCGCGCCGCGCGGCACGGAGCTCTCCGCCCGGTCGTGGCTCACCGAGGCGCCGCTGCGGATGCTGATGAACAACCTCGACCCGGAGGTGGCCGAGAACCCGGACGAACTGGTGGTCTATGGCGGCATCGGCCGGGCGGCGCGGAACTGGGAGTGTTTCGACCGCATCGTCGAGACGCTGCGCCGGCTGGGGGATGACGAGACGCTGCTGGTGCAGTCCGGCAAGCCGGTGGGCGTGTTCCGCACCCATGCGGATGCGCCGCGCGTGCTCATCGCCAACTCCAATCTGGTGCCGCACTGGGCGACGTGGGAGCACTTCCACGAACTCGATCGCAAGGGCCTGATGATGTACGGCCAGATGACGGCGGGCTCGTGGATCTACATCGGCAGCCAGGGCATCGTGCAGGGCACCTACGAGACCTTCGTCGAGATGGGCCGCCAGCACTATGGCGGTAACCTGGCGGGCAGGTGGATCCTGACGGCGGGCCTTGGCGGCATGGGCGGCGCGCAGCCGCTGGCGGCGACCATGGCGGGCGCCAGCATGATCGCGGTTGAGTGCCAGTGGAGCCGCATCGAGAAGCGCCTGCAAACGCGCTACCTCGACGTGGCGGTGCGCTCGCTGGATGAAGCGCTGGACGTTCTGGCCAGGGCGCAGGCGGAGGGCCGGGCCATTTCCATCGGCCTTCTCGGCAACGCGGCGGAGGTGCTGCCGGAAATGGTGCGCCGGGGCATCCGCCCGGATGCGGTGACGGACCAGACCTCGGCACACGATCCGGTCAACGGCTACCTGCCGGCGGGCTGGACGGTGGAGCAGTGGCAGGAGGCGCGCGAGCGCGACCCGCAGGCGGTGCGGGTGGCGGCGATCCGGTCCATCGGCGTGCATGTGGAGGCGATGCTGGCGTTCCAGAAGATGGGCGTGCCGGTGTTCGACTACGGCAACAACATCCGCCAGATGGCGCTGGAAGCGGGCGTCGGGAACGCCTTCGATTTTCCGGGCTTCGTGCCCGCCTACATCCGCCCGCTGTTCTGCCGGGGCGTGGGGCCGTTCCGCTGGGCGGCGCTGTCGGGCGACCCGGAGGACATCGCGAAAACCGACGCCAAGGTGAAGGAGCTGATTCCCGATGATCCGCACCTCCACCGCTGGCTGGACATGGCGGGCGAGCGCATTGCCTATCAGGGCCTGCCCGCGCGCATCTGCTGGGTGGGGCTGGGGCAGCGCCACCGGCTGGGGCTCACCTTCAACGAAATGGTGGCGAAAGGCGAATTGAAGGCGCCGGTCGTCATCGGGCGGGACCATCTGGACTCCGGCTCCGTCGCCAGCCCCAACCGCGAGACCGAGGCGATGCAGGACGGCTCCGACGCCGTCTCCGACTGGCCGCTGCTCAACGCGCTGCTCAACACCGCGAGCGGGGCGACGTGGGTGTCGCTGCATCATGGCGGCGGCGTCGGCATGGGCTTCTCGCAGCACGCGGGCATGGTGATCGTGTGCGACGGCACGCCCGAGGCGGCGCGGCGGCTGGAGCGCGTGCTGTGGAACGATCCCGCCACGGGCGTGATGCGCCATGCGGACGCGGGCTACAGCGAGGCCATCGCCTGCGCCCGCGAACACGGCCTCAATCTCCCGATGCTGAAAGACTGACGTGCCATGCGTGACGATGTGCTGTTTCTTGAGCCGGGTGCGGTGGACCTCGCCACGCTGCGGCGGATTTACGAGGGGCCGGTCCGGATCGCGCTGCGCCCGGAGACGCGGGAGCGGCTGGCGGCAAGCTGTCAGGCGATCGGCGATATTCTCGCCAAGGGCAAGCCGGTCTACGGCATCAACACCGGCTTCGGCCTTCTCGCCCAGACGCGCATTGCGGATGACGAACTGGAAGCGCTGCAACGCAACCTGATTTTCTCCCACTGCACCGGTGTCGGCGAGGCGCTGCCGGAGGCGGTGGTGCGGCTGCTCTTGGTTCTGAAAATCATCGGGCTGGCGCGCGGCCACTCCGGCGTGCGCCCGGAGACGGTGGACGCGCTCATCGCGCTGGTGAACGCGCAGGTCTATCCGGTCATTCCCTCCAAGGGGTCGGTCGGGGCCTCGGGCGACCTTGCGCCGCTGGCGCACATGGCGTCCGTGCTGCTGGGCGAGGGCGCGCTGATGCACCGGGGCGAGATTTTCTCCGCCCGCAAGGGGCTGGCGCTGGCGGGGCTCGCCCCCATGACGCTCGGTCCCAAGGAAGGGCTCGCGCTCATCAACGGCACCCAGGCGTCAACGGCGCTGGGGCTGGCCGGGCTGTTCCTGGCGGAGAACGTGTTCGCCGCCGCAGTGGTGGCGGGCGCGCTCAGCGTCGATGCGCTGAAGGGCAGCGACGTGCCGTTCGACGACCGCATCCATGCGCTTCGCGGCCAGCCCGGGCAGCGGGACGTGGCGGCGGCCTATCGCGCGCTGCTGGCGGGAAGCCTCATCCGCGACTCCCACCGCAATTGCGAGCGGGTGCAGGACCCCTATTCGCTGCGCTGCCAGCCGCAGGTGATGGGCGCGGTGCTGGACACACTGCGCCACGCCGCCGGGGTGCTGGAGCGGGAGGCCAATGCGGTCACCGACAATCCGCTGATTTTCGCGGAAGACCTGGAGGCGCTCTCGGGCGGCAATTTCCACGCCGAGCCGGTGGCGTTCGCGGCGGATTTTCTGGCGGTTGCGCTGGCGGAAATCGCCAACCTCTCCGAGCGCCGCCTCGCCATTCTGGTGGACCCGAAGATGAGTGGCCTGCCCGCCTTCCTCGTCGAGCACAGCGGCGTCAACTCCGGCTTCATGATCGCGCAGGTGACGGCGGCCGCGCTGGCCTCGGAAAACAAGACGCTGGCGCACCCGGCGAGCGTTGATACCATTCCCACCTCCGCCAATCAGGAGGATCACGTGAGCATGGCGACCTTCGCCGCCCGGCGGCTCCGGGACATGGCGGAGAACAGCGCCACCGTCATCGGCATCGAGCTGATCGCGGCGGTGCAGGGCATCGAGTTCCACCGGCCGATGACCTCCTCCACCCCGCTGGAGGAGGCGGTGGCGCTGGTGCGCGGGCGCGTCGCCCACTATGACGCGGACCGCTACTTCAAGCCGGACATCGACGCAGGCCGCGCCTGGGTGCTGGAGGGCGCGTTCAACCGCTGGGTCGCTTCCCTGTTGCCCTCAACCGGAGCAGTGGCATGACGCGGGTTTATGAATTTTCCGAAGGCTCGCTGCCGCTGCTCGTGAGCATTCCGCACGCGGGCGCGGCCCTGCCGGAGCCGATCGCGCGGCGCCTGAGCCCGCCCGCCCGCGCCGTGCCGGATACGGACTGGCATGTGGAGAAGCTCTACGCCTTCGCCAGCGCCATGGGCGCGAGCGTGCTCAAGGCCAATTTTTCCCGTTACGTGGTCGATCTCAACCGGCCGACGGACGGCGGCCTGCTCTACCCCGGCCAGCGGGAGACCGGCCTGTGCCCGCTCATCACCTTCAACGACGAACCGCTCTACGCCCCCGGCGACGAACCGGGGACGGCGGAAATCGCGGCGCGGGTGGAGACCTACTGGAAGCCCTACCACGACCGGCTGGCCGCGACGCTGGCGGCGCTCAAGGCGCGCCACGGCTTTGCCGTGCTGTGGGACGCCCATTCGATCCGCGCCGAGGTGCCGGTGCTGTTCGAGGGGCGTCTGCCGGATTTCAATCTGGGAACCGGCGGCGGCACAGCCTGCCCGGCGGAGATCGCCGAGGCCCTGCTGGCGGTGGCGGCGCGGGCGGAAGGGTTTACCGCCGTGCTCGACGGCCGTTTCAAGGGCGGCTACATCACCCGCCATTATGGCCGCCCGGAGGAGGGCATCATCGCCGTGCAGCTGGAGCTGGCCCAGTCCGCCTACATGGAGCAAAACCGGCCGTCGCTGTGGGATGCGGACCGGGCCGAGCCCGCGCGCGCCGTGATCGAGCAGCTGCTGCGTGTGGCCGTCGAGGGTGCGCGCCGGTTTGCGGGAGGAGGAACGGCCTGACGCCGGTTGTTGCCGTGTGAAACGGTTGCCGCGGTGATCAAACCCGAGTAATGATTCGGGTTATACCGTTGATTTTTCAGCCGGGATAAGTCCGCCGGGGGGAGAGTGGTTTAACTTTTTGTTGACTACTCTCCGGCATGGGACGTCCGACATTCCGTCAAGACTTCCTGGTGGTCCGTTTCGGCGTTGACCAACAATCAAGGACGAGGGGCTTGAGAGTTAGCGCTGTATCGCTTCTCTGCGCTGTGCTTCTCTGCACAGGCCTGCCGGCGCCCCGCTTTGAGGCGGGTGCCGCCCTGGCCCATACCATCGCGCAGGGCGCCGCGACGCCCGACCCGTCCATCGTCGTTGACAGTGCAAGGCTTGCGCGCGTCGTGCGAGGGATCATCAGTTATACGAAATGGCCGGAAGAACCCGCCGTTCTGGAGGTCTGCCTCATCGGGACGCTGCGCCACGGTCAGGGCCTTGAGACGGCCCTTCCCCAGACGCCGGGGCGGGCCTTGCGCCTGCGCCCGGTTGCCAGGGTCGATGCGGAGGCCATGGCGGGCTGCCATGCGGCCTATATCGGCGAGATCAGCGCGGAGGAGCAGGACAAGCTCCGCCTCCTCACCCAACCGCTGCTGACCCTGCGCGAGCATGACCCGCTCTGCCGGAGCGGCAGCATGTTCTGCCTGCGGTTCGCGGAGAAGCGGATCTCCTTCGATCTCAACATCGATGCGGTTGCGCGCAGCGGGCTTCGGGTGGACCCGAAGGTGCTGCTGCTGGGCTACAGGGCAGACCGGCCATGAAATACCGCAAGACACCCCGCGCTGCCTCGTCGCGCTCACAGGAGCAGCCCCGGCTGCGTGATGTGATGCGCCGCCTGCACCTGCGCGTGACGCTGGTGTCGGCGGCTCTGGCGGGGCTGGCCGTGCTGCTGGCGGGCTTTGCGGTCATCCGCTCCTACGCGCTCGACAACCTCGCGCTGATCGGCCAGTCCGCCAGCTATACGGCCGAGGCCGCCACGGTGTTCAACGACGAGGTCGCCCTGGCCGAGGCGCTCGCGCCCACCATCAGCCGCGAAGGGATCACGGAAATCGCGATCATTCTCAGCGACGGGCGCACGCTGTGGCGCTGGCAGCGTCCCGACGCGGGCGCGGGACACCGGCTTCGCCAGTGGATGAACGGGATCATCTTCCCCGACCCGGTGGTGGTGCCGGTCTCCCATCAGGATCAGAAGATTGCGGAGGTGCATCTGCGCGGCGACGCGGGCGGCCTGCTGCGCTACGTGGTGGTTGCCGTCGCCGGCGCGCTCGCCTGCCTCGTGTTCAGCGCCATCACCGCCTTGATCCTCTCCCGGCGGCTTCAGAACACAATCGTGCGGCCGCTGCTGCACCTGACGGCGGTTGCCCACTCGGTGCGGGTCAATCGGACGTTCAACCGGCGCGTGCCGGCGTCGTCCATCGCCGAGATCAGCGCGCTAGCGGATGACTTCAACGCCCTGCTGGCGGAGCTGCAGGCCTGGGGGGAGAAGCTTCGGCAGGAGAATGAATCCCTTGCCCACCTCGCCCTGCATGACAGCCTGACGGGCCTGTCCAACCGGGTGCGCTTCGAGGCCAGTCTGCGTCAGGCGGTGAGTCAGGGGCGGGAGACGGGCGGCCAGGTGGCGCTGCTGTTCATGGACTGCAACGACTTCAAGGCAATCAATGACCAGCTCGGCCATGCCTGCGGCGACGCTGTACTGGCGGAGATCGGCGCACGGATCACGAAACTGCTGGGTGACGCCCATCTGGCGGCCCGCCTTGGCGGCGACGAGTTCGCCATTCTCCTGGCGCCGCTCGACTCCCCGGCGGAGGCCCAAACGCTGGCGGACCGGCTGCTGGAGGCCATGGCCGAGCCGATTCGTCTGCCCGATGGCAGCGACATCACGGCTTCGGTCAGCATCGGCATGGCCTTCTTCCCCGACCCCTGCGGCGACGAGGAAGCCCTGCTCGACGCGGCGGACAAGGCGATGTACGAGGCGAAGCGGTCCCGGCGGCGTGCAGGAGGGCCGGGCGCAGATGTAAATCCCGTGTAAGTCTGACGGAGAGGTATGGTGTTGTCTTTGTTCAAGCGGTTGACCGGTTTTGTTCTGTGCTGCTTCCTGCTGGCAGCCTGTCAGACCACGCCTGTCAAACACGGGCTGACCCCGGAGCAGATTGCAACGCTGAAGGCCGAAGGCTTCGTCGAGACGGACGACGGGTGGATGTTCAGCATAAACGACAAGCTGCTGTTCGACCTGAATGACAGCCGTCTGAAGGAGGATCAGCGCGAGGCAATCCGCCGGCTGACCCGCGTGCTGCTCGGCGTGCAGATCAATGCGGCCCGCGTCGAGGGGCATACGGACGACACGGGCCGGGCGGCGTTCAATGACAAGCTCTCCCGCGAGCGCGCCGAGTCCGTCGCCGGGGCAATGGCCGAGGCCGGCATGCCGCGCCAGAACCTGCGGGTCGAGGGGCTGGGTTCGCGCTATCCGATCGTACCCAACACCACCGAGGAAAACCGGCGCGAGAACCGGCGCGTCACCATCATTGTTGGCGGCACCATCGGCCACTGAGGCCGGGGGCCGATCCGCCCGTCAGGAGGCGGAGGGGCTTGGCGGGATGGTGAGCCCGCGCTGCACGGCGGGTCGCGCCAGCCCCGCCTCCAGCCAGCGCCCCACGTGGGCGAAGCGGGCGAAGTCCACAAGCGCGCCCGCCTCGTAGAAGCCCACAAGGTTGCGCACCCAGCCGAGCATGGAGATGTCGGCAATCGAATAGTCCTCGCCCATGATCCACGGGCGATCCTTCAGCCGCTCGTCCAGCACGCCGAGGAGGCGGCGGGACTCGGCGACGTACCGCTCCAGCGGGCGCTTGTCCTCAAGGGCGCGGCCGTCGAATTTGTGGAAATAGCCCACCTGGCCGAACATGGGGCCAATGGCCGCCATCTGGAAAAACACCCACTGAATGGTCTCCCAGCGCCGGGCCGGGTCCGCGGGCAGCAACTGGCCGGTCTTGTCGGCGAGATACATCAGGATCGCGCCGGATTCGAACAGGCCGAACGGTTTGCCGCCGGGGCCATCGGGGTCGAGGATCGCCGGGATCTTGCCGTTGGGGTTGAGCGCGGGAAATTCCGGCAGCCTGCTCTCGCCGGCCGAGATGTCGATGCGGTGCACCTCGTAGGGCAGGCCGATTTCCTCCAGCATGATGGAGACCTTCACGCCGTTGGGCGTGGGCAGCGAATAGAGCTGGAGCCGGTCCGGGTGCCGGGCCGGCCACCGCCGGGTGACGGGAAAGGCGGAAAGATCGGTCATGGCGCGGGCTCCCGGTCCGTGAAGGGACCACGAGGGTATGGGGCCGAGGGCCGATAATCAACCTGGGCCGGTTCGGGGGGCGAGCGCCCTCCAACCAATAAATGCGTCTATGCTGGCGGGCGCCTTCATGGTTGAGGCGTCGTCTCGGGACCAACCGGAGCGGCGCCACCGTTTCTGGCCAAGAGCGCGCAAAAATTCCCTGTGAGCAGAATTTTTTCTGCGCGGAATTTCCTGGAATATCGGGAGGAAATTGGCGCCCCGTAGGGGAATCGAACCCCTGTTTCAGCCGTGAGAGGGCCGCGTCCTAGGCCGCTAGACGAACGGGGCGCGCTAAGACGATGGGCGTCGTGTACGGGGGATGGGGGTTGCTGTCAAGCGCCTCTTCCACACAAATTTGCAGGGATGCACATTTCACGGTGCGGGGTCGCCCCGGCCCTGCGGAAGCGCCTGCCGCAGCACGCGCACGGCGTTGCCGCCCATGACCTTGGCGATGTCTTCCTCGCTGAGCCCGGCGCGCACGAGACCGGCCGTCAGCGCCGAGATGCCAGCGGAATCCAGCACGGTGGTCACGGCCCCGTCCCAGTCCGATCCCAGCGCCACATGGTCGATGCCCGCCAGGTCGCGCACATGGAGGATGGCGCGGAGGATGCCGTCGAGCGACGCGTCGCAGATGGCGGCGTCCCAGTAGCCGATGGCGACCACGCCGCCGGTGGCGGCGATGCCCCGGATCTCCGCGTCCGTCAGGTTGCGGTTGGTGTCGCAGGTGGCCTTCACCCCGCCGTGGGAAAAGACCACCGGTTTTTGCGCCATGGCCAGCACGTCGGCGATGGTGGCGTGGCTGGCGTGGGCCACGTCCACCACCATGCCGAGCCGCTCCATTTCCCGAATCACCCGGCGGCCGAGCGGCGTCAGCCCGCCCTTGCGCTCGCCATGCACCGAGCCTGCCACCTCGTTGTCGAAGAAGTGGGTGGGGCTGGCCATGCGGTAGCCCGCGTCATGGAGCCTCTTGAGGTTCTCGAACCGGCCCTCCAGATCGTGCAGCCCCTCGACGGAAAGGAGCGCGCCCACAACCGGCTTGCCCGCCGCCCGCTCGGCCAGCAGCCGGTCCAGGTCGGCGCGGGTGCGGATCACCACCAGGCGCCCGCCGGAGCCGTCCGCGAAGCGGTGCAGCTTCTCCGCATGATAAAGGGAGCGCTCAAGCAGCGAGCCCCAGGTGCGCACCGGCTGCAACTGGGCGATGGAGAGCAGGGTGATGTTGTCCGTGTCCCCGGCGTTGCGGTCGTAGTTGAGGCCGCGCGGCGATTTGGTGACGGAGGAGAACACCTGAAGCGCCACATTGCCGTCCTCAAGCCGTTCGAGGTCGATGTGGCCGTGGGCGCTGCGCCGGAGCAGGTCGCGGTTCCACAGCAGCGGGTCGGCGTGCAGATCAACGATCGTCAGGCGCTGGTGCAGCGCGGCGGCCGCGCCGCTGGCCGGGGGCGGCGGGGCGTCGATGAGGCGGTTGACATGCCGGTCATACCAGCCGGGCAGAATGCCAAAAAAACCGGCCAGCCCCAGCGCCACCAGTCCGCCGAAGGCCGCCAGCGCAATCCTCCGTCCCCGTGTCACACGCATCTCCCCCTGTTGCGCGCATGAGCCTGGGGCGGGAGCCTACCGGGGGCGATTCCCGCTGCCAAGTCGCAGGCCCCCCGAACGGGTGGGGGGTGACCCGGGAAAATCAGAAGCTTTCTTCGG
This sequence comes from Pedomonas sp. V897, assembly GCF_051304405.1. Taxonomy (NCBI): domain Bacteria; kingdom Pseudomonadati; phylum Pseudomonadota; class Alphaproteobacteria; order Sphingomonadales; family Pedomonadaceae; genus Pedomonas; species Pedomonas sp. V897. Next base: position 108,595 of record NZ_JBPPGG010000004.1, read on the forward strand.
CGAAGAGGCGCGTCACGTCGCCTTGCCAGCGGCCATGGTAGGCCTCCAGCAGCCGCTCGGCCGGGGTAATGCCGCTCTCGGCAATCTCGTGCAGCGCGGCGAGGTGCACCGTTTCGTCCTCGCCGCGGGCATTCAGGCGCTTGCGGGCCTTGAGGCCGCCCTCGGCGATTGCCAGAGTCCGGCGCGCCACATCGGCGAGGGTGCCGCCGCGGAACGGCGTCTTGAGGCCGAGGCGCGGCACATCGCGGCGCAGCTGCTCATGCTCCTCGATGGTCCAGTCCTTCGCCAGATCCCAGGCAGCGTCGAGCGCGGCAGCATCGTAGAGCAGGCCGACCCAGAGGGCAGGCAGGGCGGTGATGCGATCGGCGGGGCCGCTGTCCGCCCCGCGCATTTCGAGGAAGGTCTTGAGGCGCACCTCGGGGAAGGCGGTGGAGAGGTGGTCCTTCCAGTCCGCCAGCGTCGGGCGCTCGCCCGGCAGGGCGGCAAGGCGGCCCTCCAGGAAGTCGCGGAACGACTGGCCCGCCACGTCGATGTACTGCCCGTCGCGGAACACGAAATACATGGGCACGTCGAGCATGTAGTCGGCGTAACGCTCGAAGCCGAAGCCGTCCTCGAACACGAAGGGCAACATGCCGGTGCGGTCGGGGTCCGTGTCCGTCCAGATGTGGCTGCGGTAGGAGAGGAAGCCGTTGGGCTTGCCTTCCGTGAACGGCGAGTTGGCGAAAAGCGCGGTCGCCACCGGCTGCAAGGCCAGGCTGACGCGGAACTTCTTCACCATGTCGGCTTCGGAGCCGAAATCCAGATTCACCTGCACGGTGGAGGTGCGGAACATCATGTCGAGGCCGAGCGTGCCGACCTTGGGCATGTAGTTCATCATGATCCGGTACCGGCCCTTGGGCATGACCGGCATTTCCTCGCGGCGGCGGTTGGGAATGAAGCCGTGACCCAGATAGCCGACGCCCGCCGACTGGCCGACCGTGCGGCATTCCTCCAGATGGCGGTTCAGCTCCGCGAAGGTGTCGTGCACTGTTTCCACGGGCGCGCCGGACAGCTCCAGCTGTCCGCCCGGCTCCAGGCTGACGGACGCGCTCCCCTGCTTCAGCGCGATGACGTTGCCGCCTTCCTCGATCGGCTCCCAGCCGAGGGCGGCAAGACCGGCGAGGATGTCGCGGATGCCGCCCGGCTCGTCATAGCGGGGCGGGCGCAAGTCGTTGGTTTTGTATACGAACTTCTCGTGCTCCGTCCCGAGACTCCAGCCGCTTTCCGGCTTGGACCCCGAAGCCAGGTACTCGGCCAGGGTTGCCCTGGACTCGAGAGTCCGTTCATCGTCGCTGCTGGTCACCCGTGTGCTCATGGCCGAGGCCTACTCAACTTTTTTTGCCTTCACAAGGCATGGAATTGCTTGTTTGTTTTCGCTTTGAGAACGCATTGTCACGGGCCATCGACCACGAGCACCGGCCGGCCCCATTTTCACGCCTGCCGCGGCGGTAAAGGACGCGATCCCGGAACCGATTGTTCCGTATCAGGACCAATCGCCCTGCGCCGCCTGCCACAGGCTGACGGCGGCGACCGCGGCGGTATCCGCCCGGAGAATGCGCGGCCCGAGCGACAGGGGAACGGCCGAAGGCATCGCCCGGATCATCTGCCGCTCCTCGTCCGTGAACCCGCCTTCCGGGCCGATGAGGATGGCGGCGGGCGCGCCGCGCGGCCGATCCTTCAGCGCCTCCAGCATGGGCGTGCCGCCGGTCTCGTCGCAGAACAGCAGAGTGCGCTCGGCAGGCCAGCTTGCCAACAGCTTTTCCAGCGGCGCCGGTTCGGCAAGCGTGGGCAGCGCCGTGCGTCCGCACTGCTCGGCCGCTTCCACCATATTGGCGTGCAGGCGGTCCAGCGGCACCCGGTCAACGATGGTGCGCCGGGTGATGACCGGCTGCACCTGCGCGACGCCCAGCTCGCACGCCTTCTCCACGATGAAGTCGATGCGCCCGCGCTTGATGGGGGCGAACAGCAGCCACAGGTCCGGCACGGTCTCGAGCGGGCGCAGCTGCCGGCGGACGGAGAGCTTCGCCTGCTTGCGGTGGGGATCGTCGATGACCGCCTCCCACTCGCCGGTTGCGCCGTCGAACAGGGCGACGCTGTCACCCGCCTGCATCCGCATCACCTCGATGAGGTAATGGCTGGCCTCGCGCGGCAGGACGACGGGCGCGCCGTCGGCGAGGCGCTGGGAGACGTAGAGGCGGACAAGAGGCTTGGACATGCGGGAAACCGGTCGGAGTGTGGTGGTGGTTGGGCGGGGCCGATCTGCTTGACACGAATGAAGGGGCGTTTGAAGGAAGGACCATTCGTTAGCACGAGGGTTACGCCATGCACCAGTCATCCGGTTCATTCTCCCCCGATCAGCCGCCGGTGACGCCAGACGCGGTGCGGGGCAGCTGGGTGGAAAGGATGCCGTCAGGGTGGCAGCCCTATCTGCGGCTCTCCCGGCTGGATCGGCCCATCGGCACCTGGCTGCTGCTGTTGCCGTGCTGGTGGTCGGCCTCGCTGGCCTCCGCCTCCACCGGGCAGGGGTTCCCCGACCTGACGCTGCTGCTGCTGTTCGCGCTGGGCGCCATCGCCATGCGCGGCGCGGGATGCACCTTCAACGACATTGTGGACCGGGACATCGACGCCCGGGTGGCGCGCACCCGCAACCGCCCGCTCCCGGGCGGGCACGTGACCCTGGCGCAGGCCTGGGTGTGGCTGTTCATGCAGTGCCTTGTCGGGTTGGCCGTGCTGCTCATGCTGACGCCCGCCGCGCAGGTTGTGGCGCTGGGCTCCATCGCGCTGGTGGCGGCCTATCCGTTCATGAAGCGGATCACCTGGTGGCCGCAGGCGTGGCTCGGCCTCACCTTCAACTGGGGCGCGCTGGTCGGCTGGTCCGCCGTCACCGGCGACTGGCCCGCGCTGCCCGCCCTCCTGATGTACGCGGCCGGCGTGTTCTGGACGCTGGGCTACGACACCATCTACGCCTTTCAGGACATGGAGGACGACGCGCTGGTCGGCGTGCGCTCCTCCGCCCGGCGGCTGGGCAGCCACGGGCGGGCGGGCGTCTCGGTGTTCTATATGCTGACCTCCGTGCTGCTGCTGGCCTGTCTGTACGCGGCGGGCTCGGGCAAGGTCTGGCTGCTGCTCCCCGCGTTCGTTCACATGGCCTGGCAGGTGCGCACGCTCCGGCCCGAGAACACGCCGCTGTGCCTGCACCTGTTCCGCTCCAACCGCGATTGCGGCCTGCTGGTCTGGGGCGCGTGCCTTTTTGCCATGTGAGGGACGCAGCGTGAGGGAGGCGGGGGCCGCCGCCATGCGTTCAGAGCGGGAGGCGGCTCCCATATCCGCCCGGAACTGTTCTGGCGTTCAGAATTGTTATGGCCCTGTTTGCGATCATTCACTAATCGGACTGCCATGTTGACGATTGATGCCGCGCTTGAGCGCCTGACCACCCTGATCGACCGTGCCCGCAAGGCGGGCGCGACCGCTGCCGATGCCATCTACGTGGAGGATGCCTCGGTTCATGCCCAGGTGCGCCTCGGCGAGCTGGAGGATGTCTCGCGCTCGGAAGGGGCGGAGATCGGCCTCAGGGTGTTCGTCGGCCAGCAGATGGCGAGCGTTTCCACCTCCGACTTCTCGTCCCAGGGGGTCGATGCGCTGGTGGAGCGGGTCGTTGCGATGGCGAAGGCCGCGCCGCCCGACCCCTACGCGGGCCTCGCGCCGGAGGAGATGCTGCTCAAGGGCGCGCTGCCCGATCTCGACCTCTACGACGACACCCCGGTGGATGCGGACCGCCTCAAGATGGAGGCGCTGGCGGCGGAGGAGGCCGGGCGCGCCGTGCCGGGGATCGCCAACAGCGAGGGCGCGTCGGCCAGCGCAGGCGAGGTGGTGATCGCCATCGCCACGTCCCACGGCATTGCCCACGGCTACCGCACCACCTCCCACAGCGTCTCGGCCACCATGGTGGCGGCGGGCGAGGGCGGCATGGAGCGGGATTACGACTACTCCTCCGCCCGGCACCGCTCGGACCTGGAGCCGGCCGCGCTGGTTGGCCGCCGCGCCGCCGAGCGCACCGTCCGGCGCCTCAACCCGATCAAGCTGTCCTCCGAAGTCATGCCGGTGGTGTTTGATCCGCGTCTTGCCTCGGGGCTGGTCGGGCATCTGATCGGGGCGATCACCGGCTCGTCCATCGCCCGCAAGTCCAGCTTCCTGCTGGACGCCAGGGGCAAGCAGATCTTCGCGCCGGGGATCACCATCCGCGAGGAGCCGCTGCGCCGGCGCGGCCTGCGCTCCCGCCCCATGGACGGCGAGGGCCTGCCGACGCGGACGCTCGATATCGTCTCGGACGGCGTGCTCACCACCTGGCTGATGGATTCGGCCTCGGCCCGGCAACTGGGCGAGAAACCCACCGGCCATGGCTCGCGCGGAATCTCCGGCCCGCCGGGCACCAGCGTCGGCAACCTCATGCTGATGCCGGGCACGGTCTCCCGCGCCGACTTGCTGCGGGACATCAAGCGCGGCTTCTACGTGGTCGAGCTGATCGGCAGCGGCGTCAACGGCATCACCGGCGACTACAGCCGGGGCGCGGCGGGCTTCCTCATCGAGAACGGCGAGCTGACCCGGCCGGTGGCGGAGGTCACCATCGCCGGCAACCTCAAGGACATGTTCGCCTCGCTCGTGCCTGCCGATGATCTGGAATTGCGCTACGGCATCGATGCGCCCACAGTACTCATTCCCCGCATGACGGTGGCGGGGAACTGAGCGAGCCCCTAGCTGCGAGTTCATGCCGTGGAAAGCCTCTCTCCCCTCCAGCGCGACGCCGATCTGGTCCAGGACTTCCAGCTGATCCGGACCGTCGCGCGCGAGGCAGGCGAGCTGGCGCGGCGCTATTTCCACGAGCCGCTCGAGGCGTGGGAGAAGTCGCCGGGCAACCCGGTGAGCGAGGCGGACCTGGCGGTCGATGCGCTCATCAAGGACCGGCTGCGCTCGCACCGCCCCCAGTATGGCTGGCTGTCGGAAGAGACGGTGGATGATCCGGCGCGTCTCGGTTGCCGCCGCGTGTGGGTGGTGGACCCCATCGACGGCACCAAGGCCTTTGTCGCCGGGGCGGACGGCTTTGCAGTCTCCATCGCGCTGGTGGAGGATGGGCGGCCCATCCTCGGCTGCCTCTACGCCCCCTTGCGGAACCTGTTCTTCAGCGCCGCCAAGGACGAGGGGGCAACCCTCAATGGCCTGTCCATCCACGTGGCCGGTTCCGACCGGCTGGAAGGCTGCCGCATGCTGGCGGACCGGGAGCTGTTCCTCGCCGACTTCTGGCCCGAGCCCTGGCCGCTCATGAAGCTGGACAAGCCCAATTCCATCGCCCTGCGGCTGGGGATGGTGGCGGCCGGCATGGCCGATGCCGCCGTTGCGCTCCGGCCCAAGTGCGAATGGGATCTGGCCGCGGCCCTGCTTGTGTTGCAGGAGGCCGGGGGCGTCTGCACCGATCACCTCGGCGGCCACCCGCGCTTCAACCGGCCGAACCCGGTTTATCCCACCGTCATTGCCGCCAGCGCGGAACTCTATCCGCAGGTGCTGGCCCGCGTCGCAGCGGGCGTTGCCAGCTGGCAGGTTCGCACCGGGCAAAAGACCATCCCCTGATGGGGTAGGTTTCTTCTGACTAATTCATTGAATTTACAGACTTTTTGTTGCGTGCCGCATGGCGGCGGCCACAAAATGAAATCGCCGGAGCGGACGGACCACTCCGGCGATTGGCGGGATTTCTCCCGTCGTTCCAGAAGGAGAGCCAAGGTGCCAGAAACCTTCATCCTTCTGGCCCTGATGGTACGTCGGATCATGATCTCCATCAAGATCCGGTTGACCTTCTAAGACCATAGGGCCGGGCCCGGAGAGTCGATGGCTCTCCGGGCATGGCCCGGGAGGGGAAGGCCGTCAGGGAAAAACCGGTGGTCGCAGGCGAAGCGGGGAGAGCGGGCGCAATGGCCTTGCCTCTTCCCGCTCGGGCGGAACGCAAGTGCCGCCCGCTCAATCCGACGACACCCACCTGGCTCTGAAATGAGGGTAACGGCACGGGGAGGCGGGACGGCCCCAACGGGCGGCTCCGCCTTCCATATCATCTGTCCCGTATTAATTCATTGATTTTACACGGTTTCTATTGCGAACCCCATGGTGGCAGCTGCAAAATGAAATCGCCGGAGCGGACGGGCCACTCCGGCGATTGGCGGGATTGCTCCCGTCGTTCCAGAAGGAGAGCGAGGCTATGCAAACCCTCATCCTTCTGGCCCTGATGGTACGTCGGATCGTGATCTCCATCAAGATCCGGTTGACCTTCTAAGACCATAGGGCCGGACCCGGGGAGCCCAAGGCTCTCCGGGCATGGCCCGGGAGGGAAGGCCGTCAGGGAAACCGGTGGTCGCAGGCGAAGCGGGGAGAGCGGGTGCAAAGGCCTTGCCTCTTCCCGCTCGGGCGGAACGCAAGTGCCGCCCGCTCAATCCGGCGGCACCCACCTGGCTCTGAAATGAGGGTAACGGCACGGGGAGGCGGGGCGGTCCCGACGGACAGCTCCGCCTTCCATATCATCCGCCTCGTATTAATTAATTGAATTTACACGGTTTTTCTTGCGTGCCGCGTCGCGGCAGCTGCAAAATGAAATCGCCGGAGCGGACGGGCCACTCCGGCGATTGGCGGGATTGCTCCCGTCGTTCCAGAAGGAGAGCGAGGCTATGCAAACCCTCATCCTTCTGGCCCTGATGGTACGGCGGATCGTGATCTCCATCAAGATCCGGCTGACCTTCTAAGACCATAGGGCCGGGCCCGGAGAGGCGATGGCTCTCCGGGCATGGCCCGGGAGGGAAGGCCGTCAGGGAGAACCGGTGGTCGCAGGCGAAGCGGGGAGAGCGGGCGCAAAGGCCTTGCCTCTTCCCGCTCGGGCGGAACGCAAGAGCCGCCCGCTCCGCCGGGCAGCGTCCACGCAGCTCTGAAATGAGGGTGTCCACCAAGGGAGGCGGGGCAGTTCGAAAGGACGGCTCCGCCTTCCAGGGGGGCTGATGACCTCCTACCCCCGCGCGGCAGCGGCGTAGAGGGCGATGGCGGCGGCGTTGGAGACGTTGAGGCTTTCCACCCGGCCCGAGATGGGGAGTTTGGCCAGCTCGTCGCAATGCTCCACCACATTGGGGCGCAGCCCTGCGCCTTCCGCGCCCAGCACGAGGCAGGGACGGCAGGTGCCCAGCACGTCGCTGAGGGAGCGTTCGGCCCGGCCATCCATGCCGATGCGCCAGAAGCCGGCCTCCGCAATCTCATCGAGGGCGCGGGCAAGGTTCACCACCCGTACCCACGGCACCAGTTCCAGACAGCCGGAGGCGGACTTGGCGAGTGCGCCGGTCTCGGGCGGGGCGTGGCGGTCCTGCGTGACGACGGCGCAGGCGTCGAACGCGGCCGCCGAGCGGAGAATCGCGCCGATGTTGTGGGGATCGGTCACCTGGTCGAGCACCAGAATCGGGCGCCGGTCCTCCGGGGCGATGTTCTGGAGAATGTCGAACAGGGCCGGGCCTTCCAGAGGATGGGTCTCCAGCACCAGACCTTGAGTCGGCGCGCCTTCCGGGACGAGTCGCTTCAGCTCCTGCGAGTCCATCACGCGCACGTCGAGTTTGGCGGGTGTTTCCACCTCGGCCAGCGCCTCGCGGGTGGCGTAGAGGCGCACCAGCCGCCTCTCGGGGTTGGCAAGCGCCGCCGTTACCGGATGCCGGCCGTAAAGCCGCACCAGATCAGGCCGGTTCGGAGCCCGGTTGGGGGACGATGGACGGCCATTTCGGCCGCCCCGCTCGGGGGAGAATTTTTTTTGTTGTCGCATATGCATTATTTGGCGTCTCAGCCGTTGACATGAAAGCCCAAATCGACCATTTAGCCGCCCACGCCAACCACGGCACGATCGTTGAGTTGGAGGGGTGGCCGAGCGGTCAATGGCAGCAGACTGTAAATCTGCCGACTTCACGTCTACGTTGGTTCGAATCCAACCCCCTCCACCACCGTCGCTCTCCGGCACCGTCGCTCTCCGGCATGATCCCCTGCTCCGCAACCGTGGTTCTCGGGTCCAAAATCTCCTGACGGTTCCTGTCTCCTGATTGAATCCGCCGTCCGTGTCCCGGTGCCGTGACGCACAGGGAACGAAATGGGAACGGCGGACATGGAGGCGCGTTTGCTCCCCCAGATCGCCCGAACCTGCCCCCGTTATGCCAAGGCAAGCAGGCCGGGTTTCCCCCTTCGGACTGGGAGAGACAAAATGGTGTTCAAGCAATACGGCATGACCGCCTTCGCCGCGGTTGTTGTGGCAGGCATGGCCGGCGGCGCATTGGCACAAGACACCACCGTGCCTCCGGCGACAGGAACAGGCGCAACCGGCACCACCACCACCACCGATGCTCCGGCCGCTGTCGCACCGGGCGCGGGCACGGCCACGGAACCGGCAGCGGGCGCAACCGACGCGGTGGGCACGACCAATGCCTACGGCACGACCGACTCCACCGACGCCTACGGCACGACCGGCACCACCACGACCACCTCCAGCACGACGGTCGACACGCCGGCACAGACCGCGACGCCGACGGCCGCCGATGACGATGGCGGCATGGATCTGGGGTGGCTCGGCCTCATCGGTCTGGCGGGCTTGCTGGGCCTGCGCGGACGGCACGAGGAGCATATCCGCAGCGACATGGGCCGGCCCACCCCGACTCATTGATCGCTTCCCTTGAGGGCGCTCCCTGCCGGGCGACGCCTGGGCAGGAACACGGGCACAAGGCCGCGGCCGCACCCCCGGCGGCGCGGCCTGCCTCCCCGATTGGGGGGAGGCGGCTCGAATCGCGCGCTCGTGCGTTTTACGGCACATGAACAGCGACACGTCAGACCCGACAAGCGCCGCACCGTCAGCCGAAGGGACCGGACGGCCCGTCCCGGCGTGCGCCGAGGCTGCGTCCGTGGGCGACGTGGGCGGGGTGCCCCTCCCGCAGGAAGACGCGCTCCCGGCAGAGGGGGCGGAAGGCGGGGCGCAACTGACGGACTGCGAGACGGACGGCGCGGCAGAGGCGGACGCGGAGATGGACGCGCCGGAGCCGTCCGGCTTGCCCCCCAAGGGGCGCATGCCCTGCCGCCCCTGGCCGCGCCGGAGCGACCGGTACTACGGCTACGGGGGACGCGGCCGCAGCGCCTGGTAAGGCTTGGCAAGGCCTGTCGCGCCGAAGTCCCGGCAGCGGCAAGATCAGCAAAACATGTGGGGAAAGTCTGGAGCGGGCGACGGGAATCGAACCCGCACAACCAGCTTGGAAGGCTGGGGCTCTACCATTGAGCTACGCCCGCTCGAGCAGACAGATGCTTAGGTTCTGAGGGGTTTCCCGGTCAAGCGGAAAACGACGCCGCGGCGCGCAGCGCCAACCTCTTCGAGGAGGGGCGCAGCGCGCGGGCGCGGGCGGGTGTTTCGCGGCCCTGCGCCCCATGCGAAGCCCCCTGCGAAAACGCCCTCCGGCCGGGGGCGGGAGGGCGTTTCCGTGACGTGGCAGTGTCGGTCCGGGGCTTATTCCGCCGCCGGGATCTCCGCCGGTTGCGGATGGTGCGCCGGCGACGCATGGCTGCGATCGCCGGAGGGCGCCTCGCCCGCATGTTTGGGCCGGTGGTCGCCCGCCAGGAAGCTGTAGACCACGGGCACGATGAACAGGGTGAACAGCGTGCCGATGGTCATGCCGCTGGCGATGACGAGACCCAGCGAGAAGCGGCTGACCGCGCCCGCGCCCGAGGCCATCAGCAGCGGCAGCACGCCCGCCACCATGGCGGCGGTGGTCATCAGGATCGGCCGCAGGCGGATGGTGGCCGCCTTGATGATGGCCTCCGCCTTGCCCAGGTTCTCGCGCGCCTGAAGCTCGTTGGCGAACGACACCATGAGAATGCCGTGCTTCGAGATGAGGCCCGCCAGGGTCAGGAGGCCGATCTGGGTGTAGATGTTGATGGTGAAGCCCGGCGGCTGGGTGGGCCAGTTGCTGCCCACGTTGAACACGAACAGCGCACCGCACAGCGACATCGGCACCGACACCAGAATGATGAGCGGATCGCGGAAGCTTTCGTACTGCGCCGCCAGCACCAGGAAGATGATGATGAGGGCGAAGACGAAGGTCTCGGCGAGGGTCGAGCCTTCCTGCTTCAGCTGGCGGCTCTGGCCCTTGTAGTCGTAGCTGAAGCCCTCGGGCAGGATGCGCTCGGCGGCCTCCTCGAGGAACGCCAGCGCCTCGCCGGAGGTGCGGCCGGGGAAGGGCACGCCCGAGAGCGTCGCGCTGTTCTGCTGCTGGAACGCGGTCAGCGAGTTGGGCTGCACCGAATAGGTGACCGACACGAAGGTGGACAGCGGCACGAGGTTGCCGCTGGCGGAGCGCACATAGTAGTTGCCCAGCAGCTCGTCGTTCAGGCGGTAGCTGCGCGGCACCTGCGGGATCACCCGGTAGCTGCGGCCTTCCAGATCGAACAGGTTGATGTAGTTGCCGCCCAGGAGCGTTGCGAGCGTGGCGCCGATGTCGGCCATGCTCACGCCCATCTGGGTGGCCTTCTCCCGGTCGATGTGCACGTCCGCCTGCGGCTTGTCGAAGGACAGCGACACGTCGGTGAAGATGAACATGCCGCTCTTGTCCGCCTCCTCCTTCAGCTGGGCGACGACCGGCTCCAGCGTCTTGTGGTCGCCGAGGGTCTGGATGACGAACTCCACCGGCATGCCGTTGCCGGGCGTCGGCAGGGCGGGGAGGTTGAACACGGAGGACTTGAGACCCGCGTATTCGTCCAGCTTCGCCTGCAACAGCGGCTGGATCTCGCGCGGGCTGCGCTCACGCTGATCCCACGGCTTCATGAGGAAGCCGCCCATGCCCTGCGAGCCGCCGATGCCGTTGATGAGGAACGACGTCTGGTACTCGGGGAAGGTCTTGAACATGTCGTGGAAGGTGTCGACATAGGCGTCCATGTAGTCGAGCGTCGCCGACTCCGGCGCGCGCCACTGCATGAACAGGAAGCCCTGATCCTCCTCCGGCGCCAGCTCCTTGCGGGTGGCGTCATAGAACATGACGCATCCCGCCAGCACCAGCGCGCCCAGCGTCAGCATGGTCCGGCGGGCGGCCAGCGCCTGGCCGAGCCGTGCGGCGTACCAGTTGTCGAGCGCCACGAAGTGCCGGTCGAGCCAGGCGGCGAACCGGTTCTGCTCGTGGGGCTTGAGGATGCGCGAGGCCATCATCGGCGACAGGGTGAGCGCCACGATGCCGGAGATGACGACCGCCGCCGCGAGGGTGAAGGCGAACTCCTGGAACAGGATGCCCGTAAGCCCCGAGACGAAGCCGATGGGCGCGTAGACCGCCGCCAGGGTGATGGTCATGCCGATGACCGGCAGGGCGATTTCCCGGGCGCCGATGATGGCGGCGTCCAGGGGCGTGCGGCCCTCCTCGATGTGGCGGGTGACGTTCTCCACCACCACGATGGCGTCGTCCACCACAAGGCCGATGGCCAGCACCAGCGCCAGCAGTGTCAGCAGGTTGATGGAGTAGCCCAGCACCTGGAGCAGGAACAGCACGCCGATGAGCGACAGCGGAATGGTGACGACCGGAATGAGGGTCGAGCGCACGTTGCCGAGGAACAGGAACACGACGGCAATGACGATGAGGGAGGCCTCCAGCACCGTCTTGACCACCTCGTTGATCGATTCGGCGATGTACTCGGTGGCGTCATAGTCGATGGAGACGCTGAGGCCCTGCGGCAGGTCCTTCTTGAGCGCCTCCAGCTTCTCGCGGACCTTGGGAATGACGGTGAGCACGTTGGCCGCCGGCGCGGTGGAGACGCCGATGTAGACCGCCTTCTGGCCCGCCGCGTAGGACGACATGTCATAGGATTCGGGGCCAAGCTCCAGATCCGCCACGTCGGCGAGGCGCACGAGGGTGCCGCCCCGGCTGGCGACGGTGAGGTTGTTGAACTCCTCGACGCTGGACAGGTCGGTCTTGGCGTCCACCGTCGCCTTCACGAACATGTCCTTCAGCTCGCCGGGCGCGGCGGTGAAGTTGTTGGCCTGAAGCGCCGCGCTCACGTCGGTTGCGGTGACGCCCAGCGCCGCCATGCGGTCCGGCTTCAGCCAGACGCGCATGGCGAAGGTCTGCGCGCCCAGAATCTCGGCGCTGGCGACGCCGTCGATGGTCTGAAGGGCGGGCTGCACCACGCGCACCAGATAGTCCGTCACCTGCGACGAGGTGAGCGTCTCGCTGTAGAACGAGACGTACATCGAGGCGTTGCCCTCGCTGGTCTCGCGGGTGACGACCGGGTCGAAGGCCTCGCGCGGCAGCTCGGAGCGGATCTTGTTCACCTTGGAGATGGCGTCCGCCACCGCGCGGTCGGCGTCCGCATCGAGGTGCAGCTGGAGCAGCACCTCGCTGTAGCCCTGACCGCTGGTGGACGAGATGGTGTCCACGCCTTCCGTGCCCGAGACAGCCTGCTGGATCTTGGTCGTGATGAAGCTCTGCACCACCTCGGGGCTCGCGCCCGGGTAGGTGGTGCGGATGGTGATCTGCGAGTTCTCGAGGAACGGGAACTGGCGCACGGTGAGGTTCGCCAGCGCCTGCGCGCCGAGCAGAAGGATCAGGAGGCTGACGACCATCGACAGGACGGGCCGTCGGATAAAAATGTCGGTGAACTTCACACCAACCTCCAATGACATGAGCGCCGGAGGCAGCGCTCCTTAAAGCAGTGTGGCCGGCGCATGGGGGGCTGCGCCGCCTGTGACGATCCCGCGGGGGGTGAGCCGGCGGACCGGCTCAGTTCCGCGGCAGGGGGCTTGCGGCCGGGTCGAGGCTGATGGCGTTGTTGATCATCGCCTTGGCCCCGTCGCTCAGCTTGAGCTGACCGGCCGTTGCCACCAGTTCGCCCGCCTTGACGCCCTCCAGAATAGCCGCCCGGCCATTGATGGTCTCCCCGGTTTTGACGGTGCGCCGCTCCGCCACGTAGAGCGGGCGGTCCGCCTCGGCCCCGTTCGCCGGGGCGGCCTGGGCCTCGCCGGAGGCCTTCGGCGCCGGGGCGGGCTTCAGCACGTAGACGGTGTTGCCGTAGAGCGAATAGGCGACCGCCGTCGCCGGCACCGTCACCACCTCGGACTCCTCCGAGCCCTGGATGGTCACGTTGGCGAAGGCACCGGGCGTCAGCACGCCGTCCGGGTTGGGCAGGGTGGCCTGCACGGAGATGTTGCGGGTTCCCTCGTCCACCTTGGCGTCGATCGAGGTGATCTTGCCCTCGAAGCGCCGGTCCGGCGCGGCGTCGACCGACACGAAGACGCTCTGGCCGAGGCGGATGCGCCCGATGGTCTGCTCCGGCACCGGGAAGGTGGCGTAGATGGGATCGACCGCCTGCAGGGTGACGACCGTCGTGCCGCGGCTGAGGTACTGCCCCAGGTTGATCTGGCGGATGCCGATGCGGCCCGAGAACGGCGCGCGGATCAGCTTCTTCTCGAGGCTGGCCCGGGCGCGGGCGAGCTGGGCGCGCGCCTCGTCATGGGCGGCGACGGCCCGGTCCAGCGCGGCGCGGGAGGCGGTCTGGGTCTCCGCCAGCTTCCGGGTGCGCTCCAGGTCCTTTTGGGCGTTGGCGAGCGTTGCCTCGTAGAGGGCCACGTCTGCCGCTTCCGTTTCGGTGTCCATGCGGACCAGAACCTGGCCCTTCTTCACCATCTGCCCGGACTGGAACAGAATCTCCCGCACCACGCCATCCACCTCGGCGGCGATGTCCACACCGTTGACGGCCTGGATCGAGCCGATGGCCCGCAGGGAGTCGCTGCGCCGCTCCAGACGGGCCTCCTCGGCGGCCACCACCACCGGCGGTGCCTCTGCGCCGAGCAGGTATTCCTTCAGCATCTTCGGCAGGATCACATAGTTGTAGAGACCCAGGAGGCCAAAGAGGACGGCAAGGGCAACAAGCCCGATCATGGATTTGCGAAGTCGCATGGGACACCAGATTACAGGGACAAAGAGCGGACAAAGGCAGACTTGCTGCAGCGCGGAATGTCGCGGAGATAACCAAATATCACGGCGGGTTCAAGGTTAAGCAACCAAAACGGCCACCCGGGGGACAAGAGCGCCGGAAAGCGTGTCATGCCCGCAACGAAGGAGGCGCGAGATTTCACTTGCCCTTGCCGCGCAGCGATTCTATAGCACCGCACTCTGATGCGCCGTAGGCCAAGCCTGTGGGGATAGGAGTGTAGCTCAGTTGGTAGAGCATCGGTCTCCAAAACCGAGGGCCGGGGGTTCGAGTCCCTCCACTCCTGCCACCGCTTCGGCGGAACCGAAACACGCTTGGGTATGACGCATCGGGGAGGTGGAAGCTGAGAACGGTCTGACCGCCACCGGATGGTGAGCTGTTGGACTGTTTTGTTTTGTCCGTATCATGCAACACTGATTCGGGCGCAAGCGAACGGAGAGAAGAACGATGGCGAAGACCAGCCCTGTCGAGTTCGTTCGGCAGGTTCGCCAGGAAACGCGCAAGGTCACGTGGCCGACGCGGAAGGAGACGATGATCACCACGATCATGGTCTTCATCCTGACGGGCATTCTTTCCGTCTTCTTCCTGGGCGTCGATTGGGTTCTTGCCTCCATCGTGCAATTTCTGCTGAACCTTGGCCAATAAGGCCGGGATCGGTTCGGGACGACCTCAAGGCAAAGCAGACCAAGGGCCGAAATGACAGCGCGCTGGTACATCATTCACGCCTACTCGGGCTTCGAGAACAAGGTTCGGGATCAGATCAAGGCCGAGGCGGAGCGCCTGGGTCTGGCTGCCTTCATCCCGCAGGTCGAGGTGCCGACCGAGAAGGTGACCGAGGTTCGCCGCAACAAGAAGGTTGTGACCGATCGCACCTCCTTCCCGGGCTACGTGCTCGCCAAGATGGAGATGAACGACGAGGTCTATCACCTGGTGCGGAACACGCCGAAGGTGACCGGTTTCCTCGGTCCCAAGGGCAAGCCCCAGGCGATCACCGAGGCCGAGGCGGCCCGCATCCTGAACATGCAGACCGAGGCGGCGGCTCCCAAGGCCAAGGCCCGCGCCGAGTTCGAGATCGGCGATTCGGTTCGCGTGCTGGACGGTCCGTTCGCCAGCTTCAACGGTCTGGTGGAGGAGATCGATTACGACCGCGCCCGCGTGAAGGTGTCGGTGTCGATCTTCGGTCGCGCCACGCCGGTCGAGCTGGACTTTGACCAGGTCGAGCGCGTCAAGTAAGAACACAGGTTTCCGCCGGAGCCGGCCTGCCCCGCCTCCGGCGCGCCGCGTTGGCCCCAGGGTCATGCGCGGCTTCTCGGGCAGGGCTCTCTCCGGGCGCGGTTGACCGGAAGGGCAGCGTGGGAGGCAGTGCCATCTGCCGCGCACCACGGCAACCGCAGCCACCGGCGGGGTCTTCCGCCGGATGCAAGAGAAGGTTGGAGCAATGGCCAAGAAAATTACCGGCTATATCAAGCTGCAAGTGCCGGCTGGTTCCGCCAACCCGAGCCCGCCGATCGGTCCGGCTCTGGGTCAGCGCGGTGTGAACATCATGGAATTCTGCAAGGCGTTCAACGCCAAGACGCAGGAAATGGAAAAGGGCACCCCGATTCCGGTGATCATCACCGTGTACGGCGACCGCTCCTTCTCCTTCATCATGAAGACTCCGCCGGCCGATTACCTGCTCGCCAAGGCCGCCAAGATCCAGAAGGGCTCGTCCACGCCGGGCAAGGGCGCCTTCGTGGGCAAGGTGACCCGTGAGGACGTGCGCAAGGTCGCCGAGATCAAGCTGCCGGATCTGAACACCACCGATATCGAGGCCGCCATGCGGTCGATCGAAGGTACGGCCCGTTCCATGGGCCTTCAGGTCGTGGAGGGCTGAGACCATGGCAAAGCTGACCAAGCGCATGCAGAAGCTGGTTCCGACGGTGGATCGTCAGAAGCTGTACACCGTCGATGAAGCCATCAGCCTGGTGAAGCAGAACGCCGTCGCCAAGTTCGACGAGACGATCGAGATCGCGATCAACCTGAACGTCGATCCGCGTCACGCCGACCAGATGGTCCGCGGCGTCACCACCCTGCCGAAGGGCACCGGCAAGACCGTTCGCGTCGCCGTGTTCGCCAAGGAAGCCAAGGCTGAGGAAGCCAAGGCCGCTGGTGCCGACGTGGTGGGCGCCGAGGATCTGATCGACGCCGTCTCCAAGGGCGAGATCAACTTCGACCGCTGCATCGCCACCCCGGACATGATGGGCCTGATCGGCCGCGTCGCCAAGATCCTGGGTCCGAAGGGCCTGATGCCGAACCCGAAGCTGGGCACCGTGACCCCGAACGTGGCCGAAGCCGTGAAGGCGGCCAAGGGCGGTCAGGTGGAGTTCCGCGTCGAGAAGGCCGGTATCATCCACGCCCGTCTCGGCAAGGCTTCGTTCAGCGCCGAGGACCTGCGCGCCAACTTCGACGCCTTCGTCGACGCCATCATCAAGGCGAAGCCGTCGGGCGCCAAGGGCAAGTACCTCACCAAGATCGCCCTGAGCTCCACCATGGGCCCGGGCGTGAAGGTCGATATTGCCAACGTCAACGGCGCGATCTAACGCCTGACGTTCCACCCATTCCCTGCCCGGTCCGCAAAGCCGGGCAGGGGAACCGGCGGGCAGATCCTGGCAACAGGGATGTCCGCCAGCCGTCCGAGACTGCAGGCGCGGGGGCGTTGTTTTGAGGGGGCTGGTCCCCTCGGGATGACCGAACCGCTTAAACGCCAAGCCTGCACAGACGGGGAAACAAGACTTTATGGCACTCGCGGTGCGATCGCGGGGCCAACCGCAAGGGAAGCCACTGGGCTGACTGGCGCGGGTGTCGGGATGACCCCACGGACGGGCTAAGGGGTCCGGTTTGCCGGACCTCGGCTCAACCGGCCGGAAGGCGCAGCCGACCGGCCTTTAAGGAGAAGAGCATGGACAGAGTCCAGAAAAAGGAGTTGGTCTCCTCGCTCAATGCTACCTTCTCTGAGACGTCAGTGGTCGTGGTCACCCGGAATCTGGGTCTGACCGTCGCCCAGGTGAACGATCTCCGGAGAAAGATGCAGGCTGCGGGCGCCAGCTTCAAAGTGGCGAAGAACCGGCTCGCTCGCATTGCCGCCGAAGGCACGCCGTATGCGTCGATCAGCCCGCTGCTGACCGGCCCGACGGCGATTTCGACCTCCCAGGATCCCGTGGCTGCCGCCAAGGTGATCGTGGAATTCGCGAAGACCACCGACAAGATCGAGATCGTCGGCGGCGCGATGGGGTCGACTGTCCTCGACGTCAATGGCGTGAAGGCGCTGGCCTCCCTGCCGTCGCTCGACGAACTGCGCGGTACGCTCGTGGGTCTCATCAATGCCCCGGCGACCAAGATCGCGCGCGTCGTCAGCGCTCCGGCAACCAAGGTGGCTCGCGTCGTCTCGGCTTATGCCGAGAAAGAAGCCGCTTAACCCTAAGACAATTGATTTGGGCGCCAGGATGCGCCCTATTGGAGAACGAAAATGGCTGATCTTGCGAAACTGGTTGATGATCTGTCTGCCCTGACGGTCCTGGAAGCGGCCGAGCTGGCCAAGATGCTGGAAGAGAAGTGGGGCGTTTCGGCTGCTGCGGCCGTCGCCGTTGCTGCTCCGGCTGCTGGCGGCGCTGCTGCTCCGGCCGCTGAAGAGAAGACCGAGTTCGACGTGGTGCTCGTGTCCGACAACGGCAAGAAGATCAACGTGATCAAGGAAGTCCGCGCCATCACCGGCCTGGGCCTGACCGAAGCGAAGGCTCTCGTCGAGGGCGCGCCGAAGGCCGTGAAGGAAGGCGTGGCGAAGGACGAAGCCGAGAAGATCAAGAAGCAGCTCGAAGAAGCCGGCGCGACCGTCGAGCTGAAGTAAGCCGCTTCGGCCGGGGTGTTTCCGCTCCGGCCACTGCGTCCAAGGGGTGCGCCGCTCCAGGCCCGGAGCGACGCACCCCGAAGGCGTTTTCGGCAGTTGGTAAATTGTACTATGCGTAAATGGGGCCCAGCCGGTGCGACGCCGGCGCTGTCGCCGCGCAAGCGGCAGTTGATCTGAACGAACGAGGACGAACACACCCATGGCCACCCAGGCGACGTCGTTCACGGGACGCAAGCGCATTCGCAAGACCTTCGGTCGCATCCGCGAGGTCGTGGAAATGCCGAATCTTATCGAGGTGCAGCGCGAAAGCTACGAGCAGTTTCTCCGCTCGCAGCCTGGCTATGTGTCCGGTCTGGAGAAAACGCTGCGGTCGGTCTTTCCGATCCGCGATTTCGCCGGTACCGCCGAGCTGGACTTCGTCCGTTACGAGCTTGAGGACCCGAAGTACGACGTTGACGAGTGCCGTCAGCGGGGCATGACCTATGCCGCGCCGATGCGCGTGACCCTGCGTCTGATCGTTTTCGAAGTGGATCAGGACACCGGTGCCCGCTCCGTGCTCGATATCAAGGAGCAGGACGTGTACATGGGCGACATGCCGCTCATGACCGAGAACGGCACCTTCATCATCAACGGCACCGAGCGCGTCATCGTCTCCCAGATGCACCGCTCGCCGGGCGTGTTCTTCGACCACGACAAGGGCAAGACCCACTCCTCGGGCAAGTACCTGTTCGCCGCC
Source organism: Pedomonas sp. V897 (assembly GCF_051304405.1). NCBI lineage: Bacteria > Pseudomonadati > Pseudomonadota > Alphaproteobacteria > Sphingomonadales > Pedomonadaceae > Pedomonas > Pedomonas sp. V897. The sequence goes on from NZ_JBPPGG010000004.1 coordinate 127,260, forward strand.
CGCGTGATCCCGTACCGCGGTTCGTGGCTCGACTTCGAGTTCGACGCGAAGGACATCGTCAACGTTCGTATCGACCGCAAGCGCAAGCTGCCGGTCACCACGCTGCTCTATGCCCTCGGCCTCAACTCCGAGGAGATCCTGAACGAATTCTACGGCCGCGTGACCTGGAAGCGCTCCGCCGACGGCTGGACCGTGCCGTTCGTGCCCGAGCAGTGGCGCGGCCTGAAGCCGGCCTTCGACGTGATCAACGCCTCCACCGGCGAGGTGGTGTTCCCGGCCAACCAGAAGATCACCCCGCGCGCTGCCCGCAAGGCGGCCCAGGACGGCCTGACCGAGCTGCTGATCCCGACCGAGGAGATCTACGGCCGTTACGCCGCCTACGACATGATCAACGAGTCGACCGGCGAGATCTACATCGAGGCCGGTGACGAGGTGACCCAGGCCAACCTGGAGAAGCTGGACGCCGCCGGCTTCGACCGCCTCGACGTGCTCGACATCGACCACGTGAACGTGGGTCCGTGGCTGCGCAACACCCTGATGGCCGACAAGGTCGAGGACCGCGACCACGCGCTGGCCGAAATCTACCGCGTCATGCGCCCTGGCGAGCCGCCGACCCGCGAGACCGCCGAGGGCCTGTTCCACGGCCTGTTCTTCGACCCCGAGCGCTACGACCTCTCGGCCGTGGGCCGCGTGAAGATGAACATGCGTCTGGACCTGGAGTGCCCGGACGATGTGACCGTGCTCCGCAAGGAGGACATCCTCGCCGTCATCAAGACCCTGATCGACCTGAAGGACGGCAAGGGCGAGATCGACGACATCGACAACCTGGGCAACCGCCGCGTCCGCTCGGTGGGCGAGCTGCTGGAGAACCAGTACCGCGTCGGCCTGCTGCGCATGGAGCGCGCGGTCAAGGAGCGCATGTCCTCGGTCGATATCGACACGGTCATGCCGAATGACCTCATCAACGCCAAGCCGGCCGTGGCGGCGGTGCGCGAGTTCTTCGGCTCGTCGCAGCTGTCCCAGTTCATGGACCAGACCAACCCGCTGTCGGAAGTGACGCACAAGCGCCGCGTGTCGGCCCTTGGCCCGGGCGGTCTGACCCGCGAGCGCGCCGGCTTCGAGGTGCGCGACGTTCACCCGACCCACTACGGCCGTATCTGCCCGATCGAAACGCCGGAAGGCCCGAACATCGGTCTGATCAACTCGCTGGCCACCTACAGCCGCGTCAACAAGTACGGCTTCATCGAGACGCCGTACCGCAAGGTGGTCGATGGCCGCGTCACCGACGAGGTGGTGTACCTGTCGGCGATGGAGGAGCAGAAGCACACCATCGCCCAGGCCAACTCGCTCACCGACGAGAACGGCATGCTGACCGAAGAGCTGGTCTCGGCGCGTCAGGCCGGTGAATTCCTGCTGGCGCCGCGCGACCAGATCACCCTCATGGACGTCAGCCCGAAGCAGCTGGTGTCGGTGGCCGCGTCGCTCATTCCGTTCCTGGAGAACGACGACGCCAACCGCGCGCTCATGGGCTCGAACATGCAGCGTCAGGCCGTGCCGCTGGTGCGCGCCGAGGCGCCGTTCGTCGGCACCGGCATGGAAGCGACGGTTGCCCGCGACTCCGGTGCGGCCATCGCGGCCCGCCGCGGCGGCATCATCGACCAGGTGGACGCCACCCGCATTGTCATCCGCGCCACCGAGGACGTGGAGCCGGGCAAGTCGGCGGTGGACATCTACACCCTGCTGAAGTTCCAGCGCTCCAACCAGAACACCTGCATCAACCAGCGTCCGCTGGTGAAGGTGGGCGACGTGGTGGCCAAGGGCGACATCATCGCCGACGGTCCGTCCACCGAGCTGGGCGAGCTGGCGCTGGGCCGGAACGTGCTGGTCGCGTTCATGCCGTGGAACGGCTACAACTACGAGGACTCCATCCTCATCTCCGAGCGGATCGTGAAGGAAGACATCTTCACCTCGATCCACATCGAGGAGTTCGAGGTGATGGCCCGCGACACCAAGCTGGGCCCGGAGGACATCACCCGCGACATCCCGAACGTCGGTGAGGAGGCGCTGCGCAACCTCGACGAGGCCGGCATCGTCTACATCGGCGCCGAGGTGCACCCGGGCGACATCCTGGTCGGCAAGATCACGCCGAAGGGCGAGAGCCCGATGACGCCGGAGGAGAAGCTGCTCCGCGCCATCTTCGGCGAGAAGGCCTCCGACGTGCGCGACACCTCGCTGCGTCTGCCGCCGGGCGTCTCCGGCACGGTGGTCGAGGTCCGCGTGTTCAACCGACATGGCGTCGAGAAGGACGAGCGCGCCATGGCCATCGAGCGCGAGGAAATCGAGCGCCTGACCAAGGACCGCGAGGACGAGCGCGCCATTCTGGACCGTTCCACCTACGCGCGTCTGAAGGATATCCTGGTGGGCGAGACCGCCACCTCCGGCCCGAAGGGCTTCAAGAAGGGGGCGGAGATCACCGAGCAGGTGCTGGCCGAGACGCCGCGTCACGAGTGGTGGAAGTTCGCCATTGCCAATGACGAGCGCCAGACCCACATCGAGGCTCTGAAGGACCAGTGGGAACAGGCCCGCAAGAGCCTGGAGAAGCGGTTCGAGGAGAAGGTCGAGAAGCTCCAGCGCGGCGACGAGCTGCCGCCGGGCGTGCTCAAGATGGTCAAGGTCTTCGTCGCGGTGAAGCGCAAGCTCCAGCCGGGCGACAAGATGGCCGGCCGTCACGGGAACAAGGGTGTCATCTCGCGCATTCTTCCGATCGAGGACATGCCGTTCCTCGAGGACGGAACGCACGTGGACATCGTTCTGAACCCGCTGGGCGTGCCCAGCCGCATGAACGTCGGTCAGATCTTCGAGACGCACCTGGGCTGGGCCGCGCGCGGCCTGGGCCAGCAGATCCGGCAGATGCTGGAGCACTTCCACCAGAACGGCCGCAACGACACGGCGGCCATTCGGGAGCGCCTGAAAGCGATCTACGGCTGGCAGTACGACACCGTGGCCAACATGTCGGACGAAGAGGTGGTGGAGCTGGCCTCCAACCTCACCTCGGGCGTGCCGATGGCGACCCCGGTGTTCGACGGCGCAACGCCCAAGGATGTGGCGCAGATGCTGGAGATGGCGGGTCTCGATCCGTCGGGTCAGGTCGATCTCTACGACGGCCGTACCGGCGAGCGCTTCGACCGCAAGGTGACCGTGGGCTACATCTACATGCTGAAGCTCCACCACCTGGTCGACGACAAGATCCACGCCCGCTCGATCGGCCCGTACAGCCTGGTCACCCAGCAGCCGCTGGGCGGCAAGGCCCAGTTCGGCGGCCAGCGCTTCGGTGAAATGGAGGTCTGGGCGCTCCAGGCATACGGTGCCGCCTACACCCTCCAGGAGATGCTGACGGTGAAGTCGGACGACGTGGTCGGCCGCACCAAGGTGTACGAGGCGATCGTGAAGGGCGACGACACGTTCGAGGCCGGTATCCCCGAGTCCTTCAACGTGCTGGTCAAGGAAATGCGTTCGCTTGGCCTCAACGTCGAGCTGCAGTCGGCCGACGAGGAATAGGAGACGGCGGAGCCGCCCGTCGCACCCCGAAAGCGGGGCAGGCGATGGGCGGCCGTCCGTGGTGCGGCGGCTCTCGCCACGGACAGCTTAGCATCGAGCCTTCGGTTCAGAGGACCTACGCATGAACCAGGAACTGGTGAATTTCTTCAATCCGGCCCAGAAGCCGGAGACCTTCGACAGGATCAAGATCTCCATCGCCTCGCCGGAGCGGATCAAGAGCTGGTCGTTCGGTGAAATCAAGAAGCCGGAGACCATCAACTACCGGACCTTCAAGCCGGAGCGCGACGGCCTGTTCTGCGCCCGCATCTTCGGTCCGATCAAGGACTACGAGTGCTTGTGCGGCAAGTACAAGCGCATGAAGTACAAGGGCATCACCTGCGAGAAGTGCGGCGTCGAGGTCACCGTCTCGAAGGTGCGCCGCGAGCGCATGGGCCACATCGAGCTGGCCGCGCCGGTGGCGCACATCTGGTTCCTGAAGTCGCTGCCGAGCCGCATCGGCCTGCTGCTCGACATGCCGCTGAAGGACCTGGAGCGGGTCCTGTACTTCGAGAACTTCGTGGTGATCGAGCCGGGCCTGACCCCGCTCAAGAAGTATCAGCTGCTCACCGAGGACCAGGTCTTCGAGGCGCAGGAGGAGTATGGCGAGGACGCCTTCACCGCCGGCATCGGCGCCGAGGCCATTCGCGAGCTGCTCATGAGCCTGGACCTGGAGGCCGAGCGCACCCGTCTGCGCGAGGAGCTGGAGCAGACCAAGTCCGAGCTGAAGCCGAAGAAGATCATCAAGCGGCTGAACGTCATCGACAGCTTCATCGAGTCCGGCAACCGGCCGGAGTGGATGATCCTGACCGTGATCCCGGTCATTCCGCCCGAGCTGCGCCCGCTGGTGCCGCTGGACGGTGGCCGCTTCGCGACTTCGGACCTCAATGACCTCTATCGCCGCGTCATCAACCGTAACAACCGTCTGAAGCGGCTGATCGAGCTGCGCGCGCCGGACATCATCGTCCGCAACGAAAAGCGCATGCTCCAGGAAGCGGTGGACGCGCTGTTCGACAACGGCCGCCGCGGCCGCACCATCACCGGCGCCAACAAGCGTCCGCTCAAGTCCCTCAGCGACATGCTGAAGGGCAAGCAGGGCCGCTTCCGCCAGAACCTGCTCGGCAAGCGCGTGGACTACTCGGGCCGTTCCGTGATCGTGACCGGTCCGGAGCTCAAGCTGCACCAGTGCGGCCTGCCGAAGAAGATGGCGCTGGAGCTGTTCAAGCCGTTCATCTACTCGCGCCTTGACGCCAAGGGTCTGTCCATGACCCTGAAGCAGGCCAAGAAGTGGGTGGAGAAAGAGCGCAAGGAGGTGTGGGACATCCTCGACGAGGTGATCCGCGAACACCCCGTGATGCTCAACCGCGCGCCGACGCTGCACCGCCTCGGCATCCAGGCGTTCGAGCCGGTGCTGATCGAGGGCAAGGCGATCCAGCTGCACCCGCTGGTCTGCGCCGCGTTCAACGCGGACTTCGACGGTGACCAGATGGCCGTGCACGTGCCGCTTTCGCTGGAAGCCCAGCTGGAAGCCCGCGTGCTGATGATGTCGACCAACAACATCCTGTCCCCGGCGAACGGCAAGCCGATCATCGTGCCGTCGCAGGACATGGTGCTGGGCATCTACTACCTCTCCATGGAGCGCAAGGGCGAGCCGGGCGAGGGCATGATGCTGGCGGACATGCAGGAAGTGCACCACGCGCTGCACTCCAAGGCGGTGACGCTGCACTCCAAGATCATCACCCGCGTCCCGCAGACGGACGAGAACGGCAACACGTACCTGAAGCGCGTGGAGACCACGCCGGGCCGCATGCTCATCAGCGAGACCCTGCCGAAGTCGCACAAGGTGCCGTTCGAGATCGTCAACCGTCTCCTCACCAAGAAGGAGCTGGGCGACGTCATCGACACCGTGTACCGCCACTGCGGCCAGAAGGAGACGGTGCTGTTCGCAGACGCCATCATGGCGCTGGGCTTCCGCCACGCCTGCATGGCCGGCATCTCCTTCGGCATGGATGACATGGTCATCCCCGAGGAGAAGGCCAAGCTGGTGGATGAGACCCGCGCGCTCGTGAAGGAATACGAGCAGCAGTACCAGGACGGTCTCATCACCCAGGGCGAGAAGTACAACAAGGTGGTCGACGCCTGGGCCCAGTGCGGCGACAAGGTCGCCGACGCGATGATGAAGCGCATCTCCTCGACCCCGGTCGACCCGGAGACGGGCCGCGAGCTGCCGATCAACTCCATCTACATGATGGCCCACTCGGGCGCCCGTGGTTCGCAGGCCCAGATGAAGCAGCTCGCCGGTATGCGCGGCCTCATGGCCAAGCCGTCGGGCGAGATCATCGAGACGCCGATCATCTCGAACTTCAAGGAAGGCCTGACCGTGCTGGAGTACTTCAACTCCACCCACGGCGCCCGCAAGGGTCTGGCCGACACGGCGCTCAAGACGGCGAACTCGGGTTACCTCACCCGCCGTCTGGTGGACGTGTCGCAGGACTGCGTCATCATCGAGGAGGATTGCGGCACCGAACGCGGCCTCGAGATGACCGCCATCGTCGAGGGCGGCCAGGTGATCGTCAGCCTCGCCGAGCGCATTCTGGGCCGTACCGCGGCCATCGATGTGCTCGACCCGAAGACCGGCGAGGTCATCGTCACCGCCGGCACGCTGCTCAACGAGCCGGAAGTCGATCGCATCGCCAAGGCGGGCGTGCAGTCGCTCAAGATCCGCTCGGTGCTCACCTGCGATACCGAGCAGGGCGTCTGCGGCAAGTGCTACGGCCGCGACCTGGCGCGCGGTACGCCGGTCAACATCGGTGAGGCGGTCGGCGTCATCGCCGCCCAGTCCATCGGTGAGCCGGGTACGCAGCTGACCATGCGGACGTTCCACATCGGCGGCGCCGCGCAGGTGTCCGAGCAGTCGTCCATCGAGGCGTCTGTCGACGGCCGCATCGAGCTGCGCAACGCCCACACCGTGGAAGACAGCCGTGGCCGCCTCATCGCCATGGCCCGCAACATGGAGCTGGTCATCATCGACGCCGAGGGCCGCGAGCGCGCCTCGCACCGCATCGCCTACGGCGCCCGCCTGCTGAAGCGGGAGGGCGACCAGGTGACGAAGGGCGAGCGTCTGGTGGAATGGGACCCCTATACCCGCCCGATCATCACCGAAAAGGCGGGTGTGGTGAAGTATCAGGATCTCATCGAGGGCGTGTCGCTCTCCGAGAACACCGACGAAGCCACCGGCATCACCAGCAAGGTGGTGGTGGACTGGAAGTCGCAGCCCAAGAGCGGCGACCTGCGTCCGCGCATCACCCTGCTGGACGAGTCCGACGGCACCACCGAAGCCGCCCGCTACTTCCTGGCGGTGGACGCGATTCTGTCGGTCAACGACGGCGACCGTGTGGCCGCGGGTGACGTGATCGCCCGTATCCCGCTGGAAGCCGCCAAGACCCGCGACATCACCGGCGGTCTGCCGCGCGTTGCCGAGCTGTTCGAGGCCCGCAAGCCGAAGGACCACGGGATCATCGCCCAGGCCACCGGCCGCGTCGAATTCGGCAAGGACTACAAGACCAAGCGCCGCATCATCATCCGTCCGGAAGATGGTTCGGATCCGGTCGAGTACCTGATCCCGAAGGGCAAGCACATCTCGGTGCAGGAAGGCGACTTCATCCAGAAGGGTGAGTACCTGATCGACGGCAACCCCGATCCGCACGACATTCTCGACGTGCTGGGCGTGGAGGCGCTGGCCAACTACCTGGTCAACGAGATCCAGGAAGTCTACCGCCTCCAGGGTGTGAAGATTAACGACAAGCACATCGAGGTGATTGTTCGCCAGATGCTGCAGAAGGTGGAAATCACCAAGTCGGGCGACTCCACCCTGCTGCCGGGCGAGCAGATCGACCGCGAGGAAATGGACGAGATCAACGCCAAGCTCATCAAGGAAGGCCGCGAGCCTGCCGAGGGCAAGCCGGTGTTGCTCGGCATCACCAAGGCCTCGCTGCAGACCCGGTCGTTCATCTCGGCGGCGTCGTTCCAGGAGACCACCCGCGTCCTCACCGAAGCCTCGGTGCAGGGCAAGGTGGACCGCCTGACCGGCCTCAAGGAAAACGTCATCGTCGGCCGCCTCATCCCGGCGGGCACCGGCGCCGGCGTCAACCGCATCCGCGTGGCCGCCAATGCGCGCGACGCGGCGCTGCGGGCCGCCCAGGCCGCCAAGCAGCTCCCGGCCCCGGAAGAAGCCGCGTCGTAAGACCGGCGTCCATACGGAAGGATTGAGATCAGAGCCGTCGGAGGTAACTCCGGCGGCTCTTCTGCTTTGGCAGGCAGTGCTTGCGGTATGGAAGATGAAAGGGGGTCTTGGACCCCCTTTCGATCCCCCTTTCGTTCCAAACGGCCGTGGTTCCGGTGCAGGTTCGTGCAACGGCCGGATCTCCGGAGGGCAGGGGGCGGATGCAGGGCGCGGCCCGATCAACCCTTCCGGACGTGTTCCCGGTGCGCGCCGGAGACGCCGCCGAAAAAAATGAAAGGGAGGAGCAGGAGGGACCAAGTCCCTCCTGCAAAATCCGAAAAGACCCGCTAAACCAAGGCCCACCCACTCTTGTGCAAAAGGTGCCCCTGTGTCTGTTCGTCCCGTTGTTGCTGTTCTTGCGTCCCGTGACATGCTGCCGGATGTGCCGGATCGGCGGAAGGATGCCCACGAGGGGGACGCGCAGGTGGCGCTGATGCGCCAGGCGCTGGCGCAGGTCGGGCGGGATCTGGAGGTCGTGCAGTGGGATGGCGAGGGGATTGACTGGTCGCGCTACGAGGCGGCGATCACCGCCATCACCTGGGACTATGCAGAGCGGCCCGAGGCGTTTCTGGCGCGGCTGGAGGCGATTTCCGCCGAGACCCGCCTCATCAACAGTGTGGACGTGATCCGCTGGAACATGCGGAAAACCTATCTCAGGGATCTGGCCGGGCGCGGCGCGCAGCTGGTGCCGACCCACTGGGCGGCGCGGGCGACGCCGGAGGCGGCCGAGGCGGCCTTTGCCGAATTCGGCGCGGACCGCATTGTCATCAAGCCGGTGGTGGGCGCGGGGGCATGGCGGCAGGTTCTGCTGCGCCGGGGCGAGCCCTGGCCGGACGCCGAGGCGCTGCCGCCGCACGAGGCCATGATCCAGCCGTTCCTGCCCGCCATCCAGAGCGAGGGCGAGTACAGCTTCATCTTTCTGGGCGGCCAGTTCAGCCATGCGGTGATCAAGACGCCCAAGGAGGGCGACTACCGCATCCAGGTGAGCTTCGGCGGCGTGGCCGAGCCCTATCTGCCGTCCATGGAGGATCTGGCGGACGCCCGGGCCGTGCTGGACTCGGTGCCGGAGGATGTGTTCCATGCCCGGGTGGACATGGTGCGGGCCGAGGACGGGTCCCTGTTGCTGATGGAGCTGGAGCTGATCGAGCCCTACCTGTTCATCGACGACGCGCCGGAGTTCGTGCGCGCCTTCGCCGAGGGCTATGCGACGTTCATCGAGACCGTCTAGCTTCGAAACAGGCTAGCCGCCCCGGCGGGGCACGGGCCCCGCGCGGCTGGCTCCCGCCAATTCTGCCCTAGCGCGCCTGGTCGCCGTACACGCAGGCGCCGCTGCGCCATGCACCGCCCCGATCGAGGCAGGCATCCTCCGCCATGCGCGAGGAGAAGCTGAATAGCGCCAGAACGGAGGCCGCCAGCAGGGCCGTGCCGAGCAGAAGCATGTGCTTGTGGATCGCTGTCATGCGCCAAAGTGTAGCAGGGCGGCAAAGCGTCGCAAGCGGCAGGGACTATCCTTTCTGTCAGGTTCGGCCTTGCTGTCAGTGGGGGGCAGTGGGAGGACAGTGGGGGGCTACACCCCGACCGGCAGGGCGGTGGTGTTCTTGATTTCGCTCAGCGCGATGGTGGACTTGATTTCCTGCACGCCGGGCAGCTTGGAGAGGGTTTCGAAGAAGAACCGCTCGTAGGCTTCGACGTCGGCGGCGACGATCCGCAGGTTGAAGTCCGTCTCCCCCATCATGACGTAGCACTCCAGCACCTCCGGGATCTCGCGGACGGCGGCGGTGAACTCGTCCATGTGCTGGCGGCCGTGGGCGGAGAGCTTCACCTGCGCGAAGATCTGGGTGTTCAGCCCCAGCTTCTTGCGGTCGAGCAGGGCCACCTGCGCCCGGATGTAGCCTTCCTCCTTGAGGCGCTGGATGCGCCGCCAGCACGGCGACTGGGACAGCCCCACCTGCTCGGCGATCTCCGCTGCCGACAGGCTGGCGTCCTTCTGGAGCAGGGCGAGGATCTTGCGGTCGGTACGGTCAAGGGTCGCTTGCATTAATAAACTCACCGATTGAGAAACTGTGCATTAATTTTGCATTATCTTAGCGAAATGCTCCGAAAAAGAAAAGAAAAACCAACGGCTCCACGCTATAACCAGTCCGAGAAGGGGCAAAATCTGCCCCGGAGAGATGCCAGACAGAGAGATGTCGGAAGGAGTTGAGGTGCGGTCATGGTGATGCCGAGCGATCAGGGATATGCCTACCAGGTGGTGACGGAGCAGGATCCGGGCGCGCTGTCGCGCGTGCTGGAGTTCTTCGCGATGAACAACCACATTCCCGAGAGCCTGGCTGCCCACCGCCTCGACGAGGAGGCCCTTCAGGTGGAGGTGACCGTGCCGGACCTGGACTATGCCTCCGCCCGGGTCATCGCCGCCAAGATGAAGCAGATGGTGGTGGTGCGGAACGTGCGGCTGTTTCAGGCCATGCGGAAGGCCCGCGCCAATGCGGCCGGCGGCGTCATGGAGTTTACCGAAGTTCTGATCTAAGGGCCCCGGCCCCGTCTTGACGGGGCGTCAGGGCACCCGGTTCCCGCAACCCGGATGTACGGTTGCGGGTCCTCACAGAGCACCGGTCCGCCACCCGCGGGCCGGTGTTCTGCTGTTTGGCCGGCCCTGTGTCGTCTGGCCCGCTCTCATTGGTCCGTATATTTCTGGGGCCCTGTTTCAATCCGGGCCTTCAAATCCGACCGGGTCTCCCCTATATTCGGTGTGCCGCCTCGCGCGGCTATGGCGATAAACGGTGTCGTGGAATAGACACAGCGGACCCGGGGGCGGTACCCGGCACCTCCACCACAAGCGCCGTCGCAGGAGGATGCGACGTTTCTGATGGGGGTGAACTAGGATCGACGTGTGTTCAAAGACGACGACCTTCGCCCGGCCCGACTGAGCCGTTAAACCGGTCAAATCGACAAATGCCAACGATAACGAGGCATTCGCTCTGGCCGCGTAACCTGATCCGATAGGATAGGGTTACTTCAACCAAAGCGCGGTTCGTGGTGCACCGGGCAACAGAAGCACTAACGCGGCAGGGAGGGCGCCGGGCAACAGAAGTCCCTCCATTTTACTGATATTTCGGCAGCGGGCGAACCCGCCGCTTGACGCCAACGGGGCTGTGCCGCACGGTGACATGGTGACGACAGAATCGCTCATCCCTTACGAAGACTATGTCCAGGCTGCGCTGCGCAGCGTGGTGGCCCGCGTGCTCAAGTCGGTGGAAAAGGGCGGCCTGCCCGGCCAGCACCACTTCTACATCGCCTTCAAGACCCGCTATCCGGGCGTGGTGCTGCCCAAGCAGCTCCTTGAGAAGTACCCGGACGAGATCACCATCGTGCTGCAGAACCGCTACTGGGATCTGCATGTGCACGAGGACTTCTTCGAGGTGAGCCTGTCGTTCAACCAGGTGCCGGCCCACATCGTGGTGCCCTATGCGGCGCTGGTGGGCTTCGTGGACCCGGCCGTGAACTTCGGCCTGCAATTCCAGCCGCCCGAGGCCGAGGTTCTGCCGCAGGCGGTGCCGGACGAAACGCCCGCGCCCCAGGCGGAGGAACCGGCCGCGCCCGCGCCCGCATCCGGCGACGCGCCGGCAGACGAGGGCGGCAGCAGCAACGTCATCACGCTCGACCGCTTCCGCAAGAAGTCCTGACCGGGGCGCCCGCGCTCCTGTTGTCCAGCCTCCCCGCTGCGATCCTTGTGGCGCCTTGATCCTTTCGTGATCGCACTTACCTGAGCACAGCAGCGCCATCGCGTCGTGCGGGGCGGATGGACGGGTAAGGAGCGGATGATGACAACGCGCACGGAAACCGACAGCTTCGGCCCCATCGACGTGCCCGGCGAGCGCTACTGGGGCGCGCAGACGCAGCGATCCATCCAGAACTTCCCCATCGGGGGCGAGCGGATGCCGCCGCCGCTCATCCATGCGCTGGGCTACATCAAATGGGCCGCGGCGCGGGTCAACGCGCGCTTCGGCGACCTGGAAGGCCAGCTGGCGCAGGCCATCGAAACGGCCGCGCGCGAGGTGGCCGAAGGCCGCCACGACGACGAGTTCCCGCTGGTGGTGTGGCAGACCGGCTCCGGCACCCAGAGCAACATGAACGCCAACGAGGTGATCGCGGGCCGCGCCAACGAGATCCTGCTGGGCGTCCGGGGCGGCAAGCATCCGGTGCACCCCAACGACCATGTGAACCGCTCCCAGTCCTCCAACGACACCTTCCCCACCGCCATGCACGTGGCCGCCGCCCGCGAGGTGGTGGAGCGGCTGATCCCGGCGCTCCTCCACCTTCAGGAGGCGCTGGAGGCCAAGGCGGAAAGCTGGGCGGACATCATCAAGATCGGCCGCACCCACCTTCAGGACGCAACCCCGGTAACGCTGGGGCAGGAGTTCTCCGGCTATGCTCACCAGGTCGCCGCCGGGATCGAGCGGCTGAAGGCGGCGCTGCCGCGCGTCTACGAACTGGCGCAGGGCGGCACGGCGGTCGGCACCGGCCTCAACACCCGGCAGGGCTGGGCCGAGGCCATCGCGCTGGAATTGCGGGAGCTGACCGGCCTGCCGTTCGTCACCGCCCCCAACAAGTTCGAGGCGCTGGCCACCCACGACGCCATGGTGGAACTGTCCGGCGCGCTCAACACCATCGCCGTCAGCCTCAACAAGATCGCCAACGATATCCGCCTGCTCGGCAGCGGGCCGCGCTGCGGGCTGGGCGAGTTGAAGCTGCCCGAGAACGAGCCGGGCTCCTCCATCATGCCGGGCAAGGTGAACCCCACGCAGGCGGAAAGCCTCACCATGGTGGCGGCGCAGGTGATGGGCAACCACACCACCGTGACGGTGGCGGGCGCGCAGGGCCACTTCGAGCTGAACGTGTTCAAGCCGGTGATCGCCTACAACGTGCTGCAATCCATCCGCCTGCTGGCGGACGGGGCGCGCTCGTTCACCGACCGCTGCGTCGCCGGCATCGAGCCGAACCGGGAGCGCATCGACGCCATCATCAACGAAAGCCTGATGCTGGTGACGGCGCTCGCGCCCGAGATCGGCTACGACAACGCCGCAAAGATCGCCAAACACGCCCACCACAACGGCACCACCCTGCTGGAGGCCGGGCTGGCGCTGGGCCTGATCACCGAGGAACGCTTCCGCGCCGTGGTGCGGCCCGAGAAGATGCTCGGCCCCTCCGGGGCGTGAGGGCGGAGCGGTGTTTGAATGAGGTTTGATTGCAGGAGGGGCTTACCCCTCCTGCACCTTCCGTTCGATTCAAAGGGGCCGTGTCCTTCAAACCAGGGGCGCGGCCCTGTTCAAATGGGTTGATCGGGATGCACCCGGTCTTTCCCGCGCACGTCCCGAAAAAGGGAGGGAGTGCAGAGGGTCCGCGACCCTCTGCAAAACAAATCCCCGTGTCCTTCCTCATCCGTTGCGGCAACGATTCCCCTTTGCGTCCGGGGCGCAGTGCTGGCACACACGGGGGCATGGAAATAGCATTGCACAGCATGACGGGCTTTGCCCGCACGAGCGGCGAGGCCGAGGGGTGGTCCTGGGCCTGGGAAGTGAAATCGGTCAACGGCCGCAGTCTGGAGGTGCGGCTGCGCCTGCCGGGTGGTTTCGAGGCGCTGGAGCCTCAGGTCCGCGCGGTGTCGCAGGCGCGGCTGGCGCGCGGTTCGGTCAATGCGGCGCTGACGGTGACGCCCGCCGCGGGCACTGGCGGCCTTTCCCTCAATCGCGATTTGCTGGACCAGTATGCGCGGGCGGCGCTGGCGCTGGCGGAAACCTACGGCCTGCCGAAGCCCGGTCCGGCGGAACTCCTGGCCCTCAGGGGCGTGGTGGAGGGGGAGCCGGCGCTGGGCGAGGAGGCACGCGCCGCGCTTCATGCCGCCATTCTGGCGGATCTGGAAAAGGCGGTTGGCGAACTGAGGGCGCACCGGGCGCTGGAGGGTGAGAAGATCGCCGCGCTGCTGGCGTCGCTCCTTGACCGGATTTCCGTTCTGCACGGCGAGGCGGAAGCGGCGTCGCGCGAGCAGCCCGCCATGATCCGCCAGCGGCTGGAGGCGCAGATCGAGAGTCTGCTCGCCGGAGACAGGCGGGTGGACCCGGACCGGCTGGCGCAGGAGGTGGCGCTGATCGCGGTGAAGGCGGACGTGCGCGAGGAGCTGGACCGGCTCAAGGCCCATGTGGAGCAGGCGCAGGCGCTTTTGCGCGCGGGCGGGCCGGTGGGCCGCAAGTTCGACTTCCTGGCGCAGGAGCTGAACCGGGAGGCGACGACCCTGTGCAACAAGTCCGCCACCGTGGAGCTGAACCGGGTCGGCCTTGACCTGAAGGCGACGATCGATCAACTCCGCGAGCAGGTTCAGAATATCGAGTAGTTTGTGGAAGGCGGAAGTCTATGCCCTCGGTGGTTTCCTCCGGCGTGCGCCGTGGTTTGATGTTTGTGCTGTCGTCTCCGTCGGGGGCGGGCAAGTCGACCCTGTCGCGCCTGCTGCTCAAGGACGACAGCAACATCGTCATGTCCGTCTCGGCGACGACCCGCCCGCCGCGCCCCGGCGAGGCGCACGGCAAGGATTACTACTTCGTCAGCCACGCCGAGTTCGACGACATGGTGCGCGACGGCGCCTTTCTCGAATGGGCGACGGTGTTCTCCAACCGCTACGGCACGCCGCGCGGCCCGGTGGAGCAGGCGCTGGCCGAAGGCCGGGACGTGCTGTTCGACATTGACTGGCAGGGCACGCAGCAGCTGGCGCAGCAGGTGCAGGGGGATCTGGTGCGGGTGTTCATCCTGCCGCCCTCCATGCAGGCGCTGGAGCACCGGCTGCGCAGCCGGGCGCAGGATTCCGACGAAGTGATCGCGGGCCGCATGGCGCGCGCGGCGGACGAGATCAGCCACTGGGCCGAGTATGACTACGTGCTGGTCAACGACGATCTGGAACGCTGCTTGTCGCAGGTGAAAACCATTCTGGCGGCGGAGCGGCTCAAGCGGGCTCGACAAATCGGCCTGGCGGAGTTTGTGAAGGGTATGCTCGATACCTAAATAGGCTGGGATGTCATAACCATAAGAGGCTGCTCAATGCGATCACTGATGTGGCTAGGCACTGGATTGGTGGCGGGCCTCGGGCTCGCCTGGGGCGTCACCACCGGGCCGGACGGGACAAGCAACGGGTCGGTGGCGGAAGCGCAGACCGCCCAGACGAGCGAAACCCAGACCCAGCGGGTCACGCCCACATCGACCGCGCAGGTGCAGCTTTCCTACGCGCCGGTGGTGCAGCGGGTCTCCCCCTCGGTGGTGAACATCTACACCAAGAAGGTGATCCAGCGTCAGCCGCTGATGGATGACCCCTTCTTCCGCTTCTTCTTCGGCGGACGGCAGGCCCAGCCCCGGGTGCAGAACTCGCTGGGCAGCGGCGTGATCGTGCGCTCGGACGGCCTCATCGTCACCAACCGCCACGTGGTGGGCGACGCGGACGAGATCATCGTGGTGCTGGCGGACCGGCGCGAGTTCGAGGGCAAGGTGATCCTTCAGGACCAGCGTTCGGACCTGGCGCTGGTGCAGATCGACACCAAGGGCAAGGATCTGCCGGTGATGCTGCTGGGCGACAGCGACCGGTTGCAGGTGGGCGACATCACGCTCGCCATCGGCAACCCGTTCGGCGTGGGCCAGACCGTGACGCAGGGCATCGTCTCGGCGGTGCGCTCCGGCGGCGGGCCGACCGGCTACCAGTATTACATCCAGACGGACGCGGCCATTAACCCCGGCAACTCGGGCGGCGCGCTGGTCAACCTGGCGGGCGAGCTGATCGGCATCAACACCTTCATCGCCTCGCCCACCGGCGGGTCGGTCGGCGTCGGCTTTGCCGTGCCGGTGAACATGGTCAAGTCGATCATCGGCGCGGCGGGCACCGGCAAGCTGGTGCGCCCGTGGGTCGGCGTCGAGGGTCAGGCGGTCGATTCGGATATCGCGGCGGGGCTGGGCCTCGACCGGCCGCGCGGCGTGCTGGTCAACCGGCTGAGCGCCAAGTCTCCGGCGGCGGCGGCGGGCCTGCGGGCGGGCGACGTCATCACCGCCATCGACGGCAAGGAAGTGACCGACAGCTCCGAACTTCAGTTCCGCGTCGCGACCAAGAACATCGGCTCCACGGCCATCTTCACCGTGCTGCGCGACGGCAAGGCGCAGAACATCAAGGTCAAGATGTCCCCGCCGCCGGAGGTGCCGCCGCGCAACCTGACCGTGCTGCGCGGCAATCACCTGTTCTCCGGCGTGCAGGTGGGCAACCTCTCGCCCGCCTTCGCCATGGAACTGGGCGGCGGCCTGCCGGAGCAGGGCGTGGTGATCCTCGAAATGGCGGCCAACTCCCCGGCGGCGCGGCTGGGTGTGCTCCAGCCCGGCGACATCATCGAGGCGGTCAACGGCACCGCCATCGCGACGGTGGACCAGCTGCAATCGGTGCTGTCCAAGAGCGGATCGGGTGCCATCTCCTTCCGCTTCCAGCGCGGCAACCAGCGCGGCGAATGCGCGGTGCGCCCGCCCGCCTACATCACCTGCCGCCAGTAGGGGTTTTTTTGAGGGGATTTTTTGCAGGAGGGGCCCCGTGCGCGGAGGCGCACATTCAATGGCCCCTGCGCGGAGGCGCACAAACGATCACTCCCCTCCTGGCAACCTCCCAATCGATTCAAAGGGCCGTGTTCTTCATGAAGGGCGCGGCCCTTTTTTATGGGTTCATCGGGATGCACCCGGTCTTTCCCGCGCACGTCCCGAAAAACGAAGGGAGTGCAGAGGGTCCGTGACCCTCTGCAAAAATCCCCTGAAAAAATCAAAACAGGAAAATCAGACCGTCGGTTTCTGCACGAAGCCCTTCGGCGTGATGCCGGGCGAGGGCTCAAGGGCGATGTCGGTCACCCGGGCGTGTTCCGGCCCCTGCCAGCAGCGGCGGATCATCTCGTCGACGGTGGCTTCGGGGCCGACGAACAGGGCCTCGACCGTGCCGTCCTCCCGGTTGCGGACCCAGCCGTCCAGCCCCAGTTCGGTGGCGTTGAGGACGGTCCACTTGCGGTACCACACACCCTGCACCCGGCCGGAGATGCGGGCGCGCACGGCCTTGTGCCCGGAGGGGAGGGGGTTGGCGGGAAGGGAAGAGTCTTCGGTCATGTCGCTCGCTCCCTGTTCTCGGGGGGAAGGGGCTAGGCCGCGCGCAGCAGCGCGAGAAAGCGGGCGGCGGCCAGCAGGTCGGCGCGCCGGCTCTCGCGCGCCTTTTGCGCCAGCGAGTCCTCGCCCCATTTTTCCACCTGGTAGAGTTCGTCCAGTTGCCCGGCCTCGAAGGCGGCCTCGGGGCTGATTTCCCCCTCCCGCAGCGCCAGCGCGATCACCAGCGAGCCGGTGATGGTGGTGAGGGTGTGGAGGGGTGCCAGCTCCCAGTCCGACAGGCTGTCAACGGCGCGGGCGAGGCGCTGGAGCGCATCCTCCCCCTGCCGGCGGTGCATGATGCCGGCGGTCACGGTGAGGTTGACGTCGTAGCGACGGCGGGCCCAGTCCACCAGCGGGTTCCAGGTGCGGGCCTGCCGTTCGGCAAGGTCCGTGGGCCATTCGGCGCGGTAGCAGATCAGGTCGTTCTCGCCGTAGCGGCTGATTTCCCCGACCACCGCCGCGCGCTGGGGCGAGACCCGGTCGATGGCGGTGTTGGCGTGGCGGGTGAGCGGCATGGCGGCCGGATCGATGGTGTCGGTCTGCGCGTCCCACTCCGCGGCCATGGCCTCGGCCAGCGCCCCGGCGGGCACCACCAGCACCGCCTTGGAGGGGGTGCGCACCGGCCGCCCGTCCAGATGGATCTGGAAGCCGCCCTCCGTGGGGGCGACGGAGACCTGCTTGTAGAAGCGTTTCATTGCGTCATCGAATCCTTCAGCATGAGCCGCAAGCCCCACAGGCTGAGGGCGAACATCAGCGCCACGGAGGCGACGAGCATCTTGATGCCCAGCCGCCGGGTTTCGGCCTCGCCATAGCCGATGAGCGCGCCCAGCTCCAGCCGGGCCAGCACCGTGATGGCGAGCGCGAGCAGGACAACGCTGGCGATGCCGCCAAGGGCGAGCAGAATCTTGTGGGACCGGGTCACAGGTGGTGCTCCAGCACGTCGTGCAGTTCCTCATACCGTTCGATGACGGCGACGGCGCCGGCGGCGCGCAGCTCGTCCGGGTCGTGGTAGCCCCAGGCGACGCCCACGGGCAGGACGCCGGCCGCCACGGCCATCTGGATGTCGTAGACCGTGTCGCCCACCATGGCGGTACGCTGGGGGTCGGAGGCGGTCTCCGTCATGGCCGCGTGCAGCATGGAGGGGTGCGGCTTGGAGGGGTGCCGGTCCGCCGTTTGCAGCGTCACGAAGTGGCGTTCGATGCGGTGCTCGGCAAGGCACAGCTGCAAGCCGCGATCGGACTTGCCGGTGGCGATGCCCAGAAGCGAGCCCTGCGCTTCCAGCGTCTCCAGCACCTCGCGGGTGCCGTCGAACAGGGGCTCGTGGCTCAGCCCGCCCGTCGCCCGCAACTTCTGGAAGGCGAGCTTGTACTCCTCGGCCAGCACGAGGTGCAGGTCCGGCTCGGCGTCGGGCAGGATGGCCCGCATGGCCTCCACCAGCGACAGGCCGACGATGCGCCGGGCCGCCTGGGCGCAGGGTGCCTCCAGCCCGTGCTTGTCGAAGCACAGGGCGAGGGCCTGGACGATGTTGGCCTGGCTGTCCACCAGGGTGCCGTCGCAATCAAAGACGACGAGAAGGGGATCGCGGGTCATGCGCGGCGCTGCTCTGATCTGCTCTGTCCTGCTCCGGTGTTGCTCCACGCCCGGTCGCGTCCGCCTCAGGACGGGCGGCCCTTGGGCTTCTTCAGACGCCGTGCGCCGCGGCGGCTGTTGCGCTTGGCGAACTGGCGGGCCTTGACATAATCGTCGCCGGTGCGGGCCTTGAAGGCGGTGCGCTTGTGCGGGCCCTTGCGGCTGGCGGCCAGATCGCCTGCGGCAACGCCGCTCTCCGCCAGCGGGTCGAACAGCACGTCGTCCTCGCGCGGCGGGGCGTCGTCGGCGAAGCCGAACATCTCCCAGCTGTCCCGCATGTGCTGGGCCATGGGCGCGGTGATGGAGAGCGGCTTGCCCGACGGGTGCTCGATGGTGAGCGAGCGGGCGTGCAGGTGCAGCTTGCGGCTGACGCCGCCGGTGAGGAAGGCGTCGGCCCCGCCGTATTTGGCGTCGCCCACGATGGGGCAGCCGAGTGCTTCGGCGGCGTGCACGCGGATCTGGTGGGTGCGGCCGGTGAGCGGCTCGAACTCCACCCAGGCGGCGCGGGTGCCCGCGCGCTCGATGACGCGGTAGCGGGTCTTGGCGGGCAGGCCGTTCTTCTCGTCGATGGTCATCTTCTCGCCGCCGGTGCCCGGCATCTTGGCGAGCGGGGCGACGATCAGGCCCTCGTCCGGCTGGGGGTCACCCACCACCAGCGCCCAGTACCCCTTCTTGGCGGTGCGGCCCGCGAAGGCCTTGGAGAAGAAACCGGCGGCGTTGGCGGTGCGGGCGAGCAGCAGCACGCCGGAGGTGTCCTTGTCCAGCCGGTGGACGAGGCGCGGCTTGTCCGGGCGGCCGAACTTGAGGGCGTCCAGCAGCCGGTCCACGTGGTTTTTCGTCTTGGTGCCGCCCTGCGTCGCGAGACCCGGCGGCTTGTTGATGACGATGGCGTAATCGTCCCGGTGAATGACCAGGCTCTGGGCGTATTCGATCTCGTCCGGGGTCAGCTCGACGACCGGGCGGCTCCAGACGGCGGGGCGCTCCTCCACCTCCTCGACGGGCGGAATCCGCAGCACCTGCCCGGCCGCCAGCCGGTCGCCGGGGGTCACTTTCCGGCCGTCCAGCCGCAGCGCGCCGGTGCGCGCCCAGCGGGCGACGAGGGTGAAGGACACGTCCGGCCGGTTCCGCTTGAACCAGCGGTCCACGCGGATGCCGTCGTCCTCCTCCGATACCACCGCCTCGGTTACGTTACTCATGCCCAAACCGTCCTTACCAGCCACAGCCCAAGGAAAAGCGCCAGAAGCGAGGCAAGCACCGAGCCTGCCGCGTACAGCGCCGCCGTGGAAAACTGGCCCTTTTCCAACATTAATGCGAGTTCCAGACTGTAACTCGAAAAGGTCGTGAAACCGCCGAGCACGCCCACCGCCAGAAACAGGCGCAGGGCTTCGCTGCCGCCCCGCAGGGCCAGCACCTCAGTCAGGATGCCCATCAAGAGGCCTCCTAGCACATTTGCCGCCAGTGTGCCCCATGGAAAAGCGCCTCCGGCCAACGCGAAGAACGCCTTGCCGAGGAGATAGCGGCCGGTCGCGCCGATGCCGCCGCCGAGGGCGACAAGGCCGATGGCCTGAACGGGAGAAACCAG
This sequence comes from Pedomonas sp. V897, assembly GCF_051304405.1. Lineage (NCBI taxonomy): Bacteria > Pseudomonadati > Pseudomonadota > Alphaproteobacteria > Sphingomonadales > Pedomonadaceae > Pedomonas > Pedomonas sp. V897. Next base: position 147,545 of record NZ_JBPPGG010000004.1, read on the forward strand.
TGTCATGCTATGCCTTTTTGCTCAAGCGACGCCGAAAATCCATCCTTCGGTGCGGGCGATTATCGGCGTGAGGCCGTCAGGCTGCCAGACGCGCGGGTCTTCCGCCAGATGACGCAACCCGGCGCTGCTGACGAGCGCATCGGCGAGATGGTTGTCCGCCCTGGTGAGCGGGCGCGCCGGGTCGGCGGGATCAGCGCCGAGCTGGCCGAGCGCGCGGTTGAGGCTGTCCCGGCTGGCAATCTTGCCGTTGGCGCGCCCGCCATGGCCGGCAAGGGCGCGGCGGATGAACAGGCGCGGGAAAATCTCCACCACCACCGGGCCCCGGGCGGGCAGGGGATCGAACGGCCAGACCGCGATGCCGCTGGCCCGCAGCCGGTGGAGCAGGCGCATACCTGCAAGGCTCGCCTTGCCCACCTGACTGCTGCCGATGCACACGAAAAGGGACGAGGGCGTGCCGAGGCCGTGGCGCCGGACCTGCGCCTCGCACCGGCGCAGGCGCGCGAAGGGGGCGCGCGCGCCGCAGGAGGCGCCGAAGTAGAAATGCGGCCGCAACGCCGTCTCGATGAGGCGGGCAGCGCCCAGGTCTTCATCGGGCGCTTCGGCGTCCACGAAGGCCCAGAAGGCGGGGGCGGTCTGGTGGGGGCAGCCCGGCAGGTAATGGCCCCGGTCCAGATATGGCGGCGCGAAGGAAAAATCGAAACCGATGAGCGCGCGGGTGCCCGCCTGCGCTGTCACGAACGCCAGCACGGCCTCGCGTGACCAGCATCCCCCGGGCGGGGCGACCCGGACGGGGGCGTCGCGGCCGGGGGCACATTCGGCAACCTCGATGGCGCGATGGCGGCGGCCCGCCGCTCCCGACCAGTCGATGGCGATGAACCTGTCGAACGCGCGTTCCCGCAAACGGCGTCTCCTATTCCGATCGCCGCTTGCGCCGCAAACCCTCCCAGTAGTCGAGCCGCTTGCGGATGTCGCGCTCGAAGCCGCGCTCGTTGGGGCGGTAGAAGTCCGGCCGGTTGGGGCCGGCCAGCGGCTCGGGGAAGAATTCCTGCCCCGAGAAGGCGTCGGGGAAGTCGTGGTCGTACTTGTAGCCCTCGTGGTAGCCCAGCTCCTTCATCAGCCTGGTCGGGGCGTTTAGGATATGCTTGGGCGGGGCGAGCGAGCCGGTCTGCTTCGCCAGCGCCAGCGCTTCGTTGAACGCGGTGTAGGCGGCGTTGGACTTGGGGGCCGTCGCCACGTAGGCGATGGCCTGGGCGAGGAACAGCCGCCCCTCCGGCCAGCCCACCCGCTCGAACGCCTGCCAGGCGGTGATCACCTGCACCATCGCCTGCGGGTCGGCCATGCCCACGTCCTCCGACGCGGCGCAGGCGAGGCGGCGGAAAATGGTCGTCGGCTCCTCGCCGCCCGCGATCATCCGCGCCGCCCAGTACATGGCGGCGTTGACGTCGCTGCCGCGCAGGGATTTGTGGAAGCAGCTGAGCAGGTTGTAGTGGCCTTCCCGGTCCTTGTCGTAAACCGGCAGGCGGCGCGCCAGAACTTCCGAGAGGGCGGCCGTATCCATGGGGCCATCGACCGGCAGGCCCAGCAGCATCTCGGCGCTGTTGAGCAGGAAGCGCCCGTCCCCGTCCGCCATGCCGACGAGCGCGGCGCGGGCCTCCGGCGTGAGCGGGAGCGGTTTCCCGGTCGCCTCCTCGGCCCGGTCGAGCAGTTTCCCGAGCGCCGTCTCGTCCAGCCGGTTCAGCACCAGCACCTGCGTGCGCGAGAGCAGCGCCGCGTTCAGCTCGAACGAGGGGTTCTCCGTTGTCGCGCCGACGAGGGTGACGGTGCCGTCCTCCACGTAGGGGAGGAAGCCGTCCTGCTGGCTGCGGTTGAAGCGGTGAATTTCGTCCACGAACAGGAGCGTGCCCTCGCCCATGCGCGCGCGCTGGCGGGCCTGGTCGAACGCCTTCTTGAGGTCGGCAACGCCCGAGAACACGGCGGAGATCTGCACGAAATGCAAATTCACCCGGTCCGCCAGCAGGCGGGCGATGGTGGTCTTGCCGGTGCCGGGCGGGCCCCACAGGATGAGGCTCGGCAGCTTGCCGCCCGCCAGCATCCGGGTGAGAGCGCCGTTGGGGCCGGTCAGATGCTCCTGTCCCACCACATCCTCAAGCGCGCGGGGGCGCAGCCGCTCCGGCAGCGGCTGGCGCTCGGCCTTCACGGCGGACTCAGGCGGCGGGCTGTTTCCAAACAGGTCGGACATGGGCCCGTTCTATCGCGCCCGGTGCCGGGGGGAAATGTCTAAAAATCGGCGGGGTGCCAGGGGGGCGGTCCCCCGGGCGAGTCCCTATGACGCTGCCGGGGCGGGGGTGTCGGCGGGCAGGTCCGGCTCGGGGGCGGGCTCGCCGGCGGCCGCGTCCTCGGGGGGACGGGCGTAGACCTCCGCCAGCAGCTGGTCGATGAGCCCGGTGACGCGGCGCAGGCGCGGGCGCTCGGCGTTCAGGATTTCGAGGAAGGCGTCGCGCTTGAAGCGCGCCACGTCCTGCGGGGAGAGGCGCACGGCGGGTGCGGCGCTGGAGAGCACGATGTCGATGAGCCGCTCGGCGGCATGCAGGCGGCCCCACAGGTAGTCGTTCTCCCGATAGGCGCGGGAGAGGAAGGCGCCGAAGGTGGCGAACTGCACGCCCTTCAGCGTGGCCTCCGGGCCGCCGTCGCGCAGCGAGGTGGCGTCGGAGGGCGACAGGCGGTCCACCTTGATGCCTTCCATTTCCTCGGCGCCCGGATCGAGCATGGGCAGGGTCACCAGATCGAAGAACGGAAAGCCGAGGAAGGCGAGCAGCACCTGGCGGCCCACCTCCGGGTCGGGCATGGCGATGACACATTCGGCCATGCGCCGGTCCACCTCCTCGTCCAGCGCCACCAGCTTGAGGGCGTCGCCCAGCGCGGTGATGGCCGTGGAGGGGTCGAGGTGCAGGCGGGAGAGGCCTTCCAGATAGTGCAGCTCAGGGGCGGTGCCGGTCTGGCGCTGCAACAGCGGCGCGAGCGCGGCGTAGAGCTGCTGCTTGGCCACGTCGAGCGCCGGGTGGCTGACGAGCCCGAGGGAGCCGTACAGTTCGTTGACGCGGCGGATGACAAAGCGCAGGCGGCGGATGCGGAACCCGAGGTCGAACCGGCGCAGGAATTGCAGCCAGGGCAGGTGCTCGCCCAGGTGCTCGCTGAAGTGCGGGCCGAATTCCCCGAGCGGCAGGATCTTCGCCTCGTGCGCCCAGTGGCGGACAAGCTGGAGCATGTCGTGCTGGGCGGTGCTGCTTCTGCGGTTGCTGAGGGTGCAGAGCAGGGCGGCGATTTCCTCCAGCGTCCGCGCCACCTTCAGCTCGGCGTAGCCCTTGTAGGTGAAGCCGGAGCGGTCCGCCAGCCGCTGCTGGGCGAGGATGCGCCACTGGGCGATGGTCTCGGGCCGGGCGCGTTTCACATTGAGGCGCTCGCCGAAGGCATCCTCGATGGCGGCGTCGATATCGGGCGTAAGGCTGTTGATGATGGCGCGCACATTGGCCTGGTGGGCGCTCAGATCCTGCAACCGCTCCAGATCGTCGCGGATCGGCTGCTGGCGCGGGATGGTGGACAGGGCGCTGACGATGGCCCCGAAGAACGAGGCCTCCTCGTCGCGGCGGGATTGCAGATCCTTCGGATAGGGCTCGATGTAGACGATGCGGCGGTCCACCTCGCGGTGGGCGGTGCGGTTCTGGAGCGCCTGGATGGCGGCGTCGAACGGCTTGTTGTTGAGCACACTGCCGTCGATGAGCGGAATGGTGGCCGGGTCGCGCCCGTCCAGCGTCCAGGTGGGGAACAGCTGCTCGATGAAGGCGGAGCGGGCCCGCCACACCTGCCCGCGCGCGGCGAGAATGCCGTCGATCTCCGCCAGCCGCGCGGGCGGAAAGGCGCCGGGAAACGAGGCGGTGGCGCGGGCGGCGAAGGCGAGGCTGGCGTTCTCGGCCAGTTTGCGCTGGCCGAGCGGATGGGTGCCGGGATCGTGGAACGAGATGACCAGCCGGTGCTCGCGCTCGTTGATGCGCGGCGGGGAGTGGAGCCGCAGCGTCTGGTTGTGGCCGTGATAGTCGGTCACGGTGACCATGAGGTCGAGCGGGTGGCCCGGGGGCAGCAGCGAGCCGGAGCGCACCCGCGTCTGGTCCATGGCTTCCAGCCCCTCGTAGAGCAGTTCGGCGAAGCCCTGGCCGGAGAAGGGCGGCTCGAACCAGCGCGAGCGCACCAGCGCCGAGAACTTGGCGTGCACTTCCTCGGCGGTGTCGGTGTCGATGGCGCTGTTCTCCGCGACGCGGCGCGCGCGCCAGCGCTCGTAGAGCCAGAGCAGCGGGCGCATGTAGGCCTTGCTCCAGGGGGTCGCCGCCTGATGGGGATCGAGCAGCCTTTCCACATCGGCGTTGCGCATCCACAGGTCGGTCAGGGGTTCGAGCGACAGGTCCTCGGCGATGGCCTTGGCGAGAAACACGCCGTTGATGCCGCCGGCGGACGCACCGGCGATCACATCCACCAGCACGCGCAGCTCCACCGTTTCGGCAAGGCGGGCGAGCAGCGCGAAATAGACCTTTTCCGTGTCCAGAACCCGGGTGTCGCGATCGAGCGCCGCGCTGCGCTGGTCCGGGGGCAGCTCCCGCGTGTCCCGCCACGCCTTGGAGGCGCGTTGCAGCTTCCAGATCTCCTTGGTGATGCCGTGCATGTAGACAGCGAGCGAGACGCCGCCGTAGCACACCAGCGCCAGCCGGAGTTCCTTTTCCTTCATGCCCTTGCCTTGCTCCTGCGCCGGCACCCTATCGGAGGTGCGGCGTCTGCGCCAGGAGCGAAAGCCGAACAGATTCATTGGTCCCCACTCCCGTCATGCCTGTGGCACGATTGGCCATGCCGGCCAAGTGTACAACCCGGCGGGAGGAAGCGGAGCAAAAAATAACCCCACCCCCCGGCCGGGAGGCCAGAGGGGCGGGGTGAAGGACGGCTTGACCGCAGCGGGGGGCTGTGGCGTTCCGCCGGAGCCATGCGGGCAGGCTTTACCGGTCTTCGTCCCGCAGCTTGGAGCCCTGACCCGGTTGGCCGGTCTGACCTGTCCGACCTGTCTGGCCGGACTGGCTGGATTGGCCGGATTGGCCGGATTGGCCGGTCTGGCCCATACGGCCGCCCTGGCCGCTCTGACCGCTCTGGCCCTGCTGGCCGGTCTGGCCGCCCTGCTGGCCGATCTGGTCACTCTGGCCGAGGCCGGACTGGTCGCCGTAGCCGCCCTGCCGGCCCTGGTCGGACTGGCTGAACTGCTGGCCGCGCTGACCGGTCTGGCTCTGCTGGTCCGCCTGATCCTGCTGGCTGAACTGGCCCTGCTGGCCGCGCTGGCTCTCCTGGCCCTGCTGCTGACCACGCTGGCCCTGTTGGCTCTGCTGGCGTCCCTGCTGATCCTGCTGCTTCTGCTGGTTTTGCTGGCTCTGCTGACGCTGGTTCTGATCCTTGCGGTCCTGAGTCATGGTCATCTCCCCTATGGGTATCCTGGGCTTCTTGAAGACGGCAGGAGTCTGCCGGCTCAAAGCCAACGGATGGGGGAGGGGCAGGTTCCTGCCCGCCCTGCGGCAGAGCCCCAGTCATTTCGGCCTGCTCAGCCCTTCCGGTCATGTGGGGTTATCGAGGCTGAACAGGCTGGCGTTTTCGTCGTAGGCGAAGATTTCGGCGTAACGGCCCCACTGGATCACCGTGTTCAGCGTGCGGGTGGCCGACACCTCATCGAGGAAATCCTGAATTTCGTCGATAAAGCGGCTGGCCGGGGCGTGATGGCTGGCCCGGTCGTCCAGCACCCGGCGGATATGGGCGGCAAGGGGCACGCAGGCCAGCAGATGCCGGGCGAAAAGCTGCTTGCGCGCGTCCACGTCGGCGGCGGCGAAGCGCCGCCCGGCGGGCAGCAGCCGGAGGTCGCCGCCTTCCAGTTCGGCGAAGCGGAAGAGTTGCAGCACCTCGGCGATCGGGAACAGCTCGTCCACCTCGTAGTGAGTCTGGTCCGCCAGTTGCGGCAGGTCCGCCGTGCCGTTGTAGGGCTCCGCCGCCAGCGCCTCGATCAGGCCGGCCATGGCGTTGGTCGAGACCCGCGGCAGCGCCATGCCGAGCCCCGCGTCGGGGAACAGCCCCTCGCGCGGCTGGCCGGGCGCGGCCCGGGCGGTCATGCGCGCATAGATGTCCTCGACCATCGCCCGGAAGGCGGGGTCCTGCCGGTTGCGCGGGCGCGGCAGATCGACCCGGATCTCCGCCACCACCCGGCCGGGGTTGGAGGAGAAGATGAGGATGCGGTCGCACATCAGCACTGCCTCCTCGATGTTGTGCGTGACGAGCAGGATCGACTTGATCGGCATCCGCCCCTCGGACCAGAGGTCGAGCAGATCGGTGCGCAGCGTCTCGGCGGTAAGCACGTCGAGGGCGGAGAAGGGCTCGTCCATCAGCAGGATGTCCGGGTCCACAACCAGGGCGCGGGCAATGCCCACCCGCTGGCGCATGCCGCCGGACAGCTCCTTGGGATAGGCGCTCTCGAAGCCGTCGAGGCCGATGAGGTCGATCGCGGCCAGCGCGCGCCGGCGCCGTTCCTCGGGCGGGACGCGCTTGGCCTCCAGCCCCACCTCCACATTCTGGAGGACGGTGAGCCACGGAAACAGCGCAAAGCTCTGGAACACCATGCTGACGGTGGTCTGGCCCTGCGGGCGTGGGAAGGAAATGCTGCCCTCGGACGGCTGCACCAGCCCGGCGATCGAGCGCAGCAGCGTCGACTTGCCCGAGCCCGAGCGGCCCAGCAGGCCGACGATCTCGTTGTCGTGGAGGGTGAGGTTGACGTCATCGAGCACGGTGAGGCCCGGGCCGCTGCCCTTGCCATAGACGTGGCGGACATGGCGGACATCGACGAGCGGCAGGGTCTGCGCAAAGACAGGCGCGAAATTGTTCATGGGGATAGTCCTTTCCCGAAGTGTCGGGGACACGGAAATCAGGGGGGGGATGTCAGTCGAGGCGGAAGCGGCGCTCGGCGTAGCGGTAGAGCGGCCGCCAGAGGGCGGCGTTGAAGCCGATGACGAAGATCGACATGACCGCGATGCCAAGCGCGACGCGCGGAAAGTCACCGTCCTCGGTCACCGTCGCGATGAAGGCGCCAAGGCCGGTTGCCTCCAGATGCGTCTTCCCCCAGGAGACCGCCTCGGCAACGATGCTCGCGTTCCAGGAGCCGCCCGAGGCGGTGATGGCGCCGGTCACGTAGTAGGGGAAGATCGCGGGCAGGCCGATCTGCCGCCACCACTGCCAGCCCCGGATGCCGAAAATGCGCCCGGCCTCCTTCAGGTCGTTGGGAAGGGCGCTCGCCCCGGCAATGACGTTGAACAGGATGTACCACTGGGTGCCGAGCACCATCAGCAGCGACAACCAGATATCGGGATCGAGATCGAAGCGGACGATGGTGAGCACGGCGAAGGGGAACAGCAGATTGGCGGGGAAGGCCGCCAGGAACTGGGCCAGCGGCTGGAGCCGTTCGGCCCAGGCGGGGCGCAGGCCGATCCAGACGCCGACCGGCACCCAGATCAGGCTGGCAATGGCCATGAGCACGGCGACCCGGACCATGGTCGCCAGCCCGAGGCCGATGACCGCCGCCACGTCGCCCCAGCCGAGGTTCTGCGCGATGAAGCGGCCGAGGAGCCAGACCGCGCCCGCACACGCGGCGAGGACGAGGCCGAGCCAGAGGCCATCGAGCAGGCGCCCGCCCGCCCCGCCGGTTGCGGCGCGGCGGCGGCGGGGCCGCTCCGGCAGCCGGATGCGGGCGAGAAGGCCGAACGGGCGCATCGCCAACGCGAGCAGCCCCTTCAGCAGGCGCGCGCGCCGGGCAATGTCATAGACCCAGGACCGGGGCTGCGTCTGGGCGGCGGACTGCTCGACCCGGAACCGGTCGGCCCAGGCGACGATGGGGCGGAAAAACAGCTGGTCGTAGCTCAGGATCACCAGCGCCATTGCCCCGACCGCCAGCGCGACCGCGCGGAAATCCTCCTGCGCGATGGCGAGGGCCAGCCACGAGCCGATCCCCGGCAGGGTGACGGTCGTGTTGCCGACGGTGATCGCCTCCGAGGCGACGACGAAAAACCAGCCGCCCGACATGGACATCATCATGTTCCAGATGAGGCCTGGCGCGGCGAAGGGCAGCTCCAGCCGGATGAAGCGCCGCCAGGCGGAAAAGCCGAACTGCTGCGAGACTTCGGCGAGGTCGGCAGGCACCGTGCGCAGCGACTGGTAGAAGCTGAAGGCCATGTTCCAGGCCTGGCTGGTGAAGATCGCGAAAATCGCCGCGCATTCAACGCCGAGCTGCTGCCCCGGGAACAGGCCCATGAACAGCGTCACGGTGAAGGTCAGAAAGCCCAGCACCGGGACGGACTGGAGAATGTCCAGCGCGGGCAGGATGATCATCTCCGCCTTGCGGCTCTTGGCCGCGAGCGTGGCCACCGTGAAGGTGAAGATCAGGGACGCGGCCAGCGCCGCGAACATGCGCAGCGTGGTGCGCAGGGCATAGTCCGGCAGGTTGGCCGGATCGAGCGTGACAGGGGATGTGTTCAGCTGAGCAAGCGGCCTTGCCATCTGCCCGGCGCCATGCATGGCCAGAACGGCCACGCCGGCGAGAAGCAGAAAAGCCACCAGATCAGCCCAAAAGGACGCGCCGCCTTCGCGCACCATGCGCGCAAGCGGACGAGCGCCCCTGGTATCTTCGAAAAAGAAGACCATGGCTCACCTCGTGTTCAGCCGCGTCGGCCGCCACGAGAGAGCCCGTTCAGGAACTAGGCCCCGCCTGGCGACGTCCGCGGCGTGTTAGATCGACTACTGTCGCTTGGCATTGGGGTTGGAGTTCCTTGTTCAAAAGTTCGCATCGTTGCCACGCAACACACGCGAAGGCCGTTCAGATGACTCCGGCCGTTTCGGATGTCAACCGGTTTCCCTGGCCAAAAAGGGCCTGAAAATTCGAAAATCGGCACGGCGGCGCAAATTTTTCCTGCCCCGAGCGGAGCCTTGCGGCAGGTCCGGCCGTTCTGGTTACGGCTGCGCCGGATTCCCGCGCGGCCCGAGGTCCTGTGCAATTCTCATGGGCGAAGGGAAGGCGGCCATGGCAAGGGTTCTGGTTCTTTATTACAGCAGCTACGGTCATGTGGAGAAAATGGCGCACGCGGTTGCCGACGGCGCGCGGGAGGCGGGCGGCACGGTCACGGTGAAGCGCGTGCCCGAGCTGGTGCCGGAGGAGGTGGCGCGCAAGGCGGGCATGAAGCTGGAGCAGGACGCGCCCGTCGCGTCGCCGCAGGAGCTGGCGGATTACGACGCCCTCATTTTCGGCGCGCCCACCCGCTATGGCGTGATGGCGAGCCAGATGCGGAATTTCATCGACCAGACCGGCGGCCTGTGGGCGCGCGGCGCGCTGAACGGCAAGGTGGGCAGCGTCTTTACCTCCACCGCCACCCAGCATGGCGGTCAGGAGAGCACCGTTCTCTCCATGCACACCACACTGCTGCATCTGGGGCTGGTGATTGTGGGCCTGCCCTATGCGTTTGCCGGGCAGATGACCATGGACGAAATCACCGGCTGTTCGCCCTACGGCGCCTCGACCATCGCGGGCGGCGACGGCAAGCGCCAGCCGAGCGAGAACGAGCTGGCGGGCGCGCGTTTCCAGGGCCGCCATGTGGCGGACATCGCCGCCAGGCTGTTTCCGGGCTGAGGCCGGAAAAGCCGGGCAAAAAGACCGGGCAGAACGCGCAAGCGCGGGAGGGTGAAGGAGCGCCGCCGCGACCCGGCGGCGCCGAGGTTTATCCTGCCTGCTCCTCGGAGGAGTCTTCCATCCCCATCTGGGGCGCGGTGTCTTCCGGGGCCAGGTTTTCCAGTTCGTCGAGCTCGTCGACATTCAGGCCGGAGGGTTGCACGATGCTTGGGATCTGGCGTGCGCCGATGGGACCAAGCGCGCGTTTGCGACCCTTGCCGCGAGCATTTTCGCTCATGATGAGTCTCCCGTTCAGGCTTGAGCGTATTGGAGGCCGGAGCGCGCACACAGGGCAGTCCTGCAAGTGCGGGCGCTCCTGCAAGTGCAACGGCATAGGCTGAGGCAGGTTCCCTCCATTCCGCGCCCGGCTCGTTCCGCCTGTCGATTATTCTGCCGGTTATGCCGGTTATGCCGGTTATTCGGCGGGCTGGGGCGCGGCGCGGCTGCCCTCGAGGGCCGTCTCGGTCTCCGGCTCGCTGGCCGCCGCCTGCGCCTCCTGCTGCTGGGCTGCCCACATGGCGGCGTAGCGGCCCTGCTTCTCCAGCAGCTCGGCGTGGGTGCCCTGCTCGGCGATGCGGCCGTCCTCCAGCACCAGAATCCGGTCCGCACTGACCACGGTGGACAGGCGGTGCGCGATGATGAGCGTGGTGCGGTTGGCGGCGGCCGCGTCGAGCGCCGTCTGGATTTCCCGCTCGGTGCGGGTGTCGAGCGCGGAGGTGGCTTCGTCCAGAATGAGGATCGGCGGATTCTTCAGCAGCGTGCGGGCGATGGCCACGCGCTGCTTCTCACCGCCCGAGAGCTTGAGGCCGCGCTCGCCCACCACCGTGTCGTAGCCGTCGGGCAGGCTGAGGATGAAGTCGTGAATCTGGGCGCGGCGGGCGGCATCCTCGATTTCCGCCTGCGTCGCGCCCGGGCGGCCATAGCCGATGTTGTAGCGGATGGTGTCGTTGAACAGCACCGTATCCTGCGGCACGATGCCGATGGCCCGGCGCAGGCTGGTCTGCGTCACGTCGCGGATGTCCTGTCCATCGACGGTCACCTGACCCGAGGTGATGTCATAGAAGCGGAACAGGATGCGGGAGATGGTGGACTTGCCCGCGCCCGAGGGGCCGACGATCGCCAGCGTGTGCCCGGCCGGCACCTCGAAGGAAATGCCGTGCAGGATGGTGCGGCGCGGCTCGTAGGCGAAGACCACGTTGTCGAAGCGGATGTGCGCCCCGACGATGGCGATGTCCTTCGCCCCCGGCTTGTCGATCACCTCCCGCGGCTGGTCGAGCAGGCCGAACATGAATTCCATGTCGACGAGGCCCTGTTTGATCTCGCGGTAGATCCAGCCCAGAATGTCGAGCGGGCGGAACACCTGCAAAAGCATGGTGTTGACCAGCACCACGTCGCCGATCGTGGCCGTGCCGTTGCCCATGCGCACAGCGACCAGCGCCATGCAGCCGAACAGGCAGAGCGAGGTGAGAAAGCCCTGGCCGATGTTGAGCAGCGCGAGCGAGGAGTCCGATTTGGTGGCGGCGTCCTCGTAGCGGCGCAGCGCCCCGTCATACTGGCGGAACTCGTGCTCCTCGTTGTTGAAGTATTTCACCGTCTCGAAATTCAGCAGGCTGTCGATGGCGCGGGCGTTGGCCTTGGTGTCCCGGTCCACCATCTCGCGGCGCAGCTTGGCGCGCCACTCCGTCACCACGGCGGTGAAGACGATGTAGGAGCCGATGGAGCCCACCGTGATCGCCACCACCTCCCAGCCGAAATTGACGCCGAAGATGACGCACACGGCAATCAGCTCGATGATGGTCGGGCCGATGTTGAACACGAGGAAATAGAGCATCTCGTCGATGCTCTTGGTGCCGCGCTCGATCGCCTTGGAGAGGCCGCCGGTGCGCCGCTCCAGATGGAAGCGCAGGGACAGCGCGTGCAGGTGGCGGAACACGTCGAGCGCCAGCCCGCGAATGGCGCGCTGGCCCACGCGCACGTAAACCGCGTCGCGCGTGTACTGGAACACGCTGGAGGCAAAGCGCACGCCCGCGTAGCCGCCGATGAGGCCGACAGCCAGCGCGATGGCCGGGCCGCCCGGCGCGGTGAGCGCGTCCGTCGCCCACTTGAAGAAGAACGGCACCACCAGCACCGTCGCCTTCGCCAGCACCATGAGAATGGCCGCGATGATGATGCGGAGCTTCAGCCCGCGGTCATGCTTCGGCCACAGGTAGGGGCCGAAACGGCGGATGGTCGTCCAGGCGCTCCTGGCGGCGGGTGTCGTGTTGAGCGTCGGGGTGGTCGGCGCGGGGGCGGTCATGAGGGCTTTGTCCTCCACACAAGCAAAAACGGCCCGGCGCGCCGGGGCATATGCCTACCAGATAGGATCTTGCGCGCGCCCGCACCAGAGGCGCCGGATTTTCAGGATCGGGGATTTTGGGATGCAGGGGTTTATTTGCAGGGGTCGCGGACCCCTGCACCCCGTTCGTTTTCTCGGGCCGTGTTTCAGGTGTTCACTGGAAACACGGCCGTTTGAAAAGCCCGTTCACCGGACCGCACCCATCAGGACGCGCACGTCCCAAAAACGAAAGGGAGGTGCAGGAGGGTCCGAGACCCTCCTGCAATTCTCCCCCTGTACGAAGGACCTACACGCAGGACGGAAACGGCCCGGCCTTGGCCAGCATGGAGGCGGCGGGCTTGCCGCGCACGTCCTCGAACCACCGGGCGGTGGCGATGGTCTGGTCGAGGTCGAGGCCGGTTGCGACGCCCGAGCGGGCCAGCAGGTAGAGCAGGTCTTCGGTTGCGATGTTGCCGGTGGCGCGCGGGGCGAACGGGCAGCCGCCCAGCCCGCCGACGCTGCTGTCCAGCACTTCGGCGCCCGCCTCGAAGGCCGCCCAGGCGTTGGCGATGCCGGTGTTGCGGGTGTTGTGGAAGTGGGCGCGCAGGCGGATGGTGCGGGGCAGCGCCTCGCGCACGCGGCTGAACAGGTCGGTTACCTGGGCGGGCACGGCGGCGCCGATGGTGTCGGCGAGGGCGATTTCGTCCGGCTCGCTGTCCGCCAGCCGCCGCACGATGTCGAGCACGCGGGCGGGCGGCACATCGCCCTCGAACGGGCAGCCGAAGGCGACGGAGACCGTCACCTGCGGCACCAGCCCTTCCTGCCGGGCGAGGCGGAGGTTGTCGGAGGCTTCGCGGATGGCCTCCTCGATGGTCTGGCCCTGGTTGCGCTGGCCGAAGCTGTCGCTGGCGACGGCGACGCACCCTGCCTCATCGACGCCGCGCCGGCCGCCCTCGCGGGTGGCGAGCGCGCGCAGCAGGCCCCGCTTGTTGAGCACGAGGCCGATGTAGCTGGTGTCCTTCCGGTCCGGCAGGGCGGCGACCACCGCTTCGGCATCGGCCATTTGCGGCACCAGCTTGGGGTGGACGAAGCTGGCCACCTCCAGCCGCCTTGCGCCGGCGTCCATCATGCGGGTGAGCAGTTCCACCTTGGTTGCGGTGGAGAACACCTCCGGCTCGTTCTGGAGGCCGTCGCGCGCGCCCACCTCGACGATGGCGACGGATTTCGGATTTGTACGCATAGGCTGATGTTGTCTCCCCATGTGGTGCGCGGGTTCCTGTCAGCCCGGTCTGCCGCCGGTGTTGCGGGCCTTATAGCGGATATGGGCCCGGTGCAGCACCCCCGCAAAAGAAAACGGCACCCGTCCGGGCGGGACGGGTGCCGTCTTGAATGACGGGTGTGCCGGTCGGGCTCAGTCGAACAGGCTCGACACCGAGGCTTCCTCGGCGATGCGGTGCACGGCCTCGGCGATCAGCGGGGCGATGGTGAGGCGGCGGATGCGCTGGGAGACGCGCACGGCCTCGGTCGCCAGGATGCTGTCGGTGATGACCAGCTCGGTCAGCTGCGAGGAGCCGACGCGGGCCACCGCGCCGCCCGAGAGCACGCCGTGGCTGACATAGGCCACCACTTCCTTCGCGCCCTTTTCCTTGAGCGCGGCGGCGGCGTTGCACAGCGTGCCGGCGGAGTCAACGATGTCGTCAACGAGGATGCAGAAGCGGTCCTTCACGTCGCCGATGATGTTCATGACCTCGGATTCGCCCGGGCGCTCGCGGCGCTTGTCGACGATGGCGAGCGGGGCGTTGTTGAGGCGCTTGGCGAGGGCGCGGGCGCGCACCACGCCGCCCACGTCCGGCGAGACCACCATCAGGTTTTCCTTGCCGAAGCGCTGGGTGATGTCGGCGGACATCACGGGCGCCGCGAACAGGTTGTCCGTCGGGATGTCGAAGAAGCCCTGGATCTGCCCGGCGTGCAGGTCGATGGTCAGCACGCGGTTGGCCCCGGCGGTGGTGATGAGGTTGGCCACCAGCTTGGCGGAGATCGGCGTGCGCGGGCCGGGCTTGCGGTCCTGCCGGGCGTAGCCGAAGTAGGGGATCACGGCGGTGATGCGGCGGGCGGAGGCGCGGCGCAGCGCATCGATGGTGATCAGCAGCTCCATGAGGTTGTCATTGGCCGGTGCCGAGGTGGACTGGATGACGAACACGTCCTCGCCGCGCACGTTCTCGTGGATCTCGACGAACACCTCCTCGTCGCTGAAGCGGCGGATGCTCGCCTTGGTGAGCGGCATGTTGAGGTAGGCCGCAATCGCCTCGGCCAGGGGAGGGTTGGAATTACCGGCTACAAGCTTCATGGGAGCCCTCTGCAGGGAAGGAGATGGGAATCGGCACGCCTCTTAACGCCGGGGGGACGTGCTGGCAATCCACGCCTCCGCCAAAGTGTCCCGCCACGCGGCCCGGCGGGGACGCAAGCGGCGGTATATCAGGCATAGATGCGAGCGCGCGCCGGTTGTTCCCGCAGCCGCGCGGGAAGGCCGGAAGGCGCGCCCGGCCGCCCCGCGGGAAGCGACTCGGGGCAGAGCCGCCGTTTTCGCGCCACCCGATCTGGTAGGTGCCGCCGGGACATTAGACTCCGGGATCGTTAACTTGGACTAATTCTTGTTCCAGATTTCGCGGGTGGGAGAGTCGGGGTCGGGTTCGCATCTCCGGGGGCCTGCATGACATCTGATGCAAGACAATCGGGCAAGGGAACATCGGGGGGACTGGTGCTGGTCCTTGCCGGTGCGGTGGCGCTCTCCGGCTGCACCGCGACACGGCAGATGGCGGACGCGGGCTTCGTCCCGCCCGAGGGCAGCTACCGCCTGGTGGTGATGCGGCCGGACGTGTCCGTCGGCCTCCTGACGGCGGGCGGCGCGTTCGAAGTGCGCGAGGACTGGAGCGAGCAGGCCCGCTCCCATCTGGTGGCCGCCCTGCGGGCGCAGCAGGCGGGCCGGGGCGGGCAGGTGACGGTGGCCGCCACCCGCGAGGAAACGGGGGCGGACCCGGCGCTGGTGGCCGATCTGGAGCGGCTTCATGCGGCGGTGGGGCAGGCAATCGCGCAGCACAAGTATCTCGGCCAGACCCTGCCGACAAAAAAGGACCGGTTCGACTGGACCCTCGGTGCCGATGCCGTCGCCTTCGGCCGGGCGAGCGGCTTCGACTATGCCCTGTTTCTCCACGCGGAAGACAGCTTCTCCAGCTCCGGCCGGGTGGCATTGCAGGCGGTCAGTTTCCTTGGCTGCATGGTGGGCGTGTGCCTGATGCCGGAGGGCGGGCGGCGCACGGCCTATGTCTCGCTGGTGGACCTGAAAACCGGGCAGGTGGTGTGGTTCAACACCCTCGCCTCGGTCGCCGGGGACATCCGCACGCCGGAGGGGGCGCGGGATCTGGTGCATGATCTGCTCGGCGGGATGAAGCCGGGCGCACAGGTTCAGGCCGCCGGCCGGGCGGCCCCGAAAAAGGCGTGACGGAGGGAGGGGCGAGTCATGGACCTCATGCACCTGACGCGGCGGCGGTTCCTTGCGGCGGGCCTGTGCGGCTGCGCCCTGTGCCGGGGCGTCCCGGCGCTGGCCGGGGCGGCGGCGGATGCCCTGCCGTCGCTGCCCTCGCTCCCCTCGCTGCCCTCGCTGGTGGGGCCGGGCTACCGGCCCGAGGATGCGGACGAGAAGGGCCTGTGGCGGATGTGCGCCCGGCTGGAGGAGGACATCGCCGCCTCCGGCCTCCTGATGCGGACGCCCGACCTCCACCGCTACACGGTCGGCGTGGTGGAGCGGCTGATGGGGCCGCAGGCGCGGGACCTGCGGGTCTATCTGGTGCACGACGCCAGCTTCAACGCCGCCATGTACCCCAACGGCATGATGCTGGTGCACAGCGGGCTGCTCGCCCGCATGCGCAACGAGGCGCAGTTCGCGGCGGTGCTCGGCCACGAAAGCGGGCATTTCGCGCGCAAGCATTCGGTTGCCGGGTGGCGCACCCTCAAGTCCAGAACCGGCGCCATGGCGTTTGTGACGGCCGGAGGGGCGGTGGCGGCGGGCGCGTCCGCCGCCCGGGGCGGGGACACCGGCAGCTGGTTCGACCTCGCCTATTCCATCAACAAGGCGCTGGTGCTTTCGGTCTATTCCTTCAGCCGCGGGCAGGAGAGCGAGGCGGACATGTATGGCCTCCACCTGCTGCACCGGGCCGGTTACACGCCGGAGGCCGCCGCGCAGGTGTGGCGGCAGCTCATCGAGGAGCGCAAGGCCTCGGCCCGGGCGCGCGACAAGCGCTACCGGGACGGCGCGGTCTCCGCCTATTCGACGCACCCGCCGAGCGACGAGCGCATGGCGGCCCTGAGCGCGGCGGCGGCGGAGATGCGCCGGGCCGGCTCAGGCGGCCCGTCCGGCGAGCACCGGTTCGACGACGGGCACCGGTTCGACGATGGGCGCGAGGCGTGGCGGCGGGCCGTCGCGCCGCACCTGTTCACGCTGCTGGCGGAGCAGGTGGGGCTGAATGATCCGGGTGCCAGCCTCTACCTGCTGAAATCGCTGGCCGAGGACGGCTGGACCGGCCTCCTGCGGTATTTCGAGGGCGAGGTCTACCGCCTGCGGGACGAAGCGGGGGATGCCGAGCGCGCCGCCAGCGCCTACGCCGCCGCTGTCGCCTGCGCGGACGCGCCCCCTGAGGCGTGGCGGGCGCACGGCTATGCCCTGCTCAAGGCCGGGCGCGGCGAGGAGGGGCGGGCGGCGCTCGCCCGCTATCTCGACAGGAAGCCGGACGCAGAGGATGTGGCCATGGTCCGCTTTTCCTTGGCGCAATGAGGGGGGCGGATCTGGTGATGAGGCCCGGATCCGGGGGTGAGGAGGGAGACCATCCGATGAAACCGCTTCGCTGTCTCGCGGTCGCGGCGGCGCTTGGCCTTGCCGCCTGCACCCCGGCCTACACGCTGGTGCCGCCCGCGCCCACCGTCGCGGCCCAGGGGGCGATCCGGGTGCATCCCGCCCGGGCGTGGAACCGCCTGCCCCGCGCGGAGGATCAGCTTCCCTGGGAGGAGAACTGGACGCAGAACGGCCCGGTGCTCGACATGATTAGCTTCATCGGCGGCCTGCCCGATGGCGAGGCCCTCATCCGCCAGCGCCGGAAGGAAAACCGCAAGGTCCCGGTGTTTCGCGCGGGCATGACGCCACCGGATCTGGTCTCGATGATCGAGAGCTATTACCGGGTCAAGGCGGGGGTGACGCTCTTCAATGTCCTGAAGGTGGAGCCCGCCGCCTTTCTCGGCGTGCCCGGCTTGCAGCTCGACTATGGCTATGTGGGCGAGGACAACGTGAAGCGCCGGGGGCGCATGCGCTTCGCCGTCATCGGCCGGAAGCTCTACCTCATGGTGCTCGAAGCCTCGGCGCTGCACTACTTCGATGCCGCCCTGCCGGACTTCGAGGCCATGGCGCGCACCGCAACCCGGGGGTAGGGCGCAGGTCTTGTGCCAGCATCCGGGCCGAAGTCCGGAGTTGTGCGGTCAGATTTGTGCGCCTCTATCCTGTTTGAGGAAAGAATATTTTGCGGTATGCTCAACTCCCGATTGTAAATTTCCCCCCCTCTCTCCCGCAAAGGAACAGAACCATGAGGTACGCCCCCTCTCTGATCGGGCCTGCGCTGCTGGCCGCAGGTCTTGCCGCATGCAGCCCGGGCGACGCCACGGCGGAGAACACCGAAGCCGCCGAGACCAGTGAGGCCGCCGAGGCCGACGCCGCCGAGGCCGCCGATACCGCGGATACCGCCGAGACGACCGAAACCGCCGACGCTGGCACGGCAACCGGCGCTGCCGACGCGGCCCCGGCCCCGACCCCGACTTCCGCTTCCGCCGTGCAGACCCTGGCGGCGCTGCCGCTCAAGCGCGGCTACTATGTGTCGAGCGACACGCCGTGCGGCGAGGCCTCCAACGCGACGGTGGTGCTGGTGCACCGCAAGGGCATCAACAGCGCCCATGCCCAGTGCGCGTACAAGGCAATCGAGCCGACCGGGCCGAACGTCTACCGCGTGCGGGAATCCTGCACCGAACTGTGGGGCAATGCGCCGCCGGAGGAGCATGAGCGCACCTTCACGCTCACGGGGGATACGGCCTTCACCGCCGTCAGCCAGAGCGACGGCTGGGTGCAGAGCGCCCGCTATTGCGCGCAGTCGGCCATGCCGCCCCTGTGGCAGGAGAACGACATCAGCGCGGAGACGGACTGACCCCTGACGTCACATCCCCCGGGAGTGCTGGATCGTCCGCCTCAGCCCGGCAGGGCGATGAGGGAGATCTGGCGGCCGTAATCCGGCTCGCCCGCGTGGGTGGTGCGGCGATAGCTGAAGAAGCGGTCCGGCTGGCTGTAGGTGTCGATGCCCAGCGCCTCGATGGCGCGCACGCCCGCCTGGGCGAGGCGCAGGGCGACGAAGCCTTCCAGATCGAACTGGTAATGGCCCTCGCGGGTGCCGCTGGAGAAGAAGTGTTCGGCCTCCTCGCAGCTTTCGGCGAAACGGCGCAGGAAGCCTTCGTCCACCTCGTAGGAGCGGCGGCTGATGCAGGGGCCGATGGCGGCGCTGATGCGCTCCCGCTGCGCGCCGAGGGACTCCATGAGCGCCACGGTTGACTCCAGCACGCCGGTCAGCGCGCCCTTCCACCCGGCATGGGCCGCGCCGATGACGCCCGCCTCCCGGTCCGCCAGCAGCACGGGCCCGCAGTCGGCGGTGAGAATGCCGAGCACGAGGCCGGGCCGGTTGGTGACGAGGCCATCCGCCTCCGGGCGGGCATCGTCGGCCCAGGCGTCGGCGAGGACGGCGCGGTTGCTGTGCACCTGATGCAGGGTGACGAGGTGCGCGCCCGGCATCACCGCCTCCGCCGCGCGGCGGCGGTTCTCGCGCACCCGCGCCGGATCGTCCGACGAGCCCAGCCCCACGTTGAGGCTGGCGAAAATGCCCTCCGAGACGCCGCCGGTGCGGCCGAGGAAGCCGTGGGGCAGGTCGCCCAGCGCGCGGGCGGTGAGGCGGTGGATCGGGGTGCGGGTGTCGGTCATGCCGGGTCCTTGCGGGGGGTATCGAGGGTGTGGCGGATCATCAGGTGCATGATGAGTTCATCATCCGCCTGCTTGCCCACCATGAACTTGTAGTCGCCGATCACCACGAAGCCATGGCGATGGTAGAAGCGCTGGGCCCGGTAGTTCTCGGAATAGACGCTGAGGAAGACATGCTCGCAGCCGCGGGCGTGGGCGCGGTCCAGCGCCCAGGCCATCAGCGTGGCGGCGACGCCGGTGCCGTGGAAGGCGTGGTCCACGTAGAGCTGGCGCAGCTCGATGGAGCGGGGCGGAATGGTGCGCAGCGGCACCGTCACCGCGCCGATCTTGCAGAAGCCGATGATCTGCCGCCCGCGCTCGGCGAGGCGGAATTCGGTGCCGGGGATCGCCATGTCCGCCAGCATGGCGGCGGGGGTGTAGACCCGGTTGAGGTAGGTGTTCAGGTCTTCCGGCTTGTAGAGGTGGGCAAAGGTGGCGGTGAAGGTGCGCCGGCCGAAGGCGGCCAGCGCCTCCGAGTCGCTGCGGTCGGCGGTGCGGTAGGTGATCTCGGGTGCGGGCAAGCTCATGCGTCAAATCCTGCGGGGGCGGGCCATTCCGGGTGGCTGAGCGACAGCACCTTGAACAACGCGCCCATCTGGTCGGAGTCGGCGAGGCGGCGGGAGGCGGACACCAGCGCCTCGGCCTTCGGCGGGTTGGCCTTGGCCAGCACGGCGGTGCGGATGTCGAGTCCCAGCGCGCGCAGGAAGCGCCCCTGGCCGGCGGGCCCCAGCACGCGCAGCCCCGCGCCCGCCCGGGCCGCCACCTGCGCGAAGTCCACATGCACGGTGAGGTCCGCGTCGCCCGGTGCCGCGAACGGGTCGGCGTAGGCGTGGGCGCGCATGGCCTGGAGCGTGTCGCCCAGGCTGTGCCGGTCGTGGCCGTAGTCGATGATGAGCGCCGCGCCGCCGTCCTGCGTCAGGCGGCGGTTGAGCAGCGCCAGCTCCTCCGCCCCGCCCAGAACCTCGAAGACGCTGCCCTCGGGCGCGGCGCGCAGCGCGGGCGGCACCAGACTGTCGAGGCGCGGCGCATCCGCCGGCACCACCGGCACGAAGCGCCCGCCCTGCCAGTCCACATGACGCTCCTGCCAGCCGAGGGTGGTTTTCACCAGCTGGCGGGCGGGCAGGGCGTCGAAGAACTCGTTGGCGACCAGCAGCAGCGGCCGGCCCTCGGGCACGTCCGCCAGCCGGTCCGCCCAGCGGGCGTGCGGCACGCGGGATTTCTGCTCGGCCCGCAGCACCGGGCTCATCTCGACAAAGGTGATGTCGAGCGCGGCGTGGAAGCCGGGCACGCGGGCGGTGGCGCGCAGCAGATCCGCCATCAGCGTGCCGCGCCCCGGGCCCAGCTCCACCAGCTGCACCGGGGCCGGGCTGCCCGCGCGCAGCCACAGGTCGGCCAGGTGAAGGCCGATCAGCTCGCCGAACACCTGGGAGATTTCGGGCGCGGTGGTGAAGTCGCCCTCCCGCCCGAACGGCACCTGCTTCATGTAGTAGCCGTGGGTCTCGTGGCCGAGGCACAGGCCCATGAAGTCGGCAACCGGCAGGGGGCCGCTTGCCCGGATCCGCGCCGCCAGAATGTCCGCGAGGCTGCCCATGCTGTCCTGCCCGCTCATGCTGCCTGGCGCTTCGGCGCGGTGACGAACAGGTACAGCCCGCCGAGGATCATGGGCACGCACAGCCACTGGCCCATGTGCAGGCCGGTCGCCTGTGCGAATTCCACCAGCTGGCTGTCCGGCTCGCGCACGAATTCCACCGCGAAGCGGAACAGGCCGTAGAACAGCAGGAACGCGCCGGTCAGGCGGCCGGGCATGCGCCGGGCCTCGGTGCGGTAGAACAGCACCAGCAGGATCACCAGCAGCACCAGCCCTTCGAGGAAGGCTTCGTAAAGCTGGCTCGGGTGGCGCGGCAGCGGGCCGCCGGTGCGGAAGATCACGCCGACGGGCGAGGTGGTCACCCGGCCCCACAGTTCGCCGTTGATGAAGTTGGCGATGCGCCCGAGCCCCAGCCCGATGGGCACGACGCAGGCGACGTAATCCGCCACGCGCAGCCAGTCGAGCCGGTGTTTCCGGCAGAACCACAGGATGGCGACGCCCACGCCGATGACGCCGCCGTGGAAGGACATGCCGCCGTCCCACAGGCGGATGATGGCGAGCGGGTCCTCGATGTAATAGGGCAGGTTGTAGAACAGCACGTAGGCCAGCCGCCCACCCGCGATGATGCCGATCGTCACCCAGGTGATGAAATCGTCGATGTGGCGGCGGGTCCAGGGGGCGCCGGGCCGGTCCGCCATGCGGGTGGCGAGCCACCAGCCGCCGAGGATTCCGGCGATGTAGGCCAGCGCGTACCAGCGCACCACCAGGGGCCCGATCTCAAACGCAACAGGGTCGATGTTGCCCAGTTCCATGGAATTTCCACCCCCCGAAATAGGTTGTCCGTGCTCCGGCCCCGCCGTTGCCGGGCCCTCCCCCTTGCCGCATATTATTTCTCAAAACAACGCATAATGAGCCGGACCAGGCGCGGGGGGAGGACGGCCCGATGCTGACGGAAGCGGACACGCTCTACGACCGGATTTGCGCGAGTCTCGCCGGGCCGGGCGGCAGGCTGGAGGTGACGGAGGTCCCCGTTCGCGGCCAGTCGCTGCCGGTTTTCAAGGCCGCGCCGCCGAACCTGCGGGATTATTTTTTCGGGCTGGGCGCGGGCCATGGCGACCTGCCGTTCATCGTCTATGGCGACGAGCGGCTGAGCTTCACCGAGACACTGGCGCTTGCCCGCCGCTACGGCGCGGCGTTCCAGTCCCGCTACCATATCGCCAAGGGCGACCGGGTGGCGCTGGCGATGCGGAACTATCCCGAATGGTGCCTCGCCTTCATGGGGCTTGTGACCATCGGCGCGATCGTGGTGCCGCTGAATGCCTGGTGGACCGGGGAGGAGCTGGCGTTCGCCCTGCGTGACAGCGGCGCGCGGCTGGTGGTGGCCGATCCCCCGCGCGCCGAGCGGGTGGCGGAGGGGCTGGCGGAGGGGCTGGCCGGAGAGCAGACTCTCTCCCGCCTGCCGGTGGCCGTCGCCCGCAGCCGGGACGCGCTGACCGACGAGCAGATGGCCGCCTGCGGCTGGGACCGGCTGGAGGATGTGCTCGCCGCCGCCCCGGACGAGCCGTTCTATCTGCCGCCGCTCGACCCGGAGGATGACGCCACCATCCTCTACACCTCCGGCTCCACCGGCACGCCCAAGGGGGCGGTCTCCACCCACCGGGCGATCCTCACGGCGCTGTTCGGGCTGGCGCTCTATGGCCTTGCCATGAACGCGATGGACGAGGGCGAGGGCATCGCCTTCCAGCGCCAGACCGCGACCCTGCTGGCGGTGCCGCTGTTCCATGCCACCGGCTGCTTTGCGGTGTGGATGACCTGCTTCATCGTCGGCCGCAAGCTGGTGATGATGCACCGCTGGGACGCGGGCGAGGCGCTGCGGGTGATCGAGGCGGAGCAGGTGACGCACCTTGTGGGCGTGCCCACCATGACGCTGGAGCTGATGGAGCACCCGGACCGGGACAAATACGATCTCAGCAGCCTGCGCGACATGGGCGCGGGCGGCGCGGCCCGCCCGGCCGAGCATGTGCGGCGGCTGAAGGAGACCTTCCCGGACAAGCGGCCCACCATCGGCTACGGCCTCACCGAGACCAACGCGCTCAGCACCGTCGGCTACCGGGAGGGATATCTGGCCAAGCCGGGCTCGGCGGGCCGGCCCATTCCCTACATCATGGAGATCCGGATCGCGGCCGACGACAGCGGCACGCCCGCCGCCCCCGGCGAGGCGGGGGAGATCTGGTGGCGCACGGCGGCGCTGGCGCGGGGCTACTGGATGAACCCGGAGGCGACGCGGGAGGCCTTCACGGCGGACGGCTGGTTCCGCTCCGGCGACATCGGCCGGTTCGACGAGGACGGCTACCTGTTCATCGTCGATCGCAAGAAGGACATCATCATCCGGGGCGGGGAGAACGTCTCCTGCCTGGAGGTGGAGGCGGTGCTGCACGGCTTCCCGGGCGTTGCGGAGGTGAGCGTGTTCGGCCTGCCCGACGCGCGCCTGGGCGAGACCGTGGGCGCGGCGGTTTACGTGCGCCCCGGCGCGGCGGTGGACGAGGCGGCGCTGCTGGCCCACGCCGCCCGGCACCTGGCGCCCTACAAGGTGCCCGCCCGGCTGTGGCTTCTTGGCAACCCTCTGCCAAGATTGGGTTCGGGCAAGATCGACAAGCCGAAACTGCGGCGCTACTATAGTGCAATCGTCAAGGCGGAAAACGCAGCGGCGTAAGACCGCGCCCGCCTTGAAATGCCTGCACCGGGTAAATACCCGCACCGGGTAATGGGGAGAATCGCCGGTCGATTTTGCAGGGGCGCCAGGCCCCTCGGAACGCTGGCGCTGTGGCCGGGGGGATCGCGCAGATGCGGACCACCCGGCCGCTGCGGCGCAAGGCCGGACAACAAGCCCCGGATCTCCGATTTCCGATTTCTGCTTTCCAATCTCCGATTCATCCGGTCGCGCATTTCAGCGCCTGTCCGTTTGCGGCCGAGTCGCGGCTGGCGGGTGCGGCGGCGGGCGGCGGGTGCGCATTTGTCCGTACACTTTGGCTGAAATCCCGCTCGACCCGTGGGGCGCGGAGGCTGCGGCCCGGAAAAAGTCTTTCCCTCCATCGGCGGCTTGACTAACGTCCGCCAGCAACCAGGCGGCGGGGCGATTCCGGGCGGCAGGGCGCGATGCCGTCAGGGGTGCCCATGCGTCATGGCTCCGCAACGGTTTGATCCAACAGGCGGGCTGATCCAACAGGTAAGTTCTCGATGGCTGACGGAAACCCGGATCTCACCACAGCGCACAACATTCCGCTTCCGCAGCCGAAAACCACGCGCCGGCGCTTTCTCATCGGCGGCGCGGCGGGCGTGGGGCTGCTCATCGGCTATCTGGCCTGGCCGCGCACCCCGCAGCTGGTGATGATGACGCGCGAGGACGAGACCGTCATCAACGCCTGGCTGAAGGTGGGGGCGGACGGCCGCGTGGTGGTGCTGGTGCCGCAGGCGGAAATGGGCCAGGGCGTCTACACCGCCCTGCCGCAGATCATCGCCGAGGAAATGGGCGCGGCGTGGGAGTCCATTTCGGTCGAGCCCGCGCCGGTGCATCCCGTCTACGCCAACAAGCTGGTGATGCAGGAAGGCACGGAGGTGCTGCCGGGCTTCGCGCGCGGCATTGCCCGCTGGGCCATGGCGGAGCTGGCCGAGCGGCTGGCCCTTCAGGTGACCGGCGGCAGCACGTCGGTACGGGCCTTCTACGAGACGTTGCGGCTGGCGGGCGCGGCGGCGCGCACCATGCTGTGCAAGGCGGCGGGCCGCCGCTGGGGCGTGGACTGGACCGAGTGCCGCGCCGAGAACAGCGCGGTGGTCCACGGCGACCGCCGGGCGAGCTTTGCCGAGCTGGCGGCGGACGCGGCGCGGGAGGAAGCGCCGGACGCGCCCGAGCTGCGCCGCGCGCGGGATTTCCGGCTCATCGGCCGCCCGGTGCCGCGCATCGACATTCCCTCCAAGGTGGACGGCACCGCCCGCTTCGGCACGGACGTGCGCCTGCCGGGCATGGTCTACGCGGCGGTGACGGCAGGGCCCCACGGCACCGCGCCGCTCATCGAGGTGGACGAGACCGTGCTGGCCGACGCCAAGGGCCTCATCAAGGTGGTGCGGCAGGAGAGCTGGGTGGCGGTGGTGGCCGACAGCTGGTGGCGCGCCCGCACCCTGCTGGACAAGCTGGAGCCGCAGTTCGACCGGTCCGAAGGCCGGGACATCGCGACGGCGGAGCTGACCGCCGCGCTCGAGTCCGCGCTCAAGGACGGCAAGGCGCACGTCTACGCCGAGAGCGGGGACGTGGACGACGCGCTCGCCAAGGCGGGCGGAGGCGGCAGCGGGGCTGGGGCCGGGGTCATCGAGCGCACCTACAGCGTGCCCTACCTCGCCCATGCCTGCATGGAGCCGATGACGGCGACCGCCCGCGTCCAGGGCGAGACGGTCGAGGTGTGGGCACCCACCCAGTCGGTCACCTGGACCCAGATGGCGGTGGCGCGGGCGCTGGGCGTCGCGCGCGAGAGCGTGACCGTCTACCCGACGCTGCTCGGCGGCGGCTTCGGCCGCAAGATCGAGGCGGACGCCGCCGTGCAGGCGGCGGTCATCGCCCGCGAGACCGGCAAGCCGGTGCAGCTGATCTGGAGCCGGGAGGAAGACCTCCGCCAGGACAAGTACCGCCCGGCGGCCCTCGCCACCCTGCGCGGCCGGGTGGGGAAGGAGGGGCGCATCGCTGCCTGGCACAGCCGCTCGGCCAGCCAGTCGGTGCAGGGCAGCGTGATGGGGCGCATCCTGCCGCTGGCGGCGCGCAGCCAGCCGGACTTCTCCTCGGTGCAGGGGGCGATCAACCTGCCCTACAGGCTGGGTGACCTCCGCATCGAACATGTGGCGGTGGAAGCGCCGGTGCCGGTGGGCTACTGGCGCTCGGTCGGCCACAGCATCAATGCCTTCTTCGTCGAGAGCTTCATGGACGAGCTGGCGGAGGCCGCGGGCATGGACCCGCTGGCGTTCCGCCTGAAGGCGCTGGATGGCAAGCCCCGCCACCGCGCCGTGCTGGAGCGGGCCGCAAGCCTTGCGGGCTACGAGACCAAACTGCCGCGCGGTCAGGCGCGGGGCATCGCGCTGCACGAGAGCTTCGGCTCCATCGTCGCCCAGGTCGCCCATGTGGAGGTGGATCTGGAGGACCGGGTGCGGGTGCGCAAGGTCACCTGCGTCATCGACTGCGGGCGGGTCATCAACCCGGATACGGTCCGGGCGCAGATGGAGGGCGGCATCCTGTTCGGCCTGTCGGCGGCGCTGTTCGGCGAGGTGACGTTCGCCGACGGCCTGTCCGAGCAGACCAATTTCGACGGCTACCCGCTGCTGACGCTGGCGGACGCGCCGGTGATCGAGGTGGACATCCTGAACCCGGGCGGGCGCGAGCCTGGCGGCGTCGGCGAGCCCGGCGTGCCGCCCGTCGCCCCGGCTGTGGTGAATGCGGTGGCCCGGGCCACCGGCACGCGGGTGCGCCGCCTGCCCATCGGCACCCAGCCGCTGTGGCCGCGCGACGTGCTGGAGGCGCTGAAGGCGGAGGCCGAGGCCGAGGCGAAGGCGCGGGCGGAGGCGGAGAAGGCCGCCGCCGAGAAGGCCGCGCGCGAGGCCGCCGCCAAACGGGAGGCCGAGAAGAAAGCCGCCGCGCAGAAGAAGCCGGCGGCCAGGGCGAAGGCGCCCGCGAAGCAGGCTTCCGGGGCAAAGAAGGGACGCTGACCCTTGCAGCCCCGGTGCAGGACATGATCCCGCAGCGGAAGGACAGGATGAGACGCCATGACTGAGCCCGTTCCCGCCCGGTATCCCGAAGGGCACCCGCGCGTGGCCCATGGCCGCGTCGGCGTGCTGCTGGTGAACCTCGGCACCCCCGACGGCACCGATCTCCGCTCGATCCGCCGCTACCTTGCCGAATTCCTGTCGGACCCGCGGGTGATCGAGATTCCGAAGGCGGTCTGGCTGCCCATCCTCCATGGCGTGATCCTGCGGCTGCGCCCGCCGAAAACGGCGGCGGCCTACGCCCGCATCTGGGACCGGGCGCACAACCAGTCCCCCTTGCGCGTCATCACCGAGGCGCAGGCGGCGGGCCTCCAGCACGCCTTCGGCGCGCAGGTGACGGTGCGCTGGGCCATGCGCTACGGCACCCCCGCCATCAAGGCGGAGCTGGAGCGGCTGAAGGCGGAAGGGTGCGACCGGGTGCTCATCGCCCCGCTCTATCCCCAGTACTCGGGCGCGACCACGGCAACGGCGGTGGACAAGGCGGGCGAGGCCCTGCGTGCCATGCGCTGGCAGCCCGCCGTGCGCTACCTGCCGCCCTACCACGACGACCCCGCCTACATCGCGGCGCTGGCCCGATCGGTGCGGGAGCATCTGGAGGGGCTGGACCATGTGCCGGAGCGGCTGGTTGCCTCCTTCCACGGGATGCCGCGCCGCACGCTCGATCTGGGCGACCCCTACCACTGCCAGTGCCACAAGACCGCCCGGCTGCTGCGGGAGGCGCTGGGCTGGCCGGAGGACCGGTTCGTCGTCACCTTCCAGTCCCGCTTCGGCAAGGCGGAGTGGCTGAAGCCCTACACCGCCGAGACCATGGCGCAGCTTGCGGGCGCGGGAGTGAAAAGCGTGGCGGTGCTGGCGCCCGGCTTTTCCGCCGACTGCATCGAGACGCTGGACGAGCTGGCCAACGAGAACCGGGAGCTGTTCCTGGGCGCGGGCGGCGAGCGGTTCACCTACATCCCCTGCCTCAACGACAGCCCGGGCGGCATGGCGCTGCTGGCGCGGCTGATCGAGCGGGAGCTGGCGGGCTGGCTCTGATCGCCTCGGGTTGCGCAAAGGGTTGTGCGAAGCGCGCGGGTCTGCACGCAAAAATCCACATGCCCCGTAATCGTCTTTAAACGCTCTCAGGGAGGTTTTTGACGATCGCGGCCAGGGGGGGGGATAGCGGCCGGGTCTGGAATCGCGCTGTACGCGCTTCTGCGGGCGATTACGGGGCATGTCCGGGCGCAGTCTCGCCCCGCTGGCGTTCGGTTCGGAAAACGGGAGCCGGAGCGTCCCTGCCGACAGCCCGGACTAATTAACCTGTATTAAAAACCGGCTGATCGGCTGGAAAAAAGGCTGCGGCGTCTGTAACAGAATCGCCGCAGCCCAGTGATGCACCTGGTTCCATGGGGAGGAAATGCCGGGTGCGAAACCCATCAAGTCATCTGCCGCCCACGGGCGGAGGAGACATGTCGTTCTTCTGCCATTTTTGAACGATCGTGCAACCGTTAATGAATGCTGCACCCGCACAATTGGCACTATTGCTAGGGGGGAGGAACGGGGCTGTCAGGTGGTGCGGTGGTAGCGCCGCGTCAGGGGCGGGCGGCGTCCGCGCCCGCCGTGCACCCGGCGGCGGCGGTGTCATGGGCCGGCACGCGCTCGACCGCGCGCCCATCGCGGCGCAGCATGTGAATGAGGCTGTCCGGCCCCGCCAGATGGCCCGCGCCCACCGCCAGGAACACATGCCCCGGCCGGGCCATGCGCTTGTCGATCCACGCCGCCCAGCGCCGGTTGCGGTCGGTGAGCAGCACCCGGGCGAGGCGCGGGGAGGCCTTCAGGGACTCGGTCATCAGCGCGCCGACGGTCTCCACGTCGCCCTGCATCCAGCCGGTCATCAGGGCGTCCGCCTCGGCGGGCAGGGTGCGCAGATCCTCGATGGAGGAGCGCAGCAGCGCCAGCTGATCCTCCTGCGGCAGGGAGGCGAGGAAGCCGAACTGCTCCTCCGGCGTCTCCAGCCCCTCAAGGCGCAGGCCCCGCCGGCGGGCGTGGTCGGTGAGCACCTTCTCCACCCCCTGGTCCGGGTCCAGCCCCAGGCCCTGAAGGCCCGCAACCGCAAGGGTGGTGGCGGCCAGCCATGGCCGCATCGACTCCAGCGCCGCGCCGGGGAGGCCCACCTGGCGCGCCGCCTCGGCGAGCTGGTCGCGCAGCGCGGGCGGCAGCTGGCTGGAGAGGGTGACGCCCTGCGGGTTGAGGCCAAGGCGCATCACCAGCGGGCGCAGCTCGGCCGGATTGTCGGGCTGCACCATTTCCAGCACCAGCGTGTCCGCCCGGGCGAAGGCGCAGGCGACGGCCCCGTGCAGCCAGCGGATGCCCGGCGGCAGCATGTGGGAGGTGCCGAAGATGTGGATGGTGGTGTCCGCATCGCGCACCACCCAGAGGGCGGGGGTGGCGACGCGGGCTTCGGGTTGCGCGGCGGCGCGGGCCGCGCTCGCCCCTGCATGGCCCCCCGCGAGCAGAACGCCCGCGATCAGGGCGCACGAGAGGCGGAGGAAACGCGAGAGGCGAGCCAAGGCGTCAGATCTTCTTCGGCAGGGTGAGGCGGTGCCTGGTCTCGAAGTCCTGCGTCAGCAGGGTGACCAGCGCGTCGGCCACCACCTCCGGCCCCTTGAGGCTTTCCGGGTCCTCGCTGGGGAAGGCGGCCTTGCGCATGGCGGTGCGGGTCGCGCCCGGGTTCACCACGGCAACGCGGATGGAGGAGATGTTGGCCACCTCGTCCGCGTAGGAATCGAGCAGAGCCTCAAGCCCCGCCTTGGAGGCCGCATAGGGCCCCCAGTAGGCGCGCGGCTCCGGCCCCACCGACGAGGACAGGCCGATGACGCGGGCGCGGTCGCTCTGGCGCAGCAGCAGGTCGAACGCGCGCAGCAGGCGGTAGGGCGCTGTCAGGTTGACCTGAATGACCTTCTCCCAGTCCTTCGGCGGCACGTGGGAGAGGGGCGAGAGCGGGCCAAGCTGGCCCGCGTTCAGCACCAGAATGTCCAGCTTGCCCCAGCGCCCGGCCACATGCTGGGCGAGGCCGTCCACCAGATCGCCGTTCATCAGGTCGAGCGGGGCGATGCTCGCCGTGCCGCCCGCCTGGTGGATGCGCTCCTCCACCTCGGCCAGCCCGCCTTCGGTGCGGGCGGTGAGGATGACGTGCGCGCCCGCCTTCGCCAGCGCCACGGCGGTTTCCGCGCCGATGCCACGGCTGGCGCCCGTCACCAGCGCCAGCCGGTTTTCAAAAGGCCGCGTCGTCAAATCACCCGCTCCGCCAGAAGGGTCAGCTGATCCGGCTGTTCGATTTCCTCGCGGTCGACGAGGCGGGTCGGGTAGTCGCCGGTGAAGCAGGCGTCGCAGTACTGCGGCGCCTCATCGACGCGCATGTCCTCGCCCACCGCCTTGTAGAGGCCGTCGATGGAGAGGAAGGCCAGGCTGTCCACCTTGATGTACTGGGCCATGCGCTCCACGTCCATCTGGGCGGCGAGCAGCTTGGAGCGCTCGGGCGTATCGACGCCGTAGAAGCAGCTGTGGCGGGTCGGCGGGCTGGCGATGCGCATGTGCACCTCGGTCGCGCCCGCTTCCTTCAGCATCTGCACGATCTTCACCGAGGTGGTGCCGCGCACGATGGAGTCGTCGATGAGCACGATGCGCTTGCCCTGGATCTGGGCGCGGTTGGCGTTGTGCTTCAGCTTCACGCCCAGGTGGCGGATGTGGTCGCCCGGCTGGATGAAGGTGCGGCCGATGTAGTGGCTGCGGATGATGCCCAGCTCGAACGGCAGGCCCGACTGCTGCGAGTAGCCGATGGCCGCCGGGGTGCCGCTGTCGGGCACCGGCACCACGATGTCGGCGTCAACGCCGCTCTCGATGGCGAGCTGCGCGCCGATCCGCTTGCGGATCTCGTAGACGCTGCGGCCGTCGGTGATGGAGTCGGGCCGGGCAAAGTAGACGTGCTCGAAGATGCACGGACGCGGGCGCGTCGGCGCGAACGGCTTGTGGGACTGGATGCCCCGCTCGGAGATGACCACCAGCTCGCCCGGCTCCAGCGAGCGCAGGAAGGTGGCGCCCACGATGTCCAGCGCGCAGGTCTCGCTGGCGACGATGTAGGCGTCGTTGAGGCGGCCCAGCACCAGCGGGCGGATGCCCAGCGGGTCGCGCACCGCGATCAGCCCCTCGGCGGTGAGGCAGATCAGGCTGTAGGCGCCCTCGATCTTGCGCAGCGCGTCGATGAAGCGGTCGAGCAGGGTGCGGTAGCTGGAGGTGGCGACCAGGTGGATGATCGTCTCGGTGTCCGAGGTGGACTGGAAGATCGAGCCCTGGCGCACCAGCTGGCGGCGCAGGGTGGTCGCGTTGGTGAGGTTGCCGTTGTGGGCGACGGCAAAGCCGCCGCTGGCCAGTTCGGCGAACAGCGGCTGCACGTTGCGCAGCGCGGTCTCGCCGGTGGTGGAGTAGCGCACATGGCCGATGGCGGTGTCGCCCGGCAGGCGCTCGATCACGTCCTGGCGGTCGAAGTTGCCCGCCACGTGGCCCATGGCCCGGTGGGTGTGGAACGCCTCACCATCGAAGGTGGTGATGCCCGCCGCCTCCTGGCCGCGGTGCTGGAGGGCGTGAAGACCCAGCGCGCAGAGCGCCGCGGCCCCTTCCGCGCCATATACGCCGAATACACCGCACTCCTCGCGGAGCTTGTCGTCGTCGAACGGATTCGTCGAATAATTGGCGAGAGACTGGCTCATCGCAGATCCCTTACAATTGGCCCGGCGGACTGGTCCGGGCAACGCAGTGGGGCGGGGCACAGACGCGCTCCGCATGCTTTAGCGGGTCTATAGCGAGCTGAATTCTGTTTGTCCTGTGCGAATTGCCGCTCCGTTCGGCTTCCAGCCCGCATAGCTGCCATGCGGCGACACTTTTTAACCCATATAAGGCGGATGACCGGGCCTGCAACGCCGCCCGCGCGGGAATGACGCGGGGGATGTGCCTCTTTGGCCGCCGGAATCGGGGTTTCCGGCGTTTGGGGGTTGTGGAGTCGGCGCGATGGCTTATCTTCAAGGAGACTGCCCAGATTGGGCGGCGAGCCGATACGGTTAAACAACGAGAGATTTCTGACATTCCGGAACATGGTCACGGGACGGGCTTGCGTAGCCGAACCCCCCTGTTTCATGACTGGAATGGCCCGTAGCGAGAAAGGATTTGCTGATGGATGTGCGCCTTGAAAAAGCCGACCTGGAGCGGCTGTTCGAACGGGGCGACAACATCATGCGCCGTCCCACCCGCGAGGAAGCGGAGGCGGCGGTGCGAACCCTGCTGCTGTGGGCCGGCGACAACCCGGACCGGGAAGGGCTGGTCGACACGCCCAAGCGCGTGGTGAAGGCCTACGAGGAGTTCTTCTGCGGCTACGACGAGGATCCGCTGGCCGTCCTCAACCGCACCTTCGAGGAGGTGGAGGGCTATGACGACATCGTCCTCCTGCGCGACATCGCCCTCGAATCGCACTGCGAGCACCACATGGTGCCGATCATCGGCAAGGCGCACGTGGCCTACCTGCCCGACCGCAAGGTGGTGGGCATCTCCAAGATCGCCCGCGTGGTCGAGATCTTCGCCAAGCGGCTGCAAACCCAGGAGACCATGACCGCCCAGATCGCCAACGCGCTGGAGGAGGGGCTCCAGCCCCGGGGCGTCGCCGTGCTCATCGACGCCAAGCACCAGTGCATGACAACGCGCGGCGTCCACAAGCCGGACGTGGCCACCATCACCACCCGCTTCACCGGCGTGTTCAAGGAAGAGCGCTACGAGCGCCGCTTCCTGGACCTGATCCGCGGCGGCTCCTGAGCCGTTCGACCCTGCAGAACAGCGCAAGGCCCGCGTCCGGCGAACCGGAGGCGGGCCTTGTCATATGGGGCCCTTGTCGTATGGCGGGCCGGGCGCGGGGCAGGCGCCCGGGCGTCCGGCGCCCCGTTACGCCGCGCGGGCGGCGGGGGCAGGCGCCCGCAGTTTCTCCGCGACCGCCAGGAAGTCATCCATGTAGGCCTGGAGGAAATCACGGGTGCTCTCGTCGGTGATGGTGCCGTCCTCGTCGATAAGGCCGGGCTTGAACGAGATGTAGGCTTCGCCGCCCATCACCAGGCTGCCGAGCACGCCGAGGATCTGGCGCAGGTGCTGCTGGCCGACGGCGGTGCCGATGGCGCCGGGGGAGGTGCCGGTGATGGCCGCCACCTTGCCGCGCCAGACGCCGCCGCGCGGCGCCGCGCGCGAGCCCCAGTCGATGGCGTTCTTGAGCACCGCCGGGATGGAGCGGTTGAACTCGGGCGTCACCACCAGGACAGCGTCGGCCTCGCTCACCTCGCGGTTGAAGCGGCGCACGGCCTCCGGCCGGTCCTGATCCGAGTCGATGTCGATGCTGTACATCGCCAGGTCGTCGATGCGGACGAAATGGGCCGCCACGCGGTTGCCGCCCAGGCGGACGAGCGCTTCGGCCAGCTTGCGGTTGAGGGAGTCGCGGCGGTTGCTGCCAACGATGACGGCGAGTTTCAGCGGGTTCATGACCAATGTTCCTTCCTGTTGATCCGGCCTGTCGGTTGGGCCTCTGAAACGGGGCTCGCCGCCGGTGGTGAGGCATTGGCGCGCTGTCCCGGTACACGATTGTAGATAGAATATGGTCCAATCAACCGATAGACGGCAGAATCTGATTTCAGTGTTCTCAAAATAGGACGATGGGAGGCCGGATGCAGGATCTGAACGATCTCTATTTCTTCGCGCAGGTCGTCGAGCACGGGGGCTTCGCCGCCGCCAGCCGGGCCACCGGCGTGCCCAAGTCCAAGCTCAGCCGCCGCATCGCCCTGCTGGAGGAGCGGCTGGGCGTGCGGCTGCTGCACCGCTCCACCCGGCGGTTCTCCGTCACCGAGGTGGGCCGGGTCTACTACCGCCACTGCCTGGCGGTGGTGTCGGAGGCGCAGACGGCGCAGGACGCGGTGGACAGCGTGCAGGCCGAGCCGCGCGGCACGGTGCGGCTGAGCTGCCCGGTGATGCTGGCGCGGGGTCCGCTCGCCCGGGTGGTGACGCGCTTCATGGCGGAGCATCCGCGCGTGCGCGTCCATGTGGAGGTGACCAACCGGCGGGTGGATGTGATCGAGGAGGGGCTGGATCTGGCCATCCGGGTGCGCCAGCCGCCGATCGAGGAAAGCGAGCTGATTCTCAAGAAGCTGGGCGTCTCGCGCGGGCTGCTGGTGGCGAGCCCGGCCCTGCTCGACCGGCTGGGGCGGCCGCAGGGCCCGGACGAGCTGGACCGCTTCGACAGCCTCGACATGGTCCGCGCCACGGGCGAGCACATCTGGCACCTGACCGGGCCGGGCGGCACGGTCCGCAAGGTGGCGTTCTCGCCCCGGCTGGAGTGCGACGAGATGGTGGTGCTGCGCCGGGCGGCGCTGGACGGGCTCGGCATCGTGCAGCTGCCGGACTGGCTCGTCGGCGACGACATCGCCGCGGGGCGGCTCGAATCGGTGCTGCCGGAGTGGAAGCACCCGGAGGGGCTGTTCCATGCGGTCTTTCCCACCCGGCGGGGGCTGGTCCCGGCGGTGCGGCTGTTCCTCGACGCCCTGGGCGAGGCCTTCCACGCGCAGGAGCTGGCGGAGATCATCCCGAAGCACGCTTGAGGCGCGCGCTGTCCCCCCTGCCTTTCTTTCGCGCCCGGCCTGCCTTCCGCATTTCCCGATTTGCTGATAGGGCAGGCGCAACCGACCGATGGAGGCTGCCCCATGTTCGCAACCAACCTGCCGACCCACGAACAGGAGGAGGGCGCGATTCTCGCCCCCCGCTTCGATGACCGGGGGCTGATTACCGCCGTCGCCACCGACGCCGAGACCGGCGAGGTGCTGATGGTGGCGCACATGAACGCCGAGGCGTTGCGGAAGACCATCGAGACCGGGCAGGCGCACTACTGGTCGCGCTCGCGCGGCGCGTTGTGGCTGAAGGGCGGCACGTCAGGCCATGTGCAGCATGTGGTGGAGCTGCGCGTCGATTGCGACCAGGACGCGGTGTGGATGAAGGTGCGGGTGGACGGGCAGGGCCAGTGCCACGTGGGCTACCCGGGCTGCTTCTACCGCGCCGTGCCGGTGGGCACCGGCCCGCTGGGGGACGCCGCCCCCGCGCTCGCGCGGGTTGCCGAGAAGTCCTACGATCCCAAGGCGGTCTACGGCGGCTAGCCCCGCATCTGCCGCCGGCCGGAGGGAGCCGTCTTGGCCGCCGTGGTTTTACCGGGCGCGGGTTTGGGCGCGCTCTGGGAGGGTGCGTTCGTTGGCGGCGCGGACTTTTCCGGCGACTTCCCTGGCGCGGGCAGCTTGATGATGAGGGAAAGGGTGCTGGGCGTCAGCGGGTCGAGGTCCAGCTCCGCCCCCAGCATGGCGAGGGACTTCTCCGTCGTGCGGCGCAGCCCGGCGTCGTCCACGATTGCCTTGCTGGCAGCGGACTTGCACTGAATCCGCAAGGCGTTGCCCACGAGGCCCACCCGCACGCTCAGCGGCTTTTCGGTCTTGAAGTGGAGTGCTGCCGTGCGCAGCACATGGGCCAGCGCCTGCCCGTCCACCGCCACCGAAAGGTCGGTCGGGATGTTCGGCTTGATGCCGCGATGGCCGGTGTCCCCGGTCATGGCCTGCACGATCAGCTTGTAGAGCGCCTTGGAATCGAACTGGCGCGGGTCGGGCGAGATCGCGCCCAGATCCAGCCCCCGCTCGTAGATCAGGAGATCGACCACCGCGGCGGCGCGGCGACTGCGCGGCGCGGCGATGGCATGGAGATTCTCGGGAGTGCTCTTCGTCATTGCCGCCCTCCGGGGATACACGCGGGTCAACTCACCGTCCCGACTGCCCGTCCTCAGACCCGCCCTTGCGAAGGGTCACGTCCATTCCCTGCCTCCCCCCGAAACAGGCCCACGCAACAGGCCCATAAAACAGGATGGGGCAAGGTTGCTACTGCAAGCAGGTTCGCGGGTCAATTCACTCGAATTGATAATGAGGCAGGCTGCGCCAGAGAAGAAAGGCGCGGAAACCCTGTTTCGGGGGGCTTCCGCGCCTCAGCCATCGGGGGTCCAGAGTTTGGCGGCCGGCTCAGGCCTCGACCTTGGGCTTGCGCGCCTTGCCCCGGGCATTGCCCGCGGGCGGGGCGGCCGCCACAATCTCGAAGCTGAGCTTGCCGTCCTTCAGCCGGACGCGCACCTCGCCGCCCTTGGCGAGCTTGCCGAACAGCAGCTCGTCCGCCAGCGGCTTCTTGATCTCCTCCTGAATGAGGCGGGACATGGGGCGCGCGCCGTAGAGCTTGTCGTAGCCGCGCTCGGTGAGCCAGGCCTTGGCCTCGTCGGTGAGCGCGATGTGGACGTTGCGCTCCGCCAGCTGCATCTCCAGCTGGAGGATGAACTTCTCGACCACGCGGGCAACCACTTCCGGCGGCAGGTAGTCGAACGGAATGATCGCATCCAGGCGGTTGCGGAATTCCGGCGCGAACAGCCGCTTGATGGCCTCCTCGTCCTCGCCTTCCCTGGTGCCGCGGCCGAAGCCGATGGCTTCCTTCGCCATTTCCGACGCGCCCGCGTTGGTGGTCATGATGAGCACCACGTTGCGGAAGTCCACGGTCTTGCCGTGGTGGTCGGTCAGCTTGCCGTTGTCCATCACCTGGAGAAGGATGTTGAACAGGTCCGGGTGGGCCTTCTCGATCTCGTCGAGCAGCAGCACGCAGTGCGGATGCTGGTCCACCGCGTCGGTGAGCTGGCCGCCCTGGTCGAAGCCCACATAGCCCGGAGGCGCGCCGATGAGGCGGCTGACCGAGTGGCGCTCCATATACTCGGACATGTCGAAGCGGATCAGCTCGATGCCCATGAGCGCGGCGAGCTGGCGGGCCACTTCCGTCTTGCCGACGCCGGTGGGGCCGGAGAACAGGTAGGAGCCGATGGGCTTGTTGGGCTCGCGCAGCCCGGCGCGGGCCAGCTTGATGGCCGTGGCCAGGGCCTCGATGGCCTTGTCCTGCCCGAACACCACCCGCTTCAGGTCTTCCTGGAGGTTGGCGAGGGTCTTCTTGTCGTCGGTGGAGACCGACTTGGGCGGGATGCGGGCGATCTTGGCGACCACCGCCTCGATTTCCTTCACGCCCACCACCTTCTTGCGCTTGGGCGCGGGCACCAGCATCTGCGAGGCACCGGCCTCGTCGATCACGTCGATGGCCTTGTCCGGCAGCTTGCGGTCGGTGATGTAGCGGGCGGAGAGGTCCACCGCCGCCTTGATGGCCTCGGCGGTGTACTTCACCCGGTGGTGGCTCTCGAAATAGGGCTTGAGGCCCATCATGATCTTGACCGTATCCTCCGGCGACGGCTCGTTCACGTCGATCTTCTGGAAGCGGCGCAGCAGCGCCCGGTCCTTCTCGAAGTGGCTGCGGAACTCCTTGTAGGTGGTGGAGCCGATGCAGCGGATCGTGCCGGAGGAGAGGGCGGGCTTGAGCAGGTTGGAGGCGTCCATCGCCCCGCCCGAGGTCGCGCCCGCGCCGATGACGGTGTGGATCTCGTCAATGAACAGGATGGCGTGGGGCATGGCCTCCAGCTCGGAGACCACCGCCTTCAGCCGTTCCTCGAAGTCGCCGCGATAGCGGGTGCCCGCCAGCAGCGCGCCCATGTCGAGCGCGTAGATGACAGCCTCCTGCAACACGTCGGGCACGTCGCCCTCGACGATCTTGCGGGCAAGGCCCTCGGCGATGGCGGTCTTGCCCACGCCCGGGTCGCCCACATAGAGCGGGTTGTTCTTGGAGCGGCGGCAGAGAATCTGGATGGTGCGCTCCACCTCGGCGGCGCGGCCGATGAGCGGGTCGATCTTGCCCGTGCGCGCCTTCTCGTTGAGGTTGACGCAGAACTGCTTCAGCGCCGAGTCCGACGCCTTCTGCTGCTTCTGCCCCTTGCCGGCCTTCGGATCCTCGGCGGCGCTTTCCTCCTGCGCCCCGCGCACCCGGCGCGGCTCGGTCATGCCCTGCACCTTGGCGATGCCGTGGGAGATGAACGAGACGGCGTCCAGCCGGGTCATGTCCTGCTGCTGGAGGAAGTAGACCGCATGGCTCTCCCGCTCCGAGAACAGGGCCACGAGCACGTTGGCGCCCGTCACCTCCTCCCGGCCGGAGGACTGCACATGCAGGATCGCCCGCTGCACCACCCGCTGGAAACCGGCGGTGGGTGTGGGGTCGAGCGGCTCCTCCGAGCGGAGCGAATCAAGCTCGGTGTCCAGGTAGTGGGCTACCTGCTGGCTGAGGTCGTCGAGGTCTACCCCGCAGGCGCGCATCACGGCGGCGGCGTCGCGGTCATCCACCAGCGCCATGAGCAGGTGCTCGAGGGTGGCGTATTCATGACGGCGGCTGCCGGCTTCCGCCAGCGCCTTGTGCAGGGTCTGTTCGAGCTGTTTAGAGAACGACGGCATTCATTCACTCCCGCTGGATCACCGCGGGTAACGCGCCGATCCGCTATCCTTCAAAAGATCGGTCGAGTCCGGCCTGCAATCAAGAGGTGCGACACGCAACGGCTGGAAAACCGCGATGAAACCAGCCTGGACAGAGGACCAGCCGTGCCCGTGCCCCGTTTGGAGAGGCGGTGGCGCGGCTATTCGTGCGTACAACCATTGCTCAA
This sequence comes from Pedomonas sp. V897, assembly GCF_051304405.1. Taxonomy (NCBI): domain Bacteria; kingdom Pseudomonadati; phylum Pseudomonadota; class Alphaproteobacteria; order Sphingomonadales; family Pedomonadaceae; genus Pedomonas; species Pedomonas sp. V897. The sequence continues at coordinate 185,773 of NZ_JBPPGG010000004.1, forward strand.
GGGCCGCCGTCGGGCGCCTGTCCGGCGCCCTTGCGGCTGCTGCCCGCCCCTGCGGGGAGGGCGACTCGAGGTGCGCATCGGGGCGCGGCGGGCCGACTCGCGGCCGTGATGTTCGCCGGGGGCGGTGCAGGGGGAGGCGGCGTCGCCGCGCGGCGCTCAGGCCTTCTCCAGCGTGCACTGGAGCGGGTGCTGGTGCTTGCGGGCGAAATCGATGACCTGGTTCACCTTGGTCTCGGCCACCTCGTAGGTGAAGATTCCGCACACTCCCACGCCGCGCTGGTGCACGTGCATCATGATGCGGGTGGCGTCTTCCGCCGACATGCGGAAGAAGCGCTGGAGGACGTGGACGACGAACTCCATGGGGGTATAGTCGTCGTTCAGCATCAAGACCTTGTACATGGACGGCTTGCGGGTCCGGGTCTTGGTCTGGGCGATGACGCCGGTCCCGATCTGGCCGTCGTCCTCATGGTCCCGGTCGGAATCCGGGCCCATGTGGATCAGTCCTGCCTGGGTCCAGTCTGCTACCATCATGCCTCTCACGTCGCGCATTTACCGAGGGCGGAATGCTCCGGCTGCTGGCGGTCCAGCGGCCTCGGCCCCATACCCTTTCTCCTTTTGATTCTAAAGATAGTCCACCGGGGGCAGCATCGGAAGAGGGTTGCCCGGCGAACCGCCCCGGCCCCCGGCCGGCAACGTCAACCGGCAACGTCAACCGGGGGGGGCGGCGGGGTCCGCGCCATAGATGGCGCTTCCGCCGCCCGATTCCAGAGGCCGGGGGAGTAATGGTTGTACGCGCGCGAGGGTCGCGTGAGGTGAGGGGCGCGCCGGGGTCAGGCGGCGCGGGGGGCGGCCGGTTCCGCGGCGCGGCTCGCCTGCTCGAAGGCGGTGGCCCAGCGGTTGGCCAGCGGCTCGGTCACGTCGCTGGCGATCTTGAGGCCGAGTTCGGTCGCCCGCGAGGCTTCCGTCACCATCAGGTCGAACTGCTCCTTGAGCACCGCCTGCTGCCGGTCGGCGAAGGTCTTGGGGTCGGCGGCGTCGGCAAGGCGGCGCGCGGCCTCGCTCGAGTGGGCCATGGCCCGCTCGGAGGCATCCGCCGCCGCGCGGGAGAGGTCGCCGAAGCCGCGAATGGCGGCGCGGCCGGACTCGAGAAACGCCGTCATGTTCTCCTGCGACATGCGGGTCATGGCGGCCAACTGCTGGAAGGCGGACTCCATGCGGGGCTGCCACTGCTCCGCCACCGCCTCGAAGCTGGAGGCGAGGGTCTCACCGAAGGTGGGTCGGTTCGCGTTGTTCATCGTGCCTGCTCCTTTGCAGATCGGGGCGCAGATTGGGGGCGTCCGGCCGGGGGAGGTCCGCCGGGTTCGAACTCACGCCTGGGGGGCGGGACGCAACGCACGCCACAGACCACGACGCCGACAAATGCTGCATTGCAACATAAGTTGGCAGATAGGTGATTCGACGGGCCGTTTCAAGTCTGTTGTGCGGTGCAGCAAATTATTCGGAAAAGGCTTGCCGCCAAACGGAAGGGCCGCGCCCTGCGGGAGGACGCGGCCCTGTCGGTTATCGGCTGTGGCGGCCGGGGCGGATCAGTGCCCCGGGGGCCAGGCTCAGTGGTTCGCTTCCACCGGCGTGATGCCGCTGGCGGCGAGCTGGTCGGTGATGGTCTGCTTCAGCCGCTCGAGCGCCTCGGGGCTTGTGGCCTCGGCGCGGGCCACCAGCACCGCCTGGGTGTTGGAGGCGCGCAGCAGCCACCAGCCGTCGGGCGTGGTGACGCGGGCGCCGTCGGTCTCGTTGACGGTGGCGCCTTCCGCGCGCAGCCGCTCCAGCACCTCGGCCACCACGGCGAACTTGCGCTCCTCCGGGCAGGCGAAGCGCATCTCCGGCGTGTTGATCATGGCGGGCATTGCGCTCTTGAGCGCGGTCAGGCTGCCGCCCAGATGGTGCACCGCCTGGATGAGGCGCACGCTGGCGTAGAGCGCGTCGTCGAAGCCGTAGTAGTCGTGGGCGAAGAACACATGGCCGCTCATCTCGCCCGCCAGCGGGCTGCCCACCTCCTTCATCTTGGCCTTGATGAGCGAGTGGCCGGTCTTCCACATCAGCGGCGTGCCGCCCAGTTCGGCCACGCGGTCGAACAGCGCCTTGCTGGCCTTCACGTCGGCGATGATGGTGGCCCCCGGCACCGCCTTCAGCACGTCCTCCGCCAGGATGGCGAGGAGCTGGTCGCCCCAGACGATGCGGCCCTCGCCGTCGATCGCGCCGATGCGGTCGCCGTCGCCGTCGAAGGCGAGGCCGAAGTCCAGCGTCTCGCGCGCCACCGCCGCCCGCAGGTCGGCGAGGTTGGCCTCGACGGTCGGGTCCGGGTGGTGGTTGGGGAAGGTGCCGTCCACCCGGGTGTGCAGCAGCACGTGGCGGCCGGGCAGGCGCTTGGCCAGCTTCTCCACCACCGGCCCGGCCGCGCCGTTGCCCGCGTCCCAGGCGATGTTGTAGGCGCCGCCGGAGAAATTCTGCACCAGCCGGTCAACGTACTGGTCCATGATGTCGATCTGCTCGGAGGTGCCGGCGTCGGTCTCCCAGTCCCCCGCCTCGGCCATGCGGCCCAGGTCCTGGATGTCCGGGCCGAAGAAGGGCGCGTGGCCCAGCATCATCTTGAAGCCGTTGTAGTTGGGCGGGTTGTGCGAGCCGGTCACCTGCACGCCGCCGTCCGCCTTCAGTGCGTGGACGGCGTAGTAGAGCATGGGCGTCGGCCCCAGCCCGATGCGGATCACGTCGACGCCCGCCGAGGTGAGGCCATCCACCAGCGCCGCCTCCAGCATGGGCGAGGAGAGGCGGCCGTCGTAGCCGACCACCACGCGGCTGCCCCCGTTGCGGCGCACGCGGGTGCCGAAGCCCCGGCCGAGCGCCCGGGCGTCGTCCTCGGTCAGGGTTTCGCCGATGATGCCGCGCACGTCGTATTCGCGCAGGGTGGTGGGGTGAAAGCGGTGAGCCATGAACCACGTCTCCAGCAAAAGAACAGGATAAAGCCGTCAGGAAAGGGCGTTACAGGCGATCCGTCTTGCGCAGCAGGATGTCCCGCGCCTGGTTGATCTTGGCGGCCAGATAGTCGCTGCCGCCGCGATCCGGGTGAACCAGCCGCATGAGGCGCTTGTGCGCCGCCAGAATGGCGTCCCTGTCCGCGCCGGGCTCAAGGCCCAGAATCGCATAGGCCTCCTCCTCGCCGGTGACCGGAGCGCGCTGGCCGGGGGCGCTGCGCGGCCCCGCGCCGGGCTGGCCGCCGGCCGCCCCGATCCGGTCGATCATTCCCTTGATCCAACGATACCGCCCATATAGGGCCAGCGCGCCCGTTGCAAAGGCGGCGGCCCCCGGAAGCTGGCCCCGGACCAGCAGCCAGACCGCAACCAGCAGGCAGAGAACCGCCAGTAGCCCGAGGCCGGTCCAGCGCAGGTTGCGCGGCGCGGTGTTCAGCCCCCACCGGCCCACGGCCCACAGCAGGACAAGGACGAGCAGGCCCAGCAGCAGCCAGGGCACGGCGCGGCCTTAGGCCAGCGCGGCAGCGGGCGCCGCCGAATCGGCGGCCGCGTCCGCCGGGGCCGCCTCCGGCCCGGTGGCGGTGCCCCCGGTGGCGGTCGCGATCCGGTTGCCCTCCGCGTCGAACATGGGCAGCTTCAGCTCCAGGAGCAGGTCGCGCACCTCCTGACGGGCGGCCACCTGGCTCATGGTCATGCTGCCCTCGGTCTTGGTGACGTTGCGCAGGTCGAGCAGCGTCAGGCCCTTGGGGAACAGCTCGCGGAAGATCACACGCTCGGAGAGACCCGGCGCCAGCCGGAAGCCGATGCGCTTGGACAGCTCCGCCAGCGCGCCCGCCACGCGGCGCATGTTGCGCGCTTCCAGATGGGACATGCGGTTGCGCAGCACCACCCAGTCGATGGAGCCGCCGTCGCGCTTGGCGCGGGCCTTGCGCGACTGCCACACCAGTTCGGAATAGAAGCTGGGGCGGGTCACCTTGTGGGTGTCCGCATCCACCTGGCCGAGCAGGTCGAAGTCGATGAAGCTGTCGTTCATCGGGGTGATGAGCGTGTCGGCGTGGGAGTGGGCCACGCGGGAGAGCACGCTGTCGCGGCCCGGGCAGTCGATGACGATCACGTCCTTGGTCTCGGCCCACGCCGCCAGCTGGGCCTCCAGCTTGGCCCGGTCCTCCTCCTCCGTCGAGTCCTGCATGACGACGGTTTCGGGCTCCACCAGCTTGAGGCCGTGCTTCCTGTTGTAGTTGGCCCGGTTCTCCAGATAGCGGGCAAAGCTGCGCTGGCGGCCGTCGAGGTCGATCGCGCCGACGCTGAGACCGGCGTAAAGCAGGGCAACGGCAATGTGGACGGCGGTGGTCGATTTGCCCGATCCGCCCTTCTCATTGCCCAGAACGATGATGTGCGCGCGCGTTGCCATGAATATTTGTCCTGTACGAACCTACTTGATTTGACCGCTGTTTGTGCCGACACAGCGGACGGAGTCAATGACAGGCCGGGAGTCGAACCAGCCATGCACGGGTTGAAGATCGTCCGCACCGTGGCGGACCTGCGCGAGACGGTAAACGACTGGCGCAAGGCCGGGCTGCGGATTGCGCTGGTGCCCACCATGGGAGCGCTGCATCAGGGTCATCTCTCCCTCGTTGAGGCCGCCAGGGCCCGGGCCGATCGCGTTGTAGCAAGTATCTTCGTCAATCCGAAGCAGTTCGGAGTTAACGAAGACTTAAGCCGCTATCCGCGCCAGGAAGCGCGCGATGCCGAGCTGCTGGACGGCGCCGGCTGCCACCTGCTGTTCGCGCCGACCGTGGAGGAAATGTACCCGGCCGGATTCGCCACCTCCATCAGCGTCACGGGCGTGTCGGAGGGTCTGTGCGGCGCCGCGCGCCCGGGCCACTTCGACGGCGTGGCGCTGGTCGTCACCAAGCTGCTCAACATGGCGCGGCCGGACATCGCCATCTTCGGCGAGAAGGATTATCAGCAGCTCGCCGTCATCCGCCGGTTCGTCGAGGACCTGAACATCGGCGTCGAGATCATCGGCGCGCCCATCGTGCGCGAGGCGGACGGCCTCGCCATGTCCTCCCGCAACGTCTACCTGAGCGAGGCCGAGCGGGCCATCGCCAGCGCCCTGCCGAAGACGCTCACCCGCGTGCGCGACCAGATCGCGGGCGGCGCGGACGTGGCCTCGGCACTGGCCGACGGCGTGCGGGACCTGCTGGCCGCGGGCTTCGCCTCGGTGGATTACCTGGAGCTGCGCGACGCCCGCACCCTTGAGCCCCTGCAGACGCTGGACCGGGAGGCGCGGCTGTTCGTGGCGGCCCGCGTCGGCACCACCCGCCTGATCGACAACCTGCCGGTGCGGCCGCTCTGAGCGGCCCCGCCGGGCCGGAATATCCACACTATTGTGGCAATCCGTCTTGGGGTGAAGGCGGATGCAGGTTATGCTGCGCCGTTAACCATTTATTTTTAACCATACTGAGAAAAAGGGGGCGGGCGCGGCGGTAACGCCGCCGCCGAGTTGTGTGGCGTCCGGTTGCCAAACCAACACGCAGCTTTGGAGACGTGCAATGCCAGGGATGAATCCATCCGCCATTGCCAGCCCTGCGGCCGCCTCCGCCCGTTCGCCCGAATCCACGCGCAGCGGGACGGTGGAGCGTCTGCTGGCCGCCGCACGGCGCGGCGAGGCGCAGGCCTATTACGATCTGGGCACAGCCTATGCGCTGGGAGAGGGTGTGGACATCGACCTTGTCGAGGCGCACCGCTGGTACAATCTGGCCGCGCTGGCCGGCATCCGGGGCGCGCTCGATGAGCGGGCCGCGCTGGCGGCGGACATGAGCCCCGCCGAAATCGCCGAGGCCCAGCGCCGCGCGCGGGAATGGCTGGCGGCCATCGGGAACTAGGGGCCCTTCGGGAACCAGGGTCTATCTGGAACCAGTCCCCGCGACCCTCAATCGTGGTCGCCTTCGTCCTCACCCTCACCCGCGCTGCCGCCGCCCAGCGGGCCGCGCCGGAAGGGGGTGAAGTGGCCGAGGTATTCCATGCCCGCCGCCACCGCCCGGCGCTCCTGTTCGAGGAAGTTGGCCACGGCGCGGCGGAAGGCGGGATGGCGGATCCAGTGGGCGGAGAAGGTGGTGGTCGGCTCGTAGCCGCGCGCCAGCTTGTGCTCGCCCTGTGCGCCCGCCTCGACGCGCGCCAGGCCCCGGTCGATGGCCCACGCGATGGCCTGGTAGTAGCAGACCTCGAAGTGCAGGCAGCCGTGATGCTCGGTCGCGCCCCAGTAGCGGCCGTAGAGCGTGTCCTGCCCGATGAGATTGAGCGCCCCCGCGACCGGCTTGCCCGCGCGGAAGGCCAGCACCAGCAGCACCTTGTCCGCCATGGTCCCGGCGAGGCGCGCAAAGGCGTCCCGGGTGAGGTAGGGGCGGCCCCACTTGCGTGCGCCGGTGTGCTGATAGAACCGCCACATGGCGTCCCAGTGCGCCTCCTCCAGTTCCGGCCCGGTGAGGCAGCGGATCTCCAGCCCGCTGGCGAGGGCGGTCTGCCGCTCCTTGCGGATGGCCTTGCGCTTGCGGGAGGCGAGCTGGTCGAGAAAATCCTGGAAGTCGCGGTAGCCCCGGTTCTGCCAGTGGAACTGCTGGTCGGTGCGGATGAGCCAGCCCGCCGCCTCGAACACCGGCACCTGCCCGGGCGCGATGAAGGTGGCGTGGGCGGAGGACAGCCCCGCCGCCTCCACCGCGTCGGCCGCGGCGTCCAGCAGCGCCGGTCCCGCCTGCGGGTCCGCCAGCAGCAGGCGCGGCCCCGGCACCGGCGTGAACGGCACGGCGATCTGCAGCTTGGGGTAATAGTCGCCCCCGGCGCGCTCGAAGGCGTCGGCCCAGCTGTGGTCGAACACATATTCGCCAAAGCTGTGGGACTTGAGATAGGCGGGCAGGATGCCGGCGATCTCCCCGCCGGCCGTGCGCGCCACCAGATGCCGGGGCGTCCAGCCGGTCTCGGCGCTGGCGCTGCCGCTCTCCTCCAGCGCGCGGAAGAAATCGTGATGCACCGTGGGGTTGGCGTCGCCCGCGCAGGCCTGCCAGTCGCGCGCCGGAATGGCGGAGACGCTGGCGGCCACCTCCAGTTTCAGCGCGCCCATACCCTCCCGCTCCCGGCTTCCGGCCTAGGGCCGGGCAGCGGCGACCGGCTGGCGCGCCGGGCGCGGCTGCGCCGGTGCGGCGGCCGGGATGGGGTGTTCCTCGAAGTCCTGGATGATGTTGTCGGCGTGGCACCGGGCGGCGGCCGCTTCCTCCGCCGTCCGCACGGAACAGGCCAGCACCGGCATGGACTGGCGGCGCAGCGTCTGCGCGAAATCGGACGGCAGGGCCCGGTGATCGAAGACGCAGAAATCGGGGTGGGCGCGGCGGAGCAGGACAGTGCGCCACAGGGTGGTGCGCTGCCACCAGGGCGTCCGCTTCGCACCTTCGAGGACGAGAAGGCCCCGGGCCACCCGGCGGGCGTGTTCGCCGAACCAGGCGACGACGCGCGGGTTGGGCGAGAGGATGCCGAGAGGGCCGCCGTAGCCCTCCAGCGCGCGGCGGATGGCGAAGCACAGCGGCAGCGGGTCCTTCTGGGGCGCGCGGCTGGCGTCGATGAGCACGGGCGTGCGCCCGGCGATTTCCGGCAGCAGGCAGGAGAGCGACATGATCGTGCTGTTCGAGCCTCCAAGCTTCTGCCCCTGCAACCGGGCCGAGCCGTACTGGTGGACGTGCCCGCGCAGGGTCGTCAGGCGGTCGAGGGTGTCTTCCCCGAACACGATGGCGTCGCCATCGAAGGTCAGCTGCGCTTCCAGCACCACGCCGCAGCCGGCCTTGATGGCCTGCTCGATCGCTTCAAGGGAATGGCTCACCGCGCCGGTCTTCCCGGCCAGTCCGCCGCGCACGAACGGTTGAGCCCTGAGCCACAACGCAAACTGCTGGGACAGCCTCTGTCTTGTCATCTCGCCTTGCAGACCATCCATACGCCTTTGCCGGTCCTGCGCATGGACCGGCCTTACGCTTCTGCCGGTCCGGTGGCCCCGCCGCCGGGGGAGACGGCGGGGCCCGCCGGGTCAGTCAATCATTACCGTCACGCAATTTCTACCATTGCGTCGATCTCGACGGGAACATTGAACGGCAGGGAATTGGTGCCGACGGCCGTGCGGGCGTGCTTGCCCTTCTCGCCGAACACCGCGACCATCAGGTCGGAGGCGCCGTTCACCACCTTCGGCTGATCGACGAAAGTGTCCACGCAGTTGACGAAACCGCCGAGGCGCACCACGCGGACCACCCGCTCCAGATCGCCGCCCAGCGCGGCCTTCATCTGGGCGATGAGGTTGAGTGCGCACAGCCGTGCGGCCTCGGTCGCCTGCTCGACGGTGACGGTGTCGCCCACCTTGCCGTGGACCGCAATACCCTCCGGGCCGAGCGGAAGCTGGCCCGCGATCACCAGCAGATTGCCGCTGATGACATAGGGCACGTAGTTTGCCGCCGGCGCCGCCGGGGTCGGCAGGGTCAGTCCAAGTTCGCTCAGCCGTTGCTCAACGCTCATTCCATCCTCCGATAAGAAGTTATGTTCCCCGTCTATAGGGGAATTCAGGGGCCGTGGGCCAGCAGATGTGGCGGCGAACCGTCGGACGCCCGTCTGAGGAGGGGGAGCGCTTGAACGGGGGGCGGGTTCACGGCGCCCGTGTGTGTTCTCCCGCTCCGCTTCCGCGCGTGTTCTCCCGCTCCGCTTCCGTGCTTCAGGCCCCGCGCGTCACCCGCGGCGCTCGGGCTTGCGGCCGGCGGGGTCGCGCGGCGCCGGGGTGCTGAGCCCGATCACCTTGCCGCCGAATCGCGCCCGCACCTGATCCAGCGCCGACTCGAGCTTCAGCCGCCGGTCGTCGGCCGGCGCGCCGAAGTCGAAGCCGAGGTCCGGCGCTTCCTCCGGCGGCGGGCAGAGGGTGACGCCCAGCCCCACCAGACGGAAACGGCGGCCGTCCGCTTCGGTTGCGAGGAGCGGCAGGGCGATGTCCAGCAGGTCGCGGGCGGTCTGGGTGGGCCGGGCGAGGCGGCGCGAGCGGGTGATGGTCTGGAAGGCCGCCGTCTTCAGCTTCACCACCACCGAGGCGGCGGCCAGCTTCTCGGCGCGCAACTGGCGGGCGACCGTGTCGGCGGCCTCGCGCAGGTGCCGCTCCAGCACGGCGCGGTCGGAGACGTCCGTCGCCAGGGTGGTCTCGGAGGAGAGGCTCTTGCGCTCGCGGCTCGGCGTGACGGGCCGGTTGTCCTCCCCCAGGGCGAGGCGGCGCAGGCGCATGCCGTCCTCCCCGGCCGCGCGCAAAAGCTGGTCGAGCGGCAGGGTCTGGATATCGCGGATGAGGCGGATGCCGTGGCGGGCGAGCCGCGCCTGGGTCGCGAGCCCCACGCCCCAGATGCGCGAGACCGGCAGCGGCGCGAGCACGTCCCTGGCGTCCGCCCGGCCGATCACGGAGAAGCCGCGCGGCTTGTCCATGTCCGAGGCGAGCTTGGCCAGGAACTTGTTGTAGCTGAGCCCGACGGAGATGGTGATGCCCAGCTCCGCCTCCACCTCGCGGGCAAGCCGCATGAGCACGCGGGCAGGCGAGGCCCCGTGCAGCCGCTCGGTGCCGGTGAGGTCGAGGAAGGCCTCGTCGATGGAGAGCGGCTCGACCAGCGGCGTCAGCGCCTCCATCTTCGCCCGCAACTGGCGCGAGACCGCCTTGTAGCGGGCCATGTCCGGCGGCAGCACCACCGCCTCGGGGCAGAGCTTGCGGGCCTGGAACATGGGCATGGCCGAGCGCACGCCATGGATGCGGGCGATGTAGCAGGCGGTGGAGACGACGCCGCGCCCGCCGGTGCCGCCCACGATCACCGGCTTGTCCCTGAGCGCCGGGTTGTCCCGCTTCTCCACCGCCGCGAAGAAGGCGTCGCAGTCGATGTGGGCGATGGCGAGCTGGTCCAGCTCCGGGTGGCTGACAAGGCGCGGGCTGCCGCAGGCGGGGCAGGCGGGCGGCGCGCCCCGGGCGTCCGGCGTCCGGGGCGGGGTCTCTTTCAGGCAGTCCCGGCAGACGAGCGGTACCATGGCGCGCGCCTCACCGTGCGGGGTCAGCGGGCCAGCGCCTCGAGCGCATAGGGCAGCGCCTTCTCCCAGCTGTCGAAGCGGGCGTGGGCGTGCGGACATGCGGGCGCGAGGGCCTGAAGGCGGGGGTCGGAGACGAAGTGCAGCCGGTGCACATCGGGCGCGGTGTTCGCCACCGATTCGTGGTGCAGTGCCAGATCATCGACGAACAGCCAGGGGCCGGAGCAGCGCTCGGCCAGCGCCTTCACCGCCTTGCCCTTGGAGCCGCGGTTGGAGACCACCGGATAGGGCATGCCGATGCTTGCCAGCATCTTCTCCCGCCGCTCGCGGTGTTCCTCGGCGATGTTGGTGAGGATCACCACGTCCGCCACCTCGCTGATGGCGCGCAGTGCCTCCGGCGCGCCGGGCAGGGCGGGCGCCGACTCCAGCTCGGCCTCGAAGAAGTCGAACAGAAGCTGCCACACCGCCGCCTTGTCCGGCACCGCGCCGGTTTCGATGTGGCGGATGTTCCCGGCGAAGGAGAAGCTCTCGAACGAGAGGGCATAGCCCTGACGGCCAAGCCAGGCCTCGAACGGCCCCACGAACTGGAGCAGGACTTCATCGCAGTCGCAGATGAGGAGCGGACGGGGCATGGGCACGCAACTTTCCTGGTCTGAGGTCTCGGGTCCCGGGTCTTTTCGGGGAAGGCGCGGCGCGTCAGCCCGCCACGGGGCCGGCCCCGAGGGTGGCGGCGGCTTCCGCGATCTCTTGTGGCGCAATCCCGGCCCGTTGTGCAACCAGGATTAGGGAGGGCTCGTGGTCCAGCAGGAATCCGAGCGCGGCGGCGAGGGTGCCGTGCTCCGTCAGGCTGGCGCGCAGGCCGTCCGCATCGAGTCCGGTGAGCGCCAGGAAGCGCGGACCCAGATCCGGGTCGCCCGCGATTTCGATGATGCAGCGCAATGCGACCACTTCGGCAGCGTCTATTTTCTCGACCGTCATGGGGAATCGCTCTTAGTGACTAATCCTTAATCCTGCTATGGTTACAATCAACACAGAGTCTCCGTGCGCCGCCAGCCGCACAAGCGGGACCGACAGGGATCGAGAGGATGGCCGTGTCAAAAACCATACTCGTCGTTGAAGACAATGAGTTGAACATGAAGCTCTTCTGCGACCTGCTCGAAGCACACAACTTCGCAACGATCCGGACCCGCGACGGCAAGATGGTGGTGGACCTGGCGCGCCAGCACAAACCGGACCTCATCCTTATGGACATTCAGCTGCCGGAAGTCTCCGGTCTTGAAGTGACCCGCTGGCTGAAGAGCGATGAGGAGCTGAAGCATATCCCGGTCATCGCCGTGACCGCCTTCGCCATGAAGGGGGACGAGGAGCGCATCCGCGAGGGCGGGTGCGAGGCCTACATCGCCAAGCCCATTTCCGTGCAGCGTTTCATCGAGACCGTGCGCCAGTTCGCCTGAGACGGCCCGCCGCCGCTTCGCCGCCATGCCCACCCGCCGCCGGGTAAATCCCGCTCCGCGCATCGACTTGCGCGCTCGCGCGTTGAGCCTGCGCAAGCAGCTTCGTTCGGCTTTTCCCTGACGTGCCTGTCGAGATCCACGCGTGGCGTCACACCGCGCGGGGGCGCCTGCTTGAATCCGTACAAGTTTCATTGCAGGAATGGTTTCATGTCTGAAAAACTCCAGTTTTCGTCGATTGTTGAACGAAGCCTTGCCGTTCTGGGCCGCAACCTGACCGGCGTGGCCTTGGTGTCCGTGCTGCTGGTGGGTCTGCCGAGCATGTTGCTCAGCGCCCAGTTGCCCATGCCCGGGCAGCAGCCCGCCAGCCTGACCGGCTTCGTCCTGTTCCTGTTCCTGCTGTTGACCGGGCAGAACCTGCTGGCGGGGATGATGCTCTATCCCGCCTTCCGCCACCAGCTCGGGCTGGCGCCCCCGGCGCTCGGCCTCCTGTTCAGCTACGGAGCGCAGCTCGCCTTCCAGGCAATCGCCACGGCGCTGGCGCTGGCGGCTGCCGTCGGCCTTGGCATGTTGCTGTTCGTGCTGCCGGGGCTGATTTTCGCGCTGGTGTTCTTCGTCGCCATGCCCGCGGCCATTGTCGAGCGGCTGCCGGCGCTGGAGGCGCTCAAGCGCAGCGTCCAGCTCACCGAGGGCCACCGCTGGACCATCCTCGGCTACATGGTGATCCTGTGGATCGTCTCCCTGCTCATCGGCTGGGCCGCCGGGCTGGTGTTCAGCATCTTCGGGCTGGCCGAGGTGGCGGCGGTCATCGTCTCCAGCCTGATCTATGCCTTCTCCGCCATCGTCACCAGCCTGGTCTACCACGACCTGCGCCGCCTCAAGGAAGGCACGACCGCCGAGGACATGGTGCGCACCCTCATGCAGGGCGCGGGCAACTAGAACCGCCCCGGTTGCGGCCGCCGCAAAAGGCGCAGAGAATGGGGCGGCGGGGCCCGGGAAATTGGGGCGCCAGGGAGAGTTCAATGGGTCGCTTGCTGCTTGTCGTCGTGATGCTGGGCCTGCTGGCGGTTGCCGGTGTGTTCGTCGTTGTCAGCTGGCAGGCGATGGGCACGGTGGAAATGTCCGGCGTCGGCATCGGGGCGCTGATCGCGGGCGTGGTGCTCTCCCTCGTGGTCGGCGGCGGGCTGATGGCGCTGGTGTTCTACTCCGCGCGCCGGGGCTACGACGACGCGGCCCACAGCGACCGGCCCCGCCCCGCACACCGCCGGGACACGCCGCGCGACTGAGCGCGCGCCCGTCGCGCCTGCCATGACCGCTCCCGCTATTCCGCGGCGGCCTGCTGCTGGACCACCGCGTCCGCCAGCCGCCCCACCAGTTCGGCGCGGTGGTGGAATTCCGCCTCGTAGGTGCCCGCGCCTTCGGTCAGCGAGCGCAGCTCGATGATGAGGTCGTGCATTTCCGACTGGGGAATGTGCGCCTCGACCGTATCCCAGCCGGGCCAGCCGGGGCGCGCGTCGAAGCCGAGGATCTGGCCGCGCCGGGTGGAGACCACCTGATTGGCCTTGGCGGTGTAGAGCGAGGGCACGTGCAGCCGGACGAGGAGCACCGGCTCCAGCAGCACCGGCGCGCACTGGGGCAGGACTTCCTGCATGGCCATGCGGCCCGCGATCTGGAACGCCATGTCGGACGAGTCCACCGTGTGGAACTTGCCGTCCACCAGCGTCACCCCCACGTCCACCACCGGAAAGCCGAGCGGGCCGCGCTTCAGCCCCTCGCGCGCGCCTTCCTCGACAGCGGGGATGTACTGGCGCGGAATGGCCCCGCCGGTGATCGTCTCGCTGAACTGGAAGCCGGAGCCCGGCGGCAGCGGGCGCACCTCGACGGTCACGTCCGCGAACTGGCCGTGGCCGCCCGACTGCTTCTTGTGCCGCGCATGGTGGCGCACGCCCTTGCGGATGGTCTCGCGGTAGGGCGTCTGCGGCCGCCGGGTCTGGACCGTGAGGCCGTAGCGGGACTTGAGCCGGTCGATGGCGACATTGAGGTGCATCTCGCCCTGGCCGCGCAGCACCAGCTCGCCCGTCTCCGGGTCGTGGCCGAAGGTGAGGGAGGGGTCTTCCTCCGCCAGCCGGGCGAGGGCGGCTGTCAGCTTCACCTCGTCGCCCCGGTTGGCGGCGGCGAGCGCCAGGCTGTAGACGGGCGCGAGCAGGGGCGGGCGCGGCACGGCGGGCTCGCCCAGCGTGTCCCCGGTGTGCAGCCCCTCCAGCTTGCCGATGCCGACGAAATCCCCCGCCTGCGCCCCCGCCAGTTTCTCGGGCGTCGTGCCGCCCAGCCGGAACACGCCGCCCAGCTTCTGGCTGCCCACCACGTCGCCTTCCCGGAGGCCGCCGCGCAGCACCCGGCAGGCGGAGATCTTGCCCGCGTGCGGGGTGTGGAAGGTTTTCAGCGCCAGCGCCAGCGGCCCGCCCTCGGGCGCGACGCCAAGGCGCGCCTGCGTCGCAGCAAAGGCGGGCAGCTCGTGGCGCAGGGCCTTGAGGAAGCGGCGGGTGCCTTCGTCCAGCGCGGCGGCGGTGAGGAACACGGGCACGATCTTGCCCTGCTGCACGTCCAGCGCCAGATCGCGGAATACCGTGTCGCGGGAGGGCTCGATGTTGTCGAGCAGCTCCTCCATCAGGCTGTCGTCGAAGTCCGCCAGCTTTTCGAGGAGTTCGGTGCGGTCATGCAGGTAGCGCTCGCGCACCGTGTCCGGGATCTCCGCCACCTCCGAGGGCTGGCCGGGCCGGTAGATGTGGGCGCGCCCGGCGGCCAGATCGACAAAGCCGGTGATCTGCCCGTTCTCCCGCAGCGGAATGTGGCGCAGCAGCACGGGCACGGCGGAGACCTGGGTCAGCGCGTCGCTGGCGGCGCGGATGGAGCCCGCCGCCTTGTCGATCTTGTTGAACACCACGAAGTGGGGCAGCCCCAGGGTCTGGACGGCCTGGAACACCGGCGAGAGCGCGTGGATGCGGGCCGGGTCCGGCTCGGCGACGATCACGGCGGCATCGACCCCCGGCAGGATGCCGAGCGTCTCCTGAAAGAACTCGATGGAGCCCGGGCAGTCCAGAAACACGTAGCGCTCGCCCAGGTACGTCGCCTCGGCGATGTTGACCTCGACGCCCATGCTCCGGGCCCGGGCCTCGGGCGAGGAGTCGCCATGGAGGCGCCCGGCCGCGCCGCTGCCGCCGGTCTTGCGGGCCAGGCTTCCGCACGCAACGAGAATGCTCTCCAGCAGGGATGTCTTTCCCGACTGGTACGGGCCAACCAGCGCAACGACGCGTACTTCCCCCGTGCCGAACGAAGCCATAGTCTTCTCCCCTCGTGGACAGCACCCATGGCGCATCAGGGTCGGATTGCCGGCGCCACGGGGATGCGTGGCCTCATTTCCCAAGAGTATAGCGCGACGGCAGGGGGGTGGCGAATCAGGCCGCCGCAGACGGGGGCAGAGCCACCGGATCAGGGGGTGTCAGGGGCGCACCCATGGCGTGCGGGCGAGCCAGCGCCACAGCCACTCCAGCGGGCCGGTGCGGCGGTAGTGGAGGTAGAGGCCGCTCAGGGTCATCTGCACCGGCCAGAGGGCAAGGGCGAGCAGCAGCAGCCCCGCCCAGCCGAGGCTGGCGAACAGGCCGAACCCGAAGCCGGAGAACAGCAGGAACTGCCCGATCACCGTCTGGCCGATGTAGTTGGTCAGCGCCATGCGCCCGACCCAGGCCAGCGGCTCGAACCGGCGCGCGCCGTCCGGGTGGCGGGCGACCCGGGTCCAGATCAGGTAGAACAGCCCCACATGGCCGAGGGTGACGGCGCAGCGGCCGATCTGGTAGCCGGGCGAAAGGGCGGCGGGCCCGGCGAGGAAGTGCGACGCCATGGCCTGATGGGACAGCCAGATCCGCAGCGGCACGCCAATGCCATAGCCTGCCAGCGCCAGCAGCAGGTAGGTCCGTTGCGAGGCGCGGCCCTGAAGCACCTGCATCCGGGCAAGACCCGCGCCGATGAACATCATGCCCAGCGCGTCCGCCACCCACCAGATGACCAGCGGCGTCAGGTTCCACTCCGTCGCCAGCGGCACCAGATAGCGGGCGTTGTCCATGTAGCTGCCGAGGCGCGCCTGCCGCTCCTCGGCGAGGAAGGCGCGGAACCGGTCCGCCTGGTCGCCCGCCGTCAGGGTGGGCTGGGCATCGCCCAGCAGGAATGCCGCGCTCATGAAGGCCGCCAGCATGAAGATGAAGATCAGCCCCGTGCCGATGAGGTGGCGGGGCGGCCAGTCCCGCATGGGATAGAGGGCGCAGGCGGCGAGCCCGTAGATGAACAGGATGTCCCCCGGCCACAGCAGCATATAGGCATGGACCAGCCCGAAGACCGCCAGCCAGAAGGCGCGGCGGTAATAGAGCAGGGCGATCTCCCCCGCCGTGAGGTCCGGGTCGTCTTCCAGCCGCTGGAGGTAAAGGACGAAGCTGGCCCCGAACAGCAGTGAGAGCAGGCCCCGCATGGTGCCCTCGACGAACAGGGACTGGAGCCACCAGGCCAGCCGGTCGAACACGGTCCAGCCGAGGAGCGGCGGATATTCCTCGCCGCGCAGGGAGCCGCCCATGCCGATGATGTTGACGAGGAAAATGCCGAGGATCGCAAGGCCGCGCAGCGCGTCCATGCCCTGGTACCGCTTCGCTGTGCCGGCCATTCCCTCTCCGCGGTTGCGCCTTGCCAGCGGTCTACGTTAGGGCAACTGGCGTAGGGCGCAAGTCGTAGGTGCAGGGAGGGGGCGCGGTCTACAGTGTCCGCAGGTCCGTGCGGTAGGTCTGCGCCAGCGCGGCGTAGTGGGCGGTGCCCAGGCGGTGGCGCTCGATTTCCTCCCGCGTCAGGTCGCGCACGTATTTGGCCGGGCGGCCGGCCCACATCTGCCCGGCGGGGATGCGCTTGCCCGGCGTGAGCAGCGCGCCGGCGGCCAGCATGGCGCCCGGCTCGATCACGCAGCCGTCCATCACCGTCGCGCCGAGGCCGACGAAGCAGCCGTCCTGCAACTCGCAGCCGTGGATCATGGCCATGTGGCCGATGAGCACGTCGTTGCCGATGGTGGTGCCGTGGGTCTTGCGGCTCACGTGCACCACCGTGCCGTCCTGGATGTTGGTGCGCGCGCCGATGCGGATGAAGTTGACGTCGCCGCGCAGCACGCAGTTGAACCAGACGGAGGAGCCGGGGCCGATCTCCACGTCGCCGATCACCTGCGCGCCGGGGGCGATGAACACATCCTCGGCGATGCGGGGCGTGAGGGTGCCCAGGGCATGGACCGGCATGACGGCGCCTCCCGTTCGATCAGGGGAACAGCGGGGCCTGTTCCAGCCCCATGGTTTCCGGCAGGCCGAACATCACGTTGAAGTTCTGGATGGCCTGACCGGACGAGCCCTTCACCAGATTGTCGATGGCCGAGACCACGATGGCGCGGCCCGGAATCCGGTCGGGGAACACGTTGATGACGCAGTGATTGGAGCCGCGCACCATGCGGGTGGCCGGGGCCACGCCCTTGGGCAGCACATGGACGAACGGCTCGTCGGCGTAGCGCTGGGCGAGGGCCTCGCGCAGCGAGTCCGCGCTCTGGCCGTCCGTCAGCTCGACGGTGATGGTCTCCAGCTCGCCCCGGTTGATGGGCACAAGGTGCGGCGTGAAGCTGATGTAAAGCGGCTCGCCCGCCGCCTTGCCCAGCTCCTGCTCGATCTCCGGCATGTGGCGGTGGTGGCCCAGGCCGTAAGGGTGCATGGCCTCGGCCACTTCCGCGAACAGGTTGGCCTCCTTGAGGCTGCGGCCCGCGCCCGAGACGCCGGAGAGCGCGTTGATGGTGATGTTGCGCGGAGTGATCAGCCGGTTCTGCAGCAGCGGGATCAGCGCCAGCAGGGCGGCGGTCGGGTAGCAGCCGGGGCAGGCGACAAGGCGCGCGGACCTGAGCTGCTCGCGGGCGTGCTCGGTGAGGCCGTAGACCGCCTCGCCCTGCAACTCCAGCGCCGCGTGCGGGTTGCCGTACCACTGCTCGTAGGTGGCCGGGTCGCGCAGGCGGAAGTCGGCGGAAAGATCGATCACCTTGGGCGGATTCGGCCCCTCGAAGATCTGCCGGATGATCTGCTGGCTGGTGGCGTGCGGCAGGCAGCCGAACACGGCGTCCACCTGGCTGAAGTCGATGGACTCGGCCGTCACCAGATCGGGCAGCGGATAGGCCTTGAAGTGCGGCCACACCGCATCGACCGCCTGCCCGGCCTTGCGCTCGCCCGAGAGGGCAACGATTTCCATCTGCGGGTGCAGAAGGGCAAGGCGGATCAGGTCCGCGCCGGTGTAGCCGGAAGCGCCCAGCACTGCGATCTTCAGCTTGGTCATTTGGCCGATCTTTCCACAAACAGACTGATACGGAAAAACGGCGGGCACAGTATGTCCGCCGTGACCGGGGTGCAAGCTGTCACTCTGTCAGGCACGGCAAAGAGCGGCTTCGGAAAAGAGCCGCCCCGGAGAAGACCTGCCCCGGAGAAGACCCGTTCCGGCAGGGCCGCCTCAGGCCAGGTTGCCTCAGGCCAGGTTGCGTCAGGCCAGGTTGCCTCAGGCCAGGTTGTTGGGCAGCTCGTTGATCGCCTCCTCCAGCTCCAGGAAGGAGGGGGCGTGTTCGCTCGGGGTGTTGCGGCGGCCGATCTCCACGGCCACCTGCGGCGCCAGCCCCTGAAGGTGGGCGATGATGACGGTCTTGGCCAGCCGCAGGAACTGGCTTTCCGCCTCCAGCACCTGCCGCAGACGCTCGGCGATCGGCCCGACGATGCAGTAGGAGAGCAGCACGCCAAGGAAGGTGCCGACCAGCGCGCCGCCGATCATCGCGCCGAGGATCTCGGTGGGCTGGTCGATGGAGCCCATGGTCTTCACCACGCCGAGCACGGCGGCGACGATACCGATGGCGGGCAGGCCGTCGGCCATGATCTGCAACGCGTGCTGGGCCTGGTGCTCCTCCTCGTGGTGCTTCTCCAGATCCTTCTCCATGGCGTCCTCCACCTGGTGCGGATCGTCGAAGTTCATGGTCATCATGCGCAGGTAGTCGCAGATGAACGCCACCAGATGGTGGTCGGCGAGAAGGCGCGGGAACTGCTGGAAGATCTTGGATTCCTCGGGGCGCTCGATGTGCGATTCGATGGCGACCACGCCCTTGGTGCGGACGGTCCTGATGAGCAGGAACAGGAGGCACAGCAGGTCCTGATAGTCCTGCTTCTGCCACTTCTCGCCCTTGAATGCCCGGCCGATGCCCTGGCCCGCTTTCTTGAGCACGGTCTTGGAGTTGGCGACGATGAACGCACCCAGCGCGCCGCCCGCCACCGCCATCAGCTCGTGCGGGGCCGCGTGCAGGATGATTTCCATCTTGCCCCCGGCGAGGATGAACGAGCCGAAGACGCAGACAAAGACAACGACCAGACCGATGATAATGAACATGGCGCACGGGGACCCAAGTGGTTAACCGCGGCCATTGTGGTCGCCTATGCT
Source organism: Pedomonas sp. V897 (assembly GCF_051304405.1). NCBI lineage: Bacteria > Pseudomonadati > Pseudomonadota > Alphaproteobacteria > Sphingomonadales > Pedomonadaceae > Pedomonas > Pedomonas sp. V897. The sequence continues at coordinate 204,857 of NZ_JBPPGG010000004.1, forward strand.
TAAAGCGAAGTTACCAATGACGCCGTTCTGTCCGGCGGCGAGGGGCGCGGGGCGTATGGGCGCGAAGCGGCGGGAGTGTTCCCGGAAACCGGGAAGACGCTCTCCCGCCGTCCTGCGACAGCCTGATTGTTGTGTCTGGCAGGTGCAACGGCTGATTCCGATGCGGCACCGACCTGCCCGACATTTGCTTCCTGCTGGAGCACTGGCGTGCCCACCGTGGGGGAGGGACACGCCAGTGTGGTCCAGTTTATCTCCCAAGCTCGATCTTGATCGTAATCCTGATGCGGCTTAGGATCAGGACCAGAAGGATGTAGGCTGTCATTCCAGTATCCTTCTGGAAATTGCGGGGCCAACTCCCGCCAGTCACCGGGTCGCTGCGTGCGGCCCGGTGTTTTATTTTCTCCAGCGGAATGTTCGGAATCAAAGAAAATCAGCCAATTTCAATGAATTAATTGGCTGATTTTATTGAGAAATCCGGTTTGAATTCTTCGGAATTCTTCTGGGGCGCATGGGCGCAGACGCCGCCTGGGCGGGGCCAGCGGTTCCGCCAGCCCCGATGCCCCGATGCGCCGATGCACCGGTGCACCAATGCTCCGATGCGAAAGGCCGTGCCCTATTCTTCTTCTTCCGTCGCCTTCTCGCCCAGGCTCTTCAGCCACTTGCCGAGGGCGAACGGATTGAGCGCGCCGCGCGGCTTCTCCGCATTGGTGCCGACGGGCGCGTCGTCATTGGCCTTCATCACCCGGTTGGCGCGGGCCACGGGCGAATCCTGCGCCGGATCGACCGGGCGCGTCACGGTTTCGCCCGGCACGCGGTAGCGCTGCTGCGGGTCGCGCTCGGCGCAGACCACGATCTCGTCGCCGATGGTCAGGCTGCCGTTGGGGGCGGAACAGGCGCGGCGCACCTCGTCGGGCGTGATCGCCTGCCGGATGCGGCGCTGGTACTGCTCCGTCGCCGGGGCCGCCTGTGCGGTGGTGGTCTGTGCGGTGGCGTTCTGCGCGGCGGCGCTCGCCTGCGTCTGCGCCTGCGCCGCGTTGGCCTGTACCGGCTCGGCCTGTGCGGACTCGGCCTGTGCTGGTTCAGTCTGGGCCGCCGCGGGCGCTATCCCGGCGGCAAGGCCCAGCGCGGCCACGAGGGCGAGGGCAGGGGCGGGAAGGGCAAGGTGATACGACATAGGGCTCATCTCCACCCGTGTTGTTTAGCACCCAGGGGACGGGCCGCAAATGGCGGAAGCGTCAGATCCGCCATTTGCGGCAATGGTGTTGCCCCTTGGGAACCTTCCCGCCGGAGCGCCCCGATCAAGAGGTGAGGTGAGGGCTCAGTTGTACTTGACCGAGCAGCCGTAGGGCTTGGTGGCGCTGTCCGCCACCGGCTGGCCGGCCTTCACGCTGGCAAGGGCGGCGGTGACGTAGTTCTTCGCGGTCTTGATATCGTCCGGGTTGGCGGTCGGCTTGTCGTCGATCGCGCCCATGTAGACGAGCGTCCCCTTGGGATCGATCACGAACATGTGGGGCGTGGTCTTGGCCTCGTAGAGCCGGCCGACCTTGCCGTCCGTGTCGAGCAGGTAGGCGCTGGGCGCGGCCTTCTGGGCGGCCAGCAGATCCTTGGCGGCCTGCGGGGTGAGATGACCCTGCTTGCCCTCGGCGGAGGTGTTGATGGTGAGCCAGACGACGCCGTCGCTGGTGGCGGACTTCTGCAGGGCCTGCATGTTGCCGCTGTCGTAGTGCTTCTTCACGAACGGGCACTCGGGGTTGTGCCACTCCAGCACCACCGTCTTGCCCTTGTAGTCGGACAGGGCATGGGTCTTGCCGTTGATGTCGGTGGCGGTGAAGGCCGGGGCGGGCGCGCCGACCTTGGGCGCGGCGAACGCCGGGGCACTGATGGCGATGGTGACCGCAAGTGCGGAAAGCAGCGTCTTGGGCTTCATGCGTAAGCTCCCTGGGAAACAGCTTGGGACAAAGGGCTGAAAACGGAACGCCCGGAAACGCAACGGAACACGGGGACGAAGCGGGCCGTGGCCCGCGCCGTCAGGCGACAGTCTCGATCAGGAGCGAAGGTGTCAGGATCTGCGGCAGCACCTGCGGCTGATCCCGATCCGCCCCCTTGGGGAAAAACAGATAAAGCGGAACGCCGTCCCGGCCATAGCGGCGCAGCACGGCGGCGATGGTGTCGTCGCGGCGGGTCCAGTCGCCCACCAGCACCGCAACGCCCGCCTCGCGGAACGCCTCGGCCACCTGCGGCCGCTCCAGCGCCGCCCGCTCGTTCAGCTTGCAGGTCACGCACCAGTCGGCGGTGAAGTAGACGAAGGTGGGCGTGCCGCTGGCGAGCAGCGTGTCGAGCGCCGCGTCCGAGAACGGCTCCGCCGTCAGCGTGCCCGAGGCAAGGCGCGTGCCCGCGTTCTCCCCCGCCGCCGCATCCGCGCTGCCGAGGCGCGGCGCGGCCAGGCCGCCGGTCACGCCGATCAGCAGCGCCGCCAGCGCCCAGCCGAGGCGCATGGGGCGGCCGGTCTCCTGCGCGCGGCCCACCAGCCACAGGGCGAGCGCCATCAGGAGGGCAACGGCCAGGCCCGCCACCATGGCATCAAGCCCCACCTGCCGCCCGACGATCCAGAACAGCCACAGGGCGGTGGCGAACATGGGGAAGGCGAGCACGCGGCGGAAGGTGTCCATCCACGCGCCGGGGCGGGGCAGCAGCCGGCGCAGGGGCGCCACATAGCCCAGCGCCAGGAAGGGCAGCGCCATGCCGAGGCCGAGCGCCAGGTAGATCGCCATGCCGAGCGCGGGCGGCAGGGCGAGCGTTGCCCCGAGTGCGGCGGCCATGAACGGGGCGGTGCAGGGGGTGGCGACCAGCACGGCGAGCGCGCCGGTCCAGAACGCGCCCTTGGCGCCGCCGCTGGAGGCCAGGCTCTGCCCCGCGCCCGCAAGGCGGGTGGTGATCTCGAACACCCCGGCGAGGTTGAGGCCGATGGCGACCATCAGCAGGGCGAGCAGGGCCACCATGCGCGGGTCCTGCAAATGGAAGGCCCAGCCCACCGCCTCGCCGCCCGCGCGCAGGGCGAGCAGCAGGCCGCCGAGCAGGCCCATGGTGAGGAGCACGCCGCCGGTGTAGGCCAGCGCCTCCTGACGTGCGCCGCGCGCGGACTCGCCCGCGCGGGCAAGGCTCAGCGCCTTGAGGCTGAGGATGGGGAACACGCAGGGCATCAGGTTGAGGAGAAGGCCGCCCAGCAGCGCCGAGCCGAGGGCGAGCGGCAGGCTGATCGCGCCCGGGGCAGCGCTGCCGTCGGCGCCCGCCCCGCCGGCGCCGGTGCCGGCGGTGCCGCCATGGCCGTCGCCGAGGCCGCCGCTGGTGATCACCTTGCCGGGGGGAAGCAGCGCGGGCAGCTCCACATCCCGCTCGCCGGTGATGAAAAAGGCGTCCGGCTTCGGCGCGCCCGCCAGCTTCACGGTGAGAATGCCGGAGAGGGTCGCCGCGTCCGGCTTGTAGCCCGCTTTGGTGGTGAGGCGCAGGGTGCCGTTCATCACCATGGCGTCCTGCGTCGCGGTGTAGCTGATGAGTCCGTCCTCGACCGGGTAGAACAGCACCTGCTCGATGCCCGTCTCCGGCAGCGCCCAGGGCATCTCCAGCGTGAAGCGGTCGTCCAGCGTGTTGAAGCGCACCGGCCAGTCGACCGGCGTCGGCATGGCCGCACGCGCCCTGGCGAAAAGATCGCGGTTGGCCGGGTCGATCGCGCCGTCGCCCACCGGGAGGGTGAGCTTCAGCTCCGCATCCTCCGGCACGCACTGCTGGTCGTCGCACACCAGCCAGGCGGCCCTGGCGGTGATCGGCACCGTGCTGCCGGGCGCAAGGTCAGCCGGCGGCGTCAGCGTCACCAGCAGGGTCGAGGGCCCCTCGTAGCCGAAGTTCACCAGCTCGCCGCCGAAAGGCAGGCGGCCGGGCGTCGGATATTCCAGATCGCCCGCCGAGAAGCCCGGCGGCAGATCCCACGTCACCGTGGTCTCCATGCCGCTGTCACCCGGGTTCTTCCAGTAGGTGTGCCACTTCTCCTGCGGCGTCATGGTGAGCGCCAGCGTCAGCGGCTTGCCTGGCGCGACCGAGGCCGTCTCGGCCACCAGCCCCACGGTGGTGTGGGGGCGCTGGACCGGATTGGCCAGCACCGGGCTCAGGGCGGCGACGACAATCGCCGCGGCAAGGGAGACTGTTTTCAGCATGGCAAGAGAATAGGCAGAATTCTGCAAAGACGAAAGTCCGCCCCGGGTTGTTACGCCGGCTTCATCTACTTCTGCTGTCGATTCGGCGCATGGAGGGGCTGCGGCCCTCCGGCAAAAGCCCCGCCCCAAAAAGAAAAGGGCGCGGCCCGAAGGCCACGCCCTTTCCCGGAATGCAAACAGGCTTTCGCCTGAGCCGCGCTTAGCGCTTCGAGAACTGGAAGCTGCGGCGGGCGCCGGCCCGGCCGTACTTCTTGCGCTCGACGACGCGGGCGTCGCGGGTCAGGAAGCCGGCCGCCTTGATCGGGCCGCGCAGGGCCGGCTCGTAGCGGGTCAGCGCCTGGGCGATGCCGTGCTTCACGGCACCGGCCTGACCGGACAGACCGCCGCCGGTGACGGTGGCGATCACGTCGTACTGGCCGACGCGGTCAGCGACCTGGAACGGCTGGTTGATCACCAGACGCAGGGTCGGACGGGCGAAGTAGACTTCCTGGTCGCGGCCGTTGATGGTGATCTTGCCGGTGCCCGGCTTCACCCACACGCGGGCCACGGCGTTCTTGCGCTTGCCGGTGGCGTAGGCGCGGCCGTAGGCGTCGATCTGCGGTTCGCGAATCGGAGCGGCAGTGGCTTCGCCGTTGCCAGCGCCGAGGGACTTCAGATCCTCAAGGGTTTGCTTCTCGACCATTACGCGCCTCGCTTATTCTTGGCGTTCATCGACGCCACGTCGAGCACAACCGGGTTCTGGGCCTCGTGCGGGTGCGACGGGCCGGCATAGATGCGCAGGTTGCGCATCTGCTTGCGGCCGAGCGGGCCGCGCGGAACCATGCGCTCCACGGCCTTCTCGAGAACGCGCTCGGGGAAGCGGCCGCCGAGCGCCTTGTCAGCGCGCAGCTCCTTGATGCCGCCGGCGTAGCCGGTGTGGCGGTAGTAGAACTTCTGCGTCAGCTTGCGGCCGGTGAACTTCACCTTTTCCGCATTGATGACGATGACGTTATCGCCGCAGTCCACGTGGGGCGTGTAGCTGGGCTTGTGCTTGCCGCGCAGGTGGTTGGCGATGATCGCAGCCAGACGGCCCACAACGAGACCGTCAGCGTCGATCAGCAGCCACTTCTTTTCCACCTCCGCCGGTTTGGCGACGTAGGTCTTCATGGTGTGCCTCGGTGCTCACATAATCGATGGCAACGGATGGAATCCGTCGCTGAACCGGGTGCTAATTGGGGGAGGCCGCGCGCAAAGTCAAGGATAAAGCGGGTTTAGGCGGTGTGGTAAAATAATACCACAGCGGGTGGAAGGGCCCCCGCCGCCGGGCTGGCCGGCAGGCGGGGGTGGTTCCTTACCAGGTCACGCCCAGGCGGGCGTAGAGGTAGCGGCCGTTGAAGCCGAAGGGCGAATAGAACGGGAAGGCCGTCACGCCTGAGGTGTTGAGGTCGGCCGGGTAGGCCCGGGGGTAGGTGTCGAACAGGTTGTCCGCGCCCACCGCCAGCGTGACCCGCTCGTCGAAGCGGTAGCGGGCTTCCAGATCCACCACCGTCTTGCGGCCGGTCCAGTGGTCCGAGGCTTCCGTCGAGCCCGGCTGGAGCACGTTGCCGTAGTGGGTGGCGCGCAGCGTCACGCCCAGCGCGTCGAGGGTCCAGTCGATGCTGCCCACGATCTTGGAGCGGGGCGTGCCCTTCTCCAGCGTCAGGATGCGGTTGCGGGCGAACAGCGTCGGCGCCGGGTCGAGCGTGGCGGTGGAAGTGGGCACCTTCTTCACGTCGATGTCGTTGAAGTTGGCGGCCAGCGTGAAGTCGAACGTGCCGGCGGCGGGCGTTGCGTGCCGGTAGCGGGCGACGATATCGACGCCGGTCGTCTCCGTGGTGATGCCGTTGATGAAGAAGCGGGCCGCCTGCACGCCGAAGGGGGCGAGGATGTCCGCCACCTGCTGGCTGAAGCTCGCCTGGATGTTCTCCGAGAGCGCGAGCTGGTCGCGGATGCGGATGTGGTAGGCGTCCACCGTCAGCTCGAAGCCGCCCGCGTGGTAGACGAGGCCCAGCGAGACGTTGGTGCTCTTCTCCGGGTCAAGCTCCTTCCCGCCGAGCGCCACGGCCACCGGGCTGGTGGCGGGGTAGGTGCCGGTCTCCAGAATGTCCGGCGTCACCACCACCGAGGCGGTGGAGGTGAAATAGCTCTGCTGGAGCGAGGGCGCGCGGAAGCCCGTGGAGACCGTGCCGCGCAGGGCGAAGGCGTCGGTGACGTCGTAGCGGGCGGAGAGCTTGGCGGTGGCCGTCTCGCCGAAGTCGGAGTAGCTCTCGCCGCGCACCGCCGCGCCGATGGTGAAGCGGTCGGCCAGCCGCGCCTCCACGTCCAGATAGGCCGAGACGTTGTCGCGGTGCTTGTTCACCTCGTTGGAGGGCTGGAAGCCGATGAACCCTTGCGCGCCGCCGGTCAGCGAGGTGTTCCCGCCGAGCGGCCCGCGGTTGTAGGACTCGGGCTGGCCCGCCTTGATCTCGAAGCCTTCCCGCCGGTACTCGACGCCCGCCGCCACCGTGACGGTGCCGTTGGTGATGTCGAACTCCCGCGCCGTGTCCAGACCCGCCACGAACTGGTCGTAGATCAGCGCGCCGTCATAGAAGCGGGTGGGGGAGTCGGCGCCGTAGGTGGAGTTGAGCGAATTCAGGGTGCGGAAGGCGAGGCGGTTGCGGCCGTAGCTGAGGTTGAGGTCCGTCCGCCACGCGCCGATGTCGCCGCGCAGGCCGCCCGCCAGCGTCAGATCCCTGGACCTGACGTTGATGAGCGGCAGGAAGCCGTCCGGGTAGATTTCCGGCACGTTGTTCACGTTGCTCGGCACGCGCGGGAAGGCGGCGCTGGTGCTGTCGCGGTACTGGTAGCCGCCCCAGCCGTAGAGCTCCCAGGTGTCGGAGACCGGCGCGGCAGCGTTGACGTAGACCGTGCCCTGCTCCACGTCCGGGTCGCCGAAGCGCGAGCGCACCTTCTGCGGCGTGACCCGCGGGTCCACGTCGCCCCGGCTGGTCGGGTTGCGGTTCACATATTCGCCGGTGATGGTGAGGAAGCCCTCGGCGCCCAGCGCGAAGCCCTGCCAGGCCGAGACGTTCCAGGTCTCGCCATCCCGTTCCTTCCGGCTGCTGCGGGCGGCGTCCACCGTCGTCACATACTGGCCGTAGCTGACCGTCGCGCCGCCGCCCTCGCGCGCCTCGCGCAGGCGCAGGTTGACCACGCCCGCAATGGCGTCGGAGCCGTACTGGGCCGAGGCGCCGTCGCGCAGCACCTCCACCTGCTCGATGGCCGCCGTCGGAATGGTGTTCAGGTCCACCGCCGCCGAGCCGCGCCCCACCGAGCCGTTCACGTTGAGAAGGGCGGAGGTGTGGCCGCGCACGCCGTTGATGAGCACCAGCGTCTGGTCGGGCGAGAGGCCGCGCAGCGTGGCCGGACGGATGGAGTCCGTGCCGTCCACGGCCGAGGGGCGCGGAAAGACGATGGAGGGCGCAACGGTTGAAAGCGCCTCCGCCAGTTCCGGGCTGGCCTGGTTGCGCAGGGCCTCGCCACCCAGCACATCGACGGGCGAGACCGCATCCAGCCGGGTCCGCCCCTGAACGCGGGTGCCGGTGACGATGATCTGGTCGGCGTTGACGGTAGCCGTGTTCGCCTGCTCCCCGGTTGTCTCCTTCTGCTGGGCAACAGCGCCCGCCAGCGGCACGGCGGCGAAAACGGTGGCGAGCAATCCGGCTTTCCTGATTGAAGTCATGAAGTCGTCCCCTCTGAGGATTGCACACACGTGGCCGCGCGGGGGGTGCCCCGCGCCGCGCACGACCCCGGCAACGCAACAGCGGCGGAGCGGCCATGGCCAGCCCATGCGACCGGCAGCCCTTCGCTCCGGTTACAGTCTTTTAAGACTACCGAAACGATAGGGTTGGTGGCGAGAAACTTTTTCTGAAGTGTGGCCCAGCCCGGCTTGCAGGTGAGGATGACGGCCGGCTAGCGCTCGTCGGCGCTCCAGGCGTGGCGCTTGAGGATCTCCAGCGGGATCAGCAGGAGCGTGGCCTCGTTGGTGGCCTCCAGAACCAGCGGCGGGGCGACGCCCGCCTGCAGCGCCTCCACCCAGCGCAGGGCGCACAGGCACCAGCGGTCGCCCGGCTTCAGGCCGTTGAAGTCGTACTCGGGGCGCGGGGTGGAGAGGTCGTTGCCCCGCTTCCTGCTGAAGGCGAGGAAGTCCTCGGTCATCACCGCGCAGACCAGATGCAGCCCGGTGTCCTCCGGCCCGGTGTTGCAGCAGCCGTCGCGGTAGAAGCCGGTCATGGGATCGAAGGAGCAGGCGGTCAGCCGCCCGCCCAGCACGTTGCGCGGCGCGCCGTGCCGTTCAACCGGATCGTCGAAGGCCATGGCGCCTCCTTTTCTAGTCCCGGGTTTCGGTTCTCACCCAGTCCAGATAGGGAGGAAATCCGCCGATAACAGGCCATGCGACGATGCAGGGCGTCTCATAGGGGTGGGACTGGCGGATGCGCGCGACGAGCGCGTCCAGCCGGTCGGCGGTGGTCTTGAGGAGGGCGGCAGTCTCCGGGTCGCGCTCCACCCGGCCTTCCCAGGTGTAGATGGAGGTGAGGCCGGGGAACAGGTTGGCGCAGGCGATCAGCCGCTCGCGCACCAGGTCCGTGACCAGATCGTCGGCGGCAAAGCCCGCGGGGAAGGTCACGTAGACGCTGACGAGGTCGGTGTCGCCGGGGGTGTCCCCGCCAGCGGTCCTGGCGGAACGCGCGGCCTCAAGCGGTTCGGTCTCTGCGGGCGGTTCCTGCGCCATGCCCGTTCCGTCTCCTTCGCCAGAGCGTTTAGGCCACCCGCCGGACGTCGCGGCCCCGGTGGGCGTAGAACAGGGCCGCGGCCAGCAGGATCACCGCGCCGCCCTGGTGGGCGACGCCCAGCACGATCGGCACCGCGTGCACGATGGTGAGGATGCCGAGGGTGATCTGGAAGGCCAGCGCGATGCCGAACAGGGTGGCGCGGGCCTTCATGCCCTCGATGCCGGTGCGGAAGCCGTCCGCGATCCACAGCACGCCGACGATGGCCAGCGCATAGGCGATGCAGCGGTGCACGAACTGCACCACAATGCCATTTTCGGTGAAGTTCAGCCAGCCCAGCGCGGCGTCCCACAGGGTCTCCGGCATGAAGCTGTCGCCCATCAGCGGCCAGGTGTTGTAGGCAAAGCCCGCGTTGAGCCCGGCGACGAACGCCCCCATGACGATCTGAAGCGTGAGCAGCACGAAGAACGGCACGGCCCAGCGGCTGGCGACGGGCGGCGCGGGCGGGCGGTTGCGGTCGGCGATCAGGTTGAGCGCGGTCCACAGCAGCCCGGAGAAGATGATGAGCGCCACCCCCAGGTGGGTGGCCAGCCGGTAATGGCTCACGTCCGTGCGTTCGGTGAGGCCCGAGGAGACCATCCACCAGCCGATCGCCCCTTGCAGGCCGCCCAGCAGCAGCAGCCCGAACAGGCGCTTTTTGTAGCCCTCGGGGATGCGGCGGCGCACCAGGAACCAGAGGAAGGGAAGGGCATAGGCAAGGCCGATCAGGCGGCCGAGCAGGCGGTGCCCCCACTCCCACCAGTAGATGTTCTTGAAGTCCTCCAGCGACATCCAGGCGTGTTCGAGCTGGTACTCGGGGATCTTCTTGTAGGCCTCGAACTCGGCCTGCCAGTCCGCGTCCGTCAGCGGCGGGATCGCACCGGCGATGGGCTTCCACTCGACGATGGACAGGCCCGACTCGGTCAGGCGGGTCGCGCCGCCCACCACCACCATCAGGAACACAAGGCTGGCCACCATCAGCAGCCAGGTTGCAATTGCGGTGCGGCTGGTACGCGCGGAGGCGTCCGGGGCCGTCTCGATCGGCAGGGTCTCGCTCATGCGCTGTCACCTAGGCGGAACCGCCAGCCGAGCCAAGCCCCTGCGACATAAGGGCGTATCGGGGCGGGCGGAAAAACGGGCCCGCCGAAGGATCGTTGGCGCACCCCGCCTTTCGGGGGGGGGGGGAGGGATGGCGTCAAGTGCGGTCCCACGCAAATTATTTCGGCGACGGGGCTTGTCGGCGGGATGGTGTTATAATATCTCATGGCTCAGCGAAGGAGACCCACCCATGGCCAGGCCTGACTGGTTGGATTTTTCGGCGATCGGCATGTCCGGTCTGTGCCTTGTGCACTGCCTGGCCAGCGGCCTGTTCGTCGCCAGCCTGTCCGCGGTCAGCCTGTCGGCGGTGACGGCCAGCCACGCGTTCCACCTCTACGCCCTGTTCGCCGCCGTTCCGCTGGCGGCGTGGGCGCTGGGGCGGGGCTGGCGGCGCCAGCGCCGGGCGGCCCCGCTGGTGCTGGGCGCGGTTGGCCTTGCGCTCATGACCATCGGCGTGCTGCCCAGCCTCGCGGGCGTGGTGGAGACCATCCTCACCGTGACGGGCGTGACGGTGCTGGCGCTGGGTCATTTTCTCAACTGGCGCGGCCGGCAGGGCGGCGAGGATGCGGCGCCCTGCAGCCATGCGGAAGCCGGCCCTGCGGAAGCCGCTGCCGCCTGCGCATGCCTTCCCGCCGCACGGGCCGCGGGCGCACGGCGCCCGGCGGCACAGCTTTCCGCCGCGCGGCTCAAGGACGCGGCCTGAGCATAGGCCGCCACTCCCTGCGGAGATTGCGGCACGGCCCCATCCAAGGTAATGGATGGGATGAGGTTATCTTATGGCGCACGAGCATCATGTCCATTGCGAGCACGGGGAACATGTAACCCCGGAGGCGCGGCTGGCAGCCGCCGAGGCAGCGCTGGAGCGTCAGGGCGAGCAGTGGACGCCGCTGCGGCAGTCGGTCTACGAAGTGCTCGCCAGCTTCGAGCAGCCCGCCAGCGCCTACGACATCGCCGAGCGGGTGTCGGGCCGGGAAGGGCGGCGCATCGCCCCCAACACCGTGTACCGCATTCTCGACCTGTTCGTGGCGACCAACCTGGCCAAGCGCATCGAGAGCCGCAACGCCTTCCTGGTCTGCGACCACCCGGACCACGTGCACGACTGCATCTTTCTGGTGTGCGGCGTGTGCGGCACCACCACCCACATCGACGACGACGGCATCGCGGGCGAGCTGCGCAACGCCGCCCGCGCGCACGGCTTCATGCCGGAGCAGCCGGTCATCGAGGTGAAGGGCCGGTGCGGCGCCTGCGCGCGCGACTGACGCGGCCTGCACTGACACAGGCTGCACTGACGCAGACTGCGGGCGCCCGCCCGGCGCGTTTGTCCCTGTATCGCCATCCCCGGCCGGGCTGTCCCTCGGTGATCCGTGATTGATCGCAGTCCACTGGCCAGCCGCGCCCGGCTGGGTTAGGGGACGGGGAGACGGACAACAGACAAGACAACAGAGACCGGGAACGGGGGGTAGCAGGCGGATGGAGCGCGCATTCGAGCATCTGATGGACTATCCCTGGGTGGAGCGGCTGATCGATCTGGGCCTTGGCATCGCGGCCGCCCTCCTCATCCTGCTGATCGGCTGGTACGTCTCGGGCTGGATGAGCCGCCGGGCCCGGGTGCTGCTGACCGAGCGCATCCGCCTCGACGACACGGTGGCGCTGTTTCTCTCCGCCGTGGTGCGCTACGGCGTTCTCGTGCTGGTCATCGTCATGGCGCTGCCCAAGTTCGGCGTCGAGCCCACCAGCATTCTGGCCGTGCTGGGCGCGGCGGGCCTGGCCATTGGCCTTGCGCTCCAGAACACCCTCTCCAACATCGCGGCGGGCATCATGCTGGTGTTTCTGCGCCCGATGCGGGTGGGCGAGACCGTAGAGGTGGGCGGCGTCACCGGCACGGTCGTTGCCATCGGCCTGTTCACCACCGAGCTGCGCCGCTTCGACGGCCTTTACGTCTCCATGCCCAATTCGCAGATCTGGTCCTCGCAGGTGCTCAACTTCAGCCGCAACGCCACGCGCCGGGTGGAGGTGAAGGTGGGCGTCGCCTACGACGCCGATCTGGAGCAGGCCCGGGGCCTGCTGCTGGAGACGGCGCGGTCCCTGCCGGGCGTGCTGACGAGCCCCGCGCCGGAGGTGGTGATCACCGCGCTCGGCGAGAGCAGCGTCGATATGAGCGTGCGCGTCTGGGTGCCGGCGGGGGACTACACCATGCGCTGGTCCCAGCTGAACCGCGCCGTGAAGGAGGTGCTGGCGCGGAACGGCATCGAGATTCCCTTCCCGCAGCAGGTGATGCATCTGGCGGGCGGCGCGGCGGCGCTGGCGGGCGACGGCGGGGAGGCGCCCGATGCCGCGCCGGAGGGCAAGGGGGCGTGATGGCGGATAAGCCGTTTTGCGCCCTGTAAAATTCGCTTCATGGCATTATATCCAGCGCAGCACAGCCCGTCGCGAGGGAGCAGAATCAGCGCTGTTCATTCGACATGAGGGCTATTCCCCGTTATGAGGAAGCCATGATTCCTTATCCGAAGTGGAGTTTCGTGTGACCCAGCGTCCGCACACGCCCCTGCTCGATGAGGTTCGGCTGCCTGCCGATCTTCGCCGTCTGCCGCTCGACCAGCTTCCCCGGCTGGCCGAGGAGGTGCGGCAGGAGGTGATCCACGTGGTCAGCCAGACCGGCGGCCATCTCGGGGCCGGGCTCGGCGTGGTCGAGCTGACGGTGGCGTTGCACTATGTGTTCAACACGCCCGACGACAAGCTGATCTGGGACGTGGGTCACCAGGCCTATCCGCACAAGATCCTCACCGGCCGGCGCGACCGCATGGCCACCCTGCGTCAGGGCGGCGGCCTGTCCGGCTTCACCAAGCGCGCGGAGAGCGAGTACGACCCGTTCGGCGCGGCCCACTCGTCCACCTCCATCTCGGCGGCGCTGGGCTTCGCCATTGCCAACAAGCTCTCGGGCGCGCCGGGCAAGGCCATTGCCGTCATCGGCGACGGCGCCATGTCGGCGGGCATGGCCTACGAGGCCATGAACAACGCCGCGCAGGCGGGCAACCGGCTCATCGTCATCCTCAACGACAACGACATGTCCATCGCCCCGCCGGTGGGCGGCCTGTCGGCGTACCTCGCCCGGCTGCTGTCCTCGGGCTCCTACATGTCGATCCGCGACATCGGCCGGGCGCTGGCGAAGCGTCTGCCGCGCCCGCTGTTCAAGGCGGCGCAGCGGGCGGAAGAATTCGCCCGTGGCATGGCGACCGGCGGCACCCTGTTCGAGGAGCTGGGCTTCTACTACGTCGGCCCCATCGACGGGCATAACCTCGAACATCTGGTGCCCATCCTCGAGAACGTGCGCGACGCCAAGGACGGGCCGATTCTTGTCCATGTGGTCACCAAGAAGGGCAAGGGCTACGCCCCGGCCGAGGAAAGCGCCGACAAGTATCACGGCGTCTCCCGGTTCGATGTGATCACCGGCGCGCAGGTGAAGTCCCAGTCCAAGGCCCCGCAGTACACCAAGGTATTCGCGGGCGCGCTGGTGGAGGAGGCGAAGCGGGACGACAAGGTGGTCGCCATCACCGCCGCCATGCCCTCCGGCACCGGGCTCGACATCTTCGCCAAGCACTTCCCCGACCGCATGTTCGACGTGGGCATTGCCGAGCAGCACGCGGTCACCTTCGCGGCGGGCCTTGCGGCGCAGGGCTACCGGCCGTTCGCGGCAATCTATTCCACCTTCCTCCAGCGCGCCTACGACCAGGTGGTGCACGACGTGGCGATCCAGAATCTGCCCGTGCGCTTCGCCATCGACCGCGCGGGGCTGGTGGGCGCGGACGGCCCGACCCACGCGGGCTCGTTCGACATCACCTATCTCGCCTCGCTGCCCAACATGGTGGTGATGGCCGCCGCTGACGAGGCGGAACTGGTGCACATGGTTCACACCATGGCGCTGCATGACGACGGCCCCATCGCCTGCCGCTATCCGCGCGGCGAGGGCGTGGGCGTCCCGCTGCCGGAGACGCCGCAGCGGCTGGAAATCGGCAAGGGCCGCATCGTGCGCGAGGGCTCCAAGATCGCCATTCTCTCGCTGGGCGCGCGTCTGGCCGAGGCGCTGAAGGCGGCGGACGAGCTGGCGGCCAAGGGCCTGCCGGCCACCGTGGCGGACATGCGCTTCGCCAAGCCGCTGGACGTGGCGCTCATCCGCAAGCTGGCGCTGAGCCATGAGGTGCTGCTGACGGTGGAGGAAGGCTCGGTCGGCGGCTTCGGCGCGCACGTGCTGACCCTGCTTTCCGACGAGGGGCTGCTGGATGCGGGGCTGAAGATCCGCACCCTGCGCCTGCCGGACGTCTTCCAGGATCAGGACAAGCCGGAGAAGATGTACGACGAGGCGCGTCTCAACGCGCCGCACGTCGTCGAGGCCGCGCTCTCCGCCCTGCGCCACAACGCGCCGGTAACGCTGCCGGATTCGGCAACCGCATGAGACCGGGCGCGTGAGCCGAAAAATACGGGTTGATCAGGCGTTGGTGGAACGCGGGCTGGTGGAAAGCCGGTCCCGCGCGCAGGCGCTCATCATGGCGGGCGTGGTCTTTGCCGGCGAGCGCAAGATCACCAAGGCGGGCGATACCATCACCGAGGACACCGGCCTTGAGGTGCGCGGCCGCGACCACCCGTGGGTGAGCCGGGGCGGCCTCAAGCTCGATCATGCGCTGGCCCATTTCGGCTGGGACATCACCGGCGCTGTCGTCATCGACGTCGGCGCCTCCACCGGCGGCTTTACGGATGTGGCCCTGACGCGCGGCGCGGCGAAGGTCTATGCGGTGGACGTGGGCCACGGCCAGCTCGCCTGGAAGCTGCGGCAGGACGAACGGGTGGTGGTGCTGGAGAAAACCAACGCCCGGCACCTGACGGCGGAGATCATCCCCGAGCCCGCGGACCTGGTGGTGTGCGACGCCAGCTTCATCGGCCTCAAGACCGTGCTGCCCGCCGCCATGGGGCTGACCCGGCCGAACGCCCGCCTCATCGCGCTCATCAAGCCCCAGTTCGAGGTGGGCAAGGAGCGGGTGGGCAAGGGCGGCGTGGTGCGCGATCCCGCGCTGCACGCCGAGGTCTGCGCCGAGATCGAGGCGTGGATGAACGAACAGCCCGGCTGGCATGTGGTGGGCCTCACCCAGAGCCCCATCCTTGGCCCCGAGGGAAATGTGGAATTCCTGATCGCTGCGGAAAGACAGGCGTGACCCAGGCTGTTGCTTATCGGCTGACCGTGACCCATCTGGGCGCGCAGGGCGACGGCGTTGCGCCGAACCCGGGCGCGTCGAAACCCGTCTATGTGCCGGGCGGCGTCCCCGGCGACACGGTCGAGGTGGACGCGAAGGGCCAGGTGGTCCAGCTCATCCCCGGCCCCAACCGGGCCGAGCCGCCCTGCCGGCACTTCGGGGCGTGCGGCGGCTGCACGCTCCAGCATGTGGCCCCCGCCCTCTATCACGACTGGCTGCGGGACCGGGTGCTGATGGCCCTCGGCCAGCATGACATCACCCTGCCGCCGGAGAGTATCGCCGCGCCCCATGTGAGCCCGCCGCAGACCCGCCGCCGCGCCACCTTCCGCGCCGTGCGCCGGGGCAGCCGGGTGGAGCTTGGCTTCAATGTGGAGCGCGCCCACCGGCTCGTGGATCTGGAGGAGTGCCACATCCTGAACCCGGCGCTGTTCCGCCTGCTCGCGCCGTTGCGGGCGCTGCTCGCCCGCGAGCTGACGGACGGCCACGCCGCCAGCGTGCAGATGACGCTCACCGACTCCGGGGTCGATCTGACGCTCGGCGGCCTCAAGCGCCGGGGTCTGGCGCAGGACGAGCTGCTCGCCGGGTTTGCCGGGGAGAACGACCTCGCCCGCATCAGCATCGACACCGGCCTTGGCGTTGACGTCATTCTGGAGCGCCGCCCGCCGCTGATCCATTTCGGCGGGGTGCCGGTGCGCCTGCCGGTCGGCGCCTTCCTGCAAGCGACGCCCGATGGCGAGGCGGCATTGCAGGCGGCGGTGCTGGAGTCGGTCGGCAAGGCAAAAGAGGTGGCGGACCTGTTCGCCGGGCTCGGCACCTTCGCCCTGCCGCTGTCCGCCACCGCCCGCGTGCTGGCGTCGGATGCGGGCAAGGTGAGCCTTGAGAGCCTGCAACGCGCCGCCAACGAGGCGCAGCGGCCGGTGAAGATCGAGCACCGCGACCTGTTCCGGCGCCCGCTGACGGCGCTTGAGCTGAAGCGGTTCCAGGCGGTGGTGTTCGACCCGCCGCGCGCCGGGGCGCAGGCCCAGTGCGCGGAGCTGGCCAGGTCCGCCGTGCCGGTGGTGGTGGCGGTGTCCTGCAACCCCAACACCTTTGCCCGCGACGCGCGTTTACTGCTCGACGGTGGCTATCGGCTGGAGCGCCTGTGGCCGGTGGGCCAGTTCCTCTGGTCCGCCCATGTCGAACTGGTCGCCCGCTTCACGCGGGCCTGACCGGCGGCGGCACGGCGCTTCGGCCCCGGCAGCAAGGGGACGAACGCAATGCCATGGACGATGCTGCGGTTGGAGAAGGCGCGCACCAGCGATCAGCCCGAGGGCGACCCCACCCATGCCTATATTGTCCACGTGGCCGTGACGGCCGATGGCAGCCTCGACGAGGAAGCCATGGCGGCCGAGCCGCGCCGCGCCACCGTCGCCCGCTACAAGGCGGGGGAGGAAGACTGCCACGGCTGGCTCACCCGCATGAAGGACCGCGCCTGGGGCTTCTCCTACACGGCGGGCGAGGACGACGACGAGCCGATCGTCCACCTGGAATTTCACCGGCTGCACGTGGGCGATTATGTGACCATCACCGACCACACCACCGGCGAGGCGCTGCCGTTCCGCATCGTCACCGTCCGGCCGCAGGGCTGAGGGTCCGGCCCGGATCGCCCGGGCTCCAGAAAATCCGAAGCGGCTGAAATAATTTATTTAAATTCTACTGCGATCTTGTCCCTGAAGGCCGAAAAACGCGGGGGGACAGGAAGGTTTTACGAGCAAACATTGCTGGTAAATACCTTCCTGTTTTTTGGAAATACGCGGGGTACATCCAGCGTTCAGGTTCATTTTGTTAGACAAATAAAAAAGACTTGCGGCCCCGAAACTGTCGGGAACGCGCGTCTCGCGGCTTGCTGCCGTGGATATTTTTGGTGCGGTGGGGGTGCCCATGTGGCGGAAGTTCCGGTCCTCGATGACGTCCATTGTCCAGATGGGCTCCCGCGCACTTGTCCGTCCGTTCGCGAAGGAGCAGCAGCCGGCGGCCTGCCGGCGGGATGTGCCGCTCGACCGGGCGCAGATCATCGAGAGCCTGGGGGTCGATCCGCAGGATACGCCGCAGGATTCCTGGATTTCCATCGTTCACAACGCCGCCAACAGCCCCGCGCTGCGCCCGGAGCGGCTGGAGGCCATGCTGCGCGCCCGGCGCGACCAGAACGCGGGCCGCAAACGGGCGGGCCAGCGGTTCTGACGGCCCCCGTCCTCTCCCGACGCTCTTCTGCCCTGACCGGCCCCGCATTTTCCTGTTTTTTCCGGCGTCAGCTCTGCTGAGTACCAGTTCTTTTGTGCGCTGATCCGGTCCAGAGTGCCCGCGACTCAAAAAGAGAAACCGCGGGGGAGTTGCTTTGCGATGAGGGGGGAAGTCGGCGGACCAATGGTCCGGCGGCCGCGTCGGCGCGGGAGATCGCCGCGGCAATTGTCCAAAAGCGAGGCCATGCGTGCCCTGGCGCTGGAGACGACCATCCAGTGCCTGGCGGACCGGCCCTATTCGGAGGTGTCGCTGGCGGCCATCGCCCAGCGGGGCAACCTGTCGCGCGGCGGGGTGCAGTATCACTTCCCGACGCGGCTGGCGCTGCTCAAGGCGGCCATCGAATATCTGCACGAGCGCCGGCTGGAGACGTTCCGCCACGATCTGGCCAGCTGTCCGCCGGGCGCGGACCTGCTCGACCATATGGTGGACATCTCCTGGAAGCGCATGGGGGAGCGCCATTTCCGCGCCTATCAGGAACTGGTGCTGGCGGCGCGCGGCGAGCCGGAGCTGGCGGCGGTGCTGCAGGCCTGCCACCGCTCGTACATGCGGGCGTGGCAGGAGATCGCCCGGTCGGTGTTCGGCTGGGATGTCACCCGGCCGGCCGTCGCCAAGGCGGGCATCATTGGCCACTTCCTGCTGGATGGCATGGCCTTCGGCCGCATTGGCGGACGCCTCTCCGAGGCGGAGGTGGAGGATCTTCTCGGCTACGTGAAGGCGATCCTGCGGGAAGCGACCCGGGGCGCGGCCAGCCACTGACACGGCCCCCGGGCGTTGCCGCCATGCGTTCTGCGTTCTGAACGCAGGAGAGGGGAGCGTCATGACGGGCGCGACAGGCGGGAAGACGGACCCGGAGGCGGGCGGCATCGGCATCCCCGGCTTTTTCGCGGGGCTGCCCCGCCAGTTCCCCGGCAGCGAGGCGGACACGCTGGCGGCGCTCGGGCAGTTGCCCTCGCTGCCGCCGTCGGCCTGCGTCGCCGAATTCGCCTGCGGCACCGGCGCGGCGACGCTGGCGCTGGCGGCGCGGCTGGAGGCGCCCGTGCTGGCGCTGGATCCGTCGGCGGACTTTCTCGCGCGGCTGCGGCAGCGGGCGGCGGCGCGCGGCCTTGGCGATCGCATCGAACCGGTGGTCGGGGACCTGGCCAATCCGCCCGTGCCCGATGGCTTCCTCGACCTGCTGTGGTGCGAGGGCGCGGCCTACATCCTCGGCTTCGATGCGGCGCTGGTGCGCTGGCGCGCGTGCCTGCGGCCCACCGGCTTTGCGGTGGTATCCGAATGTTCGTGGCTGGTGCCCAACCCCGGCCTTCAGGCGCGCACCTTCTGGTATGCTGCCTATCCCGCCATGCGCACGGTGCTGGAGAACATCGAGCGGGCGGAAGGCGCGGGCTATGAGCTGCTCGCCACCCATATCCTGCCGCCCGACCGCTGGGCCGCCTGGGCTGACAGTCTGGAGGGGCGGCTCGACGCCCTGGCGGCGCGCGGCGAGACGCTGGACCCCGCGTTTGTGCGCGCGCTTGCCCGCGAAATCGCGCTCTACCGCAACACCGGCGAGGAATTCAGCGCCGTCTACTACGTGCTGGCCCGCAAATAGACCCCGGCGGCGGTCGCAACCGTGGCCGCTTTGGCGTATGATGCCGGAATTCGACAGGCGGGCCGGCGAGGGGGTGGCATATGGCAGGGCAGCTTGCGGAACAGGCCGCGCAGGTGGAGATCGAGGAGATGCTGCGCCAGCTGCTGGCCGAGGAGCATCCCCACCTCGGGGAGCTGGCCCCGTCCACCCGTCTGGTGAGCGAGGCAGGGCTGACGCTGGCGGAGCTGGACGAGATCTATTTCACCGCGCTTGACCGGCTCGGCCGCCGTCCGCCGCTGGACGACGGCGAGGTGCGCGCCCTCATCAACCTGAACGACCCCAACCTTGTGGAGCTGAGCCGCCATGTGGCGCTCAACTGCCCGGTGATGTCACCCGAGGAGCGGGAGGCGGCCACGCGGCCCGACCCGGGCGTCACCACCCAGGGCGCGACCGGGCTGGAGGAGCGTCCCCCGCGCTGGGGCATGGCGGTGCTCCTCGGCGTTGCGGCGGTGTCGGTGATCGTCGCCATCGGCTGGCTGCTGATGGACGGCTGAGCGCTGCCGGGCGCCCCCGCGCTTCCGCAAAAAAGAACGGGGCAAAAAAATGAACGGGGCAAAAAAGAACGGGGCGCCGTCTCCAGCGCCCCGTCTTTCGGTCTGGCCCCGCGCCCTGGCGCACGGCCGTGATCCTTGTGCCTGTTCTTACTTGTCGAACAGCTTGCCCCAGGCGCGCTTGGCGCGGGTCTTCCACGCACCACGGTGGTAGGCGTCCGACGCCAGCAGCGGCATGACCGAGGTGGCCTCGGCATAGACCATCTGCTCCAGCGCGGTGTCCACCTTGCCCCAGGAAGCGGCTTCCTTGAGGGTCGAGGACGAGCAGGCGCCGTCGCGCACGTCGGCGACGGTGATCTGCACCGCGTACTTGTGCATCTCCACATCCTCGTGGCCCAGGATCTCGGCGCACACCACCGTGTCCTGGATGAAGTTCTTCGGCACGCCGCCGCCGATCATGAGCAGGCCGGTGGTGCCCGCCTTGATCTTGATGTCGGTCAGCTCGCGGAAGTCGGCGACCGCGTCGATCATCAGGTAGGGCTTGCCCGCCTTCATGCGCTCCACCTGGTGCTTCACCAGGCCGAAGCCGGCCGAGGAGTCGACGAACGCCGGGCAGAAGATGGGCACGTCATGCTCGAAGGCCAGCTTGACCAGCGAGTTTTCCTTCTTGCCGTGCTCGGAGAGGTAGCGACCCATTTCGCGGATGAAGGCGCGCGACGAATAGGCCTTCGGCTCCAGCGATTCGGCGATCTTGAAGATGGTGTGGTCGCAGTCCTGGAGCTGCTCCTCGTCGATGTAGGTGTCGTAGATGCGGTCGATGTAGAGCGAGCGCAGGGTGTTGTCGTCGGGCACTTCCAGCGCCTGGTAGTGCTTGTGGCCGAGGCCCTCGAAGAAGTCCATGTCGACGATCGAGGCGCCGGTGGCGACGATGCCGTCCACCATGTTGTTGCGCACCAGCTCGGCATAGAGGTCCATGCAGCCGCCGGCGGAGGTGGAACCGGCGATCACGAGGAAGATGGTGCAGTCCTTGTCTTCCAGCATCGTGTTGTAGATGCGGGTGGCCCGCGCCAGATCGCGCGAGGTGAAGGACATGTTGGCCATCTGGTCGATGATCGGGCGCGCATCGAACGACTTGATGTCGATGTGCTTCACTTCCTTCGAGAGAAGCTCGGCCTTGCGCTTGTCGTTGACGAGGGGCGTGGTCATGGAACTGCGTCTCCATCCTGAGCAACGCGCCGGGAGGCCGAGCCGCGTCGGCCCTGGCGGCTGATGAGGAAAAACCGGCGGCGGCTTGACGGGCTTCAACCGCCGCCGGGAACTGTCGGCTCTTTATATAGAGCGGATCTGGTGCGCCTTTTACTCTGCGGTCTTGGCAAAGTTGAGGGCCAGCTGCGCCTCGTCCTCGGCATCGCTGCCGTAGGCTGTGAACATGGGCGCATCCAGGACTTCCTGGGTCTTGTCGGACCGGAAGCCGTTGAAGTCGGTGCGCAGGGCCGCGCCATAGGCGCCCAGCATACCGATCTCGATGTAGTCGCCCGGGCGGACATCCGCCGGCAGCTCGAACGGACCCTTCATGAAGTCCATGTCGTCGCAGGTCGGGCCGTAGAAGCTGAACTCCGCGGTCTTGGTCTGCGACGGGGTCTCCCGCAGCAGGCGGACCGGGAAGCGCCAGTTCACGTGCGCGGCGTCGAACAGCGAGCCGTAGGAGCCGTCATTGATGAACAGCACATCGCCCGAGCGCTTCTCGACGCGCACCACCACGCTGGAATACTCCGCGCTCAGCGCGCGGCCCGGCTCGCACCACAGCTCCGCCGAGTAGGAAATCGGCAGCTCCTCGAACTGGGCCTTGATCGTCTCGAAGTAGGCCTCCAGCGGCGGCGGCACCATGCCCGGGTAGATGGACGGGAAACCGCCGCCCACGTCCACCACGTCCACGGTCACGCCCGCCTGCACGATCGCGGTCTTGGCGATCGCCAGCGCGTCGGCATAGGCCTGCGGCGACATGGACTGGCTGCCCACGTGGAAGCACACACCCAGCGAGTCGGCGACCTGACGGGTCGCCAGCAGCAGGGCCGGGGCCTCCTCGGCGCTGACGCCGAACTTGGACGCCAGCGACAGCTTGGAATGACCCGAGGACACCCGCAGGCGCACGCACAGCGTCAGATCCGTGGCGTGGCCGGTGGCCTCCATGATCTTCTCCAGCTCTTCAAGGCAGTCGAGCGAGAAGGTGCGAACGCCATGCTCGTGATAGGCCTCGGCAATGGCCTCGGCGGGCTTCACGGGATGCATGTAGCACAGGGTGGCGTCCGGCAGCATGGCGCGCACCCGGCGGACCTCGGCGATCGAGGCCACGTCGAAGTGATTGACGCCATTCTCCCACAGAACCTGGATGAGTTCGGGAGACGGATTCGCCTTCACCGCATAGAGCACCTTGCCCGGAAACTTCTGGGAGAAGAAACGGGCTGCCCTGGCGGCGGCGTGCGGACGGATGCAGGTGACCGGAGAAACCGGACGAAGGGTAGTCGCTACCCCCAGCGCGCTATGGTCGTTGCGCATCTCATGGGACCTCCAACGGGCGGTTGACACCAATGCTGCCTTGCGGTTGGAAGTCCCCATGGGGCAGCGGCGCTTCACATAGGGTCTAAGGGGCCCCTTGTAAAGAGTTTTGTATCAAAAAAATGTAGCCGCCGGAGGCGGTATTTCTCCTTAATTAACATGGAGTTAGCCATGAATCGGGCGGTTGGCGGCGTTGAGTTTTGCGATGGTCCGGGCCTTGCCGACGTCCGCCTGGCTGCCGGGCGGCTGCGCGGGCGGGTCGTGCGCACCCCGCTCATCGAAAATCCGGCCCTCAACGCGGCGGTTGGCGGCCGCCTTTTTCTCAAGGCGGAGACGCTTCAGGAGACCGGGTCCTTCAAGCTGCGCGGGGCGTTCAACCGCTTGTTGCAGCTGGACGACTCGCAGCGGCGCGCGGGCGTTGCCGCCTTTTCCTCGGGCAACCATGCCCAGGGGGTGGCGCGGGCGGCGCAGGCGCTGGGCATTCCGGCCGTGATCGTGATGCCGGCGGATGCGCCCGCGCTGAAGGTGGCGCGCACGCAAGGCTATGGCGCGGAGGTGATCTTCTACGACCGCACCACGGAAAGCCGGGAGGAGATCGCCGCCCGACTCGCCGCGGAGCGGGGCGCGGTGGTGGTGCCCTCGTTCGATGATCCGCACATCATCGCCGGGCAGGGCACGGCCGGGCTGGAGGCGGCGGAGGATCTGGCGGCGCTGGGCGTCGCGCCCGATCTGTTCGTCTCCAACTGCGGCGGCGGCGGGCTGGCCTCGGGCTGCACCCTGGCGCTGCGGGACGCCTTCCCCGGCATCGAGGTGATTCTGGTGGAGCCGGAGCACTACGACGACGCGGGCCGGTCGCTGGCGGCGGGCGAGCGCCTGTCCATCGCGGGCTATGCGCCCACCCTGTGCGACGCGCTGCAAACGCCGATGATCGGCGCGCTCACCTTCCCGATTCTGCGGGCGGCGGGGGCGCGGGGCGTTGCCGTCAGCGATGCGGAGGTGCAGCGGGCCGTCGCCTTTGCCTTCCGGGAGCTGAAGCTGGTGGTAGAGCCGGGCGGCGCGGCGGCGCTGGCGGCGGTGCTGGCGGGCAAGGTGCCGGTTGCGGGCCGCACGGCGGTGCTCACCCTCTCGGGCGGCAACGTGGACGCCGAGACCTTCGCCCGCTGCCTTGAGGCCTGATCGGGCGGCCGGTTGCGGAGCGGCGGCGAACCGTGGAGCAGCGGCCGGGGCGATGGATCTAACCCCTCGCATTAAAGGTTAAGCACTCACATGCGGGGAGAGTCCCCTGCGTTGCCCGGGCCGAAGGTTCTCGCGCCCGGGCGTGCTGGCGGCCGCGCTCCGGTCGTCTCAAGTGTTTTTCCCAGATCAGGAGTAAGACCGATGAAGCCCATCCTCACCAGCATGCTTGTGTTCGGCCTCGCCCTTTCCTCTGCCGCCGCGCTGGCCCAGGCGCAGCAAGGACGCTCCGGCGACGAGATGAAGTTTCCCCTGACCAAGGCCGAGCACGCCAAGAAGGGGGCCGAGATGTTCGGCAAGTGGGACACGAACGGCGACGGCACCATCACCCGCGAGGAATTCACGGCGGCCCATGACGCCAAGTTCACAAAGATGGACACCAACAACGACGGCACGGTGAGCGCCGAGGAGCATCGCGCGGCGATGCAGGAGAAGAAGTCGAAATAGCGCCGCTGGCAGCGGCGCCGCCCCCTCCGGCGCTCGGGTGGCGGCACGGAATTGTAAGTCGTTTGCTTACATCAGCGTCTGCATGTTGCGTCGATGCGCACCGCCCGCCAGCCGCCCGGCTTGGCGGGCGGTCAGGCGTCATCGCGCCACTCACGCGTCGTAGCGGATTTCCAGTACTTCCAGCTCGACCGTGCCGCGCGGCGTCATCAGCGTGACCACGTCGCCGACGCGGGCCTTCATCAGCGCCCGCGCCACCGGCGAGACCCAGCTCACATGGCCCCGGGCCGTGTCCACCTCGTCCTGCCCCACGATCTTGATGGTGCGCTCCACGTCGGCGTCGTCCACGTAGGTGACGGTTGCGCCGAAGAACACCTGATCCTTGCGGGGCTGCTGGGCGGGGTCCACCACCACAGCCGATTCCAGCCGCTTGGCGAGGTAGCGCAGGCGGCGGTCGATCTCGCGCAGGCGCTTCTTGCCGTAGAGGTAGTCGCCATTCTCCGAGCGGTCGCCATTGCCCGCGGCCCAGGAGACCGTCTCCACCAGCTTGGGGCGCTCCACCTTCAGCAGGTGTTCACGCTCCTCCGTGAGGGCGCGCCAGCCTTCGGGTGTCATGTAGTTCTTGCCGCCGGGAGGAGGGGGCGGCAGCGCCTCCTCGTCCTCGTCGTCGCGTTCCTTGACGAATGCCTTGCTCATGCCTGTCTGGTTAAGCGTTTCCGCGCGGAATGGGAACAGGGTTCGGCGAAGGAGCCGCCCGGCCGGGCGGGGACTCAGCCGCCCGGCCTTGTCTTCCGGCCTCAGCCGCCGATCCCTGCGGCGCTCTCCGTCCCGTCGGTCAGGCCGAGGTGGCGGGAGAGCAGGCCCATCTGCGGCGTGGCCCGCAGCTCGGCTTCCTGCTTGCCGCCAGCCGGGCCGGCCGCCAGCTGCGTGCCCGACCGCTGGTTCAGCGTGGCGTAGATGACCGCGTTCTCCAGCACCCGCTGCACATAGTTGCGGGTTTCGCTGAACGGGATCTGCTCGATCCAGTCGATCACGTCCACGTTCGGCTGGCGCGGGTCGCCGAAGCGGGTCAGCCACTTGTTCACGTTGCCGGGGCCGGCGTTGTAGGCGGCCACCGCCAGCACGTGGCTGCCGTTGTAGAGGTTGATCATCCGCTGGAGGTAGGAGGCACCGAGGCGGATGTTGTAGGCGTTCTCGTGCAAACGGCTCTGGGCGTAGGGCAGGCCCAGCCGTCCCGCCACCTCCTTGGCCGTGCCCGGCATCAGCTGCATCAGCCCGCGCGCCCCGGCGGGGCTGACGGCGTTGGGGTTGAACAGGCTCTCCTGCCGGGCGACGGCGTGGATCATCACCCCCATTTCCGCCACCTCCACCGGCACCTCCACCTGCGGGAAGCTGGCGTAGTGCAGGGAGATGCCCTTGCCGCGCGCGTTCTTGGCCAGCGCTACCGCCACGTCGATGCGGCCCATGGCGCGCGCCTGGTCGAGAATGAGGCGAAGCTGGCCGGGGGTGGTGGCCTGATCGGCCGCGTGCCGCAGGAAGATGGCCTGGATGCCCGGCTGGCTCAGCTGGTTCAGCATCTGCGCCGCCAGCAGCGCCCGGTTGGCCTGCACGGCGGCCGAGTCCGCGGCGGTGAAGGCGGGCGGGGTCATGTCGAGCCGGACCGGCGGCTGGCCCAGCTTCTCCTGCGAGAGGATGCCGTAGAAATAGTCCGATTCCCGCGCGGCGGTTTCATACCACTGGCGCGCAAGCTCGGGCTTCTTCATGGCCTCGGCGGCCCGGCCGGACCAGTAGGCGGCGCGGCTCTGGGTGATGGGCGTCTTGCCGACGGCGCGCACGTTCTCGAAATGCCGCAGCGCCGTCTCCGGCTTGTCGAGCACCCGCAGCGCCAGCCAGCCGGCCCGCCACTCCACGTCCGTGTAGGCGATGCGGTCCGCCAGCGGGGCGTCGGCCAGTTTCTCGGCCGAATCGGTCATGCGGTGCTTGGCCAGCAGGTCGTAGGCCAGCTTGGTGTTGCCCTGCCCGCGCGCCCAGTCGGAGAGGGCCAGCAGCTCCTGCGCCCATTTGGTGCGGTTCTCCACCGAGCGGGGGCTGGCGTCCGCCGCCAGCAGGATCTCGGCGGCGTTGGCCGGCAGCTCCTGCTTCAGGCGCAGCCAGCGGGCGCGGTCATAGGCGAGGCCCGTTTCCAGCTTGAGCGCGTCCGGCACCGCCTGCACCAGGCTCGGCGAGCGCGGGTCGCGGGTTTGCAGGGCGATGCGCGCCGTCGCCCACGCCTGCCGGTCCGGGTCGAGCAGGGCGACCATGCGGCGGGCGGCGGTGATCTGCCCGTTCCACAGCTGGCGGTTGGTCCGCTCGATGTGGTCGTCGTGCTTCAGCGCCTCGCCGAACTGGCGCAGCAGGTCCAGCTCCTGGTCGCCGTTGAGGCCGCCGCTCAGCCACGCCTCGCGGGCAAGGGCGTTCGCCTTGTCCTTCTGGCCGATGGCCGCCAGCGCCTCGGCGTGGCGCAGCTTGCCGATGGCGGTGAGGGCGGGGAAGCGGCCGAAATAGTCGATCCGCTCCGGGAAGGGGGTGTCCGGCGTCATCGCCTGCTCGGCGCTGGTGCGGAAGCGGCTCTCCTGCGGCCAGCCGGGGTTGGCCTTGAGGAACCGGGCGAGGTCCTCATAGCTTGCGGTGTTCAGGTTCTGGCGCAGCTGGTTCCAGGTCACCAGCGATTCGGCCAGCGGGTGCACCAGGTTCTGCGGGGTTGGCGCCAGCGGCGCATTGCGGCCGGAGGCCGCCAGACGCGGCGCGTACCAGTTGATCTGCTCCGCGCTCAGCGTCGCGGGGGATGCGGCCGCTGCGGAGGTGGGGGTGACGGGCGCCGCCGCGGACGCGGACGACGCCAGGGTCGGCTGCGCCGGCAGCAGGGTGGCTGCCAGCGTCGCCAGCATCATGAAAGACTTGCCCTGATCGATCCGATTCAACACGCCGGGATTGCCTCTGTCGTTTGTTTGGTTCAAATGGGTGGCCGCACACGGGGGTGTCCGTTCAGGCACGTTACCCATCGCTGATAACGAGGATAGCATCAATGATCCGAGGGTCCATTCCTGCCCTTGTCACGCCGTTCCGTGACGGCGCTGTGGACGAGCCGACTCTGCGCGCCCTGATTGAGTGGCAGATCACGGCCGGCAGCCATGGACTCGTGCCGGTGGGCACCACAGGTGAGTCGGCCACTCTGAGCCACGCCGAGCATCAGCGCGTGACCGAAATCACCATCGAGGTGGCGGCCGGGCGGGTGCCGGTCATTGCGGGGTGCGGCTCCAACTCGACGCAGGAGGCGATCAGCCTCATCCGCCACGCGGAGAAGGCCGGCGCCGATGCGGCGCTGGTGGTCTGCCCCTACTACAACAAGCCGAACCAGGAAGGTCTGTACCGGCACTTCAAGGCGCTGGCCGAAGCCAGCGACCTGCCGATCATCATCTACAACATTCCCGGCCGCTCGGTGATCGACATGACGCCCGAGACCATGGGCCGCCTCGCCGAGATCAAGACCATCATCGGCGTGAAGGACGCCACCGGCAACATCGCCCGGGTGAGCCAGCAGCGCATCACCTGCGGCAAGGAGTTCATCCAGCTCTCCGGCAACGACGAGACCGCGCTGGCCTTCAACGCCTCCGGCGGCCGGGGCTGCATCTCGGTTGCGGCCAACGTGGCGCCCGAGCTGTGCGCCCGGTTCCAGGAGGCCACCCTCGCGGGCGACTACGCAACGGCGCTGGAACTGAACGACAAGCTGTTCCCGCTGCACATGGCGCTGTTCTCCGACGCCTCCCCGGGGCCGACCAAGTACGCCCTGTGGAAGCTCGGGCGCATCGCCAGCCCCGAGGTGCGCCTGCCGATGACCGAGCCGTCGGAGGCCGCCCGCGCCAGGGTGGACGCGGCGCTGGCGCACGCCGGCCTGCTCTGAGCGGGCACGTCCCGGCCTCGCTGCTCCTGCCCTTGCCCTTGCCTTCCGGGCGCGGGATGCTCTACCCATGCCCGCCCGACCCCGGTCCGCGCGGAACCGCACGCCCCGCGCGCCGTCCGGGCATGACCGCAAGCCGATGAAGGACGAGATCGCTCTATGGCCCGCCCGCACCTCTCCAAACCGCTGACCAAGCGGAAGGTGGTCGCCGAGAACCGGAAGGCGCGCTTCGAGTATTTCATCGAGGACACCTTCGAGGCCGGCATCGCCCTTCAGGGCACGGAGGTGAAGAGCCTGCGCTTCGGCGAGGGCAACATCACCGAGAGCTACGCGGAGGTGAAGGACGGCGAGGTGTGGCTCATCAACGCCAACATCCCCGAATACGCCTTCGGCAACCGGGAGAATCACCAGCCGCGCCGGCCGCGCAAGCTGCTGCTGCACGGGCGCGAGATCAACAAGCTGCACGGGGCGGTCAACCGTCAGGGCATGACGCTGGTGCCGCTCAGCATCTACTTCAACGACCGGGGCCGGGCGAAGGTGGAGCTGGCGCTGGCGAAGGGCAAGAAGCTGCACGACAAGCGCGAGACCGCCAAGGAGCGCGACTGGCAGCGCGACAAGGCCCGCCTGCTCCGCGACCGGGGCTAGCGGGCGCGGCGACCGGCGAGTCGCGCCTTCCGCCCGGAGAGGGCGCGGCGCGGGGATGCCCCCGGTCCGCAGCGCCACGTCGTACAGCGCCGGCGCGGCATCGTCGCCGAAGGCAGCGCCAAGGCCGGACGAGTCGCCCAGCGCGCCGCCGACGCGGCTGTCGCCTTCCGGGTAGGGCTCGCCCTCGTCCAGATACGGGGCGCTCAGATACCGGGCGCCAGATGCGGCATGGGAGCGGATGAGGCCCGCCGCCATGCCCGCAAGGGCTGCCACCACCAGCAGCAGCACGGCCAGCAGCACCAGCGTTGCCGGTGAGCCCGGGTCGGTCAGGCGCGGGGCGGGCGCGTGGCCCGGGGTCTTGCCCGGCCAGTCCTGCCTCCGCAGCACGGTTTCCCGGTATTCCGGTTCCCGGCGCAGTGTTTCCCGGTACTCCGGTTCCCGGCGCTCCGGCTCCCGGCGCTCCGGTCTCCCCTGAGCCTTCTCCCGGTCTGCCGTCTCCCGCTGCGGCTTATCCTTCAGTGTGAACACCCCGAAGGCCTCCCGTCCCGTTCTTCCTTTGTGTTCTTATAATGATTTTTGGTTAATATTTATATATTAAAATTAGCCAGTCCGGTTACCGGTCGGGGCAGGGCACCGGGTGCGGGCCGCCGTGGCGGCAGGAAGGGGCGCGCGCCATCTGGTCTTTGCGCCCCGGCGGCCTTATCTCGCAAAGGGTGTGCGGCATTCGACGGCTTGCGCAGCCGAGGCAGGGAAAACTCATGTCCGACGACGGCCAGAAGAAGGAAAAGCTCATCCGCTCCAAGGAGCAGTGGGCGCGGGAAGGGCGGCTGCTCACCGGCAAGGCCGGGGACCGCGAGCGGGACCGGCTCCCGCCCGGGCAGCGGCTGGTGACGACCTGGCCCGTGCTCGATCTTGGCATCCAGCCCCACATCCCGACGGACAAGTGGACGCTCACCATCGACGGTCTGGTGGAGAATCCGGTGGTGTGGCGCTGGGATGACTTCATGGCCCAGCCGCAGGTGGAGGACGTGTCGGACATTCACTGCGTCACCCAGTGGTCGCGCTACGACAACCGCTGGAATGGCGTCTCCACCCGGCACATCCTCGCGGTGGTGCGGCCCCTGCCGGAGGTGCGCCACGTCATCCTGCACAGCTACGACGGCTACACCACCAACGTGACGCTGGAGCATTTCTCGGACGAGGATTGCCTTGTCGCCCACACCCACGACGGCCAGCTCATCTCCCGCGAGCATGGCGGCCCGGCGCGGCTGGTGATCCCGAAGTTCTATTTCTGGAAATCCGCCAAGTGGATCCGGCGCATCGAGTTCTCGGACGTGGACAAGCCCGGGTTCTGGGAGGTGCGCGGCTACCACAACGAGGGCGACCCCTGGAACGAGGATCGCTACTCCTCCTGATCCGGCCTGATCCCGTCTGATCCGGTTCGTGACGGGGGGCTTGCGACAGGGCGAAGGCTGGGCGCGGCGAGGCACGGGCCGCGCCGTGCTCCGACCTTGCTCGCAGCAAGGGGCGGGTCTACCGTTTCGCCCCTGTCGGCCGTGGTTCGCCCTCGTGACCATTGCGGGGCAAGGCGGCCGGTTTCTATTGTCGTTTGCAGGTCAATCGAGACACGTGGCGGCATCCAGAGCGCCGGAGAGCCGGCCGATGTGCGTTCGCCACAGCATCCTTCACGGGGGAATGAATGATCCGATTCCGCTTCTTCACCCTGGCCAGCACCCTGGCCCTGGGGCTCGGCCTTGCCGGCCCGGCGCTGGCGGAGAGCCAGCCCGCCTTCGGCACCTTCGGCTTCGACACGGCCGGGATGGACACCAGCGTCAGGCCGGGTGACGACTTCTATACCTACGCCAACGGCGGCTGGCTCAAGAGCACGCCGATCCCGGAGGACAAGTCGAACTACGGCATGTTCACCGTGCTGGCCGACCAGGCGGAGGCGCAGATCCGGGCGATCATCGAGGAACTGGCGGCCTCCCGGGCCGAGCCGGGGTCCGAAAGCTGGAAGATCGGCACCCTCTATGCCGACTTCATGAACGAGGCGGCGATCGAGCAGGCCGGGCTTGCGCCCGCCCGGCCGGAGCTGGACCGCATCAACGCCATTGCCAGCCAGCAGGATCTGGCGGCGGCCTTTGCCCGCATGGCCACGCTCTCGGTGAACCAGCCGTTCGAGATGTACGTGGGCCAGGACCGCAAGGCGCCGGACGTTTACGTGCCCTACCTTGGCCAGGGTGGCCTCGGCCTTCCCGACCGCGACTATTACCTCGACGACAACCCCAACT
The DNA here is from genome assembly GCF_051304405.1 of Pedomonas sp. V897. Classification (NCBI taxonomy): domain Bacteria; kingdom Pseudomonadati; phylum Pseudomonadota; class Alphaproteobacteria; order Sphingomonadales; family Pedomonadaceae; genus Pedomonas; species Pedomonas sp. V897. The sequence goes on from NZ_JBPPGG010000004.1 coordinate 235,736, forward strand.
TCGCGGCGGTGCGCGAGAAGTACAAGCAGCACATCGCCAACATGTTCAGGCTGGCGGGCGTCGCCGAGGCTGACGCCATGGCGAAGGCGGAGGCGATCTACGCCGTGGAAGAAGCCATGGCCCGGGTCCACTGGTCGCGCGGCGACAGCCGCGACCGCGACAAGACCTACAACAAGCGCACGCTGGCGCAGCTTCAGGCCGAGGCGCCGGGCTTCGACTGGGCGACGTTCCTGTCGGCCATGCGGCTGGACAACCAGCCCGCGTTCCTCGTCGCCCAGCCCAGCGCCTTCACCGGAATGGCGGCGATCATCGCCAGAACCCCGCTGCAGACCTGGAAGGATTACCTCACCTTCCATTACCTCAGCGGCTATGCGGGCGTGCTGCCCAAGGCGTTCGTCGAGGAGGATTTCGACTTCTCCGGCCGCACCCTGTCCGGCATTCCCGAGCTGAAGGCGCGGTGGAAGCGCGGCGTCGATCTGGTGGAATCGGCGCTCGGCGAGGCGGTTGGCAAGCTCTACGTCCAGCGCCACTTCCCGCCCGAGGCCAAGGCGGCGGCCGACCGGCTGGTGCAGAACGTGATTCTCGCCTACGGCCAGCGCATCGACCAGCTGGACTGGATGTCGCCGGAGACCAAGGCCAAGGCCCGCGAGAAGCTCGCCAAGTTCAACCCGAAGATCGGCTACCCCTCCAAATGGCGGGATTACACCAACTTCGAGGTGAAGCCGGGCGATGTGCTGGGCAATGCCCAGCGGGCGTCCGAGTTCGAGTTCTGGCGGAACGTGAACAAGCTCGGCAAGCCGGTGGACCGGGACGAGTGGTTCATGACCCCGCAGACGGTCAACGCCTACTACTACTCCACCAACAACGAGATCGTGTTCCCGGCCGCCATTCTGCAACCGCCGTTCTTCGATCCGAACGCGGATGACGCGGTGAACTACGGCGGCATCGGCGCGGTCATCGGCCACGAACTGGGCCACGGCTTCGACGACCAGGGCTCGAAGGTCAACGGCGACGGCGTCGAGATGAACTGGTGGACCGATCAGGACCGCACCCGGTTCGACGCGCTCGGCAATGGCCTGTCCGCCCAGTACGAGACCTACTGCCCGTTCCCGGGCGAGTGCGTGCGCGGCAAGCTCACCCTCGGCGAGAACCTGGGCGACCTTGGCGGCCTCTCGGTCGCTCATGCGGCCTACAAGCTGTCGCTGGGCGGCAAGGACGCGCCCGTCATCGACGGCACCACGGGCGACCAGCGCTTCTTCCTCGGCTGGGCGCAGGTGTGGCGCCGGGCCTACCGCGACGCCGAGCTGCGCCGCCGTCTGGTCACCGACCCGCACTCCCCGTCGCAGTACCGCACCAACGGCATCGTGCGGAACATGGACGCCTGGTACAAGGCGTTCAACATCGACAAGGACGCCGGGCTGTACCTGCCGCCGGAGCAGCGCATCCGCATCTGGTAAGGCGGGCGGGCGACACCACAACCGGGAAGGGGCGGCTTCGGCCGCCCCTTTTTTTGGCCCTTTCTGTCTGGCCCTTCCTGTTTTTCCGGTCTGTTACGGTCCCGCTTGCATGGACTGCGACATTGTAGTAGTACTGCGACGGAAACGGAGATTCGCGATGCCTGACACCCCTGATCTTTCCAGAGCGGAATACGACGTTCTGCGCGTACTCTGGCGTCTGCGTGAGGCCAGTGTGCGGGAGGTGCATGACCAGCTCGCGCCCGATACCGGCTGGGCCTACACCACCACCAAGACCGTGATGGACCGCATGGCGGCCAAGGGCCTTCTCGCCCGCGACAACCAGCATGGCGCGTTTGTCTATCGCCCGCTGGTCTCCCGTGCGGCGGGTCTGGCCCGTTTTGTCCGCTTCTTCGCCGACCGGGTGGTGGAGCGGGATCTGGGCGCCGTTCTCGGGCTTTTCCGCAACAGCGAGGCCCTCAGCGCCGAGGAGCTGGCGGAGCTGGAGCGTCTGGTTCAGGCAGAGGATGAGGATACGGCCGGCAAGGCCGAGGCAGAGGGGAATCGGTGATGGACAGCAGCAGCCTTTCGGCCGTGTTCGGCCTGTCCGGCAGCATGCTGGACTTTCTTGCCCGCCAGTCGCTCTATGCGGCGGCCGTGGCGGTCGTGGTGTGGACGGTTCTGGCGGCGGTGAAGCCGCGTCATCCCATGTTGCATCTGGCGCTGTGGTGGCTGGTGCTCGCCCGGCTTGTGCTGCCGGCGGACTTCTCCACCTCCTGGAGCCTGCGCGCCACGGCGGAGACCGTGCTGGCGCAGGTGGTCTGGCCGGCGGGCGAGCCCCGCGTCAAGGTGCCGGGCAGTGAGGATCTGGCGCCGGTTGCCTCGCCGCTGCCTGTCGAAGTGGCGGCCGGGGAGGGCACTGCCGGGGCGGCCCTGCCGGAGACGGTCGTTGCGTCCTCGTCCTTCGATGCTGCCGAGCTGCTGCCGCTGGGGTTGTTCCTGTTCTGGCTGGGCGGCGCGGCGGCCATGTCCATTCTGCTGGTGCGGGCGGAGCGCTCGGCGCGCCATGCCATCCGCATGGCCGAACCGGTGGATGCGCCCCTGCTGCGCCAGCTGGCGGACGCCTGGGCGCAGCGGTTCCGGATTTCGCGCCGCGTGCGGGTACTGGTGACGCAGGAGGCGACCGCGCCGTTCACGGCGGGGCTGTTCCGCCCGGTGATCGTGCTGCCGCGCACCCTGCTTGACCGGCTGGACGCAGTCGAGATGAGCGCCGTCATCGGCCACGAGATGTCCCACATCCGCTCCTACGACGTGGCCTGGCGTATGCTGGAGCGGGTGCTGCTGGTGGTGTTCTTCTTCCACCCGATGGTGTGGATGGCTGTGCGCCGCATCGACACGGCGCGGGAGGCGGCCTGCGACGTGGCGGCGGCGAACAGCGGCATGGTTGCCCGCAACTCCTACGCCAAGGGTCTGCTGGCGGCGCTCAAGGCCTTCCGCATCGAGCCGGAGATGGCGTTTGCCCGCACCCTCAGCATTCAGGGCGGCACCAGCGATGGCCTCAAGACCCGTCTCATCTGGCTGAAGGGGGAGACCGCCATGTCCACCCCCGCCAAGATGATGGGCGCCGTTGGCGTCGTGGGGCTTGGCCTGCTGGTCCTGCCGATGGCCGAGGCCCGTCAGGCCGTGCCGACCCTCGACGCGCTGGAAACCGCGTCCCTGCCTGCGGCGGTGCAGACGGCGGAAGCCCCGCGGGTCCCCGCTGCGCCGCGCGCGCCGCAGGCCCCGGCCGCGCCGCAGGTTGCGGTGGCGCCCGAGGCTCCGGCCGTGCCTGAAGTGCCCGCCGTGCCCGCCGTGCCCGAGGTTCCTCCGGTGCCCGCGCCCGTGAACGTATGGTCTCCCGCGTTCGCGCAGAGCATCCAGCGCACGGTGGACGCCAGCCTGAAGACCGAGGCCGCCGCCCGTGAGACCGAGCGGAAGATCACCGCCAAGCTCGCCGGGCTGGACGAGAAGATTGCACGCACGGTGGAAAGCGCCATGGCGGATGCCGAGCGCGCGCGCCGCACGGGCTTTGCCTATGCGCGGAGCGGCGATTACGTGGTGTCCACCGATGCGGACAAAGGCGGCTACAGCGCCTCCGTTGCAGCGGACGAGTTCGCGCTCGCCCTGGCGGTCGATGCCGAGACGATCCGCCGGCACTCCCTGGCCGAGGTGGTCAACCGCCTGCGCACCACTGCGCGTCAGATGCGGGCGAACCCCCGCCAGTTCGACCCGGACGACATGGGCGCGTTCGTCCTGCGCACCGATGATGGCATCACCATCAAGGTCGCGGGGGCGATCGACAAGGCGGCCGATGCGCTCGAAGAGCGGATCAACGTGATGGAGCGTGAGCGCGGCGGCCGTCGCTGACAGTCCCCTCGTGGCGCGGGCCGCGCCGCGCCAGCCTCACTCCGCCAGCCTTTTTCCGCCAAACTCACTCCGGCGGTGTAAACCGCATCAGGGCCGCCTCGTCCGCTTCCAGCTGTTCGAGGCGGTCCGCTTCCTTTCGGGCGTTCTCGATGAAGCGGGCGGCGGCGATGTCCAGCGTCTTGAAGTCGGCGAAGGCGTCGGCCAGCTTGTCCTGAAGCGCGTCGATCTCGGCCTGGAGCTTCGCCATGTCCCGCTCTACCTGTTGCCGCGCCAGCCGCTGGCGGCCAAGGTACGCGCCGAAGTCGGCCACGCCGATCAGCGCTTCGGTTGCATCCTGCTGCGCTTCCGCGGCGATCTCGGCGTCGATGCCCCGGAGCTTGCCTTCGAGCGCATCAAGCCTGGCGTAGAGCGCGCCGATCTCGCGGCGCAGCTCGTCCAGCTCGTTCTTCTTCAGGCGCAGGCCGGCGTCGTAGGGCGTTTTCATCTAGCGGTTCCGCCTCAGGCGAGAATCTGGGCCAGTTGCTGGAAGCTCTCGGCCGCGCGGGTGTGCTCGCCCTTGCGCTGGTTGAGGAAGGCCTCGATCTTCGGGGCGTAGTTCAGCGCCGCGTCCACCTCCGGGTTGGAGCCGCGCCGGTAGGCCCCGAGTCGGATCATCTCCTCCATGTCCGCATAGACCGAAAGGTGCGCCTTGGCCGCGCGCATGAGCCGGTTTTCCTCGTCCGAATGGGCACCCGGCAGGGTGCGGGAGACGGACTTCAGCACGTTGATCGCCGGATAGCGCCCGCGCTCGGCGATGGCGCGCTGCATGACGATGTGTCCGTCCAGAATGCCGCGCACGGCGTCCGCCACCGGCTCGTTGTGGTCGTCGCCGTCCACCAGCACGGTGAACAGGCCGGTGATGGCGCCGCCGTTGCCGGTGCCGGGCCCGGCCCGCTCCAGCAGCTTGGGCAGCTCGGCGAACACGGTCGGCGTATAGCCCTTGGAGGCGGGCGGCTCGCCGGAGGCCAGGCCGATCTCGCGCTGGGCCATGGCGAAGCGGGTGACCGAGTCCATCATGCACAGCACATGCTGGCCCTGGTCGCGGAAATGCTCCGCCAGCGCGAAGGTGAGGTAGGCCGCCTGGCGGCGCATCAGCGCGGGCTCGTCGGAGGTGGCCACCACCACGATGGACCGGGCGAGACCCTCGGGGCCCAGATCATCCTCAAGGAATTCCTGCACCTCGCGGCCGCGCTCGCCGATGAGGCCGATGATGGCCACGTCGCAGTCCGTATAGCGGGCCAGCATGGAGAGCAGCACCGACTTGCCCACGCCCGAGCCCGCGAAGATGCCGAGGCGCTGCCCCTTGCAGCACGGGGCGAACACATCGAGCGCGCGCACGCCGAGGTCGATCTTGCCGCCCACCCGGTCGCGCGCATGGGCGGCAGGCGGCTTGCCGCGCACCTGGCGGGGCAGGGGGCCGCGCGGCAGCGGGCCCTTGCCGTCCACCGGCTCGCCCAGACCGTTGATCACCCGGCCCAGCCACGCCTGGGTGGGGCGCACCTCCGCCTCGCTCGCCAACACATAGGCCTTGCTGCCGACGCCAACGCCGTCCAGCGCGCCATAGGGCAGGCACAGCGCCCGGCTGTCGCGAAAGCCCACCACCTCGGCCTGGATGATGCCGCCGTCGCGCCGTTGCAGACCCAGCCGCGCGCCGACGGCGGCGGCCTGTCCGATGCCCGACACTTCCACCATCAGACCCCGAACGGCAGCGAGCCGCCCGTAGGCATCGCCTCGGGAGACGGATTTCAGTTCTTCGGCCAACGACTGGAAATACATGCGCACACGCCCCTGTGAAGGTTAAGCCATGGTCACCAAACAGGCTTAAGGAAGGGTGAATCCCGTCCCCGCAATGAATTGAGTGGGGAAAATTATTTTTCTAGCTGAGGTTGCGTTTAAGACAGTTGCCATTCATAAAGATTAACGGCATTAATATTTCAGTAACCGGTTCTGTTAATATTGCTTACCGGGTTTGGTGAAGAATTTTGCGTCAACCGATCTAGGGGGCTTGGAATAGGGGGACGATCATGCGGGTACTCTTGATAGAGGATGATGCCTCTACCGCCAAAAGCGTTGAACTGATGCTGAATGCAGAAGGCTTCAACGTTTACACCACCGATCTGGGCGAAGAAGGCCTCGATCTGGGCAAGCTGTACGATTACGACATCATCCTGCTGGACCTGCACCTGCCGGATATGCACGGCTATGACGTGCTGAAGAAGCTGCGCATGGCCAAGGTCTCGACGCCGATCCTGATTCTCTCTGGCCTCAGCGAGCCGGACACCAAGGTCAAGGGGCTGGGCTTCGGTGCGGACGACTATGTGACCAAGCCCTTCCACAAGGAAGAGCTGATCGCCCGCATCCATGCGGTGGTGCGCCGCTCCAAGGGGCACTCCCAGTCGGTCATCCGCACGGGCAAGCTTGCGGTCAACCTTGACACCAAGACGGTGGAGGTCAACGGCCAGCGCGTGCATCTCACCGGCAAGGAATACGCCATGCTGGAGCTGCTGTCCCTGCGCAAGGGGACCACGCTCACCAAGGAGATGTTCCTCAACCATCTCTATGGCGGCATGGACGAGCCGGAGCTGAAGATCATCGACGTGTTCATCTGCAAGCTGCGCAAGAAGCTGGCGGCCGCCTGCGGCGGCGAGAACTACATCGAGACGGTCTGGGGCCGCGGCTACGTGCTGCGTGATCCGGATGCGGAGGCCATTCCGCCGCGCGCGGCCATCGGCCAGTAACCCGTGAAAGGCTGAAGGCCCAGGTGACGGGGGCCCGGAAAACGGGCGAACGCTCCCGGGCCAGCCACGCCTTCGGTTGCGGCGGTGCTACCGTTCCAGACGGTGGCGAAAGACCAGTGTTCCCGACATTCCCCCTGCCTCGACGGCGGCGGTGAAATCCCGGGTGGCGCTGCGCTGAAGCGCCACATCCAGCGGCTGTTCCGTTTCCACGGCAAGGTTCAGAAAGCGCGGCGTCACCCTGCCGCGCAGCCGCAGCGGGCCGAGCGCGTCGAACTCCACCTCAACGGCAAAGCATACCTCCTGTCCCGCTCCGTCGCGCCGGGTGCCGGGCGCGTCCTCCTCCTCCCGGCGCACGGGCTGCCAGACCAGCATGGTCAGCGGCATCGGGCCGTGCGGCGTTTGCAGGGTCATGACGAGCGGCAGGGCGTCGGGCGCGGAATCCGCTGCCCCGCGCGCAATGGTCGGTGCGGCTGTTGCCGCTCTCACCAGATCGGCGGCGCGGGCGGGGGGCGGCGGTGCGGGCGGCAGCGCGGCGTTTGCCTCGACAGGAACATCCGCGAGGCTGCCCCGCGTCCTTGCCATGCTGGCGTGCGACGTCACGTCGAAGCCCCTGCGCCCCAGCGCCTGCATGACCGCCAGCACCAGCGCTTCGCCCGGATCAAGCGGCGCGGCAGGGCTGCGGATGGCCTCGGGCGTGATGGTCACGCCAGCGCCCGGCATCGGCACGCCCGGCGCGGGAGGCAGAGCAGGAGACGTTGGCGCGGCCACCTCCGGCGCGTCGGCGTCCGCGCCGCTTGCGGAGGCAGGCGTGGCGGGAGCGGCGGGCCGGGCAGGGCCTTCCGCGCTGACCCCGGTGTTGTGCGGCGTAGGCGTCGCGGCCAGCAGGGCGTCCCGGCCGCGCGTGACCAGCAGGATCAGTTGGGTGCCGGGCTCGGGCCGGGGCAGGTGGGCAGGCAGATCAATCGTCAGCACGGCACCACCGGCCGCGAGCCGCATCGTCTGGCGCGGCTCCGCCCCCGGAGCAGCCGGGCCGGGCTGGGCCCCTGCATCCCTTTCCGGTCCGTGAGGGCGCACATTCCCCTCCTGCACCTGCGCGCGCACCCCAAGAGGGGTGGCGTTGCCGGCCGCTGCCGTTTGGGCGGTCGACTCCGGCACAGGGGGGAGAGCGGATGAGAGCTCAGGGGTCTTTCCGCCCGCCTCCGTGGAGAAGGCAGCGCCGGGCGCGGGGCTCCCTTGCGCACCTGCGGGCTGGGCTGGCGCTCCATCGCTGCCCGCGCCACCACCGGAAATGGGTGTGGCAGGGGCCGGGCTGGTCCCTGGCGCCCGAGGTGCGGCAGGGGGCGCGGCGGCAGCAGCGCCAGACCCGGTGTTACCAGCGGCGGGCGAGGGTGCGTCCGGCGGCAGCACGACGGCGGTGACGAGTCGGCCATTGGCGGCAAGACGGGCCAGCGGCGACTCCGGGGCAGGTTGCGTCAGCGGCGTCACCTCGCCCGGTTCCGCCACCGCCAGCACGCTGACAGCAGCGGCTGCCGGGGGCCTGCCGGGCGACTCGACGCGCAAGGCGAGCACCGGCGCATCGAGCAGGATTGTCAGGGCTTGGGCGGCCGCCCTGTCGGCGGGCAGCGGCGCGGCTGTCTCTCCCCCGGGGGCGAGCCCGGCGATGGGGCCCGAGGCAACAGGCGGCAGGCCCACACCGGGCCCGGGCCGGACACTCTGGCCGGGCGCGAGTGGAGTCGGGCCGGACTGCGACAGGCCGGGAGAGGTGTTCGCAGCGGGGGCGGTGGGAGGCCGCAGGTCCGGGGTCTCGGCAAGGGCACCGCGCCCGCGCAGCGGCAGGGGGTCGCCCGGGAACAGGCTGGGCAGCGGCAGCTCCTCCAGCGCCGGTGCAGGCGGCATCGGCGGCAGCGGCGCGGCCCTTGGGGGAAGCGGCGGCGCGGCAGAGGGCGGGGCGGCAGAGGGCGGGGCGTTCTCCGGCGGTAGCGGCGGCACTGCCCGGTCGGGCAGGGCGACAAGCGCCAGCCGCACCGGCCGGGGCGGGTCAAGCGCCGTGCCGTCAACCGCCACCAGCAGGGCGGCAATGGCGCGGTCAGCGCGGGTGAGCACGACGGAGAGTTCGCTCTCCGCCGGCAGGTCCGGTGCGGGATCGACGACAAACCCGCCCTCCGGTGTCTCCAGCCAGGCATGGGGGCGCAGGGCGGGCGGAAAGCGCAGGGCCCCGCGCAACTCCTGCCCCACCTTGAGGCCCGCCAGCGTCGCGGCCAGGGCAACGGCGGGCTCGGCGCCGCTGGAGGTTGCGGGGCGGCCTGCCGTCTCCGGCGCGGCGGCTGGCGACGGCGCAAGCGCGCTGGCGTGGCCGGCGCTGCCGGTGTCGCGGGTGCCTGCCCCCTGCGCGCCGGTTCCGTGCGCCCCTGCGGGTTGCTGGACCGGCGCTGCGCCGCCGACCGCGCCCGCCTTCGTCATGGCGTCAGTCCTTCGCGATCCGGGCGGCGAGCGCTTCGATGTCCTGCGCGGCGGGGCTGTCCGGGTAACGGGCCAGCAGCGACATCTGGGCGCGGATGCTGTCCTTCACCTTGTTGTCGCGCCGGATGATGCCGGCGAGCGGCGGGGTGAACTTGAGGAAGTTGGCGCAGGCGCGGGAGATGGTCTCGTAGGTCTGCTCGCCCTCGCGGCGGCCTTGCGCCTGGTTGATGACGATGCGGATATCCGCCGACGGGTCGCGCAGGCGCCGCAGCTTGATGAAGGCGTAGGCGTCGGTGATGGAGGTGGGCTCGGGCGTCACCACCACGAGGCAGCGGCCGCCGTGGCTGGAGAGAATGGCCACCGGCTGCTCGATGCCCGCGCCGAGGTCGAGGAGCACGTGGTCATAGGCGCCCGCCGCCTGCACGAGGTTCTGCCGCAGGCCGATGAGCGCATCGCGCCCGAGACCGGCCAGCGTGCCCGCGCCCGACCGTCCCGCCACCACATCGAACCCGGCCGTGCGGGCCGCATCGTCCTCGTAGCGGCACAGTGCTTCCGTCAGCTTCAGGCGGCCGGAGAGAATGTCGGAGGTGTCCGCCTCCGGCGAAAGGCCGAGCTGGATGTCCACGTTGGCAAGGCCCAGGTCGCCGTCGAACAGCATGACCTTGCGGCCCATGCGCGCCAGTGCGTGCGACAGACTGATGGCCAGCCAGGTCTTGCCCACACCGCCCTTGCCGGAGGCGATGGTGATGAGGCGCTTCTCGTTGGGATGGGGCAGAGGACGCAATTGGGAAACCGGGGCGGTCATGAGGCGGCCTTTTCTTGCACAATACGGGCAATGTGATTGGGGTCGGGTTTGTCGAGGAGATATTCCGCCAGCGCCATGGGGCTGGCGGGCTGAATGAGGTCGGCCAGATACGGGCTGGCGGAGAAACCGGCCAGCGCGAGGCGCGAGCGGATCGGCGCCGTGAGCGTGGCCGCGAGGCGGCGGCTGGCGTCGAGCCGGGTGACGATCATGCGCCGCACGCCGAGCGAGGCGAAGATCTCCGCCATCTCGGCCGCTTCCAGCGCGTCGGCGCCCGCCGCCATCACCCAGACGGGCTCGGCGCCCGAGCGCTTGACCGCGTAGGCCAGCAGCTCGATGTCGGCGAGGGCGTAGGGGTTGATCCCCATGCTGTCGATGACGGTGAAGCCTTCATAGAGGGGCGTCAGCAGCCGCTCCAGGTGGGCGGCGTCGTCGGCGCAGGCCATCTCCACCTCCGCCGGGCCGCAGAAGGCGCGCAGCTGCTCCACCGCGCCCGCCGCCTTGCTGTCCAGCGTGATGACCCGGGCCGGCCGGTCCTGCCCGCGCGCTTCCACCGCGAGACGCACGGCGGCCAGCGTCTTGCCCTGGCCCGGCGCGCCCAGCAGCAGCAGCGGGCGGTTGGAGGCAACGTCGATCGGCATCACCTTCACCTGATCGTCGATCGCCATGGCGAAGGCTTCCGCCATGTCGCAGTCCGGCCGCGCGGCGGCGCTGGTTTGCAGCCGGGTGGACAGCGGCGAGGGGATGCCGTGATAGCGCAGCACCGCCGCCAGATGCGCAGCGTCGAACGGCTGGAACGGCCGGGTGACGACGGGGTCGGGCGCGTCGATCGGCTCGGGCTCGGGGCGATGCTCGATCGCGGCGGTTATGCGCACGAGCCCGGAGCGCTTGTCATGGTCGATGTTGACGATGACCGCATCGTCCCCCAGCTCGGCGCGGACTTTCTCCCTCGCCTGCTCGACGGTCTTGCCGGTGTAGATCTTTAGACGCACGGTTCGATCAAGCCCTCTTGTCCGCCCCCACTGTGGCGCACCATGGCAAACGAGACGTTAACGCCCTGAAACTTTCGCGCATGTTCCATCGGGTCAGATGCTGCCTACGGCGCGAATCTTCGCCTTGGGGTGAATTTCGTTCTGGCTGAGCACCACCGTGGCCGGCCGGAACCGCTCGACGATCGAGCGCACGTAGGGGCGAATGCCGGGCGAGGTGAGGAGGCACGGCAACTCGCCCCGGCCCGCCTGCTGCTCGAAGGCATCGCGCACGGCGGCGATGAACTCCTGCAAATGGGTGGGGGCCATGGCCAGCTGCTTTTCCTCGCCCGGGCCGGTGAGGCTCTCGGCGAATCGCTGCTCCCACAGCGGCGAGAGGGTAAGCAGGGAGATCACGCCGTTGCGCGCGTTGGCCGCGCAGATCTGGCGGGCGAGGCGGGCGCGCACATGCTCGGTGATCATGACGAGGCTCTGGGTATAGCCCACCGCCTCGGCGATGCCTTCCAGAATGGTCGGCAGGTCGCGGATCGAGACCTGCTCGCCCAGCAGGTTCTGGAGCACCCGCTGCACGCCCGAGAGCGCAATGCGGTTGGGAATGAGGTCGGCGATGAGCTTCTGGTTCTCCTGGCCCAGCTCGTCCAGCAGCTTCTGGGTCTCGGCGTAGGAGAGCAGCTCGGGGATGTTGTCCTTGATCGCCTCGGTCAGGTGGGTGGTGATGACGGTCGGGGCATCCACCACCGTGTAGCCGCGGAAGTTGGCCTCGTCGCGCAGGCCCTTGTCCACCCACAGGGCGGGCAGGCCGAAGGCGGGCTCGCGCGTGTCCTCGCCCGGCAGGTCGACGCGCTCGCCGCTCGGGTGCATCACCAGCAGCATGCCCGGGCGCAGGTCGCCCCGGCCCACCTCGGTTTCCTTGATGAAGATCGCGTAGGTGTTGGGCGGCAGCGCCATGTTGTCGAGGATACGCACCGACGGCATGATGAAGCCGAAATCGGTCGCCAGCTGGCGGCGCAGCGCCTTGATCTGGTCGGTCAGGCGATGGCCCGACGAATTGTCGTTGACCAGCGAGAGCAGGCCGTAGCCCAGCTCCAGCCGGATCTGGTCCATGGCGAGCGCGGCGGTGATCGGCTCCTCGGCGGGCGTGGCCTTGGCCAGTTCCTCGGCGGCCCTGGCCTCCTCGGCCTTGATGACGGCGTCCTTCTGCTTCTTCATCAGCGCCCAGGCGGCATAGCCGGTCAGCCCGGAGAGAATGGCGAAGGGCAGGAACGGCAGGCCGGGCAGGAAGGCGATGCAGGCGAGCAGGCCCGAGACCACGGCCAGCGCCTTGGGATAGTTGGTGAGCTGGCCGATCAGCGCTTCGTCGGTGCGGCCCGCGACACCGCCCTTGGTGACGAGCAGACCGGCGGCGGTCGAGACCACCAGCGCCGGGATCTGCGAGACCAGACCATCGCCGATGGTCAGGACCGTATAGGTGTGGAAGGCCGTGCCGAAATCCACGCCGTGGATGCCGACGCCCACGATGAGGCCAACGACGATGTTGATGCCGGTGATGAGCAGGCCCGCCACCGCGTCGCCGCGCACGAACTTGCTGGCACCGTCCATCGCGCCGAAAAAGCCGCTCTCGGCCTCGATTTCCTTGCGCCGCGCCTTGGCCTGCGTCTCGTCGATGAGGCCCGAGGAGAGGTCCGCGTCGATCGCCATCTGCTTGCCGGGCATGGCGTCCAGGCTGAAGCGGGCGGCCACTTCCGCGATGCGCCCCGCGCCCTTGGTGATGACGACGAAGTTGATGACGAGGAGGATGAGGAACAGCGTGATGCCGATGACGGCGTCGCCGCCCATGATGAACGAGCCGAAGGCCTGGACGATGCCGCCCGCCGCGTGGGTGCCCTCATGGCCGTGGGCGAGGATCAGGCGGGTGGTGGCGATGTTCAGGCCGAGCCGGAACATGGTGACCACCAGCAGGATCGTCGGGAAGGACGAAAGCTGAAGCGGCTTCTCGATGAACAGCGTCGTCATCAGGATGAGGACGGCGAGGGTGATCGAGAGCGCCAGCCCCATGTCCAGAAGCCAGGTGGGCAGGGGCAGGATCAGCATCAGCACGATGGCGAGGATGCCCACCGCCATCGCGATGTCCTGCGACGGCGTGATCCGGTTCAGCAGGCCCGCAAGGCCGCCGCCCGTTGCCGCCGCGGGCTTTTCCGTGGTTGCATCCGCCATGACTGTCCGCCGGTTCCTGTTTCTCTGGTTTGCTGTCTATCGCAGGCGGGGCCTGGCCCCTCCTGCAACAAACCGCCTCAGCCCGTGGCCCGCTCGCCCAGCCCCGGCGACGGGATGGCAATGCCCGCCGAGGCGTATTCGTTCAGCTTGTTGCGGAGCGTGCGGATGGAGATGCCGAGAATGTTGGCGGCATGGGTCCGGTTGCCGAGGCAGTGCTTCAGCGTGTCGATGATGAGGTCGCGCTCCACGTCGGCGACCGTGCGGCCCACCAGCGTCGCGGTACCGCCGGCGCCCGCGGCCGTGGCGGCGGGGGCGCTGCCTGCCTCGCCCTCGGCCGCCGGGTTCGGGCTGACGGCAGGCGCGGCCGGGCGGGTGCCGTCCGGCAGCACGATGGCGTCGGAGGTGATGGTGTCGCCCGTGGCCAGCAGCACGGCGCGGTGCAGGGTGTTCTCCAGCTCGCGCACGTTGCCCGGCCAGCTGTGGGCGAGCAGGGCGCGCAGCGCGGACTCGTCCAGCGGGCGGAAGGGCAGGTTGTTGTGCTCGGCGAACTTCTGGGCGAAGTGCTCGGAGAGCACCTTGATGTCGGCCGGGCGCTCGCGCAGCGGCGGCAGCTTCACGTTGACCACGTTCAGGCGGAACATGAGGTCCTCGCGGAACGTGCCCTTCTTCACCTCCTCCGCCAGATTGCGGTTGGAGGTGGCGAGAATGCGGATGTTCACCGGCACCGGCTGGCTGCCGCCGACGCGGTCGATCTGCCGCTCCTGAATGGCGCGCAGCAGCTTGGCCTGAAGCCGGATGTCCATTTCGGAAATTTCGTCGAGCAGCAGCGTGCCGCCGTTGGCTTCCTCGAACTTGCCGACCCGCCGGGCGATGGCGCCCGTGAACGCACCCTTCTCGTGGCCGAACAGTTCGGACTCCAGCAGGTTCTCGGGAATGGCGGCGCAGTTCACCGCCACGAACGGCTTGTCCGCCCGGTTCGACTTGCGGTGGATGTAGCGGGCGATGACTTCCTTACCCGTGCCGCTCTCGCCGGTGATGAGAATGGAGGCGTCGGAGGGGGCGATCTGGTCCACCAGGGTGATGACGCGGCCCATGGCCGGGTCGCGGAAGATCAGCTGGTGCCCGTCCTCGGCCACAGCCTGGATGACGGCCGCGATCAGTTCGGCCTCCGGCGGCAGGGGGACATATTCCTTCGCGCCTGCGCGGATGGCGGTGACGGCGGCGCGCGCATCCGTGCCGATGCCGCAGGCAACCACGTCCGTCGAAATGCGCTCGGTGCGGATCTGCTCGATGAAGGCGGCCACATCCAGCGCCACGTCGATCATGATGAGGTCGGCACCCTTGGCGCGCACCTGCTCAAGACCGGTCTCGACATCGGGGGCATGGACGACCTTGGCCCCGGCATCCATCGCCATGCGCGACGCGGCAGCCAGTTGACCGTTCAATTGCCCAACCATCAGCAGACGCATGATGTTAACTCCCTCAATATCCTGCCGCGCGTTCTACGCGGCGCGAACATGCTGCGCTTCGGGCAGAAGCGCGTTCAGTTGCGATTCCAGATGCATCGGATGCTCGCCGCGCCCGAGGGCGGCGATGCAGGTGATGCACAAGGCATGAAAATTCCGCTCGGCGGCCACGTGGGACTCGATGCGGGCGGCCAGCGGCAGCAGCACCACATGGGCGAGCACCGCGCCATAAAGCGTCGTCAGCAGCGCGACCGCCATGCCGGGGCCGAGCGCGGACGGCTCGTCCAGCTTGCCCAGCATGTCCACAAGGCCGATGAGCGTGCCGATGAGGCCCAGCGCCGGTGCGACGTCCGCCGCCCGCTGGACCAGCTGGGCCAGACGCAGGCGGCTGGCTGCCAGCCGGTCGGCCTCGGCGTTGAGCAGCTTCTCCACCGCTTCGGTGGAGAGCCCGTCCCGCATCAGGTCGATGCCCCGGCGCAGGAAGGGGATGTCCTTGAGGCCGCGCCGGACATTTTGCAGGCACGCCGGGCCTTCCTTGCGGAAGCGCCAGGCCAGGTCCAGCATCTTCCGGGCCGCCTCGCCCTGGGACCGGGCCGGCGCGTGCAGCATGGCGCGGGCGTTGTCCCGCAGTTGCCGCCATTCGCCGCGCCGCACGCCCGCCGCCGTCACCGTGACGGTGCCCGCCACCACGAGAAGGGCGGACGCGCCGCTCACATAGGCGGCCGGCTCTCCGCCAACGGAGATGGCCACCGCAATGAGCGCGAGGGACGCAACGAAAAAGGCGAGGCCCTGGATCATGAACGGTCCGTCTTGATGATTTCCGTCATGGTGACGCCCAGATGCTCGTCCACCAGCACCACCTCGCCGCGGGCGACCAGGCGGTTGTTCACGTAGATGTCGATGGCTTCGCCCACGCGCCGGTCCAGCTCCACGATCGCGCCGGGCGCGAGCTTCAGGAGCTGGCTCACCTCAAGCGCCGTCTTGCCGAGCACGGCCTGAACCGTCACCGGCACATCGAACACCGCTTCCAGCTCCGCGGCGGAGTGGGTCTCCGGCTCGTCCACCGGCGCATGGCGGCGGATCTCTTCGGGGGACAGGGTGGCGTTGGACAGGTCGTCCAGCGTCACCGGGTTCGTCGGTTCTTCGGGATTGGCCATTACGCGGTTCCTTCAGATCCGCTGGAGCCGTGAGGCGCGGCAGCGCCCTGCTCCAGAGCGGCAATGAATGCTTCGGCCTTCTCGCGCACCTGGGCGAGCCGGTGTTCGGCGCGCACCTCGATGCCGCCGTCAGGCCATTCGATCAGACAGTCGCCCGGCTGGAGCGTCGCTTCAGCCAGAAAGATGAGGCGTCCCTGAAAGCCGTAGGTGGCCGCCAGGGATTCGATGCGGGACTTCACGGCGTCGAGCTGGCTGTCCGCCACGCGGATGACGAGGCGCGGCTCGAGGCTGTGTTCCTCGAAAACCTGCTGGACGAAGCGGTCGAGCAGCTCATGCGGGCGGCGCTGGATTTCGAGGCCCGCCATGGCCTCCGCCATGGGCACGATCAGCCCGGCCGCCTCGGCCACCAGCTCGCGCTTCACCCGCTCGACATCGGCGACAACCGCGCCGATCCGGGAGGCCAGGGTCTGGAGGCAGGCCAGCGTCGCCGCTTCCAGCTCCTGCTTGGCCTGGGCGTAGCCCTCCTCGTACCCTTGCGCGTGCGCGGCGGTGCGGGCCGCGTTCAGCTCCTCGCGGAACTGCGCCTCGGCCTTGGCCTTGGCCTCGCTCGCGCCGCCATCGAAGGCGCTGTCGAAGGTGAAGGGGACAATCTTCATGGAACGCGCCTTTTAGTAGACCAGCTCGTCTTCGCCCTTGGGGTCGGAGAGGAGAATTTCGCCAGCGTCCGCCAGGCTTTTGGCGACGTTGACCATGTACTGCTGCGCCTCGTCCACGTCGCGCAGGCGCACCGGGCCCATGGCCTCCATGTCCTCGCGCAGGATCTTGGCGGCGCGCTCCGACATGTTGCTGAAGAACAGCTCGCGCAGCTTGTCCGACGTGCCCTTGAGGGCGAGCGCCAGACGGTCCTTCTCCACGTTGCGCAGCAGGGTCTGCACGCCGCCCGCATCGAGCCGTCCCAGGTCCTCGAAGGTGAACATGAGGGCGCGGATCTTCTCGGCGGAGTCGCGGTTGCGCTCCTCCAGCGCGGTGAGGAAGCGGTCTTCCGCCTGCCGGTCGAGGTAGTTGAAAATCTCGGCGATGGTTTCGTGGCTGTCGCGGCGGGTGGTGCGCGCGAGGTTGCTCATGAACTCGACGCGCAGAGTCTGCTCCACCTTGTCCAGCACTTCCTTCTGCACCGCCTCCATGCGGAGCATGCGCATCACCACTTCCATGGCGAAGTCCTCGGGCAGGGAGGAGAGGACGCGGGCCGCATGGTCCGGGCGGATTTTCTGGAGCACCACGGCAACGGTCTGCGGGTATTCGTTCTTGAGGTACGAGGCCAGCACCTGCTCGTTCACGTTGCCGAGCTTGTCCCACATGGTGCGGCCTGCCGGACCACGGATTTCCTCCATGATCTGCTGCACCCGGTCCTTCGGCAGCACGGCGGAGAGCACGCGCTCGGTGGTCTCGTAGGAACCGTAGAGCGTGCCGATCGAGGACACCTGCGCGGCAAAGTGGATGAACAGCTTCTCGACGGTCGCCGCCTTGATCGTGCCAAGCTGCGACATGGCGGCGGAGAGATCCTTGACCTCGTCGTCGGTCAGCTGTTCCCAGATGGCCTTGCCGTGTTCCTGCCCCAGGGCGAGCATGAAGGTCGCTGCCTTCTCCATCCCGCTCATGCGGCTGATTTCTTCCATGTCAACTGCGGCCACGGTTCAGATCCTCAGCTGTGCATCCATTGACGGATAATTGCGACGGCTTCATTGGGATTGCGCTCGATGACATCGCCCACCTTCTTCAGCGCCGACGTCTTCAGGCGGCCCTCGATCTGGGCGACGTCGATCTCGGCTTCGATGGGAATGCCGATGTCCTTGCCCCGCGAGGCCTGGATCAGGCGGATGGCTTCCTCGTCGCCGGCGGCGGCGCGCTCGATCAGCTCCCGCGGGAGGACATCGCCTTCGACGGGCGGCGCCAGCGCCAGCCGTTCCTCCGGCGCCTGAAGCTGTGCGGCCTGCGGCTCGGCGGCGGCGGTTTTGACGGCGGCGCCCAGCGTCTTCAGCATGGGACGCAGCACGAAGAAGAAGCCGAGCAGACCGAGCACGCCGATGATGGCGATCTCCGCCAGGCGCATCGCCGTATCCGACTCCAGGATCTGCGGCAGGAAGCCTTCGTCCGTGCCGAGCGCGTCGTCGGTCTGGGCGAAGCGCAGGTTCTCGACCACCACGCTGTCGCCGCGGTTTTCGTCATAGCCGATGGCGTTTTCCACCAGGCGGCGGAACTGCTCCAGCTCCTCGGCCGTGCGCGGACGATAGACCTTCTCGCCGTTTTCGGACGGCGTGTAGATGCCGTCCACCATCACCGCGACCGACAGCCGCTTGATGGCCCCGGCGTTGCGCATCGTCGTCGTGCGGGTGCGGGAGTTCTGGTATTCGATCTGCTCCGAGATTTCGTTGGCGGTGCTGCTGGAGGTGTTGCCCGGCTGCTGGGCCTGCGCCTCGGCCTCCGGCAGGTTGTTGGCCACGGTCACGCCGTTGTTGGTCTGGGTATCCGTGCTCTGCTGGCCGTTCTCGACCGTCGTCGTGCGCGCCACCACCTGGCGATCGGGATCATAGATTTCCGATTCCTGACGCACCGTCTCCAGATCCAGTTCGGCGGCGACTTCGGCGCGCACCTTGCCGGGGCCGACGATGCGCTCCAGCATGGTCTCCACGTCCGTCCGCAGGCGATTCTCGATCGTGGTACGGCGTTCCTCGAGCGTTGCGGCGAAGCCGGTGACATCGTCGGTGCTGGAGCGGGCCAGCAGGGTTCCGTTCTGGTCAACGATGGAAATGTGGCCGGGCTCCAGATCGGGCACGGCGGCGGAGACCAGATCGCGGATCGCCATCACCTGGCTCGGGGACAGGCGGGTGCGGGTCTTGAGCGTGATGGCGGCGGAGGGTTTGCGTTGCTCCCGTTCGAACAGCGCGCGCTCGGGAATGGAGAGGTGCACGCGCGCCTTCTGCACGGCGCTGAGGCTGGTGATGGAGCGGGCGAGTTCGCCCTCGATGGCGCGGATGCGGTTGACGTTCTGCAGGAACGCCGTGGTGCCGAACGGGTCCTGGTTGTCGAGCAGCTCATAGCCGATGGGGCCGGAGATCTGCTCGGCCGCCAGATTCATGCGCAGCTCCGGCAGGCGGTTGACCGGGGCCATGACGCCGGTGCCGTCGGGCGTCAGCTTGAAGGGCACGTCGAGGGCGCGGAGTTTCTCGGTCACGGCCTGAGCCTGGGCCGGCTCGAGATCCGTGAACAGCAGGCCCATGTCCGGTCGCGATGCCCGCATGGACAGGAAGATGAGGCCGGTGACAATCAGAAGCGCCGTCCCGCCCATGATGGCGAGGCGCTTCACGCCCAGCGCGGCAATCAGGTTCTTGAGGTTTTCCACTGCCCCGTCCTTCGTCATGCAGACCTGCGACCGGCTGCACGCCGTGCCGATCATGACGAAGGCAAGCTAGGGGGTGGTTGGTGAATAAGAAGTAAATGACCGGGAAAATTTTGCCGGGTTGGCGCGGGGGATAATCCGCAGGCGCAACCCGGCGAGGGAAGGCGGCCCGGAAGCACGGGGAGCGCCTCCGGGCCGACGTTCGGGATTGATCAGCTTCGCGCTTCCACGGACCGGTATTGCTGAACCCGGGTGACGCGCAGGCCCGGCATGCCGTTGCGTTCGATCGAGCGCTGCCAGGAAAGATACTCTTCCACGGAGAGGCTGTACCGCGCACAGGCCTCTTCCATCGTCAGCAAGCCACCTTTGACGGCTGCAACCACTTCCGCTTTCCGCCGGACAACCCACCGGGTCGTGTCCGGCGGTGGGAGATTATCGAGCGTCAGTGGCTCGCCAAGCGGGCCGATCACCGCTTGGGGGCGGAACTTCTGATTTTCGATCATCGTTCTCTAACTCCACTCCGCACCAGCTCCAGTTCTGCCAGCTTATGATGCCGCCCCTAACGAACACCTAAGCGACGCGGTAAATGGTTCGCCCATCCGGGTGAAAGTTGGACTAAGGGAGAGGGTTAACGTCGCCTTAACGTTTTGACGTGTCCGGCGACGTCACCCTCCCGTCGTGATCTCCCTGTTACCGCTTGAGCTGGTTCAGCTCGGTCAGCATCTCGTCGGCGGTGGTGATGATGCGGGCCGAGGCCGAGTAGGCGCGCTGGGTGGTGATGAGCTTGGTGAACTCCTCGGCCAGGTCGACCGTCGAGGCTTCCAGCGTCTTGGGCGAGATCTGGCCCGCGCCGCCGGTGCCCGAGCTCACCAGCTCGAAGTTGCCCGAATAGTCGGTGCGGGCGTAGGCGTTGCCCTGCACGGACATCAGCCCTTCCGGGTTCTGGAAGGTGGCGATCGGCAGCTTGTAGACCGCGCGGGTGAGGCCGTTGTCGAACAGCGCGGTCACCACGCCGTCCTTGCCCACCGACACGCCGGTCACGTTGCCGAACACCGCACCGTCGATGGCGGAGGAGATCATGGTCGAGGTGCTGTCGAACTGGGTCAGACCGTCGGCCTGGCCGTCGCTGCCGAAGTTGAAGGTGATCGGGGAGGCTGCCGCACCGTTGGTCCAGTTGAAGTTGATCGGGTCGAACAGGGCGGCCGTGGAGTTGCCCATGTCCAGGCTGCCGTCTTCATTGAAGGCAATGGTGCCCGAGCTGACCAGCGGGCCGCCAGTGATCTCGCCGGGAGTGCCGTGAATTTCGACGCTCCATTCATTCACGCCGGTCTTCAGGAAGCTCATCGTGATGTTGTGGGCCGACCCCTGCGAGTCATAGACCTTGATGGTCTTGGAGAAGTGCGGCTCGATCGCACCGCTGGCCAGCTGGCCCGGGTTGGCCGGGTCATAGGCCGGTGTGCCGGCATAGATTTCCTGGCTTGATTGCAGGTTGGCGCGGATCTTGGCGTTGGTGGTCGCCTCGGCGGTGCCGGTCAGCGCGGCGATGTTGATCGGCGAGAGCACGTTCACGTCGCCGTTGTCCATGTACTTGCCGTTGGAGTCCAGCGGCCAGCCCATCAGGTACATGCCGGCGGTGTTCTGGAGGTAGCCGCGGTCATCGGGGCGGAAGGAGCCGGCACGGGTGAAGTAGACGTCCTTGCTGTTCATGTCCGGGCGCACGACGAAGAAGCCGTTGCCGTCGATGGCAAGGTCGGTCGCCGAGGTGGACGTCTGCAGCAGGCCCTGCGCGCCGATCAGCGAGCGGGCACGCGCCTGCACGCCGCCCGGCGAGTAGGAGCCGTAGGTGGAGCTTTCCGTCACCAGCGTCATGAACTCGGCATCGGCGGCCTTGTAGCCGATGGTGTTCACGTTGGTGATGTTGTCGGAGATGATGCCCAGCGCGCTCGAGTTGGCGGCGAGGCCCGAGGTTCCCGAATAAAGCGCAGCGTACAAGCTCATCGTGGTTCTCCTGCGAGTGTTTTTCTGTGCGTGTCTTGCGTCCGGTGCGGACGCGGCCTCATGCGGTGTGTGTGGTGTTGGACTATGCGTTGTTCACTTTGGTCACCTGGTCCATGCGGACCCGGGATCCGTTGACGATCAGGACGGGTGATCCGTTCTGCATCTCGATGCGCTCCACCGTGCCGGTCAGGGTGACGGTGGAGGTGATTTCCCTGCCGTTGGCGTCGGTCGCCTTCACGGAGAGGGTGTAGGTCTCGCCCTTGGCGGCGTCGCCAAAGGTGCCATCGCCGTTCCAGTTGAAGCTGTGCGAACCCGGCAGTGCGCTGCCCGTCGTCTCGTGGATGACCTTGCCCGTGCTGTCCTTGACGGTCAGCTTGACGTTGGTCGCGTCGGGCCCGATCTCGTACTGCCAGGACGCCTTGTCCCCGTCGAAGACGGCCTGCTGCGTGGTGGCGGTCACGGTCTTGCCCAGGTAACCGGCGACGGAGGTCAGACTGTTGGCGGCGGACTGGCTCTTGACGATGGCCACGCGGTCGACGCTCACCGGCATGCCACCCACCACCAGCACCGGCTCGCCGTTGGCGACCTCGACGCTGGTCACGGTGTCGCGCACGTAGATGTCGTTGGCGATGTCCGCGCCGTCCTGGGTCTTGGCAGTCACCTGAAGGGTGTAGAAGCCCTCGGGCAGCACGTTGCCGTCGGAGTCCCGGCCGTTCCAGACGAAGCTGTGCTCGCCCGCGCCCGTTTCGCCGGTGCCGGCATAGACCGTCTTGCCCGTGGCATCGGTGACGACGATGTTGACCGAGTCCGCCTGGGCTTCGAGGCTGTAGATCCAGTGCACGCCCTCGCCGCTGTGATAGGCCATGTCGCTGAGGGCGGTGACTTCCTTGCCGATGTAGCTGGTGGCCGTGTTCAGCCCCTGCGTCTGGAACATGCTGATGAGCTTTTCCAGATTGGCGTTCTGCTGGATGGCCTGCTCCACGTTGGAATACTGCACTAGCTGATTGGTGAACTCGGAGCTGTCCATCGGCTCCAGCGGATCCTGGTGCTGGAGCTGCGTGGTCAGCAGCGTCAGGAACGTGTCGAAGTTGCTCGAGAGGGTGGCGGCGGAATTTGCCGTCTTCTGCGATGTCGTGGACGACTGGGCGAGCGAGCCAAGAGAGCTAAGGGCAGACATGTGTCACCTCAAATCGAAAGATCGAGCAGGCCGGCTGCACTGCGGCGGCTGGGGCGCGGCGTGTGGTCGGCTTCGGGGGCGGTCAGGGACGCCTCCTGGGTCCGGCCCGGGAAGGCGCGGTCGTGGGAGGCGCCCGCGAACTGCTGCTGGCCCTGTCCATCCTGCTGGCGCAGGCTGAAGTTGAGGCCGCCGCTGTCCAGTTTCAGGCCGGCATCCTGAAGCGCCCGCTCCAGCACCTGGCTGTCGCGCCGCAGCAGATCGAAGGTGGAAGCGTTGTCCGCCTGAATGGAGACGACCGCCTTGCCATCCTTGCCGATGTCCAGCTTCACCTCGACGCGTCCCAGATCGGCCGGATCGAGCCGGAGCGTGAACTCGGTGGCCTCGGTGTTCACGTGGCGGCTGATGGCCATGCCGACCGCGTCGGGCACCTGATGGGGCGCTGCCACCCGAACATGCACCGCCGGGTGCGGCTGGGCCGTCTGGGCGTTGGCGGCGGAGGCATGAGCGGCAGGCTGCGCGGCAACCGGCTGCACACCCTCGGGCGCGCCCGTCTGGGGTGCCGCCTGCCCGGCAGGCTTCTCGGTCGTCAGGGCGGCGGTGCGATCGGCCGGAGCGGGCTGAGCGTTGCTGCTTCCGGCCGTGTCCGCCTGGGGCTGGGCGAGCGGAGCGTCATCCGACAGGCGCTGGGCGGAGTGGCTGCGCGCACCGTCCGTGGCCGGTTGGTCCTTCGCGAACAGCGGGTGCGGCGTCTGGCCCTCCGGCTTGGCGGCTTCGGGCGTCGCAACCTGAGCGGCGGAGACGGACGTTGCGGCGTCGGCCTTCACCGCCGGGGTGTCGACCGTCTTCCGGGCCGGTTCCGCGCGACCTGCGGCAGGCGCCAGCGCGGCAAGGGTTGCCGGATCGGCCGCCGCCGGGGCCATCAGCGGTTCCGCGGCGGTTTGAGCTTGAGCGGCAGGTGCCGGAGCCATCGTCATCGCCGCCATCGCCGCCGACCGGTCAGCGGTCGCGGCGGTCTGGGCGGCGGTGGCGGCTTCGTTCTGGACCGGCTGCGCCTCGGTCACCGGGGCTGCGGGCGCAGGAGCTGTCTGGGCCGGGGCCGGACGGGCCGGCGTGATCGGGGCAGCGTCCGGCGTCGCCGGAGCGGACAGGGCGCTGTTGGACGCGGGCGCCTCGGGTTCCGCCGGGGCAGCGGCCGGGAAGGCGGCCATGGCGAGCACAGCGGGTTCCGCCGGCGTCTCGGCGGCTGGCTGCCCGGCGTCGGCGACGGCCGTCAGATCCGGGGTGCGGGACGGCTCCAGGCCATGAACGGCAGGCCCGTTCGGCTGGGGAAGAAGTTGCCCGGTTGCAAGGGCGGGCCGATCCCCGGCCGTCTCTTGCCCGGCTTCATCCTGCCCGGGTTCATCCTGCCCGGTCTCGACCGGGTTGGCCGCATCCTGAAGCGTGGCGTGCCTGGGCGCGGTGGGCGCAAGGGCCAGCTTGGGCTGCGGCTCCAGCGCCGGGGCGTCACCGGCGGAGGGCTGCGGCTGCGCCTCGGCGGCTTTCGTCACGCCGCCAGAGACCGCCGCAGGCTGCGCGGCCGGTGTGGCTTCCCCGGAATCGGTGCCAGCCTCGGGAACAGGCACGGATTGGGGCGCGGGTGCCGGGGCGGGGGAAAGGGAGGCCATCACGGTTGCAAGGCCGGTGGACTCGCCGAGCGCGACCGGCAGATCGCCGTTGATGGCGAGGGCGAGCTTCAGGCGCTGCACGGCAGAGCCTTCCGGCTGCCCGGCAAACTGGACCTGCGCCGGCGTGACCATGCCCTCCGTCGGCAGGAGCGGCTCCCCGCCGGTGCTGGCCCGGTCCGATGCCTCGGCCAGCAGGGCCGCGAACGCTCCGTCCGTGCCGGACGGCTGTCCGGCAGCGTCCGGCGCCGCCTGGGGCGTCGCGCCTGTGCTGGCAAGGAAGATGGGCAGAAACCCGGCCATGCTTTCTCCGTTTCGTGCGTTTCCCGCAGAGAGAAGCAAATGTCGGGCCAACTTTTGTTTTTCTGTTGATTCAATGGGTTATGTCTTGCATGGCGTCTGCTGGCGGCGGGCAGACAGCGCACATCGCCCGGCAAGCTTGGCACGGTTGGGCGAAAATTGCCGGGCCTGCCCTTGTGGACAGGCGGCGCCCGCGCTAGGTCACGGCGATGACCAATTCGCTCGGATTTGAAAAGCCGGAAGCCGAAACCCGCGTCGTCGTTGCCATGTCGGGCGGGGTGGATTCCTCCGTCGTGGCCGCCCTGCTCAAGAGCCAGGGCTATGACGTGGTGGGCATCACCCTCCAGCTTTACGATCATGGCAAGGCAGTGGGGCGCACGGGCGCTTGCTGCGCGGGCACGGACATTCACGATGCCCGCCGTGTGGCCGACCGTATCGGCATTCCCCACTATGTGCTGGATTATGAGAGCCGCTTCCGCCAGTCGGTGATGGATGACTTTGCCGACAGCTATCTGCGCGGCGAGACGCCCATCCCTTGCGTGCAGTGCAACAGGGAAGTGAAGTTCCGGGATCTGCTGGAGACCGCCCGCGACCTCGGGGCGGACTGCCTCGCCACCGGCCATTATGTGCGCCGTCTCGGCACGCTGGACGCGCCGGAGCTGCATATGGCGGTCGATCCGGCGCGGGATCAGAGCTACTTCCTGTTCTCGACGCCGCGCGAGGCGCTGGCCTACCTGCGTTTCCCGCTCGGGGGCATGCACAAGCCGGACGTGCGCGCGCTGGCCGAGCAGTTCGGCCTCGCCGTGGCCAGCAAGCCGGACAGCCAGGACATCTGCTTCGTCCCGTCCGGCAAGTACGTGGATGTGGTGGAGAAGCTGCGCCCCGGCGCGATCGAGCCCGGCGAGATCGTGCACATCGACGGCCGGGTGCTGGGCACGCACAAGGGCATCATTCATTACACGGTCGGCCAGCGGAAGGGGCTGGAGATCGGCGGGCTGGCCGAGCCGGTCTATGTGGTCAAGCTCGACCCGGCGGCGAAGCGCGTCATCGTGGGCCCGCGCGAGGCGCTGCTGACGGCGTCCCTGACCCTGCGGGATGTGAACTGGCTGGGCGGCGACATCCCCGAGGACGGCGTCCCGATGATGGTGCGGGTGCGCTCCACCAGCCGCCCGGTTGCGGCCCGCTATCTGCCGGTGCCCCATCCCCATGTGGTGTTCGACACGCCGGAGGCCGGCGTCTCGCCCGGCCAGGCGTGCGTGTTCTACAGCGGCGAGCGCGTACTGGGCGGCGGCTGGATCAGCGGCACGACGCCCGCCCATCCGCTGATGGCGGGCGCGGCTTCGGGCGCGGCGTCCGGTGCTGCCAACGCGCTTTCCCGAAAGGCTGAACGAAGCGCTTGACGGCATGTCATGATGGCCTTATAGCGACGGCCTCACCGGTGAGTGGCGGAGTAGCTCAGCTGGTTAGAGCAGCGGAATCATAATCCGCGTGTCGGGGGTTCAAGTCCCTCCTCCGCTACCAAACCGCTTTCAAAAGGCTGCCCTCGGGCGGCCTTTTTGCGTTTGGGCGGGCTGCACCGAAGCGCTGCTGCGCGGATCGCACCTTTTTGTCCGCGTAATTCATCTTGCAGACAGTTAAGCCTCTTTAAGTTCCGGGGATGACGCCGTTTTCCCGGCTCTGCTTCGAATCAGGCGGGGCGGCGGCAGAGTTGATGATGGAGATGTTTTTTATGAAGCCTGTTTCCCTCCTGATCGCGGCGGTGATCAGCTCGGTGAGCCTGTCTGCCTGCGCGAGCAACGATTATGGATATCGCGGGGAGCGTCCCGGCTATGGCAAGCACCATGAAGACAGCCGGTATCGCAATCACGGCAAAGGCAAGCCCCAGCCCGGGAAGGCGAAGAAGCGCAAGAAGATGACGGACAAGGACGTCATCTACCGGGACCGGAACGGGCGCTACTACTGCAAGAAGGATGACGGGACCACCGGCACCATCGTCGGCGCCATCGGCGGCGGCGTGCTCGGCAACGTCATCGCGCCGGGCGGGTCCAAGACGCTGGGCACCATTCTCGGCGCCGGCGTGGGCGCGCTGGCGGGCCGCGCCATCGATCGCGGTGATATCCACTGCGAGTAATGCGACGCTGAACCGGCGATGCGGGGGCGCACGCGCGCTCCCGCATCGCGTGCTTCGGAATCAGCGGACCGCCTGAAGCACTTTGCGCCAGAGGGGCGAAATGACCTTCGCGCTGACCGGGATCAGCAGCGCCCCGAGAGCGAGACCGAACAGGCCATCGCACAGGGCGGTGACCGTCCAGCCGGTCAGGCCGGAGAGCGAGGCGGGCACGGCGCTCGCTGCCCCTTCGGCGAGATGATGAATGGAGACGTAGGGCTCGTGCAGGCCAAGGCCATGCAGGGAATGCACGAAGATGCTGCCGCCGACCCACAACATTGCCGCCGTGCCGATGGCGGACAGCAGCCACAACAGCTTGGGCACGCCCTTCACCATGACCCTCCCGAACCGGCGCGTTGCCCGCAACCGGCCCTTGCGGGCCATGAGAACGCCAAGGTCGTCCAGCTTCACGACGAGGGCGACCACCCCGTAGACCCCGGCAGTAATCAGGACACCGACGATCGCGAGGGTGATCAGTCGGGTCCAGAGCGACGGGCTCTCGATGGTCGAGAGCGCGATGGTCATGATCTCCGCCGACAGGATGAAGTCGGTCTTGATCGCGCCGACGACCCGTTCCCGCTCCAGCTCCGTGGGATCGCGGGCCGATTGGGCCTCGGCAGCCTCGGGGTCATGGGGCGCCAGGGAATGCCAGACCTTCTCCGCCCCCTCGAAGCAGAGGTACGCGCCGCCCACCAGCAGCAGCAGGGTTATGGCGGCGGGCAGAAACAGGCTGAGGCCGATGAGCACCGGCAGCAGCAGGGCCTTGTTCCTGAGGCTCCCCAGCGCGATGTGCCAGATCATGGGCAGCTCGCGGGCCGCCTTCAGCCCCGTCACGTATTTGGGGGTGACCGCCGTGTCGTCGATGACAACGCCGATGGCCTTCTGGCCTGCCTTGCCCGCTTGCGCGGCGACATCGTCCACCGACGCGGCCGCCAGCTTGGCAATGGCTGCCACGTCGTCCAGCAGGGCAAGCAGTCCACTCATGACGGTATCCTATACGGCCCCGGGCGGTTGCGTACAGGGAATAAGGCGAGATCGGCCGCAAGGTCTCCCCGGCGGTGTTGCGTCATGACCGCCTGCCCTGGTCCTCGCGGGCGCTGGCGGCGTCCTTCAGCCGGGTGAGAAAGGCGAGGAGGGCTTCCTCGGGATCCTCGGACTGTTCACCCAGCACCGTGATGCCCCACTGTTCGAGCACAGCGGCCTGCACCGGGTTGGGCCGGTGTGCGAACAGGAAGGAGCGGGGGCGGTCCTTCTCGCGGCCGGAGGCGCGCCAGGTCTTCCAGAGCCGGTGCAGCAGCAGGCGGATGTTGAGATCCGACATGCTGTAGCCGATGAAGAGCAGCGTGCGCCCCAGCGTGTCGGACCGGAACTTGATGTCGAGGGGGGAGTCGAATTCCAGCCGGTCGAAATAGTCGGTTTCGGCCAGAACCAGGGACTGGTCGTCCGAGAAGTCCCCGTGAAACTTGACGATCTGCGGCAGCCCGTCGGTGGCGCGCACCATGTCGCGCACGCTGGTGATCTTGACGAACTCCCGGCCATGCAGGCGGTAGGCGACCTCCAGATTGTTGTCGTAGTTGGTGGTGTAGATGATGGGGAACTCGAGGCCGACGATCAGGTCGTGAATTCGGGACTTGCGCACCTTCGCTTCGGAGACGCTCCAGGTGCGGTCCATCCAGCTGCGCAGCGGGCCGATGCTGCCTTGCTGCAAGCGGTAGTATTCGGCGAGGGCCTGGTAGGTGACGTCCCCCCGGTCGCAGTCCTCCGGCAGATCCAGTTCGGCGCGCATGTATTTGATAAGCTCCGCCCAGGAGGGCAAACCGACGCTCATGGACAGGCCAGCCCCGGCAAAAAGAATGACGCGGCGCGCCCGTGTGGCGGCGACGAGCTCTTCAAAGGCCGATGCGGCCTGATATCGAGTCTCTTCATGCACGCTTGTGAGAAAGCGTGCGGGGCCCGGCTGTTCCCCGGGGGGTGGCGTTGCGGCGTCTCGCCCTTTCCTTTCGGAAGCCCGTTTCGCCTTTGATCAGTTGACCGGCCAGATTTGCGGCCAGTGACGCTCCGAAGGGCGCAACGGGTCTTGGCATTGGAGGGACTGTTCCTGTAACCTCCGCCCATTCTGGACAAGGGCAGGTTGTCATGGGACTGGGCAGGGTGCGGCCGGTGGCGGGCCGCAACAGCGAAGTCAGGCCGAGTGGCGTGCGTCGAGTGTTGGGCTGGTCGCTGGCGCTGGCAGCGTTCGCGGCAACCGGCATGCAGACCGCCGCGCCCGCCGTTGCCGGAGCAGCCGAACAGCCGCCCCGCCTCGTTGCCCTCAACTCCGGCCAGCCCCGGCCCGAGGATGATCCCCGCATCGTCGCCTTTGACAACTACATCCGGGAGAAGGTCGCGGAGGGCTCGTTCGTCGGCATTGCGGTTGCGATTGTCGACAATGGCCGCCTGTCGCTGGTCCGCGGGTATGGCCGGCGCAGTCTGAACGACGGCGGCAAGGTGGACGACCAGACCGTTTTCCGCATCGCCTCGCTCTCCAAGGGGTTTGCCGCCAGCCTGACCGGCCTCATGGTCAAGGAGCACTATGTGGACTGGTCAACGCCGGTCCGGCAGGTGCTGCCGAATGTGTCGCTGGGCGCGGCCCGCAACAATGTCACCGTGGGCGATCTGCTGAGCCACCGGGTCGGGTTGCCGCACAATGCCTTCGACGATCTGCTGGAGGCGGGTCTGCCGCCCGAGCAGATCGTGAACCGTCTGGCGACGTTGCCGGTCTCCTGCGCGCCGGGCAGCTGCTACGGTTACCAGAACGTCGCCTTCAACCTGCTGGCGCCGGTGCTGGAAGCGCGCACGGGCCAGTCCTACGCCGATCTGGTCCAGCAGCGCCTGTTCACGCCGCTGGCCATGCACCGGGCGTCCATAGGCATGGAGGGGCTGAAGCGGGACGAAAACTGGGCCCGTCCCCATGTGAGGATTGGCAAGGCGCAGTGGCGGGAGGTCACGGTCAAGGAGCCGTACTACGGCGTGCCTGCGGCTGCGGGCGTCAATGCTTCCGCCCGCGACATGGCGAAATGGCTCATGGCCCATCTCGGCATGGCCCCCCAGACCCTGCCTGCGGACGTGCTGGAGACGATCCACAAGCCCCGGGTGACCACACCCAAGGAACTGTACCGGGGACGCGCCCGGTATGAGGGCTTGCAGTCGGCGCGCTATGGCTACGGCTGGCGGGTCTACGACATCAACGGGGTCGAGGTGGTCTGGCATGCCGGGGCCGTGCAGGGGTATGTGGCCCAGATTGCCTTCGTGCCGGAGCGCAAGTCGGGCATCGTCCTCCTGACCAACGGCTATTCCCAGGACTTCCCCACCTTGTTGCCGGCCTATCTTGAGACCTTCATCGACGGCATCAAGACGCGCGGGCTGGTGCTGAACGGCTTCCCGAAGAAGGACAAGGCCGTATCGACCCTGGCCTCGCACACGGGGGCTGCGAGCGAGCAGCCCGGTCCGGGCGGCGAATAGGCCGCGCCTCCGGGCGCAGGTCACTTTTCTCGGCCCCTGACCCGGCGGCCAAGCGTTCTATATTCCAAAAGAGAAGCCGCCAGTGCCTCTGGCAGCCAGCGTTTTTGCATGCCTTCGGGTGCGGAGCGTGAAGACCCGCACGTGAAGATGTTTTTATTTCTCTGCATCGCTCGGGTTTCCGACCGATGCCGCAATTAACGGAGAACGGCCGCGTGCGATCCCTGCCCCCAGCCCGAAAAGCCTATGTTGTTCTCAAGCCGACGCTTCTCTATCGCGCTGTCGGGCGACGCTGGAGCAACGTTTACGTGGATGAAGCGCTCAAGCCGACCGCACCCGATCAGGCCGCTCACCGGTTGGCGGAACCGGTCTACGTCCGCATCGAGGCGCAGCCGGGCGAGCAATTGCAGGACCGGGTCGGCGGGCTCATTCTGGTGAGCGAGGATGGCACCTGGTTCTCCGTGCGTCTGGCCGAGCCCCGGCCGCGGGAGATGGCGACAGCCTTCTGTCATGCGGAAGTGGCGGGCGATGACGACCGCGCGCGGCTGGACGCGCTGGTGGCGGATGGCTTTCTGGAGGAGGCGAAACCCCGGCGGTTGCGCGGCGGCGTCAACCGCCTTTCGCTGCCATTGCTGGAGGACGGTCACCCTCTCATCGTGGACGCGAAAGCGCTCGAAAAAATGGCCTGAGGCCGGTCACGGCGCGGGCCTGCGCCGCAGTGCGTGGGAAACCGGCGAATTTTCCAGCGCTTGCAGCAAGGCCCGCTCCAGATCCTCCTGAACGTA
The DNA here is from genome assembly GCF_051304405.1 of Pedomonas sp. V897. Lineage (NCBI taxonomy): Bacteria > Pseudomonadati > Pseudomonadota > Alphaproteobacteria > Sphingomonadales > Pedomonadaceae > Pedomonas > Pedomonas sp. V897. The sequence goes on from NZ_JBPPGG010000004.1 coordinate 266,444, forward strand.
GGGCTTGTTCAGCACCGGTGCATCCGCATCAAAATCCGGCAGGGACGGCGTGTCGAAACCGGTTGCCAGGATATAGGGGATGTTCCGCTCTTGCAGCACACTGGCGACGGACCCGCTGGTCTGGCCGCCCAGTTTCACATCCAGCACCGCCACATCGAAGGTTTCTCTCTGTGCCAGCGCGATCGCTTCGTCCAGCCGCGCGGCCGGGCCGATGATTTTCACGTCCAGAGTGGCCAGCATGTCCTCCACAAGCATGGCGACGAGTGGCTCATCCTCGACCAGAAGAACGGTCTTTCCCTGCAATCCACCCATGCCCAATCCCATCTCGGGTTGTGAGAGGCACGCAAGCGAACGGGCCCCGTCCGCCATGCGAACAGTTCAATTTCAATCATAAATTTTAATGCGTCAATTGTAAGAGGGCTGTCCGCAGGTTCTGCCCGCGCGGCAAAAGTCGAGATCGCCGTCTCCGACGCACTGCCAAGTCTCGCCGTTCCGGACAGAAGGGCGGTGCAACTACCAGATATTTTTTCGCATCAGCTGCGATTGAGCCGCTGGGCGAGCAGGGATTTGGCGCGATCGGCGCGTTGTCGTTCTTCCTGCGAAATCTGATCGAAAAAGCGGGCAAGGTCACTGTCGCCGGACTCTTCGGCATCGGCGGCGTAGACCTCGTACATTTCGGCACCCTGGAGGGCGTGATAGAGCACGCTGACCAGATCGTAGGTGCTGTCGCTTGTGCCGGTATCCTGCTGCCCGCCAGCCATAATCAGCCTCCCTGTCTCATGGTTTGCCCGGATATCGGGCCGAGGGAACGATGCTGGAGCAACGACGGGCACTAGCGGGAGTTCCGGGCCCCCGCCGGTTTGCGTGGCGTCCGCGCAGGATCAGGTCTCAGGCGATGGTCACGCCGCCATCCACCACGATGGTCTGGCCGGTCATGAAGGATGAGGCGGGTGCCGCCAGGAAAACGGCCGCTCCGGCGATCTCGTCGGGTTGGCCGATGCGCCGCAGCGGGGTGTTGGCCGTGGCGGCGCGCAGGGTCTCCGGGTTTTCCCAGAGCGCGCGGGCGAAGTCGGTCTGGACCAGTCCCGGGGCGATGCAGTTGACGCGCACATTATGGGGGCCGAATTCCACGGCGAGGTTGCGGGCAAGCTGGAAGTCCGCCGCCTTCGAGATGTTGTAGGCGCCGATGATGGGCGACCCCTTGAGGCCGCCGATCGAGGACACGAGAATGATCGAGCCGTCCCGGCGCTCCACCATCTGCGGCGCGATCATGGAAATCAGCCAGTGGCTGGCGATGACGTTGTTCTCGAGGATCTTGCGGAGCTGCTCGTCGGAGATGCCCGCCATCGGGCCGTAGTAGGGGTTGGAGGCGGCATTGCAGACCAGAATGTCCACCTTGCCGAAGGCCCGGTTTGCGCTGTCCGCCAGGCGTTGGAGATCCTCCTTGGAGGAGATGTTGGCCGGCACCGCAATCGCCCGGCCCTCGCCGTGTGTCTGATTGATGTGCGCCGCGGCCGCTTCGCAGGCTTCGGCCTTGCGGGAGGAGATGACCACCTGCGCGCCGTGCTCGGCCAGCCGCTCGGCAATGGCCCGGCCGATGCCGCGCGAGGAGCCGGTGATGATCGCAGTCTTGCCCGTCAGGTCGAAGAGGTTCATGGCGGTGCCCCACTCGTCTGGATGGAAAACGCAACGCGAGAAACCGGATCAACAGCTCAGCAGGAGTATTGCGGGGGCCCGGTGAAAGACAACAGCCCTTGGCGCATCCCCCCAATGTTCTGTTGGGGGGGATCGGCCGCGACCGGGGCAGATCGGGCGGACCGGGGCAGCGTTACTTCAGGGGCGTGGTGACGGCCATTTCCGCGCGCGCGGGCGCTTTTTCGGGCACGCGCCCGGCCTCCTCCTGACCCGTCTCGATTTTCTCGTCTGCTTCCTGGTGGTCGGCGGAATCGGCGGATCGGGGTGTTTCCTGCCTCTCGGCGGCGTCGGGGTGATAGGCCAGCTCGACAATGATCGGGAAGTGGTCGGAGCCCAGTTTGCGCCCCAGCTGGAGATGGTTCAGCAAAAATCGCCGGTCGTGAAAAACATGGTCGAGAGGCCAGCGTGCATACCAGCGTCTGGCATCGAAGGTCGAATAGAGTCCGCGGCCAATCCGTGGATCGAGCAGTCCGCTGACCCGCTGAAACAGCCGTGTGGTGCGTGACCAGGCCACATCGTTCATGTCGCCGCAGACAATGACCGGATAGGGACTGCGGACGGACTCTCTTGCGACGAGCAGAATTTCCGCATCCCGCTCATAGGCGTGCGTGCCAACAACGGGCGGCTCGGGGTGCAGACAGTACAGTTCGACAAGCTGGCCGGAACGCAGCCGGATCAGGGCCTTGATCGAGGGCACGCCCTTGGTCACCAGCTCCCGCACCGTGACGTTCACCACCTCCAGGCGTGAGAACAGGAGCATGCCATAGGTGTTCTCCTGAGGGCGCAACACCTTCTGGGGATAGCGATGCGCCATGGCCGCCAGGTGACGGCTCCACCAGTCGTCTGCTTCCAGAATCAGCACCACGTCTGGATTGAAGACGGAGATGTTCCGATAGAGGCCGTGGATGTTGCGGTTGTGCTGCAACACGTTGGCGATGAGCAGCCGGATGCGTTGATCGGGGTCGCCGCCCCGGACCGCCGACTCAACCTGAAGACGGCGCAGCGGCGTGTAGGGGAAAATCCACCACATCTGCCAGCAGAGAGCCAGCAGGGTGACACCCAGCACCGCCTTTGCGGCGAGGCTCTCGGGCCAGAGCGCAATCTGCGCCGCAGCGCACAGGGCAAGCAGCAGCGCCAGTTGCTGGCGGGGGAAATCCCAGATGCGGACCCACCAGAGCCCGCTCGGGAGAAGAGGGAGGGCGGTCAGGCCAACCAGAAACAGGGAGAATGCAGCGACCACAGCGCTCAGCATGGCAGTACCCAACCCTTTGCGTAGGGCCAGCCACCAAGGGGCTGTCCGGACGATCTCATACTGGGAACGAATGGCAGGCAGCTTGGTGTCCCCCGGGGTCTGAAAAACGAACCTGCGGAAAAGAGAGCAGAAATCGTTTCGCATCCGCCGGTATTGCAGAGGGGTTAGACAATTGATTTGCCGCCCCGGGTGTAGCACACGGTTCCGAGCTGCAAGGCGAACCGCCACTTGGGAGGCTAAGGAATGTTCAATACGTTGGAGGCCCAGCCTGCGGATGCGTTGCTGGGCCTGATCAAGTTGTTTGCGGAAGACATCCGCCCCTTCAAACTCGACCTGGGTGTGGGCGTTTACAAGGACGAGGCGGGCCGCACGCCGATTTTCGCTGCGGTGAAGGCCGCCGAGCGCCGGCTGCTGGAAGAACAGGACACCAAGGCCTACCTGGGGCCGGCGGGCGATATTCGCTTCCTTGACCTGCTGGGCGGTCTCGTCTTCGGGGACGGCTGGGCGGCGCAGGCGGGCCGGACTGCCTCCATCCAGACCCCCGGCGGTTCGGGCGCGCTGCGCATCGGCGCCGAGCTGCTGCGGGACGTGGTCCCCAGCCGCCGCATCTGGGTCGGGCTGCCGACCTGGCCGAACCACGCGCCCATCTTCCGCGCGGCCGGGCTGGACGTGAAGACCTACCCCTTCTTCGATGTCGCCAGCCAGTCACTTCAGTTCGATCAGTTGATGGCGGCGCTGGAAACCGCCGAGCGGGGCGATGCCGTTCTCCTGCATGGCTGCTGCCATAACCCGACCGGCGCCGATCTCTCGCCGGAGCGGTGGCAGGCGGTTGCGGACGTTCTGGAGGCCCGTGGCCTCCTGCCGTTCGTCGATCTGGCCTATCACGGCCTAGGCGATGGGCTGGAGGCGGATCTGTACGGCGTCCGCCTGCTGTCTGCCCGCCTTGGCGGTGTTCTGGTGGCTGTCTCGTGCTCCAAGAACTTCGGCCTGTATCGGGACCGGATCGGGGCGCTTTATGTGGTCACCGGCGCGGATGAGACAGCGGCCATCACCGCCTCCCACCTGGCCAGCCATGCCCGCACCGCCTATTCCATGCCGCCCGATCACGGCGCGGCCGTGGTGCGGATCATTCTGGGCGATGCGGAACTGGCCCGTTCATGGCGGGAAGAGCTGGATGCAGTGCAGAAGCGCATTGCCGAGATCCGGGCAGCGCTTGCGGCCCATGGCCGGGCCGGGCCGGTGGACCTGACCGCCGTGGGCGGGCAGAAGGGCATGTTCTCGACCCTTTCCCTGACCCGGGATCAGGTGAGGACGCTCCGGGCCGAGCGGGCGGTGTACATGGCCGATTCCGGCCGCATCAATGTGGCCGGCCTGCGCCTTGCCGATATCGAGGCGTTCGTGGCGGCGCTGCGCTCGCTCTAGGTTGCGGTGTTTGACGGGCAGGGGGCACGGTCCGCGCGCCCTGTCCGGCTGCCGTCAGCGCGGTGAGAGCACGTTGCTAACGGGGAAGCGGATCTCCCAGTGAAAGGTGCCGTCCGGCGCGTAGGTGGAGGAGACTTCGCCGCGCAATCCCCGGGGGGTGAGCCGCTCCAGAATGTCCCGCGAGAAGGACTTGCGCTCTCCAACCCTCTCCGGCACCGGGCCGCCGTTCTCCTGCCAAACCAGACGATAGCCGGGGCTGCCGTCCTTGAGGGCGCCGGTCTCCCACCTGATTTCAAGGCGGCCTTCGGGCCGGGTCAGGGCCCCCTGAGCGCCCGCCTTGACCGCCAGCTCATGCAGGGCGAGTGCGAGCGTCTGGACCGCGGCGGGGCGCAGCCGTAGCGGCGGGCCTGACCATGTCGCGCGCGAGGCGTCGTTGCCAAGCGCATGGTTGAGCTGGGTGCGAATGAGGTCCGGCAGGGTCACCCCCTCCCAGTCCTCCCGCACCAGAAGGTCATAGGCGAGGGCAACCGATTGCAGGCGGGCGGTGAACGGCTCGATGGCGGCGGGCGGCACATTGAGCGTCTTGGCGCTCATCCGCACCACGCTCTGGATCACCGCGAGCATGTTCTTGGCCCGGTGCGTGGTCTCCTGAAGCAGGGCGCGGCAGTGTGCTTCCGCCCGGCGGAAGCGGGTCACGTCGAACAGGCAGCCGATGGCGCCGCGCTCACCATCCGCGAATACGCCGGGCTGGATCGTCAGCTCATACCAGCGCGGGGTGCCTTCGCGGTCGTCCAGCCGGAAGTTGGTCGCGACCGCCTCGTTGCGCGCAAGAGCGGTGCGCAGCGCCTCGGTGACCCGTTCCCGCAGCAGCGGCGAAAGGGCCGATACAGAAGCCCCGGGAGCGCTGTTGGCGATCCCGTTCTCGCCGCTACCGGAGACTTCGCCAAGGGGAGTCGTCCAGCGCACCGAGAGGTTGGCCGCGTGCGCGAAAACGGCAGCGCCCGTGCCTCTCAGCGCGTCCTCGAGGCTGAGCGCCCCGCCGGGCCCGGCGCGGAGCGGGAGGGCAGGGGGCGCGCCGGCGAGCTGCCGCGTCCCACCCCCGGGTCCGGCAAAAGGCACCACCCCGGCGAGGGCGGGCCGGAGCGCCAGGGTGGAGAGGATGGCGGACAGGCCCGCCGCACACTGAAGCCGGAACATCAGCAGGCTGCCGGTCTGCACAAGGTCAAGCTCGGACATCGCAAGGCCGCATCCGCTCAACAGGGCAATACAGCCGAAAAAGACGCAGACGAATTTCCAGCCTGTCCGGCCATGCTGCATCGCCACGATGACGATTGCCAGCAGTGTCAGGAGAAAGCCCACGAGAATGAGAATGTCTCCGGAGACCGCCGTCTCCGGCCTGACGTGCCATAGATCCGCGGTCGTTGCGAACATGGTCGCTGGCAGACTGATGAGATCGACTGCGCCAGCCGCTGCATTCAGAACACTGCCCTGCGCGACCATGGTCCGTCCTCCCCCTCGCCTCTAGTCAGGACAATGCAGGAAGGCGCGCACGTTCGCCTCTGCATGAGTTCAGGGGAGATAGTGCTTTTGTGGTGTTACCAATGCAACCGCAAAGCTGCACCTTGTACCAAAATGGCAAAAGACACGGTATTCAGGCCTGTTGGATCAGCGGAATATATTACTTTCTGGCCTTTCGGAGCGTGAAGGTATAATCCTGAGACAGGGCAGGCATAGCTGTTGAGGTTGTTCAACAAATGCCTGACAGTGTTGTGGTTGATTACCCCGTGCCCGTTGTTCGGCCGATCGTATCCTTGTGTCCGAAACGGCTTTGCTTTGAATATCTTAGCTCACTTTTGAAACCTTTCTGGTTATCAAACGTTACACGCGAGCGGGGTCTTTTCGTCCTTCACGGACAAGGCCGAGATAAACCAGGCCAAGAAGAAGCGAAGAGGGACATGTCAATAGCCAGGGAAATTCAGGTTCACCTGCCCCATTTGCGGCGCTATGCGCGCGCTTTGCTGGGCACTCAGGCGGCTGGTGACGCTTTTGTCCGGGCCTGTTTGGAAGTCATTCTCGAAGACTCCAGCATGTTTCGGCGTCCGAACGAGATGCGGATCACGCTGTACCGCCTGTTTCAGACCATTCTGTCGTCCACGTTCATGCAGATTGGGGATCGGTCTGTCGTAAACGGCAGCAGCGAGGTGCTTCCGCCGCTTTACCGCTCGACCGAGATGTCTCTCGATTCCCGCCAGGCTCTGTTGCTGACCACCCTTGAGGGCTTCAGCTACGAGGAAGCGGCGCGGATCATGGACCGCGACGAACGCGATATCGAGGAACTGGTCGAAGCGGCGCTGACCGAGATCGACCAGCGCTCGGCACTCCGGGTTCTGATCATCGAGGATGAGCCCATCATTTCGATGGATCTGGAAAATCTCATCGAGGAACTGGGGCATACCGTGGTGGGCGTTGCCTCGACCCACGCCGAGGCGGTGGAGCTGGCGCAGTCAGGCTACCCGGAGCTGATCCTGGCCGACATCCAGCTGGCCGATGGCAGCTCGGGCTTGGAGGCGGCAACGGAGATCCTCAAGCAGTTCAACGTGCCGGTGATTTTCGTGACCGCCTTCCCGGAACGGCTGCTGACGGGTGACCGCCCCGAGCCGGCCTTTCTCATCACCAAGCCGTTTGACCGGCGCGTGGTCAAGGCAACCATCGGTCAGGCGATCGACGTGTCCTGACAGGGGACGGATCGGACAAGCGAGCAGCAAAAGGGGAGTCTGGCGGCGACGCCGGACTCCCGGTCCGTTTTGGGGATCTGCGACCCAGGTCGGTCAGTCCTCGGTCGCCGTCCTCAGCCCTTGGCGGGTGGTGTGCCGTCCGAACCCGATCGAGAAAACCCAATGAAATCCTGAGCCAACAAGTGTCGGGAGCGGAACCAACGCCGGGACGGAGTGTTGTCTTCCAGGCCTATGAACCGGGAGACGGCATATGCTTTATTGGGCAGCCGCTTTTTTTGTCATTGCGTTGATTGCGGCGCTGTTCGGATTCTCCGGCATAGCGGTTGCGTCCGTCGGCATTGCAAAGATCATCTTTTTTGTTTTCCTGGTTCTGTTCCTCATCAGCCTGGTGCTCGCACTGTTCAACCGCAAGCCGCCCGCAGTCTGAGCGCGGCCTGAGGCCTTTCGGCCAAGAGGATGACAGGAAGAGATGACAGGAGGACAGGCCGGGGCCGCATCAATTGCCCTGCCAGGAAGTTGCGATGCCAGCCGCGTGCCTGTCCGTCACCCCCGGCCCGGTAGGGCCTTGCTGCCTGTGAGCAGCGGGACGTCTGTCAACAGCGGTCGATCGAGCAGTCGGTCGATCAAGCCGCTTACCGAGAGGATGCACGATTGCCGGAGTACCGGCTCTCGATCACCTCAACCTCGTTGAGGATGGCATCCGCCGTTTCCGTGTCGGCCGTATCATCGTGGCCCATGCGGCTACAGATGTTGCCGCTCTCGATCAGGGACGCCAGCGCTGCGCGTGCGCGCGCCACGCGGCTTTTGACAGTGCCGATCGCAACGCCGCAGATCTGGGCAACCTCCTCGTAGGACAGGCCGCCGGCGCCCACCAGGATCAGGGCTTCGCGTTGCTGTTCGGGAAGAATCTGGAGCGCCCGGTGCAGGTCGCCAAGTTCGAGGTTGCCGTCCTGACTGGCGGAGATCACCAGAACGCGTGCGGCGCGCTCCTCGTCCCAGTCGCTGGTGAAGCGGCGGCGACGCATCTGGGAGATGTAGCTGTTGCGAAGGATCATGAAGGTCCATGCCTTCATGGATGTTCCAGGCTCAAACCGGTCCCGCGATGCCCATGCCTTGGTCAGGGCATCCTGCACCAGATCGTCGGCCGCGTCCCGCTGGCCTGTCAGGCTTCGCGCGAAGGCGCGGAGGTGGGGCAGGACCGAGATAAGCTCCGATTTGAAATCGAATTTAGGCGCCGGCTCGGAGCTGGATGCCATCGTGTCACCTGCTACTATTGTCCTGAACCGCTCTTTTCGGCCTCCTCGAGGCGGCCGAGCAAAGCGGTGAATTCTTCAGGGATGGGTTCATTCAGCACGTCGTCGTACACAGCGCGCAAGCTCTGCGTGACCCGGTTTACCAGACCTGAAGTGGAGGTATATTTCGAGGACCGGGACGCCCAGTAGGCACCCGTTCCTTCGACCTTTTTGATCTTTTGACCCCGCCCTTCCATACTGAGCACTTGCCGTCCAACCCGCCGTGATCCAATCGTTGGTTTAACGTGTCCCTTGGACTTTGGTTCCATTGCCGTTCATCCGTGTGTTGAATATTGAAGCATATTCCGCTGCGTGTGCCCTGGTCCATCCCGTCAGAAGGAAGCCATGACCCCCGGAATCCCTGTCGCAGTTCTCAGAGTCGCAGTCCTCAGATCCCCGACGAGCCGCGGGCCCGAAACCGGATCTCCCAGAGCGTGTCGCCTTGCTCCCGGCCCTGGTGGTCAAGCTGCTTGCGCAGCACGTTGATGAGCTTCCGGCTGACATCCTCGATGTCATCGAACTCCTGCGGCGAAATGGTTTCAATGCCGGTGAGCTTCATCGAGACGAGCCCGTTCGCCCGTTCCGTGGTCAGACGGAGCGTGGGCGTGAGCGGCTCATCGATGCCGATATGGTTTAGGGCACGCACCCATTCGCAGACCAGCAGGGCAAGCGGGACCGCCTGGTCGATGGGAAGCTCGCAGGAGGCGGCGTCCAGCTTCAGCGAGCGCACCAGCAGGGAGGCATTGTCCTGATTCCGCAGCCGGTCCAGCAGGTCGGAAAGGCTGCTGGTGAAGTCGATCATGTCCGTGCGGAGCCCTTCGTAGAAGCGCCGGTGGACGATGGAGATGGCCAGCACCCGCTGGATCAGGTTGTTGAGCTGGGAGATCTCCTCCGCACGATTGGCGGCCCGGGCCTCCAGGTTCAGAAGGCCGAGGATGATCTGCATGTTGTTGTTGACGCGGTGGTGCAGCTCGCGCCGCAGCGCCCGCTCCCGCACGGCGGCGTGGACGAGGTTCTGGTTGATCTCGGAGAACGAGCCGGCCATGCGGTTGAAGGAGACGGCGAGGGAGCGAATTTCCCGGGCGGCGTGCGCCTGCGGCCGCGCCCGGACGGAGAGGTTGCCGTTGGCGTAGGCGAGGAAGGTTTTCTCCAGGCTCGCAACGGGCCGGGTCACGAAATGGTGGAACAGCCACCACACCGCCCCCAGCATGAGCAGCAGCATGAGCAGCGAGCCGGCAATGCCGCTCAGCAGCACAAAGAGCGCCATGTCCCGCACGGAGGCGATTGGTGCGGCGGCGACCAGCAGCATCTGGGACTCGCCCAGTTTGCGCACGATGTAGAGCCGCTCCTTGCCATCGCGGGCCACCAGCGACGAGGCACCGGATTTGTCCGCCAGCGGCAGCACCTCCTGGCGGGGCAGCCATTGGACGTTGGCCGGATCGTCGCCGGCGAGGGTGAGGTAATTGCCGTCGGTGTCGATGAGCGCAATGCTCGTGTCTCCGGGGAGGGCCAGATCCTGCGTTGCCTCGGTGAAGGCGAGGGTGTCGAGGGCGGCGATCAGCTGGCCGCTGGTTTCTCCGTTTTCCCCGGTTTTCCAGGGAACGGAGACGAGGCCGATGGCGCGCTGCTGGGGGGTGCGGCCGGGCACCAGACTGACGAGGCTGGAGGACTGGCGAAAGGCAAACCGCTCGGACGAAATTTCCACCGAGAGGTCGTTTCCATAGCGGCAGATGGTCTGCCCCAGCGCATCGATGGCCTGAAAGCCGATCAGATGGGGCAACATGCGGATGTCGTCGCTGTTGCCCGGGCGGCACTGGGTGGTGTTGGTGTCTGAATCGAGGCGCAGCCCGACGTTGCCTCCGATCCCTTGCAACAGAAACCGGGTCTCCTCCAGCAGCAGCTTCTCGCGCGCCGAGATGACTTCCGAGGCCAGCAGCACGGTGTGCTCAAGCTGGTTCCGATAGGTCACGTAAGCCTGGTTGGCGTTGTACAGGGACAGGAGCAGATAGGGCGCCAGCGACAGGGCAAGCAGAAAGGTCAGCTGTTCACGGAAGCCGACGGATCGCAGCGGCGCGCGCAGCCGCAGAAGGCGGCCAAGGCCCGGTCCGCGACGGGCGGGCCGGGCTTGTTTCCTGCGCGCAAGATTGAGGGAGGTTGTCAACAGCCTGCCGCTCCCATGCCCTTTGATATGCAGTCTAAGGCACAGCAGGCCTTAAGAGAATGTGTATATTGTCGTGGTTGGAGTCGTCTGAAATCCGGGTTCGACGGGCGCTTGCTTGCCGATCTGGCGTCGCCTTCGACCTGCCGGGGCTTGCCTGCAAGGGGCAGACCGATAGGCGAGGATTGCCTCCGTGTGTCCTGTCTTGTCATACGGACCATCACCGGCCAACCGCACTCCATCACCCTCATCCTGCAAAATTCCTGGCTGCGCGGATTGTTCCGCCAAGTCTCGATTGCGCGACACTCTGGCGCAGCTTGCCGAAGCGCGCGCCAGACGGGAACGCGGGCGGACGTGTGGCGTTAGCCGGTCAAGCGGTGGCGTTTTTTCTGCCGGAAAAGCACGGCCACCAGAACGACGACCAGAATGACGACCATAACGACAAGGAGCCGTCCCGTGATCCCCAACGAACCGACCCACACCGCCACGGTGCAAGCCGTTGATACCGGCATCGACCAGGCCATGATCGGCCGTCTGGCAGATGCGCTCTGCCGGGCGGTGGCCGACACGTTCAGCCTGTATCTGAAGACCCTCGGGACGCACTGGAATATTGTCGGCCCCAACTTTTACGGCATCCATAAACTCACGGAACAACAGTACGAGGATCTGGACGAGGCGATCGATGCTCTTGCCGAGCGTATTCGCGGCCTTGGCTATCCCGTCCCTGCCGGATTTGCCGAGTTCAGGCAGTTCAGCATTGTTGAGGTGGAAAGCACCATCAAGTCCTCCGAGGAGATGCTGACGGCCCTCATCGCCGACAACGAGGCGCTGGCCAAGCGCTTCCGCGAATTCTCCAACGCGGCGGCGGACGCGCAGGACAAGTTCACCGAGGACATGCTGATCGGCCGTATCGGCGCTCATGAAAAAAATGCCTGGATGCTGAAAGCCCTGCTGGCCTGAAGCGGCACCGGCGCATCCGCACATGGCGGTTGGAGGGGGCGGTTGGAGGGGGCGCCTGGAGGGATGGGCACCTGCCCGGAGCCCACCTGCCCAGACCCCCCAGACCCCCCAGACCCCGGGGCCGGGTTCTATTTCATGCGGCCTTCATCCTCGTCTTCCTCCTCGTCGTCCTCATCGTCATCGTCCAGATCGCCGTCGTCGTAGCCGTTCTTTTCCTCGTCCGATTCATCCAGGATACCGACCGCATCATCCTCTTCGTCCTCATCCTCCGTGTCTTCGTCCTCGTCGGCGGAGGAGGGGTTGATAACCGTCTCCGCAAGATGGGTGAGAAGCTCGTCGCTGGCATAGACCGTGTCGAGATCGGTCGAGAGGGTTTGCGCGTCGGCGGGCAGGGCGAGGGCTTCTGCGAGGGCGCGGGCCGTTCCGTATCCGGCGATGCAGTAATGGGCCATGCGCTGGACCTGGGCGATGATGACCACATCACGGGCGGCATCGGTCAGCGGTTTTTCCAGCGTTTCCTCCCGTGCCTGTTCGGCAAGGCCAACCATGGCCCTGCTCTGGTCGATCGGGCCCTCTTCCACACCGTGCCGGGTCAGCAGATCGCGAATGGTGCGGTTGCGGGCTTCAAGACGCATGGTGATCCGTTTCAGGAGTTCGCCTAAGCGACGGTTGCCGGCCGCATCCACCATTTCGGATACAACCTCGAACATCTGCTCGTTCGCACTCCAGATATCCTTGAGCTCGTCAAGGTAGACATCGAGGAGGGTGTTGTCTTCCATGGCACTGTGTCCTTGAGCATGTGCCGGGGCGGAGACAGCCGCCCCGGCACGCTCAGTCAGGGATCGCCGTTTGCCAGCGTTACTTCCGCTCGCTCGTGCTCCGGCCCGACGCGCTGGAGGACCGGTCGGAGCCGGTCGCGCTGCTCGAGGTGCGGGAGCCGCTGGCGCTGCGGCTGGTGCCCGACGCGCTGGCGTTCTCGCTGCCGGTATCCGTATCATCACCCAGGCCGCGCGACCCGGTCGGGTCCGACGACATGCCGCTTGCACTGCTGCCGGACATGGCACTGCTTCCCATGCCCGTCATGCCGGAGGAGGAGCTGCTGCCGGACATGCTGCTGCGTTCGCTTTCGCTGCCCGATGTCCCCATCGTGCCGGGGGAGCGGCTGCGCCGCCACTCATCGAACTCCGAGCTGAAGCGCTTCTGGCGCTCCCGGCGCCACTCCTCGTAATCCTGATCGAAGGCTTTCAGCTGGCTCTCGCGCCACTGGTAATAGTCCTCGTCCACATGGGCGCGCGGCGTCTGCTGACCGCCGTAGCCTGCCTGCGAGCCGCCATAGCTGCTCTGGCCCTGCCCCGAGTAGCTGCTGCCCTGACCCATGCCCATGGGATGGCTCTGGCCGCCGTAGGCGCTGCCCTGACCATAGCTCTGGGCACCCTGACCGCCGAAGCCGCTTGAGCCGCTGTAGCTGCCGCCCATGCCCATGTGGCCGCCCTGGCTGCCATAGCCCTGTTCCTGGCTGCCGGGGTGGCTGCCCATGTAGCCGGGGCTGTAGCCGCCGTAGCTTTGGCTCTGCCAGTTCTGGCCAGTGCCGAGGCCGCCGTAGCCGTAGCCGCCCTGACCGGCGCTGCTGCCGCTGTAGCCGCCCTGACCGTAGCTGCCCTGACCGTAGCCGCCCATGCTGGGGCCGCCACCGCCAAAGGTGTGGCCGCTGTAGCTCTGGCCGCCGTAGCCCATGCCGCCGCTATAGCCTTGCCCGCCATAGCCCTGGTTGCTCTGGCCCATGCCGCCATAGCCGCCGGTGCCATAGCCCTGGCTGGCGTAGCCTTGGCCGCCCTGGCCGAAGCTGCCATAGCCGCTTTGGTAGCCCTGGTTCTGGTCGCCCTGACCAAAGCTGCCATAGCCGCTCTGATAGCCCTGACTGCCGCTGCCGATGCCCTGGGTGGCGTAGCTCTGGCCCAGCGCCCCATAGCTCTGGCTCTGGCCGCCATAGCCGCTCTGGGTGCCGTAGCCGCCTGTGCCGCCTGTGCCGCCATAGCCCGGGCTGCCGAGGTTCTGGCCGCCCTGACCCATGCCGCCGTAGGACTGGCTGCCGTAACCGCCATAGCCCTGCTGGCTGCCGTAAAGCTGCCCCTGACCGCCATAGCCGGACTGCGCACCCTGCCCATAGCTTTGGCCGGCGCCGGCCGGATACTGTCCCTGCCCGAACTGGCTCTGCCCGAACTGGGAGCCGCTTTCACCCGAGGTGCCGCCGCCATAGAGGCCGCCGGTGGACTGGCCATAGCCGCTCATGCCGGTCTGCCCGTAGCTGCCTGCGGCCTGACCATAGCCACCCATGCCGCCGCCCATGGCTCCGCCGCTGCCCATGCCGCGGCCGGACGAATAGCCCTCGTCGCGGCCCGCCTGGTTGAACTGGCCGGGTTCCGTCTGCGCGCCGAGATCGTGCCGTTCGCGGTGGCTGTAGCCGCCCTGAGACCCGCCGCTGTGGCCAAGGCCCGAAGGGCTCTGGGTTTCCTGGCTGGAGCTTAATTCGCCCTGCCCGTAGGTTCCCTGCTGGCCGTGGGTCTGGTTCGTCGAGGTGGACCCGGGCGTGCGGTGCTCGTCAGATTTTTGTCCGCCGAATTGATCTCGCTGGTTCATGTTCTTCTCCTGGTGGCTGTCGAGAGGATTGGGGGAAGCGCCAAATTCACGCAGCGGGTGGAAGCTGAATGTCAGCGCCTTGTGCCCGCCTGCGGACAAAACGACTGGAGCCTCCCTGCCGCTCCACCCGTTGGCGGCGGACCGTTAAAAAGCCCGCACGGGCGCGGGGGCGCTCGGATCGCGGGGAGGCGGCGCTACGGTGTGGTCGTTGCTGCCGAGGCGACAGGCGCGTCCGCCAGCGGAGACGCGATCGCCGACGCTGCTGCCTTGGCGGCGACGCTGGCGGCGCGATCCACATAACCGGGCGAGGGCCGGGCGGTCTGGGCGGCGGGACGGGCGGCCTCCTGACGGCCGGCCTGCTGAAGGCGCAGCCGTGCCACCAGAGGTTCCAGACATTGCAGCTCGCCCCGCAACTGATCGAGGGTCAGGCAGCGCCGCTCCAGTTCCGGGCTTGCTGCCTCGATCCCTTGCCAGGCCTGGCCAAAGCCGGGAGCCGCCCACAGATCCTTCAGCCGGGTCGGGATGATTTTCAGCGTCTGCGACCAGCCGGCCGGCAACGGCGCAGGCCAGATCGCCCGCAAGGAGCGCCGCCATTCCGCGCGCTTGCAGGCCATGGCGACAGGTTCCAGCAGCGGGTCACACGGCAGGCTCGGGTCACCGGCCCGGGCCCTGAGGGTGGCGGCCATGCCGCCGTCCGCGTGGCCGCTCAGCCGGCTTGAGGTGAAGGCCTCAACGTCGCGGGGAAATCGCACCCTGGCGTCGATGCGCTCGAGCGCGGCGATGAAGGCCCGGTCCTCTCCGCAGGGCACGGGCGGAATGCCGCCGCACGTCCGGTAGGCCTCCAGCGTTGCGGCAAGGCTGGCGCCGAGGGTGATCGTGTGGTTCGGCCAGGGGTCATGCGGTCTTGGATCGAGAAGCGCGTAAAGCTCCGCGAGCAGGTCCTCGTAATGGCATTCCAGATCGGTTCTGTCCTTCAGGGCGTCCGGCCATTCGGCTTTTTCCGCCGGATTGTGGCGGACGAAACCACTGACCGCATCCGCGCCGTTGGCGATGTGCAAGCGGGTCATTGCGAGCCAGTCCTCCGCCACGATCGCATCCGCATCGGTGGTGAGCACGATGCCATGCGGGGCGGTCAACTGCGCCGCGGCGTCCATTGCCAGTTTGCGGGCCATGCCTGCGTGAGCCAGACTTTTCGGCAACGCGATGTCGGAAAAATAGACATCGCGCCTCAGGCTCGATGCGAGCGCGTGCAGGACAGCCAGCGTTCCGTCCGTGCAGTTGTTGAGCAACAAGACGATTGCAAAATCATCCGTGGGGTCGATCTGACGATCGAGCAGTCTCAGGCTGCGGGCAATGTAACATTCTTCATTGTGGACGGGAACGCCAATCACCGCAGAATATCTGGACTGGTCCGTCTGCCCGGCGGCTTTCGCCAGTTCAATGAGAGGCATGGACAACTCATCCTTGTACAGGGAGCGGGAGGCGCATGACGGCCCTTTTGGTGATCCAAACGCGAGAATTTAGCCACGGTTCCTTCGCCAGAACGGTACGTCACGAACCTCAACCGGGCTCGGGCATCGGGAAACAGGCCCAAGAACAAGGGCGCAGGAACAAGGGAGACGCCGTCGCGCTTTCCTCGCTGCCGGATGACAGGCAGGCGGTGGCCGCCGTGTCCCGCTCCGGCCGGGGAGAAAATTCCGATGCGCGCACTCTGGGAGGGGTATCTGAAACTGTCCCTGGTGTCCTGTGCCGTCGAGGTGCATGGCCTGCTGCGCCCGTCCGAGCGCGTCTCCTTCAACACGTTGAACCGCAAAACCGGAAACCGGGTGCGCAGGCTTTACATCGACGCCGAAACCGGCGCGCCCGTTGACCCCGAGGAGCAGGTCAAGGGCTACGAAATTGCCGAGGGCGATTTCGTGGTGCTGGAGGAGGAAGATCTGGACTCGATCGCGCTGGAGGCGACGCGCGTCATTGACATCCACAGCTTCTGCCGGCCGGAGGATGTGGACCCGCTTTATCTCGACACGCCCTATGCTCTCGTGCCTGAACCGGGCGCAGGCGAGGAGGCGTTTGCGCTGATCCGCGACGCCATGGATGCCAGCGGCATGGCGGGTCTGGGCAGCATTGTCCTCCACCGGCGCGAGCGGCCCGTTCTGTTGCAGCCCCGCGCCGGTATCCTGCTGATGACCGCTCTGCGCTTCAACTACGAAGTGCGGGACATTGGCGAGATCGCCGGAACCGTCACGCCGATTTCGGCCGAGCCCGAGATGGTGGCGCTCGCCAGTCATATCATTCAGACGCGCGCGTCGCCGTTCGAGCCCGAGACCTTCACCGACCGCTACGAGGAAGCGCTGCTCGATCTCATCAAGGCGAAGGAAGCGGGGCGTCATCCTGCGCGGCCCGCGCTCAGCCTGCCCGCCAATGTGGTGGATCTGTACGAGGCCTTGCGCCAGAGCCTTGCCACCTCGGGCGGCGGGGAGAAACGGGGTGGCTCTCAGGCAAAAAGGGCAGGGGATGTCAGGCGCGGCACCGCAAGCCGCAAGAGCCCGCCCCGCCAGCGGGCGTCACGCCGCAAGGCGTGAGCGTGCGAAAGAAAGGGCTGCATGGTGCCTGAGGCGTCCCGATACGCGCTCTCCAGCCCCGGCCGGGTGCTCTGGCCGGATGCGGGCCTGACCAAGCAGGATCTGCTCGATTACTACGCCTGCGTCTGGCCCCGGATGAAGCCGCACGTGGTCGGCCGGCCGCTTGCCCTGCTGCGCTGCCCGGGCGGCATTGGCGGCGAGTGCTTTTTCCAGAAACATGTCGCCCAGACGCTGCCGGAAGGCCTGCGCACCGTCACGCTCGATGAAGCCAACACGCTTGCGCCCGTGATCGATGACTTTGCCGGGCTTGCCGGGCTCGTCCAGTTGAGCGTGATTGAAATCCATCCCTGGTCCGCGCTTGCCGAGGATATCGAGCATGCCGATCAACTGATTTTCGATCTTGACCCCGCGCCGTCCGTCGCATGGGGCAACGTCATCGACGCCGCCTTTCTCATCCGCGCGGCGCTGGAGGCCGCAGGGCTTGTCGCCTTCGCAAAGACATCCGGCGGGAAGGGCCTTCATATTGTCGCACCGCTTGATCGGACGGCCCGCTGGGATGACGTGCGGGAGTGGGCCCATGCCTTTGCCAAACGTCTTGCGGAAGAGGCCCCGGACCGGCTCACGGCCCATTCCTCAATGGAACGGCGCCGGGGCCGAATTTTTATCGACTACCTGCGCAATGGTCGCGGCACCACCTCCATCGCCTCCTACTGCCCGCGTGCGCGGGCGGGGGCTCCCGTAGCAACGCCCGTGGCATGGCGCGAAGTGGAGGATGGCATAAGGCCCGACGCTTTCACCCTTCCGTCCTTGCGCGAACGCCTCGTATCCGGTTCGCGCGACCCCTGGGAGACATTCGAAGAGGCTCGCGGGCCCCTGCCGCGCGGATGAGTGCCAAGGCAGGCGTCACGAAGTTCTATTTGGCCGGAATGATGGAGATCTCGCCATTGGATTCGAGAATGGCGAAGCGGATCTCGTCCAGCCGTTCGAGACCGTGTTTCAGGCGGGCGGATTCCATGATGTCGGCAAGATCGACCCGCGACCGGCGCATGGCTTCCACCCGGCATTCGCCTTCCGCAATCAGGACGGTCGGGACGCCCTGAATGTAAGCGTCGATCCGGCGGAATTTCAGGCGCAGCAGGGACAGCCCCACGTCGAGCGTGACGAGGGTGACAAAAACGAGGAGCGCATTGGTGAAGGAATAGTCATTGCGGATCAGCGCCTGCTGGACGGATTCACTGATAACCAGCAAGACCACCATATCAAAGTTCGTGATGTTGCCGAGGCTGCGCCGTCCGGCAATGCGAAACACGATCAGAAGCGCAACATAAATGGCGATCGTGTTGAGCACCGCAGTCATAACCGTCCCTCATGGCAAGACCAGTGGATGGTGGGTGGGCAGCACCTGCGCGTTGACAACGGGGGAGAAGTCGAGCCACCCGATGCGGCTCGCCCGCACCGTCAGCCGGATCCGTGCGTGGGCGCGAGGTGCCAGAAACAGAAAGGTCTGGCCGCGCTGCGTGGCATAGGCGGCAAGTGGCGCAGGCTGGATGTCAGCGATCTCGACGGCGTCCATGTATCGCGCGGGAAGCGTGAGTCTGGCCCGGCCGGCGGATGAGGGAATATCGAACACGATGTCGGTGTCCGCCTGTCGCCGGAGGACGGCGTCATAGCGGACTGTCGCGCCGCCCTGCCGGGTCTCCGTTCTCGACAGAGGGCCGCCGCCAAGAAGGCCGAGAGTCCCGGCAATGGTCACGGTCAGCAGCACCCACCACCCGACCCGCTGGACGCGCCATGTGGTCCGCTGGATCGGCTCCAGGCGGCGCAGTTCGGCAATGGTGCGCGGCGCTTCAAGAATGGGGTCTGTTGTCATTGCGATGCGGAACGCCGCAGCAACTGGGCTGTTCCGCAGCGCGGAGCACGGCGTGCCGACAGGTTGCCAAGGCGGTTCTGAACCCGGAGCAACAAACAATCCGGGCAATAAAACGAAAAGTGCCCCGCCTCGTGGGAGCCGGAGCACTTCAGGGAGAGTCGATGTCGCGCCGGGCCGCTTAGCGGGGCTGGGTTTCCGGCGTCGTTGTGGTTGTTGTCGTGGTTGTGGAATCTGGCGTGGTCGTTGTTGCTGCGTCGGGCCTTGCCCGCTCCACGTCGGCCTGTTCCTCAAGCGTATCAGCCTGCTGCTCCGCTTGCTCGCGAACCTGATCAGCCTGGCTCTCCAGCGTCTCAGCCTGCATTTCCGACTGATCCGTCGTGGTCTGGTCCATTGTTGTGCCAGTATCGGTGCCGGCCTGCTGGTTTGCACCCTGATCACAGGCGGCAACGAGCATCAGCGCAACAATAGAACTCAGCGGGATGAGAGTTTTTCCCATAACAGCCTCCAGAAGGTTAACCGCAGCTAAAACATTCTCTTGGAGAAAAAGTTCCCCTGGAATGGGGTTTTGCGGCGTGGGTGGGTTTTGTAAAAACCTAATTATTTCCGTAACTTATTCCGTTCAGTTGGCGTTCATCCTGGTCTGCGGAATGGCCTGTGCCGGCCTGACCGGAATTCCGCCTGCAATCGCTGCAACTTAGGGTCGCGCACCATCATTTGTTCAGGCTGCGGGCACGCTGCAGAAATTCATCGATTTTTATGTCGAGAAGTCCCGGAGCAGCAGAATTGAATCCTGTTTGCTTTTCATCCGGGGGCGGTGCATTTATTTTTACTGGCAATATTCACTGCGTCATGGCTTCGATCTGTTTCAGATGTCCCTGGAGAACAGGCAGGGTTTCCTCGGCAAACTGACGCAGGCGCTGGTCCGTGCCGGACTTCGCGTAGGATTGATAAAGCTGAACCGCCATCTGGTGGGCTTCCAGCTGTGCCTGTGCGTAGAGCTGATCAAACGCACCGCCGCTGGCGCTTGCCAGCGACTCCAGCTGGCGCTGCTGGCGCGGCTCCAGCTGCACCTGGGTGGTCCTGGGATGGCCCAGGTCCGAGGCCAGTTTGGCCAGACGCTGGTCAGCGGTGGTGTGGTCCTTGATCATCATGCGGCCGAAGGACTTGAGGGAGGGCTGGGTTGCCTTTTCCTCGGCCATCTGGCTGCTTTCCACCTCGAAGCGGTTGCCGGCACGGGCCTTCTCGATGAACGTGGCCGCCGAGACCGGGGCTGTGCCGTTGCTCAAATCGGCCGGTGTGGCGCCGGACGCCGGTGGCCCCGGTGATGTCGGGGTTGCCGTGGTACCGGGTGCCTGTCCGCCCGACTGTGCCAGGGCAAGGCTCTGGTGTTCTCCTCCAGAACCCTGACCGGCAGCCGCCTGCCATGCTGGCGCGAGGCATGCGGCAATGACTGCAATGCTCGTGACCCATTTCATCATGTAGGCCCTCTCTTCTTGAACACGATGCCAAAAGGGCCGCAGTCGGCTGCCGGTACAGAGGTGTCATCCCTTACTGTGTGCGGATTTCGACACGCCGGTTCTGCGGTTCGCGAACGCCGTCCGCCGTCTGCACAAGCGGCCGGCTCTCACCGAACGCCTGGACGGAGATGTTGTTCGCCGGGATGCCCTGCCGCTGCAGATAATTGCGAACGGCTTCGGCACGCCGTTTGGACAGACCCTCATTGTACTGGTCCGTGCCGGCGCGGTCCGCGTGGCCTTCCACCTGAATGCTCGGGTTGCCACCCTGGCGGAACTTCTCCACGGCCTGTTGCAGAATGCTGGTGGCCTCCGGCGTCAGCCGTGCGGAGTCAAACTCGAAGAACACCATGAGCGGCGCCTCGACAGGCGGCGGCGGAGGAGGCGGCGGAGGAGGCGGCGGCGGGGGAGGCGGCGGCGGTGCGGGCTCCGGCGCGGGCGGCGGCGGTGCGGGCTCCGGCGCGGGTTCCTGAGCGCCGCCCAGTTTCATGCGGGCGCCGATCAGGAACATGTGGGTCTTGAACTTGCCTTTGACGTCGCCGTTCTCGGGAACGAAGTCGAGCTTGGTCGTTTGGAGGTAGCGGTAATCCGCTGTCAGATCGACCCGGTCGCTGAGCGGCATGCTGAGGCCGCCAATGGCCTGCCACATGAATTCCTTGTCCGCCTTGTCCAGCAGCGGGGCGGCCGCATCGGTGGCGGCAACGTTCTTCATCGAGACCATGCCGTAACCGGCACCGCCACCGGCGGAGAAGGTGAAGCCCCGGAATTCGACGATGTCGAACAGGACGTTGAACATGGCGTTGTAAAGTTTCGTCTTGCCGTCGGGGCTGTCATAGACCCCCGGCGGGGAAGCGCGGCCGGGGTCGGCAATCCAGAGAGAGTCGACCTTCGACTGATGATATCCGATCTCGGCTTCCAGGCGGATCCGCCCCATGTCATAGCCAACGTTGCCCAGCACGGCCCAGCCCAGCTTGGGGTCGACCCTGTAGGCAAAATTGCCGTTGTCATCCCGGTCGAAATCAGCATCGAGGGGACGGGTAAGGCCGCCCTTGATGCCATAATACCACGTGGGACTTGCCGCCCCGTCCTGCGCGAGCGCGGGTGCGGAGACACCGGCCAAGGCCACGATACTCGTTGTCGCAAGAACAAATTTCCGCATCTTGGTTTCCTCAAGACATGTGGAATGGGGAAGACACGCCTGTGCAACAAAAGCGGTCAGTGCGTGGGGTTCAACGATCCATGATTTTGGATGTTCCGGGGGTCGGTTGCTTCATCCTGTTATTGTTTTTTCAAAAAATAATGAGATTTTTGAATGGTATAGCGCTGAAGTTCCGGGGAAAACGCGCTTCCGGTGCTGGCCGGGAAGTCCGGCGCGAACGCGGCTTGACGGCCTGAAACACATTTTCCGACAACGGCTGTGACATATTTGCCGCAGGGGTTTTGCGCACGCGGTTGCACTGGCGGTCAGGCAACAACCGTCACGTAAGCGATGATGAAGCCGACAATGACGAGGGCGATCCCCGTGAACAGTACATAGCGCTGCACGCCGAGGATCCGGCCCTGGCTCGCCTGGGTGGCGGGGATCCCGGGCTCCGCGTCCTTCCTGGGGTTGCCGGTTCGGTGCGGCTCGTCATATTCCGGCGCACGGGTCATGGCCAACGTTCCTTGCAATTGAGAAAAGGGCAAGCCGCTGCATGGCGATGGCAACGCCGATCGGGGAACAGCGATGCGACACCGGAGGGAACGCCGGTCAAGGAAGAGGGGTTCCGTTTTTCCGCCGGGTGCTCCTTCAGGGAAACGCTCCGGCGGCCTGCCCTTTTTGATTTGCGAAAGAACGGAAAAGCGGCGGGTCGGACTCTAGAAAATACGGAGGATCGAGCGCCACACCAGCCTGCGCACCGCGGGGCTTCTGGCGAAAACGATCCCGGCGACAACCGCGATGCCCAGCGTTGGCACCGGGAAGCGGCGAATGAAGTTGCTGGCCGTGCTCATGACGCTCAGGCCGCCGAGCATTCCCTGATCTTCGGCCGTATCGGTTTTCTGCTCGGCGAGCTGCCGTTCAACCAGCCGGGAGCGGATGAACTGCACCAACGCCAGAACGCCGATGATCGAGAGGAAGATCAGCAGCGCGGCCATGATCCATGAGGCGGTCACCACGCCCGTCTCGGCGGCAATTGTGCGGTACAGGGCCGAGAAGATCAGCCCTATACCCACAAGTCCCAGAACGATGGCGATGACAAGGCCGGCAATGGCGATGCTGATGGACGTCCAGATGCGTCTGGTCATGTGCGTCCCGCGCGGATCAGCGACGTATCAGCATGCCGAGGAGAAACCCGATGCCGGCGGCAATGGCGATGCTTGCGATGGGTCGTTCCTCGACCTGATGGCTGACCCGCTCCAGCCCCTCGCGGCTGGCGCTGCGGGTGGTATCCATCATGCGGCGCGCGGCGTCGCCGAGGGTCTCGGCGGCAGCGGTCATGTTGCGACGGAGCTCCGCCCCGGTGGCGCCGGCCAGATTGGCCGCATCTTCCTTGAGGCGGGCGGCGTGGGCGGCCATGTCGCCGCCTTCCGGTAGGGTGTCCCGAGTTGCCATGAAGAGCTCCTGCACTGTTGAGCGATTAAATTCTGTCGTTGTTAGAACGCGATGAACGATTGACCGGTTCCCGCTCCGTTTGCGGACCAGGAACTGGGGAGGGGGGCACTCGTTGGTCGGAAATTCGCGCGGCACCCGGTCTGCGATCCGCCGTGCCGTTGCTCTGTTCACTCTGACCGACCAAGGGAGAACCAACATGCGGTGTCCCCTGCTTGTTGTATCGGCGGCCTGCATCCTTGCGGGTGCTCCGGCCGCCATGGCGCAGGTCGCTGTGGAAACCATTGCCCCGCCGCCAGGCGCCGGGGGCGGCCTCCGTCAGGAGGCGCCGCTGCCGGAAAATCCTGCCCCGGGGGATGCCCGGGATTATCAGGGGCCGGCAGAAACGCAGCCCGGCATGTCGGACTCGCTTCCCGGCATTCCGGCGACGCCGCCCGGCGCGGTCGAGACGCCGTCGCGTCCTCCGGTGCAGGACCCGGCCGATGTCGCGCCGTCAGCCGGCGCGCCTGCACTGGCGGATCAGGAGACGGTCAGCGCCTATCTGGAGAAGGAAGGCAGCGCGCGCCGCGATCTGGTGGGCCGGCCCGTGGCCACCCCGTCGGGCGAGATCGTGGGCAAGATCTCGGAGTTCGTCGTCAGGAGCGGTGTCGATTATGCCCACCTGTCCCTCCAGCGCACGGCGGACAGCGCGCCGCGCGAGGTGGTGGTGTCGCTGGACAGGCTGCACGTGGCCAGCGGCAGTGAGGCGGTCCTGATCGATGTGAAGGATCGGCGGGAGCTGGAGGATCTGCCCCGCTACGATCCGGGCAATTTCCAGACCGTGCGCTGAGGCAGTTGAGGCAGATGCGCGCCGAGCCGGATGTGCGCTGACTCAGCGTCTCAAGATCATTTCGGACAAAAAAAGATCCCGGCCGCGACTGTAATGGGGCGGGTCGTGCGCGCGGCCGGGAAGGGGGGTCTGCAAGGGCTCAAAGGCAGGATGTCGTCCTTGCAGAGACCACAACGCCCACCTGCATAGGTGGTTCCCGCTTGAATCAGCTTTTTGGTGAGTTGCCGGAGGGCCAATCAACTCCTGCGGTTCATCAGGCTTCGGGGGACGGGAAGCGCCGGTGGCGGCGCAAGACGGGAGCTGCACGCACGAAGCCAGGCAGGGCCGCTCTGGTGAAACGGCCCTGCCTGGTGTTGCGTCCGGCCAGCAGGCATCTGCTGGCGTCTGATGGGGCGGCGGGGGCTTGTGAAGCAGCCTGTCCGGCAAAGGCGGCAGGGAAGAACCCTTATGCGCCCGATCGATGTGTCCGATCGTGTGTGGGCCCGATCGCGGAGACGAGACGTCAGCGCTGCTTCTGGCTGCCACCCTTCTGGCTTTGCTGGCCACCGCCATGGCTCGCTTCGCCGCCCTTGCGTCCGGCTTCCGCTGCGCGCTGGCGATCGTTGGCGAAGTTGCCGCCACTGGCCTGGCCTCCCTTGCGGCCGGCTTCGGAGGCGCGTCCCGGATCGTTGGCAAAGTTGCCGCCGCTGGCCTGGCCGCCCTTGCGTCCGGCTTCCGCTGCGAGCTGCGGGTCTTGCGAGAAGCTCCGCTTCTCGGGAGGCACGCTCTGACCGCCCTTGCTGGCGATTTCACGCTGCTTTTGCTGATCCATGGAGGCAAAGCCGCGATTGGACGTGCCACGGTCTTTGTTCTCGGCCATCGTCATTCTCCCTACTGGATCGGCACGTATGGTGCCGATGCCCTAACAACGAGGGCAAACCTTGCGCAGTTCCCTTTTTCCCCTGTTCCCCGGCCGAGGGCCGGCGGCTGGAAACCCAATGAATCCGCCGCTTCCAGCGGAAGGACCTGCTGGCGTCGAGATGTGCGCTCCTGGATTTCAGGTGAAACCGGACAACCGGGGCGGCGTTAGGCACTGGGTACAGCCAAGGAGACGGATCATGCAGGACAGACGCACAGACATCGAGGCCATCAACGATCTCATCGAGACACTGATCGACAGCGTGAACGGCTATGAAGAGGCCGCCGATGTCGCCAAGGATCCGTCGATCAAGGCGAGCTTCCATCAGCTTGCCCAGGAACGGCGCTCAATCGTGCGGGACTTCCAGAGCCGGGTTTCCATGCGCGGCGGCGAGCCGGAGGAATCGGGTTCGTTTTCGGCGGCGGCCCACCGCAGCTTCATGAACCTGCGCTCGCTGTTCCAGAGCGACACGAAGGCGGCGATTGCGGAGGTGGAGCGGGGAGAGAACATCCTGCGCGAGCATTTCGAGACCGTGCTGACGAACGACCGGCTGGATCCGGAGATGCGGACGTTCATCAACAGCGTCTATGACCGGATCCGCCTGGATCACTCCCGGTGGGACTCGGTGAAGCGGGCTCTTGAGGCTGCGTCCTGAGTCTGTCGCGCCCCATACGAACCGGCCCCGTCCCCGGCTCAGGAGTGTTTCCTGTCCGGGGGCGGGGCTGCTTTCTTTCCCGGCGTGCGAAGTCAGGCCGTCTGGCGCGCGCGCATGGCCTCGCACCAGGCGCGGAGCCGTTCGGCCTGTTCCGGCAGCAGTTCGTCTTTGGCGCCGCCGGTCAATTTCCCGTCCCTCAGCAGGACGTCCGGGGACTGCCCCTCGCAATTGCCCAGATTGGGCCGGTGAATGCGGTAGCCGAGCAGATCCTGAATCTCGGGCGCGAAGGCGCGCGCCACGTCCGGCGGATAGACGAGGAAATTGTTCTCGTAGGATTTGATCCAGCCGAGGCTGTAGCTGACGACCAGCCCCTCGCGCGGCGCTGCGGTGCGGTTCGCCCCGCCGCAGTGGAGGGTCGAGCCCAGATAGACCAGCGCGTCGCCCGGATCGGCGGCCACAGCGATTGACTCTTCCATCGGCAGGACGGCTTCGCCCTGGCGCCTGTGGCTGCCCGGCCAGAGGACGGTGCCGCCGTTCTCCGGCGTGAAGGGGGTGAGCGGCCAGATGACGTTGATCTGGTACTCGATCTCCCCCTTTGGGCCGCCATGCCACATGTCCTGATCGCGGTGCGGCACCTGCATCGGCTGACCCGGATGCAGCACGATCACCTGTGTCAGGTTCAGCTGCACCCAGTCGCAGTAGGCACCGAGTGCGGCGTCCGCCAGCCTCAGGATCGCGGGATGGGTCGCCAGCGCGTGACTGGTGCGGGACTTGTTGAGAACGGCGCCAACCCGCACCGTCTGCCAGCCATAGAAGTCGCCCTCGCAGAACGGAGTCCGTTCGAGGTACGGGGCCAGTTCCGTGCGGAGGGCGTCAATCGTCGCCTCGGGCACCGCATCGCGCAGGATGGTGTAACCCTGCCCGAGAAGCTCTTGTGCGGGGTCGGCAGGGGCCGGGCCGGATTGAACCGGGCCAGATTGAACCGGGCCGGCGTGCATGGTGCCGGATGGCGCTGTCAGGGGAGAGTCCAGTGTCATGTCAGGCAGCCTTTTGCGGACGGGGCGGACAGGTCTGGAGCACGGGTTCGAAGTGCCGGAACTGGGTCCGCAGGTTGTGCAGCGTGTTGGCGGTCAGCCTGAGCCGCATGGCGGCGACCTGTTGTCCGTCTTCCAGTGTGGGCAGGCCGAGCGGCCGGATGTCCCAGTCGTAGCTGAGGAGGCGCGCGAGAAACTTGGCGTGGGTGACAAACACCAGCTCGTTGATTCCCCACAGCGTGCAGAATTCCAGAATGCCGAGGGCAAGGCGCCGCCGGGCCCGCAGCACCACGGCTTCATCGGCCGTCTGGAGCACCGGATTGTACAGCAGGCGGGAGACCTCGAAGACGTTCGGCCCGCGCGGCCAGTCCGCCGCGCACAGGTGGGAGAACAGGCTGTCCATCATGTGCGGCCCGGTGGTCGGCAGGAGCCGCAGGCTGCTGATGACCGCACCGGTGTCCGGGTCCTGGTCGAACAGGTAGTAGGCGTCCGGCGTGTCGAACTGGTCGATTTCCAGGCCGTTCTGGTGCGTCAGCGACCATTTGAAGAAGTCGATGAAAACCTGTTTCCGCAGACGATGCATCT
This sequence comes from Pedomonas sp. V897, assembly GCF_051304405.1. Lineage (NCBI taxonomy): Bacteria > Pseudomonadati > Pseudomonadota > Alphaproteobacteria > Sphingomonadales > Pedomonadaceae > Pedomonas > Pedomonas sp. V897. The sequence continues at coordinate 293,152 of NZ_JBPPGG010000004.1, forward strand.
GCTCGACCGCGTCGGCAAAGCGTGCGCGGCCTTGCCAGTTGATGACATGGACCATGGCTGATCCCCTCCGATGGCGCAAAACTGCCGGAAGGATCGCCAGTGCCTGCCCGCCGGTCGATACCGCTGGTCAGGGGTATTGCCCGCGGCAAGCCCGCCCCATGCCGGGGGGCTCAGGAGGGGGCGGTTGGCGTGGTCGGCGGCAACCCGGCCGGAGAGGCGAGCGGGAGGCCGCTGCCTTGCAGAATATCGGCAAAGGCCAGCTCCCCGTCGAACAGGGCGCGCACCACCGCCTCCACCCGGGAGGAGACGCCGTAGCGGTGCTTGGCGAGTTCGATGTGCATGTGAACGGTCTGCTGGCTGAGCGCCAGCAATTGCCCGATGGACCAGTCCGACTTGCCGCGTGCCGCAAGCGCAAGGCACTGGCGCTGGCGGTCGGTCAGGTGCACCGCATGGGCCGGTCGCTGCGCTGCCCGCCCGGTCAGCTTGAGCGCCGCATCGAACGCGTAGACGCCGATGTAATGGGCGGCCGGAAAGCAGGCCGGGTCCACCGCGCCGGCGTCATAGGCGAATGAGCAGGAACCGGAGATATGGCCGGGCACGTGGATGGGCACCGTGTAGCCATGGGTCAGGCCGACGGCGCGCGCCTCTTCCAGGATAAGCTGCTGGCGCCGGGTCAGCTCGATATGGCGGGGAATGTCGTCCCAGACGAAGGGGAGGGCCAGCCGCTGGGCCGTGAGCAGGACCGGATCGTCGGCGAAGTAGCGGTGCCTGGCGGCGTGCGCCTTCCAGTCAGACGGGTAGTTGATGATCTTGACCGTCCCCTGGGGCGGTGCCAGCAGGTCGACATGGCTGACGATGGCGTAGTGGCGGAAGCCGAACTCCTGCAACACCTGCGCGATGAGCCGCTCAAGGTCCTGCTCCGTGCGGGCAGCCCGGACATCCTCAAGAAACCCGCAGATCCGCGCGTAGTAGTCCATGCCCATCTCCTGTCGCAAGGCGGGCGGACCGGTCGATCCGACCGGCCCGCCTGCATCTGTCCCAGCGGTGGGTTAATATAAAATAACTAGTCCTAATATCTTGCTAATATATCAGGCGACGCGGCGGCGGCGGATTTCGCTGGCGCCCCAGATGAACAGGAGGGCGACCAGCAGCCCCAGCCAGAAGCGGGGGCTGGAGGCGGCCTCGGTTGCCATCTGGCCGACCGGGCGCAGCAGGTCGCGGGACATGCTGGAGGCGGTGTGGGTGGTGGAGCCGATCGAGGTGTCGAAGTGCAGCATGGCGCCGCCGATGCGCGAGCCGATTTCCCGCCACAGCCAGCTGCCCTGGCGGGTGGTCAGCAGTTCGATCACGCCGATGGCGACCGGCGGAACGGTAACGTAGAGCAGCGGCGACCGGGGTGCCCAGGCCGAGGCGAGCATGATCCAGCCGTACACCGGCGCGGCCCACAGCACGTAGTACACTGCCAGGGTGACGTAGAGCGCCAGGGTGGAGCCGATCACGGACGGGTTGATGACGGTTTTCCATTCCGGCGTGGCGCTGAGCGAGCCGGTGAGGCCATGGATGAGCATCCCGATCGCGGAGACGGCGAGGCCAACCAGCCCGGCCAGGAAGATCGTGCCGAAGGTGGCGGAGACGAACTTGGCGAAGGCCACCTTGAGGTCGCTGACCGGCATGGACTTCCAGAACAGCACCGAGCGGTCGGCGCGTTCGTTGTGCAGGCTGCCCACCATCTGGAAGTAGCTGACAATGGCGGCGACGATCATCAGCATGCCGATGGCGAAGTAGTTGGAGGCGAAGGCCAGCGTTTGCAGGGCCGGGCCGAGCTTTTCGTCACCGACTTCATCGCGCAGCACGCGCTGGGCGTCGTCGACCGTGCGGATGTCGATGCCCGTATTGTCTTTCGCGACGCTGATGATCATGGAGCCTTCATGGAACATGCCCGCGATCAGCAGGATCAGGATGAGGGCGGCCAGGATCATGGGCGTCCACAACTGTCCGCCGCGGTGCTCGAGGTGTTCCGATTTCAGAAGGGCCAGGAAGGCTTTCACGCGACCTCTCCTTTCGGCTGGACAATGGCGACGAACAGATCGGCCAGCGCCACGCGGCGCGGCTCGCCGAGGGCAGCCAGCGCGTCGTATGGCACGGAGTCGTAGACATAGCTGGTGCGGCCGATGGAGCGGCGGGAATAGATCGGCTTCAGCGCCTCGGCTTCGGTGCGCCGGCTGTCCGGCACGTCCACGGCGGTGAAGCGCTCGCCCAGCTCGTCGATGCTGGCATCCAGCACCACCTCGCCCTCACGGATCATCATGACGTGGGTGAGGACGTGCTCGATCTCCTCCACCTGGTGGGTGGTGACGATGATGGAGCGGGTCTCGTCGAAGAAGTCGCTGAGGATGGCGTCATAGAAGCTGCGCCGGTTGATGAGGTCGAGGCCGAGGGTCGGCTCGTCCAGCACCAGCAGCCGGGCATCGATGGACAGGACGATGGCCAGGTGCAACTGGACGATCATGCCCTTCGACAGCTCGCTCACCCGTGCCGTTGGCCGCACGTTGGTGCGGGCCAGCCGCTCCTCCGCCTTGCGGCGGTCGAAACGCGGGTGAATGCCCTCGACGATGTCGATCAGGTCCTTCACGCGGATCCAGCGGGGCAGGGTCGCCACATCGGCGATGTAGCTGACATCGTGCATCAGGCGGGCGCGGTCCTCGAGGGGCGTGCGACCCATCACCTGAAGCGAGCCTTCGTGGCTGATCAGGCCGAGCAGTGCGTTGACCAGCGTGCTCTTGCCGGCCCCGTTCGGCCCGATGATGCCGACAATGCGGCCGGGCGGAATGGCAAAACTTGTCGGCTTCAGCGCCTGGACCTGGCCGTAGCGCTTGGCCAACCCGTTTGCTTGCACAATCATTCTTCACCCCCTTGCGCGCTTTCGGCGCCAAGCAAATCCTCCAGCGACAGTCCGAGGCGGCGAATGCGCGCGGCGATCTCCGGCCATTCCCTGGAGAGAAAGTTGTCCCGCTCCGCCGCCTGGAGTTGCCGCTGTGCTCCCGGCACCACGAACAGGCCGAGGCCGCGCCGGGGTTCGGCAACGCCCGCCTGCTGAAGTTCCTGGTAAGCCTTCGAGACGGTCAGCGGATTGACCTGTAGATCGACGGCGACGGTCCTTACGCTGGGAAGGGCCTCACCCTCCTTGAAGCTGCCATCCAGAATACCGTCGATGATCCGGTCCCGGATCTGACGGTATATGGGTTGGTCTTCGCGCCAGTTTTGAGTCATGGCCGTGCGTTTCCTGTGTGATCTGGTGTACTATGGTGGTAACACACCAGACTGTCAAGCCCTCGGCTCATGACTGTAATGCATTGACCAGGAGGCCGATGCCAATGGCCATCAGGGCGAAGAAATAAGCGCCTGTGATAATGGCGGATTTGATGAATGTCTTGATCCACCCCTGCTGATACATGCGCTTCAGGGCGATCAGGAAATGGAGGCTGAAGCCGATCCAGAGGGCGAACAGCAGCCATCCGCCGGGTACGAGGCCGCGGCTTACCCACACCAGCACCACGGCAAGCAGCAGGCCGATGAAGAAGAAGGTGTGGATGTTGAGGGCAAACACCAGATGCTCGGCCAGGTATCGCTTGCGGCGCAGATACATCAGCCACAGCAGCACGGCCATCACCGGCACGGCCATCAGCATGAAGCGGCTGAGGGACTTGCCGATCATCTCGTTGGAGAGGCGCGGGTTCCGGGCGAGGGCATTGATGCCGGTCACGAAGCTGGAGGCAAACTCCTTGCTGACTTCGTCATCCGAGGCGAAGTCGATGATGCCCTTGTCCATGGCCGGGTCGGTCGATGTGTCTGGCGCGATGGACAGCACCTCGAGGGACAGGTTGGGAATGTTCACTTCCCCCCGGGCAGAGGAGGTGGCGACGGGGCCGCCGTCCTGCCGGACGAGGCGCAGCAGGGCCACGTCGCTCAGCGAAAGGGTGATCACCAGAATGAGCGAGGTGAAGATGAACAGACGAATCGGCGGCACGTAGCGGGCCTGGCGGCCATCGGCCCAGTCCGCCGTCATTTCCCCCGGGTGTAGGAACAGGGAGCGCAGGGTGCGCCACAGACGCCCGTCGAAGTGGACCACGGAGTGCAGGAAATCCTCGGCGATCTCCCAGAACGGGCGGTGGAGATGCTCCGCCTTCTGGCCGCATGCTGCGCAGTAGGGGCCGGTCAGGGTCGCGGCACAGTTGCGGCAGGTCGCCGATGGCTCCTCGTGTGACATTGTTGTCGCCCCTTCATTTCTCGACTAAGCCATAGCGCGACGACGTGCAGATGCAACGACCAGAAACGAAGGGATATGAGGGGATGAGGCAGGCCATCTTCTATACCATGCTGGCAGGCGGACTGTTGGCGAGTGCGAGCGCGTCTGCGCAGATCGAAGGGTTCAAGGCCTGTGCCTCGATCGCCGACGGCGAGAAGCGGCTGGCCTGCTACGATGCGGCGCTCGCCGCTTCCGATGCGGATGCCGCCCGGCGTCTGGCGGAACAGCGCCGCGCCGCCGAGCTGGCCGCCGCCCAGGCGGCCGCGGAGGCCAAGGCCCGTCAGGAGCAGGAACGCCTTGCCGCCTTCGGTGCGGAGAGCACGCGCAAGGGCGAGGCAGCCCGCGAGGATGCGATCAAGCAGATCAGCGCCACCATCACCAACATCGCCAGCGGCGTGAATGGCATGGTCATCACCCTCGATAACGGTCAGGTCTGGCGTCAGACAGAGTCGCAGGTGCTGCCGCCGGTGCGGGAGGGCGACACGGTGACGATTCGCCGGGGCCTGCTGGGCAGCTACCGCATGACCTTCGACCGTCAGCAGCGCACCATCGCCGTCAAGCGCGTCAGCTGACAGGCGTGCGGCGCGCGCAGAACCGGAAGCGAAAACAGTCTGAAACAGTCTGAGCGCTGGTGCCCGGCACGGGGTGCCAGCGCTGTTTTTTTGGCGGATTCCTGCCCGTCCCGCCCACGGCGAGGCCCATTGATGCCCGCCTAGCCGCCTGAAACACAACGCCAATTCGCCGGCGCTTTCCACATATACCCTTGACTGTGGAATGGTGTGTTATGTACGTAGTACAGCATATCAGTCATGCAGTTTGAGGGGATCATGCGAAAGCTCAGCACACTTGCCGCGACCGGCGCCGCCGTTCTGGCGCTTGCGGCCTGTGCGCCCTCGCTTCAGGAGCCGCCGCGCACGGCCGAACTGGCCGTGCCGGGCCAGTTTCAGGCGATTGCCGCAGGGGAGGCAGGGGACTTTGCCGATACGGACTGGGTGGAGAGCTTCGGCTCACCGACCCTGACGGCGCTCGTAAGGGAGGCTCTGGAGCACAACCGAGACTTGCGCGCCGCGAGCGCGCGGGTCGCGCAGGCGCGGGCGCGGGCCCGTATTTCCGGGGCCGACCTCTGGCCCCAGATCGGCCTTGAGGCAGAGACGGTTCAGAGCCGCACCGGGCTGGGGAGCGGCGGCGACTCGGATGCCACCTATCGGGTGGGTCTGGGCGTGACGTGGGAGGCGGACCTCTGGGGCCGCCTTGCCTCGCAGCAGCGCAGCGCAGCGCTGACTGCCGAGGCCGCGGCGCAGGACTATGCGGCGGCGCGCCTGTCCCTCGCCGGGCAGGTGGCCGAAGGGTGGTTCTCGCTCATTGTCGCCCAGCAGCAGTTCGATCTGGCGACGCGGACGGTGGAAACCTACGCCCGCTCCGAGCAGATCGTGCGCGAGCGGCACCGGATCGGGATGGCGACGGACCTCGACCTCAGCCTTGCCGTCTCCAACCGCCAGTCTGCCGAGGCGCTGCTGCGCCAGCGCGAACAGCAGCTGCGCGAGGCGCGCCGGCAGCTTGAAGTGCTGCTGGGCCGTTACCCGGCGGCGGAGCTGGCGGGCGGCGATGTGCTCCCGGCCCTGCCCGAGCGGCCCGGCACGGGGGTTCCCGCCGAGGTGCTGGCCCGCCGGCCGGACCTTCAGGCGCAGTTCTCCCGCCTGATGGCCAGCCGCTATGGCGTGGCGGCGGCCCAGCGGGCGCTGCTGCCCCGGCTGACCCTGACCGGGTCGATCGGCGACAGCGGCACCAGCCTGTCCGACGCGCTCGACTTCAAGCAGGTTCTGGCGACCATCATCGGCAACCTGACCCAGCCCCTGTTCCAGGGCGGGCGGCTCCGGGCCAACGTGGACCTCAGCCGCGCGCAGGAGGACGAGGCGGTCCAGAGCTATGCGCAGACCGTGCTGAAGGCCATGCGCGAGGTGGAAGATGCGCTCGGAGCCGAGACCCTGCTCGGGTCGCGGGAGGCGGCGCTCGAGGAAGCGGCGCGACAGGCGGCCGCCGCCGAGCGTCTGGCCGAGGTGCAGTACACCACCGGCCTTACCAACCTTCTCACTCTTCTTGATTCCCAACGCCGCAATCTCGAGGCGCAGAGCCAGCTGCTCGACGTGCGCCAGGTCCGCATGAACAACCGCGTGCGCCTGCATGTGGCCCTTGGCGGATCGGTCCAACCGGCCGTGGCAGCGGGCCAGGAGTAATTCCCATGATCGACACCAACAAGATCCGGTTTTCCAGAAAATCCATCGCCCTCGGCCTGCTCGGCGTTGGCCTTCTCGGCGGCATCGTCGCCTTCACGGCGATGTCTGGCGGCGCTGACGCGCAGGCCAGCAAGGGCAAGGACGCGCAGGCCGAGGCCGATGGCACGGCGCCGCGCGTAACCGTGCTGGTGCCCAGTGCCTCGCAATATGTTGCGCGGGTGAAGGTGACCGGCACCATCTCCGCCCAGTACGACCTGCCGATCAGCGTCGAAGGGGAGGGCGGCCGCATCGACACCGTGCTGGTGGAGGCGGGCGACCGGGTGAAGAAGGGTCAGGTTCTGGCCCGCATTAATGCGGACGTGCTGCGCCCGCAGGTTCACCAGCTGGCGGCGGCGCTGGAGGAAGCCAGGGCCCAGGCGCGGCTGCTGGTCTCGGAATACGAGCGCGTCAAGACGGTGTCGGACAGCGGCGTCGTCTCCCGCGAGGATATCGATCGCCGGGCGTCGGCCGCCGATCAGGCTGTCGCCCGCGCCAAGGTGGCCGAGGCGCGGCTGCGCGAGGCCGAGGCCCGGCTGGCCCGCACCGAGATCCGCTCCCCGTCGGATGGCGTCGTGCTGGCGCGCACCGTCGAGGTGGGGCAGACCGTGGCGCCGGGCAATGTGCTGTTCCGCGTCGCCAAGGACGGCAAGGTGGAGCTGCGCGGCGAGGTGGCCGAGCAGGACATGCCGGGTCTTGCCGTGGGGCAGAAGGCGATTGTGCAGATCACCGGCGTCGATCGGACCTTCGAGGGCAAGGTGTGGCTGCTTGGCCCCACCATCGATCCGGCCAGCCGTCTCGGCACGGTGCGGATTGCGCTTGAGGCTGACCCGCTGCTGCGGCCGGGTGCGTTTGCCCACGGCTACGTGCTGACGGGCGAGGCGAGGAAGCCCGTGCTGCCCCATTCGGCGCTCCAGTCCGACAAGCAGGGGTCTTTTGTCTATGTGGTCGGCCCGGACAACAAGGTGATCCGCCGCAACGTGCGGATCGGGACCGCGACCGAGAAGGGCGTGGTGATCGAGGAAGGCCTCGACGGCAAGGAACGGGTGGTGGCCCTGGCCGGTGCCTTCCTGCGCGAGGGTGAAGTGATCGCCCCCATCATGCAGCGGGCGAGCTGAGGAGGTCTCCCATGAAAAACATTTCCGCCTGGGCGATCCGCAATCCGATCCCTCCGATCGTCCTGTTCATCATTCTCACGGTCATGGGTCTGATCGCCTTTCTGCGGCTGCCCATCAACAACATGCCTGATGTCGCCTTTCCCGGCGTGCAGGTGACGATCAGCCAGCCCGGCGCGTCGCCCACGGAAATGGAGACGCAGGTGACGCAGATCGTCGAAGGCGCGATCGCCAGCGTCGGCAGCATTCACAGCCTGACCTCCCGCACCGTCGAGGGCGCGGCCCACATCATCGTGGAGTTCCAGATCGGCACGCCCATCGACCGGGCGGTCAACGACGTGCGCGACGCGCTGACGCGGGTGCGCTCGGAGCTGCCCGAGGATATTCTGGAGCCCGATGTGCAGCGTCTCAACGTGGAGGGCGGGGCGCTCGCCTACCTCACCGTCAGCACCACCGACATGACGCCGGAGGAGCTGAGCTGGTTCGTGGACAGCACCATCGCCAAGCGCCTCCTCACGCTGGACGGCGTGGCGCAGGTGCAGCGCATCGGCGGCGTCTCCCGCGAGATCCGCATTGATCTGGAGCCCGCCCGGCTTCAGGCCATGGGCCTGTCGGCAGCGGAAGTGAACCGGCAGCTGCGGATGCTCAACCTCGATGCGCCGGGCGGCCGCACGGAAGTGGGCGGCGCGGAGCAGTCGGTGCGCGTGCTGGGCGGCGCGAAGACCGCCGAGCAACTGGCCGAGACCCGCATCATCGCACCGGGCGGCAAGGTGGTGCGCCTCAAGGACATCGCGCAGGTGCGCGACGGCGTGGGCGAGCTGCGCAGCCTGACCCGCAACAATGGCAAGATCGTCACCGCCTTTGGCGTGAGCCGCGCCCGGGGCTCGTCGGACGTGGCCGTCTATGAGGTGATGCACAAGGAGCTGGCCAAGATCCAGCAGGAAAACCCGAAGGTGAAGATCGAGGAGTTCTTCACCACCGTCAATTACACCAAGGCCAACTACAACTCGGCCCTGTGGGCGCTGGTCGAAGGCTCGATCCTGGCGGTCGTGGTGGTGTTCTGCTTCCTGCGGGACTGGCGGGCGACCTTCATCTCGGCGCTGGCCATTCCCCTGTCGGCCATTCCCACCTTCCTCATCATGAACATGCTGGGCTTCACGCTCAACCAGGTGTCCCTCCTGGCGCTGTCGCTGGTGGCGGGCATCCTGGTGGACGACGCCATCGTGGAGATCGAGAACATCGTGCGCCACATGCGCATGGGCAAGTCGCCGTTCCGGGCGGCCATGGACGCGGCGGACGAGATCGGCCTCGCGGTGGTCGCCACCACCATGTCCATCGTGGTGGTGTTCCTGCCGGTGGGTCTGATGAGCGGCGTGACCGGCGAGCTGTTCAAGGAGTTCGGCATCACGGTCGCGGTGGCGGTGTTCATGTCGCTGCTGGTGGCGCGCCTCATCACGCCGCTGATTGCCGCCTACTTCCTGAAGCCGTCCGACGCGCCGAAGGGCCATGGCCACGCCAACGGTCCGATGATGCACAAGTATCTGGACGTGCTGCGCTGGTCGCTGCGGCATCGCTGGCTCACGCTGGGCGGCGGTGCGGCGTTCTTCGTCCTCTCCATCTTCATCGCCACCCAGATGTCGGTCAGCTACATGCCGCCGATCGACGACGTGGTCTCTGTCGTCAATATCGAGCTGCCGCCGGGCTCGCGTCTGGAAGACACGGCCCGCGTCTCCGCCGAGGCGGGCCGCATCGTGAAGCAGCACCCGGAAGTGGTCAGCATCTTCGAGATCCTGGGCGAGGACGCGGGCGACCTGCGCAAGGCCAGCCTGTTCATCACCCTGACCCCGGGCAACAAGCGCGATCAGACGCAGAAGGAGATCGAGCAGGAGCTGGCGCCCAAGCTCGCCGCCATTCCAGACGCCCGCATCAACTTCCAGAGCCAGAGCGGCGGCTTCGGGCGCGACATCTCGGTGGTGATCGGCGGTGACGACCCGGTGCTGCTGGAGAAGACCGCGCACCAGATCGTCGAGGAAATGCGCGCCCTGCCCAGCCTGCATGATCCGCGCATCAACGGCGACCTGCAGCGCCCGGAGATCATCATCAAGCCGCGCTTCGACCTGGCGGCGGAGATGGGCGTGTCGGTCTCGGCGCTGAGCCAGACCGTGCGCATCGCCACCATGGGCGACGTGCCGCAGAATCTGGCCAAGTTCTCGCTGTCGGACCGTCAGGTGCCGATCCGGGTGAGCCTGGCCGAGGGCGCGCGCACGGACATGACGACGCTGGAGAACCTGCCGGTGCCGACCAATGACGGCCGCTGGGTGCCGCTGAAGTCGGTGGCGGACATCAGCTTCGGCCAGGGTCCGACCTCCATCCGCCGCTTCAACCAGAGCCGCCGCGTGGTCATCGAGGCGGACGTGAAGGGCGTGCCGCAGGGCGTGGCGCTGGAGCATGTGAAGAACCTGCCGACGCTGAAGAACCTGCCGCAGGGCGTGCGCCGCATCCTTGCGGGCAACGACGAGTTCCAGCAGGAGATGATGAACAACTTCATCACCGCCCTGGCGACCGGCATCATGCTGGTGCTGGCCGTGATGGTGCTGCTCTACAAGCGCGCCTTCCAGCCCTTCGTGAACCTGGGCTCGCTGCTGCTGGCCCCGGGCGGCGCGTTCATTGCCCTCATCCTCTGCGGGTTCGAGATCACCATGCCGGTGTTCATCGGCATCCTCATGCTCTTCGGCATCGTCGCCAAGAACTCCATTCTGCTGGTGGACTTCGCCATCGAGGAGATCCGCCTCGGCAAGGACCGGGCGACGGCGCTGATCGAGGCCGGCCACAAGCGCGCCCAGCCGATCGTGATGACCACCATCGCCATGATCGCGGGCATGCTGCCGATCGCCATCGGCCTTGGCGCGGATACCTCCTTCCGCGCGCCCATGGCGGTGTCGGTGATCGGCGGCCTCATCAGCTCGACCGTGCTGACGCTGGTGATCGTGCCGGCCGCCTTCACGGTGGTGGACGACATCGAGAAGTGGCTGGGCCGCAGGCTGGGCGGGCTGCTGGCGACCCGGCCCGGCGATATCAGCACGATTGGGGACGGCAGGGGCGAGGACGGCAGGGACGCTGCCGTGAGCGCCGAGCCCCGGCCGATGACGGCCGCAGCCGAATAGCTGGCGACCGCTTTACGGCAACCTGGGCAGGCGAGGCCACCGGCTTCGCCTGCTTTTTCTTTTGTTCGTTTGCGGCGCTGTTCTGTTTGGCGTCCCGCCTCAGGCGGCGGGGGACCACACCGTCATGATGGAGTCGAGGTCCGGGCGGGGGCGCTCCTCCGGCGGGCGGCTGCTGGTGCCGATGAAGACGAAACCGGCGATCCGGTCGCCCGGCGCGCCGCCCAGCAGATGCAGGACCGGGTCCGAGAAGGCGGGCCAGGAGGTCAGCCAGTTGGCGTGATAGCCGAGCGCATGGGCGGCCAGCAGCAGGTTCTGGCAGACGGCCCCGGCGGACAGCTCCTGCTCCCAGAGCGGGATGGGCACGTCCCGGCGCGGGCGGCTGAGAACGGCGACGAGCACGGGGGCCTGATGGGCGAACTGGCGGGCGCCGGCCAGATCCACCTCCGACGCCTCCGGCTTGTCCGCCTTGAGCGCGGCGACGAGTCCCTCGGCGAAGGCGTCCCGCTGCCCCTTCGGGATGACGATGAAGTGCCACGGGGCGAGCTTGCCATGATCGGGCACGCGCACGCCGGCGGTGAGGATCTGGCGCAGCTCCGCCTCGCCCGGGCCGGGCTCGACCAGGTCCCGCGCCTTGGCGGAGCGGCGGGTGAGCAGCAGGCTCATGGCGGAGGTGCGATCGTTCAGAACGGTCATGAACAGGCCTTCCCGGGGCAGAACTTGGAACTCAGGCCTGCACAGCTAGCATGTGCAGGCGGTGCGTCAACCTGCTGTCCATCGTGGCCAGGGAGCGCTTTATCGCAACGCTTGTGGTTCATCTTCTGTTCATCTGCTCAGTTACGCCGCCAGCGAATTCCAAGGGGCAATTGGGGGGGAGAGGTCCTAACGTGTTCGGCCCGACGACCGACAGTATTGTCGAGCTACCACTGGCTTTATAGGTTGAGCCATTCGCCCCAGGGCGACGGAGCCTAACCAACGGGCGGTTCGACAACCTCAGGGAGATCCCAATGACAACAGAGGGCGGCGCTGCTGCTTCCCGAGCGGGCACATGGCTTGGCCACCCGCGACAGCTTCTCGTCTGCTTTACCACGGAGATGTGGGAGCGCTTCGGCTACTACGGCATGAGGGCCATCCTCATCCTGTACCTGACCAAGCACTTCCTGTTCGACGATCGCCAGGCGGCGGGCATCTACGCCAGCTACACGGCGCTCGTGTACCTGACTCCGCTGATCGGCGGCATGATCGCCGACCGGTTCCTTGGCTCGCGCGGTGCGGTCAAGTTCGGCGCCATCCTGATGATGATGGGGTACTTCGGACTGGCCTTCGGCGGACCGCAAACCAAACAGTTTCTCGAATATGACACCGGTCGCTATGAGATCCAGATTGTCAATGTGGGCAACGACCGGACCGAGCAATACGTCACCATCGATGGCGAGCGTATGCGTCTGGTGCCCGGCACGCAGGGCAGCGTCATCCTGAGGAGCGCCGGGGACGCGGACGGCGCCGCGGCCAGGGAAACCGTTCTGCCGAGCGGCAGCTTCAGCCTGCCGGTCGAGCGCAACCAGGTCTTCCTCTACCTGATGTATCTGTCGCTCTCGCTTGTCATCATCGGCAACGGCTTCTTCAAGCCGAACATCTCGACCGTGGTGGGCGATCTCTACGAGCCCCAGGACAAGCGGCGCGAAAGCGGCTTCTACATCTTCTACATCGGCATCAACGTCGGCTCGGTTCTGGGCCAGATCCTGCTGCCCAACCTGCGCCAGAACTTCGGCTTCGACGTGGCCTTCGCCGCGGCGGGCGTCGGCATGACCATCGCCTGGGCCGTTGCCACCTTCAACGACCGCATCATGGCGGGCTATGGCGAGCCGCCCAATCCGCAGGCGCTGACCAGGAAGCTGTTCGCCGGCCTCAATCTGCGCTGGACCATCTACGTGCTGGCCTTCGCGGCGCTGGTGCCGGCGTGGATTCTGGTGCAGCAGAACGAGCTGGTGGGCATCCTGCTCGCCACCTTCGGCTTCGGCTCCTACATCGCCATGATCCTCTACGCGGTGCTCAAGTGCGGCACCGTGGAGCGCAACCGCATGATCGTCGCGGTGGTGCTCAGCATGTCCACCATCGTGTTCTGGTCGCTGTTCGAGCAGGCGGGCACCACCCTGACCCTGTTCGCTGACCGCAATACGGACCGCGAGGTGTTCGGCTGGGTCATGCCCGCCGACCAGGTGCAGTTCTTCAACGCCCTGTTCGTCGTCACCCTGGCGCCGGTGTTCGCCCTGTTCTGGACGGCCCTGCAGAAGCGCGGTCTGGAGCCCTCCACCCCGGTGAAGTTCTCGCTGGGTCTGGTGCAGGTGGGCCTCGGCTTCCTGCTGCTGGTCTGGGCCATGAAGACCGCCGACGGCAACGGCCAGGTGGCGCTCATCTGGCTTGCGGCGGCCTACCTGCTGCACACCATGGGCGAGCTGTGCCTGTCGCCCGTGGGCCTGTCCATGATCACCAAGCTGTCGGCGCCGCGCGTCGTCGGCCTGATGATGGGCATGTGGTTCTTGTCGACCTCGCTCGGCCAATATGTCGTTGGCCTCATCAGTGAGCGCGCCGCCGTTGAGTCTGTCGGTGGCGTCGTCAACCCGCATGAATCCCTGGCGATCTATGCCCAGACCTTCAACGAGGTGGGTCTGTTCGCTGTCGGCTTCGGGGTGTTCATGCTGGTCATCTCGCCGCTGCTCAAGCGCGGTATGCATGGAGTAAACTGAGACGATGAAGCACATTCTATTGACGATGAGTGCGCTGATCGCGCTCGGCGCCTGCGCCACCACCGGTCAAACCGGTGGCGGCCAGGCGGCGGCCGCGAGCAAGGCCGGGGCAAGCGCTGCGGCTGAGGGCAAGGTGGTGCGGATCAACCAGGATCCGTTCCCCTCGACCTACAAGGCGTATCCCAGCGTGACCACACTCATCCGGGGGGCAACGATTCTGGACGGCAAGGGCGGCCAGATCGAGAATGGCGAAATCCTGATGCAGGGCGGCAAGATCGTCGCGGTCGGCCAGACCGTTGACGCGCCCGCCGATGCGCTGGTCATCGACGGCCGAGGCAAGTGGGTGACGCCGGGCGTCATCGACGCGCACAGCCACATGGGCGACTATCCGGCGCCGGAAGTCCAGGCCCATGCCGACGGCAACGAGATCACCGGTCCGGTGACCTCCGAAGTCTGGGCCGAGCATGGCGTGTGGCCGCAGGATCCCCAGTTCACCCGCGCCCTGGCGGCGGGTGTGACCACGGTGCAGATCCTGCCCGGTTCCGCCAACCTGTTCGGCGGCCGCTCCGTGACGCTGAAGCTGGTCCCTGCGCGCACCATGCAGGGCATGAAGTTCCCCGGCGCGCCCTATGGCCTGAAGATGGCCTGCGGCGAGAACCCGAAGCGCGTCTATGGCGGCAAGGGCCGCATGCCGGGCAGCCGCATGGGCAACATCGCGCTGGACCGCCAGACCTGGGCCAAGGCGCAGGAATACAAGCGCAAGTGGGACGCCTACTACGAGAAGGTGGAGAAGGGCGAGAAGGCGGACGCACCGTCCCGCGATCTTCAGCTCGAAACCCTCGCGGGCGTGCTCTCGGGCGACATTCTCGTCCACAACCACTGCTACCGCGCGGACGAGATGGCCAACGTGATCGATATGTCGAAGGAGTTCGGCTACAAGGTCACCGCCTTCCATCACGCGGTCGAGGGCTACAAGATCGCCGATCTGCTGGCCAAGGAAAACATCTGCGCGGCCATGTGGGCCGACTGGTGGGGCTTCAAGATGGAAGGCTACGACGGCATCAAGGAGAACATCCCCTTCATGCATGCCGCCGGCGGCTGCGCCATCGTGCACTCGGATGACCCGAACGGCGTGCAGCGCCTCAATCAGGAAGCCGCCAAGGCCCTGGGCGCGGGCCGCCGCGTCGGCATCAACATCTCCGAGGCCGAGGCCTGGCAGTGGCTGAGCCTCAACCCGGCCAAGGCGCTCGGCATCGCCGACAAGACTGGCAGCCTGGAGTCCGGCAAGATGGCGGACGTGGTGCTGTGGAACGGGGATCCGTTCAGCGCCTACTCCCGCGCCGAGAAGGTGTGGATCGACGGCGCCCTGCTGTTCGATGCCAACAATCCGAAGATGCGCCCGGTCTCTGACTTTGAACTGGGTCAGCCCGGCGAAGGAGACGCGAAATGATGCGGGCGGCTGTAATTGCCCTGGCCCTGGCCGGCGGTGCGACCGCGGTCCAGGCTGAAACCATTGCCATCGTGGGCGGCACGGTGCACACCGTGGCGAACCCGCAACCCATCGAGAATGGCACGGTCGTGATCCGCGACGGCAAGATCGTCGCGGTCGGCCAGAACGTGCAGGTTCCCGCTGACGCCCGCGTCATCGACGCGCAGGGCAAGCAGGTCACGCCGGGTCTGTTCAACGCCTTCACGGCGCTGGGCCTGGCGGACGTGGGAGCGGTGCGCGAAAGCAACGACATCCGCACCAGCGCCTCCAGCTACACGGCCTCGCTCGACGTGAGCTACGCCATCAACCCGAAGGCGGTGCCGATTGCGGTGACGCGCGTCGAGGGCGTGACCCGCGCCGTGGTGTCGCCGCAGCCGAGCCAGACGGTGTTCGGCGGTCAGGGCGCCCTCATCCAGCTGGGGGATGCGGCTGACCTGGTGTTCAAGCCGCGCGCCTTCCAGTTCGTGGCGCTCGGCGAGCACGGCGGCGAGGTGGGCGGCGGCTCGCGTCCGGCGGCCTACGCCCAGTTCATCAACGCCCTCAAGGAAGCGCGCGACCTCTCCAAGGCGAACTTCGTCGCCACCGGGGGCGGGCGGGCGCCGGTCTATAACCGGGTGGATCTGGAAGCCCTGCGGCCGGTGCTGAACGGCGAGATGCCGGTGCTGGTGTGGGCCGAGCGCGCCGTGGACATCCGCAACGTGATCGGTCTGCGCAAGGAGTTCCCGAAGCTCCAGATCGTCATCCTCGGTGCGTCCGAGGGCTGGATGGTCGCCAGCGAGCTGGCGGCGGCCCGCATTCCGGTCATCGTCAATGCGCTCCAGAACCTGCCGACCACGTTCGAGCAGCTGGGCTCCACCATGAACAACGTGGGCCGCATGGCGGCCGCGGGCGTCACGGTGGCGCTGGGCACGATGGCGCGCGATGAGGCGCACCAGGCCCGTCTGGTGGTGCAGGATGCGGCCAACCTGGTGGGTCAGTCGCGCGTTCCGGGCGGCACCGGCCTCAACTGGGAGGACGCCCTGAAGACCGTGACGCTCAACCCGGCCCGGATCTTCGGCGTGGACAAGCAGCTCGGCACGCTGGAGCCCGGCAAGACGGCCGACGTTGTGGTGTGGAGCGGCGATCCGTTCGACCTGCGCCAGGCGCCGACCAACGTGCTCATCGCGGGCAAGGAAGTGAAGCTGGAGTCGCGGCAGACCAAGCTGCGGGACCGCTACCTGAGCGTGCTCCGGGGTGAGGCGAACCTGCCGCCGCAATACAACTACTGAGGATGGCGCACGCCCGCAGGGTGCGGGCAAGGTCTTCTGAACGAACCGGAGGCGGCAAGCGTTTGGAAGACGGAAGGCACTCCGGGACGATCGGCGGTTTGCGGCGGTCGCCCTGGCAGCGCCGGCCACGGGAGGGGACAGGTATGACGCAGCTGGTCATGGCTTTGCTTGCGTTCGTGGGGAGCCACTTCCTCCTGTCCCACCCCTTGCGCCAGCCCCTGATCCGGGCGGCGGGGCAGCGGGGCTTCCTCGGGATCTACACCCTGGTCGCCTTCGGAACCCTGGCCTGGGTCATCCTGGCCTACAGCAAGGCGCCGGTGGTTTACCTTTGGGAACCACCGGCGTTTTCGCATCCGCTGGCCGCCGTTCTGATGCTGGTGGCGCTGGTGCTGTTCGTCGGCTCCCTCCTCCAGCCCAGTCCCGCCAGTGTGCGGATGGACGGCCCCCACGGCGAAGCAGCCGCACCCCCGTCGCGCCTTGGCGAGGCGCCCCGGGGTGTTGTTGCCATCACCCGCCATCCCATGATGTGGGCCTTCGCCCTGTGGGCATTCAGCCATGCCCTTGCCAACGGGGATGCGGCGACGGTGTTCCTGTGCCTTGGCATCGGCATCCTCGCGCTTGTCGGCGCGGCGTTGCAGGACCGCCGCAAGGCCGTCGAATTCGGCCCGGCCTGGCAGGGTTTCGCCGCGGCAACCGCCTATTTGCCCTTCGCCGCCCAGCTCAGCGGCCGCCTCTCCTGGCGCAGTGCCTGGCCGGGCTGGCTGGTGACGGTGGGCGGGATCTCCCTGTTCGTGGTGCTCCTCTACTTCCATGAGGTGCTGTTCGGCGTGAAGGTGTTCGCCCCCTGAGCCAGCGTGCGGACCGCCGGCCGGCGCCGCTTCCGCCGGGGTCACTGTCGGATTCGTTTACACTTCTGCAAAAGTTCCTTCGTAAACCTTTGAGCGGTCAACAAAAATGAGTTGGCCGGGAAATTGCTTGCCCTTCGGGCCAATGGCGCGGGAGCCGAGGAAAGGGCTTGCATGCAAAGGACGTTGCAGGGTGTAAAAGCGTCTGGCGCCGGCCAAGGGAGCGGTGAGGTCCCGGTGGCGGGGCGTCGCCAAACAGTGTGTGCCCTCTATTTGGAGCGGGGGGGGCTTCCGGTTTGAAGGCGCGTGGTTGCGGCGTTGAGGCGGCGGGCGTGGCCCTGTCCGCCGGTTGGTGACGGATAGAAGCGAGACCATTTCCATGGGAACCACAGCCGAGGTCATACCGGCCCAGCCGCAGGCGGCCGAACCCGCTAGCCGTTCGGGCACGTTTCAGCAGCACATTCACATCTTCCGGGCCGTTGCCATCTGCCTGATCGTGGGCGCGCACTCGGTGCCCAGTTTTGACTGGAAGAGCGCGCCAATGGCCGGTGAGCTGATCGACTCCTTCTGCAACCAGGCGTCGATCTACTTCTTCTTCATCGCCGGCTACCTGTTCCAGTTCCTCTCTCCCCGGTTCAGCTACGGGCGCTACCTGACGCAGAAGTTCAAGACGGTGCTGCTGCCCTATTTCCTGGTTTCCATTCCGGCGATCATCATCTCGGTGTGGTTCATCCCGCAGGAGGGCATGTGGCGCTGGTTCTACGGCCTGCCCGCCTGGCAGCAGATCGGCCTGTTCTACCTGACCGGCAAGCATCTTGAGCCGCTCTGGTTCGTGCCCACAATCACCCTGTTCTATCTGGCCGCGCCGCTGCTGCTGGCGCTGGACCGCAGGCCGGTGCTCTACTGGATCTTGCCGCTGCTGGTGGCGCTGTCCGTCACCCTGGGGCGCGACGGGCCGTGGGGGCCGGTCAACAAGGCGGTATACCTTCTGCCGGCCTATCTCTACGGCATGGCGTTCAGCCATTTCCGCAAGGAAGGCGAGCGGCTCGGGCAGATGCTGCTGGTGCCCCTGCTGGCGGTCGCCGTCGCCTGTTACGTGATGCTGGTCGTGGCACCGCCCGCGCGCGGGGATTTGCAGATGCTGTTCAAGCTCGCCATGTGTCCCGTGCTGATCGTCCTGTTCAAGGCGCTGGTGGACAGAATCGGCTCGCGGCTCGACTACGTGGCCCATGTGAGCTTCGGCATCTTTTTCGTCCATGCCTATTTCATCTCCGCTTTCCGCCTGTTGTGGACGAAGGCGGCGGGCAAGGAATGGGCGGGTGAAGCGTCCACGGCCCTGTTCCCGCCGAGCGTGCTGCTGTTCCTGCTGCACGCATTGATGGTGCTGGCGGTGTCCGTTGCCATCATCTGGGGGGTGCAGAAGGTCTTCCCGCGTCACAGCCGTCAGCTGGTTGGCGCATAAGTCAAGGAAATAAAAGGTCTAATGCGGGGCGATCCGGCTTGTATGCGGAGCGCCCTCTGCATAACATTTGATGCTGTCCTGTTGCCGTCATCGTGATGCATTCGGGACGGCAGGAGTTTTTCAGGAGGGGGTATGACGGTCTGGAGTTTTCTTCAGCGGCGTCATTTTTCGCGACTTCCAACCATCTCGCACGTGCCAAGGGTGGAGAACCCGCCGTGGGAGGTGTTCAACACCTATTTCGTCCAGCGGGCCGCTCCCGTCATCATCACGGGCAGTCCGCTGTTCAGCGGCCGCAACCTGACGCTCGATGACCTCACCCGGCCGGGCCCGGGTGACATTCCCGTCAGTGTGCGCAGCGGCAACTACCTGAACATCAAGGAACGGCGGTATGAGGAGATGCCGCTGTCCCGCTATATCGAGGAGCACATCCGCCCCTGGGAGCAAGGAGCGGCGACGGCGGCGGACGGGTCCGCGCTGCCCCACTACTCCGGCAACACGCCGTTGACCTGGGAGCAGTTCGAGGCCCTGGGCCTCAAGGCGCCGCAATGCTTCGATGGGCAGAAGTTCGATGCGCCGCGCCTGTGGTTCGGGCCGAAGGGGTCGGCCACCCCGCTGCATTACGACAGCCGGGACAACCTCATCTGCCAGTACATCGGGCGCAAGCACTTCATCCTGTTCGCGCCCAGCCAGATTCCCTGGCTCTACATGCGCGACTACAGTCCGGCGTGGAGCAGCATCAGCGATCCGCGCAAGGTGGACCTGAACAAGTTCCCGCTGTTCGCCCGGGCGAAGGCTGTCGAGGTGACGCTGAACGCCGGTGAGATGCTCTATCTGCCCGAGCACTGGGCGCACTTCGTGCTCAACGTCGAGACCTCGATGATGGTCAACTTCTGGCCGGAGATGACGCCCGCACAGGAGCGCAAGACCAAGCTGAAGAAAGACCTCTACCAGCTGAAGCTGAAGTTCGCGAGCTGAGGGGCGGGGCGGCATCTGCCGCCGCGCTCCCGCCGCATCCTCCGGCAAACTGGCGCGCTTGAAGATGTTCAGGCGGCGTCGGGAAGCGACGCGCGCGCCGGGGCGCGGCGTCCTTGCGCTATCCTTGCGCTAACCCTTTGTCCCGAGATCCCGATGACGGAAGACGCAACATGCTGCGTGGTGCCCACGGTCGGACTCGAACCGACACGACCCTCGCGGATCGAGGGATTTTAAGTCCCTTGCGTCTACCATTTCGCCACGTGGGCAGCCGGTTACGGCTGAATTGGCGAAAACTTATAGAGTGGGGAGAACGGGAAGGGAAGCCGGGGCGTGAGATTACGCCACGCCCCGGCCGGGGGCTTACGCGGGGGCGTAAGACGGAGAGGAGAGGCAAGGCCCGCGCCATCGGGCAGGCACTGCCGCTCCAGATCAGGGGCCGCTCCAGGCATCAGCGTCGGATGGGCAGCGTCGGACGGAAGGGAGAGGGGGGCTCGTGAATCCCGTCCGACGTCCGGCCTGTCGCCCAGGGGGCTATTGCCTTGGGGTTGGGCGGCCTAGTTGTTGGTGGCGGCGAGGACGCCGGCCAGCGCGGCCGCGCCCAGGCCGATGCCCAGCAGGACTTCGCCGGTGTTGTTCTTGTCGCGGCGCTCGTAATAGTGGTGATGGTGGTGACGGTCGTAGCCACGGTCCCTCACGTAGACCACCCGGGGCGGCGGGGCGTGATGGTGGCGCTCCTTCACATAGACCACCTTGCGCGGCGGCGGAGCATGGTGATGGCGGTCACGACGATCGATCACCACGACGCGCTCAGGCTTGTGCCCGTGCCGGCGGTGGTCTCCAGCGAACGCCGGGGCGGCCGCGCCCAGCGCGATGCTGGCAGTAACGACGGCGGCGACAACTGTTCTGAGGCTACGCATGGGAAAGACCTCCAATTAACTGTTGCCCTCATTTAATGGTTGGCCGGCTGAACCGAGGCTGAACGGTCCCTGGCTGTGAAAACGTCTTGGACAGAGGGCGCGCAAGCGGGCGCCCGCCGCTGTTTGCGGCAAGAAACGAGAGGCGTCGGAAAGCGGTGGGAAACCGGGAAATTCCGGCGGGTTCGGGGGCTAGATCTCGCCGTCCACCGGGCTCAGGCCCATCTCGGCCAAACCCTTGAGAATGGTCTCGGCGGCCGCGTTCATCGCTTCCGGGTCGGTGGAGCGGATCACGAAGTTCGCGTTGGGCTCACCATTGCGCCAGAACGGGTAGCTGCCCACCTGCACGCCGGGGAAGGCCGCCTCGGTGGAGCGCAGCAGGTCCGCGACGGTGCTCTCGCCCACCTTCGCGCCGATGGTGCGGGACAGCACGGGCTTGCCGCCCTTGAGGCGGCCTTCCAGCGCCTGGAGCATGGCGCGGGCAACGCCCGGCACGCCCGCGAGGATGTAGACGTTGCCGATGCGGATGCCGGGCGCGGCGCTCAGTTCGTTGGGGATCAGCTCCGCCCCTTCCGGCACCCGGGCCATGCGCAGGCGGGCGTCCGTCAGGGTGCCGCCATAGTAGGCGCGCAGCATCTCCTCCGCTTCCGGGTGGATGACGACGGAGACGCCGAACGCCCGGGCGATGGCGTCGATGGTGATGTCGTCGTGGGTGGGGCCGATGCCGCCGGTGGTGAACACATAGTCATGCCGCGCCCGGCAGGCGTTCACCGCCTCCACGATCTCGGCTTCCACATCCGGCACCACGCGGGCGTGGGCGAGGCGGATTCCCTGGACATTGAGCCACTTGGCAAGGTAGGCGAGGTTCGCATCCTGGGTGCGGCCGGAGAGAATCTCATCGCCGATAATGACAAGGGCGGCGGTGTAGATGCGATCGGGCGAGGTCATGGCTCAGGTTTAATGGAAAAGCCTGGCGTTGGGGAGGCTGAAAAAGCTCATGCGTTTCGAAGAGATGCTGGTTCCGGCCAAGCTCGTGCGGCGCTACAAGCGGTTCCTGGCCGATGTGGAACTGGAGACCGGCGAAGTGGTCACCGCCCACTGCGCCAATTCGGGCTCGATGATGGGGCTGGCCGTGCCCGGCAGCCGGGTGTGGCTTTCCCCCAACCGCAATCCCAAGGCCAAGCTGGCCTGGCGCTGGGAGGCGGAGGAATGCGGGGACTGCCTCGTCGGCATCAACACCAGCCACCCCAACCGCATCGTGGAGGATGCCGTCCGGGCCGGGCAGATCCCCGAGCTGGCGGGGTATGAGTCCGTGCGCCGCGAGGTGCCCTACGGCCGGAACAGCCGCATCGACCTGCTGCTGGAGGGCGGTCGGGGCACCTGCTTCGTCGAGGTGAAGAACGTGACCCTGCGGCGCGAGGGGCGGGCGGAATTCCCCGACTCGGTGACGGCGCGCGGCACCAAGCATCTGGCGGAGCTGGCCGAGCAGGTGGCGGCGGGCCACCGGGCGGTGATGCTCTATCTCATCCAGCGCAACGACTGCGACTGTTTTGCCGTCGCGGCGGACATCGACCCGGCCTATGCGGAGATGCTGGCCAAGGCCCGGGCGGCGGGCGTCGAGGCCTACGCCTATGCCTGCGTCGTCACGCCCGAGGAGATCCGGCTGCATGGCGCGGTGCCGGTGGCGCTCTAGACCGGTGGTGCTCTGGGGCGCCCCCTTACCAGAACAGGTGAAACGGCTGGCCTTGCCGATTGGTTGATCCGACCTCAAGGGACTTGCAGGACGGCGGCAGAGGGGCGAAGGAGAGGTTTATGAATACGGACATCGATATCGATACGGACGAGGAAGTGGACGAGTACGCCCCGGCTTCCTCCATTCGCATTCACCGTCCCGAGGATTTCGAGGGCATGCGCGCGGCCGGGCGGCTGGCGGCGGAGGTTCTGGACTACCTCACCCCCATGGTGAAGCCGAACGTGCTGACCGACGACCTCGACCGGGCGGCCTACGAGTTCATCATCGCCCGCGGCGGCGTGCCCGCGCCGCTGTTCTACCGGGGCTTCCCCAAGTCCATCTGCATCTCGGCCAACCATGTGGTCTGCCACGGCATCCCCGGCGCCAAGCGGCTGAAGGACGGGGACATCGTCAACATCGACGTGACGGTGATCCTGAACGGCTGGCACGGCGACACCAGCCGCATGTTCCTCGTCGGCAACGTGCCCCTGAAGGCGCGCAAGCTGGTGGAGGTCACCTACGAGTGCCTGATGCGCGGCATCGAGATGGCGAAGCCAGGCAACACGCTGGGCGACATCGGCCACGTGATCCAGACCTACGCGGAGTCCCAGCGCTACTCGGTGGTGCGGGATTTCTGCGGCCACGGCATCGGCCGGGTGTTCCATGAAGCGCCCAATGTCATCCATGTCGGCAAGCCGGGCACCGGCCCGGTGCTGAAGCCGGGGATGTTCTTCACCATCGAGCCGATGATCAATCTCGGCAAGCCGGACGTGAAGGTGCTGGATGATGGCTGGACCGCGGTGACGCGGGACCGCTCGCTCTCCGCCCAGTTCGAGCACATGATCGGCATCACCGAGACCGGGTGCGAGATCTTCACCCTTTCGCCGGCGGGGCTCAACGCACCGCCGTATGATGTCTGAGGCGGATGATCCGGGGTATGGCGTCGGTCATCGCCAGCGGCTGCGCGAGCGGCTGCTGACCGGCGGAGCCGACGCCTTCCACGATCACGAACTGCTGGAATACATCCTCGCGCTGGGCATCCCGCGCCGGGATACCAAGCCGCTGGCCAAGTGGCTCATCGCCACCTTCGGCAGCTATTCCTCCGTCCTCGCCGCCGAGCCGGATGTGCTGCGGGCGGCGGGCCTCAGCGAGGCGGCGGTGGCGGCGATCAAGTTTGTCGAGGCCTCCGCCGTGCGCATGAAGCAGGCGGCGGTGCACAAGCAGCCGGTGCTCTCCAGCTGGCAGTCGCTTCTCGACTATCTCCACGTGGACATGGCCCACGGCATCCGCGAGCGCTTCCGGGTGCTGTTTCTCAACAGCCGCAACATGATCATCCGCGATGACGTGATGTCCCACGGCACGGTGAGCCACGCCGCCGTCTATGTGCGCGAGATCATGAAGCGGGCGCTCGATATCGGCGCGACCGGGCTCATTCTGGCCCACAACCACCCCTCGGGCGATCCGGCGCCCTCGCAGGATGATATCCGCATGACCAGGGAGATCGCCGAGACGGCCCGCCGCCTCGGCATCACGGTGCACGATCACGTGATCGTGGGCAAAAGCGGGTTCAAGAGCTTCAAGACGCTTGGTTTGTTGTGACGGGGCGGAAGCGGCGGCCTCAGGCCGCCGCCGGAAGGGCTCCGTCCGCAAGGATGTCATCCGCGTCCTGCTGCGGCCGCCGCAGGTGGCGGGAGGCCGCCAGCCCCCCGATACCGGCCCACAGCGAGAAGACCAGCACGGCGAGCAGGGTGCTGTCGAGGCCACGGCCCACCTCGTCGGCATATGGCGACGGGACAAAGCGGGTCCAGGTCATCGAAATGAAGTGCAGACAGCACACGGCCACGACCATCAGCAGGCCGGAGGCCGGAACCCGCCAGCGCGAGCGGAAGCAGACGAGGGTCGCCATGGCACCCGCAGCGATCGCGCAGCCCGCTCCGATGGCGATCAGCGTGGACGGCGTGTCCAGGATCATCCAGCGCTCGGAGCGAATGGCGAACATGCCGAGCAGGTGCATTTCCGCAATGCCGAGGCCGCAGTACGCGCCGCCGAGGGCGTAGGACACGACGGAATTGTAGTAGGCGCTGAGATAGAGGCCGCAACCGACGGTCATCAGCGAGATGCCGGCCGAAAGGGCGGTGATTCCCGGGTTGTAACGCACCGGCGAGCCCGTGTCGTAGGCCAGGATCGCCACAAAATGGGTGGCCCAGACGCCGATGGCGCAGACGGCAATGGCGGCCATGAGGCGGCCGGCGTCCGCCTCGCGGCCCAGGTCACGGCACCCGCTGAGCAGGGTCATGGTCAGAAGGCTCGACACCAGACAGATGACGGCCGCCACCACGACGAGTTTCAGGTCATGCTGGTAGGCCAGACAGTCGATGATCGCGTTCATTGTGAATCTGCTCCCCCCGTTTCAGCAGAGTCCACCGATGGACCGGCAGGGAGTCAGTTACCGTCTGAAAACGTTAATTATTGATGAATATATTGTAAAAAGAGCCGCAAAAACAGGGGGGGCTGGAAAAGTTATGGCGAGAATTATGACTGTTGTACGAGAAATGATTTTAAGTAAAAATTATTGCCAGTCCAGTATTAATGGTTACCGGTAGAAATCTTTTTTGCACTGCTTCGAGCGCCCTTGAGGCGGGCGTTATTCGTCGTCTTCCTCGATGGGTTCGGCGTCTGCGGGGAAGGGGCGGGGCTCGTAGCCGGCTTCGACGAAATAAAGTCCATCGGGCGGCGCGTTGAAACCGAGCGCGGCGCGGTCGCGGGCGTGAAGCGCGTTTTCGAGATCGCGCGCGGTCCACTTGCCTTCGCCCACCAGCTTGAGGCAGCCGACCATGGAGCGCACCTGATGGTGCAGGAAGGAGCGCGCCTCCGCCTCGATCACGACTTCCTCGCCGTGGCGGGAGACGTCCAGCCGGTCCAGCGTCTTGAGCGGGGAGGCGGACTGGCAATGGACCGAGCGGAAGGTGGTGAAGTCGTGCCGGCCGACGAGGATTTGCGCGGCCTCGTGCATGGCCTCGTGGTCCAGCGGCACGGCCACCTGCCAGGCGAGGCCCTTGTCGAAGGTGAGCGGCGCGCGGCGGTTGATGATGCGATAGCGATAGCGGCGGCGGGTGGCGGAGAAGCGGGCGTGAAACTCGGGCTCCGCGATCTCGCATGCCAGCACGGCGACCGGGTCGGGGCGCAGGCGGGCGTTCAGCGCCTCCCGCAGCTTGAAGGGCGTGAACGGCTTCTCGATATCCACATGCGCGGTCATGCCGAGCGCGTGCACGCCCGCGTCCGTCCGCCCGGCGGCGACGACCTGGGCCTCCTCCTGGGTGACCTTGTAGACGGCCTCTTCCAGCGCGCCCTGCACCGAGGGGCCATGGTCCTGAAATTGCCAGCCCATGAACGGGCGGCCATCGAACTCGACAAGCAGGCGGAAACGGGTCATGGCGCGCTGCCTTAGCCGAAGCGCGCGCCCGAGGGAATGGGAAAGCCGCGCAGGAAGGTCTCCAGATCCAGCGCCTGCTTGCCCGCCCGCTGGAGCACCAGCGGACGCAGCGCGCCCTCGCCGGTCTGAATGGCGAGGCGGTCGTCGGTCACCGTGCCGGGCGCGGCGCCCGGTTTGCCGGGGGCGACCTCGGCCTTCAGGATCTTGATGCGCTCGCCCTCGTATTCGGCATAGGCGCCGGGGAAGGGGACCAGCGCCCGCACCTTGCGCTCAAGGGCGGCGGCGGGTTGGGCGAAGTCCAGCTTCGCCTCCGCCTTGTCGATCTTGGAGGCGTAGGTGACGCCCTCGGCGGGTTGGGGCTCGGGCGTGAGGGAGGGCAGCGTCTCCAGCGCCTCGACGATCATCTCCGCGCCCATGGCGGCGAGCCGGTCGTGCAGCTCGGGGGTGGTCTCGTCCGCCCCGATGGGCGTTGCCCGCTTCAGCAGCATCGCGCCGGTGTCGAGCCCTGCGTCCATTTGCATGATGGTGATGCCGGTTTCCGCGTCGCCCGCCTCGATGGCGCGGTGGATGGGGGCGGCACCCCGCCAGCGCGGCAGCAGGGAGGCGTGGATGTTGAGGCAGCCGAACTTCGGCGCGTCCAGCACCTCCTGCGGCAGGATGAGGCCATAGGCCGCCACCACCGCCACGTCGAGATCGAGCGCGCGGAAGGCCTCCAGCTCCGCCTGCTGCCCGCGCAGCTTCAGGGGATGGCGCACCTCGATCCCCAGCGCCTCCGCCCGCTGGTGCACCGGCGTCGGCGTCAGCGACTTGCCCCGGTTCGCCGGGCGCGGCGGCTGGGTGTAGACGCACACGATCTCGTGGCCGGCCGCATGAAGGGCATCGAGCGCGGCAACGGCAAAATCCGGCGTTCCCATGAAGGCAAGGCGCATGGCGGGTCGTTCCTCGTGAGTGATGCGCCTTCGGTCCGGCGCGGTCGGGCTGTCTGTGGGGTTGTTTCCCTGTCGGGCTATCTAAAGGCTTTTGTTTTCTTTTTGCAGGGGTCTTGGACCCCTGCACCCCTTCGTATGGCACGCCGCGCCCGTCATCACGCGCACGTCCCCTTCGTTTTCAAAAGGGAATTGGGCCGTGTTTCCCGTGCGCGCCGGAAACGCGGCCCGGCAAAACGCAGGGAGGTGCAGGAGGGGTAAGCCCCTCCTGCAAAAGAAATGGGTCTGTTCAGGCCCCCGTTTCGTGGCTCAGCGGGGTGAGGCGCAGCTGGGTGATCTGGTTGCGGCGGCGTTCCAGCACGTCGAAGCGCAGGCCGTAGAAGGTGAAGCTCTGGCCCTTCACCGGGATGACGCGGGCGGCGCTGATGAGCAGCCCGGCGATGGTGGTGGCCTCGTGTTCGGGCAGGTCCCAGCCGAAGCGGCGGTTGAGGTCGCGGATGGTGACGGTGCCTTCCATGGTCAGGCTGCCGTCGTCGTGCAGGGTGACGCCCGGCGGCAGCGGGCGGTCCTTGTCGTCGGTGATGTCGCCCAGCACCTGCGCCAGGATGTCGGCCAGCGTGATGAGGCCCTGGAGGCTGCCGTATTCATCGACGACGAGGGCGAACTGGGAGCGGCGGGCGATGAAGGCCTTGAGCTGCTCGCGCAAGGAGGTGGTGTTGGGCACGAACCACGGCGGGCTCAGCAGCTTGCCGATGACGAGGGTGGCGGGGGTGGCCCCGCGCTTGGCCAGCGCCCGCAGCAGATTCTTGCTGTGGAGGACGCCGATGATGTTGTCCGGGTCGTCGCGGTAGACCGGCAGGCGGGTATGGCGCGAGCGCACGACCTGCCGCACCACCTGTTCGGGCGGCGTGGCGATGTCGATCATCTCCATGGCGCGGCGATGGACCATCACGTCATCGACGAGGGTCTCGTCCAGGTCGATCATGCCTTCGAGGCGGCGGATGGCCTCGCCCGCGCCTGTGTCGCCCTCGCCGTGGAGGCGGGAGACCGGGCGGCTGACGAGGCGGGCCAGCCCGTCGGCGAGCGGCCCCAGCGGCCGGGCGCAGACATCGAGCACCGGCGCGAGCATGAGCGCCAGCGGCTCGGGGCGGACCGGCGCGATGGCGCGCGGCAGCACCTCGGCGAACAGGAACAGCAGTACCGTGACGCTGAGCGCCGCATAGAGGATGGCGAAGGGGCCGAAGCTGTCCACCAGCGCGAAGGTGGCGAGCGCGGCGGCGAAGGTGTTGAGCAGCACCGCGCCCAGTATGGCGGCGCGGTTGAGCCGGTCGCGCTGGCCCAGCAGCTTCTCGGCCCGCTGGGCGCGGCGGTTGCCCTCCCGCGCCAGACGCAGAATGCGGGCCGGGGAGGCGCCTGCAAGGCTCATCCCCGCCGTCTCCAGCACGGCGGAGAGCAGGATCAGCGCGAAGGCGGTGCCAAGGGCGGCGGTGTCTGCCAGGGTCATGGCGGCGCTCTACCGTGGAACCGCGCGTCCGCTCAGGCGGAGGGACGGTTGAGCAGGGCTTTCACCTGCTCCATGTCCACACCGCGTTCGAGGTAGGACTGGCCGATGCCGCGCGCGAGGATGAAGGTGAGGCGTCCCGCCTCCATCTTCTTGTCCTGCGCCATGTGGGCAACCAGCGTCTCGCCCATGCCGTCGAGCCCCACCTGCTTGAGCGTGGTCGGCAGGCCGACCGAATCGAGATGGCGGCGCACCCGCTCCAGATCCTCCGGCGGGCAGAGCCCCATCTCGACGGAGAGTTCGAACGCCAGCACCATGCCGAGCGCCACGCCCTCGCCGTGGAGCAGGTCGCCGCTGTAGCCCTTCTCCGCCTCCAGCGCGTGGCCGAAGGTGTGGCCGAGGTTGAGGAGGGCCCGGGTGCCCTTGGTCTCGAACTCGTCCGCCTCCACCACGGCGGCCTTGGCGCGGCAGCTGACGGCGATGGCGTGGGCCCGCTTGACCGGGTCGCCCGCCAGCACGTCCTTGCCGTTCTCCTCCAGCCAGGCGAAGAAGCCGGCGTCGTTGATGAGGCCGTATTTGACGATTTCCGCATAGCCTGCCAGCAGCTCGCGGCGCGGCAGGGTGTCGATGATGTCCGTGTCGATGAGCACCAGTTTGGGCTGGTGGAACGCGCCGATCAGGTTCTTGCCCTGGGGCGTGTTGATGCCGGTCTTGCCGCCGACGGACGAATCCACCTGCGAGAGCAGGGTGGTCGGGATCTGCACGAACGGGCAGCCGCGGCGCAGGATGGCGGCGGCGAAGCCCACCAGGTCGCCGATCACCCCGCCGCCCAGCGCGACGACGGCGTCCTTGCGCTCGATGCCCAGCTCCAGCAGCTGCCCGGCGAGCCATTCCAGATGCGGGAAGGATTTGGACGCCTCGCCCGCCGGCAGCACCACCGGCTCGGCCTCGATGCCCGCCCCGGCGCAGGAGTCCAGCAGGCGCTGGAGGTGAAGCTCGGCCACGTTCTCGTCGGTGACGATGACCGTGCGCTTGCGCGGCAGCAGCGGGGCTAGGTGCGCGCCCGCCTCGTCCAGCAGCTCCTCGCCGATGAGGATGGGATAGCTGCGCTCTCCGAGGTTGATGTCGATGCGGGTGCGGGCGGGACCGTTCGGGCTGGAGACGGTATCGGTCATTTGGTCAGGTATCCCTGGCGGTGAAGGGCGGTGATGATGGCATCGACCGCCGCGTCGTGCGGGCCGCGCCCGCTGCGGATGTGAATGGGCGCCTTGGCGTAGTAGGGCGAGCGCGTGCCGGCGAGACGGGTGAGAATCTCCTTCGGGTCGCCCGTGCGCAGCAGGGGCCGCGTGTTGCGGCGCGAGGTGCGTTCGACCAGAATGTCGATGTCCGCGTCGATCCACACGGCGATGGACTGTTCGAGGATGAGCTGGCGGGTCTCATCCTGCACGAACGCGCCGCCGCCCGTGGCGATCACCTTCACGCTGCCGTCCAGCAGGCGGCGGATGACGCGTCGCTCGCCGTCGCGGAAGGTTTCTTCCCCGTAACGCTCAAAGATCTCCGTAATGGTCAGCCCGGCGGCGCGCTCGATTTCCTCGTCCGCGTCAACGAACGGCAGGTTGAGGCGGCTGGCCAGACGCCGGCCGATGGTCGACTTGCCCACGCCCATCAGCCCCACAAGGACGATGGGCTTGGCCAGCAGGCCACGACGGCGCGGTGGCTGGGTCTTTCTTCGCGGGGGATAGGTCTTCGCCAAGCTGCGTCAACTTTCACTTTTGGTCATGGGTCAGCATCGCTATACACACGGGAGAGGCGGACGGCCAAGCCCGGCCGCGCACAGAACCGGCCTTCGGCCGCCGCAAAGGCGAAAAATCGGAAGGCCACGGTCAAGCGTCATTGCGTCGTCAGGGTGTTCGAACGACGTGTCGCACAAAGGTAAGGGTATCATGGGGCGAATATTGTCGATCCTTCTGGGCCTGTTGCTCCTGATCGTGATTGGCGCAACCGTCTATTTCGGCGTCGCCGACATGCCGCCGCCGCAGGAGCGGGTCGAGAAGGTCATTCCGAATGAGAACCTTGGGGCTTAAGGCCACCGTTTCCGCCCTTGCAGTTCTGGTAACGGCGCTGGCCGCGGGCGGGTCCGTCCCGCCTGTCGCCGCGCAGCAGACGGCGCCCGCGCCGCCGTCCAGCGCGCCCAAATCGCTGCTGCCGGCGGGCACCTTCGCGCCGCCGCCGCCGCCACCGGTGGCGGAACCCGCACCGGCGCCCGAATCCGCGCCCGCAGGCGAGGCGCAGTCCGGCAGCGGGGAGACGCCCGAGGCCGGGGACGGGGCGCTGGCGGCGCCGGAGGCCGTGCCGCCCGAGCCGTCCCTGCCGCGGAGCCGGGGCGTGACCCTTCTCACGGCATCCGACCGGATCGGCGTGCACGGTCCGGCGACGGGCGGGTTCGACGAGACCCTGTGGGCGGGGTCGAGCGGGCCGTTCCTGCGGGATTTCATGAAGGGGCAGTCCGCCCCCACCGCGTCGCGCTGGGCCCATGTGCTGCTGCGCCGCGCGCTGCTGTCGCGCACGCCGACGCCGCAAGGCGTGCTGCCCTCCAACTTCGTGGCCGAGCGGGCCCATCTGCTGCTGCGGATGGGCGAGGCCGAGGGCGCGCGCCGTCTGGTGGCGCAGGTGCCGGTGACCAGCTTCACCCGCCGCATGTTCGATGTGGCCCCGCAGGCCCACCTGGCGGCGGGGGACGTGGCGGGGCTGTGCCCGATGGTGCAGACGGGCATTACGGTCTCCGCCGATCCGGTGTGGCCGCTGGCCTCCGCCGTGTGCGCCGCCTTGCAGGGCGATGACGCGGGCGCGGCGCTGACGCTGGACCGGGAGCGCGAGAACCACACCGCCAAGGCGTTCGACATTCAGCTCGCCGAGGTGGTGGCGACCACCCTTGCCGGCGGCGACCGGGGCGTGAACGCGGTCTGGCCGCAGAACATGCGCCTGACCACCTACCGCCTTGCCATGGCGCTGGCGGGCGGCGTCGAGGTGCCGCGCCAGCGTCTGGAGGGCGCCAACGCGGCGGTGAAGGGCTGGCTGGTGCGGCTCGGCGCGGCGCCGCTGGCGGCGCGGCTGGAGGCGGCCCCCACGGCGGCCGTGAACGGGGCGCTGCCGGCGCGGGAGCTGGTCGACCTGTGGTCGCTTCAGGCCTCCCTGCTGGACGAGACGGCGATCCGGGCGCTGCCGGTGGGCAAGCTCCGCACCGCCTATTCGGCCAGGACGCCCGAGGCGCGGCTGGCCGCCATGCGCGAGCTGTGGGCCTCGGCCCGCACGCCGCAGGAGCGGGCCGCCATGCTGCTGGTGACGGCCGATGCCGCGCGGCGGCTGCCGGTGACCGCGTCTCTCCTTGAGGCCGCGCCCGAGCTGGGCCGCGCGCTCTTGCTGGCGGGCGAGGTCAAGGCCGCCCGGGCCTGGTACGATCTGGCCCGGCGCGAGGCGCGGAATCGCAATCCCAAGGCGGGCTCGGCGCTGATGGGGCTGTGGCCGCTGGTGGCGGCCGCCGACCAGGGCGTGCCCCGCTCGGGCGACCTGTTCACGCTGTGGGACGACATGCAGGATGGCGAGCGGGCCGAGCGCAAGCGGCGCCGCCAGCTGGCGGGCGCGGCGCTCTCGGGGCTCGGTCTCGTGCCGGTGGCGGATCTGCCGCGTTCGGCGCGGGTGGAGCCGGAGGCGAACGCCTATGTCCAGCGGCTGCGCGAGGCAGCGCAGTCCCGGCGCCGGGGCGAGGTCATCCTGCTGAGCGCGGCGGGCCTCGGCAAGGACGCCGCCGGGGTGCGGCCCGACTATCTCCACGAGATCACGCGGGCGCTGACCGCCGTCGGGCTGCGGCGGGAGGCGGGGCTGATCGCCGCCGAGATCCTGATTCGCAACGGAGCCTGAAGCGGGCGATGAGCGACCGCCGCCTCACCGACCCTGCCGCGATCGGCCTGTTCATCGACATGCTGGCCTCGGAGAAGGGCGCGGCCCGCAACACGCTGGCCGCCTACGAGCGCGACCTGCGCCTCGTCAGCGAAGCGCTGAACGGAGGGCTGCTGACAGCGGGGCCGGACGACCTGCGGGCGTGGCTGGCCGGGCAGGCGGGGCTGGCGCGCGCGTCCGTCTCGCGCAAGCTGTCGTGCCTCAGGCAGTTCTTCCTGTTCGCCTTCCGCGAGGGGTGGCGGCGGGACAACCCGGCGGCGGACCTGCTGGCACCCGCCCCGGCGCAGCGGCTCCCCAAATCTCTCAGCCGGGACGAGGTGGACCGTCTGTTCGAGGCGGCCCGGGCCCGGCTGGAGCGCGCGCCCGTGCCCGCCAACCTGCGGCTGGTGGCGCTGATGGAGCTGCTCTACGGCTCCGGCCTGCGCGCAACCGAGCTGGTGAGCCTGCCGCGCAACGCCATTGCGCCGGGCAAGCCCTACATCATCCTCAAGGGCAAGGGCGGCAAGGAGCGGTTGGTGCCGCTCTCCGGCCGGGCGCTGGCGGCCGTGGAAGCCTGGCGCGCCCATGTGCCGGAGGAGGCGCGGTATCTGTTCCCCTCCGGCGGCAAGGCCGGGCACCTCACGCGCGTTCGTTTGTTTCAACTGGTTCGGGAGCTGGGGCTGGAGGCCGGTGTGCCGCCCGAGCGCCTGTCTCCCCACGTGCTGCGGCACGCCTTTGCGACCCATTTGCTTGACAACGGTGCGGATTTGCGTGCCTTACAGCAGATGCTCGGCCATGCCGATATCGCTACAACGCAGATCTACACCCATGTGGCGGAGACGCGTCTGGTTGAGCTGGTTAACGAGAAGCACCCGCTTGCTAATATGCCGAGCCCGGTTGACGGGCGGAAGCGTCGTGGCTAGCGTCGCCCGCTTCTGACAAGAGTTATTGACCGGAACATGGTGACTTTCCTCGACTTTGAACGCCCCATTGCCGAGCTGGAGGCGAAGATTGCCGAACTTCAGGCCGGTGCCGCCGGACGTGTGGACATCGGCGCTGAGATCAGCAAGCTGCAGGCCAAGGTCGACAAGCTGCTGAAGACCACCTACGCCAACCTCACGCCCTGGCAGAAGGCGATGGTGGCGCGGCACCCCAACCGTCCGCACTTCCGCGACATCGTGGCGGAGTTGATCGACGATTTCACGCCGCTGGCGGGCGATCGCGCCTTTGCGGAGGATTGCGCCATCATCGGCGGCATGGGCCGGTTCCGGGGCCAGTCGGTCATGGTCATCGGCCATGAGAAGGGCAACGACACCGCCTCGCGCATCAAGCACAACTTCGGCATGGCCAAGCCCGAGGGCTACCGCAAGGCCATCCGTCTGATGCAGATGGCGGACCGCTTCGGCCTGCCCATCATCACCCTCGTCGATACGCCGGGCGCGTTCCCGGGCGTGCAGGCGGAGGAGCGCGGCCAGGCCGAGGCCATTGCCCGCTCCACCGAGGCCTGCCTCAACGTGGAGGTGCCGCTGGTCTCCTGCATCGTCGGCGAGGGCGGCTCGGGCGGCGCGATCGCGCTGGCCGCGGCCAACCGGGTGCTGATGATGGAGCACGCCATCTACGCCGTGATCTCGCCCGAGGGCTGCGCCTCCATCCTGTGGCGCACCGCCGACAAGGCCGCCGAGGCCGCCGAGGCGATGAAGCTGACGGCGCAGGATCTGGCGACGCTGGGCGTGATCGACGGCATCGTGCCCGAGCCGCTGGGCGGAGCGCACCGCGATCCCAAGACCGCCATCCGCAATCTGGGCAATGTGCTGGAGCGGGAGCTGAATCAGCTGGCGGGCCTCAGCCGCAGCGAGGTCAAGGCCGACCGGCGCGAGAAGTTTCTCGCCATCGGCCGCGCAGGGCTCTGAGCCGCAGGACAGGCCGGGCGCAGCGCGGCCTGCCGCGCCCGGTTTTGCGCCAGCGCAGCCTGGCCTGAGGGCCTGCCCGCACACCAGACGGGGCGCTTGGCCTTCTCATTCGTTCTATTTCCTGCATAATTCAGGACATATTCCTCGCCGGGTCCGGCTGCGGTGGCAGTGCGACCCGGCGCGGGAAGGACGGTGTTCAGATGGGAAAGGTCACGATGGCACGGTCGAAGGGAATCCTGGCAGCGGTTGCGGTATCGGTGCTGCTGGGCAGCTGCTCAACCACGCCGGCGGGAAGTTCCGCCTTCACCCCCTTCATGTCGCGCTCTCAGGAAGCGGCGATCGGTCAGTCGGAGCATCCCAAGCTGCTCGCCGAGTTCGGCGGCGCCTACAATGACGACAAGGCCGCCGGATATGTGGCGATGGTCGGCGGGCGCGTGCTCCAGAACTCGGAGACGCCGAACGATCCCTTCACCTTCACCCTGCTCGACTCCAACATCGTCAACGCCTTCGCCCTGCCCGGGGGCTATGTCTACATCTCCCGCCAGCTGCTGGCGCTGATGAACGACGAGGCGGAGCTGGCCTCGGTGCTGGGTCACGAGGTGGGCCACATCACCGACCGGCACACCGCCAAGCGCTACAACACCCAGATGCTGGGCGGGCTCGGCAGCGTTCTGGTGGCCGTGCTCACCGGCTCGGGCCAGCTGGCGCAGCTGGCGGGGCAGGCGGCGCAGGCCTACACCCTGTCCTACTCCCGCGATCAGGAATTCAAGGCCGACACGCTCGGCATCCGCTACATCAGCCGTGCGGGCTACGACCCGTTCGCGGCCGCCGACATGCTCTCCACCCTCGACGCGCAGGACAAGCTGGAGGCGCTGATCGCCGGCCGCACCGCCGAGGATACCACCCCCAACTGGGCGCGCACCCACCCGGTGACCGCCGACCGCGTGGCGCGGGCGACCCAACTGGCGACGCAGACCGGCATTCCGAAGGGTCAGCAATCGCGCAACCGCGAGGCGTTCCTTGCCGCCATCGACGGCCTGGTGGTGGACGACAGCGCCGAGCAGGGCTTCGTGCGCGGCCGCACTTTTGCCCACCCCAAGCTGAAGCTCACCTTCACCGTGCCGGAAGGCTTCAGCCTGCAGAACAGCTCGCGGGCGGTCATGGCCAATGGGCCGGGGTCGGTGCAGGTGATGTTCTCGGGCGGCCCGCTCGCCAGCGGGCAGGGGCTGGATGCCTACCTGCGCGAGGTGTGGACCAGCCTCACCGAGAATCAGGCCGGGGCCGCGCCGCAGGCGAAGTTCGGCCAGATGAACGGCATGGACACCGCCACCATGGCGACCCGCCTCAACACCAACAGCGGCGTCCTTGACGTGAGCCTCGTTGCCTTCAAGTGGTCGCCCTCCCAGGCCTACCACTTCGTCATGGTCTCGCCCGCCTATGCCAGCAGCCAGGCGGCGGCCCAGTCCATCGCCCAGACCCAGCGTAATCTCCAGACCATGCTCCAGTCCTTCCGCCGCCTGAGCGACGCGGAGGCGGCGAAGTACAAGGAGCGGCGGATCAAGGTGGTTACCGTGGCGCAGGGCGACACGGCCGCGAAGCTGGCCGAGCGCATGGCCTACGACGACCACAAGCTGGAGCGCTTCCTCATGCTGAACGGCTTCCAGAACGCCAGCGAGGTGAAGGCGGGCGCGAAGGTGAAGCTGATCGTCTACGCGTCCTGAGGCGGCGCCGCGCTCAGGCAGCAGGCCGGGCAGCGGGGCTGGCGGCGGTCAGGCCCGCCAGCGCCCGCGCGCGCGGGAAGGGGTGGTCCGAAACGCCCAGGGCGCTGACAACGCGCCCCGACAGCCACCAGATGGGCAGCACCAGCACCAGCGAGACCATGCCGTCGATGGCATAGTGCCAGCCGAGGTGCACCGAGCCGATCCAGATGGTGAAGGCGAACAGGCTGAGCGCCAGCCCCAGCTTGCGGCCAAGGGAGAAGCCCGCGCAGGCCATCAGGATCGAGCTGGCCACGTGCAGCGACGGCATGGCGGAGATGCCCGAGCCGATGGTGGTGGAGGCCGCCTGGTAGTCGCTCCACAGCTCCTTCTGGACCTCGAGCGTCATCAGGCCGGTCGGCACGATCTGCTCCCGCACGATGGCGTCGAGGGCATGGAGCCGCTCCATCAGCGGCGCGAAGGGATCGGGCACGCCCGGCAGCACGAGGCCGTAGAAGCAGGGCCCGGCGGACGACAGGGCCATGGCTGCCGCCGAGCCCAGCAGCATCCAGGTGAGGCAGAAGGCGAGCAGATAGCGGGCGCGCAGCGTCCGGCAGTCCGTCCGCAGTGCGGCGTAGATCACGCTGATCCACATGAGGAAGAACCAGCAGGTGTAGGCCCACTGGAGCAGCCAGGTGGCGATGGGGCCTCCGAACACCGCATGGGTCAGCTGCCACGGGTCCGTGCCGAAGATCAGGCGATCGATGTCGGCAAAGAGCGTATCGTAGGCGAAGGGCTTGATCAGCGGGATGGCCGATTTCAGCGCGGTGAAGCTGTTGAGCAGCAGCGTCAGCACGACGAGCGGCACGAGGCGCATTATCAGCTGGTCGGGCGGGAGGATGTGGGCGCGGATGTCCGCCGCCATTTCCATCAGCGGGCGGGCCGGGCGGCGCACCAGCACCAGATGGAGGGCGTAGGTGAGGAAGATCATCACGCCCGCCAGCCCCCAGGTGAACAGCACCAGGTAGCCGTAGCTGGGCATGAACACGTCCGCCTCGCGCCCGAAGGGGCGAAGGGTCGCGGTGGCGATCCCCGCGTAGATCAGCACCAGCCCCAGCAGAAGGGTGGCGACGCGGAACTCCTGACGCAGCGATTTCATAGCGGGACGCCCCTGATCATCCTGCCGGAAAGGAAAACGGCGGCCGAAGGGGCCGCCGTTCGCTGGATCCTCTCGGATCACTTACTGTTTATTCAGGCTTGGCGTTTTCCAGCTCGGACGAAACCGTGGTCAGCTTCGACTTGAGCTGGGTGCCAACAGCCGACAGAGCGCCGATGCAGACGACAGCGATGAGCGCGGCAATCAGGCCATACTCGATGGCGGTGGCGCCCCTCTCGTCGCGGGCAAGCTTACGCAGCGTGGTGCGAATGAACGACATAATCCGTCTCCTTGCGGCCGCCACGCCTGTGGCGGGTCAATGAAGCCTTTCCCGAGGCCAACGATGGCCTTTTACCCTCGCAGGAGTTTCAAACTTGTTAATGGAGACCATTACCGGTCTCATTAATCATAAAAGCCCCGGAAATCGGAACAGAATATGCCCCCTGCGCCCGGCATCCGGCGCGGCGACGGGCGGGCGAATCCGGGGCGGGGGACCAGGCGGGATTCGGGGCGTTTTTGCGGTCGCGGGTGCCGCGACCGGCGATTCACTTGAGATAGCTGGAGACGATGCTGAACACGCGGGACGGATGGCCGCCGATGGAGGAGAAAACGCCGGCGACCGCCACCGCGATCAGGCTCGCGACGAGGCAGTATTCCGCGAGGGTTCCGCCGAGGCGGTTGCGCATGAGGCGCGACAGGAATCGGGAAATGTGCGGCATCGGCGCCTCCTGCCTTTCAGAGTGCGGGGAGCCTGCCACGGGGGCGTTAAGAAAGATTGAGGGGTTATCGTGAATCGCAGGAAAGGATTATGGGGGGATCGCCGGGCCTTATCGCCGCAGGCGTGCCGAGACATATCGACAGCGCACAGCGTCTGTGAAACCTAGGGCGCCGCAACCGAATGAAATGGCTCGATTTCCATGCTCAGCACACCGACCGACCGCGAGACCTTTGACGAATGCCCGGCGCCTCCGGGCCTGTCCGATACCGGCAAGCCGATCGTGACAGTGGTTGCCGCCGCGCTCATCGACGCGGACGGACGGGTGCTGGTGGCCCAGCGGCCCGAGGGCAAGTCCATGGCCGGGCTGTGGGAGTTTCCGGGCGGCAAGGTGGATGCGGGCGAGAAGCCGGAGGCCGCGCTGGTGCGCGAGCTGCACGAGGAGCTGGGCATCGACACCACCGCCTCGTGCCTGGCGCCGCTCACCTTCGCCAGCCACCCCTACGAGGATTTCCACCTGCTGATGCTGCTCTACGCCTGCCGCAAGTGGCGGGGCACGGTGCAGCCGCAGGAGAACCAGGCGGTGCGCTGGGTGCGAATCAGCGAGCTGTACAGCCTGCCCATGCCCCCGGCGGACATCCCCCTTGTCGGCATGCTGGCAAGCCTGCTGTAGGGGGCAGGGGCCTACCTGTTCCGTGGCTTTGCCCCTACCAATCCTGCGGTTTGTTAATAGGTTGCCCATCCGGGCCTACGAGCGGGTTCGGAAACTGGGCTTTGGCCAAGTATCGGTCGATGTGGCGGACATACGTTGCAACGTTCCGCAGGCTTTCCGCAGGTTTGCTGACGGGCGACAGGAGCGTGATGGGTAACTTCGCCTCCTGCGCAACGATGCGTATTGGCTCCCGCAGGTCAGTGTCGTTGGTGATGACCGCAGCGTGCTGGAAGGCGCCCGCAAAGGCATCTCTAACCAGATGCGCCCCCAGGTTCACGTCTGAGCCCTTCTCCTCGATCTTCACCACGCGGGCGAAGCGGGGCATGGGATCTGGTTCCGTTAAACAGGAAGGCTGGAAGTCTATAGGTTGACAGAGATACATATACTTCTCTGTTACCTGAAAGCTTCCATAATGAATTTTCAGAGTGGGCGTCGTTGATAGGGCTTTTAAATAGGAATTTTGATCTTTTGCTGCTTCCGGATCAATCTTTCCGGAAACGCGCGCTGTATAGTAATTTATCTGTAGTATATCTTGATTTCGCGGGAGGGCCGCTTGGCATAATGCCCGAATGTCAAGCCACTTGTGCTTCGTTTTCTTTAGGGCTCGATGGTAGAGATTGAATCCATCGACATAAATTATTGTTTTCATATTGGGCAAATGCCTTGAAATGCAAAAGGCCGCTGCGCCGGAACGCAACGACCTTTTGAGCCTGCGGCACGCCGCAGGTCGGTTACTGGCAATCTGACTCAGGCGGACTGTCGTGTCAACCCGAGGGTGATTGTCCACCCTTCACTGGTTCTTTTCCTTCACGCCCAGCGCATCGGCGAGGTTGGCCTTGGCGGAGCCGGGGCGCAGGGGCTTGGGCTGGCCGGGGCCGGGGGCCCAGCCTTGCAGCGAGATCAGCTCGACCGTCGCGGGAATGCGCCCGTTGTCCTGCCCGAAGCGCTCGGCGTAGAGCGCGGCGGCGCGCAGCAGCACGTCGCGGCGCAGGAAGGCGCGGGGGCGGCCCTCCAGCGCGTTGGTCTCGCCCATGGCGCGCAGCTCGGCCAGCAGCTTGAGCGGATCGGCGTAGGTGACGGTGAAGTGGTCGCTGTCCGCCACCGGCAGGGCGAAGCGCGCCCGCTGGAGGAGGGCGCCGGCGTCGCGCACCTCGATCATGGGCGCAACGCGGGGCGCGACGCGGCCGGTCACTTCCTCCTCGGCATCGAGGAGGGCGCGGCGCAGCTCGTAGAGCGTGCCGCCGCCGGGGAAGGCGGCGAGGAACAGCCCGTCGGGTGTCAGCGCCCGGTTGATCTGGATGAGCGCCCCCGGCAAGTCGTTGGTCCAGTGCAGCAGGCCGGCCGAGACGATGAGATCGAACGATTCGTCCCGGAAGGGCAGGAAGTCCGCATCGCAGGCGACCGCCTCCGGCCGGGCAAGGCCGCGCAGCCAGGCCTCCGCCGGGTCGGCGTAGACGATCACGGCGTCGGGGAAGCGGGCGGCCAGCGCCTGCCCCAGCCGCCCGTCGTGACTGCCGAGGTCGAGGATGCGGGTGAAGCGGCGGTTGATCAGCTGGAGCCGGTCCAGCAGATCCTCGACCATCAGGTTCTTGATGAAGTCAACGAACGTGCCCGGCCGCGCGGCGCGCTGGCGCTGGCGGCGGACCTGGCGGCGGTCGAACATCTCGATCGGGGCGGGAGCGGAAGTGGGGGGCTTGGTCATGTTCGACCATATGGCGCGCTGACGCGCCCGGGCCAAGGGGATAAAGTGCCTGCTGCCATGCTCCGCCTCGCTGCCACCCCCGCCGCTGCGCCTGCCGCCGCCGCTTCTGCGCTGGCGCGGCTGCGTGCCGCCGCCCAACGGCTGGTGGATCTGGTGCTGCCGCCGCGCTGCCTCGGCTGCGGGCAGGTGGTGGCGGCGGAGGGCACCTTCTGCCCCGCCTGCTGGGGCAGCTTGCGCTTTCTGGGCGAGGGGGAGGGGTGCGATGTCTGCGGCGCGCCGGTGGCGGGTCTCGAGATCCGGTTTCCGGGGTGGAAATGCCCGGCGTGCCTTGCCAGCCCGC
This sequence comes from Pedomonas sp. V897, assembly GCF_051304405.1. NCBI lineage: Bacteria > Pseudomonadati > Pseudomonadota > Alphaproteobacteria > Sphingomonadales > Pedomonadaceae > Pedomonas > Pedomonas sp. V897. The sequence goes on from NZ_JBPPGG010000004.1 coordinate 333,464, forward strand.
CGCCGTTTGCCCGGGCGCGGGCGGCGTTTCTCTACGACGGGGCGGCGCGGGAGGCGATTCTGGCGTTCAAGCATGCCGACCGGCCGGACCATGCCCGCGTGCTCGGGCGGCACATGGCGCGGGCGGCCTCCGGCCTCCTCGCCGAGCCGGAGGCCGTGCTGGTGCCGGTGCCGCTGCACCGCTGGCGGCTGTGGCGGCGCGGCTACAACCAGGCGGCGCTGCTGGCGCGGGCCCTGGCGCGGGAGACCAGCCGTCCGTGGCTGCCGGACGCGTTGGTGCGGGTGCGCGCCGCCCCGCCCCAGCAGGGGCTGAGCCGGGCGCAGCGGCGGCGCAACCTGCGCGGCGCGTTCCGGGTGACGGCGGCGGGCAGGCGGCGCATCGCGGGCCGGGTGGTGGTGCTGGTCGATGACGTGATGACCACCGGCTCGACGGCGCGGCAGTGCAGCCGGGTGCTGCTGGCGGCCGGCGCGGCGGAGGTGCGGGTCGCGGCGCTGGCGCGGGTCGGCGCGGGGGCAGAGTTCTGAGCCAGAGTTCCGGGCCAGAGTTCCGGGCCAGAGTTCTGGGCCAGAGTCCTGAGGCGAGATGAGACCCAGCTTCCGGGGCGATGCCGCCCTGTCGCGCGGTCTTGCGGCACGGCGGGCCCCTCTCCATATTGGCCACGATGTCAGTAATGATGGCGTATTAGTTCCGAAAGGAGTGCCCTGTGGCGACTGTCGAGATCTACACCGCGGACTACTGCCCCTATTGCCATAGGGCCAAGCATCTGCTGAGAGCCAAGAACGTGGCGTTCGAGGAGATCGACGTGACGGTGGACCCGGAGGGGCGCGCGGTCATGCGCGAGCGGGCGGGCGGCCGCACCACCGTGCCGCAGATCTTCATCAACGGCCAGCATGTGGGCGGCTGCGACGACCTCCACGCGCTGGATGACGCGGGCAAGCTTGATGCGCTGCTGGCAGGATAAGGGCGCGGCATGACCAACACCACTTCGACGCCCGCGACCTCCTTGACGCTGGGCCTGCTTCAGATGACGTCCAGCATCCACCCCGAGGAGAACCTGGCGGCGCTGGAGGCCGGCGTGCGCGACTTGGCGGCGCGCGGCGCGCGGTTCGTGCTGACGCCGGAGATGACGGGCATCCTCGACGGCAACAGCGCGCGGCTGCGCGGCAATGCCCGGCCCGAGCATGCGGACGAGACGCTGGCGTTGGCCCGCAGGCTGGCGGCGGAGCTGGGGGTGTGGCTGCTGCTCGGCTCGCAGGCGGTGGTGACGGACGACGAAGACGCCGACGGCCGCCTCGCCAACCGCGCGTTCCTGATCGACGCCGCCGGGCAGGTGACGGCGCGCTACGACAAGATCCACCTGTTCGACGTGGATCTGCCCTCGGGCGAGCGCTACCGCGAATCCGCCAGCTATCGGCCGGGCCGCAACGCGGTGGTGGCGGCGACGCCGTGGGGGCGTCTGGGCCTTGCCATCTGTTACGACGTGCGCTTCCCCCATCTGTTCCGAACGCTGGCCAAGGCCGGGGCGCAGATGATTGCGGTGCCGGCGGCCTTCACCCGCACCACGGGCGAGGCCCACTGGCACACCCTGCTGCGCGCCCGCGCCATCGAGACCGGATGCTTCATTCTGGCCCCGGCCCAGACCGGCCTGCACAAGGACGGCCGCACCACCTTCGGCCATTCGCTGGTGGTGGCGCCGTGGGGTGAAATTCTGGCGGACGGCGGCGAGGAGGCCGGCGGCATCCTTGCCGAGATCGATCTGGCGCACGTGGAGGCGGCGCGGTCGCGCATTCCGGCTTTGGAGCACGATCGCGCGTTTGATTTGGTCGAGGTGGGCAACACATGATCGTCTACGATCTCAAGTGCGGCAACGGCCACGTGTTCGAGGCGTGGTTCGGTTCATCGTCGGACTTTGATCAGCAGAAGAAACGGGGCCTGCTGGAGTGCCCCCTGTGCGGCGACGGTTCCATCGAGAAGGCGGTCATGGCGCCGGCCGTGGCGACCAGGTCCAACCAGAAGCCGGAGGCGTCCGGCAGCCGTCCGGCGGGCGCGCCCGGCGCCCACTCCCCGGCGGAGGTCAAGGAAATGCTCGCCCGCCTGGCCGAGATGCAGCGCAAGATCGAGGACACCTTCGATTACGTGGGCGATGTGTTCGCCGAGGAGGCTCGGCGGATCCATTTTGGCGAAACCGAGGAACGGCCGATCTACGGAGAAGTTAATCTCGCGGAGGCCAAGGAACTGAAGGACGAGGGCATCGACATCATGCCCTTGCCGTTCCCGAGCAGGCGCCGACGCCTGAACACCTGAGGGATCGTCCTTCCGCCGGCCTTGTCGTGGGCGTTCAGTCCCAATGCGCTGCCGGGCGATCCCGAGGGATGCCCGGCCCTGATCACAGAGCGCTGATCACAGAGCGCGGATCACAGAGCCGGGAGCGTGAAGATGACGGACGACCTGACGGAGTTCTCGCGTCGCAAGTTCCTCGGAGCGACGGCCGCGGCGGGAGCGGTCGGCCTGATGCCGGCCTGGGTTCTGGCCCAGGCGGCGGCCCCGGACATCGTCGTGACCCTGAGGACCGAGGCGGGCCAGACCCTGACCGCCCGCGCCGCCGAGGGCAAGCCCTGGCCCGCGCCGTTCAACGGCCAGACCCGCTGGGAGCTGACCCGGCCGATTGGGCCGGAGAAGATCTGGATCAGCTTCGGGCGCGATGCGGACGGCCGGGTGGACGTGTGGTTCTATCTGGCGTTCAGCACCCAGAGCAACAGCGTGGTCGTGCCCCTGGCCACCACCATCGCGGTGGACGGCAAGCCGGTGAACCTGTGGGGGCAGGGGCCGAACGTGACGGTGCGCGCGGTGCGCTCCACCCTGTGGCGCTGGCAGTCCCGGCCGCGCAAGTGGCAGTTCGAGCGGATTCCCGATCTCGTCAACCGCAACGTCCTCCTGCGCCATTCCTCCAGCGGCCTGTCCCAGGCCCGCAACCAGACCCAGGCCTATCTGGCGGCCCTCGGCCCCGGCGTGCCCTTCACCTCCGTCACCGGGCAGGTGGGCGGCACCATGGTCGGCGACTTCATGCGCGGCGCCTCCTCCGGCGGCGAGCGGGAGACCATCGGGCTCATCCACGAGAAGCACGCCCGCGTGATCGAGGAAGTGCTGGCGGGGAACATGGCCTATGCCCAGCGCAGCGAGGCGTCCCTCCAGCTGATTCAGGAGCTGATCGGCCAGTACCCCGGCTATTTCTTCTTCCATGTGGACTCGGGCAAGGTGCTCGACCCCAGCGATTCGGGGCAGATGGGCAAGGTCTGCTGGCACCGCAACGCCCAGGCGGCCGTGCCTGCCCGCTACATTCCCCAGGCGGGAACGAACAACTACAAGTACGGTGAGGGCACGGCCTCGTGGGACATCGCCCACCCGCACAATCACCATTTCCTGCCCTATCTGCTGACCGATGATCCCTACTACCTGCTGATGGCGCAGATGAACGCGACGGCCGCCATCGGCTACGGCACGGCGCGGTTCCGCATGCCGGGCTATCAGGGCGTGGTGATCGAGGAGGAGCGCGGCCTGTGGTGGGGCCTGCGCCAGCTGTTCTGGGCGGAGGTGCTGACGCCCGCCAGCGGCGTGCCCCAGCCGTTCCTGCCGCGGTCCTACTTCACCAAGGCCATCGACCAGACCTTCACCTATGTGCAGTCCAGCTACGACAGCAACTCCTACCAGGACCTGATCCAGCGCTTCTGGGGCAACGCCCAGGTGGTCTCCACCGAGACCAAATACTGGGGCTACTCGCCGTTCATGAACGACTACGGCCACGAGGTGCTGTTGTGGATGTATCTGGCGGGGCGCCCCATCCCGCAGGCGCTGATGCTGTGGAAGTTCCAGAACCTGTTCAACCGCATCCTGCTGTGGGGGGACTACGTCACCTCCTATATCGGCATCGTGCCGGGCATCAACGCGATCGTCGCGCCCAAGACCGGAACGGCGCTGCCCTACAACAGCCTGGACACCTACCACCAGTGGGTGACGGCGCAGCGCAAGGCCGCCGGGCTGTCGGAGCTGAGCCGCACCAACCCCAGGATCAACTTCAGCGGCTCGCTGCACCGGGACTGGCACATCGTCCATGGCCTCCTCAACCTGCTGAAGCCCGCGCGCGCCAAGGGTCTGCCCGTGCGCTTCGACCCCGCCGAGCGGCTGGCCGCGCTGATGGCCACCACCATCGACACCCGCACCGGCAAGCCGGTGGTCTTTCCGGTGGGCGCGACCTTCTTCGCCAAGCAGGGGTTCCGCTACTGACAGGGAAAGGCGCGCGGGGCGACCGGGCGGGCGCGCCATGCTCCCAGCGCGCCAAGCTCCCTGCGCGCCATGCTCCTTTCGCGCCATCCTCCTTGCGCATGGTGCCATTTCGTGCAAAATCCCCGGCCACTGCAAAGGCATTGCCGCATGGCCCCGTAGCTCAGCCGGATAGAGCGACGGTTTCCTAAACCGCAGGTCGCAGGTTCGAGTCCTGCCGGGGTCACCACTGCCGCCACAGGCACGACAGCTTTCCGCCTTCCCCCCTTGCCATCCTTTGTCCCAGGTCCAGCATGTCTCCCGAAGGCCGTATGGGGACAGGACAAGAGGAGGATGCATGCCCAGGAACCCGGATCACCGCCAGGCGGCATTCCTTCTGTTTCTGGCGCTGGCCGTCGTGTCGGCGGGCAACAACGCGCTTGCCTCCGTGCTGCCGGCAATCGGGCGGGAGATCGGCATCGGCGACGTGCTCATCGCCATGGTCTTCTCGCTGTCCGCCGTGCTGTGGTCCGTCTCCTCGCCGTTCTGGGCGCGCCAGTCGGACCGCTACGGCCGCAAGAACCTGGTGCTGCTCGGGATGCTCGGGTTCATGGTGTCGGGAACGGCCTTCGGGCTCGTGGTGCTGGCGGGCCTCCAGAGCTGGCTGACGCCGCTGGCCACCATCATCGGCTTCGTCCTCACCCGGGGGTTGTTCGGCCTCATGGGCTCGGCCTCGACGCCGGCCGCGCAGGCCTACATCGCCGCCAACACCTCGCGGGAGGAGCGCACCGGCGCGCTGGCGACGCTCAGCTCCGCCTTCGGCCTTGGCACCATCATCGGCCCGGCGGCGGCGCCGTTCTTCATCCTGCCGTTCGTGGGGCTGGCGGGCCCGATCTTCGTCTTCGTGGCGGCGGCGGGCGTGACCCTGGTCATCGTCCATCGCCTGCTGCCGGCGGACCCGCCGCTGGAGCCGGCGCGGCCGGCCGAGGCGGCCCTGCCCCGGCCGCGCAGCGCCATTCTCGACGCCCGGGTGCGGCCCTACATGATCTACGGGTTTGTCACCGGCAGCGTGCAGGCGGCGGTGGCCCAGTCCCTCGGCTTTTTCGTCATCGACCTGTCCGGCCAGCCTCCGGCGGAGGCGCAGCAGTACATCGGCGTTGCCATGATGGCGGGCGCGGCGGCCATGCTGCTGGCCCAGTGGGGGCTGATCCGCATGTTGCGGATGCGCCCGCCCGCGCTGATGCGCCGGGGCGCGGCGCTGGCGACCGCCGGATGCCTGATCCTCGCCGCCTCGAACAGCTTCGCGACGCTGGTGACGGGATTTGCGCTCGCCTGCCTCGGGTTCGGCTTCACCCGGCCCGGCTTCACCGCCGCCGCGTCGCTGGCCGTGCCGCTGGAGGAGCAGGGGCGCATCGCCGGGGCCGTCGCGGCGATCAACGGTGCCTGTTTCATTTTCGGCCCGGCCATTGGCGTCAGCCTCTACCAGCTGGGGCAGCCGGTGCCCTACCTGCTGGGCGCGCTGCTGATGGCCCTGATGGGCGCCTATGCCCTGTCGCGGCGGATGCGCGGCGCCACCTTCGATATCCTCCCGCCGAAACCGGACGCCGGGGACAGCCCGCGCCCCTGAACGCGGCTCACTCGCGCATGATGAGCGTGTCCTGCGGCACCCGGGCGGCAAGGGTGAGGGCGGTGCTGCCGATCGCGGCCTGAAGAATCCCGCCGGACCCGTCCGTCGTCAGCACCAGCAGGTCCGCGGCGGTTTCGGCAAGCGTCTTGCTCACCACCTGCGCCACCTCGCCATAGTCCAGCACGCTCCGGATCCGCTGGCGGATGTCGTCGGTCAGGTCGGGGTGGGCGAGCATCGCCTCCAGCCGCAGCACGGCCTGCTCGCACACCTGCCCCCGGGCGTCCTCGGTGTCGAGCCACGGGCCGTAGGGCACCTGATAGGCATGGACCAGCTGGATGGCCGCTTCCGGGAACATCCGGGCGGCGCGGACCAGCGCCGTGCGGGAGGCCTCGGAGAGGTCCGTCGCGAACAGCAGGTTGCGATAGACGCCGCGCGGGCGCTGCTTGACCACCAGCACCGGCACATGCGCGTGGCGGACGATGTGATCCACCGCCGTGCCCAGCACGAAATCGCCCAGTGCGTTGAAGCGGGCAACGCCGGTGACGATGAGCCCGCTGCCGCTCACCTGGGCGGTGGCGGCGATGGTGGCGGGAACCGGGCCGGTCGGGAGCAGGATCTCCGCATCCATCAGCGGATCGGCGAGGGTCTCCCGCACTTCCGAGGCGTCGGGCTGACGCGCAGCGTTCCGGGCCGACTTCTCGTCGAGCACATGGATGATTCGCAGCGGCGCGCCCCAGTGGGCGGCGAGCTGGGCGGCCCGGTCCACCGCGCGGTCGCAGCGGGGACTGAGGTCGGTGGCGACCAGGACCGAAAAACTTTCAGAGGGCATGACGGCGAGGGCCTCCTTCGTAACGGGCGCAGAACGAGCGGCAGAATAAGAGGCGCTGCCGCAGGGTTCAACGGATCGCCCCTGCGGCAGATTCGCCGCCGTCTCCTGCCTGACATGGTGGCATGAGACGCATAAGACAACGCCCGGGTCAGGAGGCCCGGGCGCGTCACCATGTGCAAATCTGCCGGAAGCCGTCAGAACGGCAGCTTCATGCCCGGCGGCAGGGGCAGGCCCTGGGTCAGCTTGCTCATTTCCTCCTGCGCCCGGGCGTCGGCCTTGGCGCGCGAATCGTTGATGGCGGCGGCCACCAGATCCTCCAGCACCTCGCGCTCGGCCGGGTCGATCAGCGACGGGTCGATGGAGACGCGCACGATCTTGCCCTTGGCGGTGGAGACCACCTTCACCAGACCCGCGCCCGACTGGCCCTCCACCTCGATGGTGTCGAGCCGGGCCTGCGCTTCGGCCATCTTGGCCTGCATGTTCTGCGCGGCCTTCATGATCTCCTGGATGTTCATCGCTGAGCACTCCTCAAACTGTTGGGCGCGGCGGGGTCGAGACCCGCGCCGGGGTCGGCCGTGTCGGCCTCCAGAATGTTGATCAGTTCCGCGCCGGGGAAAGTCTCCATCGCGGCGCGCACCAGCGGATCCGCCAGCACCTCGGCGCGAATGGCCTCGGCGCGGGCCACTTCCTGCTCGCGCAGGGTCATCTCGCCGGGCGCCTGGCTCAGGCTCACCAGCCAGCGGGTGCCGGTCCAGGCCTCCAGGCACTGCATCATGCGTTGCAGCAGGTCGCGCGGGGCGCGATCGGTCAGCCGCAGCTCCACCTTGCCGGGAGCGTAGGAGACCAGATGCACGTCATCCCGCAGCGCCTTGCCCAGAAGCAGCTCGCGGCGCGATTCGAACAGGCGCACCAGCCCCTCGAAGTCCGCCGGGGCGGCCTCATGGGGCGGCGGCGCGATCTTGGCGGCCGGGTGGTGCAGCACGTCTGCGCTCGGTGGCGCACTCGGTGGCGCACTCGGCGGCGCGCTCGCAGGCGCGCTGGCGGCGCAGGATTCGGGCGCCGCCTCCAGCCGGGCGGCCGGCGCCGATGCCCCGGCGGCCGGCGCGCGCGCGCCGCTGCCCACCGCGATCGATTCGCCGTTCTCCAGCTTTTTCAGAAGGTCGAGCGGGTCCGGCATACCGGCGGCGTGGATGACGCGCAGCACGGCCATTTCCGCCGCCTGAATGGGCGAGGGCGCGTTCTGCACTTCCTGCAGGCCCTTGAGCAGCAACTGCCACAGCCGGTGCAGCGCGCCGAAGCCGAGCGTCTCCACCCAGCCCAGCGCCCGCTGGCGCTCCGCCTCGGCCAGCCCGTCGGTGTGCTCCTCCGGCGCCAGCTTCAGGCGGGTGAGCGCGTGGACCATCTCCAGCAGGTCCTGCACGATCGTCGCCGGGTCCGCTCCCGCCTCGTACTGGCGGCGCAGGTTGGCGAGGGCCGGCTTGGGCTGGCCCTCCAGAATGTGCTGCATCAGGTCGGCAATGAGGGCGCGGTCGGCAAGGCCGATCATGTCCCGCACCGCCGCCGTCGTCACCGTGCCGCCGCCGTGGGCGATGGCCTGGTCGAGAATGGAAAGACCGTCGCGCACCGAGCCCTCGGCAGCGCGGGCGATGATGGTCAGCGCCTCCGGCTCGGCCGTCGCGCCCTCCTTCTCCACGATGGACTGGAAGTGGGCGGCAAGCACATCGGTCGGGATGCGCTTGAGGTCGAAGCGCTGGCAGCGCGACAGCACCGTGACCGGGACCTTGCGAATCTCGGTGGTGGCGAAGATGAACTTCACATGCGCCGGCGGCTCTTCCAGCGTCTTGAGCAGCGCGTTGAACGCTGCCTTCGACAGCATGTGAACTTCGTCGATGATGTAGACCTTGTAGCGCGCCGAGACGGCGGCGTAGCGCACCGCGTCGATGATCTCGCGCACGTCGTCGATGCCGGTGCGGGAAGCCGCGTCCATCTCCACCACGTCGATGTGGCGGGATTCGCTGATCGCGCGGCAGGGCTCGCATTGGCCGCAGGGCGAAATGGTGGGGCCGCCGGTGCCGTCCGGCCCGACGCAGTTCAGCGCCTTGGCGATGAGGCGGGCGGTCGAGGTCTTGCCGACGCCGCGCACGCCGGTGAGCAGGAAGGCATGGGCAAGACGGCCGGTCTCGATGGCATTGGCCAGCGTCCGCACCATGGCATCCTGGCCGATGAGAGCCTCGAATGTGGAGGGGCGGTATTTCCGCGCGAGAACGCGGTATGCCTCGGGCGCGGTGGTGTCAGTCATTCCCTGGCCAGTCTGGTTTTGGGTGGGAGCCGGGAACGACCCAGACCGGAATCGTTACGGCTGCTTCCTTCCGGACCTGACCGGGTTGGCGAGCGGCCTGCCCGCCCCGACTCCCAGACCCCGTTATCCACGAATTTCCGTCGAGCGCAACAGGCGCTTGCACAAATCTCGCCGGAAGGGGCACTGTGCAGGCCGAAACCAGAGGTTTTCCAAGCATGAGTGCCGACCCGTTCCTCGCCCCCATCCCCGCGTCCAGCCTTGGCTTTACCGGAAGCAGCTTCGACCGCACCGACGAATTGCGCCGCGACCCCGCCTGGGTGGAGGCCATGCGGCGGCGGCCGGATGCGGCGTGGCTCCTGTTCGAGGACCTGAAGCCCTTCCTCACGGTGGCCGACGGCACGCCGGACCTGCTGTGGCTGCCGGGCAGCGCGGTCGAGCCGCTGCTCGCCCCCGGGGGCGACTGGGCCTTCCTGGGGCTGGACGAGAACGGCGCACCCCGCTTCGCCGCCAACCTTGGCTCAGGCGCCGCCGCGCCCGGCGCCGCCGCCGAGCCGTGGGAGCTGCGCCCCGCCGCCATCGCCATGGGCGGCGACGCCCGCACCGCCGTGCTCGGCCAGGCGCGCTCGCTGCTGGCCTGGCACGGGCGGCACCGCTTCTGCGCCAACTGCGGCAGCCCGACCGCCATCGCCAAGGCCGGCTACGGCCGCCTGTGCGAGAACGCCGCCTGCGCCGCCGAACACTTCCCCCGCGTCGACCCGGTGGTCATCATGCTGGTGGTGGCGGGCGAGAACTGCCTCGTCGGCCGCCAGCCGCACTTCGCCCCGGGCATGTACTCCGCCCTCGCCGGATTCGTGGAACCGGGGGAAAGCCTCGAGGAAGCCGTGCGCCGCGAGGTGTGGGAAGAAGCAGGCCTGCGCGTCGGGCGCGTGCGCTACGTCGCCAGCCAGCCCTGGCCCTTCCCCTCCAGCCTCATGGTCGGCTGCTTCGCCGAAGCACTGGGGCGCGACATCCGAATCGACGAAACCGAACTGGAAGACGCCCGCTGGTTCACCCGCGCCGACGTGCGCGCCGCCCTCCGGGACGAAGGGCCCTTCAACTGCCCGCCACCCATCGCCATCGCCCGCCACCTGCTGGAAACCTGGGCGGCACTGGGGGGATGAGGGCTATTACGGGATTGAATTTTTTTTGTTTGCAGAGGGTCGCGGACCCTCTGCACTCCCTTTCGTTTTGCGGCCGTGTTTCAGGCACGCACTGGAGATTGGGGGCGGGGCAAAAGTTGAGATGGGAAAGGGGCGCGCCCGTGTCTCGCGTTTCTGCGCACCTCCCGGCCGTACCAGAACACGCCTCGCCAGTTGCCAGACGCGGCCCGATCAATCCCCCTTTTTCAGAGGACTCCTCCGGTCCTGCCGGACACGGCCCGAAAAACGAATGGGAGGTTGCAGGAGGGGTAAGCCCCTCCTGCAAATCAAGACACTGAAATTTCAAGAAAAAATCAGCGACAGCTTAATCGCCTGAGGGCGTGTCCAGCGCGTCCGGGTGCTGGCGGGTGAGGGCCTGCGGGTAGGTTCCGAAGATGCGCAGGCGTTTGGAGTGGAACTCCAGTTCCTCGAGGGCGCGTTGCACGGCCGGGTCGTCGGGCGAGCCTTCGAAGTCGGCGAAGAATTCGCTGGCGGTGAAGGTGCCCTGCTGCTGGTAGCTTTCCAGCTTGGTGATGTTGATGCCGTTGGTGGCGAAGCCGCCCAGCGCCTTGTAGAGCGCGGCCGGGATGTTGCGGACTTCGAAGAAGATGGTGGTCATCACCGCGCCGTTGGCGGGATTCGGCTTCAGCGGTTCGCGGGCCAGCACCACGAAGCGGGTGGTGTTGTGGGCCACGTCCTCGATGCCCTCGACCAGGGTGTCGAGGTCATAGATCTGCGCGGCGAAGCTGGAGGCGATGGCGGCCATGTCCGGCTCGCGCCGTTCGGCGACGAGGGCGGCTGCGCCTGCGGTATCGGCGAAGGGCACCTGGCTGATGCTGCGCGCCGCGCACCATTTGCGGGTCTGGCTCAGCGCCTGGGTGTGGCTGTAGGCGCGGCGGATATCTTCCAGCTTTGCGCCTTTGACCGCGAGCAGGCTGTGGCGCACCCGCAGGAAGTGTTCGCCCACGATGTGCAGGTTGGAGGCGGGCAGCAGGAAGTGAATCTCGGCAACCCGGCCCGCGTAGCTGTTCTCGATGGGAATGACCGCGTGGTTTGCCTTGCCGGACTCCACCGCCTCGAACGCCTCGTCGAAGGTGAAGCAGGGCAGGGCCAGCCCCTCGGGGAACACCTGCTTTGTGGCGAGGTGGGAATAGGCGCCCGGCGCGCCCTGAAAGGCGACGGCCTGCGCGGGCCGTTCGGCGGCCGCGGCGGTCATGCGCGAGACCATCTCGCGCGCGGGTTCGGGGTAGATCTGCATAGACCGTGGGTTATGTAGGCCGCGCAAACCACCGTCAAGGGCGGGTTTGCCATGCTTTTTCAAGCTTCAAGCGGGACAGGGAGGGTTGCGACGGATTGCGCCTTGCTTCGGATAAAAGGCGCAACTATGGTGCGCCCCGAAATTTGGGGGTCCGCTGGAGGACAAGCGTGGACGGTTTTGAGTGGAATAAGTATGCAGCTGGGGGCTTGCTGGCTGCCATCAGCATCCTGGTTGTGATCATCGTAACCGGTGAGGTTTACAAGCCGCATGTGCCCGAGGAGCGGGCCTACGCGATTCAGGGCGTCGAGGCTGCATCCGCCGAGGGCGGGGCCGCCGCCGAGCAGGGTCCGTCGATTGCCGAGCTGCTTCAGACCGCATCGGCCGAGAAGGGCGCGACTGTCTTCAAGAAGTGCGCCACCTGCCATACCATCGAGCCGGGCGGCCCGAACAAGACCGGCCCGAATCTCTACGGCATTCTGGGTTCGTCCCATGCGCACGCGGCCGGCTTCGGCTACTCCGATGCGCTGGCGGCGAAGAAGGGCGAGCCCTGGACCTGGGAAGCCATGGATGCCTGGCTGAGCAACCCGCGTGCCGCCATTCCGGGGAACAAGATGTCGTTCGCCGGTCTGGGCAAGGCCGAGGAGCGCGCCAACCTGCTGGCCTTCCTCAACCAGAACAGCGCCAAGCCGCTGCCGCTTCCCGAACCGCCGGCGAAGCAGGAAACCGCCGAGGCTCCGGCCGAAGGCGCGGCTGCGGACGCCGCGGGCGAGAACGCCGAGGACGGCGCTGCTGCTGCCGCTCCGAACGGCGACTCCAGCGGCCAGTAAGCCAGGAGTCTCCGCGCGGCGCACGCCGGGCAGACAGAGACAGGAAAGGGGCGGCCCGGGTGTCCGGGTCGCCCTTTTCCTTTTTTGGTGTCCGGAAAGTCCGTGGCTGGCCCTCAATCTTGCGGCGAATCAGCCGCGCGCCGATTTCCTGAAACACGAAATCGACGATACGGGGGTTTAAACGACCTCTGAGAGGTTTTTACCTGTCTTGGCTAGTCAGGTAGCAGCCGTCCCCGGAATCGCGCTGTAGGGGGCTTCTACGGGCGATTACGGGCCATGCCGGGGGTTGGCCGCGTCCTGTCCGGGGCCGGTCGCGACATCAGCCGAGCCGGCGCACGCACAGAATCGGCGTGTCCGTTGTCGGCTTGAGGCGGGCGACCACATCCGCCAGCGGCTCGATCACCGTCGCCATCCAGTAGGCGTTGGCGTGGATGAGGCGGGTCTCGTCCGCCATCAGGCCCACATGGCCGGGGAAGAACACGATGTCGCCGCGCCGCAGCGCGCCCCACGCGCTCTCCGGCACCGGCTCGCCCAGCGCCTGCTGCTGGTCGCTGTCGCGCGGGCAGTCGTGGCCGCAGGCCATCAGCGCGATCTGCACCAGCCCCGAGCAGTCGATGCCCGCCCGGGTGCGCCCGCCCCACAGGTAGGGCGTGCCGACCAGGCTTTCGGCCACCTGTGCCGGGTCCGCCGCCCAGTCGCCCAGCGGCCGCACGTGGCGGCGGTGGATGAAGCCGCTGCCGTCCGCAAGGGCGAGGAAGGTGTCGTCGTGGTCCGCAAGGCTGAGCCGCGCGCCCAGGGGCGCGGTCAGGTGCAGCGCGGTCTTGATGCTGGGGCCGGAGAACACCAGCCCCTGCGGCGCGCTGACCCAGTGGGTAGGCGCGTCCCGCGCGGGGTGGGTGGGCGCGTCCCGCGCGGGGGTGCCGGCAAGGCTGTCGGTCTCGATGTAGCCGACGTAGCGGTCGTGCCCGCAGTAGCCCCAGGCCCAGACTTCCCCGATCTCCAGCACGTGGAACGTCTCGCCCAGCAGCAACTGGGACACTTGCTCCGCCTGCCGGTCGGGCGCGCGGCGCACCGCCGCCGCCGGCACACAGCACCGGGCCGGTGTGGGCTCCACGTAGCTGTGCGCCGCCATCCGGCCGTAGAGCCGGATGTCCGCCAGATCGGGCCGCCAGGCCTCGACCCGGGGGTCGAAGGCGTCGGTGGGGCGATCGAGGTGCGCCTGCCTATTCGAGAGAGGGTCGCAGGCCTTGTCCGGCCTGGGTCTCTCGCGGCTGGTTGGCATGGGCGCGCGAGGCTGTGATCCGTTCCGCATATTCGCGAAGGAATGCATGACCCGCCTCGGTTCTTTCAACAAATATATTGCGCAGGTCGGATTCATCCTTCTGGCGGCGGACATAGCCGATCGCCCCAAGGGTGTTGAGCGCGCGGGTGACAACGGGCTTGGAAACCTTGAGTCGGGCTGCAAGGCCCCGAACCGTGTGCGGACCGTCCATCAGGTAGACGATCAGCAGAATGGCCATCTGCCGGTTGGTCAGATCGGGCTGGTCGGACTGCACGAAACTGATCAAGGTATGCATCCATTCCCGAAGCGGCGCCATCATTGCGTCGTCGCTTTCAAAGCCAGGGGCCATGAGCATCTCCCTTCAAGCTGCCCACGGGGGTGGGGCAGGCATTCCGTTAAAGTCCCTCAACAAAACGCTGGCGGCATTAATCGGCTCCCTGCATCGAAGAAAAAATCCGCAGAAAACCTCGAAAAAACGACACAGGCCGTAAAACGTCAGGCGTATCGTGACGCTAACAACGCCCAGACGGCCCGGAGGATCATTGCTTCGCCGCCTTTTGGCCGCCCCGGCCGGTTGGAGCCGGTCCAGGCGTAAAGGTCGAAGTGCGCCCAGGAGGTTTGAGAGGGAACAAAACGCTGGAGAAACAGGGCGGCCGTGATGGCCCCCGCAAAGCCGCCTTCGCCCGCGTTGTTGATGTCGGCAACGGGCGAGGCGATCATCTCGCGGTAGGGCTCCCACAGCGGGAGACGCCACAGCGGGTCCGAGACCTGCGCGGCGCAGCGGGCCAGGTCCGCCGCCAGCGCGTCATCGGGCGTGAACAGGGCGGGCAGCTCGGGGCCCAGCGCCACGCGCGCCGCGCCGGTGAGCGTGGCGAAGTCCAGCAGCAGGTCGGGCTGGTCCTCCCCGGCGAGCGCCAGCGCGTCGCACAGGATGAGGCGGCCCTCCGCGTCCGTGTTGCCCACCTCGACCGACAGGCCCTTGCGGGTGCGCAGGATGTCGCCGGGGCGGAAGGCGTTGCCGGAGATGGCGTTCTCCACCGTCGGGATGATGAGCCGCAGCCGCACGGGCAGGCCCGCCTCCATCACCAGCCGGGCGAGCGCCAGGGCATGGGCCGCGCCGCCCATGTCCTTCTTCATCAGCAGCATGGCGGAGGAGGGCTTGATGTCGAGCCCGCCGGTGTCGAACGTGACGCCCTTGCCGACGAGGGTGAGCTTCGGGTGCGTCTCGTCCCCCCACGTCACGTCGAGGAGGCGCGGCGGCTGGTTTGAGGCCCGGCCGACCGCATGGACGGCGGGGAAGTTCTCCGCCAGCAGGTCATCGCCCACGATCTCGCGCACGCTGGCCCCGAACGGCTCGACAGCCGTGCGCACCGCCTGCGCCACCGCCGCCGGGCCCATGTCGCTGGCGGGGGTGTTGACCAGATCGCGCACCAGCGCGATGGCCTCGGCCAGACGCAGGCTCTCCGCAACCGGCGCGCCGTCCGGCACCACGAGCACGCGCGGCTCGAAGCCGCTGCGCTCGGACTTGTAGCGGTCGAACCGGTAGTGGGCGAGCATCCAGCCGATGAGGGACTGGCCGAGGGTCTCGACCGGCGCTTCCAGCGCATAGCGCCCGGCGGGCAGGCGGGCCGCGGCGGCCGCGAGGCACCACGGGCCAAGCTGGCCGGCCTGCTTCACCGCCACCACCGCGCCCGCGGGGCTGCCATCACTGCCCGGCAGCAGCAACACCTCGCCCGCCTTGGGCCGGAAGCCGCTGGCCTCGATCCAGCCGCGCGCCGGTGCGTCCAGCCCGTCGCGCCAGGCGGGGAACGTGGCTTCATCCACCACCCGGAGAGGGATCGCTTCCTGTTGGCTGCCGCTGACGACCAAATCCTGAAACATGAGCGAACTCCTCTCGATTGCCGCGAGGACCGGTCCGGGGGGTGATCCGGGGGCGGACCCGTCAGGCGGCTGTTACGGGTACGCCATAGAGATCGTATTCGTCCGCGTCTTCTACAAGGACCTTCAGGACATCGCCCACCTTGTAGCCGTGGGCGTCGCGCAGATGCACCTGACCGTCGATCTCGGGCGCGTCGGCCTTCGAGCGGCCGGAGGCGCCGCCCTCGTCATCCGCCTCGTCGATGATCATCTCGATGGTGGTGCCGATCCTGGCTTCCAGCTTGGCGGAGGAGATCCGCTGCTGGTGCGCCATGAACCGCTCCCAGCGCTCCTGCTTCACCTCCTCGGGGACCGCGCCCGGCAGGTCGTTGGCGGCCGCGCCCGCCACCGCCTCGTACTTGAAGCAGCCGACACGGTCGAGCTGGGCCTCGGAGAGCCAGTCGAGCAGGTAGTCGATGTCGTCCTCCGTCTCGCCGGGGAAGCCGACGATGAAGGTGGAGCGCAGGGTGATGTCCGGGCAGATGTCCCGCCAGCGCTTGATGCGGTCGAGCACCTTGTCGGTGTTGGCCGGGCGGCGCATGGCCTTCAGCACCGAGGGCGAGGCATGCTGGAAGGGAATGTCGAGGTAGGGCAGGATCTTGCCCTCCGCCATCAGCGGGATCACCTCGTCCACGTGCGGGTAGGGGTAGACGTAGTGCAGACGCACCCACGCGCCCAGCTCGCCCAGTTCGCGGGCGAGGTCGGTCATGTGCGCGCGCACCTCCCGGCCCTTCCAGGGGCTGGTCGCGTGGCGCAGGTCAAGGCCGTAGGCGGAGGTGTCCTGGCTGATGACCAGCAGCTCCTTCGAGCCCGCCGCCACCAGCTTCTCCGCCTCGCGCAGCACGGCGTTGACCGGACGCGACACCAGATCGCCGCGAATGGAGGGAATGATGCAGAAGGTGCAGCGGTGGTTGCAGCCTTCGGAAATCTTCAGATAGCTGTAGTGGCGCGGGGTCAGCTTGATGCCCTGCTCGGGCACCAGATCCACATACTTGCCGAGGGAGGGCGAGACCACCTCGTGCACCGCGCTCACCACCTCCTCGTACTGCTGCGGGCCGGTGATGGCGAGCACGTCCGGGAAGCGCTCGCGGATCATCTCCGCCTCCTTGCCGAGGCAGCCGGTGACGATGACCTTGCCGTTCTCGCTGATCGCCTCGCCGATGGCCTCCAACGATTCCGCCTTGGCGCTGTCGAGGAAGCCGCAGGTGTTCACCAGCACCACGTCCGCCCCGTCGTAATCGGGGCTGATCTGGTAGCCGTCGGAGCGCAGCTTGGTCAGGATCCGTTCGGAGTCGACCAGCGCCTTCGGACAGCCTAGAGAGACGAGACCGACCTTCGGCGGCGTCGGCAGGGACTTGGGTGCGGACATGCAAAAAGCCTTAAATCGGGCAGGGCGCGGCACGGCGCGCCGGCAAGGGCAACAATCTGGGCGGTCCTATAGCCGCAACGGCCCCCGCGCGCCAGAGGGTCGCGGCGGGGTGACGCGGGCCGAAGTCGAGCGCTGCGTGCTCCATATCGACGCCCATGTCATCGTGCTGAACAAGCCGGCGGGGCTTGCCGTGCATCGCGGCCCGAAGACGCCCGAGAGCCTGGAGGACTGGCTGCCGCTGCTCACCTTCGGTTTCAAGCGCCTGCCCCAGCCCGCCCACCGGCTGGACCGGGACACCAGCGGCTGCCTGGTGCTCGGCCGCCACCCCAAGGCCATCCGCCAGCTCGGCGGCCTGTTCGCCGACCGGGCGGTGCGGAAAACCTACTGGGCCGTGGTCGAGGGCCATCTGCCGGTGAAGGAAGGGGTGATCGAAGCGCCGCTGCGCAAGATCTCCAGCAAGGCGGCGGGCTGGCGCATGATCGCCGCCGCCGACGGCGACCCCGCCGTCACCCGCTACCGCGTGCTGGGGGAAAGCCAGCGCCGCTCCTGGGTCGAGCTGATCCCCGAGACGGGGCGCACCCACCAGCTGCGCGTGCACTGCGCCACCCTCGGCCACCCCATCGCCGGGGACCGGCAGTATGGCGAGGGCGTCACCACCGGGGCCTCGCTCATGCTCCATGCCCGCGAGATCACGCTGCACCTGGGCGGCTCCGGCCAGCCGATCCGCGTCGCCGCCCCGCCGCCGCCCGGCATGGCCGAGGCGCTGAAGGCGTGCGGGTGGGACGGAGACGACAGCCCCGGGGCATAGGTCTCAAAGCAAAAGGGGCGCCCCGAAGGACGCCCCCTGATCCGTCCGGATCGGTGCGCCGTTACGCGCGGCGGCGGCGCAGGCCCGCACCGGCGGCGGCGAGGCCCAAGCCCAGCAGGGCCAGGGTGCCCGGCTCCGGCACTTCCTCAACCGGCACGCCGATGTACTCGGCGGTCACGTAGATGCGGCTGGTGAGCGTGCTCATCACGTTCTCGGCGGTCCAGATGCTGAGCTTTTCGCCGTTCTCGGTGACGGCCAGCACGTCGGACAGCTGATCGAACGCGATGGTGAAGGTGTACACCCAGTCCTCAATCGTCTCGGTGAACGACAGGGAGCTGAGGTCCAGCGTGAAGCGGTCAGGGCAGGACTGGACGCTGCCGCTCACCGAGCTGCCCCAGCTGCTGTAGCCCTCGCAGTTCGACGTGGCGATATCGACGGTCCGGTTAAAGCCAACGAGGTTCGGAATGATCCAGACCCACTGGTTCGTGGTGTTCGGCGTCTCGCGGAACTCGATGTCGAAGGTGCGGACGACCGGGATGTTGATGCCCGCCGGGTTCACCGAGTCGATGTTGATCGTGGTGGTCAGCTTGGTGCTCGCCAGCGTCCGGCCGGTCACCTCGTAGTTGCCGTGGTAGAAGCTGGCGCCCAGAACGCCGGTGGCGTCATCGGTCATGAGGCCGGTCTGGGTGAAGGTGGCGTCGGCCGCCAGGAAGCTCTGGTTCGAGCCGCCGCCCCAGCGGATCACATTGTAGCTGCCGCCCGCGCCCTGACCGTTGGGCAGCTGGCTCTGGTTGTTCTGGAACTGGGGCGTCGGACCGCCGGTGCCTTCCCACGTGGTGTTGGACGGGCTCCAGGTGTTGGTCACGCTGAACGACCATTCGGTGATCTTGGCGGCATTGGCCATCGGAGCGGCGACCAGGGCAGCGCCGAGAACGGCGGCGGAAACGAAGGATTTCATCTTGAGCATCTGGCTGTCTCTCGGTTTGGTTGGTTGGGCTAACGAAACGCGGTTCGTCGATCGCCGGGAATTAATGCAGCTATCGTGCCAGATGCGGAATGTGCCGGATATCCAACGTTTACGATGGTTAACGGCCGTGGGGCCCGAAAATACGTTGTAAAATATCCCGACAGTAAAAAGGGTTAACCGAAAGGGTTGAGAGGATTGTGTGGATATGGTGAATTTCGCCAGGGCCGGAGCCCGCCTTTCCGACGGGCCCGGCATGGCGCGGAGGGCACGCCAGCGGCCCTAGAGAACCTTGAGGATCTGCTCGAACACCGCCTCGAACATCCCGGCGGTGAGGCGGCCGGTGTTGGTGTTGTACCGGGAGCAGTGGTAGCTGTCGAACAGCAGCACGCCCGAGGGCAGCTTGTGCATGGCGCCGTGGGCGAAGCGGTACTTGGGCAGCTTGCCGCCCGCCGCCTTGATGGCCGACTGGTGGGCGATGGTGCCCAGCGCCAGCATCACCTTCAGGTTGGGCAGCCGCGCGATCTGGTTTTCGAGGAAGGGGCGGCAGGTGTGAATCTCGGCCGGAGTCGGCTTGTTCTCCGGCGGCACGCAGCGCACCGCATTGGCGATGAAGGCGTTGCGCAGGGTCAGGCCATCGTCCGCCCGCTCCAGATATTCGCCCTCGGCCAGGCCGAACTTGAGCAGCGTCGCGTAGAGCAGGTCGCCCGCATAGTCGCCGGTGAAGGGGCGGCCGGTGGTGTTCGCCCCGTGCAGGCCCGGCGCCAGGCCGACAATGAGCAGTTGCGCGTTCGGATCGCCCCAGCCGGGCACGGGCCCGTTGAAGCCGTGGGGAATGCGCTGGCGATTGAGCGCCCGGAACTCTGCCAAACGCGGGCAAAGGGGGCAATCGTGCGACGGTTCGGTGAGGTTGAGCTTGTCGGTCATGGCAGAGTGGAATAGGGGGCGTTGGTCATGGAGACAACCGTTCTCATCGCCATCGGCTCGAACCGCCGCCATCGCCACCTCGGCACGCCCGCCCGGGTGGTGCGCGCGGCCGTCCGTGCCATGGCCGGGGCCGGCATTCGCATCGAAGCCGTCTCCCGCCTGTATCACACCGCGCCGCTCGGCCCGCCCCAACCATCTTATGTGAACGCTGCCGTGCGCGCCCGCACCAGCCTGCCGCCCGAGCAGCTGCTGGCGCAATTGAAGCGGCTGGAGCGCGCCTTCGGCCCCAAGGGCAAGATCCAGTGGGGCCCGCGCGTGCTCGACCTCGACATCATCGGCTACGGCCAGGCCATCGTGCCCGGGCGCCTCGGCTGGCGTCACGGCCACGGCCTTGCGGTGCCGCACCGCTGCGCCCACAAGCGCGCCTTCGTGCTGCGCCCGCTGGCGGACGTCGCGCCCGAGTGGCGGCACCCGGTCTTGAACCTGACCGTGCGCCAGCTCGCCGCGCGGGTGGGCGACGCCCGCTCGATCCGCGCCGTCGAGCCGAGCCGCACGCTGCCCGGCACGCTGACGGTTGACGTGGTGCCGCTCGGGCGCAAGGAAGAACGGCCGCCGGCGCGCAGCCGCCTGGAGACGGGCCGGCCGGCGACGGACCATCAGGCCGGCGGGCCTCCGCGTCCCGCCTGGACGGTGGATCGGGACAAGCAGGCCGCCGCCTGAGCGCGGGCCGGCACCGGCAACAGCGACCGGAGACAGCAGGGGACCGAACACGATGCGCTATGTGGTTGATCTGGGAGAGCGGCCGTCCGCCGCCATTGCGGGAACCGAGGCCCGGTTTCCGGTGCGCCGCATTTTCTGCGTGGCCCGCAACTACGCCGAACACGCCCGCGAGATGGGCTACGACCCGGACCGGGAGCCGCCGTTCTTCTTCACCAAGCCGGCCGACGCGCTGGTGGAGGATGGCTGCGACGTGCCCTATCCGCCGCGCACCCAGAACCTGCACCACGAGGTGGAGCTGGTGGTGGCCATCGGCAAGGGCGGGCGCGACATCCCCGTGGCCGGGGCGGAGGGGCATATCTACGGCTATGCGGTCGGCAACGACCTGACCCGCCGCGACCTCCAGCATCTGGCGAAGAAGGACGGCCGCCCGTGGGACACCGCCAAGGGCTTCGACTTCTCCGCCCCCATGGGGCCGATCCACCGGGTGGACGAGGTGGGCCATCCGCGCGCGGGCCGCATCTGGCTGACGGTCAACGGCGAGACCCGGCAGGACGGCGACCTCGCCGCCATGATCTGGTCGGTGCCGGAGGTGATCGCCGAGCTGTCCACCCTCTACGCGCTGAAGGCGGGCGACCTCATCTTCACCGGCACGCCCGCGGGCGTGGGTGCGGTGGTGCCGGGCGACGAGATCGCATGCGGCATCGACGGACTGGGCACGCTGACCAACCGCATCGCCTGAGCGCCCGGATCCGAGAACCGGGCCCCCTTGAAAGCGACGCCCCGCCGTGCCCGAGGCGGGGTTTCGTTTGTTTCCCGAAAGGGATGCCGGTTTTTACTTTTCTTACGCCGTCGGAATGCTAAGTCTGGCGCCATGCACACAGAATTCGCCCTGACGCTTTCCTGTCCCGACCGGCCCGGCATCGTGGCCGCCGTTGCCACCTTCCTGTTCGAGAACCGCTGCAACATTCTGGACGCGCAGCAGTTCGACGATCTGGAGAGCGGTCGCTTCTTCATGCGGGTGCTGTTCGCCCCGACGGGTGAGGACGCCTCTCTCGACGGCCTGAAGGAAGGCTTCGCAAAGGTGGCCGACTCGTTCGGCATGACCTGGACCCTGCGCGACCGCAGCGAGCGGCGGCGGGTGATGATCCTGGTCTCCAGGTTCGACCACTGCCTTGCGGACCTGCTCTACCGCTGGCGCTCGGGCGAGTTGCAGATGGACATCTCAGCCATCGTCGCCAACCATCCGATCGAGACCTACGCCCACCTCGACTTCCGGGGCATCCCCTTCCACTACCTGCCGGTCACCCGCGAGACGAAGCTGGAGCAGGAGGCGGAGCTGTGGAAGCTGATCCAGTCCACCAAAACCGATCTGGTGGTGCTGGCCCGCTACATGCAGGTGCTCTCCGACGGCCTCGCCGCCAAGCTCACCGGGCGCTGCATCAACATTCACCACTCCTTCCTGCCCAGCTTCAAGGGGGCCAAGCCCTACCATCAGGCGCACATGCGCGGCGTGAAGCTGATCGGCGCGACGGCGCACTACGTGACCTCCGACCTCGACGAGGGGCCGATCATCGAGCAGGACGTGGAGCGCATCACCCACAGCGACGGCGCCGAGGATCTGGTGCGCAAGGGGCGGGACATCGAGCGCCGCGTGCTCGCCCGCGCCGTGCGCTATCACCTGGAAGACCGGGTGATGCTCAACGGCCGCAAGACGGTGGTGTTCTCGGCCTGATCCTCCGCGCGGGGGCGCGGTGCCTGCTCAGGGCGCCAGTTCCGCGAAGCGCGTGGCCAGATCGTCGTCGGGCGCGTGGGTGAGGTCCTTGTCGATCTCGGCGACGATGGTGCTGCGGGCCAGCTCGCTGAGCGCGGCGCGGATGTCGCCCAGCGTCTTGGGCGCGGCAATCAGCACCAGCCGGTTGAAGTGCCTCGCCTGGGCGCTGCGGTTGAGGAAATCGGCCAGCTCCACCGCGAATTCCTGCTTCAGCTGGCGGCGCGGGTCCGGCCCCGGCTGGATGGAATGGAAGGTGGCGCTGTCGGCCGGGGCGCTGCCGCGGCCGAGGCCTTCGTTGTCGATGTCGATGCTGAGCAGCTCGCTGTTGATCCACTGGTAGGGGAACACGTCCTCCACCCGGATGCGCGGCGTTCGCAGCCGCCGCACAATGCGGGCGCGCTGACCGTCGGCGATGACAAACCACGTCTCGGGCTGCTTCATGACCTTCTCCCTTGCTCCGGTGTGTCCCGCAGTGACTGGCGGCGCGCGGCCGGAGAGGGGCGGCGCCGTCAGGGAAGGCAACGATCGACGCCGGTCTTGGTGGCAGGGCGGGCGCGGCGTGCGTCGGACCTGCCGGCGTGCCGGCCGTTCGGTCTACTCGGCCGGGTGGGACCCGAGGGCGAGCGCGGCGGCGGCCGCGCCGGGGCGTGTTGCATCAGCGGGCCGGAGAACTTCATCGAACGCCGCGGAGTCGCCGCCGATGACATCGGCCAGCGTGGTGGCGTCGAGAATGCGGGCGGTTTCGTCGCGCACCACCGCCATGACCCGGTTGATGGCGCAGGCGGTCTCGTCCTTGCAGTCCTCGCAGCGGCGGTAGGCGGTGCGGGAGACACACGGCACCAGCGCCAGCGGGCCGTCGGTGAGGCGGATGACCTCGCCGAAGGTGATGTCCTCGGGCGGGCGGGCGAGGCGGTAGCCGCCGCGCTTGCCGCGCAGGCTCTGCACCAGATTCTGCCGCTTCAGCTCGACAAGGATGATTTCCAGGAACTTGCGGGGAATTTCCTCGGACTCGGCAAGGCTGGCAATCTGCACCGGCTCGCCGTCGGCTGCCCGGGCAAGCCGGACCAGAGCCTTCAGAGCGTAGCGAGAGCGTTGCGATAACACGAGTACAACCTTGGTTTCCGAATGATCCCCGGAGCGACTCGGGAAGATTCCAGTGTGCGCCCGGAGTAGCCGCGCCGGGCGGCCACGTCAATGAAACGCATGTCCCGGCAAACAGCGCATCGCCGGAGGGGGGCTGCCCGGTCCGGCGAATCCCGCACCGGGCAGCCTGTTCGTGCCTCGTGGTCTGCCTGATCCGCCGGATCAGTCGGCGGTCAGATCCACCGGGATGCCCGGCTGGCGCTTGGACGTGCGGATCACAAGCGACGTCTTCACGCTGGCCACATTGGGCGCCGGGGTGAGCTTGGAGGTGAGGAAGCGCTGGAAGGCCTGAAGGTCGGTCGAGACGATCTTCAGCACGAAGTCGATCTCGCCGTTCAGCATGTAGCACTCCCGAATTTCGGGCAGGTCTTCCACATGCTTTTCAAACGCTTGCAGGTCCGCTTCCGCCTGGCTCTTCAGACTGACAAGGGCAAACACGATGATGCTGTAGCCCAGCGCATCCGGGTCCAGATCCGCATGGTACCCCTTGATGACTCCCGAGGTCTCCAGGGTCCGGACACGCCGCAGGCAGGGCGGGGCGGTGATCCCGGCCCGGTTGGCCAACTCGACGTTGGTCATCCGCCCGTCCTCCTGCAGATTGCTCAAGATCCGCCGATCAACAGCATCCAGCTTCACGCGCGCCACAGTTTCGCTCCGGCAATTTCCACTAATACAGAGTGGGTACAGTGCAAGAAAATGTCATGCAAGGGCTATTTAATTACTCCGTTGGGTGGCATGCGCCAAACAGCCGCGCTCAGGCGTTTTCTCCCTGATGGACGCTGCGCAGGGGTGAAGACATGGCACCGCCGGACGCCGCCTTGCGGGAGATTCTCGCCCTCGCCAACTACGCCGCCGGGCCGGTGGCGAACGACGTCTTTCTGCTGGTGGCGGACTATCTGATGGAGGGGCGGGCGCTGCCGGGCGACCCGGATTACCGGGCGGCGCTGGCCCTGCTGCGGCAGTTGCGGCCCGCCGTGAGCGCCGCCGCCAAGGCGCGGCTGGCGACCCGGCTCTATGGCCGGGTGCACGGGCGCATCGATCTGCTGCTGCTTCTGCTGGACGAGCCCGAGCCGCTGTGGGCGCCGCTGCTTGGCGCTCTCCGGCTGGACCCGCCGGACTGGCTGGCACTGGCGGAGCGGGCGCCCCGGCAGGCGCGGGCGCGCCTTGCCGAACGGCTCCGGGCGGCGGCGGGGCGGTCGGCCCCGGATGCGGGCGGGGAGCGCGCGGTGTTCCCGCCGCACCGGCCGGTCGATGCGGTGATCCGGGCGCACGGCGCGCAGGCGGGCAGGCGCGGGGTCGCCCTGAGACGAGAGGTTGCGCCGGGGCTGGCGCCGAGGATTGGCGACGCACGCGGTCTGGAAGCGGCCCTGCTGCGACTCGGCGAGGCGGCGTGCGCGGCGGCGCGGGCGGGGGAGACGCTGCGGCTCGGCGTCCACCCGGCGGGCGGCGGCGGCCTTGCCTACACCCTGACGCGGCCGCCGGGCCTCTCCCCGGGGCGCTCCGGTGGCCTCCGGTCGGCGGAGGGACTGGCGATGCGGGCGGGCGCCGCGCTGGTGGCGACGGCCGGCCGCCTGGTGCTCTACCTGAACCCGCCGCTCGCCCTGCCGCCCCGGCTGGTGGCGGGCACCGCCGCCGGGCGGGGCGGACCCAAACAATAACTTGCACAAGGGCGAGAAGAAGGGGTGTCGTAAAAACCGCCCCGGCTGCTTATATGTGCGAAAATTTCACGTCCAACGGGCGTGTAACGGAACGAGAGCCGAGGATTACATGAACGAGACCATTTCCACCCGCGTGCTTATTCTGGGGTCGGGCCCGGCGGGCCTGACGGCGGCCATCTATGCGGCCCGGGCGGCGCTGGAGCCGGTGCTGGTGTCGGGCATCCAGCCGGGCGGCCAGCTGACCATCACCACCGAGGTGGAAAACTTCCCCGGCTTTGCCGATCCCATCCAGGGGCCGTGGCTGATGGAGCAGATGCAGGCGCAGGCGAAGAACGTGGGCGCCACCATCGTCTCCGAGCACATCATCGACGTGGATCTCTCCCAGCGGCCGTTCCGCCTGACCGGCGACTCCGGCACCGTGTTCCTGGCCGAGACGCTCATCATCTGCACCGGCGCGCAAGCCCGCTGGCTGGGCCTGCCGAGCGAGCAGAAGTTCCAGGGCTTTGGCGTGTCCGCCTGCGCCACCTGCGACGGCTTCTTCTACCGCAACAAGGAAGTGGTCGTGGTCGGCGGCGGCAACACCGCCGTCGAGGAAGCCCTGTTCCTCACCAACTTTGCCTCCAAGGTGCGTCTGGTCCACCGCCGCGACTCGCTCCGGGCGGACAAGACCAACCAGCAGCGCCTGCTCAGCCACCCCAAGGTGGAGGTGATCTGGGACAGCGTGGTCGAGGAGGTGCTGGGCACCGACGAGCCGCTGGGCGTGACCGGTGTGCGCCTGAAGAACGTCAAGACCGGCGAGACCAGCGAGATCGCCACCGACGGCCTGTTCATCGCCATCGGCCATGATCCGGCCACCAGCCTGTTCAAGGGCAAGCTGGACATGGACGAGGAAGGCTACATCCTCACCCGCCCGGACTCGACCGCCACCTCGGTGCCGGGCGTGTTCGCCGCGGGCGACGTGAAGGACAAGGTCTACCGTCAGGCCGTCACCGCTGCGGGCATGGGCTGCATGGCGGCGCTGGAGGCCGAGCGGTTCCTCGCCCACCAGACGGAGCCCGCCCTGGCGGCCGAATAAGGCCGCAGGGGGCAGGGGCGCGCGGGCAGGGGCGGCCCGGATTTGGTCAGCATCGGTCAGGTATCGAGCGTAGCGAGCGGGGGCGGGGCATGGACTGGGAGAAGCTGAGGCTCTTTCACATCGTGGCGGAAGCCGGCAGCTTTACCGAGGCCGCCAAGCGGCTGCACCAGAGCCAGCCCGCCCTCTCGCGCCAGATCCAGGCGCTGGAGGCGACGCTCGGCGCGGCGCTGTTCCACCGCCACGCCCGGGGCCTCGCCCTCACCCACGAGGGCGAGCAGCTGCTGGAGGCCGCCCGGCTGGTGGCCGAGCGCATCGATTCGGTGGAGCGGTCGATCCAGGCCACCCGCACCCGGCCCTCGGGCGAGCTGCGGGTGACGACCACCGTCAGCTTCGGCTCCACCTGGCTCATCAAGCACATGCGGGACTTTCTGGAAACCTACCCGGATATCCGCATCAACCTGCTGCTCTCGGACGACGACATCGACCTGTCCACCCGGCAGGCGGACGTGGCTCTGCGCTTCCACGAGCCCAAGCAGTCGGACCTCATCCAGAAGCATCTGGCGGACACGCGCTATTTCATCTGCGCCTCGCCCGCCTATCTGGAGAAGTACGGCACGCCCCAGACGGTGGAGGAGCTGGATCACCACCGGCTGGTGGTCTACGGCTCCTTCGCGCCCGAGCCGATCCGCGACGTGAACTGGATTCTCAGCGTCGGCCGCTCGGCGGGGCGGCGCACGCCGATCCTCTCGGTCAACAACATCTATGCGCTCACGCAAGCCATCGAGGACGGCATCGGCATCGGCACCCTGCCGGCCTATCTGCTGCACGCCTCGGACCGGCTGGTGCCGGTGCTGCCGGAGCTGGTCGGACCGCGTTTCCCCATCTACTTCGTTTATCCGCGCGAGCTGAAGCGCTCGATCCGCGTCGCCGTGCTGCGCGACTTCCTCGCCAGCCGCGCAACCCAGGAATCGCTGGGCGGCTGAGCCCCGCGCGGACGCGCAAGGCGCCCCGTCCTCAACAGAAGTCAGAAATCAGGAGAAAAGAGAAGGGGAGCGGCGGCAGCTGCCCCCCGGCGCTGCCGTATGCCGCAATTTTTTAGGGCTCCCCCAAGGCCTATGCAAAAAACGCATGGCTCTATTGCGGAATGATGCTCTACCGGAGAGAGCTCCAAAACCGCATATAGATCGCGTGTTGCATTGCAGCGACGCGTTCGGAGCTCCTCTCCTCCCCCCTTGAGGTTCCGAACCAGATCCGACAGGTCCTCCCCCCTCTCGGATCTTCCCGCTCCATCTCCCCCCGATGGAGCGTCCCTATGCTGACTAGGCCGGGCTTTCATGCCCGGCCTTTTTTTTGTCCGCGGCAGATTGGCGCAATCTTGGCAGGCGCGCAAGCATCAGAATGCAGAAAATCGCGCCATAGAGCAGGGGCTCCGGCTGGTTTCCCTTCACCAGCAGCCAGAAATGCAGCACGCCCAGCGCGCCGGTCAGGTAGACCAGCCGGTGAAGCCGCTGCCAGCGGCGCGCGCCGAGCCGGCGAATCGCCCGGGCGGTGGAGGTGAGGGCAAGCGGCAGCATGAGAACGAGCGCGCTCATGCCGAGCGTGATGTACCAGCGCTTCAGGATGTCCGCCCAGAGCTCGGCCACCGAGAACGCCCGGTCCAGCCCGAAGTAGAGCAGCAGATGGAGGACGGCGTAGGTGAAGGCATAAAGGCCGCACATGCGCCGGACGGCAACGAGCGTCGGCAGGCGCAGGAGCGTCGCCAGCGGGCTCACCGTCAGGGTCAGCAGCAGGCAGCGCAGCGCCCATTGCCCGGTGTGGTGGATGGAGGCCTCGACCGGATTGACGCCGAGGCCGCCGCCGCCCTCCGCCAGCAGGCGGACCCATTGCAGCGCCAGCCATGCCAGCGGCAGCGCGAGCGCGACAAAGGTGGCGGGCTTCAGCACCAGACGAATCCGGCGCGCGGTGGCGGGACGTGTCACGGGCGGCGGCCCTCCGGGTCCGGTCAGTAGAAGCGGCGCAGGTCCATGCCCTTGTAGAGCCCGGCCACCTGCTCGGCGTAACCATTGAACAGCAGGGTATCGCGGCGCCGGAATTCGCCGATTCGCCGCTCCTTCGCCTGGCTCCAGCGCGGGTGGGAGACCTCCGGGTTCACGTTGGAGTAGAAGCCGTACTCGCGCGGATTGGAGAGGTTCCAGGACGTGGGCGGCTGCCTGTCGGTGAGGCGGATGGAGACCACCGACTTGATGCTCTTGAAGCCATATTTCCACGGCACCACCAGGCGGATCGGCGCGCCGTTCTGGTTCGGCAGCACCCGGCCGTAAAGCCCCACCGCCAGCAGGGTGAGGGGATGCAGGGCCTCATCCAGCCGCAAGCCCTCCACATAGGGCCAGTCCAGCACCGCGCCGCGCTGGCCGGGCATCTGCTTCGGGTCGTGGAGGCTGGTGAAGGCTACGTAGCGGGCGTCGGCCTCTGGCTCCACCAGCTTGAGGAGCGCCGCCAGCGGAAAGCCCACCCAGGGAATGACCATCGACCAGCCCTCGACACAGCGCAGCCGGTACACCCGCTCCTCCAGCGGGAAGGCCTTGAGAAGCTGGTCCACATCGAAGCGCCGGGGCTTGTGCACCTTCCCGTCCACCACGACGGTCCACGGCCGGGGCCGCAGCGTGTGCGCCCGGGCGGACGGGTCGCCCTTGTCCGTGCCGAATTCGTAGAAGTTGTTGTAGGTGGTGATCGCCTTGAACGGCGTCCGCTCCTCCCGGGTCGAGAACGGGCCGGGCGTGTAGTCCAGCGCGGCAAGCGCCGCCTCCGGCTCCGCTTTCGCGCAGGCCGGCAGCAACCCGGCCGCCACCATGGCCGCCAGCCACTCCCGCCGGTTCAGATACAGCGCCTCGGGCGTCGCCTCGCGCTCAGGCAACGACAGATCAGAAGGCTTGCGAATGAGCATGGCGGCACCTCCGTGTGGGGAGGAGTCTATGGGAATCAGGATCTCTTTGCAGGGGGAACTAGTTCCCCCTGACCGCGCAGGCGGTCATGCTGTCGATTTTTGGCCCCTGTTCGTTTTTCGGGCCGCACCGGGTCGACCTGTTGTGCGTCCCTGATTGCGGCGCTGCCAGGCGTCCTCCCTGAGCTGGGACGCGACTCCGCTCCAGCAAAGCTCGGCCCGATACATCCACCCCTCAAAGAAAAGGGCCGCGCCCCTGGTTAGAGGACACGGCCCGTTTTACGAAGGGGAGGTTGCCACGAGGGGCAAGCCCCTCCTGCTTAAAATCCCCAAGACCCAACGGCGCTTACTTCAGCGCGGCGCAGGCCTTCTGGATGCGGGTGCAGGCTTCCGTCAGCACCTCGGTGGAGGTGGCGTAGGAGATGCGGAAGTGCGGCGACAGGCCGAAGGCCGCGCCGTGGACGACGGCGACGCCCACCGATTCCAGCAGGTAGGTGGCCACGTCCTCGTCGGTGTTCAGCACCTTGCCGTCCGGGGTGGTCTTGCCGATGAGGCCGGCGCAGGACGGATAGACGTAGAACGCGCCTTCCGGGGTCGGGCAGGTGATGCCCTCGGCCTCGTTCAGCATCTTCACGACGAGGTCGCGGCGCTGCTGGAACACCTTGGCACGCTCCTTGAGGAAGTCCTGCGGGCCGTTGAGGGCGGCGACGGCAGCGGCCTGCGAGATGGAGCACGGGTTGGAGGTGGACTGGGACTGGATGGCCGAGATCGCCTTGATGAGCTGCTTCGGGCCGCCCGCGTAGCCGATGCGCCAGCCGGTCATGGAATAGGCCTTGGACGCACCGTTCATGGTGAGGGTGCGGTCATAGAGCCTGGGCTCGACGGCGGCGATGGTGGCGAACTTGAAGTCGTCGTAGACGATGTGCTCGTACATGTCGTCCGACAGGATCCACACGTGCGGGTGCTTGAGCAGCACGTCGGCGAGGCCGCGCAGGTGCTCGGCGGTGTAGGCCGCGCCCGACGGGTTGGACGGCGAATTCAGGATGACCCACTTGGTCTTCGGCGTGATGGCCGCGTCCAGCTGCTCCGGCGTGATGCGGAAGCCGGTGTCGATGGTGGCCTCGATGAACACCGGGGTGCCGCCCGCCAGCAGGGTCATGTCCGGGTAGGACACCCAGTAGGGGGCCGGGATGATGACTTCATCGCCCGGATTGAGCGTCGCCATCAGCGCGTTGAAGATGGTGTGCTTGCCGCCCGAGTTCACGGTGATCTGGTCGATCCCGTACTCAAGGCCGTTCTCGCGCTTGAACTTCTCGGCCACGGCCTTCTTCAGCGCCGGGGTGCCGTCCACGCCGGTGTACTTGGTCTGGCCGCTGCGGATGGCTTCGATGCCGGCTTCCTTGATGTGGTCCGGGGTGTCGAAGTCCGGTTCGCCCGCGCCGAGGCCGATGACGTCCTTGCCCTGGGCCTTCAGCTCGGCAGCTTTGTTGGTGACCGCAATGGTGGGAGACGGCTTGATACGGCCGAGGGCGGCGCTCAGAAAGCTCATCGGGGGCATTCCTCTTTTTAAGTCTACTGGAGTGCAAGCCTTAAAAGGCGGCGCACCGTAGTGCAGGGGACTGCGCCGTTCAAGCGGACTGGGCAAAGTGGTAAAACGCCGCACGATACTGATGCGCGTGTGCAACAAAGTTGTGATTTATTGCCTATGGACGCGACTGATGTTTCAGCCGCGTCCATGGGTTGAAACAAAATTACGGGTTGTCGCGCTTCAAATCTTCGCCGGCGTTCTGGATCGCCTCGCCGGCGGAGTCGAGGGCTTCGCCGGTCTTGCGCTTCGCCGCCTCGGCGCCGGCCTCGATGTTCTCGCCCGCGCGGTCGGCGGCATCGCTGGCCTCGCGGCCGAACTCATCCAGTTCCTGGCTCGCGTCCTGGCCGAATTCGTTCAGTTCGGAGCCGGCTTCGTCCGCGCCCTGGCGAGCGTCCGCCGCAGCTTCATCCACCGCCCGGCCCGCATCGGCGCCCGTCTGCTCGGCGCTCTGGTCGCACGCCGCCAGGCCGAGAAGGGCAATCGCGGCTGCCGCCGGGAGGAGCGTGGTCGGAAACTTCGTCATGGGCATTCTCCTGTTGATCCACTCTAAGGAACGAGAAGGGTGTGCATCCGCTTCATGGATACGGTTGTTAAACGGTTGCGACGCTAGAACGGTTGCGAAGCTGAACGGTGGCACAAGAATTTAACTGGTGATCAGCCTTGCCATGCACCCGCACAGCCCGATATCGTTCCCTCAGGGGATGCCGGCGTTTGGGCTCCCGGGGGAAGAGCACAAGCCAGGGCAAATCCAGCTGGGGCCGAATTACTGACATGCTTTCGCCAGAAGCGACCGACTACGTAACCTTCGGTCCGGGATTTGCGCCCCGCGTACTGGTTCTTGTCGATACGGAAGAGGATTTCGACTGGAGCCAGCCCATGAGCCGCAGCAACGTCTCGGTGGGCTCCATCACCAAGCTGGAGCGGGCGCACCGCCTGTTCCTCGGCTATGGCATCACCCCCTGCTACCTGATCGACTACCCCATCGCCACCACGCGCCAGAGCATCGATGTGCTGAAGCCCTGGGTGGAGGAGGGCAACTGCATCATCGGCAGCCAGCTGCACCCGTGGGTGAACCCGCCCTTCATCGAGGAGCTGACCCGGGCCAACTCGTTTGCCGGCAACCTGCCGTTCGAGACGGAGCGGGCCAAGCTGCTGGCGCTGACCGAGGCCATCGAGGGCAGCTTCGGCGCGCGGCCGCGGGTCTACCGCGCCGGACGCTATGGCGTCGGCCCCAACACCGCCCGCATCCTCACCGAACTCGGCTATTCGGTGGATGTCTCGGTGCGGCCGTTCTTCGACTATGCGGACGAGGGCGGCCCCAACTTCCGCCGCATCCTGCCCCAGCCCTACTGGGCGGACCCGGAGCAGCAGCTGCTGGAGCTGCCGCTGACCACCACCTTCACCGGCCTCCTGCGCGGATTCGGGGAGGACGTCTACGCCGCCGCGTCGCGGATGCGGCCGATGACGGCGCTGCTCTCCCACAGCCGCCTCCTCAACCGGGTGACGCTCTCGCCCGAGGGGATGCCGGTGGACGAGGTGATCCCCGCGCTCAAGGTGCTGGCGGCGCAGGGGCAGAAGATCTTCTGCATTTCCTTCCATTCGCCCTCGCTGGAGCCGGGCAACACCCCGTATGTGCGCAGCTACGCGGACCTGGAGGCGCTCTACGGCTGGCTGAACGAGGTACTGACCTTCCTCATCGCGACGATCGGCTGCAAGCCCGCCACACCGTTCGACATTCTGGCCGAAGCCCGCATGGGCAGCGAAATGGCCGCCATTCAGGCCTGATCGCGGCGGGGGGGTTGTCTAAGTATTTGAAAATAGCGTTTTAATTTTGTGCGGCCCCGCCTCGGTGCGCTGAAATCCTCTGGCCATGGCCCGCAAGATTTGATAACGGAATAACGGTTCTCTGGGGCCTGTAGCTCAATGGTTAGAGCTGGCCGCTCATAACGGCTAGGTTGCGGGTTCGAGTCCTGCCGGGCCCACCAGACTCCCCGAAACCCCTCATCCTCTCCGATCCGGCTCTCCGGGCTCTGATCCGGCCTGGCGGGTGTCCGGGCGGCGGCTCCGTCCCGGTGCGCGGCCGATATGCTTGCTGCAAGCATGTTCTTCCGGTTTGTGCAGGCTTGACCCGCCGAAAGCCAGCGGTCAGAACAGAGACCTCGTTCAAGAGGTAGGCATGACGACGACAGCCGAACAAATCGCGGCGCTCAGTTTTGAGGCGGCCCTGGAAAAGCTGGAACAGATTGTGCACCGGCTCGAATCCGGCGAGGCCAGCCTTGAGGACTCCATTGATCTGTATACGGAAGGCACGCTCCTCAAACAGCATTGCGAAAGCAAGCTGAAGGACGCCCAGGCCCGCATCGAAAAGCTCCAGATCGGCGCGGACGGTGCGCCCCGGGGCGCAACGCCTTTCGACACCGAATAGCGAGTAGGATCGCCATGCACCCGCCCCCAGCGTTGAAGCCCGCTCTCGACGCGCTTGCGCAGGCCATGGACGCGCGGTTCGACCGGTTGCTGACCGTGCCGGACGATCCGCGCCGCCGTCTCTACGAGGCCATGCGCCACGCCACCATGGACGGCGGCAAGCGCATGCGCCCGCTGCTGACGGTTGCCGCCTGCGACCTGTTCGGCGTGGACAAGGAGCGCTCGCTGCGCGTCGCCCTCGCGATCGAATGCGTGCATTGCTACAGCCTGGTTCATGACGACCTGCCGTGCATGGACGATGACGACATGCGGCGCGGCAAGCCCACGGTCCACAAGGCGTTCGACGAGGCGACCGCCGTGCTGGCGGGCGACGCGCTGCTGACGCTCGCCTTCGAGATTCTGGCGGACGAGGCCACGCACGAGGACCCCAACATCCGCGTCCAGCTCATTCAGGAGCTGGCGAAGGCGGCGGGTCCGGCGGGCATGGTGGGCGGTCAGGCCATGGACCTGGCGGCGGAGACCACCACGTTCGACCTGCCGACCACGACCCGGCTCCAGCAGCTCAAGACCGGTGCCCTGCTCGCCGTCTGCATCGAGGCGGGCGCCACCATGGGCAAGGCCAGCGCGGATGTGCGGCAGCGCCTGCGCGCCTACGCGCACGACCTTGGCCTCGCGTTCCAGATCGCTGACGACCTGCTCGATGCGGAAGGCTCCTCCGCCCGCACCGGCAAGGCTGTCGCCAAGGATGCCGCCGCGGGCAAGGCCACCTTCGTGTCGCTGCTCGGCATCGAGCGGGCGCGCCAGCAGGCGGACTTCCTGATCGATCAGGCGATCGGACATCTGGCGAGCTTCGGCGCCGAGGCGGACCTGCTCCGCGCCATCGCGCGATTCGCCATTGAACGGGATCACTGAGGCCTCAGGCGCGCAGCCGGGCTTCGGCCAAGGGG
Organism: Pedomonas sp. V897; assembly: GCF_051304405.1. NCBI lineage: Bacteria > Pseudomonadati > Pseudomonadota > Alphaproteobacteria > Sphingomonadales > Pedomonadaceae > Pedomonas > Pedomonas sp. V897. The sequence continues at coordinate 367,273 of NZ_JBPPGG010000004.1, forward strand.
GGACAAGAGAAGACATCATGGCAGATCAGTCGATTATCCATCGGCCTCGGGTCGGCGTGTACCCGGGTACGTTCGATCCCATCACCCGGGGGCACCTCGACATCATCCGGCGCGGCGCCAAGCTGGTGGACCGGCTGGTGGTGGGCGTTGCCACCAATCCCTCCAAGTCCCCCATGTTCACGCTCGAGGAGCGGGTGACGCAGGTGCGGCGAGAGGCGGCCAAGGTGGCGCCGAACGTGGAAGTGGTCTCGTTCAACTCGCTGCTGATGAAGTTCGCCGAAAGCCAGGGCGCGGACGTCATCATCCGCGGCCTGCGCGCGGTCTCGGATTTCGAGTACGAATTCCAGATGGCCGGCATGAACCAGAAGCTGAACCCGGACGTGGAGACCGTGTTTCTCATGGCGGATGTGGCGCTGCAGCCCATCGCCTCGCGTCTGGTGAAGGAAATTGCCATTTATGGCGGTGACATCACGGCCTTCGTGCCTGAAAGCATTGCCGAAGAGGTGCGGGCGCGGGTAGAGCGCAGATGATGCAAAAAACAATTCAGAATCGACCGAGCGGGTTCCAACAGATGACGCGGCGCACGCTGCTGAGCCTCCTGGCGCTCCTCGGACTGACAGGAGGTGTTATGGCTCAGACTGAAACGAACGGCGTGCCGGCGGGCATCGACCGGGAAAACGTGCTGGTGATCGAACTTTCCACCGGCGGCGTGGTGAAGATCGCCATGCGCCCGGACAAGGCCCCCAACCATGTCGAGCGCATCAAGCTGCTGGCCCGCGAGGGTTTCTACAACGGCACCATCTTCCACCGGGTGATCGAGGGCTTCATGGCCCAGGGCGGCGACCCGACCGGCACCGGCATGGGCGGCTCCCAGTACCCGGACCTGAAGGCCGAGTTCAACGATCTGCCGCACCTGCGCGGCACCGCCTCCATGGCGCGCGCGGGCGATCCCGACAGCGCCAACAGCCAGTTCTTCATCTGCTTCCAGCCGTCGTTCTTCCTCGATGGCCAGTACACGGTGTGGGGCCGGGTGATCGAGGGCATGGAAGCCGTCGATGAAATCGCCCGCGGCGAGCCGCCGGCCAACCCGACCAAGATCGTCAGGGCCTATGTGGCCGCCGACGCCGCCAAGGCAGAGGGCGAGGGCGCGGCCGAGTAAGCCGGGCGACACGTCTGCACGATGCGAAGGGGAGGCAACCGCCTCCCCTTTTTCGTTCGAGAAGGGGGAGCGTTCTACGACCCTGGGCCGATGGCGGGGTGCCTGCGTCGATGTTAGAGTCCGTCAAAAGGAGAACGGCCATGGTCGCATGCAGCGCAGGAAAAGAGACGCTCTACCGGGTGGATACCGGCCCGGCTCTTCCGGGCGAGGGCGTTTTCACCAACTGGCGCATGCCGGACGGCAGGCTCGTGGTCTCGATGCGGCGAGACGTCTATGAGGCCGCGTTGGAGGCAGCCAATACTGTTCTTCGTCGGATCATGAAAGAAAAAGAATATCTTAAACCGTGACGACAAAGAGCCCGATATTTGAGACACTGCGGGTTGATGGTGGAAATGTGGAGGCGCTGACGGCTTACGCGCTCTACAAATGCCACAAGAGAGCCTGGGCGCGTGATTTCGAACGGGGGCATGGTCGCCCGCCGACCCAGGAGGAGAACATGGCCTTCGCACGGGCGGTCTCCACACCTGATCAGCTGGAGCGCATCGCGAAGGCGCCCGGAACATGTTGATCGTCTTTGCCCGGCAGTCGGTGGAAGACGTTCGCCCCATCATAGAACAGGAGGCAATCACGGCCGGGATCGAACAGGCGGCGGCGCAAGTGGAGCTGCGCAGCTCTTTTGTCCGGCAGGTGGGGCAGGGGCTGGTGGCCACCGCAATCAATACATTCGTTTTGATCATGCTGGCCCTTGGCATCCGGTTGATGGGTGTGGATTTGCTTTCGGTGCTCAGCCAGATCGGCTCGGCGTAAAGGACTTGGCGCACGTTCGGGGCTGTCTGGTTCGCAGGCATATACCCGTGAGTACGCCCGCGTCATGACGGGCACGTCCCGATCAAATCCTGTTCTTCAAATCCTGTCGTCCAGCGCGCCCCTGAAACGCGGCCCGGAAAACGAACAGGGGGTGCAGGGGGATTACAGATCCCCCTGCATATATCCTGTTGATCCACCTGTGCGCCTGTGGCGGCGACGGGCAAACCTCGGCGCTGCACAAATTGCGAAAACCGGCTACAAGGGCGGCCAGTTTTTCCCGCCGCAAGCGAGTAACCCATGCGCGTAGACCTGTTCGACTTCGATTTGCCGGAGGATCGCATCGCCCTGCGGCCGGCCTCCCCGCGCGACAGTGCGCGGATGCTGGTGGTGCATCCCGGCGGCGCGCTGGAGGACAGGGGCGTCCTTGATCTGCCGGAGTTCCTGCGTCCGGGCGACGTGCTGGTCTCCAACGACACCCGGGTGCTGCCGGCCCAGCTGTTCGGCACGCGGGGAGAGGCGAAGGTGGGCGTGACGCTGCACAAGCGGGTCGATGCCCGGCGCTGGCATGCGTTCGTGAAGAACGCCAAGCGGCTGCGTGCGGGCGACCGGGTGGTGTTCAGCCCGAACCTCTCCGCCGTTGTGGAGGACAAGCTGGCGGACGGCTCGGTTGCCTTCCTGTTCGAGTGCGAGGGGCCGGTGGAGGCGGCGCTGATGGAGGCGGGCACCATGCCGCTGCCGCCCTACATCGCCAGCCGCCGCCCGGCGGACGAGAAGGACGCGGAGGACTATCAGACCGTGTTTGCCCGTCATCAGGGCTCGGTTGCCGCGCCGACGGCGGGGCTGCACTTCACCGAGCGGCTGCTGGCGGCGCTTGATGCGCGCGGCGTCGAGCGGGTGACGGTGACGCTGCATGTGGGGGCGGGCACCTTCCTGCCGGTGAAGGTGGAGGACACCACCGCCCACCGGATGCACAGCGAATGGGGCGAGGTGACGCCGGAGGTGGCGGCGAAGCTCAACGCGGTGAAGGCGCGGGGCGGGCGGATCGTGTGCGTTGGCACCACGTCGCTGCGCCTGATCGAGAGCGCGGCGGACGAGAGCGGCGTCATCCACCCGTTCAAGGCGGAGACGGACATCTTCATCACCCCCGGCTATCGCTTTCGGGCGGTCGATGTGCTGATGACCAACTTCCACCTGCCGAAATCGACCCTTTTCATGCTGGTCTCCGCCTTCTCCGGCCTTGAGACCATGAAGGCGGCCTACGCCCACGCCATCGCCAGCGGGTACCGGTTCTATTCCTACGGTGACGCCAGCCTGCTGTTCCGCTACGAGGCCAAGTCATGAGCGAGCGTTTCAAATTCGAGATCAAGGCGACGGACGGCAAGGCCCGCACCGGCGTCATCCACATGCTGCGCGGCGAGATCCGCACGCCCGCCTTCATGCCGGTGGGCACGGCCGCCACGGTGAAGGCCATGCGCGTCGAGGAGGTGCGGGCGACGGGCGCGGACATCATCCTCGGGAACACCTACCACCTGATGCTGCGGCCGACCGCGGAGCGGATCGCGCGGCTGGGCGGCCTGCATAAATTCATGAACTGGCACCGGCCGATCCTGACGGATTCCGGCGGCTATCAGGTCATGTCGCTGTCTTCCCTGCGCAAGATCACGGAGGAGGGCGTCGCCTTTGCGTCCCATATCGACGGGTCGCGGCATGTCCTGACGCCGGAGCGCTCCATGGAAATCCAGCGCCTGCTGGGCTCGGACATCGTGATGGCGTTCGACGAGTGCACGCCGCACCCGGCCAGCCACGAGGTCGCCGCCCGGTCCATGCGCATGTCCATGCGCTGGGCCAGGCGCTCGCGCGACGGGTTCGACAGCGGTGAGGAACACGCCGCCCGCGCCGCCCTGTTCGGCATCCAGCAGGGCAGCCTCTATCAGGACCTGCGCAAGGAATCCGCCGAGCGGCTCATCGAGATCGGCTTCGACGGCTATGCGATCGGCGGCCTTGCCGTCGGCGAGGGACAGGGGCCGATGTTCGAGGTGCTGGACTACGCGCCCGGCTTCCTGCCCGCCGACCGGCCGCGCTACCTGATGGGCGTGGGCAAGCCGGATGACATCGTGGGCGCGGTGCTGCGCGGGGTCGACATGTTCGACTGCGTGCTGCCCACCCGCTCGGGCCGCAACGGGCAGGCGTTCACCAGCCACGGGCCGGTCAACATCCGCAACGCCAAACACAAGGAAGACACCGGGCCGCTCGACCCCGAATGCTCCTGCCCGGTGTGCACCACCTACAGCCGCGCCTACCTGCACCATCTGGTGAAGGCGGGCGAAATCCTCGGCGCCATGCTGATGACCCAGCACAACATCCACTTCTACCAGACCATGATGCAGGGCCTGCGCGACGCCATCGCCGAAGGTCGGGTGGACGCCCACGCCCGGGCCTTCCTGGAGAAGTACAAGGGCGGCCAGGAAGGGTAGGAGAGGCGGGAGGTTTATTCGGGAAATCGAGATCTGCAGGAGGGGCTTGCCCCTCCTGCACCTCCCGTTCCTTAATCGGGACGTGCGAGGGGGAAGGTGGGCGTAGGACTGGATTTGTCTTGTCCGGTCGCGCCCTTGTCCGCCTCGATGCCAGCCTTGCTGCCGTTTCAGAAGGCGCCTCCGGTTCTGCCGGGCGCGGCCCGTTCAGTCCCCTGTCTCCAGAAGTCGCCTGGGCGGATGTCAGGCGCGGCCCGGTAAACGAACGGGGTGCAGGGGTCCAAGACCCCTGCCCTGCGGAGCAGAAACCTACCGCATCTGCACATACCGCCCCGGCGCGTCCTCGATTGCCGGATAGTCCGGGTGGCTGCCGGGGATGCGCGCCGGAACGTCGGGCCCGAGTTGGGGCGCGAGCCAGGCCTTCCAGTCCGGCCACCAGGAGCCCGGCCGCTCCTCGGCGCGGGCGAGGAAGTCGTCCAGCGTCTCGGGGAGTGTCTCCGCCAGGTGGTCGCTCACCCAGTGCTGGTATTTGCGCGCCTCGGGCGGGTTGACGACGCCCGCGATGTGGCCCGAGCCCGCCAACACGAACCGCAGCGGGCCGGAGAGGTGGCGGGTGAGCTTGTAGACCGACCGCGCCGGGGCGATGTGGTCTTCCCGCCCGGCCTGAATGTAGGCGGGGATCCGGATGCGGGTGAGATCGATCGGCACGCCCGCAAGGGTGATGCCGCCGGGCTGGACCAGCCGGTTGTCCAGATACATGTCCCGCAGATATTCCATCAGCATGGCGCGGGGCAGGCGGGTTGAATCCGAGTTCCAGAACAGGAGGTCGAAGGGCGGCGGCTCGCGGCCCAGGAGGTAGTTGTTGACCACGTAGTTCCAGATCAGGTCGTTGGCGCGCAGCATGTTGAAGGTGGCGGCCATGTAGCGGGAGTCGAGAACGCCGGTCTCGGCACACAGCTGCTCCAGCGTCTGCAACTGGGTTTCATCGACCAGCGCGCGCAGGTCGCCCGCCTCGGAGAAATCCACCTGCGCGGTGAAGAAGGTGGCGGAGGAGACCAGATCCTCGCGCCCCTGCGCCGCCAGCCACGCCAGCGTCGGGGCGAGCATGGTCCCGGCCACGCAATAGCCGATGGTGTGGACGGAAGGCGCGTCGCAGATGGTGCGCACCGTCTCCATCGCCGTGATGAAGCCTTCCTGCATGTAGTGCGCGAGGCCGACGTCCTGATGCTCGGGGCCGGGGTTGACCCACGAGATCACGAACACCGTGAACCCCTGTTCGACGCACCACCGCACGAAGGACTTCTGGGGCGTCAGATCAAGGATGTAGAACTTGTTGATCCACGGCGGCGCGATGAGAATGGGGATCTGGCGCACCGTGTCGGTGACGGGCTGGTACTGGATGAGCTGGAACAGCCGGTTCTCGAACACCACCTTGCCGGGCGTGGCGGCCACGTTCTCGCCCACGGTGAAGGCGGCCTCGTCCGTCAGGCTGATGAAGCCCTTCTCCAGATCGTTCAGCAGGTTCTCGAAGCCGCGCAGCAGGTTCTGCCCCTGCTCCTCGAGGGTGGCTTTCATCACCTGCGGATTGAGGTGCGGGAAGTTGGACGGGGCGAGCGCGTCCGCCCACTGCCGGGCGAAAAAGCGCAGCTTGGTGCGGGAGGCGTCGTCCAGCCCCTCGATGCCCTCCATCAGGCGCAGCCAGTGCTCGCTGGCCAGCAGATAGCTCTGGCGCATCAGGTCGAACGCCGGGTGGGACTGCCACTCGGGCGCGGCAAAGCGGCGATCGCTCCGGGCCTCCTCCTGCGGCGCGGCCTCGCCCGCGGGCGGAGTGAGACTCTGGGCGGCCGCCTGCCAGAGCGCGGAGACCTCCTGCAGAAACCGCGTCTGGTGGTCCATCAGCCGGTGGGGGTTGGACAGAAGGCTGGCCCCCACCCGGGCCCCGAGGGGCAGGAGGCCGAAGGGGTCGAGCGGCAGGGGGCGACTCGCCCGGCTCTGGCGCAGCCAGAACTCCAGCTGGAGCTGCTGGGCGCGCCCCAACAGACGCATCCAGTGTTGGAATCTTTCATAAGACCCCGATTGTGCCAGCCCGTATAACGTATTTTGGTCGGTCATCGAAATTTTCTTGCGCCTGTTCGCGATAAAGCGGGGCTACCTGACGCCATTCATACTCGCCTTCGATTCCGCCACGGCCTATAAGACTGGCTGGCTTGCCGAGCCTAACCCAGCGTCGGGATGGACGGAAGCCGCTTACATTCAAACATGAAGGTTCAGACCAATGATCGATGAGGAATTCTATCGCGTGAAGCGCCTGCCGCCCTATGTGTTCGCGGAAGTGAACGCAATGAAGGCAGCCGCCCGAGCGCGTGGCGAAGACATCATCGATCTGGGCATGGGCAACCCGGATACGCCGCCGCCGGCCCACGTGATCGAGAAGCTTGCCGAAGTCGCGCGCAAGCCGGATGCCCATGGCTACTCCGCCTCCAAGGGCATCAAGGGTCTGCGCAAGGCGCAGGCTGCCTACTATGCCCGCCGTTTCGGCGTCGAGCTGGACCCGGAGACGGAAGTGGTCGTCACCCTCGGCTCCAAGGAGGGGCTGGCCAACCTCGCCCAGGCGATCACCGCGCCGGGCGACATTATTCTCGCGCCCAACCCGAGCTATCCCATTCACGCCTTCGGCTTCATCATCGCGGGCGCGGCCATTCGCCATGTCCCTGCCGCGCCGGGGCCGGATTTCATGAAGAGCCTTGAGAACGCGGTGCGCTACAGCGTGCCCAAGCCGACGGCCATCGTGATGGGCTACCCGTCCAACCCCACCGCGCAGGTGGTGGGTCTGGACTTCTACGCCGAGGTGGTGGACTTCTGCCGCAAGCACGAGATCTGGGTGCTCTCCGATCTCGCCTATGCGGAGATCTACTTCGACAACAACCCGCCGCCCTCCATCCTTCAGGTGCCGGGCGCGAAGGACGTGGCGGTGGAGTTCACCTCCATGTCCAAGACCTACAGCATGGCCGGCTGGCGCGTGGGCTTTGCCGTTGGCAACAAGAAGCTCATCCAGGCGCTCACCCGGGTGAAGTCGTACCTCGACTACGGTGCGTTCACGCCGATCCAGGCGGCGGCTGTCGCCGCGCTCAATGGCCCGCAGGACTGCATCGAGCAGGCCCGCCAGCTCTACAAGCAGCGGCGCGACGTGCTGGTGGAAAGCTTCGCCCGCGCCGGGTGGGAGGTGCCGCCGCCGCCCGCCTCCATGTTCGCCTGGGTGCCGGTTCCGGCACCCTTCCGCGAGATGGGCGCGCTGGAGTTCTCCAAGAAGCTGCTCACCCAGGCGCAGGTGGCGGTGGCGCCGGGTGTCGGCTTCGGCGAGCTGGGCGAGGGCTATGTGCGAATCGCGCTGGTGGAGAACGAGCACCGCATCCGCCAGGCGGCCCGCAACATCCGCCGGTTCTTCCAGGCCGAAGGGCTGAATGTGCCCGGCCCGAAAGCTGCGGCCGAATAGCCGCATGTCCATGCCAAGGGCGGCCCGGCCCGAGCGGCGGGCCGCCCGAAGCAGAGCAACTGCATGGCCGGGGCTGCTCCCGGCCATGCGCATCCGGCGCGGTCCGCACGAGACCCGGGGTGGCGGCAGCTTGGCACGGACGCGCAAGCCCTAGCCAAAGCCTTTGACACTCGCTAGGACCATCGCCGATGGGAATGGGATGAGAATGTCTGACAAGCCTTTACGCGTCGGCTTGGCGGGACTGGGCACTGTCGGTGCCGGCCTGGTCAAGCTCCTTGCAGAGAACGCCGAACTGGTGAGCCGCCGGGCCAACCGGCCCGTGGTGATTACCGCCGTCTCCGCGCGGGACCGCACCCGCGATCGGGGCGTCGACCTCTCCGGCTTCGCCTGGGTGGACAATGCGCCCGATCTGGCGCTGCGGGAGGACGTGGACGCGGTTGTCGAGCTGATCGGCGGCTCGAACGGGCCGGCGCTGACGCTGGCCAGGGCGACGCTGGGCGCGGGCAAGCCGTTCATCACCGCCAACAAGGCGATGCTCGCCCACCATGGCATCGAGCTGGCCGAACTGGCGGAACGGAACAACGTGGCGCTTAAGTTCGAGGCGGCGGTCGCGGGCGGCATCCCGGTCATCAAGGGGATGCGCGAGGGTCTGGCGGGCAACCGCGTCGAGGCTGTCTATGGCATTCTCAACGGCACCTGCAATTTCATCCTCTCGGCCATGGAGCGGGAGGGCAAACCGTTCGACAGCGTGCTGAAGGAGGCGCAGAGCCTGGGCTATGCCGAGGCCGATCCCACCTTCGACATCGACGGCATCGACGCGGCCCACAAGCTGTCGATCCTCTCGTCGCTGGCCTTCGGCACGAAGATCAACTTCGCGGGCGTCTCCACCTGCGGCATCCGCAACGTCGCGCCTGCCGACATCGATTACGCGCGGGCGCTGGGCTATCGCATCCGCCTCATCGGCACGGCGCGTCTGGAAGACGGCAAGCTGTTCCAGCGGGTGCACCCGTGCCTCGTGCCGGAGACCCATCCGCTCGCCCATGTGACCGACTCGCTGAACGCCGTGGTGGTGGAAGGCAACTGCGTCGGGCAGCTGGTGTTCCAGGGCCGGGGCGCGGGCGAGGGGCCGACCGCGTCCGCCGTTGCCGCGGACCTCATCGATGTGGCGCGCGGGGAATGGGGCCCGGCCCTCTCCATGCCGGCGCATCTGCTCACCGACACGCCGGCCGCTGATCCGATGAAGCACATCGGTCGTTATTATATCCGGTTGACGGTTGTGGATCGCCCCGGCGTGCTGGCCGAACTCACCGCGATCCTGCGGGATCTGTCCGTTTCGGTCGAAAGCGTCATCCAGCGCGGCATCGCGCCGGCCGGGGGCGTCTACTTCGTGCTGACCACCCACGATGGTCCGCAACAGGCGATCTCCAGCGCCCTGGAGCGGATCGGTGCACTTGAGAGTGTCACCTCTGCGCCGGTAATGATGCACATCCTTGATTTCTAACGGTCACGAGAGGCCTTTTCATGACTCAGACTCCTTCCCAGATTCTCGACCGCATTTGGGTGCTTGAGATGGTGCGCGTCACCGAAGCCGCCGCCATCGCGGCGGCCAAGCTGATCGGACGCGGCAACGAGAAGGCGGCGGACGCGGCGGCGGTGGAAGCCATGCGCGAGGCGCTGAACCGGCTGCCCTTCAACGGCACCGTGGTCATCGGGGAAGGCGAGCGCGACGAGGCGCCGATGCTCTACATCGGCGAGAAGGTGGGCTCGGATCAGGACGGCCCCGCGATCGACATCGCGCTCGACCCGCTGGAAGGCACCACCATCACCGCCAAGGCCGGAGCCAACGCCATGGCGGTGCTGGCCATTGCCGAGGCCGGCCACCTGCTCAACGCGCCGGACGTCTACATGGACAAGCTCGCCATCGGTCCGGGCTACCCGGAAGGGCTGGTTGATCTCGACTTCAGCCCGGCCGAGAACGTGCGCCGCTTCGCCGAGGCCAAGGGCGTGAAGCCCGAGGACGTGATGGTGTGCGTGCTGGACCGTCCGCGCCACGAAGCCCTCATCCGCGAACTGCGCGAGGTCGGTTGCGGTATCAAGCTCATCCCGGACGGCGACGTGGCCGGCGTGATCGCCGTCACCAACCCCGAGGAAACCACCATCGACATGTACATGGGCTCGGGCGGTGCGCCCGAAGGCGTGCTGGCAGCGGCCGCCCTGCGCTGCATCGGCGGCCAGATCCAGGGCCGGCTCATCTTCCGTAACGAGGATGAGAAGGAGCGCGCCCGCCGCGTCGGCATCACCGACTTCAACCGCAAGTACAAGCTGGAAGAACTGGCGTCGGGCGACGTGATCTTCGCCGCCACCGGCGTCACCGACGGCGCGCTGCTGGAAGGCGTGAAGCGCAAGCCGGGCGGCTGGTTCACCACGGAATCGCTGGTGATGCGCGCTTCCTCCGGCACCGTGCGCTACGTCTACGGCGAGCACCGCCGCAAGAAGCTGTAAGCGATATCACAGCGCTGACATCGGCAGGGCCGGGGGGTGATCCTCCGGCCCTGTCTGTTTTGGCCAATTGGTTAATGCAGCCTAGCCTTGCTCAAAGGAAAAATGGCTTGGTGAGTGCTTAGAACTGGCAGCGCTGGCCGAAAATGCACTTATTTCATCACAGAGGCTGTCGGCCTAACCTCTTGAATCATTATTACTGCGTAATATATAAAGAGTAACAGAGGGTCGCAACAGATACCAAGAGGATGGTTGTGGCTAAGCAGGAATTTGATGATTTGCTTTCGCGCATGGGGGCGATTGCAGAAGCAGTAAATGCGTTTCAGTCCGAGATTGTTCAGAAGGAGGCATTCACGGCGCTAATAGCTGCGTTTGCGAATGGAACTGTCCATGCTCGCCAATTGTCAATTGCCCAACCTCTTGACTTTGTAGAGCCTGCTTCAAACGACGAGGCTGCTGTCGTTGAGGTGCCGACAGCGAAAAGTGTGACAGGTAAGCAGCGTGTGAAGAAGTCTAAAAATGGCGGGACGGCTAAGGCGGAATGGGCGTTGGTCAAAGAATTAAATTTACGTCCTGAGGGAAAAAAATCTTTCTACGAATTTATCGACGAAAAGAAGCCGAAATCGAATGAAGATAAATATGCAGTTATTGTTTATTATTTGCAGCACATTTTGAAATTGCCTGCCGTCTCAATTAACGAGGTCGGGACAGTATTTCGACTGGTGCCGGCTTGGCGGGAACCAAAGTCCGTTATGACAGGTTTGCGAGTTGCAGCATCCCGCAAAGCAACTATTGATACAAGCAACTTTGAAGATATTAAGACGACGCCTCACGGGCGAAATTTCGTGGAGCATGATTTGCCGGCTCCGGAGAAGCCGAAGAAATGAGGGCATCTTTCTGTCCGGAACTCGCACTTTCTCATGTCCCTGAGGGGCTGCGGGCCCCTCTTTTGGAAGAGTATAATAAGCTTATCCGGAATTTCAGAGAAAACCGGTGGGAGCCTGCGGAACTAAATGGGGGAAAATTGTGCGAGATTGTTTACTCTATTCTGGATGGTTACGTTAACGGGGTGTTTCCAGCATCTCCTTCAAAGCCACGGAATATGATAGATTCTTGTAAAAAGCTCGAGCAGGCTGAAGGATTTCCGCGGTCGGTCCGTATTCAAATTCCACGTATGCTCGTTGCTCTCTATGAGATACGCAACAATAGAAATGTTGGGCATGTAGGGGCTGATGTTGATCCAAATCATATGGATGCGTCAGTAGTTTTGGCGATGGCCAAGTGGATCTTGGCTGAGTTAGTTAGGATATTTCATGGAGTAAGTACGGAGAAGGCAGCTATAATAGTTGACGGCCTGACCGAAAGAAATGTCCCTATTATTTGGAAGGTTGACGAGAGAAGGCGTGTTTTATCTTCCAAATTGCCTGCTAGAGATAAATTATTATTGCTAGTCTATGACTCTTCTGGTGAAATTACTGGAAGAGAAGTTGCAGAATCTATCGAGTATAAGAATTTTTCACAGTTTCGAAAAAAGATTATCATACCGGCCCACAAAGAGGCGCTTGTGGATTACGATCCTAAAAACGATAGATTGCTAATATCGCCCTTGGGAATTAAGTATGTCGAGGATAATATACCTTTTTCGATTTAGTTAAAATATTATCTTTTATATTTATATATTTGAAATAAGGTTTTTTGATGCCTTCAGTATATTTTAGTTGTGTTGCGCGATAGACGTTGTCTTGCTTTAGTCCATGCTTCCCCCACCCCGCCGCTCTCCGGCCATGTTCTACCTTTGTGCGCTTGCGTCCCGGGCCGTGCTGGGCCAGAACGGGGGCATGGCTGCATCTTCATACGTCTTTGGTGTCGAGCGTTCGGTTCTGGGCCAGCCGTGGCGCTGGCGGGCGGATCTGTCGGCGGGCGCGGCGATCGCCCAGGCGCACGGCCTGCCGGAAGCGGTGGGGCTGGTGCTGGCCGGGCGCGGCGCGGAGGTGGAGGCGGTCTGCCGCCTCATCAAGCCGACACTGCGGGACTGGCTGCCCGATCCCTCGATCTTTCAGGACATGGACCGCGCCGCCGAGCGTCTGGCGGACGCCGTGCGGCGGCGGGAGCCGATCGTCGTGTTCGGCGACTATGACGTGGACGGCGCCACCTCCACGGCCCTCTTGGTGCGCGTGCTGCGCGCCGTGGGCGGGGTGGTGAGTTTCTACATCCCCGACCGCATGACCGAAGGCTACGGGCCGAATGTCGCCGCCATGACCGCCATTGCCCAGGCGGGCGCGAAGGTGGTGGTGACGGTGGACTGCGGCACCCAGTCGTTCGAGCCGCTGGCGGCGGCGAAGGCGGCGGGGCTCGACGTGGTGGTGGTGGATCACCACAAGGCGGGCTGGGCGCTGCCGGAGGCGTTCGCGGTGGTGAACCCCAACCGGCTCGATGACGACGCGGGCACGGACTACGGCCATCTGGCGGCGGTGGGCGTGTGCTTCCTGCTGGCGGTGGCTCTCAACCGCGTGCTGCGCCTCTCCGGCTGGTACAACTCCTGCCCCGAGCCGGACCTGATGAGCCTTCTCGACATGGTGGCGCTGGGCACGGTCGCGGACGTGGTGGCGCTGACCGGCCTCAACCGGGTGTTCGTGGCGCAGGGGCTGAAGGTGATGGCCCGGCGCGGCAACATCGGGCTCGCCACCCTGTGCGACGTGGCGCGCATGGACCGCGCGCCGACCTCCGGCGACCTCGGTTTCCAGCTTGGCCCGCGCATCAACGCGGGCGGCCGCGTCGGCCGGTCCGACCTCGGCACGCGCCTGCTCATCAGCGAGGCGCCGGGCGAGGCCCGCCAGATCGCGGAGGAGCTGGACCGGCTGAACGCCGAGCGCAAGGCGCTGGAAGCGCTGACGCTGGATCAGGCGCTACTGGCGGCTCCCGAGTCCGATCCCGTGGTTGTGGCCTCGGGCGACGGCTGGCACGCGGGCGTGATCGGCATCGTTGCCGGCCGCCTCAAGGAGAAGTTCGGCCGCCCGGCGGTGGTGATCGGCGTCGACGGCGCGGTGGGGAAGGGCTCGGGCCGTTCGGTGCCGGGCGTCGATCTGGGCGCGGCGGTGCTGGCGGCGAAGGATATCGGCCTCCTGGCGGCGGGCGGCGGCCATGCCATGGCGGCGGGCCTCACCATCGCGGCGGACAAGGTGGCGGACTTCCGCGCCTTCCTGTGCGAGCGGCTGGCGGAGGATGTGGCGGCCTCCATGGACGGCCGCGCGCTCAAGCTGGATGCGGCGCTGGCCCCCGGCGGCGTGACACCCGAGCTGGGCGAGCAGCTGGATCAGGCCGGTCCCTATGGCACCGGCTGGCCCACCCCCAAGGTGGCAGTGGGGCCGGTCACCGTGGTCAAGTGCGATATCGTGGGGCAGGATCACGTCCGGGTCATCCTCAGCGGCAAGGACGGCGCGCGGATCAAGGCCATGGCCTTCCGTCACGGCAACACGGCGCTGGGGCAGGCGCTGGCCGGTGCGGGCCGTCGCCCGCTCTATGTGGCAGGCCGGATCAACATCGACCACTGGACCGGTGAGCCCAGAGCCGAGCTGCATCTGGACGATGCCGCCTGGGCCGATGGACTGGGCTGAGACGGGCCGGGCGAGAGGTCCTTTCCCAAACCCAATAAAAAAATCATTTAGGGTGCTGGATGCGCTTGACCAAGGCCGCCGCCCCGTCTATCAAGCGCCCACTTCGCGGCCACGACCCCTTCGTCTAGAGGCCTAGGACACTACCCTTTCACGGTAGGAACACGGGTTCGAATCCCGTAGGGGTCGCCACACCGCAGAAAACCGCCATTTCCTCCCGCGCGGTTTTGACCAGTTACCCCCGATCTTACCCCCGAGTTACCGCCCCTCAAGTTTGAGGATCGCTGCGCTTGCGAGCCGCTTGCGGTTGGCGCGGCGGGTGTAGTGCTCCACAATCTCCAGCGACTGGCCGGTGATGGCACTGATCTCGTGCGGCGTGCAGCCGACCTCGGCGAGGTTGTTGCAGGCGTTCTTCCGCAGGCCGTGGAACGTGTAAAGCAGTTGGTTTTCCTCATCGACATGGCCCAGCTTCCGCATCAGGCGGCGCAGTTGGTCCTGCACGGAATCGTCGCTCATTGGCTGGCCGTACCGGTTGTAGAGAATGGTCAGCGCCTTTTTCGGCACTGCGTCTATTTCGGCGCGCCAAGTCCGGTGAATGGGGATGAACACCTCTGTCTTGCCCTGGCTCTTCTCGGTCCGGAGGATCATGATCCCGTCCCGAATCCAACTGTGCTGCATACGCACGCAGTCACCGACGCGTTGCCCGCTATAGAGGCCCGTAATGATGGCGAGGCGCAGCATGGGGGAGGCGGCCGCAAGCGCTCCCTCGAGGATCTCTTCAGGCCAAGGGGCGTGCTCGCCCGTCTCAAAGCGTTCGACCTTCGATACTGGGTTGCTTGGCCGGTAGCCGCGTTTGACGGCAAAGCCCATCAGCGCACTGAGCGCCGTCAGCAGGGCGTTGGCCTTGCCGGGCTTGTCTTTCAATTCGTCTCTCAGCCTGTAAACAGCTGGGGTCGAGAGAGTGATGACCCGCTTGCCGCCGTGCTTCTCATCAAACTCGTCCAAAACCCACATGCGCAGACGCTTGGTGTTTTCCGCCAAGTCCTGGAAATCCGGGCTGGCCTTGTATGCCTCGATTAGCGCGCCGATGGTGCCCGGCTCCTTCTTTTGCCTAGCATTGTCAGGCCGGGAGAGCTCTTTGTAGCGGACAGCAAACAGGGGGTCGGAAGGGTCTGGTAAGGCGACATACGTATCCTTGCCGCTCACCTTCCGTCGGAAATAGTAGTATACCTTCCCCTTCCTCCTGATCGCCTTTACGTTCGGCAAATCTACGCGTCCCATTCAGTATTGCCCCCGAGCTTGCCTGCGTCTTGCAGGCCGGAATCCACGTCCACGAACAGGTCGAGAACCTTGCGGTCCCAAAGGAGGTTGCGACCGTCTGGCCGACCGGCCGGGTAGCGGCGTGTGCGCACGCCTTCCAAAAATTTGCTGGTCGAGATGCCAAGATAGGCGGCGGCAAGGTCGGCTTTCATCCTGCGGGGCCAATCGGGCATTTTCAGTGCTGCACCCATCCTCACCACCTCCTATTCGCTGCCCGGCGGGGCGGTCACTTCCTCGATGAACTCCCGGCAGAGGCGGGCAATGGTGCGCTCGCCCCATATGGCCTCCCAGCGGCGCGAGTACTCACGCCCTTCGTGGATCAGGCGCAGGCAGGTCGCGCGTATGGGGCTGGCTGCAATCGTGTCCACCTGCACAAGCCCGAGGGGATGTCGGTAAACGCCTTTGCCGCGATCTGCATCGTAGCTCAGGTAAGTCCGGCCCACGGCCCAATCCGACTGCTCGTAATCGCCCAGCTTAACCATCGGCCTTCTCCGCCTGCTTGCCCGGCTGGGCGGTCGCGTCTTCCACCGGCTCGAACTGAGTTTCGAAGTCGGCCTCGTAGAACTCATTCTGCCACTTGGCCCCGTTTCCTAGACGTCCCTCGACGAGCCAAACGGTGACCTTGCGGGCCTCCACCACATCTCCGGTCTCCTTGTCGCGGTAACGTGTCATGGTCGCTCTCCGGCTGGCAGTCGATTAATCGCCCGAGCAACGGCTGCTGCTCGCTCCCTGCTAAGGCCGCAGTCTAATAGGTAGCCGTCCGCCAGAACGACAAACCATATCTCACCAGCGCCCGCGTCGTTCACTCGCGTTTGCGAGCAGACGAGCGCCTTGTCCGATCTCAGGTCGGCCAATTCGTGCCTCATGCCTCACCTCCCGCCGCCTCGATGCCGTCGTTAAAGCTGGTCATTTGCCACCTACGTATTTGACCTGGAAACACCTGTCGCAGAGGTATTTGAAGCGCGGTCGGCGGGCCTTTGTGTCGATGCCCTGACACACCCAAACATGCCGGCAATCCATCACTTCGCCTCCTGCTGGAACGGCGCGAGGGCTTTGCGCAGGCTCGCCTCGCGCTCATGATCCTCGCCGTCGATGTCCTCAGGTGCCGCGTCGGCAATGCCAGCGTGCAGCAGGATTTGTTGTGCCGCCTCCACCAGCCGCGCCACGTGGCAGGCGTGGTAAAGGCGGATGGCGTTGCGGGCGGCTTGGACTGCTTCAAAGTCATCCAAATCGCCGCTTCGGGCCTGTTGCGCCAGAGACTTCGAGGCCGCCGGAGGAATGTCTTTGCAATCCTCCCAAGCCTTCGCCGCGCCCTCCCGCGCGCACTGCTTAATCAGTTCCTCGTTCATGCTGCCTCCTGCATCTGCGTGGTGAGCACGTGATCGCCCCACTGGTCGGCCATCGCGGCGGCGATGCCGGGGAAGAAGCGGCTGCGCTCTTTCCAGCGATCGGGACCCGGCGGCATCCGGTGCACACGCGCCTCGCGCCCTTCCACGATCTCGGTCGGGCGGAGCTTCGGCAGGTTGCGGAGCCAGAGGCAGGTCCGCTTGGTCTCGCCATGCCCGAACTGCCACGGCTGCACACTCTGGGCGGGCTCCTGATAGTTTCGGATCCTCGCCTTCGCATGTCGGTGCATTACCGGGTTTTCGACCGCGACATGGGGGATCGGCGCATTCCAGCAGTCCGAGAAAAGCGCGGCACCCTCATCCAGCTCCCGCCACATATCCTCGACTGTGCGCCCGGCAGGCGGCACCGAAAGCCACCGCACGCCGCTGTTACAGAGCCTCGTGCAGGGCGGGTGCGCCACGATCAGCATGTCCCAGCCGTCGCCCAGGACGTCGCGAATGTCGCCGGTAATGTGCTTGTTGCTGCCGTCCTCTGCCGGGAGCAGATCGCACGACCAGGCGTCGAATCCACGGGCAGCGAAGGCGCGGCGCACGATGCCGCTGAATTCGCAGCCCACGAGGATGCGGATGTCCTCAGGCCGTTTCATGTGCGGCCTCCATTTCCCGGCGGATGCGGATGGCGCGCGCTGCGGCCTTGACGGGCCAGTCAGCGTCCAGGTCGAGGTCGGGGGTCATTGGGCGGCCCTCCGTGTTTTGAGGGCAGCGATGCAGATAAGGCGGGGGAAATGCCTTAGCTGCTCAACTGGATCGTCATATTTGTCCATCACAGCTCTGGTCGCCTCGTGTAGGACATTGCTCGGATCATCCCGGCACAGCGCCAGCGCCGCATCGGCGGAATAGGTCAGGAAGTCTGACGCCTGCCAAAGGGTGCGCGCCCCCTTGTGACGCCAAACGCGCCCTTCCTCGACGTAGCCGAGATGCCCAAGGATAGTCGCATCCAGCTCCCGGCTCGGCCCCGTCGCCTGCTCCAGCGCGGCAATCAGTTCGTCCAGCGTCATCATTCACACTCCAGTTTGCTGTACCGCGCCTCGGCGTGGCCGCTGGCCAGCATGGCGCAGGAAAGGTCGATCCCGGCGGCAGAGCACCGAGCGAGGGGGCGTCCGTAGTGGTCGCGGCGCTCCCACTCGCAGATCACGCGCTTGCCCTTGGTCAGGCGGTCAGTCATCGGCTGCCTCCACCTCCATGGAGTCAATTTCCGCCTCGTCGCCATACTCGGCGGCGAAGAGCTCTTCGGCCTTGCTTTCGGCCTCTTCCTCGCTCCCGGCTTCCACGGTGTAGGTCTCGGAGCCGGTCTTGTAGATGCTGTACCGGACAGTCACCTCGAAAGCCCGCGGCTCACCGTTCTCGAACCGACCCCAGTTCTTGTCGTAGTGCTGGCGCAGCGCATTGATGCTTTGAGGGAACGGCATGGCCGCGATTTCGTGAAGGGTTGGTCTCTCCATGATGGTCATCCCACCATGCCCAGCGCGGCGAGGTAGGTCTCCAGCAGGGCCTCGGCCTCTTGGCGCTTGTGCTTCGCCATGCCGCGCAGCTTGATGACCTGCTTCATGATCTCCACGTCAAACCCATGGTCCTTGGCCTCGACGAACACCTCCTCGATGTCCTGCATGAGGCCTTTTTTCTCCTCTTCCAGCCGCTCCACGCGCTCGATCAGCTTGCGGAGCACGTCGGCTGCAATAACTTCGGCCATGCGCATCTCCTGCGGTGGGGTGCCGGTGGGGCCTCAGGGGAGGGGAGCCCCACCGGCGGGGGCAACTGTTGCGGCGCCGGGTCTGACCTCCCCACACGCCCGTCCCGGCACCGCGCTTGGGGAGGGAGATCGGGCGTGGGAAGGGGTTAGCCGCCGGGGTCGGTGGCCTCCGGGGCGGCGGGGAGCTCGTCAATCCACATTCCGAATGGCTCCAGGTGCGGCTTTACGTGCTTCATGCGTTCGAGGGACTGTCGGTCCAGCGCCAGCGCGTAGGTTCCGGCAGCGGCCTCCTGCTCATGTACGCGACGGGATAGGCGCTCGATGCGTTTAGCGATTGCGCCGGCGCCGAGCCTGTACGCACGCTCCCGCGCCTCGCTCTCTGTCAGGCCGCACCATATCTGCGCACCATCGGGTTGCACCGGGGAGTTGACCAGATTGCGCCGGTAGATTGTTTGGCCCATCTGCGAGGCCGCGAGCGTCATTTTCGGGCCGCGCGTCCATGTCACCGTGCATTTGACAAATTCCACCCGATGCGGCGCGGCGGGCAGCGGACGGACGTAGTAAACCCGCTGGCCCTTCACAAATCGATCCAGCCGGTCCTTGGTCAGGGTGAGATGCGGTGACGTGGACATGTCAAAAACTGTCATGGTAGGGGCGGCCGGCCAGGTACGCGCACCGGCCGCCAGGGGAGAGACGGGGTGGATCACTCGGTCATGCCAAGCGCGGCCATGTAGGTTTCGAGCAGCGCCTCGGCCTCCTGTCGTTTGTGCTTCTCCATGCGGCGCAGCTTGATGACCTGACGCATGGCCTTCACGTCGAACCCTTGCGCCTTCGCCTCGGCGAACACCTCGCGGATGTCCTCGGCGATATCCTTCTTTTCGCCCTCAAGCCGCTCCACGCGCTCGATCAGCTGGCGCAACAGGTCGGCGGCAATCACTTCACTCAT
>NZ_JBPPGG010000005.1:0-125000 GCF_051304405.1 Pedomonas sp. V897
CGGCCGGAGCTGACCTCGGCCAAGATCGTGGTCTCGGGCGGCCGGGCGCTGGGTTCGGCCGAGGCGTTCAAGACGGTGATCGAGCCGCTGGCGGACAAGCTGGGCGCGGCCATCGGCGCCTCGCGCGCGGCGGTCGATGCGGGCTACATGCCCAACGACTACCAGGTGGGCCAGACCGGCAAGATCGTCGCGCCGGAGCTCTATGTGGCCGTCGGCATCTCCGGCGCCATCCAGCACCTGGCGGGCATGAAGGACTCCAAGATCATCGTCGCCATCAACAAGGATGAGGAGGCCCCCATCTTCCAGGTGGCCGACTTCGGCCTCGTCGCCGACCTCTTCCAGGCCGTGCCGGAGATGACCTCCAAGCTCTGACGCGCGGCCGCACGGCAGCGGAACAGGGCCCGCCCGGCACCCGCCCGGCGGGCCTTTTCCTTTTCCGCCCTTGCCCTTGGCATTTTGGCGAGGGCGCTCCGCTTTGCCGTTGGTGGTTTCGTCCCTTTCTTCTAGGCTGTGCCGCGCAGGGAGGGAGAACAGATGACTGCTGCACTTTACGACATTCCGCTCAAGACCATTGCGGGCGCGCCCGCCGCGCTCGGCCAGTACGCCGGCAAGGTGCTGCTGGTGGTGAACGTGGCCTCGAAGTGCGGGCTGACGCCCCAGTATGCGGGGCTGGAAGCCCTCTACGAGCGCTACCGGGACGAGGGCCTGGTGGTGCTTGGCTTCCCCGCCAACGACTTCGCGGGGCAGGAGCCCGGCACGAACGAGGAAATCCAGGCGTTCTGCCGCACCAACTACAGCGTTGAATTCCCCATGTTCGAGAAGATCGCCGTCACCGGGGAGGGGCAGCACCCGCTCTACCGGGCGCTCACGTCGGCAAAGCCGGGCACGGTCGTGCCGGGCGACGGGTTCCGGGAGCAGCTGAAGGGCTATGGCATCACCCCGAACCCGGAGCCGGGCGTGCTCTGGAACTTCGAGAAGTTCCTTGTCAGCCGCACGGGCGAGGTGGTGGGCCGCTTCGCGCCCGACACGGCGCCCGATGACCCCCGCCTCATCGCGGCGATCGAGGCCGAGCTGGCGAAGGCCTGAGCGCGGCGCGGGCTACCCAATCCCGTTTCGCTGCGCTAGGCAGCGGGAGGCGGCATGGCGTCGCCTCCCTGCATGGAAGGAGAAGGCAGATGGCGGAACTCCACCTCACGCTCGGCAACAAGAACTATTCCTCCTGGTCCGTCCGGCCGTGGCTGGCGCTCAAGGCGTCCGGCCTGCCGTTCACCGAGACCACCTACGGTCTCTACACCGAGGAAATGGACGCCTGGATTGCGGCCAACGCGCCCAACCGCAAGGTGCCGCAGCTTCAGCATGGCGCGCTGAGGATCTGGGATTCCCTCGCCATCATCGAGTATGTGGCCGAACTCGCCCCCGAGGCCGGGCTGTGGCCGCGCGACCGGGAAGCCCGCGCCATTGCCCGCGCGGTCTGCGCCGAGATGCACTCGGGCTTTCAGGCGCTGCGCCAGAACCTCGGCATGAATTCCCGCCGCCGCTATTCGAATTTCGTTGTGCCCGAGGCCGCGCAGGCCGACATCGAGCGCATCCAGGCCCTGTGGGCGGACTGCCGCCAGCGCTTCGGCGCCAAGGCGGGCGGGCCGTTCCTGTTCGGCGCGTTCGGCGCGGCGGACTGCTACTTTGCCCCGGTTGTCTCCCGCTTCGTCACCTATGGCGTGGCGCTGACGCCGGAGGCGCAGGCCTATGTGGACGCCGTCATGGCCCACCCCTTCGTCGTCCAGTGGATGGAAGACGCCAAGGCCGAACCCTGGGTGATCGACAAGTACGAGCTGTGAGTTTTGGTGTTGCAGGAGGGGGCCCGTGCGCGGAGGCGCACAAACGATCGCTCCCTCCTGGCAACCTCCCGTTCGATTCAAGGGGCCGTGTCCTTGCGTCAAAGGGCGCGGCCCTTTGAAAAACGAAGGGAGTGCAGAGGGTCCGCGACCCTCTGCAAAAAAATCCGTCCAGAAAATCCCTATTTCTTCCCGGCCCCCGGCTTCGACCCCACGACGGCGGCGATGAGGTCGGTGGCGGGTTTGGCGTCCCATTCGGCGGGGCCGGCGATGCGGGCGATTTCCTTGCCGCTGCGGTCGTAGATCACGGTCAGCGGCAGGCCGCGCGCCTTGTAGCCGAGGGCGAGCTGGTTCTTCTTGTCCAGGTAGGGCGCGATGTTCCGCAGGCCGCGCTTCTGCCAGAAGGGCTCGACCGCCCGCCAGCCTGCCATGTCCATGGAGACGGTGACGACCGCCAGGTCCTGTGCGGGGAACAGGCTCTGGAGCGTGTCGAGGGTGGGCATTTCGGTGACGCACGGCGCGCACCAGGTGGCCCACAGGTTCAGCACCACCACCTTGCCCTTGAAGTCGGCGAGGCTGAGGGTCTTGCCGCCCTTGGCCTCGAAGGCGGTGTCGGGCGCGGGCGTGCCGGCGTGGCTGAAGTCCAGCCGCGCGAGGTCGCCGGTGGCGAACCGGCTCAGGTCGCCCCCGGCCGGAGCGGCGGCGGCCGCGAAGGGTGCGGCGGAAGCAAGGGTTGCAAGGCCTGCGGCACAGGCGGCAAGGGTCAGATAAGCGGTTGCGCGGCGCGGCATCGCCCGGGTCCTCCACAAACTGTCAGCCTGGCCTTGTGCTAGGCGAAAAGGGCGCGCCGGGCCAACCCTTGCGCGCCCTTGCGGCAGAGTATCGCGTCAGGCGGTTACGGGTTCGCGGTCAGCTCGTTCTTGTAGACCGTGCCGCCCTTCATGACGAAGCCGACCGATTCCAGCTCGCGGATGTTGGCGATGGGGTCGCCCCGCACGGCGACGATGTCTGCCTTGAGGCCCGGGGCGAGCTGGCCCCACATCTTCTCGACGCCGAGCGCGGTGGCGGCGTTGATGGTGGCGGCCTGGATCGCCTGCATCGGCGTCATGCCGTAGTCCACCATGATCGCGAACTGGTGGCCCACATCGGCGTGGGGGTAGACGCCCGCGTCCGAGCCGAAGATCATCTTCACGCCCGCCTGGAGGGCCTTGCGGAAGTTGTCGCGCTGCACCTGCGCCACTTCCCGGTCCTTGCGGAGGAATTCCTCCAGCACGCCGTTGGCCTTGCCGTAGGCCTGGGTGAATTCGGTGTTGTAGATGTCCATGGCGAGGAAGGCGCCGGTCTTCCTGGCGAGGGCGATGCCCTCGTCGTCGATGATGCTGGCGTGCTCCACCGTATCGACGCCGCTGCGCAACGCGGTCTTGATGCCGTCGGTGCCGTGGGCGTGCACCGCCACCTTGCGGCCGTGCATGTGCGCCTCGTCGATCAGCGCCTTCATCTCCTCCTCGGTGTACTGCTGTGCGCCCACCTTGGTGCCCTTGGAGAAGACGCCGCCGGTGCCGCAGAACTTGATGACGTCAACGCCGTACTTGATGTTCCGGCGCACCACGCGGCGCACTTCCGTCG
Source organism: Pedomonas sp. V897 (assembly GCF_051304405.1). Classification (NCBI taxonomy): domain Bacteria; kingdom Pseudomonadati; phylum Pseudomonadota; class Alphaproteobacteria; order Sphingomonadales; family Pedomonadaceae; genus Pedomonas; species Pedomonas sp. V897. The sequence goes on from NZ_JBPPGG010000005.1 coordinate 3,459, forward strand.
GGCCGTCGGCAACGCCGTCGCTGGTGTCGGCGTATTCGGGCGGCAGCAGGTTGTTGTCGCAGTGGCCGCCGGTGATGCCCAGCGCCGGGCCGGAGACCAGCATACGCGGGCCCGGCACCTCGCCGTCGGCGATGGCGTCCCGAATCGCCACGTCCGAGAAGGCGGGGGAGCCCACGTCGCGGATGGTGGTGAAGCCCGCCATCAGCATCTTCTGGGCGTTGGCGACGCCGCGCACGGTGGCGCGGGGAACAGAGGTGGCGAGGCCGTCGTAGCTGCCCTCGTAGGGGTTGGCGGTGACGTGGGTGTGGGCGTCGATGAGGCCGGGCATCACCGTGGCGTTGGAGAGATCGATGACGGTTGCGCCGGCCGGAATGGCGGTGGAGCCCGCCGGGCCGACGCTCAGGATGGTGTCGCCCGAGATGAGGAGCACCTGATCCCTGCGGATCTGGCCTGCCGCCACGTCCACCAGACGCCCGGCCTTGATGGCGGTGACGGCGGGGGCGGCGGAGTCGGTCGGTGTGGCCTGGGTGGCGCCGGGCAGGGCCAAGGCGCTTGCGGCGAGGAGCGCAAGGACGTATGCGCCATGGCGGGCCGGGCGGCTCCAGGCGTTGCGTGCTCGGTTCATTGTAGAGGCTCCTGAATTCGGGATGAGGCAGATGGCGAACAGCAAGGCGGCCAACCAGTTGTGGGGCGGTCGTTTCAGTGGCGGACCGTCTTCGGTGATGACGGAGATTAACGCATCGATCGGCTTCGACAAGCGTCTGTGGAAGCAGGATATCGCCGGGTCGCGGGCCCACGCCGCCATGGCTGCCGCCCAGGGCATTCTCTCGGCGGAGGACAACGCAGCCATCCAGGCCGGGCTGGATCAGGTTGCCGCCGAGATCGAGGCGGGCAAGCTGGTGGAGGATCCGGCGCTGGAGGACATCCACATGCACGTGGAGGCGCGCCTTGCCCAGCTGATCGGCGAGCCTGCCAAGCGCCTGCACGTGGCCCGCTCCCGCAACGATCAGGTGGCGACCGACTTCAAGCTGTGGGTGCGCGATGCCATCGATCAGGTGGACGCCGCCCTGCGCGAACTTCAGGTGGCGCTGGTCAAGCGCGCCGAGGAGCACGTGGAGACCGTGATGCCCGGCTTCACCCACCTTCAGGTGGCCCAGCCCGTCACCCTCGGCCACCATCTGATGGCCTATTACGAGATGATCCGCCGCGACCGCGGCCGCTTCCAGGATGCCCGCAAGCGCCTGAACGAGTGCCCGCTCGGCGCGGCGGCGCTGGCCGGCACCAGCTTCCCGACCGACCGGTTCAACACGGCGGCGGCGCTGGGCTTCGACCGGCCCACCGCCAACAGCCTCGATTCCGTGTCGGATCGGGACTTCGCGCTGGAATTCCTCGCCGCGGCCGGCATGGCGGGCCTGCACCTGTCGCGTCTGGCCGAGGAGATCATCATCTGGGCAAGCCAGCCCTACCGCTTCGTCAGCCTGCCCGATGCCTTCTCGACCGGCTCGTCGATCATGCCGCAGAAGCGCAACCCGGACGCGGCCGAGCTGGTGCGCGCCAAGGCCGGGCACATTCTGGGCAACTTCCAGCGGCTGGCGGTGGTGATGAAGGGGCTGCCGCTCGCCTATTCCAAGGACATGCAGGAAGACAAGGTGCCGGTGTTCGAGGCGTTCGACACCCTCGCCCTGTGTCTGGCCGCCACCACCGGCATGGTGGAGACGCTGGTGTTCAACCCCGAGCCCATGCGTCAGGCCGCTGCGTCCGGCTTCTCCACCGCCACGGACCTGGCCGACTGGCTGGTGCGGGCGGCGGGCGTGCCGTTCCGCGATGCCCACCACATCACCGGCAATGCGGTGAAGCTGGCGGAGAGCAAGGGCGTCATGCTCCATGAGCTGTCGCTGGACGAGCTGAAGGGGGTCGACGCGCGCATCACCGAGGATGTCTATTCGGTTCTCACCGTCGAGGCGTCCGTTGCCAGCCGCACCAGCTACGGCGGCACCGCGCCGAGCCAGGTGCGGGCGCAGGTGGATGCCGCCAGGAGGGAACTGGGCCTATGAGCCGTGCCGTTTTCGTCGTGATGTGCGCCCTGGCCGTGGCGGCCTGCGGCAAGCGCGGTGTGCTGGAGCCGCCCGAGGGGCGGCAGCCGCCCGCACCCATCTGGGTGGAGCAGAGCGGGGGCGTGCAGCCGCCGACGCCTGCCCCGGCCCATCCCCAGCCGCCCGCCTCGCGCGAGCTGTCCACGCCCTCGACAACGACCGACGGCCCGAGGAGCTGAATTCATGCGTCATTTCACTTATCGGGAAGGTCAGCTCTTTGCCGAGGACGTGCCGGTCGCCCGGCTGGCGGAGGCCGTTGGCACGCCCTTCTACTGCTACTCCACCGCCACGATCGAGCGGCACTTCGATGTGTTCTCCCAGGCCTTCGAGGGGCTGGATGCGCTGGTGTGCTTTGCGGTCAAGGCCAACTCCAACCAGGCGGTGCTCGCCACCCTCGCCCGGCGCGGCGCGGGGGCGGACGTGGTCTCGCTCGGCGAGCTGAAGCGGGCGCTGGCCGCCGGCGTGCCGCCCGAGCGCATCGTCTTCTCCGGCGTCGGCAAGACCCGCGAGGAAATGGCGGCGGGCCTTCAGGCGGGCATCTACCAGTTCAACGTGGAGTCCGAGCCCGAACTCCATGCCCTGTCCGAGGTGGCAGCCAGCCTTGGCCTGACGGCGAACATCGCCTTCCGCGTCAATCCGGACGTGGACGCCAAGACCCACGCCAAGATTTCCACCGGCAAGGCGGAGAACAAGTTCGGCATCCCCTGGGAGCAGGCGCGGGAGATCTACGCGAAGGCGGCCGCGCTGCCGGGCATCCGGGTGGTGGGCGTTGACGTGCACATCGGCAGCCAGCTCACCGACCTCACCCCGTTCGAGGAAGCCTTCAGCCGCGTTGCCAATCTCATCCAGATGCTGCGCGCCGATGGCCACACCATCGAGCGGGCGGATCTGGGCGGCGGCCTCGGCATTCCCTACTACCAGGACAGCGACGCGCCGCCGCTTCCCGTGGCCTATGGCGCCATGGTCAGCCGGGTGACGAAGAACCTGGGCGTGCGGCTGATCTTCGAGCCGGGCCGTCTGATCGTGGGCAACGCGGGAATTCTGGTCTCCCGTGTCGTCTACGTGAAGAAGGGGGCGAACAAGACCTTCGTCGTGATCGACGCGGCCATGAACGATCTGATCCGCCCGTCGCTCTACGACGCCCACCACGATATTGCCCCGGTCGTCGAGCCGCAGGCGGTGACGCCGCGGATGACCGCGACGGTGGTGGGGCCGGTGTGCGAGACCGGCGACACCTTCGCCACCGACCGCACCATTCCGGCGGTGAGCGAGGGCGATCTGCTGGTGATCCACTCCGCCGGCGCCTATGGCGCGGTGATGTCCTCCACCTACAACACCCGCCTTCTGGTGCCGGAAGTGCTGGTGAAGGGCGAGGATTTTGCCGTTGTCCGGCCCCGTCCCACCTATGAGGACCTCATTGGACTCGACAGACTGCCTCACTGGTTCAATTCTTAAGGCAGTTTGACACCAGGCCTGACGGCACGGGAGGCGGCCCTATGGCCCGGCCGAGCCAGTTCGCGGGAAACCCAGACGGCAAGGAGGCCTCCTTGCCGCCCGGGCTTGTGCGTCGTGTCACGCTGGCCCGGGCCTCGCTCTGGCTGGAGCGGGCCTTTCCCCGGCTGGCGGGGGCGGTTGCCGCCGGGGCGCTGTTCGTGGCGCTGGCCCTGCTCGGGGTCTGGGCCGTGGTTCCCGGCCTCGTGCGCTGGCTGTGCCTTGTGGGCGTCAGCCTGTTCCTGCTCTGGACCGCCGTGCGGCTGTGGCGGACCAATCCGTGGCCGTCGGCGCGGCAGGGGCTTGCCCTCATCGAGGCGCGCTCCGCCCTGCCGCGCGGCCAGCTTGCCCTGTTGCACGATCACCCGGCCCCGGGCGGCGCGCCGGAGGATGGCCTGTCCGGCCAGCTCTGGGCGCGGGCGCGGGAGGAGGCGGCGCGGGCGGCCCTGCGGGCCCGCCTGCCGCTGCCGCGCATCGACGTGGTCTCGGCGGACCGCTGGGGCCTCGGCGCGCTGGTGGTGCTGGGGCTGGTGCTTGGCACGCTGGTGGCGGGCAAGGACGCCCGCTGGCGCATCGACGACGCCCTCTCGCCCTGGCTCACCTCGCTGGCCAATGTCACGGTGGAGGTGGTCGTCACCCCGCCCGCCTACACCGGGCGCCCCGCCGCCGTCCACACCGTGGCGGGGGACGGGCATCTGGCGGTCTCCGCGCTGACGGGCAGCACCATGCGGCTGGTGGCGCGCGGGCTGGACGGAACCCTGGCGCTTGTGCCGCCGGAAGGGGAAGCCCTGCCCTTCCAGGCCGTGGCCGATGGTCTTTCGGTCAGCGCCACGGTGAAAACCGGCGGCATCTGGCGGGTGCGGCACGGGTTGCGGACCGTCGTCACGCTCGACGTCGCCGTTGCGCCCGACACGGCCCCGCGGGTCGCGCTGACGGGCGAGCCCTCCGTCACGGCCACCCAGGCGCTGCGCCTGCCCTATCGCATTGCCGATGATTTCGGCGTGACCCGCTGGCATCTGGCGGTCACCCGGGGCGACGAGACCCGCCGCTTCACCCCGTCCGCCCCGCCGTTGCAGGGGGACGGGGTCATCTACATGGATTTCACGCCCGACCCCTGGGCGGGCTCCACGGTGCAGCTGCGGCTCGTGGCGCTGGATGCGGCGGGCAACAAGGGGCAGAGCACGGCGCTCACCCTGACGCTGCCGGAGCGGCGCTTCACCCATCCCTTCGCGCGGCGGATCATCGCCCTGCGCAAGGAGCTACTGGAGCAGCCCGCCTCGCGGGCGCTCGTTGGCAAGAAGCTGACCGAGGCGGCCACCGACATCGGCGCCTATGATGGCGACTTCAGCGTGTTCGCCGGCTTGCGCAGCGCCTTCTGGCGTCTGCGCTACGACCGGGAGGACCCGCGCGGCTGGTCCGTCGCCCGCCTGCTGTGGGATGTGGCGGTCGCGGTGGAGGAGGGGGATCAGGGCCGCCAGCTTCAGGATCTGCGCCGCAGCCTCGACGAGCTGGCCGCCCGCATGGGGCAGGCGAGCGAGGGCGAGCTGGCCGAGATGTCGGACCGCCTCACCCAGGCGCTGGCGGCCTATCTCAGCGAGATGATCAGCGCAGCGCCGCCCATGGCCTCCGAGGCGGAGATGGCGGGGGCGCGCGTGCTCGACGCGGCGGCGCTGGGCGACCTGCTCTCCGATCTGCGCGAGCGGCTGGCGGCGGGGGACGAGGCTGGCGCCCGCCGCGCGCTGGAGACCTTGCGGGCGCTGGTGGAGAACCTGCGCTCGGCGGGCAGCATGGCGGGGGTGCAGGCCTCGGCGCTGGGCGAGGCCCTGTCCGGCCTCCAGAACCTTGAGGCCCGGCAGCGGGAAACGCTGGGCCAGACCATCGGCGCGGGCCTCAGCAACGCGCTGGGCGGGGGCAATCAGGCGCTGAAGGATCTGGGCGAGACGCAGTCCCGGCTCTCGGCCGAGGCGGGGGCGCTGGGGGATCGTCTGCGTCAGGCGGGCCTCAATGCGCCGCCCGCGCTGGGGCAGGCCCGCCGCGCCATGGCGGCGGCGGCCGAGGCCCTGGGCGAGGGCCGGGTGGAGGCCGCCCTTCAGGCCCAGAGCCGGGCGATGGAGGCGCTGGCGGACGCGCAGGAGAGCCTGCGGGCGCAGCAGCAGCAGGCGGCCTCCGGCCAGTCGCCCGGCGGCGCCATGGGCACCGGGCTTGATCCCCTCGGCCGGTTCAGCGGCGGCGGCCTCGGGCCGGAGTTCCGCCTGCCCGATGGCAGCGAGCGCCGCATGGTCGATGCCATCCGCAGCGAGCTGGAGCAGAAGGCGGCCGATCCGCGCCGCAGCGCCGAGGAGCGCGCCTATTACCTGCGCCTCCTGCGGCAGTTCTGACCTCTCGTCCCCGGCTCGGACCTCTTGTCCCCGGCGCGTTACGCACCAAGTTTGGGAGGCTGCGGCGCAGCTTGCGCCCCCTGAATTGCTTTGAAACTTGAACCCGACCCCGTTACAACGCGTCGCTTTCCCGCGGTCGGCGAGAAAGGAGTCAGATGAAACCGGTTCGCATTGCAGTATTTCCCGTTGGCGGTCTGGGCACCCGTTTCCTTCCGGCGACCAAGGCCATGCCGAAGGAAATGCTTCCCATCGTGGACAAGCCGCTGATCCAGTACGCTGTGGAAGAGGCCCGTGCGGCAGGAATCGAGGAGATCATCTTCGTGACCGGTCGCGGCAAGACCGCAATCGAGGACCATTTCGACTATGCCGCCGAGCTGGAGCAGGTGCTCAGCTCCCGCGAAAAGAACGGCATTCTCACCGAGCTTCGCGAGATCCCCGGCCCGCCGGGTTCCATCTCCTACACCCGCCAGCAGGAGCCGCTGGGTCTGGGCCATGCCGTCTGGTGCGCCCGGCACCTGGTGCACAACGAGCCCTTTGCCGTGCTGCTGGCGGACGACCTCATCAAGAGCGATGTGCCCTGCCTCAAGCAGATGGTGGACGCCTACGAGCAGGTGGGCGGCAACATCGTCGCCGTGACCGAGGTGCCGCAGGAGCACACCAACCGCTACGGCATCGTCGCGCCGGGGGCGCGGAAGGACCGCCTCGTCGAGATCAAGGGGCTGGTGGAGAAGCCGAAGCCGGAGGAGGCGCCCTCGCGCACGGCGGTCATCGGCCGCTACATCCTGCAACCGGTGGTGCTGGACATCCTCAGCAACCAGCAGTCGGGCGCGGGCGGCGAGATCCAGTTGACCGACGCCATCGCCAAGGCGCTGACGGTGATCCCCACCCACGGCTTCCATTTCGAGGGCACCCGCTTCGACTGCGGCGACAAGGCGGGCCATGTGATGGCCAACATCGCCTTCGCGCTGGAGCGTGAGGACATCGGCGCGGACGTGCGCCAGTATATCGCCCGGCTTCAGCTGACCTGAGGCAGGCGGCAAACCGAGGGCTCAACCGAACGCGGCGCTGGCGGCAAACCGGCGCCGCTTCTTTTTTGCCGCTTCTCTTTTTTTGGGGGGTATCAGGGCGCGGGCTGCCGCCGGGCGACCAGATGCAGCAGCCAGCTGCCGGCATAGAGCACGCCCGAGGCGATGGTCACCACCGTCACGGCCACGATCAGGGCCTCGGGAATGGCGAAGGTGTTGACGCCCAGAATGCCGCTGCCGAGCGTGACCACCATGAGGATCATCTGGAGGGCGGTTGAAATCTTGCCAATAGCAAGCGGTAGCAGGTCATGGCCGAGGTGCAGCGCCCGGCTGAGCAGGGCGCCCGCCAGGATGATGACGTCGCGCGCCAGCACCAGCAGCGCCAGCCACCAGGGCAGCGGACCGGCGGCCGCCGCCGCGATGTAGGACAGGTTGATGAGCGCCTTGTCCGCCAGCGGGTCGAGCATCTGCCCGAGCACGCTGATCTGCCGCCAGCGGCGGGCCAGATAGCCATCCACCGCGTCCGTGATGGCGGAGACGGCGAACAGGGTCGCGGCCAGTGTCGCCTCGCCCTTGTAGATGAGAGCCGCGACAATGGGCGCCGCCAACAGGCGCAACACGCAGAGGATGTTCGGCAACGTCATCTACAGAGCCTTTTTGGACAACGAGCACACGTACACGAGCGTTCCTGCTGGCAACGGGATGCCAAATTCCTAATATAAGCAGAAACGGATGAGGCTCCAAAAGCAGGAGAGATATATGTTTCGTGTGCTGACGCCTGGCTTTGCGGTGGCGGGGCAGTTGCAGCCGGAGGACATGGCGACAGCCGCAACGCAGGGGTACACGCTGGTCATCAACAACCGGCCCGACGGCGAGGAGCCCGGCCAGCCCGCCTCCGAGACGATCGCGGCGGCGGCGCGTGCGGCGGGCCTTGCGTATCACCATATCCCGCTGAGCGGGGGCGGCCTGACGCTCGACCACATCACCCGGACCGAGGAAGCGCTGGCGCAGGCCGAGGGGCCGGTGCTGGCGTTCTGCCGCTCGGGCATGCGCTCGACGACGCTGTGGGCCCTCGCCCGGGCGAAGGCGGGGCAGGAGCCGCAGGAGCTGGTATCCACCGCCGGCCAGGCAGGCTATGATCTGAGCCCGATGGTGGGCCTGATGACTCGTCTCAAACAGGGCAACATGTGAGGTAGACGTGAAGGCGGCCTATTACGCACGGTTTGGTGGCGCTGAACTGCTGAACGTTGGTGAATTGCCGGAGCCCCCGCTGGCAGCCGGTGACGTGCTGATCCGCGTGAGGGCTGCCGGGGTCAACCGGCTTGACTGGAAGATCCGGCAGGGGGCGTTCAAGTCCACCCTGCCCTACGCCTTCCCCATCATTCCCGGCTGGGACGCGGCGGGCGAAGTGGCCGCCGTGGGCGAGGGCGTGACGGGGCTGTCCAAGGGTATGCGGGTCATGGCCTGCACCCGGCAGCCGGTCGTCCAGTGGGGCGCGTGCGCCGAATATGTGGCGGTGCCCGCCAGCTCTGTCGCCCAGACGCCGCAGAGCCTAGATGATCCGCAGGCGGCGGCGCTGCCGGTGGCGGGGCTGACGGCCTGGCAGGCGCTGGTGGAGTTCGCCCGCGTCGAGGCCGGGCAGACGGTTCTGGTCCACGGCGCGGCGGGCGGCGTCGGGTCGCTGGCGGTCGGCATTGCCCGCCAGCGCGGCGCGACGGTCATCGGCACCGCAAGCCCCGACCAGGCGGACTATGTGCGCGCGCTCGGGGCCGATGCGGTGCTCGACGATGCCGCGCCCGACCTGGCGGCGGCCATACTGGCGCGGGCTGCGGACGGCGTTGACGTGGTGCTCGACACCGTGGGCGGCGAGACGCTGGTGCTGTCCTACGGCGTGGTGAAGCCGGGCGGCACGCTCGTCAGCCTGGTGGAGCAGCCGGATCTCGACCAGTGCGCCCACAAGGACCTGTCGGCCCGGCAGCTGCTGGTGCGGCCCGATGGCGGGCAGCTGGCGGAGGTGGCGGCGCTGGTGGCGTCCGGCGCGGTGCCCCTGCCCGAAATCCAGACCCTGCCGCTCGAACGCATTGCCGAGGCGCACCGGCTGAGCGAGGCGGGGCAGGTGCGCGGCAAGCTGGTGCTGACCATTTCCTGATCTTTGCGCAGGGGTTGCGGGCAGCGTGTCCGCGCCACGGGGGAGCCGCGACGGGCGGCAGGGGGGAGTATGCACGTGGTGGCACCGGAGAACATCTTCACCGCGCTCGACTATGCGGGCGTTGCCGTTTTTGCCGCGACCGGGGCGCTGGCCGCGGCCAAGATCCGGGGCGACATCATCACCTTCGCCTTTTTCGCGGCGGTCACCGGCGTTGGCGGCGGTACGCTGCGCGACGTCCTGCTCGATGTTCCGGTATTCTGGGTCCGCAACCCCGGCTACGTGGCGGTCTGCCTCGCCATGGCGGTGCTGGTGTGGTTCACCGGCGGCCCGCGCCGCTGGCGGGAGCAGGCGCTGCTGTGGCTCGATGCGCTCGGGCTGGCGGGCTATGCCATCCTTGGCGCATCGAAGGCCCTGGCGGTCGGGGTGCATCCGCTCATCGCCGCCATCATGGGTATGCTGACCGCCTGTTTCGGCGGCGTCATCCGGGACGTGCTGGCTAAGGAGTCCTCGTCCATCATCAAACGCGAGATTTATGTCTCGGCGGCCATTCTGGGCGCGGGCAGCTATGCGGCGCTGGTCACGGCAGGGCTTCCCGCGCGCTACGCCATGGTCCTTGCCTTTCTGGCGTCGTTCCTGCTCCGGGGCGGGGCCATGCTGAAGGGGTGGCACCTTCCGGCCTTCCCCGATCCGGTCGCCCCCCGGCGGGAGCGGCTGTCGGGCCGGGGCGACGAGGAGGCGTGATCCTCTCTCCCCCAAGCAGGGGCACAAACGAAGGGGGGCTGGAAACCCTGGTTTCCAGCCCCACTTGCTGTTTTCACACTCTGACTGATTTGAGGATCAGTAGTGGTAGGCCCGCTCGCCGTGGGTGGAGAGGTCGAGGCCTTCGCGTTCCTCGTCGGTGGTGACGCGCAGACCGATGGTCTTGTCGATGATGAAGTACAGCACCGCCGAGACCACCGCGCTCCAGGCAACGCCCACCACGGTCGCCTTGGTCTGGATCCAGAGCTGGTGACCCATGTTGAAGTCGTCGATGCCCGTGCCGCCCAGCGACGGCGCCACCAGCACGCCGGTCAGGATGGAGCCGATGATGCCGCCGACGCCGTGGATGTTGAACACGTCGAGCGAGTCGTCGTAGCCCAGCTTGTTCTTGATGGTGGTGCAGAAGAAGAAGCAGACCACCGAGGCGATGGCGCCGAGGACGATCGAGCCCACCGGGCCCGCGAAGCCGGCCGCCGGCGTGACGGCAACGAGACCGGCGATGACGCCCGAGACGATGCCCAGCAGCGACGCCTTGCCCTTGACCGCCCATTCGACGAACAGCCAGGCCAGAGCCGCACCGGCGGTGGCGGTGAAGGTGTTGATCATGGCCAGCGCCGCGCCGCCGCCCGCAGCGGCCGCCGAACCGGCGTTGAAGCCGAACCAGCCCATCCACAGCAGGGCCGCGCCCACCATGGTGAGGGTGAGGGAGTGCGGCGGCATGGCTTCCTTGCCGTAGCCCACCCGCTTGCCGATCATGATGCAGCCGACGAGACCGGCCACACCCGCGTTGATGTGCACCACGGTGCCGCCCGCGAAGTCGAGCGCGCCGTCACCCTGGAGCCAGCCGCCGCCCCATACCATGTGGGCCATCGGCACGTAGGAGAAGGTGAACCACAGGGCGGTGAACCACAGAACGGCGGAGAACTTCACGCGCTCGGCGAACGCGCCGAGGATCAGCGCCGGGGTCAGGCCCGCGAAGGTCATCTGGAAGCAGACGAACACCATCTCGGGAATGGTGCCGGAGAGAGAATCGGGCGTGATGCCCGCCAGGAACGCCTTGGAGAGGCCGCCATAGACGGCGTTGCCGTCGGTGAAGGCCAGACTGTAGCCGTAGAGGACCCAGAGGATCATCATCAGGCAGCCCACGGCGAACACCTGAACCAGCACGGAGAGCATGTTCTTGGTGCGCACCAGGCCGCCGTAGAACAGCCCGAGGGCCGGTACGATCATCATGGCCACCAGCACGGTGGAAATGAGCATCCAGGCCGTATCGCCGGTATCCAGTGCGGGCGTTGCCTCCGCAGCCTCCTGGGCGAAGGCCGCCCCGGCCGCCAGCGCCGTGCCGATGCCGGCGGCGGCGCTCGCAAAGTGACGAAGAAGTTTCTGCATGTTGCTACCCTTGTCCTACAGCGCCATCTCGTTCCGTTCGCCGGTGCGGATGCGCACCGCTTCCGACACCTCGGTGACGAAGATCTTTCCGTCGCCGATGGTGCCGGTCTGTCCTGCTTGCTGGATGGCTTCGATGGTGCGCTCTGCCATGGAGTCGGCCACCACCACATCGAGCCTCAGCTTGGGCACCAGGTTGGTGGTGTATTCTGCGCCTCGGTAAATCTCGGTATGCCCCTTCTGCCGTCCGAAACCCTTGACCTCGGTGACGGTCATCCCGTCCACGCCGATGGCAGTCAGCGCATCGCGAACCGGATCGAACTTGTAGGGCTTAATGATCGCCGTGATCAGTTTCATGCCCGCCTCCCTGTTGACCGGCGGATCGGAAGTTGCCGGCCAGAGTTGCATTGCAGGAGGCGTGCCAAAACGGGGCTGTTGCCCTCAGGGGCGGATATCCGGGGGTTTTCGGGGCAGGGGGCGTCCTGGCGGGCGGACGATTCTGCGTATTAAATAATCAATTAGGAATATGTGCCTAATTTTGATGCAATCTGGCGCCGGCCAGAGCGCTGATCTGGGGCCAGGCGGTCTCGGTTGCCCGTCTGCCCGCCTGGATGAGTTCCTCGGCCCGGGTGAAGTCCCCCACCTCGATGTGTCCGATGGCCGGTGTGATCACCACGTCGGCGGGATTGGCGGTCAGCACGTGGTTGGCGAGGGAGGAGAGCAGCAGGCCGAGCGAGGCGCGGGTCGTGCGGATGGCGGAGATGCGGGTGGTCCCGGCCGCGCGGCGGAAACCGGCGGCGGCGGCCCGGTTGACGTAATCGCCCTGGAGGTTGACGGCAACGACAGGGCAGGCGCTCAGCTGCCGCGCCGCCGAGACCGGCACCGGGTTCACGAGGCCGCCGTCCGCCAGCATCCGGCCGTCCCGCAGGACGGGCTTGAAAATGCCGGGAATGGCGAGGGAGGCGCGCACCGCCTCCACCACCGGTCCGTCCCGCAGCACCACCTCCGCGCCGGAGATGAGATCGGCGGCCACGGTGGCGCAGGGGAGCGCCAGGTCCTCCAGGCGCAGGTTGCCGAAGTGGCGGCGCAGTTGCCGCTCGATGGTGCGCCCGCCCAGAACGCCGCCCCGGAAGCTGACATCCAGATAGCGCAGCACCGTCAGCGCCGTGGCCGAGCGGGCCAGGTCCTCCAGCGCGTCCAGCTTGTCGGCGGCGAGGCACGCCGCCACCACCGCGCCGATGCTGGTTCCGGCCACGGCATCGATGCGGACGCCGCGTTCAACCAGCGTCCGCACCACGCCGATATGGGCCCAGCCGAGCGCTGCGCCGCCCCCCAGGGCCAGGGCGACAGCGGGCGGCGTCACGGTCATGGGCCTTGCTCAATTCTCGCGAATGGGCGCGTTCCAGCTCACAGCTGCCGCATCATGAAATCGCCGGACTTGCAAAGGGCGGCGAACTGCTCCGACGCGCGCAGGCCGTCGGGGGCGGTGTTTTCCTCGCACGGGGTGAAGCCAAGCTCGGAGAAGATGCCCGACTTGTCATCCGTGAAGATGTAGAGGGTCTTGATGCCTTCCCGGCGCGCGCTGGCGGCCACTTCCTCCAGCATGGTGCCGCACAGTCCCTGGCCATGATGGCAGCCCGTCGTCAGGAACGAGCGCAGGATCGCGGCGTCGCCATAAATCTCCAGACTGCCGACGGCGACCCGCCAGCCATCCTCGTCAACGAACGCAAAAAACTTCCGGTCGCTGCCTTCCCGATCGCCAAGCAGGAGGCTGTTGTCCGCCAGAACCGAAGACAGGGCATCATAGTCCTCTCGCGGGATCTGGACCATCTTAAGGCTCATGGTGTTTCCCTCCTCCCAAGCTAGAGGGTAATCACAGGGGCATTATTCCACAATGGCCTTGCGCCCCGGCATCCGGGCCACGGCTCGGCCTGTGGTGACGCGCATCGTTGAAAGATCTTTAACCTCAGATAGTTGCCGGTTTTGTGACAACAATTTAAGTCCGTACAATTGCCGGGGTATGGCGAATATATCCCGTTCTGGTTCGAAAGCCTGGTCTGGCTGGGCCCGACCGGTGCGCGGCGACTCATCCCGCTCAGGCGTCCGGCGTCTCGTCACCCGGTGTCATGTCGCCCTGCTGCTCCTCGCCCCCGGCGGGTTCCGGGGGATGTTCGTTCAGCAGGGCGAGGGCCTGCTCGGCTTCCTGAACGGGCACATGCACGATGACCCCGCGCATGGTCGGGTCGATCCCCGCCAGCACATGGGCGCTGTTCTCGCCTTCGATGCCGGGGGTCAGGCCATAGGCCTCCAGCATGGCCTTGACCAGTTGCGCCTCGGCGAGGGTGCTGAAACGGCCGATCTCCACCCAGTCGGTCTCTTCGGGCAAATCTGGCAAGCGTGTCTCCGGGCGATAGCGTTCTCGGGGGGGCGTTCTCGGGGCTTCCTCGGGGGCGTTCTCGGGCTTCGGGCCCGCAATATAGAATGCGCAGCCGCCCGTTTCGTTCCGGCCAGCCGGAAGGAACCGCACCGGCACCCCGGCGGTGCCCGCGTGTCAGCCCGTGCCGCCGACGGTCAGCCCCTCGATCAGCAGCGTCGGCTGGCCGACGCCGGCGGGGACCGACTGGCCGCCCTTGCCGCACACGCCGATGCCGGGGTCGAGCGCCAGATCGTTGCCGATGGCCTTGACGCGGGTCAGCACGTCCGGGCCGTTGCCGATGAGCGTTGCGCCCTTGAGGGGGCGGCCGAGCTTGCCGTTCTCCAGTTCGTAGGCTTCCGTGCAGGAGAACACGAACTTGCCCGAGGTGATGTCCACCTGCCCGCCGCCGAAGGTCTTGGCGTAGATGCCCTTCTTCACCGAGCCGATGATCTCGGCCGGGTCCTTGTCCCCGCCCAGCATGAAGGTGTTGGTCATGCGCGGCATGGGGGCGTGGGCGAAGCTCTCGCGCCGCCCGTTGCCGGTGGCTTTGGCACCCATCAGGCGGGCGTTCATGCGGTCCTGCATGTAGCCCTTGAGAATGCCGTCCTCGATCAGCACGGTGCGCTCGGTCGGCGTGCCCTCGTCGTCGATGGTGAGCGAGCCGCGCAGGCACTCGAGCGAGCCGTCATCCACCACGGTGACGCCCGGGGCGGCCACCCGCTCGCCGATGCGGCCCGAGAAGGCGGAGGTGCCCTTGCGGTTGAAGTCGCCCTCAAGGCCGTGGCCGATGGCCTCGTGCAGCAGCACGCCGGGCCAGCCGGGGCCGAGCACCACGGTCATCTCGCCCGCGGGCGCGGGGACAGCCTCCAGGTTCACCAGTGCCTGCCGCAGGGCCTCGTCCGCCACCGTCCGCCAGGTCTCGGGCGCGAACAGGCGCGTGTAGTCGTGCCGCCCGCCGATGCCCTCGTAGCCGGACTCGCGCCGCCCGTTGTGCTCGGCGATCACCTGCACGTTGAGCCGCACCAGCGGCCGCACGTCCCAGGCGCGGTAGCCGTCCGGGCGCAGGATCTCGATGACGGTCCACGAGCCCACCAGCGAGGCCGACACCTGCACCACGCGCGGATCACGCCCGCGCAGGTAGGCGTCGATGTCCGCCAGCAGTTTCGTCTTGGCCTCGAACGGGAAGGTCTCGAACGGGCTGTCCGGCTGGTAGAGCATCCGGTTGGTGCGCGGCGGCGCGTCGGCCCAGCGGGCCTCGCGGCCGGAGCGGATGGTGGCGACCGTGTCGCCCGCGCGGCGGATCGCCGCTTCGGACAGTTCGTTGGCGTGGGCAAAGCCCGTGGTCTCGCCCAGCACGCCGCGCAGGCCGAACCCCTGCGTCGTGTCGAAGGTGGCGCTTTTCAGCCGCCCGTCATCGAAGCCGAAGGATTCGGACAGGGTGTGCTGGAGAAACAGCTCGCCATCGTCGAGGCCCGCGAGTTTCTCGGCCACGAGCGCAGCCACCCGCGCTTCGTCCATGTCGGTGCGGGTATAGAACAGATCGCGGGCGAGGGCGGCGGGGGTCTTCGACACGGCTGGATTCCTTTCACCCGGCAGAAGCGGCGTTGCTCAATAAAACGACCGGCCCGTCATCGCGTCTCATGGCGTGGGCCAAACGACGGGCGGGCGGAAACGCGAAGGGGCGGGCCGAACGAAGGGCCGGCGGCTTGTCGTGTTGCCGAGGCGCCCGTTGCAGCGCTGCCCGCTGCTGTGGCGCCCGCTGTTGTGGCGCCCGCTGTTGTGGCGCCCGCGGGGCGTCTCCCGCACCGGCGGGGTCGCCCCGGGGATCGGGCCGGGCCGTCCGGCGGCTCAGGCCGCCTTGTTGCTCTGCTCGTCGGCGGGGCCGCCCTTCAGGATGTAGAGGCGGTCGCAGTAGCCGCACTCGACCTTCCCGCTCGCCCCGACCTTCAGGTACACGCGCGGGTGGCCGAGGGGGCCCTCGCCGCCATCGCAGGCAACCTGCGGCGTATCGATGTAAATGACTTCCGGTGGTGGAGGCGCGTTGTTCATGCCGAGCAAATCCCAGTTTGGTACCAGAGTGATCTCGGAATGAGCAGATAGCACCGCTGATGCCGAGTTTGAAGGGCAAGTACAGGGCGTCATGAACGCCCTGGCGCGCCCGGGTTTCAGATGCGGTTGCAGGCGCGGATTCTGGCGCGGTTTCAGGCGGGGCTTCCGGTGTCGGGCGGCCCCTTCAGTTCCACCATGTTGCCCTCCGGGTCGTGCAGATAGAGGGAGGGGCCTTCCCCTTCCGCTCCGTAGCGCGGGGCCGGCTCGCCGGACTCGACCCCGTGGGCGGCCAGAAAGGCGCGGATCTCGGCCGCATCGAACGGCTCCACCCTGAGGCAGAGGTGGTCCATGTTGCGCCCCTCCGCGCCCGGTGCCGCGCCGCCCATCCGGCCGAGCCTGCCCTCGACCGTCACCAGATCGATGAGCGACCGCCCGGCGCGCAGCTGCACGAGGCCGATCTCGTCCTGCCGGCGCTCGATCGGGCAGCCCAGCACCTCGACGTAGAACCGGAGCATGGCGTCCAGATCCTTCACCCGGAGGACGACATGATCGATTTCGCGAACCCTGATCATGGGCGATGATCCCCTTTGGTGGTGCGGGCTGCCGGAGCCCTCACGGTTGGCCCTGGCGCAACGCCTCCGGCGTGATTTGCGCGAACCTTTTATGCGAATGCAGTGTTCTTGACGGGCGAATTGTCGGGTTTCCGGGGCGGCAGTATAACTCTTTGGCTTTGGTAAGTCATTTGATTATATGGGATTTTGTTGCGCTCCCTGTTCGGGGAGCGGGTCTGCCCGGCCGGGCGGATGCGGCGCACACGACCTTCGACAAGTGCGCCGACAGGGGTTATGTGTCTGCACCATGACGACAGTATCTGCCATTTCGATCCGTAACCTGGTCAAGACCTACAGTAACGGCAAGCAGGCCCTGCGGGGCGTGTCGCTGGAGATTCCGCAGGGATCGTTGTTCGGTTTGCTCGGGCCCAACGGCGCGGGCAAGTCCACCATGATCAACATCATGGCGGGGCTGGTGAACAAGACGGCCGGGTCGGTCGAGATCTGGGGGTTCGACACGGATCGCAACCCCCGCAACGCCAAGCTGTCCATCGGCATTGTTCCGCAGGAGCTGGTGTTCGACGCCTTCTTCACGCCGTTCGAGACGCTGGAGTTGCAGGCGGGTCTTTACGGCATTCCCCGCGAGAAGCGCCGCAGCATGGAAATTCTGCGGGCGCTGGGGCTGGAGGACAAGGCCCACGCCTACACCCGCACCCTGTCGGGCGGCATGAAGCGGCGTCTGCTGGTGGCCAAGGCGCTGGTCCATGCGCCGCCGATCCTGGTGCTGGACGAGCCCACGGCGGGCGTGGACATCGAGCTGCGCCAGCAGCTCTGGGCCTATGTGCGCGAGCTGCACGCGGCGGGCACCACCGTGGTGCTGACCACCCACTACCTTGAGGAAGCGCAGGAGCTGTGCGACCGCATCGCCATTGTGAACAAGGGCGAGGTGGTCGCCAACGCGACCAAGGACTCGCTGATGGCGCAGGCGCACGACAAGGTGGTGGTGGTGACCATCGACCGGGAGCTGACCGAGGTTCCGCCGGTGCTGTCGCAGTTCAACGCCACGCTGCGGGACAGCCGCCGCATCGCCGTCACCTACGACAAGCGCTGCGTCAATTCGGGGCAGGTGCTGGCGGCGCTTGCCACCTGCGGCTTCGGCATCGAGGATGTCACCACGGAGGAGGCCGATCTGGAGGACGTCTTCCTGCGTCTGACCCAATCGCCTGCGTCGGAAAGGGAAGCGCCGGTCCATGTTGCCTGAGGACTTGTATCAGTTCGACGTTCTCGTGATCGGCTCGGGCGCGGCGGGCCTCACCCTCGCGCTCGACCTGGCAGGCCAGTACAAGGTGGCGGTGCTCTCCAAGGGGGAGATGGCGGCGGGGTCCACCGCCCGCGCCCAGGGCGGCATCGCGGCGGTGCTGGAGGAAGGGGACACCTTCGAGTCCCACATCGAGGACACCATTCTGGCGGGGGCCGGCCTCAACAACCGCGCGGCGGTCGAATTCGTGGTGGAGCGCGCGCCGGCGGCCGTCGAGCAGCTCGCCCGGCTGGGCGTTGCCTTCAATGCGGGCGAGACGCCCTCCCAGCCCTTCCACCTCACCCGCGAGGGCGGCCACAGCCGCCGCCGCATCGTGCATGTGGATGACGCCACCGGCTTTGCCGTGCAAAAGGCGCTGATGGCCCGGGCGCTGGCCGAGCCCAACATCCGCTTCTTCGGCAACCGCTTTGCCGTCGATCTCATCACCGAGCGGCACACCGGCCGCGGCGGCGAGCGCCATTGCTACGGCGCCTACGTTTACAACAGCGAGACCAGCCACGTGGAGCGGTTCACCGCCCGCGCCACCGTGCTGGCAACGGGCGGGGCAAGCCGGGTCTACCTCTACTCCACCAACCCGGACGGCTCGACCGGCGACGGCATCGCCATGGCCTGGCGGGCGGGCTGCCGCGTCGCCAACATGGAGTTCAACCAGTTCCATCCCACCTGCCTGTTCCATCCGCAGGTGAAGAACTTCCTCATCACCGAGGCCATGCGCGGCGAGGGCGCGCACTTGAAGCTGCCGGACGGCACCCGCTTCATGGACCGCTTCCACGCCCAGGCGGAGCTGGCGCCGCGCGACATCGTCGCCCGCGCCATCGACCACGAGATGAAGCGGCTGGGCGTGCCGCATGTGTACCTCGACATCAGCCACAAGGACCCGGACTTCGTCGTCTCCCACTTCCCGACGATCTACCGGCGGCTTCTGGAGCTGGACATCGACATTACCCGCCAGCCGATCCCGGTGGTGCCCGCGGCCCACTACACCTGCGGCGGCGTGCTCATCGATCTGGCGGGCCACACCGATCTGACCGGGCTCTACGCCATCGGCGAGACCGCCCATTCGGGCCTGCACGGGGCCAACCGCATGGCGTCCAACTCGCTGCTGGAATGTCTGGTGTTCGGCCATGCCGCCGCCGAGGACATCCGCCACCGCATGGACGGCCTGCCCGAGCCGCCGGTCCCCGCGCCGTGGGACGAGAGCCGGGTGGAGGATTCGGACGAGGCGGTCGTTGTCTCCCACAACTGGGCGGAGCTGCGCCAGTTCATGTGGGACTATGTGGGCATCGTCCGCACCACCAAGCGGCTGGAGCGGGCCCAGCACCGGGTCAAGCTTCTCCGGCGCGAAATTCAGGAGTACTATGGCAACTTCCGCGTGACGCGGGATTTGCTGGAGTTGCGGAATCTGGTGACGGTTGCCGATCTGATTGTCCGGTCGGCGCTGGCCCGAAAGGAGAGCCGCGGTCTCCATTACACGCTGGACTATCCCGATCTGCTGCCGGAGGCGCGGGATACGGTTCTGGAGCCCTGGGCGGAATCCTGATCCCGGCGCAGGCCGGAGGAGGCGAGGGGACATGCTGGATCATGACCTGCTGCAACGTCTGATGACGTTGCTGGCCGAATTGCCGTCACGCCGACCCCACGCGAGCCTGCCCCGGGAGCTGGACCTGCTGTTCGACCGGCTGAAGCAGGACGCGCCGAGCCCGTCCGCCCACGAGGTGGAGGATCTCATCTGGCAGGTCTGGGCCGAGGAGGAGGATTCGGCGGCCGGCAACGGCATGGAGGCGGCGATTCGGGCGCTCGCCCTGCGCCATCTGGACGAGGCCGAGGACCTGCTCGACCAGCTGGCCGAGCTCTATCCCGACTGGCCCGAGGTCTACAACAAGCGCGCCACGCTCTACTTCATCGACGGCGAGGACAATCTGGCGCTGGCGGACATCCTGCGCACGCTGGAGCTGGAGCCGCGCCATTTCGGCGCCCTGGCCGGCCTGGGGCAGATCTGCCTGCGCAACGGCGAACCGGAGGCGGCGGCGGCGGCGTTCCGGGCGGCGGCGCAGATCAACCCCCATCTGGTGGGCGCAGCGGCGCTGCTGGAAGACCTGTCCGAACACAAGCCGCTGGCGAACTGACCGGATGCGCTGGCAGTCTGTCCTCCCGGCGGCTTTCGGCCTGCCCGATCTGACGGATTGTGCGGGCGGCACGGCTAAAGCGGGCGGTTCTTCCGGCACAAGTGTAGTCAACGCCCTGAAGCACCGCTAAGTTGCGCCCCATGAGCACCCAGAAGCACCTCTATCTCGTCGACGGCTCCGGCTACATCTTCCGCGCCTATCACAAGCTGCCGCCCATGACCGACCCCTCGGGGACGCCGGTCAACGCCGTCTACGGCTTCACGGCCATGCTGTGGAAATTGCTGGAGGATCTGAACGACGCGGAGAACCCGACCCACCTGGCCGTGATCTTCGACGCCGCCAAGCGCACCTTCCGCAACGATATCTACGCCGACTACAAGGCCAACCGCCCCGAGCCGCCGGAGGACCTGAAGCCCCAGTTCGCCCTGATCCGCGACGCCGTGCGCGCCTTCTCCGTGCCCTGCATCGAGCAGGAGGGCTACGAGGCGGACGATCTCATCGCCAGCTACACCCGGGCCGCGTGCGAGGCGGGCTACCATGTCACCATCGTCTCGTCCGACAAGGACCTGATGCAGCTGCTGCACCTGCCCTTTGTCGACCTGCTGGACACGCTCAACAACCGCCACCTTGGCCCCGAGGCGGTGCTGGAGAAGTTCGGCGTGCCGCCCGAGAAGGTGATCGAGGTGCAGGCGCTGATGGGCGATTCCATCGACAACGTGCCGGGCGTGCCGGGCATCGGCCCCAAGACCGCGGCCGAGCTGATCAACCAGTACGGCGACCTTGAGACGCTGCTCTCCCGCGCCCACGAGATCAAGCAGCCCAAGCGCCGTGAGAACCTGATCCAGTACGCGGATCTGGCCCGCATCTCGAAGCAGCTGGTGACGCTCAACGACAGCCTGCCGCTGCCGATGCCGCTGGACGATCTGGTGATGAAGCGCCCGCCCCGCGAGCCGCTCAGCGCCTTCTTCGACAAGCACGGCTTCCGCTCGCTCAAGGCCAAGCTGGCCTCGCGGGAGGTGGGCGAGGACGGCGCGCCCGCGCCTGTCGTCGCGAAGGTGGACACCGCCGCCTACGAGTGCGTCACCACCGAGGACCGGCTGGACTGGTGGGTGAGTGCGGCGACCGAGGCCCGGCTGGTGGCGGTCGATACGGAGACCACCTCGCTGGACGCCATGAAGGCCGAACTGGTGGGCGTCAGCCTCGCCATCGCGCCGGGCAAGGCCTGCTACATCCCCGTCGGCCATGTCTCGGCGGGCGGCGGCCTGCTGGCGGAGCGGCCCGCCCAGTTGCCGCGCGAGACGGTGCTGGCGAAGCTGAAGCCACTGCTGACGGACCCCTCCGTCCTCAAGGTGGGGCAGAATCTGAAGTACGACCTCCTGGTGCTGCGCCGTCTGGGGCTGGACATCACGCCGTTCGACGACACCATGCTGCTGTCCTATGCGCTGGACAACGGGCGCAACAGCCACGGCATGGACGTGCTGGCGAACCTCCACCTCGGCCACACCACCATCAAGTACACGGACGTGTGCGGCACCGGCAAAGGCCAGATCGGCTTTGCCGAGGTGCCGCTGGACAAGGCCACCCAGTACGCCGCCGAGGATGCGGACGTGACCTGGTGCCTGCACTGCACCCTCAAGCCGCGTCTGGCGCGGGAGGGCATGGCGAGCGTCTACGAGACGCTGGAGCGGCCGCTGGTGCCGGTGCTGGTGGAGATGGAGCGCGCGGGCGTGCTGGTGGACCGCCAGACCCTCTCCCGCCTGTCGGGCGACTTCGCCCAGCGCATGGCCGCGCTGGAGGCGGAGATCCACGAACTGGCCGGCGGCCCCTTCAACGTGGGCTCCCCCAAGCAGCTGGGCGAGATCCTGTTCGAGCGCATGGGGCTGAAGGGCGGCAAGAAGGGCAAGACCGGGGCCTATTCGACCGACGCCGACGTGCTGGAGACGCTGGCCGGTCAGGGCGTTGTCCTGGCCCAAAAGGTGCTGGACTGGCGCCAGCTCGCCAAGCTCAAGAGCACCTACACCGACGCCCTGCAAACCCAGATCAACCCGGAGACGGGGCGGGTCCACACCAGCTTTGCGATGGCCGCCACCTCGACGGGCCGGCTGTCGTCCACCGATCCCAACCTCCAGAACATCCCGGTGCGCACCGAGGAAGGCCGCAAGCTGCGCCATGCCTTCGTCGCGCCGGAGGGGGCGGTGCTGATTTCGGCGGACTACAGCCAGATCGAGCTGCGCCTGCTCGCGCACATTGCCGACATCCCGCAGCTCAAACAGGCCTTCGCCGACGGCATCGACATTCACGCCATGACCGCCTCGGAGGTGTTCGGCGTGCCGGTCGAGGGCATGGACCCGATGGTCCGCCGCTCCGCCAAGGCCATCAACTTCGGCATCATCTACGGCATCTCGGCCTTTGGCCTTGCCCGCCAGCTGGGGGTGTCGCGCACCGAGGCGCAGGGCTTCATCGACCGCTACTTCGAGCGCTTCCCCGGCATCCGGGACTATATGGATGCAACCATCCAGTTCTGCCGGCAGCATGGCTACGTGGAGACGCTGTTCGGGCGGCGCACCTACATCTCCACCATCAACGACAAGAACCCCAGCCAGCGCAACTTCGCGGAGCGGCAGGCGATCAACGCCCCCATTCAGGGCACGGCGGCCGACATCATCCGCCGGGCGATGATCCGAATGCAGCCAGCACTCAACGCAGCGGGGCTTGATCCGGTCCGCATGCTGCTTCAGGTGCACGACGAACTTGTGTTTGAATCGCCGCAGTCGCTGGCGGAGGCCGCATGCACCGTCATCCGGCAGGTCATGTCGGGGGCCGCCGAGCCTGCGGTGCGCTTGTCTGTGCCATTGGTCGTGGAAGCGGGGCAGGGGGCAACCTGGGGAGCGGCTCACTAAGAGGCAGATTGGATGCGCTGGCTTTTTCGTCTGCCGCTGGTTGCTTTGGCGGTTCTGGGTTTCCTTACGGCCGCAGTGGTCAGCAGCGAACCGCGGGTCGGGCCGTCGCCCGACCCGAATCCCATGGATTCCGTGCACGCCCACCAGCTCGCCAGCGACCTGCTCGACGCCTTGCAGGACCCCAGCCGCAACCACGCCGTCACCGTCACCCAGGTGCAGCTGGATGCGCTGGAGCGCCTCGTCAACCATGGCGTCGGCACCATCCGCCCCCGGTTCGAGATCGGGAAGAACGGCGCCGTTGCCGATATCACCATCGACCTTGGCCAGAAGGGCTATCTCAACCTGTCGGCCCATGTGCGCGAGAGCCGGAACGGCTTTCCGCCGCTGGCGCTGCGCATCGGCTCGGTGCGGGTGCCGAGCAAGGTCACCCGCTGGCTGCTCAACCGCAGCGTGACCGCGCTCGACCTGCCGCCGACGCCCGAGGCCCGGCTTGATCGCTTCATCACCCGCTTTGTGGTGTCCAGGCCGGGGCAGGCGGTGGTCAACATCCAGCCGGACCCGGAGCTGTTCGAGGGGCTCAAGGCCATGGCCCCGCATTTCAGCACCTCGGTCGATCCGGCGCTGGTGCGCTTCTACTACAACTCCCTGCTGGACCGGGACCTGCGCTCGGGCGTCGGGGCCAAGTCGTTCGCCACCTTCGTCAACACCACCTTCCGCATCGTCGTCCAGCGCAGCGAGCGGCGCGACCCGGCAGCCGAGACGCGGGCGGCGCTGGTGGCGCTGAGCATGATTACCCTCGGGCCGGACGCCAAGAACCTGGCGCGGATGGTGGCGCCCTTCGATGCGCCCTGCGTGCCCGAGCCGTCCCTGTTCACGCTGGCCGGGCGCACGGACCTGCCCAAGCACTTCTCCCTGTCGGCGGCGCTCTCCATCCTGTTCGCGGACCGCTTCTCCCGCGCGGCGGGCGAGTGGAAGGAGCTGAGCGACAGCGCCGCCAGCGGCGGCACCGGCTTCTCCTTCGTCGACCTGATGGCGGACCGGGCGGGCCTGCGCCTCGGTATGGCCGCCAATGGCGATCTCTCGCTTCTGCGGGAGGTTCAGTACGGCCTTGCCTATGTGGGCGACGAGCGGCTTCTGCCTGTCGCTGCGCTCAGGAGGCTGCGCGAGGGCCTGTCCTACAAGGCGTTCGAGGAGCAGTACGTCAGCATCAACGACGAGCGCTACCGCCAGATGATCGCACAGATCGATGAGGAGCTGGACCGCATTCCGCTCTACAAGGCGACGCCCAAGCCGGACATCGGCTGAGCCCGCGCGGCGCGCACCGCCTTTTCTTCACCGGCGTCCGGCAAAAGCAAAGCCGCGACGCTGCCGGGCAAGAACAGCGTCGCGGCCTCTGGATGATCAATGCTGCTGTCGGGCGTCTCAGTTCAGCCGCTCGATGGCGATGGCCGTGGCTTCGCCGCCGCCGATGCACAGGGACGCCACGCCCTTCGTTTTATTGTAGCGCTGCAGGGCTGACAGCAGGGTGACGATGATGCGTGCGCCCGATGCGCCGATCGGGTGGCCGAGGGCGCAGGCGCCGCCGTGGACGTTCACGGTTTCGGGATCGAGGCCCAGATCCTGGATGGCCGCCATGGCCACCACGGCGAAGGCTTCGTTGATCTCGAACAGGTCCACGTCGTTCCGGGACCAGCCGGTGCGCTTCAGCAGCTTCTCGATGGCGCCCACCGGCGCGGTGGTGAACCACTCCGGCGCCTGGGCGTGGGAGGCGTGGCCGGCAATGCGGGCCAGCGGCGTCAGGCCGCGCTCCCGGGCGGTCGACTCGCGCATCAGGATGAGCGCCGCCGCGCCGTCGGAGATGGAGGAGGAGCTGGCGGCGGTCACCGTGCCGTCCTTGGCGAAGGCGGGGCGCAGCTGCGGGATCTTGTCGAGCCTGGCCTTCAGCGGCTGCTCGTCCTTGGTGACCTCCACGTCGCCGCTGCGGGCCTTCACTGTCACCGGCACGATTTCCGCGTCGAACAGGCCGCCGTTGATGGCGTTCTGGGCGCGGGTCACGCTGCGGACGGCGTATTCGTCCTGCGCTTCGCGGGTGAACTGGTATTTCTGCGCCGTCGCCTCGGCGAACACGCCCATGGCCCGGCCGCGCTGGTAGGCGTCCTCAAGGCCGTCGAGCATCATGTGGTCGAGCACCTCCCCGTGCCCGATCCGCATACCGCCGCGCGCCTTGGGCAGCAGGTAGGGCGCGTTGGTCATGCTCTCCATGCCGCCCGCGACGATGATGTCCGCCGAGCCCACGGCAAGGATGTCGTGGGCGTCCATCACCGCCTTCATGCCGGAGCCGCACATCTTGTTGACGGTGGTGCAGGCCACCGAGTCCGGCAGGCCGGCATAGCGCACCGCCTGCCGGGCCGGGGCCTGGCCCTGACCCGCCTGCAGCACGCAGCCCATGATGCCCTGATCGATGTCCTCCGGCGAAATGCCCGCCTCAGCCACAGCGGCCCGGATCGCAACAGCGCCCAGCTCCGCCGACTTCACGCTCGACAGCTCGCCCTGAAACCCGCCCATCGGCGTGCGCTTGGCGCTGACGATCACTATGGGATCCGCAGTCATTGCACTCTCTCCCTCATTCTTCGGCTATGCAGGATGCCGCTCCCAGGCTGGCAGCCGGGGTATGGCGGCGATCAAATCCCCCGTTGTGGGGTGTCCTGCCCTAGACATAAGCGACGAGGTCTCGCCCGCGTCAACTATTTTGCTGCGGTGCAAAACGATCGTCCGGGAGCAGAGTCGGGCAACCGCGTGAAAATCGTGGGTGACGAACAGCAGGGCGACCCCGGTTTCCCGTTGCAGGTCCGCCAGCAGGTCGAGGATTTCCGATTTGGTCTGGGCATCGAGCGCGCTCACGGCCTCGTCGCAGGCCACAAGGCGCGGCTGGGAGATGAACGCCCGGGCGATGTTCACCCGCTGGTTCTGGCCGCCCGACAGCTCGTGGGGGTAGCGGTCCGCCAGCTGCGGGGAGAGGCCGACCCGGTGGAGCCACGCCGCCACCAGCGCCTTGCGCCCCCGCTGCGACAGGTCGCGGCGGTGGATCGACAGCGGCTCGTCGATGGAGGCGCCCACGGTCATGCGCGGGTCGAGCGCGCCGAAGGGGTCCTGATGGACGATCTGCATCTCCCGCCGCAGCGGGCGGGGATAGGGTGCGTGCAGCGGGCGGCCGTCCCATTCGATGGCCCCGGCCGATGGCGTCACGAGGCCGAGGAGGGCGCGGATGAGCGTGGATTTGCCCGAGCCGCTCTCGCCCACGATGCCGATGGCCTCGCCGGGGTAGACGGTGAGGCTGGCGTCGTCGAGGGCGCAGCGGGTCTCCCGGCCGAACAGCCCCCTGGGCTGGGTGTAGTCCACCCGCAGGCCGCGCGCGGCCAGCAGCGGACGGGCCGCCGGGCGCGGGGTATAGGCCGGTGCGGCGGGCAGGGTCGCTGCTTCGGCGAGCAGGCGGGTGTAGGGGTGCCGCGGCGCGGCGAGCAGCGTCCGGGTTTCTCCGCTTTCGACGATCCGGCCGTGCTGGAGCACGGCGATCCGATCGGCCACCTGCGCGGCGACGGCCAGGTCATGGGTCACGAAGGCCAGCGCCATGCCGTACTCCCGGCGCAGGTCGGCGAGCAGGTGGAGGATCTCCGCCTGCACCGTCACGTCGAGCGCGGTGGTGGGCTCGTCGGCGATCAGCAGTTTCGGCCGGGTGGCGAGCGCGGCGGCGATCATGGCGCGCTGCCGCTGTCCGCCCGAGAGCTGGTGCGGGTAGCGCCGGGCGATCTCCGCCGCATCGGGCAGCTTCATGCGGGCGAGCAGGTCGATGGCCCGGTCCCGCGCCTCCCGGCGGGAGAGCCTTTCGTGAATCCTGAGGGCCTCGCCCACCTGGTCGCCGATGGGGATGTGGGGCGTGAGCGAACTCAGCGGGTCCTGAAACACGAACCCGATGTCCCGCCCCAGCCGTTGCCGCATCTCGTGCGGCGGCAGGCCGATCAGCTCCTGCCCGTCAAAACGCACCGAGCCTTCCGTCCGTCCGTTGCGGGCGAGGAGGCCGAAGGCGGCGAGCAGGGTCTGGCTCTTGCCCGAGCCGCTTTCGCCGACGATGGCGAGCGCCTCGCCCTCCGCGAGGGTGAGGCTGATGCCGCGCACCGCCTCCACCGGTCCGGCCGGGGTGTCGAAGGTGACGCGGAGAGTGTCGATTTCAAGCAGGGACACAGGGTTACCGGTCTTTCGGGTCGAAGGCGTCGCGCAGGGCGTCCCCCACCAGGTTGAGGGCAAGGAGCAGGGCCGCCAGCCAGAGGGAGGGAATGAGGATCAGCCACGGGGCGGTCTCCAGCGTCTCGACGCCCTCCTTCACGAGGACGCCGAGGGAGGTCAGCGGCTCCTGCACGCCGAGCCCGAGGAAGCTGAGGAAACTCTCGACAAGGATCACCTGCGGCACGGTGAGGGTGGCATAGACGGCCACCAGCCCCAGCAGGTTGGGGACGATATGGCGGGTGAGCAGGCGCAACGGCCCCGCCCCGCAGGCCCGCGCCGCCTCGGCGAACGGCTGGTTCTTGAGCAGCAGCGTCTGCCCGCGCACGATCCGCGCCAGCGTCAGCCATTCCACCGCGCCGACGCCGATGAAGATCAGCCACAGACTGCGCCCGAACACCGCCATCAGCACGATGACGAAGAACAGGAACGGCATGGCGTAGAGCACATCGACAATCCGCATCATCAGGGCGTCCACCCGGCCGCCCGCCAGTCCCGCGACCGCGCCCCAGCCGATGCCGATGACCACGCTGACCACCGTGGCCAGCAGCCCGAGCGCCAGCGAGATGCCGGTGGCCAGCATCAGGCGGCCGAACAGGTCGCGCCCCACGCTGTCGGTGCCGAAGAGGTAGGCGGCGGAGGGCGCCTGCTCGATGGCGTCCCAGTTCACCACGTCCGCGCCGTGGGGGGAGAGCAGCGGGCCGAGGATCGCCAGCGCCGCCATCAGCAGCAGGACCGCGCCGCCCGCCCGCGCGCCGCGATGCCGCTGCAGCCGTTGCCGCCAGCCGATCCGCCCGGTGGCCGAAAACGCCGCCCCGCTCATGACCGCCGCACCCTGGGGTCGAGCCAGCCGTAGATCAGGTCGGTGGCCAGGTTGAAGACGACGATGAGGCCGCCGTAGAGCATCACCACGCCGAGCACGAGGGTGTAGTCCCGGTTGATCGCGCCCTGCACGAAATAGCGGCCGATGCCGGGCAGACCGAAGATGGTCTCCACCACCACCGAGCCGGTGAGCAGGCCCGCCGCCGCCGGGCCGAGGTAGCTCACCACCGGCAGGAGGGCGGGCGGCAGGGCGTGGCGCAGGAGGATGCGCACGGGCGACGCGCCTTTCGCCCGGGCGGTGCGGATGTAGCTCTCGTTCATGGTCTCGATCAGGCTGGCCCGCATCAGGCGGGCGATGGCCGCCACATAGGGCAGGGCGAGGGTGATGACCGGCAGGATCAGGAAGGCGGGCCGGCCGCCGCCCCATCCGGCCAGCGGCAGCCAGCGCAGCCACAGGCCAAAGACAAGGGCGAGGATCGGCCCCATGACGAAGGTGGGGATGACCTGCCCGCTCACCGCCAGCGTCATCACGGCCGCATCGAAGCGCGAGCCGCGCTTCAGCGCCGCCGCGCAGCCGAGGGTGAGGCCGAGCGCGGCCGCCAGCACCAGGGCCGCGCCGCCGAGCGCGGCGCTGACGCCCGCGCCGTCGCGGATCAGCTCGGCAACGGTGAAGTCCTTGTACTTGAACGAGGGGCCGAGGTCGAACCGGGCAAGGTCGGCGAGATAGCGCGCGAGCTGTTCGTGCAGCGGCGCGTCCAGATCATACTGGGCGCGCAGCTGCGCCTCCACTTCCGGCGGCAGGGCCCGCTCGGCGTCGAACGGGCCGCCGGGCGCCAGCCGCATCAGCACAAAGCCCAGCAGGACAATGGCCATCAGAGTCGGAATGGCCCCCAGGAGGCGGCCACAAATCAGTCGGAACATAGAGGTCAGCGTTTTGTCTGCGGCTTCAGGGCGGCCAGCGGATGCCGGCCCGCGGCGTTGTCGGTCCAGCCGCTCACGGTCTCGCTCACCAGTGACCAGCGCACCGGCACGAACAGCGGAATGGACGGCGCTTCCTCCACCAGCAGCTGCTCGGCGGATTTCAGCAGCTCGGTGCGGGCGGCGGGGTCGTCGGCGCTGCTGGCGTCCCGCATCAGCTGGTCCGCTTCCGGCACGCAGAAGCCGCCCACGTTCTCCGGCGCGTCGCACTGGTAGGGGGCGAGGAAAACGGCGGGCTGGTCGATCGGCAGCATCAGCGGGCGCAGCGTCAGGTCGAAGTCGCCCGACTTCGCCATGGTCTCGTAGGTGGTCACCGGGGCGACGGTTGCCGCCACCTCGACGCCCAGCGGCGCCCAGCCATTGGCGAGCACGGCGAGAATCTTCTGGTGCTCCGGCGCGGGCGGCAGCAGCACGGTCATCCTGAGCGGCTTGTCCGGCCCGTATCCGGCCTCCGTGACGAGGCGGCGGGCTTCGGTCAGCCGCTGCTCCATCGACCAGTAGGCCCAGGAGGGCAGGGCGGGCTCGCCGTAGCCGCTGAAGCCGGGCGGTACCAGGCCCTCGACCGGCACCATGGCCGGAATGTTGAACATCTGGCGGGACAGCCCGGCGCGGTCGATCGTCATGTTGAGCGCGCGCCGCAGGCCCACGTCCGCCAGCGGCCCCTTGGCGGTCTGGATCACGTAGCCATAGACGCCGAACGTCGGCTCCAGGCGGACCGTGGCCGGGTTCGGCACGGACCGCGCCTCGGCGAGGCCGCTGGTCGCGCCGCCCATCACCACGTCCGTCTGCTTCTCGCGGAAGCGCCGGATGGCGTCCAGCGGATCGGTTACGGCGTCAATGACGAGGCGGCCATAGGCCGGGCGCGCGCCGAGCACGGTCTGCTCGTTGGCCAGCAGGGTGAGGTGCTGGTCGGTCTGGGTTTCGATGCGATAGGGCCCAAGGCCGAGCAGGGTGGTCTGGTTCTGGTTTTTCACCTGCCGGACGATGGCGACGGACGGCTCGGCGAGCAGCGCCAGGAAGGCGGGCTGGGGCTGTTCGAGGGTGATCTCCACCACCGTGTCGGTCAGCGCGCGCACGCCCAGTTCGCGGGCGGGCATGCGCTTCTGGAGCACCGCTTCCCCGTTGCGGATGCGCGCCAGCCACTTGGCCAGCGGATGCCGGGTCTGGGGCGAGAGCATACGGCGGAAGGAGGCGACCACGTCCTCCGGCGTCAGCGGCTTGCCGTCGGCCCACTGCACCGTGCGCAGGCGGAAGATGTAGCTGAGGCCGTCCTCGCTCACCCACCAGCTCTCGGCGAGGCCCGGCACGATCTGGCCGGAGGGATCGACAGTCACCAGCCCCAGATGGGTCTCGCCCGCGAGAATCCGCTCCGGCGTGGTCTCGGCCTGATGCGGATCGGTCGTCGAGAGGACGCCGAGCACGGTGACCCGCAGGTTGTGCTCCTGTTCCGTCTCGGACGGCTTGCCGCGGCATCCGGCCAGCACCGCCACCGCCAGCAGGGCGAGAAGGAGACGCCGCAGCATCATGACCGCGCCTCCCGGGAAGCGGCGGCAGACGCGTTGGCAGGGCCCGCTCCGGCGGGCTTCAGGCGCAGCGTGCGCGAGGGGTGCACGTTGGCGAGGTTGTCCACCCAGCCCTCGACGGCCGGGCCGACCAGCGATTTGGAGACGTAATGGTAAAGCGGCAGCACGGGCACGTCTTCCACCAGCATGGCCTCGGCCGCGCGCAGCGCGCGGGTGCGGGCCGCCGGATCGGCTTCGGCGAGGGCGGCTTTCACGGCCGCGTCATAGCGGGGATTGGCATACCCCGGATAGTTGAGCGCGCCGGCATCCGACAGGAAAATCGAGAGAAAATTTTCCGCCCCCGCATAGTCGGCAATCCAGCCTGATCGCGCCATGGTGAAATCACCTGATTTGAGCGACGAAAAGTGCACCGCCGCTTCCGTATTGGCAAGTCTGGCGATAACGCCGAGCGGCTTCCACATCTGGCTGACCGCCAGGGCGACGCGCCGGTGCTCCACGTCCGTGTTGAAACGGATTTCGAACACCAGCGGGCGATCGGGGCCGTAGCCCGCCGCGCCGAGCAGACGCTGCGCCTCGGCGAGGCGCCTGGGCCGGGGCCAGCGGGCATAGGAGGGCAGGACGGCGGGGCCGTATCCGGCAAGGCCGGGCGGCACCACGCCCCAGGCCACGGGCTGGCCGAGACCGATCACCTTGTCCACCAGGATGTCCCGGTCCACCGTCATGGCGAGGGCGCGGCGCACCCGCACGTCGTCAAACGGCGGGCGGCGGGTGTTGAAGGCGAAGTAGTAGCTGCCCCGGTAGGGCGCGATGCGGACGGCGTCCGGCACCTCGCGCCGCAGCAGCGGCAGGTCGCGCGCGGGAAAATCGGTGAGCACGTCGGCGCTGCCGGCGCGGAACAGGCGCAGGGCGGTCTGGTCGTCCTGCACCGGCCGGTAGGTCACGCCCGCAAGCGCCACGTTGGCCGCGTCGTGGTAGTGGGGGTTGCGCTCCAGCCGGAGCGCGCTGTGCAGCCGCCATTCCTTCAGCCGGAACGGGCCCGAGCCCACCAGCGGGCGCTGCCGCACCCAGGCGTCCCCGTGTTCGGCGAGCAGGCGGGCGGGCAGAACGGTGGCGGCGGCGTGGGCGAGCAGTTCGGCGAAGGCGGGGAAGGGGCGCGCCAGCCGGATCTCGACCGTGCGCGGGTCAACCGCCTGCACCGCCAGCCGCTCGGGCGGGGCCGCTCTGCCCGCAACTTCGGGCGCGCCGTCGATGGCCTGGAACAGGCTGGCGTTGGGGGCGGCGGTCTGCGGCGTCATCAGGCGGCGGAAGCT
Organism: Pedomonas sp. V897; assembly: GCF_051304405.1. Lineage (NCBI taxonomy): Bacteria > Pseudomonadati > Pseudomonadota > Alphaproteobacteria > Sphingomonadales > Pedomonadaceae > Pedomonas > Pedomonas sp. V897. Next base: position 35,011 of record NZ_JBPPGG010000005.1, read on the forward strand.
CGCCACCACGTCCTGCGCCGCGAGCGGCGTGCCGTCGGAGAAGCGCAGGCCCTCCCGCAGGGTGAAGCGCCACACGAGGCCGTCGTCCGAGACGGTCCAGTGCTCGGCAAGGCCCGGCTCCACCTGCCCGTCCGCGCCGTAGCGGGTCAGTCCCTCGAACAATTCGAGCGCGACGCGCACGTCCTCCACGGTCGAGACCTTGTGCGGGTCGAGGCTCTGCACCTCGTCGCTGCCGAGGCGCACCAGCACGCCGGGCTCGCGCCCCGTCGCCGGGGCGTCCGGCTGACCTGCGCCGCAGGCGGCGAGCAGCAGGAGCCCCACGCCCGCAGCGGCGCGCGCCAGCGCCCGGATCAGTCGCCGGCCCTGCAGTCGGCCCCTGGAGGCGCGCTGCGCCATGGAATGTACTCCTTCGGTAACGCCTCAGTCCTGCGGCGTGTCGAACGCGAGAAGACGGCCCCCGTGGAACCCGAGGGGTGCGCCCGGCCGGGTGGAGAGCTGTTCCACCTCGCCCACGAGGATCTCGTGGTCGCCGCCCGGGTAGACCGCCCAGGTGCGGCACTCGAACGTGGCGAGCGCGCCGGGGATCAGCGGCAGGCCGCCGAGGCCGGTCTCGACCGTCAGGTCGCGGAACTTGTTCTCGTCCGTGCGGGCGAAACGCAGTGCCATGTCTTCCTGGTCCGCCGCCAGCACGCATATGGCGAACCGGGGCGCCTTGCGAAAGGCCTCCGACGAGGGGGTGGTCCTCTGCACCGACCAGAGCACCAGCGGCGGCTCCAGGCTGACCGAGGCGAAGGAGTTGATGGTCATGCCGACGGGCCGGCCCGCGGCGTCGAGGGCGGTGACAACGGCAACGCCCGTCGGATACCGGCCGAGGGCGGTGCGGAAGGCGCGCGGGTCAATGGTGCGGGGCATGGAGTTTGCGGGGGCCACGGCCGTGTCTGACATGATCTCAACCTGGTCTCTGCACTCTGGACTCTGCAAGGGTGGTGCGGTTCCTCCGTTCATAGCCGTTCCTGCTTGAATTGCCATGCCGGATCACTTCGGGAACACACATGTTGCCGACGAGAAAATCTTTGTTGCCGGATGGATTTTCTCGCCCTCGCCTGCCTTGATGGTCTCCGGCAGGCGCAGTACACCAGAGTCATGACTCTGGAACGTATTTCACAGCGCCCCGCCGTAGCCGAGAGCGTGCTGCCGCTCATCGGCAATACCCCGCTCATCAAGCTTCAGCGCGCGTCGGCGGAAACCGGCTGCACCATTCTGGGCAAGGCCGAGTTTCTGAACCCCGGCGGATCGGTCAAGGACCGGGCGGCGCTGGGCATCATTCAGGATGCGGAGGAGCAGGGCCTGCTGCGCCCCGGCGGCGTGATCGTCGAGGGCACGGCGGGCAACACCGGCATCGGCCTGGCGGTGGTGGGCAACGCCAAGGGCTACAGGACGATCATCGTCATGCCCGAGACCCAGTCGCAGGAAAAGAAGGACACGCTGCGTGCGCTGGGCGCGGAGCTGATCCTCGTGCCGCCCGCGCCCTATTCCAACCCGGGGCATTACGTGCACACCTCGCGCCGCATCGCCGAGGAGACGCCGAACGCCATCTGGGCCAACCAGTTCGACAACACCGCCAACCGCCTGGCGCACATCAAGACGACCGCGCCCGAGATCTGGGAGCAGACGCAGGGGCGCATCGACGGCTTCACCTGCGCCGTCGGCACCGGCGGCACGCTGGCGGGCGTGGGGCTCGGGCTCAAGGAGTTCAACGAGGACATCGTTGTCGCCCTCACCGACCCCTACGGCGCGTCGCTGTACAACTATTACGCCAAGGGCGAGCTGAGCGCCGAGGGCAGCTCGGTGGCGGAGGGCATCGGCCAGAGCCGCATCACCGCCAATCTGGAGGGCGCGCCCATTGACGACTGGTTCCGCGTCTCCGACGAGGAAGGCCTGCACTACGTCTACGAGCTGATGCAGTACGAAGGGCTGTGCGTGGGCCTCTCCACCGGCATCAACGTGGCCGGGGCGGTCAAGCTGGCCCGCAAGCTGGGGCCGGGCAAGACCATCGTGACGATCCTGTGTGATTCCGGCCGGCAGTACCTCTCCAAGATCTTCAACCCCGAATGGCTGCGGGAGCGGAATCTGCCCGTGCCGCCCTGGATGGCCGCGAATTAGGCTCGACCTGCCGCTTTCGAATTGCTAGAACAGAAATCCTAGAGAGAAAGCGGCTGAGATGAACAGGGCAAAACTCGGGATCGTTGGTCTTGTCGGCGTGTTGACGGGCCTGCTGATTCTGGCTGCCATCAATGTGGAGCCGCTGTTTTCCTCGTCGCGCGATCAGCAGTCCGAGTCGGTTCTGATGATGCTGGGCTACGAGCCGGGCAACGCCCTGCCGACCCTGCCGGCCGTGGAGCGCCCCGTGCTGGTGGAATGCCCCGACTCCCTGCCGCAGCATCCGTCCACGGTTTGACATCACCAACCTGACGTCACCCGTCTGACGTCATGCGCTTGACGCCACCTGTCTGACGTCACCTGCCGCCTGCCTTCCCCCTGTTCCGGGAGCCGGCCTTGCAAGCGCGGGCGTTTAGGCGTTGGGCCTGGCGCATTTTCCCGTTAACAATCTGCGCTTCCGAAGCCACCGGGCGCGGCCAGGGTGCTGTGCCCGTTTCCTGCTTTGTGTTCGGGAAGGGAGAATACGCCGATGCGTCTGTCTAAAACGGTGCTGGGGCTGGCGGCAGGGGCGATTGCGCTGGCTGTCGTCTTCGTGGTGCAGAGCGGCCTGTTCGCCGAGCGCGCCCTGCCATTGCTGGCGAGCCAGCGGGACAAGGTTGCCCGAATCACCATTCAGCATGACAGCCAGACGCTCACCTTGCGCAAGGGCGGCGACGGCACGTGGCTTGTGGAGACCGCGGGCGAGGCCCCGGTGCGGGAGGGGCTGGCCGAGGCGCTGCTCGATGATCTGGCGGGCATGACCCTGGTGCAGAAGGCCGCCGGGCCGGCGGGGTCGAGTCTCGACGGGTCCGGCGACTTCGCCATTGCCCTGGCGGACGAGGCGGGGGTTGCCCTCGCGCTGTTTGCCCTGCGCCCGGGGGAGGGGCTGCCCGAGGGGCAGGCGCTGGTGGTGCCCGAAGGCGGCGCGCCGGTGGTCGCGGGCCGGGTGCCGGAGATCAACCTCTCGCCGGAGCACTGGGCGGACGTGTTCATCCCCCGGCTGGAGGCGAAGCGCGTGCGCGTGGTGCGGGTGATGACGCCCGATGCCCGCATGACGACCTATGAGCGCGCGGCGCCGGACGCGCCGTTCCAGCGCGTGGCGGGCGACGCCGGTGCGCCGGTCGATGGCGAGTCGATCCGGCGGGCGCTCGAGGCGGTCGAGGGGCTGGCATACGATCAGGTGCGTCAGGCGGGGGAGCTGGCCTGGACCGGCGCGACCATGCTCATGGCTGAAACATTCGACGGCGTGGCGCTGACGCTGCTCGGCGCGTCGGGCGAGGACGGGATGTGGGTGCGGGTCAACGCCCACTACCAGGCGCCGGGCGAGGGCGCGTCCGATGCCGCCGCGAATGCCGAGGCGGAGCGCTTCAACCGCATGCGCGCCTTCGCCTTCCGTCTGCCGCCCGAGACGGCGGACAAGCTGAAGGGGCTGCTGCGCTCCTGAGCGCGGCAGCCGGCCTGTCCCGCTCTCGCCCCTTTCGAAACAGCGGGCGGTTTCTTACATGGCGGGCAGTGACTGCATCATTCGACAAGAGGGAACGTGGACACCATGGCCGATCGTGACGCGGTGAAACCAGAAAGCTTCGGCTTCCAGGCCGAGGTGGCCCGGTTGCTGCACATGATGGTGCACTCGGTTTACTCCGAGCGTGAGATTTTCCTGCGCGAGCTGATTTCCAACGCGGCGGACGCCTGCGACCGCCGCCGCTACGAGGCGCTGACCCAGCCGGATTTGCTGGGCGATACGCCGCTCGAGATCCTCATCGCCATCGACAAGCAGGCGAAAACGCTGACCCTGTCCGACAGCGGTATCGGCATGAGCCGGAGCGATCTGATCGAGAACCTGGGCACCATCGCCCGCTCCGGCACCGCCCGGTTCATGGAGGCGGTGAAGAACGCCGAAGGCAAGGCGGCGGCCAGCGCGCCGGATCTGATCGGCCAGTTCGGTGTCGGCTTCTATTCGGCCTTCATGGTGGCGGACAAGGTGCGGGTGGTCAGCCGCCGCGCCGGGTCGGACGAAGCCTGGGCGTGGGAGTCGGACGGCCTTGGCAGCTTCACCGTCGAGCCCGCCGAGCGGGAGGCGGTCGGCACCACCATCACCCTCCACATGAAGGAGGACGCGGCGGAGTTTCTGGAGAAATACCGCCTCTCCACCATCATCCGCACCTATTCGGACCACATCGCCATTCCCATCAAGCTGACCGAAGGCGACGCGGCGGCGGCGGACACGGTCAACACCGCCCAGGCGCTGTGGACCCGGCCCAAGTCCGAAATCGGGGAGAAGGATTACGCGGAGTTCTACCGCCACATCTCCGGCCTGTTCGACGAGCCGCTGCGGACCCTGCACTACAAGGCGGAAGGCAAGCTGGAATACACCTGCCTGCTGTTCACGCCGGGCATGGCGCCGTATGACCTCTACGATCCCGAGCGCAAGTCGAAGGTGAAGCTCTATGTGAAGCGAGTCTTCATCACCGACGACTGCGAGGAGCTGCTGCCTGCCTGGCTGCGCTTCATGCGCGGCATTGTCGACGCGCAGGATCTGGCGCTGAACATTTCCCGCGAAATGCTCCAGCACAACCCGGTGCTGGCGGCGATGAAGAAGGCCATCACCGGCAAGGTGCTGGGCGACTTCGCCCGCATGGCCGAGAACGAGCCCGAGACCTACGCCAAATTCTGGGAGCAGTTCGGCAAGGTGCTGAAGGAAGGCCTCTATGAGGACTTCGAGCGCCGCGAGGAGCTGCTGAAGCTGGCCCGCTTCAAGTCCTCCGCGCAGGAGGGGCTGACCAGCCTTGCCGAATACGTCTCGCGCATGAAGGAGGGCCAGAAGGCCATCTACTACCTCACCACCGAGGACGGCGCGGTCGCAAGCCCGCAGCTGGAAGGCTTCAAGGCGCGCGGCGTCGAGGTGCTGCTGCTCACCGACCCCATCGATGACTTCTGGCTGGGCGTCGTCACCGAGTTCGACGGCAAGCCGTTCCAGTCCATCACCAAGGCGTCCGCCAGCGACCTCTCCGCGCTGGGCGAGGCCGGGGATCTGGGCGAGGCCGCGCCCGCCGGGGACGTGGCCCGCCTCATTGCCGTGATGAAGGGCGTGCTGGGCGACGCGGTGAAGGACATCCGCGCGTCCGAGCGCCTGACCGACAGCCCGGTCTGCCTGGTGGCGGACGAGGGCGACATGGACCTGCGCCTCAGCCGCATGCTCAAGGCCCACGACCGGCTCAAGACCGTCGCGCCCCGGGTGCTGGAGATCAACCCGCGTCACGAGCTGGTCCGCCAGCTGGCGGCGCGCTCGGGGCAGGAAGGCCAGTACGACACCATCGCGCTGGCCAGCCACCTGCTGCTGGATCAGGCCCGAATCCTGGAAGGCGAGCCGCTGCCCGACCTGCCGGGCTTCGCCAGGCGCATGAGCGACGTGCTGCTGCGTCTGGCGCAGTAACGCCATCCCTCCGGAAAGCCTGAAGGCAGGGGGAGTCACACTCCTCCTGCCGGTGTCCCTTGCCGTCCTCGGGCCGCGCACGGAGAACCGCAGGCGCGGGGCCGCGACCGGCGCGAACGCCGCCACGGTCAGCATCAGCAGAAAACAGAACAGCCCCGGCATACCCGCCTCCCGTGGTTGCAGTCCGGTCTCACGCCTGTCCCGCAAACAGGAACACGAGCACGCTCCCTTCTCCCATGGGGCGTTTCCGTCATCAATAGGTTTTTGACGATTTCTGGTCGGTATTCGACCATAAAGGGAGGCGGCGGCGGGACAGCGCCATCCCTCGCCTTGGATATGTCATTGAATTAATTCATTGAATTTGCGCGGTTTTTACTGAGTTGACGCCCGGGCCGTCGCCAAAATGAAATCGCCGGAGCGGATGGGCCGCTCCGGCGATTGGCGGGATTTCTCCCGTTGTCCAGAAGCTCTCCAGAAGGAGAGCAGGAATGCTGGAACTCGTCATCCTTCCGGCCTTGATGGTGCGCCGAATCACGGTTTCCCTCAAGATCCGGCTTGCCCCCGCGCCTTGCGGAACGAGCTACTGACGAGGTTGCGGCACAGCACCCACAGGCCGGTGTAGTTGGCGCGGTTGTAGGTGCCCCGGGTGCCGAACTGCTGCATGAGCGCGCGGTGCGCCTTGCCCAGGTTGTGGTAGGGCACCGAGGGCAGCAGGTGGTGCATGGCGTGGTAGCGCAGGCCGACCGGCGCCCAGAGGGCGGCGAGCGGGTTGGGCGGCGGCACGTTGGCGCTGTCGAGGAACTGCTCGGTGAGGGTCATCGGCTCGCCCTCGTTCTCCCACAGGTGGGCAACGAGGGTGCGGACCTGGTTCAGCACGGCCACGCCCGAGATCACGGCCATGACGGTCATCAGCACCGACCAGTGGACCACGCCCGTTGCGGTGAGCGCCAGCCAGCCGATGGCGTAGAGGCTGGTGAGCGTCTCCCACAGCGGCCAGTCCTTGTGCGCCATGCGCTCCTTGGGGTCGCGGCGGAAAGCCGGGTTGATGACCAGCGACGAGTAGCGCTCCACCACGATGTGGCGGAACCGGGGCGACAGCAGCGAGAGCGGCGCCAGGATGCCGTAGCGCAGCAGCAGGCCCACCGGCGCCAGCGCCGAGGCCAGCAGGAACAGCGCCAGCATCCGCGGCGGCATCAGGGCCAGCGGCAGATATTCCGGGTCGCCTGCCGTGCCGTAGCGCGTGCGCGAGTGGTGGATGTTGTGCACGCCCTCGTACATGAACGAGGGGATCATCAGCGGCACGCCGACGATCAGGTTCCAGAAGCGGCGGAAGCCCGGCATGGCCCGCGGGTTGAGGTGGGACAGCTCGTGGATGAAGCCGAGCGCCCGGTAGAGCGCCAGCACGGCAAAGGCGCCGAAGGCCAGCTTCAGCCACACGCCGGCGGTGGCGATCGTCAGCGCGAGCGCGCCGTAGCCAAGGATCACGCAGGCCAGCAGATCGGTGTAATAGATGGCAGGATTGGGCTTGCCGAGGTCGCGCGCAATCTTGCCGGCCGCGCGCAGCAGTTCCTGGTCCTCGGTCGGACGGGCGACCGAAGCTTCGGCTTCCACCTCTGCGGCCTTTACTGCGGTGTAGGCGTTCATCTCGCGCTTTCGAACTGTGTTACTCGGGGGAGAGCGGCGGCTCGGCCGTCGCCTGCGCGCAGGGTCCGGCCTTTCCGCTCAGCCTGCACTCTCGCGCGGCCATGTGGCCACATTAGGACACAGATCGGGCCAAAGGGTGATGCTGGCAACGGCTTGACCCGGCGCGGGATCGGGAAGATACTTGCACATACATCGAACGACGGAAGGGCGATGAAGCCGACCTCGACCTACAGCCTGGATGACTGCTCCTGCCTGCGGCTGCGCAAGCTCGCGCGCCGGGTGACGCAGATCTATGACCACGCCCTTGCGCCCACCGGCCTGTCCACCAACCAGTTCAGCCTGCTGGCCCACGTGTGGTTTCTGAAGAACCCCACGGTGTCCCAGCTGGGGGACCATCTGGTGATGGACCCCAGCACTGTCACGCGCAACCTGCGCCCGCTGGTGGAGAAGGGCTGGATCAAGATGCAGGTGAGCGAGTCGGATCGCCGCCAGCGGGAAGCCAGCCTCACCGAGGCGGGGTTGAAGGCGCTGCGGGACGGCGTGCCCTACTGGGAGTCGGCGCAGGCCAGGCTGGTCGAGCTGCTGGGCGCGGCGGACGCTGCCTCCATGAACACCACGCTCGACACCGCGCTCAGCCGCCTGCGCACCGCCTGACCTTCCATTGTTGCTGCCACGGAAACACAGGGTCTCTCCAGCAGGGCCGATAACTGCATATACAAACATCTCCGGATATGGTTGTATATGCACGCAATGGCGCTCCGGCCGGATCTCCGGTTGAGTCTCCGGCTGAGTCTCCGGTCGCGCCGCCAGGTCAACCGCTCGCAGGGAAAGAAGGAGAGACGACATGCCCAACACGTCCCGCCGTCAGACTGGGGTGCAGAATGTTGTATCGGTTTCGTCGCTTACGACCTTTGCGGCTGCTGCGGTGTGCGCTCTGACTGTCATCGGCCTGTCCCGTCCCGCCCTGGCCGATGACCAGTCCCGCGCGGTTGCGGCGTGCATCCGCTCGGTCGCGCATCAGGTGGACGAGGCGACGGCCTCCGGCCTGAGCCTCGACCGCATCGGTGGCGGCGGGCGGCGCTACAAGGTCTGGCTCGCCGCGCCCCGGGGCGAGGAGGACAGCGCCCGCCGCTTCTACTGCCGCATCAAGCGCAGCGGCGAGGTGGAGGAGGTGACCGCCCTCAATGCGGACGGCAGCCCGAACCAGATGCTGGCCGCACGGTAAGGGGCTGATTTGTCTGCGTTTCGTGTCGCGTGAGGGTTGTGGACCCTCCTGGTAACCGCTCGGAACTGTGCCGGGCCGCACGCTTCATCAGGTGTGCGGCCCTTTTTTTCAGGGCGTCATAAAGAAAACGGCCGTGTTTCCAGGGGCTTCCGGAAACACGGCCGTTCCAGCGCAGGGGCGTGCAGAGGGTTTGAAACCCTCTGCACCTATCCCCGAAACGTCAGGCTGCCAGCTTGCGCAGCACGAAGGTCAGCACGCCGCCGCTGTAGAAGTATTCGATCTCGTTTTCCGTATCGATCCGGCACAGCGCGGTGAAGGTGAAGGTCTCGCCGTTGGCGCGGGTGACCTCGACTTCCACGTCCTGACGCGGGCGCAGGTTGCCGACGCCGCGGATGGTGAAGGTCTCGGTGCCGTCGAGCCCGAAGGTGGTGCGGGACTGGCCGTCCTTGAACTGGAGCGGCAGCACCGCCATGCCGACGAGGTTCGAGCGGTGGATGCGCTCGTAGCTTTCGGCGATCACGGCCTTCACGCCCAGCAGGTTGGTGCCCTTGGCCGCCCAGTCGCGCGAGGAGCCGGTGCCGTACTCCTTGCCGGCCACGATGACCAGCGGGGTGCCTTCGGCCTGATACTTCATGGAAGCATCATAGATCGGCATGACCTCGCCCGAGGGGATGTGCTTGGTGATGCCGCCCTCGGTGCCCGGGACCATCTCGTTGCGGATGCGGATGTTGGCGAAGGTGCCGCGCATCATGACTTCGTGGTTGCCGCGGCGCGAGCCGTAGCTGTTGAAGTCCGCCTTCGAGACGCCGTGAGCCAGCAGGTACTGGCCCGCCGGGGAGGCTTCCTTGATGTTGCCGGCCGGCGAGATGTGGTCCGTGGTGATCGAGTCGCCCAGGATCGCCAGCGGGCGTGCGCCCACGATGTCGCCCTGCCGCTCGTTCGACATGGAGATGTTCTGGAAGTACGGCGGGTTCTGCACGTAGGTGGACTGGCTGTTCCAGCTGTAGGTCTGGCCCGTGCCCACCTTGATGCCCTGCCAGTATTCGTCGCCCCGGAACACGTTGGCGTAGCGGGACTTGAACATCTCGGAGGTGACGGCCTTCTGGATGGTCTCCTGAACCTCCTGCGTGGTCGGCCAGATGTCCTTCAGGTACACCGGCTTGCCGTCCTTGGAGGTGCCGATCGGCTCCTTGGTGATGTCCTTGGCCATGGTGCCGAACAGGGCGTAGGCGACGACCAGCGGCGGCGAGGCCAGGTAGTTGGCCTTGATGTCCGGGCTGACGCGGCCCTCGAAGTTGCGGTTGCCCGACAGCACCGAGGCGGCGACCAGATCATTGGCGTTGATGGCCTTGGAGATCGGGTCCGGCAGCGGGCCGGAGTTGCCGATGCAGGTGGTGCAGCCGTAGCCCACCAGGTTGAAGCCCAGCGCGTCCAGGTGCTCCTGGAGGCCGGCCTTGGCCAGGTAGTCGGTCACGACCTGCGAGCCCGGCGCCAGCGAGGTCTTGACCCACGGCTTGGACTTCAGGCCCAGCTCGTTCGCCTTCTTGGCGACGAGGCCCGCGGCGATCAGCACGCTCGGGTTCGAGGTGTTGGTGCAGGAGGTGATGGCGGCCAGCACCACGTTGCCGTGGCCCAGCTTGTAGTCCGCGCCGTCCACGTCCACCTGACGGTCCAGCTCGTCGCCCTTCTTGTAGAAGTTGGTCAGCTCGTCGCGCAGGGCGTTGGAGGCGTTGGAGAGGCTCACGCGGTCCTGCGGACGGCGCGGACCGGCCAGCGACGGCTCGACGGTCGAGAGGTCCAGCTCCAGCGTGTCGGTGAACACCGGATCGGGCGTGTTCTCGTCGGCGAACATGCCCTGTTCCTTGGCGTAGGCTTCCACCAGCGCCACGCGCAGGTCCTCGCGGCCGGTGAACTTCAGGTAGCTGAGGGTCTCGGCGCAGACGGGGAAGAAGCCGCAGGTCGCGCCGTACTCGGGGGCCATGTTGGCGATGGTGGCCATGTCGGCCAGCGCCAGGGTGTGCACGCCCGGGCCGTAGAACTCGACGAACTTGCCGACCACGCCCTTCTTGCGGAGCATGTTGGTGACGGTGAGCACCAGGTCGGTGGCGGTCACGCCTTCCTTCAGCTTGCCGGTCAGCTTGAAGCCGATGACTTCCGGCAGGATCATGGAGACCGGCTGGCCCAGCATGGCCGCTTCCGCCTCGATGCCGCCCACGCCCCAGCCGAGCACGCCGAGGCCGTTGACCATGGTCGTGTGGGAGTCGGTGCCGACGAGGGTGTCGGGGTAGGCGACGGTCGCGCCCGAGGTGTCTTCCGAGGTCCAGACCACCTGGGCCAGATACTCGACGTTCACCTGGTGGCAGATGCCGGTGCCCGGCGGCACCACGCGGAAGTTCTTGAGGGCGTTCTGGCCCCACTTCAGGAACTCGTAGCGCTCCATGTTGCGCTGGAACTCCAGCTCCACGTTGCGCTTGAAGGCCTGCGGGTTGCCGAACTCGTCCACCATCACCGAGTGGTCGATGACGAGGTCAACCGGCACCAGCGGGTTGATCCGGTTCGGGTCGCCGCCCAGCTTGGCCATGCCGTCGCGCATGGCGGCAAGGTCCACCACGGCCGGAACGCCGGTGAAGTCCTGCATCAGCACGCGGGCCGGGCGATACTGGATCTCACGGTCGGACTTGGGGTTGCGCAGCCAGTCGGCGATGGCCTTGATGTCGTCCACCGAAACGGTCTGGCCGCCATCCTCGAAGCGCAGCAGATTCTCGAGCAGCACCTTCATCGAGAAGGGAAGGCGCGAGATGTCGCCGATGTGCTGCTCAGCCGCCTTGAGGCTGTAGTAGGAAAACTCTTTGCCGCCCACGGTCAGGGTGCGGCGCGTTTTAAGGGTATCTTGCCCCACGGCAGTCATACCTGCTCTCCTTGAATGTACGAAATGCACGTGTCCGATCCGTCGCCGGCCTTTTGCCGCAATGCAGCGCACTTGTGAAGGGCTGGCAGACGCACCTCCGCTGTGCAGGAACGCGCAGTTTTCCCGCAACCCGGGCCTGAAAGGCCCGCTGGCGCGGAAAACGTGCCGCTCGGCCGCACGCAACCCAAGGCACACAACGCAAAGCGCAAGGCGCGGCGCGGGTTCCCGAACCGGCCCGGTAACGTGTTGGTCGAACGTACAAGTTTCGCTGGCGTTGCGACCCGATTCGGGAATATTTTTGCAGCGAGGCAGATCTGCCGGACTTGGACCATCGGGACGCGGACTTCGGGGGACAAGACGCATGGCGCAATGGGCAGGGAACGCAGCCGCTTCTCCGCCAGGGGCGCGTCTGCCTTCGTGCCGGTGGTGCAAACTATCGATACTTCCTCTCGCCGTGGTTGCTTGCTTCCAGAATGGGCTTGTCCTGACAAGCTCCGGCGCTAGGGTGCGCCCATGACTGCATCTCCCCCCTTGTCGCTGCGCGCCGAGGCCTTGGTCTGCCGGCGCGGCGGCCGCACTGTCTTTACGGATGTGAGCCTTGCCGTTGCGCCCGGCGCGGCGCTGCTGGTGACCGGGCCGAACGGCGCCGGCAAGTCCAGCCTGCTCAAGCTGCTGGCGGGGACGCTGCGCCCGGAGGCGGGCGTCATCGAGCGGCCCGAGCGCATCGCCTATCTCGGTCATGACAATGCGCTGAAGCCGGTGCTCACCGTGGCGGAAAACCTGCTGTTCTGGGCCGGGCTTGGTGCGCCGTCGCGCCGGGAGGCGCTGGCCCGCGCCGAGGCCGCCGCGGCGGCGGTGGGCATCGCGCCGCTGTGGGATGTGCCGGCGCGGCTGCTGTCCTCCGGCCAGAAGCGGCGCACGGCGCTGGCGCGGGTGCTGGCCAGCAACGCCGCGCTCTGGCTGCTGGACGAGCCCACGGTCGGGCTGGACGCAGCCTCGGTCGAGCGGCTCGGGCCGGTCTTCGCGCGGCACCGGGCCGGGGGCGGCATGATCGTCGCCACCAGCCACACCCCCCTGCCGCTGGGCGACGCGGACGTTCTGGAGCTGGGAGGCCGGGCATGAGCGGGGGCGTCTTCACCCTCGTCGGGCGCGAGCTGGCGCTGGTGTGGGCCGAGCGCGGCGGCGGCGCCATCGCGCTCATCTTCTTCGTCATCGTCGGCAGCCTGTTCCCCTTCGCCGTCGGACCGGAGCCGCAGGTCTTGCTGCGGATCGCCCCGGGCATCATATGGGTATCGGCGCTGCTCGCCTGCCTTCTCAGCCTCGAGCGGCTGTTCCAGCCTGACGCGGAGGACGGCACGCTGGAGCAGCTGGTGGTCTCGGGCCAGAGCCTCGAGTCCGTCGCTGTGGCGAAGATGATCGCCCACTGGCTCACCACGGCCCTGCCGCTCGTGATTTTGACTCCGATCATGGCGGCCATGCTCAATGCGCCTGTAGAAGTGTGGGGCACGTTGCTGCTGGGGCTGCTTCTGGGAACCCCGGCGCTGTCGGCCATCGGGTCGGTGGCGGCGGCGCTCACGGTCGGCGTGCGGCGGGGCGGGGTGCTGATCAGCCTGCTGGTCCTGCCGCTGGCGGTGCCCACGCTCATCTTCGGGGTGGGCGTCTCCGATCCCCTGGCGGGCGCTTCGGCGCTCAAATGGCTGGCGGCGACCACCCTTCTGGCTTTGGCGGTGAGCCCATTCGCCGCAGCCGCGGGGCTCCGCGCAGCGATGGAATAGTGATATACGGCGCGCACCTATGCACAGATTCGCAAACCCAGCCCGTTTTCTCCGCATTGCGCGCGCGGTGCAGCCGTGGACGGCGGCGGCGATGGCCGTGGCCTTCGCGGTGGGGCTCTACTATGCGCTGGTGGCCAGCCCGATCGACTACCTCCAGCGCGACACGGTGCGGATCATGTATGTGCATGTGCCGGCGGCGTGGATGGCCCTCGGCGCCTACTCGACCATTGCCATCGCGAGCCTGGTCTCCATCGTCTGGCGGCATCCGCTGGCGGATGTCTGCGCCCGGGCGGCGGCACCCATCGGCGCGGTGTTCACGGCCATCTGCCTGATCACCGGTTCATTTTGGGGAAAGCCAACCTGGGGTACATGGTGGCAGTGGGATGCACGCATGACCTCGGTCCTGGTGCTGCTGTTCGTGTATCTGGGGTACATGGCGCTCTGGTCGGCTTTCGACGATCGCCAGCGGGCGGCACGTGCCGCGTCGATTCTGGCGCTCGTGGGCGCCATCAATTTGCCGATTATCAAGTTCTCGGTTGACTGGTGGAACACCCTGCATCAGCCGGCAAGCGTTTTCAGGCGCGGCGGGCCCACCATTCACCCGGACATGCTCGTCCCTCTGTTGGTTATGGCGTTGGCGTACCTCCTGTTCTTCGTCACCACGCTCCTCATGCGAATGCGGGCGGAATTGGCGGCCCAGCGTCTCGAAGTTGCCGCCGAACGGCGGGCCCTGGCGTTAGAAGGCGCAGAATGAACGAGTTCTTTTCGATGGGAGGTTATGCCGCATACGTCTGGACGGCGTATGCAGTGACCGCGATCGGACTGGCGGGCCTGGGCCTGGCCAGCTGGCGGCGCATGCGCGCGCTGGAGAGCAGGGCGGACCGCCTGCGGGCGGCGCGCCGGTCGGAGCGGGGGCAGGCATGAAGGCCAAGCATCAGCGGCTGGTTCTGGTGGGTCTGGCGGCGCTGGCCGTCGGCGGCGCGGCGGCCCTCGGCTTCTCCGCCCTCAACGATACCATGACCTATTTCTATTCGCCCACCGATGTGGTGACCAAGGGCGTGGAGCCCGGCCAGTCCATTCGCCTCGGCGGGCTGGTCGAGGCGGGCTCGGTGCGCCACGAGGCGGACGGCCTGACGCTGGCCTTTACCGTTACCGACACCGCCAACTCCGTGCCGGTGCGCTATCGCGGGCTGGTGCCTGACCTGTTCAAGGAAGGGCAGGGCGTGGTGGCCGAGGGCAAGTTCGACCCTGCGGGCGTGTTCCTGGCGCAGTCGCTGCTCGCCAAGCACGACGAGAACTACATGCCGCCCGAGGTGGCCGATTCCATCAAGCGCGCCGGCGAATGGAAGCCGGCGACGCAGGCCGGGAGCTGACATGATCGCCGAGATCGGACATTTCAGCCTCTGGCTCGCCCTGGCGGTCGCCGTCTGCCAGTTCCTGCTGCCGGCCATCGGCTTCCGCCGGGATGATGACCGTCTGCGGGCCGTTGCCGTGCCGGCGGCGCAGGCCCAGCTGCTGCTGGCGCTGGTGAGCTTCGGCGCGCTGGTGTGGTGCTTCTGGGCGTCCGACTTCTCCGTCCGGATCGTCGCCGCCAACAGCCACACCCTGAAGCCGACGCTCTACAAGATCACCGGCGTGTGGGCCAACCACGAGGGCTCCATGCTGCTGTGGGTGACGATCCTGGCCCTGTCCGGCTGGGCGGTCGCCACCTTCGAGCGCAGCCTGAGCGAGCGGTTGCGGACCCGCGTGCTTGGCGTGCAGGCGCTCATCGCCATCGGCTTCTACCTGTTCCTGCTGGTATCCTCGAACCCGTTCGAGCGGCTGCTGCCCGCGCCGAGCGAGGGCAACGGCCTCAATCCGCTGTTGCAGGACCCCGGCCTCGCCTTCCATCCGCCCATGCTCTACCTGGGCTATGTGGGGCTCTCGGTCACCTTCTCCTTTGCTGTCGCCGCGCTTGTGGAAAACAACGTGACGCCGGACTGGGCGCGGCGCATGCGCCCGTGGGTGCTGGCCGCGTGGGCGGCGCTTACCGGCGGCCTTGCGCTCGGCTCCTGGTGGGCCTACTACGAGCTGGGCTGGGGCGGCTGGTGGTTCTGGGATCCGGTGGAGAACGCCGCGCTCATGCCGTGGCTGGCAGCGACCGCGCTGCTGCACTCGACGCTCGTGCTGGAGAAGCGCGATGCCCTGCGCAACTGGACGGTGCTGCTGGCGGTGCTGGCCTTCTCCCTGTCCATGATCGGCACCTTCGTCGTGCGCTCGGGGCTCCTGACCTCGGTCCATTCCTTCGCGGTCGATCCCGAGCGCGGCCTGTTCATCCTCGGGTTGCTTGCCCTCTATATCGGCGGGGCGCTGACGCTCTACGCCTGGCGCGCGGGCACGGTGGAAGCAGGCGCAACCTTCGCCGCCACCAGCCGCGAAGGCGCGCTGGTCATCAACAACCTGCTGCTGGCGACGATCCTCGGCACCGTGTTCCTCGGCACCCTCTACCCCATGGCGCTGGAAGCCGTGTCGGGGGAGAAGATCTCCGTCGGCGCGCCCTATTTCAACGCCACCTTCCGTCCGCTGATGGCGCCGCTCGTGGTGCTGATGGCGGTGGGCCCGTTCCTGCCCTGGCGCAAGGCGGCAGGCGGGCGGCGCACGGCCCGCCGTCTGGCCATGCCGCTGCTCCTGGCCGTGCTGGCCGTGCTGACCGTCTACGCCTTTGCCGATACGCGTGGCGCGTGGGCGCTCATCGGCATAGGCCTTGCGGCGTGGCTGGCGGCCAGCGTGTTCGCCGACATCGCCCGCCAGTGCCGTCTCGGCCGGGGCACGCTGCGCCTGTTCTGGGGGCGGCTGATCCGTCAGCCCCGCGCCATGTTCGGCATGTGGCTCGCCCATCTGGGCGTGGCGGTCGCCATTTTCGGCGCAACCGCGTCGGGCGCGTGGGAGCGGGAGGTGATGACGACCCTTGAGCCCGGCCAGCCGGTCATGGTTGGCCCCTACGCCTTCACGCTGACCGAGGTGATGCCGGTTGCGGGCAAGAACTTCACCGCCATCCAGGGCCGGTTCGACGTGCGGCAGGGCGAGAAGCTGGTGGCCACCGTCAAGCCGCAGTCCCGCACTTATACCAGCCCGCCGATGGAAACCACCGAGGCCGGTATTGCCCCGCTGTGGGGCGGTGATATCTACGCCGTACTTGGCAAGCCGGACGGGCGCGGCGGCTGGCAGGTGCGCCTGCACTGGAAGCCGTTCATGCCGTGGGTCTGGTATGGGGCGGCGCTGATGATGCTGGGCGGTGTCGTCTCGATGCTCGACCGGCGGCGGTCGCGGGTGGCGCTGTTGCAGCCCCATCGGCCTGCCGTCGCGGAAGCGGAGCAGAAGATTCCGCTGGCTGCCGAGTAGCCGCTGATTGGGAGTGTGCATGTCTCTGGGTCGCAAGCTGCTGGTTGGGTTGCCGGTTCTGGTGCTTTTGGCGCTGGTGGCTGTCTCGTTCGTCTATCTGGGCCGGGGCGGCAGCTCGGTTGCGCCCTCCGCGCTCATCGGCCAGAGCGCGCCGCAGTTCGATCTGGCAGGCTATGACGCCGAGCATCCCGGCCTCTCCGACGTGGATCTCCGCCAGGGCAGCGTGACGCTGGTCAACGTGTTCGGCTCGTGGTGCGTGCCCTGCATTGCCGAGCTGCCGCAGCTGCGGGCGCTGGCAGAGGAGCATGGCGTCACCATCCATGCCATTGCCTGGAAGGACAAGCCGGAGAAGATGGCGCAGGTCTTTGCCGAGCACGGCAATCCCTTCCGCCGCATCGGCATGGACAATGACGGCCGCGCCGCCATTGCCTGGGGCATCTCCGGCGTGCCGGAGACCTTCGTGGTGGCCGGTGACGGCACGGTGCTCTACCGCCATCTGGGGGACATCCGGCCGGAGCACATTCCGGTTCTGCTCAGCGTCATTGCCGAGGCGCAGAAGCAATGAGGCGGCTCGCTCTTTTCCTCGGTCTGCTGCTGTGGCCCGCCATGGCCTTTGCGGCGTTTGACGCGGAAACCCTGCCGGATCCGCGCCAGGAGGAAATGGCGCGCGCGATCATGACGGAGGTGCGCTGCCTGGTGTGCCAGGGCGAGTCCATCGCGGAGTCCAATGCCGACTACGCCGCTGACCTGCGCCGTCTGGTGCGCGAGCGGGTGGCGGCCGGGGACAGCCCGGAGGATGTGAAGGCGTATCTGGTTTCCCGTTATGGTGACTGGGTTTTGCTGAAGCCGCCGGTCAAGCCCGAGACCTATGTTCTGTGGGCTGCGCCGGCACTATTCCTGGGCTTGGGGCTGCTGCTGGTGTGGCGTATATTCCGGCGACGCTCTCCGAAGGAGGGAGCATGATTGCTCTGGTTCTGACATTGCTGATTGCCGTCGTGTTGGCGCTGATCCTGCGTCCGCTGCTTGTCGGACCCAGCAAGGGCCATCCGGGTTGGGCGATCGCCGTACTGGTCATTCTGGGGATCGGCGGCGGCCTTTACGTCGTCGCGGGAAGCCCGGCCGCCAAGGGTGTCCGCCCGGTGCCGCATCAGACCGCTCCCGAGGCCGACCAGTCCTTCGCCGAAGCCCGTGCCGAACTGCTGCAAAATCCGGCGGATGTGCCGGCGTGGCTGCGCCTGTCCATGGCGCTCACCGCCAAGGGCGAGACCGAGCGGGCGGCCGAGGCGCTGAACGTGGCGCTGTCGGCCATGCCGGACAGTCCCGACCTCTGGGTCGGCTATGGCGAGACGCTGACCGCCCATGCGGGCGGGCAGGTCACCCCCGCTGCCCGGCTGGCGTTCGACCGCGCCAACCAGCTGGCCCCGCATCATCCGGCGCCCCGGTTCTATCTGGCCCTTTCCTGGCTCCAGAGCGGCAACCCGCGCGAGGCCCTCTCGACCCTTGAGGATCTGGCCCGCGATTCCCGGCCGGACGCGCCGTGGATGCCCCGCGTCGAGCGCATGATGCGCGGCGCGCGCACCATGATCGCGGCCGGGGTGGGGGGCGAAAGCGGCCTTCCCGGCGGCGGGGTGGCCGGTGCGGCGCCGGTTGTCTCCCGTTAATATTTATATTACGCTCGCCGCATAAGGTGAGGTGGCTATGATCATTGGATCGGATCTTTCCTGGCTGAACGGAGCCTCCCGTTCCGGAGACCCCCGGTTTGTCTCCGACCGGAGCGCGACGCGCGTGGATGGTCCGGCAGGGTCAGCGACCGCCACCGACAGCCAGGCGGCGCTTTCCCAGATCCAGCGGGTGGCGGCCACCCAGTCGGCCCGCTCGCAGAACGAGGCGGGCGCGCGCAATCCGCAGGAGCGCGAGAACGAGGCGCGCCGCTTCGCCCGGGAAGCCCCGAATGGCGAGCGTCCCCGCTACATGCCCAAGGGCCAGCGGCTCAACGTTCTGGTCTGACACGCCGGCCGAGGCCGCCCTTTTCCCGTCTGCGCCCCTTTCCCGTTCGCGCCTTCCTTTCCGCTTGCACGTCGCTGCTGGAATGCAGGGAGGTGCAGGAGGGACTGAGTCCCTCCTGCAAAAAATCCCTGCAAAAAATCCCTTCTGTTTGAATCAATCCAGCCAGGCCGGGCAGCGGTAGGGCAGGTCCAGATCCTGCGCCACCGCCTCGTAGGTGATATGGCCTTCCGCCACGTTGAGGCCGTTCGCCAGATGCCGGTTGGCGCGCATGGCCTCGACCGGCCCCCGGTTGGCCAGTTGCAGCACGAACGGCAGGGTTGCCGAGTTGAGCGCCAGCGTCGAGGTGCGGGCGACCGCGCCGGGCATGTTGGCGACGCAGTAGTGGATGACCCCGTCCACCGTGTAGGTGGGCTCGGCATGGGTGGTCGGGCGGGAGGTCTCGGCGCAGCCGCCCTGATCGATGGCGATGTCCACCAGCACCGACCCGCGCTTCATGCCGGCCACCATCTCACGGCTGACGATCTTGGGCGCGGCGGCGCCCGGCACCAGCACCGCGCCGATGACCAGATGGGCCTGCGCCACCGCCTCGGCGATGGCCGCGCGGCTGGCGTAGGCGGTCTTGACCTGGCTGCCGAAGAAGGCGTCCAGCTCGGCGAGGCGGTCGAGGGAGATGTCGAAGATGGTCACGTCCGCCCTCATGCCGGAGGCGATGAGCGCGGCGTTGAAGCCGGCGACGCCGCCGCCCAGCACCGCGACGCGGGCTGCCGCCACGCCGGGCACGCCGCCCAGCAGGATGCCGCGCCCGCCCTGTTCCTTCTCCAGATAGTGGGCGCCCACCTGCGCCGCCATGCGCCCGGCCACTTCCGACATGGGGCGCAGCAGCGGCAGCCGGCCGTTCCGGTCCGTGACGGTTTCGTAGGCGATGCAGGTGGCCCCCGAGGCCATCAGGGCCTCGGCCTGGGGCTTGTCGGCGGCCAGATGCAGGTAGGTGAACAGGGTGTGCGCGGGGCGCAGCCACTGGCATTCGTGGGGCTGGGGCTCCTTCACCTTCACGATCAGGTCGGCGAGGGCGAACACCTCCTCGGGGCTGGAGACCACCTTCGCCCCGGCCCGGGCGTATTCCTCGTCGGAGAAGTCGATCCCCGCGCCGGCCTGGGTCTCGACGTAGACTTCGTGGCCGGCCATCACCAGCTCCGCCACGGAGGGCGGGGTCAGGCCGACGCGGTACTCGTGGATCTTGATCTCCTTCGGCACACCAATGCGCATGAGACGTCTCTCCTCAACCTGTTCGCCTCCTCATATAGGGTGCGCTTCGCTGCGGTGTCTGGCGGATGTGCCAGTCGGAAGGGGGGTTCTGCTCTGTTACGGGGTCATGCGCCACGACTTGTCCCATGAGTGGGCATGTGCTACCCGCGACAGAAATACGAATGTTGTGCGCTGCAGCGAAGGTTGGCGACTGAATCTCGGAACTTGAATTCGGCAATACGCTCCGGCGCCTGTCAGGGTAACGCTTGCGGTTCCGTTCTCGTCCGGCCAGCGTGACACAGGTGAATTCGGCGCGTTCCCGCGTTCACAGCAGAGTAAGCTAAGGTGCAGTTATGGCCGGTTCAGACTCGAACCCTCACGCGCAGGGCTCGCTCGCAAGGCTCATGGTTGGCGCCATGGGCATTGTGTACGGCGATATCGGCACCAGCCCGCTCTATGCCATCCGTGAGGCCTTTGCCGGCCACCACAAGCTTGCCCTCGACCAGGCGCATATTCTCGGCGTGCTCTCGCTGATCTTCTGGTCGATGGTTCTGGTGGTGACCATCAAGTACGTGGTCTTCACCATGCGGGCGGACAACAAGGGCGAAGGCGGCTCGCTGGCGCTGCTGGCGCTCATTTCCCACAAGGTGGCGGGCGCGCGCTGGACCACCGGCATCGTGCTCCTCGGCGTGTTCGCGACGGCCCTGTTCTATGGCGACAGCATGATCACGCCCGCCATCTCGGTGTTGTCCGCCGTGGAGGGTCTCACCGTCATCAACCCCGGCTTCTCCGTGCTGGTGGTGCCGCTGGCGGTGGTTCTGCTGGTGGGCGTGTTCGTCATCCAGCGGCGGGGGACGGCGCGGGTCGGCGCCCTGTTCGGCCCGATCATGGTGGTCTATTTCACCGTGCTGGCGGTGCTGGGCATCGCCAACATCATCGCCGCGCCGCGGGTGCTTCTGGCGCTGAACCCATGGTACGCCCTCCACTTCTTCAGCCTGGACGGCTTCCAGGCCTTCCTCGCGCTGGGCTCGGTGGTGCTGGCCGTCACCGGCGCGGAGGCGCTCTATACGGACATGGGCCACTTCGGCAAGCAGCCGATCCGCATGTCCTGGCTCACCGTGGTCATGCCGGCCCTCATGCTCAACTATCTGGGGCAGGGCGCGCTGCTCATGGTGGAGCCCGAGGCGGTGAGCAGCCCGTTCTACCATCTGGCGCCGTCCTGGGCGCTGATCCCGCTGGTGGTGCTGACGACGCTTGCCACCATCATCGCCAGCCAGGCGGTGATCTCGGGCGCCTTCTCCATCACCCAGCAGGCGATCCAGCTCGGCTTCCTGCCGCGCCTCAGCATCAAGTTCACCTCGGCCGAGGCGCAGGGGCAGATCTACATCCCCTTCATCAACTGGGGGCTTCTGGTCTGCGTGCTGACGCTGGTGCTGGCGTTCCAGAGCTCGTCCAACCTGGCGGCGGCCTACGGCATCGCGGTTACCGGCGCCATGACCATCGATACCATCCTCCTGGGCGTGGTCATCTTCCTGCTGTGGCGCTGGAACCGCTATCTGGCCTTTGCCCTGCTCGGCCTGTTCCTGGTGGTCGATCTCACCTATTTCAGCGCGAACCTCACCAAGGTTCCGGCGGGCGGCTGGGTGCCGCTGGCCATCGGCCTGTCCATCTTCACCCTGCTCACCACCTGGAGCCGGGGCCGCAAGCTGGTGCAGGACAAGCTGTCCCAGTCTTCCATGCCGATCGACGTGTTCATCAAGTCGGCCTGCGCCAGCACCACCCGGGTGCCGGGGACGGCGGTGTTCCTCACCTCCACCTCCAACGGCGTGCCCCATGCCCTGCTTCACAACATGAAGCACAACAAGATCCTCCACGAGCGGGTGGTGTTCCTGACCGTGATGATCGAGAACGTGCCCTACGTGCCGGCGACTCGCCGCATCGAGGTGATCGACATGGGGCAGAACTTCTACCGCATCATCATCCATTACGGCTTCATGCAGGATCCGGACATCCCGCGGGCGCTGGCGCTGGCGGCCGATCACGGCCTTGTCTTCAAGATGATGGAGACCAGCTTCTTCCTGTCGCGCCAGACGCTGGTAACATCGAGCAAGCCCGGCATGCCGCTGTGGCGGGAAAAGGTGTTCTCGTGGATGATGCGCAACGCCACCAACGCGATGGAGTTCTTCAAGCTGCCCAGCAATCGTGTTGTGGAGCTTGGCAGCCAGGTGGAAATCTGAGTCCACTTGTTCCATAAGAGCGCCCGCGTCCGCAGGGCACCCGCGGTCCCGGCTTCCTGGCCGCTTCCACGACGCAGCCCGGCGGTCCAGCGTTTGCAAGTCAGCAGGAAGTCAGTCCCATGAAGCCCAGAACCGGTGTTGATCGCTCCATCACACAGAAGTGGCGTCCGGCCACCCAGGCCATTCGCGGCGGAACCTGGCGTTCCGACTTCGGCGAAACCTCCGAGGCCCTGTTCCTGACCTCGGGGTTCTCCTACGAGAGCGCGGATGAAGTCGCCGCCCGGTTCCGGGGCGAGGCCGAGGGCTTCACCTACAGCCGCCAGACCAACCCCACCGTCTCCATGTTCGAGGAGCGCATGGCGCTGCTGGAGGGGGCGGAGGTGGCCCGCGCCACCGGCACCGGCATGGCGGCCATGGCCACCGCGCTGCTGTGCCAGCTGCGCGCGGGCGACCATGTGGTGGCGGCCCGGGCCCTGTTCGGCTCGTGCCGCTGGCTGGTGGACACCCTGCTGCCGCAGTACGGCATCGAGACGACCATCGTCGACGGCCGCGACAACGAGGCCTGGGCGAAGGCGCGCAAGCCCAACACCAAGGTGTTCTTCCTGGAGACCCCGGCCAACCCGACGCTGGACATCGTGGACCTGCGGGCGGTCAGCGACCTTGCCCACGAGATCGGGGCGAAGGTGGTGGTGGACAACGTGTTCGCCACCCCGGTGCTGCAAAAGCCGATGGAGCTGGGCGCGGATATCGTCTGCTACTCGGCCACCAAGCACATCGACGGCCAGGGCCGGGTGCTGGGCGGCGTCATCCTCTGCGACAAGAAGTTCGACGACGAGCACCTCTACGCCTACTTCCGCCACACCGGCCAGATCATGTCCGCCTTCAATGCCTGGGTGCTGCTGAAGGGGCTGGAGACGCTGGACATGCGCGTGCGCCGGATGTGCGAGAACGCCGCGAAGGTGGCCGATTTCCTCGCCGGGCGCGTGCCGACGCTGCTCTATCCGGGCCGCAGGGACTTCCCCCAGCACGCGCTGGCGATGCAGCAGATGGCGGCGGGCGGCACCATCCTCAGCTTCCATCTGGAATCGGAGCGGCAGGCGTTCGACCTCCTGAATGCGCTGGAGCTGATCGACATCTCCAACAACATCGGCGACTCGCGCTCGCTGGCCACCCATCCGGCAACCACCACCCACAAGGCGGTGGCACCCGAGATCCAGCGGGAGCTTGGCATTACGCCCGGCATGATCCGCCTGTCGGTTGGTCTCGAGGATCCGCAGGATGTGATCGAAGACCTTGACCGTGCGTTGAAGATTTTAACTCTTTAAAAGCTAGCGAGGCCTGCAACCGCCGCCATGGCCCATCGGGAGGGCGGGCGGCGGTGCAGCCGGAATGGAATCAAGCCAGGCTCCGCGTGGTGTGGAGGAACCGCCTGGGCTGCGGGAGGCAAAGCGATGGCGTCATTGCCTGAAGACGTGGACTACCCGTATGAGGCCACGACCGGCAGCATTACCGTGAAGGTGCTGCCCGCGTACATCGACGACCAGTCGGACCCGTCGGAGAGCCGCTATGTGTGGGCCTACCATGTCCGCGTGGAGAACAACGGCGGCTTCACCGTGCAGCTGATGACCCGTCACTGGATCATTGCTGATGGCAATGGACGGGTGCACGAGGTGAAGGGCGAGGGCGTGGTGGGGGAACAGCCGGTCCTCGAGCCGGGCGACGTGTTCGAGTACACCTCGGGCTGCCCGCTCAATACGCCGTCGGGCATCATGCGGGGAACCTACGGCCTGGTGGATGAGGAAGGCAACAGCTTCGACGTGGAGATCCCCGCCTTCTCGCTCGACAGCCCGTTTGCCCTCAGAACCATCAACTGACCCCTCTTTGGCCGCCAGGCGCAGGAGGGGCGAACCCCTCCTGCGAAAGGCGTGCTGGCCCGCAGGCCCCGGCCGTCAGATCACGCCGAGCGCGTCCATGGCCTCGGCCACGCGGACGAAGCCCGCGATGTTGGCGCCCAGCACATAGTCGCCCGGTGCGCCGTATTCCTCGGCGGTGCGGGCGCAGCGGTCGTGGATGTCCCGCATGATCTCGGCGAGGCGCGCTTCGGTCTGCTCGAATGTCCAGCTGTCACGCGAGGCGTTCTGCTGCATTTCCAGCGCCGAGGTGGCGACGCCGCCCGCATTGGCGGCCTTGCCCGGCGCGAACAGCACGCCCGCCTGCTGGAACACGCGCACCGCCTCGGGGGTCGAGGGCATGTTCGCGCCTTCGGCCACGACGATCACGCCATTGTCCACCAGCGTTCTGGCGTCCTTGCCGGTCAGCTCGTTCTGGGTTGCCGAGGGCAGGGCAATCTCGCACGGCACGTTCCAGATGGAGCCGCCCTCCACATAGTGGCTGCGCGCGCCCTTCAGGCGCACATATTCGGAGATGCGCTGGCGGCGCACTTCCTTGATTTCCTTCACCAGATCGAGGTCGATCCCGTCCTCGTCCACGATGTAGCCGTTGGA
This sequence comes from Pedomonas sp. V897, assembly GCF_051304405.1. Lineage (NCBI taxonomy): Bacteria > Pseudomonadati > Pseudomonadota > Alphaproteobacteria > Sphingomonadales > Pedomonadaceae > Pedomonas > Pedomonas sp. V897. The sequence continues at coordinate 59,569 of NZ_JBPPGG010000005.1, forward strand.
GTCGGAGCAGGCGATGACCCGCGCGCCGAAGGCGAGGAGCTTTTCCATGGCATAGATGGCCACGTTGCCCGAGCCGGAGACCACGGCGCGCTTGCCCTCGATGGCGTCGCCCCGGGCGGAGAGCATGCGGTCCACGAAGTAGACCGCACCGTAGCCGGTGGCTTCCTTGCGCGCCCGCGAGCCGCCATAGACCAGCCCCTTGCCGGTGAGCACGCCCGCCTCGTAGCGGTTGGTCAGGCGCTTGTACTGGCCGAACATGTAGCCGATCTCGCGTCCGCCGACGCCGATGTCACCGGCTGGCACGTCGATGTACTCACCCAGGTGGCGGTGCAGCTCGGTCATGAACGACTGGCAGAACCGCATGATCTCACCGTCGGAGCGACCCCGAGGATCGAAATCCGAGCCGCCCTTGCCGCCGCCGATGGGCATACCGGTCAGGGCGTTCTTGAAGATCTGCTCGAACCCGAGAAACTTGATGATGCCCAGGTTCACCGAGGGGTGGAACCGGATGCCGCCCTTGTACGGACCGAGGGCGGAGTTGAACTGGACACGGAAGCCGCGGTTGATTTCCACCTGGCCCTTGTCGTTCACCCAGGGGACACGGAAGATGATCTGGCGTTCCGGTTCGCAGATGCGCTCGAGAAGCGCGTTGTCAGCATAACGGGGATGTTTGGCGAGGACGCGGCCCAGGCTTTCGAGAACCTCGCGCACGGCCTGATGGAACTCGGGCTCGCCGGGATTGCGGCGCAGCACGGCCGCAAGGACTTCATCCAGAATGGGTTCGGTATGCGGATCTACATGGTTCACTGTTGTAACTTTCTTGCCTTTTGTGTCTTTGATCTGCAATTCTTATGCGTCAAAAGAACCGCGTGGGCTTCCTAGCGGACAACGCCTTGAGGGCAAACTGGAAATTGTCAGGTCTGCGCTGCTCTGCGGGGGGAAGCGGCGGAACGCCGCATGCCGCACGGTGGGTTGGAAACGTCCAACGCCGCGTTTTCGCCGCTCCGGGGTGGACGAAACAGGCCGGTCTGGCCTGTGGCGGCGCCGGACGGCGGCCTGTTCCAGCCAATTAAACTAATATTAATGTGTTAGTTTTCTAAGGGCCTCACCGGAAACCATCTGAGTGAGGCAATCTCTTCCCATGCGCCGTGTCTTCCGGGCAGCCGGTCTTGTGGCTGCCGCTCTGACCGTTGCGTCTCCCGTGGCCGCGGCCCCGAACAACGGTCCCTCCGTCGAGACGATCAAGGAAATGATCATCCGGCAATCCATCGCCCGTTATCCCGGCACGTGCGCCTGCCCTTACAGCACCATGCGCAACGGGCGCAGCTGCGGCCGGCGCAGCGCCTATTCCCGGCCCGGCGGGTATGCGCCCAAATGCTACCCGTCCGACGTGACCGCCGAGGAGGTGAAGGCCTATCGCGCCACGCTGGTCCGGCAGTAGCCGGAAAAGAAAAGGCCGCGCCGTGGGGACAGGCGCGGCCCTTTGTCAGCGAAGGGAGTGTCAGCGAACGCTTGTCAGCGAAGGACGCGCGGAGGGTCCGCGACCCTCAGCACAATCCCGCTCCCCTATTCCTTCTCCTTCGGGCGCTCGAATACCCAGTCCCTGGAGCAGAAGGCGCAGTTGACGCGGATGGAGCCGTCCGGCTCGCGCATGTTCATCAGATCGTCGAACGAGAACTGGCGCAGCACCGCCTGAATGCGCTCCCGCGTGCAGCGGCAGCCGCGATGGATGGCGATGGAATCGTAGACGCGCGGCTCATCCTGATTGAACAGCCGCCACAGCACCGTCTCCAGCGTCACCGTGGGGTCGGTCAGTTCCTCCGGCCGGAGGGTGTTGGTCAGGATGGTGGCGTGCTGCCAGTTGGGATGCTGGGTTTCGGCGGCGAAGTGGCGCGGGCCGCCTTCCTCGCCGCGCGGCAGGTGCTGGATCAGCATGCCGCCCGCGAACCATTCGCCGGTCAGGCCGTCGTGGCGCACCGCCAGCTTGACGAGGGAGGGCAGCTGCTCCGAGTTCTCGAAATAGGCGCCCGCCGCTTCAGCCAGGCTGTTGCCCCGCAGCTCGACGATGCCCTGATAGCGTTCCGTGTTCAGCGTCTTGTCCACGGTGATGGCGAGATAGCCCTCGCCGAACAGGGTCTCCAGCGGTGCGCCCGGCTCGATGGCCTTGATGGCCTCGGCGTCGAACTGGGCGTAGCCGCGCACCGCGCCGGGGGCGAGGTAGTCGACCACCAGCAGCGAGACGGGGCCGTTCGCCTTGGCCTGGATGGTGAGCTGGCCGCCGTCCTCGCGCAGCACCGAGCCCAGCAGCGCCGTCAGCGCCAGCGCTTCCGCCAGAAGCTGCGCCACGGTCGCCGGGTAGGCGTGGGCCGACAGCACTTCCGACAGGGTGGGGCCAAGCCGGGTGATGCGGCCGCGCACGTCCAGATTGTCGATCTGGAACGGGAGCACCAGATCGGTCACCCGCTCCCCGTCGAGGCGGATCGTTCCGTTGTTTACGGGTTCAGTCGTCCCAGGCACCACAGCAACACCGCCTTCTGAGCATGGAGGCGGTTCTCCGCCTCATCGAACACAACCGACTGCGGACCGTCGATCACCTCGCTGGTGGCCTCCTCGTCCCGGTGGGCGGGCAGGCAGTGCAGGAAGATGGCTTCCTTGCGGGCCAGCGCCATCAGCTCCGCCGTCACCTGATAGGGCATCATGGCCGCCATCTTGGCTTCGCTGTCGGCCTGGCCCATCGACACCCACGTATCGGTGACGACAACGTCCGCGCCCTCCACCGCCGCGCGCGGATCGCGCAGCAGCTCCACCTTGCCGCCGGCCTTGCGGGCGGCCTCGATCACGGCCGGCTCGGGATCATAGCCCTCCGGCACCGCCACGCGCACGGTGAAGCCGAGCAGCGATCCCGCCTCGATGATCGAGTGGGTCATATTGTTGCCGTCGCCCAGCCAGGCCCAGGTGGTGCCTTCGACACCGCCCAGCTTTTCCTCCACCGTCAGCAGGTCGGCCATGACCTGGCACGGGTGGTTGAAGTCGGTGAGGCCGTTGACCACGGGGACGCTGGCGTAGGCGGCCAGTTCCTCGATCTTGGCGTGCGCCGACGTGCGGATCATGATGGCATCGACCATGCGCGACAGAACCTGCGCCGTATCGGCAATGGTCTCGCCGCGCCCCAGTTGCAGCTCGGATGACGACAGGGTCAGGGTCGAGCCGCCCAGTTGCCGCATCGCCATGTCGAAGGAAACGCGCGTGCGGGTCGAGGGCTTCTCGAAAATCGAGGCGAGCACATGCCCGTCGAGCGGGCGGTCCGGGTCCACCCGGCCCTTGGGCTGGCCCTTGCGGGCGTCCTTGCGGCGGCGGGCTTCTGCCAGCATGGCCTTGATCGCCGGAACGCCGGGCGTGGTCAGATCGAGAAAGTGGCGGATCGGACTGTTGCTCATGTGCTGTCGGTCCTGCGAGGCGTCAAGCCTTGGGGAAGGAACGGGCGGCGGCGGACAGCCGCTCGACCGCTTCGTCGATGTGGGCCGGCTCGATGTTGAGCGGCGGCAGCAGGCGCAGCACGTCCTGGCCGGCGGCCACGGTGAGGATGCCCTCGGAGCGGGCGTGGTTGACCAGATCGCGGCTCGGCACCAGGCACTTGATGCCGCGCATCAGGCCAAGGCCGCGCACCGGCTCGGCCGCGAAGATGTCCGGGTGGTTGGGCGTCATCTGCTCCAGCGCGTGGGTCAGACGCTCGCCCATGTTGCGCACATGGTCGAGGAAGCCCGGCTCCAGCATCAGGTCGAGCACGGCGTTGGCCACCGCCATGGCCAGCGGGTTGCCGCCGTAGGTGGAGCCGTGGGTGCCGACCACCATGCCGGCCGCGGCCTCCTCGGTCGTCAGGCAGGCGCCGACGGGGAAGCCGCCGCCGATGCCCTTGGCCACGGTCATGATGTCGGGCGTGATGCCGTACTGCTCATAGGCGAACAGGGTGCCGGTGCGGCCCATGCCGCACTGGATCTCGTCGAGGATGAGCAGGAGGCCGTGCTTGTCGCACAGGGCGCGCAGGCCCTTCATGAATTCCGGCGTGGCGGGCGAGATGCCGCCTTCACCCTGGAGCGGCTCCAGCATGATGCCGCCGGTATGCTCGTCGATGGCCGCCTCGACCGCCGCCAGATCGTTGAACGGCACCACGGTGAAGCCCGGCAGCAGCGGCTCGAAGCCGTCGCGCAGCTTCTTCTGGTCCGTCGCCGAGATCGCGCCCATGGTGCGGCCGTGGAAGGCGTTGGAGAAGGTGATGATGCCGTACTTCTCCGGCCGGCCCTTCACGTAGTGGTAGCGCCGGCAGGCCTTGATGGCGAATTCCACCGCCTCGGTGCCCGAGTTGGTGAAGAAGGCGGAGTCGGCGAACGTCACCTCGCGCAGGCGCTCGGCCAGGCGCTCCTGCCCCGGCACCCGGTAGAGGTTGGAGGTGTGCCACAGCGCCTCGGCCTGCTTCTTCAGCGCCTCCACCAGATGGGGATGACAATGGCCGAAGGCGTTCACAGCGATGCCGGCGGCGAAATCCAGATATTTTCGCCCTTTGGAATCAAACATATAGCAGCCTTCACCGCGCACCATCTCGATATCGGCGCGAGCATAGGTCGGCATCACCGGTGTGATCATGCTTTGATCTCCAAACGACAAAAGGCGGTCCGTGAAGGACCGCCGGAGCCACGGCTGGTTTAATGGCGGCGAAGCGCGCGGGAGTCAATGGAACTCTATGCCACGCCAAGGGTTTGAGCGGGCCGCCGGGCGCTGGTCCGGCCTCGTCGCGCCAGGCCCGATTTTTTGCCGATGTTCCTTGACTTTATCCCCGATGAGGCCCATGAGTGCTGCGCTGCCTAGCAGCTTCGGAAGTCCTCCGGTCGCGTGACGCCGCCCTGTTTCTTTGTATGGGTGGCTGCCAGTTAAGAGCCTTCCTGATTCGACCGGCCATCCAGATCACGCGGAGGGTCATTCCCCTCAAGCCTTCGTGCCTCAAGCCTTGTGTGCAGGGTGCACGGAGCCTGGCGATGCGCGTGGCGCATCCGGGACGGATGTGATTTACGCCCGCCAGACATGATTTCATGAAAGCTGAAATGAAAACGAATTTCTCTGACCTTGGTCTTCACCCGACTCTGCTGCAATCCCTTGACCGTCATGGTCTGACAACGCCTACGCCGATTCAGGCGGGCGCGATTCCCCACGTGATGGACGGGCGCGACCTGCTCGGCATCGCCCAGACCGGCACCGGCAAGACGGCGGCCTTCGCCCTGCCGCTGCTGCACCGTCTGCTGAAGCAGCCCCGCCGGGTGAGCTACAAGCACTGCCGCGTGCTGGTGCTGAGCCCCACCCGCGAGCTGGCCAGCCAGATCATGACCACCTTCCGCAACCTGGCGCAGGGTTCGGCGCTGAAGATCGCGTGCGTGTTCGGCGGCGTGCCCATGGGTGCGCAGCGCCAGACGCTGGCGGCGGGTGTTGACGTGCTCGTTGCCACGCCGGGCCGCCTGCTCGACCACATGGCGCAGGGCACGGCGAGCCTTGGCGAAGTCGAGGCCGTGGTGCTCGACGAGGCGGACCAGATGCTCGACATGGGCTTCATCCAGCCGCTGAAGAAGATCGTCGCCGCCCTGCCGAAGCAGCGGCAGGGGCTGTTCTTCTCGGCGACCATGCCGCCCGCCATTCGGGCGCTGGCCGAAACCCTGCTCACCGACCCGGTGGAAGTGGCCGTCACTCCGGTCGCCAAGACCGCCGACAAGGTGGAGCAGCGGGTGATCCACGTTGCCCAGCCGCACAAGCGGCTGCTGCTGGTGGAAACCCTGCGCGACGCCGAGAACATGGACCGAGCGCTGGTCTTTGCCCGCACCAAGCACGGCGCCGACAAGCTGGTGACCATCCTCACCCGCGCCGGGCTCCATGCCGCCGCCCTGCACGGCAACAAGACGCAGGCGCAGCGCACCCGTGCGCTCGCCGGCTTCAAGGACGGCAGCATTCCCATCCTGGTGGCGACCGACATCGCCGCGCGCGGCATCCACGTGGATAACGTTTCGCACGTCATCAACTACGACATGCCCAACATCGCCGAGAGCTACGTCCACCGCATCGGGCGGACGGCGCGCGCCGGCAGCTCGGGCATTGCCATCTCGTTTGTCGATGACAGCGAGAAGCCGTACCTGAAGCAGATCGAGCGGCTGATCGGTCATTCCATCTTCGCCACCTCCCACAAGGGCGGCGAGTTGCCCGCGGCCATGACCGCGCCCGCACCCCGCGGTAACGGCGAGAGCCGGGGCGAGAACCGGGGCGGCGAGCGCCGCAAGGCGTCCGGCGGCCGTGGCGAGCCGGAAGGCAAGCCTGCCGCCCGCACCGAGCGGCAGGAGGGTATCCGCAAGGCCGCTCCGGCCCAGGAGCAGGGCGCGGAGCAGGCGCACCGTCCCCGTCGCCGCCGTCGCCGCCCGCAGGGGCAGCGTCCGGCCCGGGCTGCGTAAGCGGGCGGGCGTTTCGGGAGCTTTGCAGGGGCGTCAGTCCCCTGCACCCCGGCATTTCAAAGGGGCCGTGTCCGCGCTGGCGGGCGCGGCCCTTTTCCCTGGCGCAAGCAAAAGGGCGCGCCCTCGACGGGGAGAACGCGCCCTGAACATCGACTGGGGGTCGAAGGGGGCGAGACCCCCTTCACGAAAACAAGCGAAGTCTTGAGCCTAAGCCTTCAGCCGCCAGCCGGTGCGGAGCACGGCGTAGGTCACGGCGCCGAGCGCGGCGTTGATCGCCAGCAGGTAGAGCGCGCCCCAGGCGAGCGGGCCGTCGGCGATGCCGAGGAAGCCGTAGCGGAAGCCGTCGATGATGAAGAAGAACGGGTTGATGTGGCTCACCGTCGACCAGATGCCGCCCAGCCGGTCCAGCGTGTAGAAGGTGCCCGAGAGCAGGGAGAGCGGCTGGATCACGAAGTTGGTGATGGCGGCGGTGTGGTCGAACTTCTCCGCCCAGATGCCGGTGAGGATGCCGAGTAGCGAGAGCAGGATGGAGCCCATGAGGCCGAAGTAGAGCACGGCCCAGGGAGCGCGGATGGTGGCGTCCGCCCCCGGCCACAGGGCGATGGCCAGCCACACGGCGGCGCCCACGGCGAAGGCGCGGGTGACACCGCCGCCCACGTAGCCCAGCAGCAGCTCGCCCGGGGAGAGCGGCGGCATGAGGATGTCGACGATGGTGCCCTGCACCTTGCCGATCATCAGCGAGGAGGAGGTGTTGGCGAAGGCGTTCTGCACCATGGCCATGGCGATGAGGCCCGGGCCGAGGAACGTGGCGAACGGCACGCCGAGGATGGTCTGGCCGCCCCGGCCCAGCGCCACGGTGAAGATGACGAGGAACAGCAGGGTGGTCACGGCAGGCGCCCAGATGGTCTGGGTGTGCACCTTGAGAAAGCGCCGGACCTCCTTCAGATACAGGGTGCGCGTGCCATACCAGTTCAGCATGCCGATGCGCTGAACGCCGGGTTCCGGGAATCGGGACGCGTCGCCGGTCATTACGGCAGTGCTCCGGGCGGGACTGGACATGGATTCGGTTTTCCTCATGCTTTGCGGGATCTCACAGCTAACCTGCGGCCAATCGGCCCACAAGGTCTCGCTATTTGAACAGACCTTCCCTATGTAGGGTGCGAATATCTCAAATGAGGTTCTTTGTATGTCCTGGACTGACGAGCGGATCGATCTTTTGAGGCGTCTCTGGGAGAAGGGCTTGTCCGCGAGCCAGATCGCCGAGGAGCTGGGCGAGGGCGTCACCCGCAATGCCGTGATCGGCAAGGCGCACCGTCTGGGTCTGAAGGCGAGGCCGTCGCCGGTGAAGGCCGATGCTCCCAAGAAGGCGGCGGCTGCCGCGCCCAAGAAGCCCAAGGTGGTGGCCAAGCCCAAGCGGGTCACGCTGCTCGACCTGAGCGACAAGATCTGCAAGTGGCCGCACGGTCACCCGGGCGAGGAAGACTTCCACTTCTGCGGCAAGCCGGTGCAGGCGGGCTTCCCCTATTGCCCCGAGCACTGCGCGGTGGCCTATCAGGCGCAGCTGCCCCGCCGCGACCGGCGTTCGTCGATGCCGCCGATGGGGCCGCGCCGCTGACGCGCTGAGCGCAGGGGCCCGAATCCCGCAACGAAAAGCCGGGCCGGTGGGCGCAGGACGGAAACCTCAGTCCTTGCGCCTGCCGGCCTTTTCCTTTTTCCCGCCCTGGCGGGGCGAGGACGCGTCGTCGGCGTCCGCCGGTTGCTTGGGGTTGATTCGGACGAACGATTCGATGGGGCAGCGGCTGCCGGAGCGGGCCATGATCATGTCCAGCCCGCCGCAGAGCTGCCGGTTGGGCGTGGTGCGGTAATAGAAGCCGTCATAGAACGACAGGCCCGGGCAGTTGTTCTGGAGGCGCATCTCGTAATAGACGTTGCCCCGCATGCGCAGGCGGATGACACGGTCGCTGCGAATGTCCGCGTCCCGTATGTCGTCGATGGAGATGCACTGCACGCTCTCTTCCTCGCCGGGTGCCGGGTCCGGCTCGCGGGCGCGTTTGGGCGGCTGGGGCGGCGGATCGTCCGGCATGGCCAGGTTGGCCGCCGTGCCCGGCACCTTCACCACCGGGCGCAGGTAGTTCTGCGCGTGCGCTGACGACAGGGCCATCGCATCCAGCACAACCAGAAGCGCTGTAATCAAGGCAACGCGCATGGGATTCCGCTCAATTTCTCCTCACCTTGCCTAAGCCTCGAGTGGTGAACAAGGTGTGAACCGTAGGATGTTCCCCCCCAACCGGCGAGTCGCAGTCTGCCTGCCTTGCAGGGAAGGATGCAGCGGTCGTGCCGGGGGGGATTTTTCTGCGCAAGACGAATCGCCAGGCGTGCCCGGACGCAGCCAAAGGTGTCGGCGCATCGAGCGGCGCAGCGGGACGGAAAGGTGCGGGGAGAAGACATAAGGGAGAGATGGTGCTGCTGAGTGGGATTGAACCACCGACCTCTCCCTTACCAAGGGAGTGCTCTACCACTGAGCTACAGCAGCCCATTCATGCGGGCGGCCCGTTCGACCGGGAGCCCTTCATCGGGCGCCCTCTGGGCTCCGGACCGGGGCGAACCCGCGTCCCGAACTCATCGGGTGCGCGGTCTATTGCCGTCCGCGTTGCGGCTTGTCAAGAAAAGGTGGCGTCTTTTGAGGAAATTTATGTCGAACAACTCAAAACAGGCTTCAGATCGTACCCGCCGGCTGGCGGAGGCGCTGCGCGCCAACCTCCGCCGCCGCAAGGAAGCGGCCCGTGCCCGCACTCTGGCGGCTCAGGAGGCCGGTTCGGACAGCGCTGATTCGACCGCCGACGTCAGCTCGGGCGAATCAGGGGAAACCCGGGTGCCGAAGTAGCCGATGAGGCGGCCATCCCGGCCGATGAGGTACTTGTGGAAGTTCCACTTCGGCTCCGAGCCGGGGCCGAGGGTCTGCGCCGCCCAGCGGAACAGGGGGATGGCCTGCTCGCCCTTCACATGCGCCTTCTCGGCCATGGGGAAGGTGATGCCGAACTTGGTCTCGCAGAACTCCTTCACCTCCTTGTTGGTGGCGAACTCCTGATCGTTGAAGTCGCCGGAGGGCACGCCGATCACGGTGAAGCCCCTGGCGGCGTACTTGTCGTGCAGCGCTTGCAGCCCCTCGTACTGGGGAGTGAAGCCGCACTTGGAGGCGGTGTTCACCACCAGCATCACCTGGCCCTTGAACCGGGACAGGGGCAGCTTCTCGCCGTCAATGGCGGTCAGGGTGAAGTCGTAGGCGGTGCGGCCGTCCGGCGCCGTCCGTGGTTCGGCGTGAACGGCGTAGTTGTAGGCGAAACCGCCGGTGAGCAGGGCGGTCACAACCGCGGTGATCTTCTTCAGCATCGTGCGTCCTCTCCCTTTCGATGCCTGAGAGGGGCGGATTATAGGGCGAAGGCCCGGGCGAGAAAGGGCGTTGCAGGGGGAACGGGTTCCCCCTGCAACCGCCTGCGACAGGCCGCCTGACCGCCTCACACCGGGCGGGTGGCCTCGGCCAGCCAGTTCCGGGTGTCCTCGGGGACCAGCGGGGCCAGGGTCTCGATCACGCGGCGGTGATAGGCGTTGAGCCACGCCTTCTCCTCCGGCGTGAGCAGGGCGGGCTCCACCAGCGCCAGGTCGATCGGGGCCATGGTGAGGGTCTCGAAGGCGAGCATGGGGCGCTCGTCCTCCTCCCGCCTGTCCTCGTGCACCAGCACCAGGTTCTCGATGCGGATGCCGTAGGCCCCCGGCTTGTAGTAGCCAGGCTCGTTGGAGAGGATCATGCCCGGCGTCAGCACGATGTCGTTGACCGTCTTGCCGATGCGCTGCGGCCCCTCGTGGACCGAGAGGTAGCTGCCGACGCCGTGGCCGGTGCCGTGGTCGTAGTCGAGGCCGGCCTGCCACAGCGGCAGGCGGGCCAGCACGTCCAGCTGGCGGCCGGTGGTGCCGGCGGGGAAGCGGGCGGTGGCCAGCGCGATGTGGCCCTTGAGCACGCGGGTGAAACGCTCGCGCTCCTCGCTGCCGGCCGCGCCGACGGCAACGGTGCGGGTCACGTCCGTGGTGCCGTCGAGGTACTGGCCGCCCGAGTCGATGAGGAACAGCTCGCCCACCTTCAGCGGCCGGTTGGTCTCGGGGGTCGAGCGGTAGTGGATGATCGCCCCGTTCGGGCCCGCGCCGGTGATGGCGGGGAAGCTCTCCTCACGGAACAGGTTGGCCTCCTGTCGCAGCGACAGCAGCTTGGCGTCGGCGTCCAGCTCCGTGACCGTGCCCTTGGGCGCTTCCACGTGCAGCCAGTGAAGGAAGCGGGACAGGGCCGCACCGTCGCGCACGTGGGCGGCGCGGGTGCCCGCGATCTCCACCGGGTTCTTGATCGCCTTGGGCATGACGCAGGGGTCGCGGCCTTCGATGATCGTGGCCCCGGCCGCCTGCAGGCGGCTGAACACGGCAAAGACGGTGCTGTCCGGGTCCACCAGCACGCGGGAGCCGGCCGCGCCCAGTTCATCCAGACGCTGGGCGAAGCGCTCGCGCGGGAGGATGGTGACGGAGCCGTTCAGCGCCTCGGCGAGGGCGGGCGTCACCTTCTCGGGCTCGGTGAACAGCTCGGCGCGGCCGTCGGCAAAGGCGAGGGCAAAGGCGCGGGGGACGGGGGTGCAGGTCACGTCCGTGCCGCGGATGTTGAGCAGCCAGGCAACGGAATCGAGCGCGGCGATCACGGCGACGTCGGCCCCCGCGCTGGCGATGGCCTGGCCGGTGGCGGCCAGCTTTTCCTCAAGGCTCACGCCGGTGTAGGTGATATCGTGCAGCTGGATCGGGGCCAGCGAGGGCGACGGCTGGTCGGTCCAGACGGCATCGACCGGGTTGCTGTCCACCTCCACCAGCGCCGCGCCTTTCTTCTCCAGCGTGCGCCGGGTCGCCTCCACCCACGCCCGGGTGTGATACCACGGGTCGAAGCCGATCTTCTGGCCCGCGCCGACGCGCTCGCCGAGCCACTGAGTCGGGGAGGTCTCCAGCGTGCTCTGGTATTCATAGAGGCTGCCGTCCACCTGGGCGCGCACCTGAAGCGTGTAGCGGCCGTCCACGAACACGGCGGCGCTGTCCTCCAGCACCACGGCGGAGCCGGCCGACCCGCTGAAACCCGTCAGCCAGTGGAGGCGCTTGGCGTAATCACCCACATATTCGCTCATGTGCTCGTCGGTGAGGGGGATGACGAAGCCCGTGAGCCCGCGCTTGGTCAATTCCGCGCGCAGCGCGGACAAGCGTTCTCTTGCATTCGACATGACGAAATCCTTTTTGGTGGTTACCTTTTCCATAAGACGCGGGTGTGCCTCTCACAAGGGAGCGCGCCGGTTGCGTCCTCCGAGAACAAGGATAATTGACGGGGGGAGACCGCATGAATCGTTGTGTTTGGCTGGGTGCCCTGGTGGCGCTTGCAGCCGGCTGCGCCCATGCGCAGCCACCATTGCAGGAAAGGACCGGACGCATGACCACTGCCTCGCAAGCCGCGACGGACGCCGCCCGCTGGCCGGAGCCGCCGCGCGCGCCGCAGAAGCCCTACAGCTACAAGCGTCACGGCTACACCATCGAGGACCCCTGGCACTGGCTGAAGGATGAGGACTATCCCGAGGTCAACGACCCGGAGGTGCTGGACTACCTCAAGGCGGAAAACGCCTACTTCGAGGCGGTGATGGCGCCGCACAAGCCGCTCATCGAGAAGATCTACGAGGAGATGAAGGCCCGCCTGAAGGAGGACGACTACAGCGTCCCCGCCAGGGACGGCGCGTGGGAGTACTGGTGGCAGTTCCAGCCGGGTGCGCAGTACCGCGACTGGTATCGCCGGCCCGTCGCGGGCGGCGAGGCGGAGCTGCTGCTGAGCGAGCCGCAGCTGGCCGAGGGGCTGGAGTATTTCCGCCTCGGCACGCTGGAGGTGAGCCCCAACGGCAGGCTGATGGCCTATTCGGCCGACACCAACGGCTCGGAGCGATTCACCCTCAAGGTGCGGGATCTGGACGCCCGGGCCGATCTGGACGTGGAGATTCCCGGCACCATCGGCGACGTGGTCTGGGATGCGGCCTCGGAGGGCTTCTTCTACACGCTGGTCAACGAGAACTGGCGGCCCTACGTGGTGAAGTATCACCGCCTCGGCACGCCGGTGGCGCAGGATGCGGTGGTCTACGAGGAGGCGGACGGCGGCTTCTTCATCGACATCAGCCACACCCAGAGCCGCCGCTTCCTGGTGGTCTCGACGGCGGACCACGTCACCTCCGAGGTGCGGCTGGTGCCGCTGGCCGACCCGCTGGCGAAGCCGCTGCTGGTCTCGCCCCGGCAGACGGGGCGGGAGTATGACGTCGATGAGCGCGAGGGCACGCTCTACATCCGCACCAACGACACGCATAAGAACTTCCGTGTCGTCACCGCCCGGCTGGACAACCCGGGCGCGTGGGAGGAGCTGATCCCCGGCTCGGACGAGCATTACATCCGCGACCTCATCTCCTTCCGCAATGCGCTGGTGATCGAGGAGCGGGTGAACGGCCTCGACCAGATCCGCATGCGCGACTACGGGGGCGGCGAGCACTACGTCTCGTTCCCCGAGCCGGTCTATACCGTCTCGGTCGACGAGAACCGGGAATACGAGGTGACGGCGCTGCGCCTGCGCTACGAGTCGATGGTGACGCCGCGCACCACCTTTGATTACGACCTCTCCCGGCGCGAGCTTGTCACCCGCAAGGTGCAGGAGATCCCGAGCGGCTACGACCCGCGCCAGTACGAGACGGTCCGCATCATGGCCCCCGCCCGGGATGGCGCGCAGATCCCCGTCTCCATTGTCTACAAGAAAGGGTTCCGGCGCGACGGCTCCCAGCCGCTGCACCTCTATGCCTACGGCGCCTATGGCCTCGCCACGCCGCCGAACTTCTCGACCGTCCGGCTGTCGCTGCTGGACCGGGGCTTCGCCTACGCCATCGCCCACATCCGCGGCGGCGACGAGATGGGCTACCAGTGGTATCTCGACGGCAAGCTGGACAAGCGCCAGAACACCTTCAACGACTTCGTCGATGCGGCCCGGGCGCTCATCCAGCAGGGCTATGCCTCGGCGGGGAACATCTCCATCTCCGGCGGTTCGGCGGGCGGCGAGCTGATGGGCGCGGTCACCAACATGAACCCGGAGCTGTGGCGGGCGGTGGTGGCGCACGTGCCGTTTGTCGACGTGCTCAACACCATGCAGGACGAGAGCCTGCCGCTGACGCCGATGGAGTGGCCGGAGTGGGGCAATCCGATCACGGACAAGACGGCGTTCGAGACCATCCGCGCTTACAGCCCCTACGACAACGTGGAGGCCAAGAACTACCCGCCGCTGCTCATCACCGGCGGTCTCAACGACCCGCGCGTGACCTACTGGGAGCCGGCCAAGTGGGCAGCGAGGTTACGCGCGACCAAGACCGACGACAACCTGTTGCTGCTCAAGATCAACATGGGGGCCGGCCACGGCGGCAAGTCCGGCCGCTTCGCCAGCCTTTATGAGGATGCGGAGGAATACGTCTTCATCCTCAAGGCGTTTGGGATGGCGGACGCCGAATAGGCCGGCGGCCCTTGCGCCGCCCCGGCCGTACCGCCGGGGCGGCGCCCGTCTGCAAGAGGGGGAATTCATGGCCCAGACCTATGAAGTGCCGCTCGCCGTGCAGCCGGAGGACATCGACGAGCAGGGGCACGTCAACAACGTGGTCTACCTGCGCTGGGTGCAGGAGGCCGCCTCGGCCCACTGGACGGCGCTCGCCACGCCCGAGGAGCTGGCGCGGTGGATGTGGGTCGTGAAGCGCCATGAAATCGACTATTGCGCGCCCGCCTTGCCCGGTGACGTGCTGGTGGCGCGCACCTGGCTGGGCGAGACCCGGGGCGCGCGCTTCGACCGCTACGTGGAGATTCTGCGCGGCACGGACAACCAGCTGCTCGCCCGGGCGAAGACGACCTGGGTCATCCTCGACGCCGCGACCCAGCGGGTTGCCCGCGTGCCGCCCGAATTTGTTGCCCGCTTCCGGGACAACGAGCGGCCGGCGTGACCGACCGGCCGCCCCGCCCGGCTTGCTCCGCCCGCAGGGCCGTCAGCAGGCGCCGCAGGCCTTCTCCCAGGGCGGGGATTCGCCCCACAGCCCTTTGAGGAAGTCCACCAGACGGCGCACCTTGGCCGAGACGTGCCGGTTGGGCGGATAGACCGCATAGATGCCGAACGGCGGCCCGGCGTATTCCTTCAGAATCGGCACGAGGCGGCCCTGGCGGATGTCCTCGGCGGCGAGGAAGCTCGGCCCGGCGATGATGCCGTCGCCCTTCACCGCCGCCGCGCGCAGCACCTCGCCGTTGTTGGCGATGATGCGCCCCGATACGGCGATCTGGATCGGCTCGCCGTTTTCCGGGTCGCGGAAGGTCCATTCCTGCGCCGGGCCCAGGTTGGAATAGCGCAGGCAGTGGTGTTGCAGCAGATCGCGCGGATGCCGGGGCTCGCCGTGCCGCTTGAGATACTCCGGCGAGGCGCAGGTGATGGTGCGCGCGGACCCCAGTTTCACGGCGATGAGGTTGGAGTCCTTCAACCGCCGGGAAATGCGGATGGCAAGGTCGAAGCCTTCCTCGACGATATCCACCACCCGGTCGTTGAGGGTGAGTTCGAGCGAGACTTCCGGGTACTGCTCCATGAAGTCCGAGAGCGGCCAGCCCAGATTCATCACGGAGAAGGTGACAGGCGCCGACACCCGCAACAGGCCGCGCGGACACCGCGCCCCTGACGAGACCACCTGCTCCGTGTCTTCCACCTGCTCAAGAATGGAGACGCAGCGCTCGTAATAGGCCTGGCCCACTTCCGTCAGGGACATCTGCCGCGTCGTGCGGTTGAGCAGCTGCGCGCCCAGCCGGTCCTCCAGCTCCGCCACGGCTTTCGAGACGACGGACTTGGACACGCCAAGCTGGCGGGCGGCGCCGGAGAAGCTCTTCGCCACCACGACCCGCACGAACATCTCCATTGCGGTCAGTCGATCCATAGTCACCGCTCCTGCAATTTCTGCCGCGCCCCCGGCGCGGAACAGGGCAGTTTTGGCCGACCCTGCCGGAACGCGCAATCCAATAGTCTGAATTTGCAACAAATCTGATCTGGCATGGCGTTTGCGTTGCCTTTGGCGGCGGTCGCGTGGCGGTCGGCCGAGGGCTGGGTAGCGGAGAAGGCGTCCCGATGATGGTTGAGCAGGCTTGGGTGATTGAGCAGGACATGGGCGCGGGCGTCTACGCGCAGAATCCGCTGGTCCAGCACGTGGCGCGCACCCTGCGCCGCGACCTGGGAGAGCGCGCCGTGCCCGCGGCCCATCGCGCCATCGAGAAGATGCGCGCGGCCAGCGACGCGGTTGGCCTGTCGCTCTGGCTGGCGATCCATGCCCGCATTGTCGAGGAGGAAGGGCTCACCCTTCCCGAGGGTGTGGCGGTGCATTGACGCCGCCGTCGGCTCTTGCGATTTGACGCGCCCCGTCCCGGGTGCCCTGTGCTAAACAGGCGCAAACCGGCAAGGGAGCGAGGCAGGCGTGAGGACGGTGTCGATCGAGGCGTGGCGCGAGGCGGAAGCCGCCTTCAAGGCGGTGGTCGGCGAGGGCGGCTGGCTGAGCGACCCGGCGGACACCGACCCTTATGAGCGGGACTGGCGCGGGCTGTTCAAGGGGGCAACCCCGCTGGTGCTCCGGCCCCGCGACGTGGCGCAGGTTGCCGAAATCGTCAGAATTGCGGGCCGCCATGGCGTGCCTCTGGTGCCCCAGGGCGGCAACACCGGGCTGGTGCGCGGCGGCGTGCCCGATGCCTCCGGCCAGCAGGTGGTGGTCAGTCTCCAGCGCCTCAACCGCATCCGCGCGGTAAACCCGGACGACTTCTCCCTCGTAGCCGAGGCGGGGGCGGTGCTGGCGGACGTGCAGGCGGCGGCCGAGGCGGCGGACCGGCTGTTCCCGCTCTCGCTCGGCTCGGAGGGCTCGGCGCGCATCGGCGGGCTGGTCTCCACCAATGCCGGCGGCATCCACGTGCTGCGCTATGGCACCATGCGCGCGCTGGTCCTGGGGGTGGAGGCCGTGCTGCCCAGCGGCGAGATCTTCCACGGCCTGACGACCCTGCGGAAAAACAACACCGGCTACGACCTCACCCAGCTGTTCATCGGCGCCGAAGGCACGCTCGGCATTGTCACGGCGGCGACGCTGCGCCTGTTCCCCCGCCTGCGCACATCGACCAGCGCCTGGATGACGCTCGCCTCGCCTGAGGCGGCGGTCCGGCTGCTGGCGCTGCTGCGCGAGCGCACCGGCGATCAGGTGAACGCCTTCGAGCTGATCCCGCGCGAGGGGGTCGATCTGGTGCTCGCCCACTTCCCCGAGGTGCGCGATCCTGCGCCGTCCCGCCTGCCGTGGGTGGCGCTGACGGAGGTCGCCTCGACGCAGGCGGATGCGGACGTGCGGGCGCAGGTGGAAGCCGCGCTGGCGGAGGCGCTGGAGGCGGGGCTGATCCGCGATGCGGTGCTCGGCGAAACCGGGGCGCAGGCGCGGGCGCTGTGGCGCATCCGCGAGATCCTGCCCGAGGCGGAGAAGAAGGACGGCGCGGCGATCAAGCACGACGTGGCGGTGCCGGTGGCCCGCATGCCCGCCTTCATCGAGGAGGCGACGCCCGTCGTCGAGGCCATGGTGCCCGGCAGCCGGGTGCTGGCCTTCGGCCATCTGGGCGACGGCAACATCCACTTCAACCTGCGCCAGCCGCCGGGCATGGACCGCGCCGCGTTCCTGGAGGAATGGCATCGGGTCAGCGCGCGGGTGCACGACATCGTGCTGTCCTACGGTGGCTCCATCTCCGCCGAGCACGGCATCGGCAGCCTCAAGCGGGACGAGCTGGCGCGCACCGGCGACCCGGCCAAGCTGGCGGCGATGCGGGCGATCAAGGCGGCGCTCGATCCCCGGGGCATCATGAACCCGGGCAAGGTGCTATAAGCGCGGATATGACTATCAACATATTGCCTCCATCACCGGATCGCGCTTAACCTGCCGCGGCTTCCGGCCAGGAGGAGGCCGGTTTTTGTTCAGGGGTAGACATGACCAACAATTCGCCCGCATCCGCCGAACAGCGGTTGCCGCTTTTTTATAATTCCATTGTCCCGCTCTCGCCGTCCCGGCACTCGAAGCTGGTGATGGCCGATCGCCGTGATTTCAAGTTTTCCGCCAAGACTCACGCTATCCCGCTGACGGTTGACGAGTTTGTGATCGCCCAGCGCCACTTCCCCATCATCTTCGGCCCGGGCGAGATCTCGGTGCCGCTGGCGCTGGTGGGCCTGCGGGAGGGCCAGAACCTGTTCGTTGACGAGGACGGCAAGTGGCAGTCCGATGTCTACGTGCCCGGTTATGTGCGCCGCTATCCGTTCGTCCTTGCGCGCCTGTCGCCCGAGTCCACGGACCTCAGCCTCTGCTTCGACGAAAGCTACGAGCTGTTCAGCGAAGGCGAGAAGAGCAACCTGTTCGAGGGCAACGAGCCCAGCGAGATCACCAAGGGCGTGCTGCAGTTCTGCGAGCAGTTCGAGGCGGCGGTGCAGCGCACCCGCGCCTTTGCCAAGGAATTGCAGGATCTGGACCTGCTGATGGAGGGCGAGGCCCAGATTCAGCCGCAGAACGGTCCGGCCAGCCAGTTCCGTGGCTTCCGCATGATCAACGAGCAGAAGATGAAGGATCTGCGCGGCGACCAGCATCGCAAGCTGGTGCAGTCCGGCGCGCTGGGCCTGATGTATGCTCACCTGTTCTCGCTGAACCACATCCAGACGCTGTTCGGCAAGCAGATGCAGCGGGATGCCGCCGACGGCGTGCAGGCCCCGATCGGCGAGGCCGCCAACGGCTGAGCAAGCCCCGGCATGTGATCGCCGGGAGATCGACATGAGGAGGCCGGACCTTCGGGTCCGGCCTTTTCGTTTCCGGACTATTTGTTTCCGGGGTGGTGCTTGCTCGCAGCGTCCCTACAGCCGGTTGAGCAGGAAGAAGCGGCGCATCATCGGCGCCACCTGATCCATCACCTCGAACTGGAGCATGTGGCCCGCGCCCGCCACCTGCCCGGTGGTCACCTTCGGATTGACCCGGGCCAGGTTGATCGGCCGGTTCAGCGGCTTCTCGATCACGATGGCGAGGGTGGGGCAGGTCACCCGCGCGAAGGCGGTGGGGCCGTCCCAGTCGCACACCGCGTCCCAGCAGGCGCGCACCACGGCGGCAGGGGTGCGGGTCATCACCTCGATCAGCGCCTCGATGGCGGTCTGGTCGGCGGCCTTCACGATCTGGCGGCGGCCGAACACTTCCAGCATGTCGGCGAGCTGGCCGGGGTCGAGCCGGTCGATGTGGCGGCGCATGTCCTCGGTGTAGGCCTTCGCGCTGTCGTGCGGCACGATGGGCGCGGGGTCGAGCAGCACAAGGCCCGCCACCTTGTCGGGGGCCTGGACCGCCGCCTCCACCGCGATCTGCGCGCCCATGCTGTGGCCGACGAGAATGGCGCCCTCCGGCGCGGCCTGAAGCACGGCGGCGGCCTGGGTTTCGATGGTATAGCTGCTCGAGGCCGGGCTGCGGCCATGCCCCAGCAGGTCAAGGCAGAGGACACGCCGCTCGGGGAAGGCGTCGGCCACCGGCTTCATGGCGCTGTGGTCGCAGCACCAGCCGTGGATCAACACCAGCGGATGGGCGGCATCGCCCGGGGCTCCGGCCCGTTCGGTAATGAAGAGACTCATATCGCCGCCCTGATCGCCTTTTCTGCCTGTTGCCACGCCAGTTCCGCCAGTGGCTCGAGCTTGTCCGCCATTTCCCGGGCATGGGCGCTGGAAGCCGTGCCGCGAATCAGGCGTCCCTTGATGCCATGGAGGATAGCCGCCAGACGGAACATGTTGAAGGCGATGTAGAAGTCCAGATGCGGAATGTCCGTGCGCCCGGTGCGCCGGCAGTAGGCGGCGACATAGTCCGCCTCCGTCGGGATGTTCAGCGCCGCCAGGTTGAGGCCCTGGAGCCCCGCCGCAAGGGCTGGCGGCATGCGATACATCATCAGGTGGTAGGTGAAGTCCGCGAGGGGGTGGCCAATGGTGGACAGCTCCCAGTCCAGCACCGCCAGCACGCGCGGCTCGGTCGGGTGGAAGATCATGTTGTCGCACCGGAAATCGCCGTGGACGATGGCGCTGTCGTCCCCCGGCGGGATGTTCTCGGGCAGCCATTCCACCAGACGGTCCATGGCGGGGACGCGCCCCGCCTCCGCATCCTCGCGGTACTGCTTCGACCAGCGGCCGATCTGGCGGGCGAAGTAGTTGCCGGGCTTGCCGAAGTCCTCCAGCCCCGCCGCCCGGTAATCCACCCGGTGCAGGCGGGCGATGGTCTCGTTCATGGCGTCGAAGTAGCGGGGGCGGTCGCTTGCCGGAACCTCGGGGAAGGCCGGGTCCCAGAAGATCCGGCCCTCCACCATGTCCATGATGTAGAACCAGGTGCCGATGACGCTGTCGTCCGTGCAGAGCACATGGTGTCTGGCAACCGGAAAGCCGGTGGCGTGCAGGGCCGAGATCACCCGGTATTCCCGGTCCACCGCGTGGGCGGAGGCAAGCAGCTGGCCCGGCGGCTTGCGCCGCAGCACGTAGCGCCGCCGGGGCGTTGCCAGCAGATAGGTGGGATTGGATTGCCCGCCCTTGAACTGGCGGACGGTGAGGGGACCTTCGTAGCCTGACACATGCTGGCGCATGTAGGCGTCCAGCCGGGTTTCATCGAAACGGTGCGGTGCGCGCACCTCGGTGGTGCCGGTGTTGAGCGCCTGCCGGTCGTCGGCCATGGTCCCCCCGCTTGGAGAGCGCCGGGATCAGGCCTTCTGCTGCTCCCGTGCGATCGCGCGCCAGCCGATGTCCCGGCGGCAGAAGCCCTCCGGCCAGTCCAGCTTGTCGATCGCAGCATAGGCACGGGCCTGCGCCTCGGCGACGGTTGTCCCCAGGGCAGTCACGTTGAGCACGCGGCCGCCGTTGGCCACTATGCGGCCGTCCTGCGCCTTTGTGCCAGCGTGGAACACCACGACCCCCCCAACGGCGCCGGCCTCCTCGAGGCCGTTGATGACGGTGCCCTTGCGCGGCTCGCCGGGGTAGCCCTCGGCGGCCATCACCACGGTCAGCGCCACCTCGTCCTTCCACTGGACGCTGTCGGGCTGAAGCGCGCCCCGGGCCGCGGCCACGAGCACGGGCAGCAGGTCGCTCTTCATGCGCATCATCAGCACCTGGCACTCGGGGTCACCGAACCGGCAGTTGTATTCGATGAGCTTGGGGCCATCCTTCGTGATCATCAGGCCCGCATAGAGCACGCCCACATAGGGGTGGCCTTCCTCTGCCAGCGCCTTGATGGTGGGCTCGACGATCTCGCGCAGGGTTCTCTCCACCAGCGCGTCGGTCATCACCGGTGCGGGCGAGTAGGCGCCCATGCCGCCGGTGTTGGGGCCGGTGTCGCCGTCGCCCACGCGCTTGTGGTCCTGCGCGGTCGCCAGCGGCACGGCGGTCTTGCCGTCGGTCAGCACGAAGAAGCTGGCTTCCTCGCCTTCGAGGAACTCCTCGACCACCACTTCCGCGCCCGCCGCGCCGAACTGGCCGCCGAAGATCATGTCGATGGCACCGAGCGCCTCGTCCAGCGTCATGGCGACGACCACACCCTTGCCGGCGGCGAGGCCATCGGCCTTCACCACGATCGGCGCGCCCTGCTGGCGGATGTAGGCCTTGGCGGCCTCCGCGTCGCTGAAGCGCTCGTAGGCGGCGGTCGGGATGTTGTGGCGCTTGCACAGATCCTTGGTGAAGCCCTTGGAGCCCTCAAGCTGGGCCGCATACCGCGACGGGCCGAAGCACAGGATGTTCGCCTGCTTGAGCGCGTCGGCGAGGCCATCCACCAGCGGCTGCTCGGGGCCGACGACGACGAGGCCGATGTCCTTCTCCCGTGCGAAGCGGATGACGGCATCGTGATCCTTCACGTCCAGCGCCACCAGTTCGGCAACCGAGGCGATGCCCGCGTTGCCGGGCGCGCAATAAAGGGTGCCAAGCGTTTCGGAAGCTGCCAGTTTCCAGCACAGGGCGTGTTCGCGTCCGCCGCTGCCAATGACCAGTACGTTCATGTCGCCCTCTTGTGATTCGGCTTGGAGGTTGGGCGGCTTGTAGCTAGACAAGGGCCGAGGAACAACGCCGGTGACGACAGAAACGCCCAATCTTCCCGAATACTCGGTCAGCGAGATCGCCAACGCCGTCAAGCGCACGGTGGAGGACCGCTTCGGACTGGTGCGCGTGCGCGGCGAGATTTCGGGCTGGAAGCAGGCAGCTTCGGGCCATGCCTACCTCTGCCTCAAGGATGAAAGCGCGGTCCTCGACGGCGTGATGTGGCGCGGCATGGTCAATGGATTGCGCTTCCGGCCCGAGGATGGCCTGGAAGTGATTGCGACCGGCAAGCTTACCACCTACCCGGGGCGCTCCAAGTACCAGATGGTCATCGAGCGGATGGAACCGGCGGGCGTCGGTGCTCTCATGGCCCTGCTCGAGGAGCGCAAGCGCAAGCTGGCCGCCGAGGGTCTGTTCGATCCCCGGCGCAAGCGGCCGATTCCCTACCTGCCGGACGTGATTGGCGTGGTGACCTCGCCGACCGGCGCCGTGATCCGCGACATTCTCCACCGCCTTGCCGACCGCTTCCCGCGCCATGTGCTGCTGTGGCCGGTGCTGGTGCAGGGCGAAGGCGCGGCCGAGCAGGTGGCGGCGGCGGTGCGCGGCTTCAACGCGCTGCCGAAGGACGGCCCGATTCCGCGGCCGGACGTGCTGATCGTGGCGCGCGGCGGCGGCTCCATCGAGGACCTGTGGGCCTTCAACGAGGAGATCGTCATCCGCGCGGTGGCGGAGAGCGGGATTCCGGTCATCTCCGCCGTGGGGCACGAGACGGACACGACGCTGGTGGACTACGCGTCCGACCGGCGCGCGCCGACACCGACGGCGGCGGCGGAAATGGCCGTGCCGGTGAAGGCGGATCTGGATTACACCGTCGGCCAGTTCGGGCTCCGGCTGGACCGGGCGCTCGCCAAGGGCATGGAGCGCCGGGCCGAGGCCGTGAAGGGGCTGGGGCGGGGCCTGCCGCATCCGCGCCATCTGCTCCAGCTGGCCGAGCAGCGGTTCGACGAGCTGGCCGAGCGCCTGCCCAAGTCCCTGAACAACGGCCTTGTGGTCTGGCGCAACCGCTACGAGCGGCTGAGCGACCGGCTCGCGCCGCGCCTGCTGACACAGGAGTGGCGCCGCAGCACCGAGCGGCTGGAGCGGGCGGGCGAGGCCCTCGCGCGGGTCACGGCCCTGCGGCTGCGCGATGACTCGCGGCGGCTGGCCGAGGCGGTGCGGATGCTGGAGACGCTCAGCCCCTATGCCACGGTGCAGCGCGGCTATGCCGTCGTCCGGTCGCGCGACGGGCGCGTCCTGACGACAGCCGAGGCAGCGAAGGGAGCCGGAGCCTTGACCCTCGAGCTTCGGGATGGGACTGTGGACGCCGTGGTCGATGGCGCATCGTCGGCGCTTGCGGACAGCCTGTCGCCGGCTCCGCCCAAGGCAAAGGCGGGCAAGACCAGGCCCACCGACGCCAGGCCGCCGGAAGGCGGGCCGGCCGGGGACGGGCGGCAAGGCAGCCTGTTCTGAGCAGGCCTGCTCGCATGCGACGGCCAGCAAGGTTTCTTTCGATCGGCTCCAAGGCAAGATGAAGTGGTGTCCATGCTCAATTCCAATGCTCAGCGCCCCGCGCGGGTCCAGTATCTCCCCGGCACGTTCCGCCTGCTCAGTCCGGGCGACCATGTGGTCTGTGCGGTGACGGGGGTGAAAATTCCGCTTCAGGAGCTGCGCTACTGGAATGCGGAAACCCAGGAGGCCTATGCCAGCGCGGAGATCGCCACCCGCCGCTTCGCGGAGCTGCAGAAGAAGGCGGGCTGATCGCCATCGGTGTCCTGAAGGGTCGGACCCGGGCGGGGTCCGCACGGCCAGGGCCGGAGTGAACACGGGCAGGAGTCTGAGGGCGGTGCGTTGGGTGACGAAGGCCGGGCCGACAGGGGCGCGGCATCTGAGGGTGTTGGCGGTTGCAGCGGCGGTAGCGGCCGGCGTGGTGCTCGCGGGCAGCGGCGCACGGGCCGACGAGGCGCTGCCGGAGCGCGTCCAGCCGGACAGGAACCTGCCGGCCCCGGAGTTCCGCATCGAAAGCCCGGTCTCGCAAGGGGCGGTCGTGATCGGCCGTGCGCCCCAAGGCACGGCCCGGCTGGTCTTTGACGGCAAGGATTTGCCGTTGACCGCCGATGGCCGGTTCGTCATCGGCCTGCATCGGGATGCAACCGGCGAGGTGCCGCTTATCGCCCACCTCGCCGACGGCACGAAGGTCGAGCACCGGCTTGCCATCAGCCCGCGCACGTTCAACATCCAGCGCGTCAACGGCCTGCCGCCCAAGACGGTGCAGATGCCGCCTGAGATGCTGGCGCGCCGTCAGGAGGAGCTGCGCCAGATCACCGCCGCGCGCGCCGCCCCGTCGCTGGAGACGCACTGGACCCGGCCCTTCATCTGGCCGGCCAGCGGGCGTATCTCCGGCGTCTATGGCTCGCAGCGCATCCGCAACGGTGTGCCGGGCTCGCCGCACTATGGCGTCGATATCGCCAACAAGATCGGCACGCCGGTCGTTGCCCCGGCATCGGGCATCATCCGGCTGGCCGTCACGGATTTCACGCTGGAAGGCGGCCTCATCATCATCGACCACGGCTTCAACCTGTTCTCGTCCATGCTGCATCTGAGCCGCGTCGACGTGAAGCCGGGCGACATCGTGATCCAGGGGCAGCAGATCGGGGCCATCGGGGCGACCGGCCGCGCCACCGGCCCGCACCTCCATTGGGGGCTGCGCTGGGGCGATGTGCACGTGGACCCGACCACGCTGCCGGGTCTGCCGCCGCTGCCGGAGAGCGCGGCCGCCCCGGTCTCCGGCTCCAACTAGCGCCTGCTTTCTTCCAGACTGCGTTTGCCGCCGCCCGGCCAGGTTCGCGCCTTCCGGGCGGCTTTTCACTGCCCGGTATTTTGAATCGTTTTGTTTAAAAATTGGCGGTTTTTCGCGCCTTTGGGGCGTGTTTCTGTATCAATTTTGATACACCTGTCGCCGAAGTGATCCGTTCCGCAACGACGGCCTTCACTGCCTGAAACCCGCCGATCGTTCCGCCCGTTCCTCGCGCACCTGGACGGCGTGTCGTGCGTGTTTCCTGCGTCCGCTCCGGCCGGCCTCGGCCTGCCGGTGCCTCTTTTCCTGTCTCCGTATCCGTAAGGCTTCGGGCTGCGTCGGCACCGCTCGGCTGCCGCGCTGCGCCGGTTCCCGGTTGCGTCTGGTTGGCGGTCCGTGCGGAAGGCCCGGGGCTCGCGTCCCTCTCTCCCCACGGTCCGCAGTGATTTGCCACGACGAAGGAGAGAACCTGTCATGACGAGAACATCCCCCGCGCGGCAAAGGGTGGCGCTGAGAGCCGGAGTTGCCGCGGGAGCCCTGATCTGCCTGACCCTGATCCCCGGCACGGACGCCCATGCGCAGGAGGCCACGACGGAGACCATCGTGGTGACAGGCTCGCGCATTGCCCGGCCGGATCTGAGCAGCTCCAGCCCGCTGGCGGTGGTGGGTCAGGAGGAATTCCGGCTGGCGGGCGCGACGAACGTGGAAACCGTTCTCAACGTGCTGCCGCAGGTGATCCCGGGCGAGACATCCTTCTCCAACAATCCGGGCACAGGTGTGGCGACGGTCGACCTGCGCGGCCTGGAGGAGGAGCGCACGCTCGTTCTGGTCAACGGGCGGCGCTACATCTTCTTCGACACCTCCCAACTGGTCGACATCAACAACATCCCCGCCTTCCTGGTCGAGCGTGTGGACGTGGTGACGGGCGGCGCCTCGGCGGTTTACGGCTCGGATGCCATCGCGGGCGTGGTCAACTTCGTGCTGCGGCAGGACTTCGAGGGGATGGAGCTGGGCGGCACCTATCGCCTCACGGAGCGGGGCGACGGCGAGCGGATTGATGTCTACGCCACCCTCGGCACGAACTTCGCCGACGACAAGGGCAACATCGTCGCCTACGCCAACTACTACAAGCGGGACACCATCTACCAGAACGCGCGCCGGTTCTCCCGCACCGCGCTGGTGGACGATGTGGACGTAAACGGCAATCCCGTCCTGGTGGCAGGCGGCAGCTCGACCGTGGCGGGCGGGCGCGTCACCCTGCCGGACGCCACACGGCCCGCGACCTTCCCCGGCGACTTCGGCGGCCTGTTCCAGCCGGGCGGCGGGTTCCGGGAATTCATCTACCCGGGCGACCAGTATAACTATGCGCCGTCCAACTTCCTCATGGTGCCGCAGGAGCGCTGGCTGATCGGCATGCAGGCGCACTATGACGTGACCGACAACATCCGCATCTACATGGAAGGCACGTTCGCCAACAACCGCGTCTCGGGCGAACTGGCCCCGACGCCGTTTACGGAGACGGTCGCCATCGATGTGGACAGCCCCTTCCTGTCGCCCGCCGCGCGCGCCGCCTTCGCGGCGGCGGATGCGGCGGAGACGGGGGCGGATGCGGGAGACGGCTTTGCCAATGCCACCCTGTTCCGGCGCATGAACGAGGTGGGGCCGCGCCAGAATCTGGACGAACGCAACGCCTGGCGGTTCGTCGGCGGGGTGACGGGCGACGTGGTCAAGGGCTGGACCTACGACGCCTACTACCTGTTCGCCCGCACCCGCAACAGCCAGATCCAGAACGGCAACATCTCCATCAGCCGCATGCGCTCGGCCCTGCGGACGGAAATCGACCCGGAGACGGGCGCCCTGCAATGCGCGGACCCCGCGGCGCGGGAGCAAGGGTGCGTGCCGGCCAATGTGTTCGGCGAGGATGCCCTGTCGCCGGAAGCGGCCGACTATCTCGCCATCAGCGCCGCCAACAGCGAAATCTCCCAATTGCAGGTGGCGAGCGCCAGCGTCACCGGCGAGCTGTTCGATCTCGGGGCCGGGGCGGTCGGCCTTGCCCTCGGCGTGGAATGGCGTTCGGTCAAGAGCCAGTTCCTGCCGGATTTCTCGCTGGCCTCGGGCGACGTGAGTGGCTTCAACGCGGGTCAGGCGACATCGGGCCGCTATTCGGTCAAGGAAGTATTCGGCGAGCTGCGCGTGCCGCTGCTCGCGGAGAAACCCTTCGCCGAGCGTCTCGAGCTGACCGGTGCGGCGCGCTATTCCGATTATTCCCTCGATGCGGTGGGCGGCGTCTTTACCTGGGCGGCGGGCGCGGAGTGGGCGCCGATCCGGGATGTCACCCTGCGTGGTCAGTTCCAGCGGGCCATTCGCGCGCCA
Source organism: Pedomonas sp. V897 (assembly GCF_051304405.1). Taxonomy (NCBI): domain Bacteria; kingdom Pseudomonadati; phylum Pseudomonadota; class Alphaproteobacteria; order Sphingomonadales; family Pedomonadaceae; genus Pedomonas; species Pedomonas sp. V897. Next base: position 86,453 of record NZ_JBPPGG010000005.1, read on the forward strand.
AACGTGGATGAGCTGTTTGGCGGGCAGGAACAGGGCTTCCCGCCGGCGAATGATCCGTGTTCCAACCGCACCCCGGAAAACCAGAACGCCACGGTGCGGGCGCTGTGCATCGCGACCGGCGTTCCGGCCGGGTCGGTCTTCACCTCAGGCGTGCAGCCGGACTCCCAGATCGAGGGGTCCTTCGGCGGCAACCCGGACCTGAAGGAGGAGAAATCCGACACCTATACCCTCGGTGTCGTGTTCCGGCCGGGCTTCGTGCCCGGGCTCAACGTGACGGTCGACTACTACCACATCAAGGTGGACAACTACATCACCGAGCTGGGCGGCGGCCTCAATAACGTGCTCGACCTCTGCTACAACGTGGTGCAGGACGCCAACAATCCCTACTGCCAGGCTATCCAGCGCAATCCGGGCGGCGATATCGATATCGTTCGCGTCAACAACGCCAACGTGGCGTCGCTGACCACGGCGGGCATCGACCTACAGATCGACTACGGGCTCGACCTGGGTTTCGGCCTGTTCGCTGACAACGAAAGCCGCCTGACCCTGTTCTTCCTTGGCACCTGGGTGGACAAATGGACCTACACCCCGGTGGTCGAGCTGCCCACCACGATCGATTGCGTCGGGCAGTTCGGCCCCACCTGCGACGATCCTATCCCCGAGTTCCGGTTCACCGCCCGCGCCACCTGGGCGACGGGGCCCTTGCAGCTCAGTCTGCGCTACCGGTGGGTGGACGCGCTCAAGGATGACCAGATCAAGAATGCGAACACGCCCGCCAGCCAGCTGGCCAAGCCCAAGCTCGGCGCGCATCACTATTTCGACCTCTCCGCCGTCTACAGCGTCAACGAAGACGTGGAGCTGTCCTTCGGCATCAACAACCTGTTCGACAACAAGCCGCCGCTGACGGGCGACTCGCAGGAACAGGCCAATACCTTCCCCGGCCTCTATGATGTGCTGGGGCGCGACTATTTCCTGAGCGCGACCGTCCGGTTCTGATTGCCCCGGATCGGGGCAGGCATCGCGGGGCGCTGGCCGGAGTGGATCCGGCTGGCGCCCTTATGCTGTCTGCTGCGTCGGCACTGCAACCGGACTGCAACCATTACACGATTCTCGTCAGCTCGGGGGGGTAATCTCTTTCGGGTGCGGAATTTTATTTCAAGCCCATGAGATTGTGTGGGAATAAGATGACAATGCCGTGCTGAATTTGTCACACCGGCTTCGCTCAATACATCAAAATAGTTGTATCTAGCTTTACTAGACTCTCGTCATCAGCTTGATTGGTCCCAGACCTAAACGGTGCTTACCAGCGGCGGATGAAATGACCACGCATAACTCGAATACACGTGATTCGGGAAAGGGGGCTCTTGCATTCGCAGCTGCGGTTTCAAGGATCAATCTAACGGGAGGAGTTCAAGGTGAGTTCAACCAATTTGGTGCTGCACAGGGCGCTTCTGAAGGCAGGTGTTGCCACTGCGCTCATGGCAGCGGCATCTCCTGCCATTGCGCAGCAGCAGGCTGAGACCACGACGATGGAGACCATCGTCGTCACCGGTTCGCGCATTGCGCGTCCCGAGCTCCAGGCGTCGAGCCCGGTTGCGGTTGTGGGCGCGGAGGAATTCAAGTTCTCCGGCGCGACCCACGTGGAAGAGGTGCTGCACGAGCTGCCGCAGGTCATCCCGTCGTTGGGCGCGACCTCGAACAACCCGGGCGATGGCGTGTCCACCGTCGACCTTCGCGGTCTGGGCGCGACCCGCACCCTCGTGCTGGTCAACGGCCGCCGCTACGTCTCCTACGACGAGCAGCAGGTGGTCGACCTCAACACCATTCCGACCGCTCTGATCGAGCGCGTTGACGTGGTGACCGGCGGCCGTTCGGCCGTTTACGGTTCGGACGCGATCGCGGGCGTCGTCAACTTCGTCCTGAAGCAGGACTTCGAGGGCGTGCAGGTGGGCGGCAGCTACCGCCTGAACGAGAAGGGCGACGGCGACACCTACACGGTCGATGGCATCATCGGCGGCAACTTTGCGGACGGCAAGGGCAACATCACCGCCTACATGAGCTACTCTAAGCGCAAGGGGATCATGGCCGACGCCCGGTCGTACACCCGCAACGTGCTCTCGGATGACGGCGCCGGCAACATCGAGTTCGGCGGCTCCGCGGTTATTCCGAACGGCCTGATCATCAACGGCAACGATGCCTGGATTGCCGACAATGGCAACCTGCTGCCGTATGACGGCTCCACCTACAACTACGCGCCGGACAACTATCTGCAGACGCCGAACGAGCGCTGGTTCATCGGCGCGTTCGCGAAGTACGAGATCAACGAACACGCCGAAGTGTTCGCTGAAATGCAGTACATCAACAGCCGCGCCCAGACCGAACTGGCACCGACCCCGGTCACGGGCAACTTTGACGTCTCCGTCGACAATCCGTTCCTGACGGAAAGCGCCCGCAACATTCTGCGTGCCATTGACGCCAACGAAAAGGCCAATGCGAATGCGGGTATCAACCCGAATGACGGCGTTGCCCGTGTGGCGGTCTACCGCCGCATGAACGAGGCGGGTCCGCGCCACCAGCTGGACGATCGCAATGCGTTCCGCGCCCTGATCGGTCTGCGCGGCGATATTGCGGCGGGGTGGGCCTACGAGGGCTACTACAGCTACGCCCGCAACCGGAACATCCAGACCCAGGATGGCAACATTTCCCGCAGCAAGTTCCAGCAAGCGCTGCTGACCAACGGGAATGCCTGCGTCAATACGTCGGGTGGCTGCGTGCCGCTCAACATCTTTGGCCTTGGCGTTGCCAACCCCGACGGCGTGAACTTCGTCACGCTTGGCAGCACCAACCTGAACGAGATCCAGTCGCAGGTGGCCAGCTTCACCGTGAACAACGGCGAGCTGTTCGACCTGGGCGCTGGCCCGGTCGGTATCGCTCTCGGCGCCGAGTGGCGGTCCGAGCGCGGTTCCTACCGTCCGGACACCTACCTGTCATCGGGTGACGTGATCGGCTTCAACGCTGGCGAGCCGACCAAGGGCGGCTACAGCGTGAAGGAGTTCTTCGGCGAGCTTATCGTCCCGCTGCTCTCCGACCTTCCGGCTGTCCACAAGCTCGAGTTCAACGGCGCTGTGCGTTACGCTGACTACTCCAGCGCGGTGGGCTCGGCCTGGGCGTACTCCGCGGGCCTGATGTATGCGCCGATCGAGGACATCACCTTCCGCGGCCAGTATCAGCGCGCTGTCCGCGCCCCGACCGTCAACCAGCTGTTCGCTGGCCAGTCGGTGAGCTTCCCGGCCGCGACCGACCCGTGCCAGACGCCGGAAGCGGCTTCCAACCCGACCCTGCGCCAGACCTGCCTTGCCAACGGTTTCCCGGCGGCCAGCATCGGCAAGTCTCTGCCGGGTGCCAACTCGCAGATCCAGTCGCGCTTCGGTGGCAACCCGGACCTGCACGAAGAAAAGGCGGACACCTACACCATCGGTGCGGTGATCCAGCCGCGGTTCCTGCCGCGCTTCTCGCTGACGGTCGACTACTACAACATCAAGATCGAGGACTACATCGCGTCCCCGGGTACGCCGGCCATCATCGCCGCCTGCTACGGCAACGCGGACAGCAACTTCACGCCGTATGACCCGGCGATGTGCGCCCTCGCGCCGCGCAACCCGCTTTCGGGTCTGCTGGAGGATGTCGTCAACCTGAACGCCAACCTCGGCGAGCTGAAGACCTCGGGTATCGACTTCGAGGCCCGTTACTTCGTCAACGTGCCGTTCGGCGTCGACAACGATGGCCGCCTCGACTTCCGTCTGTCGGGCACCCGCCTGATCAACTGGAAGCTGAACACCGTTGCTTCGATCCCGAGCCTGCTCATCGAGTGCGATGGCGCGTTCGGTGCGAACTGCGGAAACGTGTTCCCGAAGTGGCGCTGGAACTTCCGCACCACCTACTCGACCGGCCCGGCGAGCGTGTCGTTCAACTGGCACCACATCGGCTCGGCTCGGGACGACGACGAGGGCACGACCTACTGGCGTGAGAAGGTGGGCAGCTACGACATCTTCGATCTGGCTGCCAGCTACGAGCTGAACGAGACCATCTCGTTCACCGCGGGCGTCAACAACCTGTTCAACCGGAAGCCGCCGCTGATCGGCGACGGCAACAACGAACAGTCCAACACCTATCCGACCACCTACGACGTGTTCGGTCGCCAGTACTTCTTCAGCGCCACGGCCAAGTTCTGATCCCTGGCCCAAGCTGGAAACGTACAGGAGCGGCGGGGAGCAATCCCCGCCGCTTTTCTGTTGCCCGGCGTGTGGAGCCGGCGCGCCGCACAGGCCTGCGGGGAGAGAAGCGCATCGCGCTGCCGGCGGCGATCGCCGGATGCAATCGTTTCATTGCGCGAACTGGCGTTGCGCGGCCGTCAACATTTCATCCGGCAACGAGACTCCGAAATGCCAAATACTGGTCATGCAACATATTGGCGAAATACTCGTAATAGTTGTATAGAGACTCAATAAATTCCCGCATTAAAATTTTACTAGATAATAACTGCCCGTTACATTGTTGCAATTCTGTGTCTAATGAGCAACAGGCTGGCAACGTCCCCACACATCGCGCCCGAGCGCTGCTTTACACCGTCTCACCGCTCCGTTTCATTGCTCGCAAGCCGAAAGGCCAGCGGTCCTTCCCAGGATGTTTGGACAAGCGGCATTGCCCCTGCATGCCTGCACGGGGCAGCGGCTGCCCGCACACCCAAGGCCAGGGCCGCACTAGCAGGGTAAATTTACGAGAGGAACTCGGTTGTGAGTCATTCAAACTCGTCCGTTCTCCGGGCGGTGCTGAAGGCCGGTGTCGCGACTGCGATCGTGGCTTCGGCTGTTCCGGCTGTCGCGCAGGAGCAGTCCGCGTCGATGGACACCATCGTCGTCACCGGTTCGCGCATTGCGCGTCCCGAGCTGCAGGCGTCGAGCCCGGTTGCGGTTGTGGGCGCGGAGGAATTCAAGTTCTCCGGCGCGACCCACGTTGAAGAGGTGCTGCACGAGCTGCCGCAGGTTGTTCCGTCGTTTGGTGCGACCTCGAACAACCCGGGCGATGGCGTGTCCACCGTCGACCTTCGCGGTCTGGGCGCGACCCGCACCCTCGTGCTGGTCAACGGCCGCCGTTACGTCTCCTACGACGAACAGCAGGTGGTCGACCTCAACACCATTCCGACCGCTCTGATCGAGCGCGTTGACGTGGTGACCGGCGGCCGTTCGGCCGTTTACGGTTCGGACGCGATCGCGGGCGTCGTCAACTTCGTTCTGAAGGACGACTTCGAGGGCGTGCAGGTGAGCGGCAACTATCGCCTGAACGAGAAGGGCGACGGCGACACCTACACGGTTGACGGCATCATCGGCGGCAACTTTGCGGACGGCAAGGGCAACATCACCGCCTACATGAGCTACTCGAAGCGCAAGGCGATCATGGCCAGCGCCCGCTCGTACACCCGCAACGTGCTCGCGGACGACGGCGAGGGCGGCATCTCCCTGGGCGGTTCGTCGGTTCTGCCGCGCGGCCTGTTCATTGCCGGCGACGACGCTTTCATGGGCAGCAACGGCACCGACCTGCTGCCGTATGACGACTCCAGCTACAACTACGCGCCGGACAACTACCTGCAGACGCCGAACGAGCGCTGGTTCATCGGTGCGTTTGCGAAGTACGAAATCAACGAACACGCCGAAGTGTTCGCTGAAATGCAGTACATCAACAGCCGCGCCCAGACGGTGCTGGCGCCGACCCCGGTTTCCGGCAGCTTCAAGGTCTCCGTCGACAACCCGTACCTGTCGAACGGCGCCCGTGACCTGCTGCGCGGCATCGACGCTCGCGAAGAGCTGGATGCGGACGCCGGCATTGCGCCGAACGACGGCATCGCCAACCTGGCGATCTACCGCCGCATCACCGAGGCCGGTTCGCGTCACCAGGTGGACGACCGCAACGCGTTCCGCGCCCTGATCGGTCTGCGCGGCGACATTGCGGCGGGCTGGGCCTACGAGGGCTACTACAGCTACGCTCGCAACCGGAACATCCAGACGCAGGAAGGCAACATTTCCCGCAGCCGGTTCCAGCAGGCCCTGCTGACCGACGGCGACAAGTGCTCTGTCACCACCAACGGTTGCGTGCCCATCAACATCTTCGGCGAGGGCACCCTGACGCCGGAGCAGCTGGCCTTCATCACGGTCCCGAGCACCAACCTGAACGAGATCCAGTCGCAGGTGGCCAGCTTCGTCGTGAACAACGGCGAGCTGTTCGACCTGGGCGCTGGCCCGGCCGGTATCGCGATCGGCGCCGAGTGGCGCTCCGAGCGCGGTTCCTACCGTCCGGACTTCATGCTCTCGACCGGCGACGTGATCGGCTTCAACGCCGGCGAGCCGACCAAGGGCGGCTACAGCGTGAAGGAGTTCTTCGGCGAGCTCATCGTCCCGCTGCTCTCCGACCTGCCGGCTGTCCACAAGCTCGAGTTCAACGGCGCTCTGCGCTACGCTGACTACTCGAACGCGGTGGGCTCGGCCTGGTCCTACTCCGCGGGCCTGATGTATGCGCCGATCGAGGACATCACCATCCGCGGCCAGTATCAGCGCGCCGTCCGCGCCCCGACCGTCAACCAGCTGTTCGCTGGCCAGGCCGTGGGCTTCCCGGTCGCGACCGACCCGTGCCAGACGCCGGAAGCGGCTTCCAACGCGACGCTGCGTCAGACCTGCCTTGCCAACGGCTTCCCCGAGGCTTCCCTCGGCAAGGCCCTGCCGGGCGCCAACTCGCAGATCGAGTCGCGCTTCGGTGGCAACCCGGATCTGACGGAAGAAAAGGCTGACACCTACACCATCGGTGCGGTGATCCAGCCGCGGTTCCTGCCGCGCTTCTCGCTGACGGTCGACTACTACAACATCAAGATCGAGGACTACATCGAGTCCCCGGGTACGCCGGCGATCATTGCTGCCTGCTACGGCAACGCGGACAACAACTTCACGCCGTATGACCCGGCGATGTGCGCCCTCGCGCCGCGCAACCCGCAGTCCAAGCTGCTGGAGGGTGTCGTCAACCTGAACGGCAACCTCGGCGAGCTGAAGACCTCGGGTATCGACTTCGAGGCCCGTTACTTCGTCAACGTGCCGTTCGGCGTCGACAATGACGGCCGCCTCGACTTCCGTCTGTCGGGCACCCGCCTGATCAACTGGAAGCTGAACACCGTGGCTTCGATCCCGAGCCTGCTCATCGAGTGCGATGGCGCGTTCGGTGCGAACTGCGAAAACGTGTTCCCGAAGTGGCGCTGGAACTTCCGCACCACCTACTCGACCGGCCCGGCGAGCGTGTCGTTCAACTGGCACCACATCGGCTCGGCTCGGGACGACGATGCGGGCACCACCTACTGGCGTGAGAAGGTGGGCAGCTACGACATCTTCGATCTGGCTGCCAGCTACGAGCTGAACGAGACCATCTCGTTCACCGCGGGCATCAACAACCTGTTCGACAAGAAGCCGCCGATGATCGGCGACGGCAACAACGAACAGTCCAACACCTATCCGTCCACGTACGACGTGTTCGGTCGCCAGTACTTCTTCAGCGCCACGGCCAAGTTCTGATCCTGGCCAAAGCTGGAAACGTACAGGAGCGGCGGGGAGCAATCCCCGCCGCTTTTTTTATGCCGGCTGTCGAGTGCGTGCGGCGCGGCCGGGGCGCGCGGCTGCCGCTGTTTCTGTCCTGGGACGGTGTGTGTGGAGCGGGAGCGGCCTGCCTGGCCTCAGGCGGGCACTACATCGAAGGCGATGGTGGTGCGGGTGTCGTCGTCTTCGAACGGCACGGTGCCGTGCCAGGTGTAGGAGGGAAAGAGCACCAGCCGCCCCACTTCCGGTCGGATCACCCGGCGCGGCGGCAGGTCCAGCCCGAACTCCGCGGGCGGCTCGCCGAACTGGATCCACCCGGCCTTGCTGTCCTCGCCGCCGGCCTGAACGCAGGTCGGCAGCTGCACGTAGAAGGCGGAGCTGATCCAGCCCTGGGAGTGCAGGTGGTTCACATGGTGGCCGCCACCGCCCCGCAGCCGCACGGACCATGAGCCGGTAAAGCGCACCTTCCCCGACTTGCGCCGCAGGAGCGGGTGGCTCGGGTCCTCCGGCAGGCGGCGCACGTACGCCGCGATCGCGGCCTCGATCTGCCGTTTGGCCGCCTGGATGACCGGGTCCCGGTTGACGAACAGCGCGCCCTGGGTCTGCGTGCCGCCCCGCAGCGACTGGTCCAGCGGGTGCTGGGCGGTGAGGTGCAGCGGGAGAAGGGCAGCCTCGATCTGCCGCGCGAAGGTGGCGATATCCTCCACCCCCTCGGGCGGCTCGACGGCCAGTGGCATCACCAGCCGGTCGTAATCGTGCAGCCAGTGCTCCCTGGGATCGTCCAGCATGCGCCAGGCGGTGCCGAGGTAGGCCCACGCGAACTGGCTGTCCGGGTCGAGCCGGGCGGCTTCCTCCGCTTCCCGGGCCGCCGCATCGGGCTTTTTCTGGCGCAGCAGGTGGCGGGCGTAGTTGGCGCGCGCCATTGCGTCCTCCGGCAGCGCGGCGATGACCTTCCGGAACAGGGCATCGGCTTCCGCGGCGTCGCCGCGATCGCAGCGCGCCATGGCTTCCAGATGATCGATCATGGGGTGGTCGCCCACCGTCCGGCGGGCTTCGGCACAGGCATCGACCGCTTCATCCAGGCGCTTCTGGGGCAGGAGAATGCTGAACAGGGTCAGCCACAGCTCCAGGTCTTGCCCGTATTGGGCCAGCGCTGCGCGGATCGAGGCCGTCGGTTCCTCCGCCAGCTTGTGTTCCCACACCAACTTGGCCAGCGCCAGATGGGCGGCGGCGTAGGTGGGGGCGGTCTCGGTCAGATGGCGGTAAAGGGCGATGCCCTCCAGAGGGCGGCCAAGGTCGATGAGAGCGCTCGCCCGCCCGTCCACCAGCTCCGGCCCGGAAAAGCCTGCCTGCTCGGCCCGGTCGAAGCACGTCAGCGCTTCCTCCGGCTCGCCGTTCAGCCGCAGCACGACGCCCAGGTTCACCCAGGCCCTCGCATGGCGCGGCTCGATCTGCGTGGCCTGGCGGAAGGCGGCGGTGGCTTCCTCCAGCCGTTCGGCGCGGCGATAGGCATTGCCCAGCGCCGCCCATGCCTTGGCGGAATTGGGTGCAAGGCCGGTGGCGCGTTGCAGCGCCTCGATCGCCTCGCCTGTGCGCCCGGCGGCGTTGGCCGTCAGGCCAAGGTTGATCCAGGCGTCGAGAAACCGGGGCTCCTGCGCCAGGGCCTGCCGATAGGCGGCCAGCGCTTCCTCCGTCCGTCCCAGGCTGTCCAGCAGGTTGCCCAGGTTGTTCAGCAGTTGCGGCTGGCGGGGGCGCACCTTCAGCGACGTCTGCATCGCCGCGACGGCACCCTCCCTGTCGCCCAGTGCCTTCAGCGCCAGCCCCAGAAGATGCTGGGCATCAGGCTGGAAGGGATGCAGGCCGAGCACCTGGAGGCACAGGCCGCGCGCCTGCGCGGCGTCGCCCGATTGCAGCACCTGAAAGGCCCGTTGCAGCATCTGGGCGCTGGCGGCCGTCAGGGGTGCGTCATGGAGCGGGGAAGGTCGGGTTGCCATCGGCAACAACTATAGGAATGGCGCAAACGCCTTGGCAAGCGCTTCAGGCCGAGGACTGGCGCATGTCCTGCGCCCCCGATGCCCACGCGCCAACCCGCCGCGCGGCGGGCAGGCGGATGGTGGCCCGCGTGCCCTCGCCCACGTGGCTTTGCAGCTCCAGCTGCCCGCCCTGCAATTCGATGAACTGCCGCGCAAGGGGCAGGCCGAGCCCGATGCCGCCGTAGCGGCGGGTTTCGGATTCCTCCACCTGGGCGAAGGGCTTCATCACCTCCTCGATCATGTGCGGCGGGATGCCGATGCCCTCGTCCTCCACGTCGATGCGGATGGTGCCGTCCGCCTCCACATCGAGGCGCACGGTGACCAGACCGTCCGGCCGCGAAAATTTGAGCGCATTGGCAATGAGGTTGATGAGCGCCTGCCGCGTGAGCCGGGCGTCGATCCGCGCAAGGAGGGGCGCATCCAGCAGGATCTCCCGCAGCGACGCGCTGTTGCTGGTGCCCCGGCCCCGGGCCATTGCGCCGGCGCTTCGCACCAGGGCAACCAGATCCACCTGGCTCTCCGTTACCCGCAGCTTGCCCGCCTCGATGCGGGCCAGATCGAGCATGTCCTCCACGATCGCCAGCAGGTGGTGGCCGCTCTCCAGCACGGTGCGGGCGTACTGGCTGTGAATGCCCGGATCCACCCGGCCCGCTTCCAGATCCTGGGTGAGAAGGTCGGAGAAGCCGATCACCGCGTTGAGCGGCGTTCGCAGTTCATGGCTCATGTTGGCGAGGAAGCGCGACTTGGCCTGACTGGCCGCTTCCGCCCCGTCGCGGGAGGCTTCCAGTTCCTCCTGCAACCGCAGCAGTTCCGCCTCGCGCTGCTTGAGCGCCGAGATATCCACGTGCGTCACCGCCACCCGGCCGTTGGCGAGCAGCTGGATGGTGCTGCGATACCAGCGGTCGCCCAGCTGCCGCTCGCAGCGGTAGGAGGGCGCCTTGCCGGAGATGCGGTCGCTGCCGAAGAATTCCGCCTCCGGCAGGCCGGGCAGGCCGCTGGCGGCCTCGATCTGCCGCCACGACATGCCGGGGAACAGCGCGTCCGGCGTCAGGCCGAGCACCCGCGCGTAAACGTCGTTCCACAGCACGAGGCTGTGGTCGTCGTCGAACAGGGCGAAGGCCTCGGCGGTTTCGGAAAGCTCCCGCCAGTTCTGCTGGGCGGCTCTCAGATCGGCAATCGCGCGGTCGGCGGCTTCCTGCGCTTCGAGCCCCTCGCGCAGCAGCATGTGCCCGGCGTGGTTGGCGAGGACCATGGCCAGGGCGAACAGCAGGGTGGCCAGCGCCAGAAGCAGGCCGGCGGAGTCGCCCTGCCAGAGAAACAGGACGATGAACGGCAGGGCGATGCCGCCGATGAACGCGCGGGCGGCGCGCGGCGCCGGGGTCAGCATGGCGGCCGCCCCGGCGCAGATCGCGGCGTTGACGACTTCCAGGAAAATCCCGTGCTGTTGCGGCAGCCAGAGGATGAAGGTTGCCGTCAGGCCCCACAGCAGGCCGTTGGTTCCGGCGGTCACCCAGATGCTGGCGGGAAGCCCGGCCGGATACGGACCGCCGCTCCTTCGCCTCTGCCGGCGGAAGACATCGAGGAAAATGCCGGCCCACAGCAGGCTGTGGAGCCCGAGCCAGACCGCTTCCAGATGAAAGGGCAGCTGGCCCCACAGCAGCAGCGTCGTCAGCAGCGCCGCCATGCTGAGGGCGAGGCCATGCAGCCGCAGGCGCTCCTCCAGCGCCCGGATCAACCGCATCCGGCTGCCTGTACCGCTGCCGGCGGGAGCGCTCAACGCACCATGCTCGGGAGGGCGAATGTCATCGTCGTTCAGCACTGGTGCGTTGAGCCCGCGTTTGTCAGTTCTGGTTGTCCGGCGACACGGTCAGGATCAACCGCCCGTCGCCTTCCGATACCACGACGGTCTGCCCATCCTTGACTTCGCCGCGCAGTATCATCTCGGCCAGCGGGTCCTGCAAATATTTTTGCACGACGCGCTTGAGCGGCCGCGCGCCGTAGACCGGATCGTAGCCCATGCGTCCGAGCCACGCGGCGGCGCCGGGTTCGAGGTCGAGGCGGATCTTGCGATCCTCCAGCAGCTTCTGCACCCGCCGCACCTGGATCTCGACGATCGGGCCCATGTGCGCTTCGCCCAGCCGGTGGAACAGGATGATCTCGTCCAGACGGTTGAGGAATTCGGGGCGGAAGTGGCCGCGCACCACCTGCATCACCTCGTCCTTCACGTCGGACGTGTCCCGGCCTTCCGGCAGGTTGGCGATGAACTGCGCGCCGAGGTTGGAGGTCAGCACGATGATGGTGTTGGTGAAATCGACCGTGCGGCCCTGGCCATCCGTCAGGCGGCCATCGTCCAGCACCTGGAGCAGCACGTTGAACACGTCGCTGTGCGCCTTCTCCACCTCGTCGAACAGCACCACCTGATAGGGCCGGCGCCGCACCGCCTCCGTCAGCACGCCGCCTTCCTCGTAACCCACGTAGCCCGGCGGCGCGCCGATCAGCCGCGCGACGGAGTGCTTCTCCATGAACTCGCTCATGTCGATGCGGACCATGGCGGTGGGGTCATCGAACAGGAAATTGGCCAGCGCCTTGCAGAGCTCGGTCTTGCCGACGCCGGTGGGGCCCAGGAACAGGAAGCTGCCGAGCGGCCGGTTGGGGTCCTGAAGGCCGGCGCGGGCGCGGCGCACGGCGGCGGAGACCGCATCGATCGCCTCCTTCTGGCCGATCACCTGCTGGCTCAGCAATTCCTCCATGTGGAGCAGCTTCTCGCGCTCACCCTCCAGCATCTTGTCGACCGGAATGCCGGTCCAGCGGGAGACCACGGCGGCGATGTCCTCGGCCGTCACGCTCTCGCGCACCATGCGGCTGGCGGCGGCCTCCTTGGCGGCGGCCAGCTGCTTCTCCAGCTCGGGGATGATGCCGTAGGCCAGCTCGCCCGCCCGTTGCAGGTTGCCGTTGCGCTGGGATTGCTCCAGTTCGGTGCGGGCCGCATCCAGCCGCTCCTTCAGCTGGCGCTCGCCCTGCATCTTCTCGCGCTCGGCCATCCAGCGGGCGGTCAGTTCCGCCGACTGGCTTTCAAGGTCGGCCAGTTCGGTCTCGATGCGCGCCAGCCGCTCGCGGGAGGCGTCGTCCGTTTCCTTGCGCAGCGCCTCGCGCTCGATCTTCAGCTGGATCACCCGCCGGTCGAGCGTCTCGATTTCCTCGGGCTTGGATTCCACCTCCATCCGCAGCCGGCTGGCGGCCTCGTCCATCAGATCGATGGCCTTGTCCGGCAGGAAGCGGTCGGTGATGTAGCGGTTGGAGAGGGTGGCCGCCGCCACCAGCGCGCCATCGGTGATGCGCACGCCGTGGTGCACTTCGTATTTTTCCTTGAGGCCGCGCAGGATGGAAATGGTGTCGGCCACGGTCGGCTCGCCCACGAACACCGGCTGGAAGCGCCGCTCCAGCGCCGCGTCCTTCTCCACATACTTGCGGTATTCCTCGAGGGTGGTCGCGCCGATGCAGTGCAGCTCGCCCCGGGCCAGCGCCGGCTTGAGCAGGTTGGAGGCGTCCATCGCGCCTTCCGTCTTGCCCGCCCCGACGAGGGTGTGCATCTCGTCGATGAACAGCACCACCTCGCCCTCGGCCGCGCGCACTTCCTCCAGCACGCCCTTCAGCCGCTCCTCGAACTCGCCGCGATACTTGGCGCCCGCGATCAGCGCGCCCATGTCCAGCGCCATGATGCGCCGGTCCTTGAGGCCATCGGGCACGTCGCCCTTGGCGATCCGCAGCGCCAGCCCCTCGACGATCGCCGTCTTGCCGACGCCGGGCTCGCCGATCAGCACCGGGTTGTTCTTGGTGCGCCGCGAGAGCACCTGGATGGTGCGGCGGATTTCCTCGTCGCGGCCGATCACCGGGTCCAGCTTGCCGTCGTGCGCCGCCTGCGTCAGGTCGCGAGCGAACTTCTTCAGCGCGTCATAGCGGTCCTCGGCGGAGGCGGTGTCGGCGGTGCGCCCCTTGCGCAGCTGGTTGATCGCCTGATTGAGGCCCTGCGCCGTCACGCCCGCGTCCGCGAGGATGCGCGCGGCCGCCGTGCCCTGCGCCAGCGCAATCGCCAGCAGCATCCGCTCCACGGTCACGTAGCTGTCGCCGGCCTTGGCGGCGATCTGCTCGGCCTGGTCGAGGATGCGCACGGTCTCGCCGTCCCAGCCGATCTGGCTGGCGCCCGAGCCGGTCACCTTCGGAATCCTGCCCAGCGCCAGATCGACCGCCTGCACCACCTGCTCTGGCCGCCCGCCCGCCGCGCGGATCAGGTTGGCCGCCATGCCCTGATCGTCTTCCATCAGGGCCTTGAGCAGATGCTCGGTCTGGACCCGCTGGTGATTGTTCCGCACGGCCACGGTCTGGGCCGATTGCAGGAAACCGCGCGCCCGCTCGGTAAACTTCTCGATATTCATGGGCTTTGCCCCTCAAGGTTTACGCTCGAGCTTCATGTAATGTGGCATATTTGCCACACAAGAGGTCGGGTGGTCCGATATGGCACAAACTCTTACGGCGGCATTTTCCGCTCCGGTGGCGGGATGACGAAGGGGGCCGCCGCGCCTTCCACTTCGGTGACCGGCGCGCCGCTGAACACGTTGCCCATCACCTGCGCCGGCGCCGGGCCGAGATTCCGCACGAAGGTGAGGCTGGCGGCCGTGTCGTTGCGGATGCTGTTGTTGACGATGAACACCTGCTGGCCCGGCTGCGCGTCGCGCGGCGTTGTGAGGATGATGGCGGTCGTTGCCGCGCCGGGGCGGGCCATGGTCTTGCGGAAGCGGTTGCCCCGCACCACCGCGTTGGCCCCTGCGATTTCCACCAGCAGGCGGGAGGCGGCCGAGCCGTCCTCGATGGTCGAGGAGGTGATCTCCGTGGTCCGTGCGGCCGAGCGCACCGCAACGCCGCCCTGGGGCGCGAGGAAATGGGCGGCGTCGATGCTCAGCCGGGCGATGCCGAGCGCTTCCACCTGCACGGGCGCGGGCCCTGGCGCGCCACCCTCAAAGCTGGTGTTCTCGATGCGCACGATGCTGCCGGCGCGGGGCACGGCGAGCACGCCCCGGCTGTTGGCGCGGAAGGTCGCGCGGCGGACGGTGGCGCTGCGCCCCTCGATCCGCACGGCGGCGGCCGTCGCATCCGTCCCGCGCGCCCCGGCGAAGTCCACGCCGTCGATGGTGATGTCATTGCCGCGCAGGATGAACTGGGCGCGGCCCTCGCACAGCGGGCCTTCCACCCGCGCCGTGTTGGGCTCCGCCTGGATGGTGAGGTGGTGTGCCGTCCACACCGCGCACTCGCGGTAGATGCCGGGCGTCAGCCGCACGGTCGTGCCGGGGCGGGCGGCGCGGGCGGCGTCGGCGAGCGAGACATAGGTCTCGCCGGGGCCCACCATCATCGGCCGCCCCCATTGGGTTGCTGCCGCAAGCGGCAGGGAGCTTGCGAGGAGCAGCAGGCAGGCCGCAAGGCAGGCAAGGCGCGGCATGGGGACTCCGCTTGGGTTCCGAACCCGGTCGCCCCGGCGCGCGGGCTCAACGCGCCCCCTCCTTTGCGCTCAACGCGCCAGTCCCCGCAGCGTTTCGATATGGTCCGCCTCGTGGGCGGGCTTGTCGGTGCGGATGCGGGCAATGCGCGGAAACCGCATGGCGAGGCCCGACTTGTGGCGATTCGAGACGTGGATGCTGTCAAACGCCACTTCCAGCACCAGCGCCTTTTCCACCTCCCGCACCGGGCCGAAGCGCTTGAGGGTATGGCCGCGCACCCAGCGGTCGAGCCATTTCAGTTCTTCGTCCGTGAAGCCGAAATAGGCCTTGCCCACGGGGAGCAGCTGGCCGTCCGGCCCCCACGCGCCGAAGGTGAAGTCGGAGTAGTAGCTGGAGCGCTTGCCGTGGCCGCGCTGGGCATACATGAGCACGCAATCGGCGGTGAGCGGGTCGCGCTTCCACTTGTACCACAGGCCGACGCGCCGCCCGCCCGTATAGGGGCTGTCCCGCCGCTTCAGCATCAGCCCCTCGATATCATGCCCGCGCGCGCCGGCGCGGATGTCCGCCAGCGCGTCCCAGTCGTGCGCCTCGATGAGCGGGGAGACGTCGAACACATCGCGCGGCAGCTTGTCCGCCACCGCCAGCAGCCGCTCCCGCCGCTGCACGAGGGGCAGGGGGCGCAGGTCTTCCGGCCCCTCCGCCAGAATGTCGTACAGCCGGATGAAGGCGGGGTGGGTGCGCAGCAGTTTCGCGTCCACCGTCTTGCGGTTCAGCCGCTGTTGCAGGGCATTGAACGAGGCGGGGTCGCCTTCGTCGCCGCGCACCAGAAGCTCGCCGTCCAGCGCCGCCTCGACGGTCAGGTTCGCGATGACCTCGGGAAAGGCGCCGGAAATGTCATCGCCGGTGCGCGAGTAGAGGCGGCGGGTGCCGCCGAGACTGACCGCCTGCACGCGGATGCCGTCCCACTTCCACTCGGCCAGAAACTCCGCCAGATCCAGCGTCTCTCCGGCCTCCAGCGGCGCTGCCAGCATGAAGGGGCGGAACACGGCGGTCTCGCCGATCTCGGGCATGGGGGCCTTGCCCTCTGCCCACTCGAACAGGTCCGGGTAGGGCGGGGTGAGGCCGTGCCACAGCTCCTCCACCGTCTCCAGCGCCACCCCGAAGGCCTCTGCGAAGCCGGTGCGGGCAAGCCGCGCGCTGAGCCCGACGCGCATGCCCCCGGTTGCCAGCTTGATGAGCGCATAGCGGCCCGAGGAGTCGAGCCGGTCCAGCAGCCGCGCCAGTTCGGCGGGCGCTTCGGCGCGGCTGAGGCGCTGGAGCGTCAGCACCGTGTCGGCAAGGCCAAGCGGCGCGTTGCCCGGCGTCTGCGTCGGCCAGAGCAGCGCGCAGGTCTCGGCCAGGTCGCCCACGTAATCGTAGGACAGCTCGAACAGCACCGGGTCGGTGCGCTCCAGCAGCAGGGCGCGGATGAGCGCGGGCTTCACGGCAGGGATTTTCAGGTCCCTTGTCAGTGCGGCCAGACCCCAGCCCCGGTCGGGGTCGGGCGTCCGTTTCAGATAGTCGGCGATCAGCGCGATCTTGCCGTTGCGGGACGGGGTGTAGACCAGCCGGTCGAGCAGGTGGGCGAAGTGCTCCATCAGTCCTCCTCGTCCTCGCGGCCGTGCAGGAGGAGCGCCCGCGCCGGGATGCCTTTCTGCTGGCACCAGTGGACGAGCGCTTCCTCGCGTCCATGCGTCACCCACACCTCCGCCGGGGCCAGCTCCCCGATGGTGGCGGTGAGTTCGCCCCAGTCCGCATGGTCGGAGAGGATGAGCGGCAGCTCCACGTTCTTCTGCCGGGCGCGCTGGCGCAGGCGCATCCAGCCGGAGGCCATGGCGGTGATGGGGTCCGGCAGGCGGCGGGACCAGCGATCGGCAAGCGCCGAGGGCGGGCAGAGAATGATCTCTCCCTTCAGCGCCGCCTTGGGCAGACCGGCCATGGGCTGCACGTCGCCCAGCCGCACACCCAGCGCTTCATAGAGGCGCGTCAGCTGCGTGAGCGCACCATGCAGGTAGACCGGCCGCTCGTATCCCGCCGCGCGCAGGAGGGCGATCAGCCGCTGCGCCTTGCCGAGAGCGTAGGCCCCGACCAGCACGCAGCGCTCGGGGGCGCTCGCGCGGGCATCGAGCAGCTTGGCGATTTCCTTCTCGGCCGGCGGGTGGTGGAACACGGGCAGGGCGAAGGTGGCCTCGGTTATGAACACGTCGCACGGAACGGGGACACACGGCGGGCAGGTGGGGTCGGGTGTCCGCTTGAAGTCGCCCGAGACGACGATCCGCTCGCCCGCGTATTCCAGAAGAATCTGCGCCGAGCCCAATACGTGCCCGGCCGGGTAGAAGCAGACCCGCACCTCGCCCACCCGGATCGGCTGGCCGTAAGCCACAGCCTTGCCGCCCGGCTGCGGGCCGTACCGGGCGGCCATGATGGCCAATGTTTCCGCCGTGGCGATCACGGTGCCGTGGCCGCTGCGGGCGTGGTCGGCGTGGCCGTGGGTGATGAGGGCTCGCGGGCGCGGCTGGCCGGGGTCGATCCAAAAATCGCCGGGCGGGCAGTAAATGCCGTCGGGTTCGGCGCGCAGCCAGGTGCCAAAGCGTGTCATGATTCTATATCTGGAGTGTGTCCTCCCTCGGCCAAGAGCTGCTGCCGCCTGTCATCGCCCGCTGGTTCGCCGCGCGGGGCTGGACGCCGCGCCGCCACCAGCTGGACATGCTGGCCGCCGCCCGGGATGGCACTCACGCCCTGCTCGTTGCTCCCACCGGCGCGGGCAAGACGCTGGCCGGGTTCCTGCCCACGCTCGCCGCGCTGGCGCGGGGAGAGCGGCGGGGGCTGAGCGCGGTATACGTATCCCCCCTGAAGGCGCTTTCGGTCGATGTCTCCCGCAACCTTGCGCAGCCCATTGCGGAGATGGGCCTCGACATTCGCGTTGAGACCCGCACCGGGGACACCGGCGCGCACCGCAAGGCCCGCCAGCGCATCGCCCCGCCCGATGTGCTGCTCACCACCCCGGAGTCCCTGTCGCTGCTGCTCACCTACCCGGAAGCGGAGGCGATGTTTGCCGATCTGCGTACCGTCATCATCGACGAGATCCACGCCTTCGCCCCCACCAAGCGCGGCGATCTGCTGGCGCTCGCCCTCGCCCGCCTGCAACGGCTGGCACCCGGCCTGCGCCGCGTCGGCCTTTCGGCGACGGTGGCGGACGAGGCGGCCCATGCCCGCTGGCTCGCGCCGCAGGCGGATGAGGCGGCCGTTCGCCTCGTGCGCGGGGAGGCGGGCGCTGTGCCGCACATCGACATTCTGGTGCCCGAAAACCGCATTCCGTGGGCCGGTCACACCGCCCGCCATGCGGTGCCCGCGCTCTACGATCTCATCCAGCGCCACCGCGTCAGCCTCGTGTTCACCAACACGCGGGCCAATGCGGAGCGGCTGTTTCAGGAGCTGTGGTCCATCAACACGGCGAACCTGCCCATCGCCCTGCACCACGGCAGTCTTGCGGTCGAGCAGCGGCGGCGGGTGGAGGCGGCCATGGCGGCGGGGGCCTTGCGTGCCGTGGTTGCCACCGCGTCGCTCGACCTCGGCATCGACTGGGGCGACATCGACCTCGTGGTCCAGGTGGGTGCGCCCAAGGGCGCGTCGCGCCTGCTCCAGCGGATCGGCCGCGCCAACCATCGCCTCGACGAGCCCAGCCGCGCCGTGCTCATCCCCGGCAACCGGTTCGAGTATCTGGAGAGCATGGCCGCCCGCGACGCGGCCCTTGCGGGTGATCTGGACGGCGAGCCCTTCCGCCCCGGCGGGCTCGACGTGCTGGTCCAGCACATCATGGGGCTGGCCTGCGCCGCGCCGTTCGAGCCCGACGCGCTTTTTGCCGAGGTCCGCTCGGCCGCACCTTACCGCGACCTGCCCCGCGCCGACTTCGACGACACCCTCGCCTTCATCGAAAGCGGCGGTTACGCGCTCAGGGCCTACGACCGCTTCCGGCGGCTGGTGCGGATGCCGGACGGGCGCTACCGCGTCTCCCACCCGCGCCTCATCCAGCAGCACCGGCTCAACGCCGGCGTGATTCTGGACGCCCCCATGCTGGAGGTGAAGATCGGCCGCCGCGCGCTCGGCCGGGTGGAGGAGAGCTTCGTGCAGCAGCTGGAGCCGGGCGACACCTTCCTGTTCGCCGGGCGTGTGCTGGTGTTCGAGCGGCTGGAGAAAACCACCGTTCACGTGCGCCCCGGCCCCGGGCGGGAGCCCAAGGTGCCCGCCTATCTGGGCGGCCGGTTGCCGCTGTCCGCCAACCTGGCGGACCGGGTGCGCGCGTTTCTGTCCGATCCCGGAGCCTGGGGCCGCTTCCCCGGGGAGGTGCGGACGTGGCTTGAACTTCAGGCCCGCGTCTCGGTGCTGCCCGCCGCCGATGGTCTGCTCGTTGAAACCTTTCCCCGCCGCCGCAAGCACTACACGGTGGCCTACTGTTTCGAGGGGCGGGCGGCCCACCAGTCCCTGGGGCTTCTGCTCACCCGGCGGATGGAACGGCTGGGTCTCGGCCCGCTCGGTTTTGTCGCCAACGACTATGCGCTCGCCGTCTGGTCGCTGCGGGCGCCCGATGATCCCGCCGCCCTGTTCACGCCCGAGATCCTGCGGGACGAATTGGCCGAGTGGCTGGCCAACTCCGCCCTGCTCAAGCGCTCGTTCCGGGACGTGGCGGTCATCGCCGGGCTCATCGAACGCCAGCACCCCGGCCTGCGGAAAACCGGGCGTCAGCTCACCATTTCCTCGGACCTCATCTACGACGTGCTGCGCCAGTACGAGCCCGGCCACCTGCTGCTGCGCGCCACCTGGGCCGATGCGCGCGGGCGGCTGACGGATGTGGACCGGCTCGCGGCTTTCCTTGCCCGGATGCAGGGCCATATCCATCATCAGCCCTTGCGCTGCGTCTCGCCGCTGGCCGTGCCGGTGCTGCTGGAGATCGGCCGCGAGGCGATTGCGGGCAGCGCGGAGGAAACCCTGCTCCCTGATGCGGGAGGCGACGCGATGACCGATCCAAACGCCTTCACGTTCCACGGTGACACCTTCGTGGCGCTTCCCGACCATGCCCTGTGGTGGCCGCGCCGCCGCGCGCTGCTGGTGGCCGACCTGCATCTGGAAAAGGCGAGCAGCTACGCCCAGCACGGCCAGTTCCTTCCGCCCTACGACAGTCTGCAGGCGCTCGCGGCGCTGGAGGCGCTGGTGGACCGGCTGGAGGTGCAGGAGTTCTGGTGCCTGGGCGACAGCTTTCACGACCTCCGTGCCGCCACGCGTCTGCTGCCGGAGGTGCGGGGCCGCCTGCAAGCGCTGACCGCCCGCCTGTTCTGGGTGTGGATCACCGGCAACCACGACCCGGCGGTCGATGCCCTGCTGGGCGGCGTCACCATGTCCGAGATGCGGATCGACCAGTTCGTGCTCCGCCACGAGGCGGACCCCACCGAGCGGCGGCCCGAGCTTTCCGGCCACTTTCACCCGAAGCTGCGCCTTGTCGTGCGCGGACAGGCCATCAGCCGCCGCTGCTTCGCCCTGGGGGAGGGCAGGCTGATTCTGCCCGCGTTCGGGCCGCTCACCGGCGGGCTGGACGTGACCGACCCCGCGATCGCCCGGCTGATCGGCCCTCGCGGCGAGGCGCTGGTGGCGACCGGCGCGGGGCTGCGGCGCTATCCGATCGGAGCCTTGTCGTCCTGAGGGCCGTTGGTGGCGGCATAGTAATGCCAGCCGAAGATCGCCATGGCACCGCGGTGGGGCCGCCAGCCCTCCGCCAGCAGGCGCGTTGCCTTCGCCTTGGGGCGTTCCTCCAGCGCCAGCAGCCGCCGCATGGCCTCCTGCAACGCCAGATCGTCGGCGGGCCAGATATCGGCGCGCCCCTCGGCGAACAGCAGGTAGATCTCGGCGCTCCACCGCCCGAATCCCCTCACGGCGGACAGGGCGGCGATCGCCGCCTCGTCGTCCATCGTTCGCAGCGCCTCGAAATCCAGCCGTCCGCTCGCCACCGCCTCGGCCAGCGAGCGGGCGTAGGAAATCTTCTGGCGGGAGAGCCCGCAGCCCCTGAGCGTTTCCTCATCCGCTTCCAGAACCGCCTCCGGGGAGTCGAGGGAACCCAGCCGCGCTTCGAGCTTCGCATAGATGGCGCGGGCGGCATGTACCGAGATTTGCTGGGCAATCAAGGTTCGCAGCAAGGCGTTGTAACCACGCGGGCGATGGCGTGCCTCCGGCAGGCCCACACGCGCCAGCGCCTGCGCCACGCGCGGGTCCTGCGCCGCGACCGCCTCAAGCCCGGCTGCAAGCTGTTCCGTGGTCAAACCCATCAACAGTTCCAGCTTGATTTGTCTCCTTGGCCGCTTAAACAGCCTTGGACGGAAGGTAAGCACAAACAGGCCACAGCGGCAAAAGGGGAAAGAGCAAGCTCATGGTGAAGTTGATTGTCGTGAACCGGGATGGTGAGGAGACCGTTTGCGAGGCCGAGGTCGGCCTGTCCGTCATGGAGAACATCCGTGACAACGGTTTCGACGAGTTGCTTGCTCTGTGCGGCGGTTCCTGCTCCTGCGCCACGTGCCACGTGTATGTGGACGATGCCTTTCTGAGCAAGCTCGATCCCATCAGCCCGGACGAGAACGAGCTGCTGGACACCTCCGACAACCGGGAGAGCAACTCGCGCCTGTCCTGCCAGATCGAGATGACCGAGGAGCTGGACGGCCTGCGCGTGACCATTGCGCCGGAAGACTGATCCGGCTCAAAGGCTTGGGCCCGGGGGCCTGCCCTCCGGGTCCGGCGTCCGGGGCTTGGACGTGCGGTGCCAACGGTTCGTCGCACGTCCGCTGACGCCCAAACCCGGGCTGTGGTGTTAAACCCTTATGATGGGTGATCGCGGCGAGCCTTGGATCGAGCAGTTCTTCATGCGCAAGGACCGCGCGTTCTGGATTCTCCAGACCTGCGGCTGGCTTGGATACGGACTGCTGCGCTTCCTCAATGGCCTCGTCAACAAGATGGGGCTGGAGTATCTGGCGCCCACGCTCATCAGCACCGCGACCGGTTTTTCCCTCTCGCTCATCATGGCGGCGGTGTTCCGCCACATCGTGCGGTATCGCGCCCCCGTCGTCTGGAGCGTCAGCGCGCTCGTCGTCTTTCTCTGCGCCGCGCCGTTCTCCATCATCGAGGTGTGGGGCTTCTCCATCTTCTTCGCTCCCACCTGGGAGCCGCACGGCCTTCAGTTCCTCGGCACCATCCTCATTGACGTGACGGTGCTCACCGCCTGGACGGCGCTCTATTACAGCATCAACTACTACCTCATGCTGCGCCATCAGATGGAGAGCATGCTGGCCCTCTCGGCCCAGGCCCACGCCGCGCAGCTGAAGATGCTGCGGTACCAGCTCAACCCCCACTTCCTGTTCAACACGCTCAACTCCATCTCCACCCTCGTGATGCTGAAGGAGACCGAGCGCGCCACCGCCATGCTGAGCCGGCTGTCGTCCTTCCTGCGCTATTCGCTGGTGGGCGAGCCCAGCCACATGGTGACGCTGGAGCAGGAAGCGCGGGCGCTTGAGCTGTACCTCGATATCGAGCGGATGCGCTTCGAGGAGCGGTTGCGGGTCTCATTCGAGATCTCCCCCGCGGCACAGGAGGCGCTGCTGCCGTCCCTCCTGCTCCAGCCGCTGGTCGAGAACGCCATCAAGTATGCCGTTGCCCCCTCGGAAGACGGCGCGGACATCTGCCTGAAGGCGGAAGTTCTGGCGAACCGTCTGTGCATTACCATCTCGGATACCGGGCCCGGCTTTAGTGTCGGCGCGAAACACTCGGACAGCAGCGGCGTTGGTCTGGCGAACATCCGCGATCGCCTGAGCCAGGCCTATGGCGATGATCATCGCTTCGAACTTGGTGCGAACGAACCGCACGGAGTTGTGGTAAGAATAGAGATACCGTTCCAGCGGACAGCCCGCGCAACCGTCGATATGGAGGCTGCAGAATGACCATTCGCACGATCTTGGTGGACGACGAGGCGCTCGCCATTCAGGGGCTGGAACTACGCCTTGCCAGCCACCCGGACGTGGAGATCGTTGATCGCTGCCGCAACGGCCGGGAGGCCATCCGATCGATCAAGACCCATAAGCCGGATCTCGTGTTCCTCGACGTGCAGATGCCGGGGTTCGACGGCTTCGGCGTGATCGAGGGGCTGATGGACATCGAGCCGCCGCTCATCGTGTTCGTGACGGCGTTTGACGAGTTTGCCCTCAAGGCATTCGAGGCGCAGGCACTGGACTACCTGCTGAAGCCCGTGGACGAGGCCCGTCTGGCGGCCACCCTGCAGCGGGTGCGCGACCGGCTGGCCGAGCGCCGCGCGTCCGACGAGTCGGGCCGCCTGCGCAACCTGCTCAAGACCGTGGCGCCCCAGGCTGTCACCAACGCGCAGGAGGAAGTGGGGCCGGGACGCTACGAGAAGCTGCTCAACGTCAAGGACCGGGGGCAGATCTTCCGGGTGGACGTGGAGAGCATCGAGCGCATCGACGCGGCCGGCGACTACATGTGCATCCACACCGGCGGCCAGACCCTCATCCTGCGCGAGACCATGAAGGATCTGGAGCGCAGGCTCGACCCGCGCAAGTTCCGCCGCATCCACCGCTCCACCATCGTCAACCTGGATCAGGTGCGGCAGGTGAAGCCCCACACCAATGGGGAGTGCTACCTCATCCTGTCCTCCGGTGCACAGGTGAAGGTCTCCCGCAGCTACCGCGACGTGGTGGCGCGGTTTCTTTGACGGAATGACTCTCTGGCAGGAGGGACGCGGTCCCTCCTGCTCCTCCCTTCAGACTATCCTTCCGGCCCTTCCGTCCTCAATCCTTCCGCACGGCCGAGCCGATGTAGTTGATGCTGGTGTCGCGCGTGACCGAGAAGCTGCGGTTCACCACCGAGTAGCTGAGGCCCTTCACGTCCGTCACCGTCAGGCCCGCCCGGCTCAGCCGTTCGGTCAGCTCCTCGGGAGTCAGGAAGGCGTTCCAGTCGTGCGTGCCCTTCGGCACCCAGTGCAGAATCCGCTCCGCCGCCACGATGACGGCGAGGTAGGACTGGGGTGTGCGGTTGGGGGCGGAGAAGACCAGCAGGCCGCCGGGCTTCAGCAGCCGGGCGAGCGCGCCGAGGAACAGGTCCACGTCCGCCACGTGCTCC
Organism: Pedomonas sp. V897; assembly: GCF_051304405.1. Lineage (NCBI taxonomy): Bacteria > Pseudomonadati > Pseudomonadota > Alphaproteobacteria > Sphingomonadales > Pedomonadaceae > Pedomonas > Pedomonas sp. V897. Next base: position 110,807 of record NZ_JBPPGG010000005.1, read on the forward strand.
ACCACTTCGAGCGCGGTGATGAGGTCGAAGGTGCGGCCCTCCTCCGTCAGCGCTTCCGCCGAGCCGGCGCGGTAGTCGATGTCAAGGCCGCTTTCCCCGGCGTGGAGTCGGGCGGCGGCAATGGCGTCGTCGCTGGCGTCCAGCCCGGTCGCCGCGGCGCCCATGCGGGCCAGCGACTCCGTCACGATGCCGGCGCCGCAGCCCACATCCAGCGCCGTCAGCCCCTTGAGCGGGCGGAGCTGGTCGGTATCGCGGCCAAAATGGCGGCAGGCCGCGTCCCGGATGTAGCCCATGCGCGCCGGACCCAGCCGGTGCAACGGGGCCATCGGGCCGTCCGGCTCCCACCACCGGGCGGCCAGGGTGGAGAATTTGTCGATTTCACCCTCGCTGATCGTCGAGGGTCTTGGAGCTTTGCTTGCGTTCATCATCCGCACTTTCTATCAAGAGCGCGCACTTTCAACTAGGGATCCTCGCGACGACATGGCGCGCATTGTAATGAAATTCGGCGGCACCTCTGTCGCCAATCTGGATCGGATCCGCAACGTGGCCCGGCGTGTGAAGGCCGAGGTCGATCGCGGAAACGAAGTGGCTGTGGTTGTTTCGGCTATGGCCGGCGAGACGGACCGTCTCGTCGGGTTTTGTCGCGAGGCTGCGACCCTCTACGATGCCCGCGAATATGATACGGTTGTGGCCACCGGCGAACAGGTGACGACCGGCCTGCTGTCGATCGTCCTCCAGTCGATGGGCGTTCCGGCCCGGTCCTGGCTGGGCTGGCAGCTGCCCGTCCACACCGACGGGGCCCACGGCGCGGCGCGCATCCAGTCGATCGACACCGAGGAGATCATCAGCCGCATGGCGACCGGGCAGGTTGCGGTGGTCGCCGGCTTCCAGGGGCTTGGCCCGGACAATCGCATCACCACATTGGGGCGCGGCGGGTCCGACACCAGCGCCGTGGCGCTTGCCGCCGCGCTGAAGGCGGACCGCTGCGACATCTACACCGATGTGGACGGTGTTTACACCACCGACCCCCGCATCGTGCCGAAGGCGCGCAAGCTTGATAAGATCACCTACGAGGAAATGCTCGAGCTGGCCAGCGTGGGCGCCAAGGTGTTGCAGACCCGCTCGGTCGAGCTGGCGATGAAGGAAAAGGTACGGGTGCAGGTGCTCTCCTCCTTTGAGGACTTGCCCGGCACGATGGTCGTGGATGAGGATGAGATCGTGGAACAGGAACTGATTGCAGGTGTTGCCTACAGCCGGAACGAGGCGAAGATCACGCTCGTGGGCGTGCCCGACCGGCCGGGCGTTGTCGCGGCCATCTTCTCCCCGCTGGCGGATGCCAATGTGAACGTGGACATGATCGTCCAGAACGTGGCGCAGGACAGCGCGACCACCGACGTCACCTTCACCGTGCCGCGCACCGACCTGCCGCGCGTCATCGACGTGCTGGAGAAGCACCGGCCCGACCTGGGCTATGCGGACTTGCGTTCTGACGATGCGGTCTCCAAGGTGTCGGTGGTTGGCGTTGGCATGAAGAGCCATGCAGGTGTGGCCCAGACCATGTTCAAGGCATTGGCGGATCGCGGCATCAACATTCAGGTGATCTCGACCTCCGAGATCAAGATCAGCATCCTCATCGCCGAGGAATACACCGAGCTTGCCGTCCGTGCCCTGCACACGGCCTACGGCCTGGATGCGGCCGCATGACCGAAACCGCAACCGCCACCGGCTATGCGCGCCTCGAGTCGCTGATGGCGCGCGGGTCCAGCTTCTTCGGCAGCCGCTACGCCATTCTGGGCGGGGCGATGACCTGGGTGTCGGAGCGCAACCTGGTCGCCGCCATCTCCAACGCGGGCGGCTTCGGCGTGCTGGCCAGCGGCGCCATGCAGCCGGAGCGTTTGCGTGAGGAAATCCAGGCCACCCGCGCGCTCACCGGGAAGCCCTTCGGCGTCAACCTCATCACCCTGCACCCGCAGCTGCTGGAGATGGTGCAGGTGTGCCTTGACGAGAGCGTGACCCACATCGTGCTGGCGGGCGGCCTGCCGCCGGGCGACGCCATCGAGCGGGCCAAGAACGGCGGCGCGAAGGTGGTCTGCTTCGCCCCGGCGCTGGCGCTGGCCAAGAAGCTGGTGCGCTCGGGCGTCGATGCGCTGGTGATCGAGGGTTCGGAGGCAGGCGGTCATATCGGTCCGGTGTCGCTGACGGTGCTGGCGCAGGAGATCCTGCCGCACATCACCGAGGTGCCGGTCTTTGTCGCCGGCGGCATCGGGCGGGGCGAGGCCATCGCCAGCTACCTGGAGATGGGGGCGGCGGGCGTGCAGCTGGGCACCCGGTTCGTCTGCGCCAGCGAGTCGATCGCCCATCCCAACTTCAAGAAGGCGTTCATCCGGGCCTCGGCCCGCGACGCCGTTGCATCGGTGCAGCTTGATCCGCGTTTCCCGGTCATTCCGGTGCGCGCCCTGCGCAACCAGGGCGTGGAGGAGTTCATGCAGACCCAGCGCCGCATCATCGAGCGGGTAGACCGGGGCGAGCTGGACCTGGCCGCGGGGCAGCTGGAGATCGAGCACTACTGGGCGGGCGCGCTGCGCCGGGCCGTCGTCGATGGCGACGTGGAAACCGGCTCCTTGATGGCGGGCCAATCCGTCGGCATGGTCAAGGCGGAGCAGCCGGTGGCGGAGATTATGCAGGAACTGATCGATCAGGCAGCGGGCTTCCTGTCCGCCCGCGTGGTGGGGGAGGTGGCGTGAGCCCCTCGGCGCCCGTCGTTTCCGCGCCGCGCGCCATTCTGCGCCGTCTTCACGATGTGATGGCCTCGCGCGGAAGCGTTCAGGCCAAGCTCAATCAGGTCGTGCAGGCCATCGCCCAGGCGATGGCGAGCGAGGTGTGCTCCATCTACCTCCTGCGCGACGGCTGGCTCGAGCTGTTCGCGACCGAGGGTCTGTCGCAGGATGCGGTGCATGTCACCCGCCTTGCCCTGAGCGAGGGTCTGGTCGGCAACATCGCCCGCAACGGAGAGCCGCTCAACCTGGCGGAGGCCCGCGCCCATGCGGACTTCGCCTATCGCCCCGAGACGGGCGAGGATCTGTTCCACAGTTTCGCCGGTGTTCCCATCCTGCGGCGCGGCAAGGCGCTGGGCGTGCTGTGCGTCCAGCACATGGAGCAGCGCCAGTACGAGGACGAGGAGATCGAGGCGCTGCAAACCGTGGCGATGGTGCTGGCGGAAATGATCGCCAACGCCCGCCTGGTGGACGAGGAGTCTCTCGCCCGGGCGCGGGCGCAAAGCACCGGGCCCGTGCGGCTGACCGGCACCCGGCTGGTGGAAGGGCTGGCGCGGGGCGTCGCTGTTCTGCACGAGCCGCGAGTCGTCGTCCAGCACACCGTCGCCGAGGACATCGAGGCGGAAAAGAACCGGGTGCGCGCCGCCTTCCAGACCATGCGCGCCCAGATCGACCGCATGATGAGCCAGGCGGAATTCGCCGCCCCGGGCGAGCACGAGGAAATCCTCGAGACCTACAAGATGTTCGCCTTCGACGAAGGCTGGGCGCGGCGCATCAACGAGGCGATCGAGAGCGGCCTGACGGCCGAGGCGGCCATCGAGCGGGTGCAGCAGCGCACGCGCGTGACCATGCGCAACACCAAGGACCCGTTCTTCCTCGAACGGCTCCATGATCTGGACGACCTGGCCAACCGGCTGCTCCGCATCGTCTCGGGGCAGATGGGAACCGCCGCCCAGACCGGCCTGACCCAGGACACCATCCTCATCGCCAAGAATCTCGGCCCCGCCGAGCTGCTGGAGTACGACCGCCGCTTCCTCAAGGGCGTGGTGCTGGAGGAAGGGTCGCCGACGGCGCACGTGACCATTCTGGCGCGCGCCATGGGCATCCCCATGCTCGGGCGCATCAAGCAGCTGCGCGAGGTGGTGGACGAGGGCGATCCCCTGCTGCTGGACGGCAGCAACGACAGCCTGTTCGTGCGGCCGGCCCCCGATGTGGTGCGCCAGTTCGAGGCCCACGCCGCCCTGCGCCAGCAGCGGCAGGAGGCCTACGCCAAGCTGCGCGGCCTGCCGGCGGTGAGCCTGGATGGCCACCGCATCGAGCTGATGATGAACGCCGGTCTGCGCGTTGATCTGTCCGGCCTCGACGTGACCAATGCGGACGGCATCGGCCTGTTCCGCACCGAGTTCCAGTTTCTCGTCTCCGCCACGCTGCCGCGCCGCGAGGCGCAGACCCGGCTCTATTCCGCCGTGCTCGAGGCGGCGGGCGACAAGCCGGTGATCTTCCGCACCGTCGATATCGGCGGCGACAAGGCCGTGCCCTATCTTCAGGACGACGGACCGGAGGAAAACCCCGCCATGGGCTGGCGCGCCCTGCGCGTGGCGCTGGAGCGCCGGGGCCTGCTCAAGGTGCAGGCGCGCGCCCTGCTGGACGCGGCGGCGGGCCGGACGCTGAACGTGATGTTCCCCATGGTGACGGAGCCGTGGGAGTTCGAACAGGCCCGCGCCATTGTGGAGGATCAGGCCGCCTACCTGCGCGGGCGCGGTCTGCCGCTGCCCACGACAATCCATTACGGCGTGATGATGGAGGTGCCCGCTCTGGCCTGGCGGCTGGACGCGCTGCTGCCGCACATCGACTTCCTGTCCATCGGCACCAACGATCTCATCCAGTTCCTGCTGGCGGCGGACCGCTCCAACCCCAAGCTGGCGGATCGCTACGACTGGGTGTCGCCGGGCATCCTGCGGTTCCTGAAGTTCATCATCGATCAGGCCAGCGCGGCGGGAAAGACCGTGTCGGTTTGCGGCGAGATGGGCGGGCGTCCGCTGGAGGCGCTGGCGCTGCTCGGGCTCGGGGTGAATCGCCTGTCCATCACGCCGGCGGCGATCGGGCCGATCAAGATGGTGGTGCGCAACACCCATCTCGGCCGCCTGCGCACGTTGATGGCAGATCTTCTCACCTATCCGCTTGCCGATATCCGTGCGGAACTTCAGCGCTTCGCCCGGGAAGAGAATATTCCCCTGCAATAATTGAAGCCTGACAAGTAAAGGCTGCCCGCTGCACCAGACGGTGCAACATGAACCCCTTATGAACGGCACTGCCGGGCGGAGAAGAGCGATCCGGGCCCTGTCATAACGGGTCTGGCAACTTGGAAACCATGGTATTATCCTTGTTAACCAACAGCCGATCGCTAATTTTCCCCTCCACCCTTGCGGTTGTGGTGAAAATGTGGGCAGAAATCTCAAACCGTTATTGACAAGGTAAACCGCGCTGCCACTCTAATGAGTGGGGCGAGGGGAAAACGGCGGCTGTTCTGGCCGTCAACCTTCCGGGGTTTTAGTTCAAGATAAATCATTCGGTTGCTGACAAGGCCAGTAACCTGTGGAGAAGCGGATGACTGCCTTGACGGATTCCAGTGCTGGTGCAGGGGGAACTGCGATGTCCGTAGGGCAGCTGCTGCGGACACGCCGTCTGGAGCTGGACCTCGACGTGAGCGATATCGCGGCGGAGACCCGCATTCCGGCGCGCTTCCTCTACGCCATCGAGGACGATCAGCACGAGAAGTTGCCGGCGTTGCCGTTTGCAGTTGGCTTCGTACGGAACTACGCCAAGATGCTGGGCCTGTCGCCGGACATGGTGTGCGCCCAGTTCAAGGCGGAGACGAGCCGTCTCACGCCTTCGGAGCAGGTCTATTTCCCCGAACCGCTCGATGAGAGCCGAATTCCTTCCAAGTCCCTCGTGCTGGGCGGCGTTGTGGTCGCCGTCGCCGCGCTTGGCGTCTGGTGGCTGTGGACGGGCCGGTCGCCCGATCCGGCGCCGGAGGCGCCCGCGGCCGAGCTGACCCTCGCGGACCCGGTGGCCCTTGGCCAGCCGGCCGAGACACCGGCCGGCGAGGCTGCACCGGCGCAGGCCGGTGAAACGGAAACCGCGGCGGCTGCCGAGACTGGCGCCGATGTGGCTGCCGCTCCGGAGACGGCCGATGCTGCCCCGGCTGTGGCGGCGCGGGAGAAGGCGGAGGCCCAGGCCGCCGCTGCCGCGCAGGTGATCGACAGCGGGCCGGTCATCATCCGGGCCGTGGACGACAGCTGGGTGCGCATCTCGGATGGCGTGAGCGGCGCCGTCAAGATCGGCATCATGAAGGCGGGCGAGACCTATCGGGTGCCAGCCCTGCCCAACCTGCGGCTGATGACCGGCAACGCAGGCGCGGTGGAAATCCAGGTGGGCGACACCGTTCTGCCGCCGCTTGGAGGCCGGGGCGAGGTGATCCGCAACATCGATCTCAGCCCGGCCGCGCTGCGGAAGCTGGCGCAGGAGCGGGCCGCCGCCAGCGCCGCGCCACGGCAATAGGCGAGGCGGCGGCGACCCGGCTGCTGCTGCCCGTTGCTTCCCTGGCCAGACAGAGCATTCCCGCGCCCGGCCCCGTGCCGGGCGCACGCATTTGGGCGTCGGGCCGAAACGCCGCACGGGGCGCGCCAGTTTTCGACATTTGATCGCGGCATCGCTATATAGGGGCCGATCGGCGGCAGGCCGCCTCCAGTTTTCTTCAGAGGATCCGACATGAGCGTGCGTCCCTGGCGGGATATCCAGCGCCGGAAGAGCCGGCAGATCATGGTGGGCAACGTTCCGGTGGGGGGCGATGCACCCATCACCGTGCAGACCATGACCAACACCATCACCGCCGACGCCCGCGCCACCATCGACCAGATTCGCCGGTGCGAGGAGGCGGGCGCGGACATCATCCGCGTCTCCTGCCCCGATGCGGAATCGACCGCCGCGTTCCGGGAGATCGCCCGGGCGGCCCGGGTGCCGCTGGTGGCCGATATCCACTTCCACTACAAGCGCGCCCTTGAGGCGGCGGACGCGGGCGCGGCCTGCCTGCGCATCAATCCCGGTAACATCGGCTCGGCCGAACGGGTGAAGGAAGTGGTGCGCGCCGCCAAGGCCAATGGCTGCTCCATCCGAATCGGCGTGAACGCGGGCAGCCTGGAGAAGCACCTGCTCGAGAAGTATGGCGAGCCGTGCCCCGAGGCGATGGTTGAGTCGGCACTCGAACACGTGAAGCTCTTGGAGGACGCCGACTTCTTCGAGACCAAGATCTCGGTGAAGGCGTCGGACGTGTTCCTCGCCGTCGCTGCCTATCAGGGGCTGGCGGAAGCCTGCGACTATCCCCTCCACCTCGGCATCACCGAGGCGGGCAGCATGATCGGCGGCACGGTCAAGTCCTCCATCGGCATCGGCATGTTGCTGTGGTCGGGCATCGGCGACACCATCCGCGTCTCCCTCTCCGCCCCGCCGGAGGAGGAGGTGCGCGTCGGCTTCGAAATGCTCAAGTCGCTGGGCCTGCGCCATCGCGGTGTGCGGATCGTCTCCTGCCCGTCCTGCGCGCGGCAGGGCTTCCAGGTCATCAAGACCGTCGAGGTGCTTGAGGAGCGGCTGCGCCACATCCAGACCCCGCTGTCGCTCTCCATCATCGGCTGCGTCGTCAACGGGCCGGGCGAGGCGCGCGAGACCGACATCGGCATCACCGGCGGCGGCAACGGCAAGCACATGGTCTACCTCTCCGGCGTGACCGACCACCAGATCGAGGACGCGGCCATGGTCGATCACATCGTCGAACTGGTCGAGAAGAAGGCCGCCGAAATCGAGGCCGCCAACGCTGCGGCCAACGCCGCGAAGGACAAGGCGTCCGCTGCCTGAGGGGGCTAGCCTCAAGGTTGTTTAAGGCTTCGCCTGTTGAAGGCAGGGGGATCTCGGATCCCCCTGCGACCCCCTTTTCGTTTTTCGGGCCGCGTTTCCGCAGGATGCTGGAAGAGCGGGATTTTCTAAAGGGCCGTGTTTCCTCGCGAACCTTTCAAAGGGGGCGCCTGAAACGCGGCCGTTTCAAAAGACCTTCAGCGAGCTGGCCCCCTCCGTCCGCATGTCCCTGAAACAGCAAGGGAGGTGCAGGAGGGTCCAAGACCCTCCTGCAAAAAAGCAAGGAAACCCAAATCCATCACCCCGCCGCCTCCAGCGCCGCGCGGGCCAGCTGGCGGAAGCTGCCGGGTTGCCGGGTGCCGGTTCCGAAGTCGCCGCGCAGGGCCTTCAGCGCGTAGCGTTCCGTGTCGATCTCCCCGGCGGTGCGCACGCCGAGGCGGCGCAGCAGGGGCAGGGGCGGGCACCAGCCCTGAAGCGCATGTTGCATCAGGAAGGCTGATATCCCGAGAGGCAGCAGCAGCCAGCGGCGGTCGCGCCGGGCCACGGCCAGGGTGAAGCCGGCGAGGGAGGCGCCCGCGGCGGTTGCTTCCAGCACGCGCTCGATGTCCCACTCCCGGTCCAGTTCGCGCAGGCGCTGGTCGATCAGCTCGGGGTTGCGGGCGTAATGCATGAGGCGGCGTTCCGTGCGGTCGCGGATGCGGGCATTGGCAACGGCGGAGGAATTGTCGGCGACGCGACGGGTGGTCGGCGGCAGCATGGCATTCTCCCGGAACGAACGAAGGGCCTGGCCGGTCAACGCCGGGGCAGGCGTTGCTGTTCCGGGCGGCGGCCGGGCCGCCATTGCTCTTGCGGGGTGGGCCGTCTGCCGGAACCTCCTTCAACTCAGCATTTCCACCGCGCCCGTTTTATTTCTATAAGCGCCGCTCGAAGGAGATTATCGGCATGTCCAAGCTTCAGCCCGTGCGCGGCACGCGCGACCTTTTTGGTGAGGATGCACAGCGGTTCGCCAAGGTGGTGGAGACATTCCATCGCCTCGCCCGGCTTTACGGATTCCAGCCGGTTGATACGCCCATCTTCGAATTCACCGAACTGTTCGCCCGCGGCATCGGCGAGACGACGGACGTGGTCTCCAAGGAGATGTACACCTTCTCCGATCGCGGCGGCGAATCGATCACCCTGCGGCCGGAGTTCACGGCGGGCCTGTGCCGCGCCTTCATTTCCAACGGCTGGCAGCAGCTGGCGCCGCTGAAGCTGGCGGCCCACGGCCCCATGTTCCGCTATGAGCGCCCGCAGAAGGGGCGCTACCGCCAGTTCCACCAGATCGACGCCGAGATCCTGGGCGCGGGCGAGCCGCAGGCGGATATCGAGCTGCTCACCATGGCGGCGCATCTGCTCGACGAGCTGGGCCTTGCGGGCAAGGTGCAGCTGGAGATCAACACGCTGGGCGACAGCGACAGCCGCGCCAAGTGGCGCGAGGCGCTGGTGGCGTATTTCTCGGGCCACCAGGAAGCCCTGTCCGAGGACAGCCGGACCCGCCTGCACAAGAACCCGCTGCGTATTCTCGATTCGAAGGACGAGGGCGACAAGGCGCTGGTGGCGGATGCGCCGCTGCTCGACCGTTTCCTCTCCGCCGAGGCCGGCACCTATTTCGAGACCGTGCTGAAGGGGCTGGAAGCGGTCGGCATTTCGTTTGTCGTGCAGCCGCGTCTGGTGCGCGGGCTGGACTACTACTGCCACACCACCTTCGAGTTCACGACCACCCATCTGGGCGCGCAGGGCACGGTGATCGGCGGCGGCCGCTACGATGGCCTCATCGAGCAGCTTGGCGGCCCCGCGACGCCCGCCATCGGCTGGGCGGGCGGCATCGAACGGCTGGCGCTGCTGGTGGATCTGCCCGCGCAAGGCAAGGGGCCCATCGCGGTGATTCCGCTGGGCGAGGCGGCGCAGGGGCCTGCCACGGCGCTCACCGCCCGTCTGCGCCGCGCGGGCTTCCGGGTGGAGCAGGGCTTCCGTGGCAACATGAAGAAGCGCCTGTCGCGCGCCAACGACGCCAACAGCCCCGTTGCCCTCATTCTGGGCGAGGACGAGCTGGCGCGGGGCGAGCTCATGCTGAAGGATCTGACCACCGGCGAGCAGCGGGCCGTGCCGCTGGGCGAGGTCGAGGTCGCGTTGCAGCCGTATCGGGATTAAGTCATGCCTTCCATTCCCCAAGCCAAGATCGAGCGCATTCGCCTGCGCCATGCCGAGCTGTCGCGCGACATGGCGGACCCGAACGCGTCGGCGGACCGCTTCGTCAAGCTGTCGAAGGAATATGCCGAGCTGAATCCGGTGGTCGAAGCGGCCAACGAGCTGGCGCGTCTGGGCCGCGAGCTGGAGGAGGCGGAGAGCCTGCTGACCGACCCCTCCGCCGACGCGGAAATGAAGGCGCTGGCCCGCGACGAGATCGAATCCATCAAGGCCCGTCTGCCGGAGGCGGAACGCAAGCTCCAGATCATGCTGCTGCCCAAGGATGTGGCCGACGAGAAATCGGCCATCCTGGAAATCCGCGCGGGCACCGGCGGCGACGAGGCGGCGCTGTTCGCGGGCGATCTGTTCCGCATGTACACCCGCTATGCCGAAGGCCAGGGCTGGCGGGTGGAGATGATATCCGCCTCGCCGTCCGACATCGGCGGCTACAAGGAAGTGGTTGCCTCCATCACCGGGCAGGGCGTGTTCGCCAAGCTCAAGTTCGAGTCCGGCGTGCACCGCGTGCAGCGGGTTCCGGCCACCGAGTCGGGCGGGCGCATTCATACCTCCGCCGCCACCGTGGCGGTGCTGCCCGAGGCGGAGGAAGTGGACGTGCAGATCGACGAGAAGGATCTGCGCATTGATGTGTTCCGCTCGTCCGGCCCCGGCGGGCAGTCGGTCAACACCACCGACTCGGCCGTGCGGATCACCCACCTGCCGACGGGCCTTGTCGTCAGCCAGCAGGACGAGAAGAGCCAGCACAAGAACAAGGCCAAGGCACTGAAGATCCTGCGCGCCCGGCTGTACGAGATCGAGCGCGAGAAGGTTGCGCGCGAGCGCGCCGACGCCCGCAAGTCGCAGGTGGGCTCGGGCGACCGGTCCGAGCGCATCCGCACCTACAACTTCCCGCAGGGGCGGGTGACGGATCACCGCATCAACCTCACCCTGCACAAGCTAGAGCAGGTGCTGGAGGGCGAGGCGCTGGAGGAGCTGATCCAGGCGCTCATCGCGGAGGATCAGGCGGAAAAGCTGGCCCAGCTGGATGACGCGAGCTGAGGTTCTGCGCCGGGCGGCGGGGCAGCTCGCCGTTGCGGGTCTTCAGGAGCCGCGGCTTGATGCCGAGGTGCTGCTGGCCCATGTGCTGGGCCTTCCGCGCCTGACGATGCTGCTCGACACCAGCCGCGATGTCTCCGGCGAGGACGTGCGCGCCTTCGAGGCGCTGGTCGCCCGCCGCGCGACCGGCGAGCCGGTGGCCTACATCACGGGCGTGCGGGAATTCTGGTCTCTGGAGTTCCGGGTCACGCCCGCAACGCTCATTCCCCGGCCGGACAGCGAAACGCTTGTCGAGGCCGTGCTGCGCGCCTTCGCGGCGCAGCCTCCCGCCCGCGTGCTCGACCTGGGCACCGGCTCGGGCTGCCTGCTTCTCTCGGTGCTGCATGAATTTTCCGGCAGCTTCGGCGTCGGGGTGGACCGCTCGGAAGCGGCGGCGCGCGTCGCGGCCGACAACGCCCGGCACTTGGGGCTTGCCGACCGCGCCGCCATCGTTGTCGGCGACTGGGCCGGCGCTGTTGCGGGCCCGTTCGATTGCATTCTCTCCAATCCGCCCTATATCGGAGAAGGAGAGGCGCTCTCGCCCGAAGTGGCGGCGTTCGAGCCGAAGACCGCGCTTTTTGCCGGCCCGGACGGTCTCGACGATTACAGGCGCATCATCCCCGAACTGGATCGACTGCTGTCGCCTCGGGGGCGCGCCTTTTTCGAGATCGGTTACACCCAAGCGGAGGCTGTTGGTCGCATCGCTGAGACCAATGGCTTTTCCGTCAGGATCCACAGGGACCTGGCCGGATTGCCGCGCTGTATCGAGTGCTGGAAAAGCGAGAAATCCCTTGGAATGGGGACGGGAAACGGTTAGACACGAAGTCGGTAGGGTTGAGGGTTTCCTCTACCACCTGATTTCCGAAAACGACGGATTGCAGGGCATGACGGCGCCGTGACGTGCGCCGACGTATGGGGCGATTGCCCTTAGGGCAGATTATTTTGAGAACGGGTCAATGAGAAACGGACAAAGCGGTCGCCGTAGAGGACGCGGTGGTGGGCGCCCTGCACAATCAGGTGGTCGCCCGATGGAAGCGGGCAACCGCAACGACGCGCGTATTCGCGGCAATGCACAGCAGCTGCTGGAAAAGTACAAGACGCTGGCGCGGGATGCCACCGCAGCGGGTGACCGGATTCTCGCCGAATATTACATGCAGCACGCCGATCACTACTATCGCGTGCTGGCGGAATTCCGGTCGCGCTACGAGGACACCCGCTCGCGGGATCGGGATGATCGCGACACCGACGATGTGGGCTATGATGAGGATACCGTCGAGGTGACGGCGGCACCGGGCTATGCCCAGCCTGTCCTCAGCATCGAGCCTGCGGCGGACGCGGCCGAGGACGCGAAGCCGGCTTCCGTCGAAGCGCCCGTCGCCGACGAAGCCGCTGCGGCCGAGGCTGGTGCGGACGCGGCCGAGGGCGAGGAAGCGCCCCGCCGTCGCCGGCGTGGCCGTCCCCGCAAGGTGAAGGCCGACTCCGAGGGCGAGTCCGCCGGTACGGCCGAGAACGCGGCCTGACGCACCCTCACGGTTGAAGAACAGAAACGGCGCAGCTGCACGACACGCGGCTGCGCCGTTTTTTGTGCGCGCGGGCCGGCTTTTTGTGCGCGCGGCCCGGCGCGCCTGCGCACAGGTGCTGTTGCTCCGATGCAACAATCTTGCGTGTCCAGCCTCTGTAACCGAACTGTCACCGGCCTGTCGCCCAGGCTTCACATGCCCTGACTAGAGCGGGGGTGCAACGCACCCAGAAGTGAGGGCATTGAATGACCATCCGCAAGAATTCTCGCGCTGTCCTGCTGGCAACCGCTCTGGCCGGGGCGCAGGCATGTGCCGGTCCGGCGCTGGCGCAGGAGGCATCGTCTGCCGAGGCGCAGCAGCTTCAGTCCCGGCTCCAGGAGCTTCAGAAACAGATGGACGCGCTGAAGGCGCGCCTTGAGAAAAACGAAAAGGCGGTCAGCTGGAAAGGCGCGCCGCAGGCCATCGGCGATGGCTTCACCTTCAAGCTGCGCGGCCGCATCCAATACGACGCTGGCCTGGTGTCCGACCCCGATGATCTGGTGGACGGCAAGGATCTGGGCTTCCAGAGCTATTTCCGCCGCGTGCGCATCGGCATCGAAGGGGCGATGCCCGGCGGATTCAGGTACAAGGGCGAAGTGGATTTCGCCGATCCCGACACCGTTGGCTATGGCGACGTGCTGGTCGAATACGCGCCGGAGAATTCGCCGTTCAGCCTCAAGCTCGGCAACATGGAAACCAACTACAGCCTGGAGCAGATGACCTCCTCGCGCTTCTCCTCCTTCATCGAACGCGCGCAGATGACGGAGGCGTTTTACTCGGGCCGCCGCCTCGGCATCTCGGGTGGCTTCCGGCAGGGCGACTTCAAGATTGATGCGGGCGTTTTCAACACCGCCATCACCGGCAGCCGTGGCCTCGATGAGTGGCTGTTCGGGACGCGGCTGGTCTACGCGCCCAAGGTCGGCGCCGGCCAGCTGCACGTCGGCGCCACCTACCAGCACCGCGCATTCAACAGCGATGCGCTGGGCAGCCGCTACCGCGCCCGGCCGTTCATCCGCTCCGGTTCCACCCGCTTTGTTGATACCGGCAACCTGGCGGCCAGGAGCGATGATCTGTTCGGTCTGGAGGCCGCGGGCATTTTCGGGCCGCTGCATGCGGCGGCCGAATATCAGGTCATGAAGGTGAATGGCATCGCGCCGAACGAGAGCCTTCCGGCGGATGACGCTGCCTCCGGCACGCGGCTGGCCGACGACGCCAAATTCAGCGGCGGCTACATCGAGCTGGGCTACTTCCTGACCGGCGAGACGCGCGGCTACAAGGACGGCCAGTTCGACCGCACCAAGGTGCTCGATCCGGTCGGCAAGGGCGGCCTGGGGGCCTGGCAGGTGAATGCCCGCATCGATTACCTCGACCTCAGCGACAATGTGAGCCGCGGCACGGTCTCGCAGTTCGTCAACGGCGGCAAGCAGACCGGCTATGGCATCAGCCTGATCTGGCTGCCGATCGACTATGTGAAGTTCGCCGCCCAATACGTCTATGTGGATGTGAGCGACATCAATCGCGGCGCCGATGGTCGCGGCATCGGCGCGCGCGGCGGCGCGACGGCCGGAGACGCAAGCGCCAATGCTCACGTGTTCGGCCTGCGCGCCCAGGTCGACTGGTAAGCGCGGGGCGACT
>NZ_JBPPGG010000006.1:7500-102500 GCF_051304405.1 Pedomonas sp. V897
GTCATCGGGTCCTTCCGCCACCCCTTCGGCAAGACGCTGCCCAACACCAGGGCGCTGCGCGAGCGTATCCAGGCGCGCATTCCGATCATCGGCGTCAACAAGATCCCGACGGTCGATCTGGCCGAGCGCGCCCTGGAGGAGGGCTGCTGCGATCTGGTCGGCATGACCCGCGCCCAGATCGCCGACCCGGATCTGGTCCAGAAGATCGCGGCCGGGCAGCTGGCGCGGATCAGGCCCTGCACCGGCTCCAACCAGGGCTGCATCGACCGGGTCGGCCTCTATCCGATCACCTGCTTCCACAACCCGGAGGTGGGCGAGGAAAACCGCCTGGCCGAACTGGCGAAGCGGCCGGTCGAGCCCAAGCGCGTGCTGGTGATCGGCGGCGGCCCGGCGGGCATGAAGGCGGCGGAAATCGCCGCGCGCCGGGGCCATACCGTCACGCTGGCGGAATCCGGCACGCGCCTTGGCGGCCGGCTCACCCTGGTGGAAAACCTCGGCCCGTCCTCCAACCTGCTGGCGGCCACCTCCTGGCTGGAGCAGGAGCTGGCGTTGCTGTCGGTGGACATCCGGCTCCAGACCACCGTGGACGAGGCCTTCCTCCGCGCCCACGCTCCCGACGCCATCGTGCTGGCGACGGGCGCCACCCCCTCCCCCGACCTCGCCATCCCGAACGACGGCAGCATCCCCGTCCTCGACATCGACGCCGCCGTCGAGGCCCGGTTCGAGGGCCAGACCTTCGACATGACCGGCACCCGCGCGCTGCTGGTGGACCTGCGCGCCACCTACGAGACCGCCCTGTGCGTGGAAGCCCTCGTCAACAGGGGCGCCAAGGTGACGGTGGCGACGCCCTACCTCACCTGGGGCGCCAATCTGGGCTTCACCCACCTGGCCGATTACCTCGGCCTCCTGCCCAAGTGGGGGGTGCGCACCATGCCCCAGACCCGCTGCACCCGCATCGAGAACGGCGAAGCGGTGCTGGAGGACGGCCGCACCGCCGAGACCGTGCGCGCGCCGTTCGACTTCATCGTGGCGGGCGTCGTCGGTGTCCCGCGCGATGAACTGGCCGACCTGTGCCGCTCCTTCGCGCCGACCACCCTCGTCGGCGACGTGGTCGCGCCCCGCTCGGCCCTGGAGGCGTTCCGCGAGGGCGACCGGATCGGCCGGCTGCTCTAGCCGCCCCTCCCATCGGGTTGCCCCTCCCCTCCTTGACCCGCGCCCGGCCAACCGGGCGCGAAGCGTGACACTTTGCCGTCTCCTCCCGAGGGGCACACAAGGCTCGCGGGGCGGTTCAGGAGTGCTTATCCCCACCCCTGGTGACACTCCACGCCGCCCTTCGGCAAAGTGTCATAAATGACATTCAAAGACGGCGGTGTGTCCGCGACGCCTCAGGGTTGCCCCTTGCGCAACTATCGTTCGCAAAATGCCGCGCGAAGGCTTATATGATTGGAGAGAAGGCCTTCTTCCCGAGGGGCCGACCCGTTCGTGCCACTCGTCTGTTTGTCGAGGTAGTGACCCGAGGAGCACCGCGCTGATGATTTCGCAGAAAGCCAAATACGCTCTGCGCGCCTTGCTGGAGTTGGCGCGGGCCGATGCGGGCGAGGCGCTGCTGATCACCGACATTGCGGATCGCCAGCGCATCCCGAAGAAGTTTCTGGAGCAGATCCTGCTCGACCTGAAGAACCGGGGCCTGGTGCACAGCCGGCGCGGCCGGGGCGGCGGCTATGGCCTGCTCAAGAACCCGCGCGAGATCACCCTCGGCCAGATCCTGCGCATCGTGGACGGGCCGCAGGCGCCGCTGCCGTGCCTCAGCCGAATGGCCTACCGCCGCTGCGACGATTGCCACGACGAGACCGCCTGCGGCATCCGCCAGGTCTTCGCCCGCGCCTATGAAGCGTCCGCCCGAATTCTGGACACCACAACGCTTTACGATACGCTGATGGCCGAAAGTGAAGCCGACAATCAGGTGCGGGCCCTGATCGCATAAGAAATACGATTAATCCGGGAGGGAGCCGTTTCTTTTCTCCTGCGTTCTGTTTGTAAAGCTTCCCTTGGTCGAAGCAGGTTTTTTCTTTCTCGACATAGTCTATGAAATCGGTCGAGATATAGCCCACCACCAATGAACGGAGTTGGCAATGGCTATAACTCGCGACACGACCCGCCGATCCGCGCTCCTGTTCGCGGCAGCGGCAGCCATTTCAATCCTGGCCGCGGGGACGGCGAACGCCGCCACCACCCTGCTGAACGTCTCGTACGATCCGACGCGCGAGCTGTATCGCGACTACAACGCCGCCTTCACCAGGTACTGGAAGCAGAAGACCGGCGAGACCATCACCGTTCGCCAGTCCCATGGCGGCTCGGGCAAGCAGGCCCGGGCTGTGATCGACGGCCTCCCCGCCGACGTGGTGACGCTGGCGCTGGAAGCCGACATTGACGTCATCGCCGAGAAAACCGGCAAGATTCCCGCCAACTGGCGCAAGAGCCTGCCCAACAACAGCGCGCCCTACGTGTCGACCATCGTGTTCCTGGTCAAGAAGGGCAACCCGAAGAAGATCAGGGACTGGAGCGACCTTGTCCGCTCCGACGTGAAGGTCATCACCCCCAACCCCAAGACCTCGGGCGGCGCGCGCTGGAACTTCCTGGCGGCCTGGGGCTGGGCGCTGAAGCATTACAAGGGCGATGAGGCCAAGGCCCGCCAGTACATCACCGCCCTGTTCAAGAACGTGCCGGTGCTGGACACGGGCGCGCGCGGCTCCACCACCACCTTCGTGCAGCGCGGCATCGGGGACGTGTTGCTGGCGTGGGAGAACGAGGCCTTCCTCGCGCTCAACGAACTGGGGCCGGACAAATTCGAGATCGTCGCCCCCTCCATTTCCATCAAGGCCGAACCGCCGGTTGCCCTCGTGGTGGGCAACGCCAAACAGAAGGGCACCCTGAAGGTGGCCCAGGCCTACCTCGAATATCTCTATTCCGCCGAGGGGCAGCGCATCGCCGCCCGCAACTTTTACCGCCCGTTCAAGCCCGAGCTGGCCGACCCCAAGGACATGAAGCGGTTCGCCAAAATCGAACTGCTGTCCATCGAGGATTTCGGCGGATGGGCCAAGGTGCAGCCGAAGTTCTTCGCCGATGGCGGCCTGTTCGACCAGATCTACCGCCCGGCCCGGTAACCCGGCACCAGATCCATAAAAATTCACGCAATTGGGGAATGCGCTCATGACACCAACTCGCAGAGGAGGCAGGGGGCGGATTGCGCTCGCGAGCAGCGTGCTTGCCATCGCCGCTGCCCATGCCGCCGCCGCTCAGGAGGCCCGCCCCGACCCGCGCATCGAGGCGCTGGAGCGCCAGATCGAGGCGCTGCGGGCGGAAGTGAACCAGCTCAAGGCCGAGCGCGCCGCCGGGACGGCGGCAGCGCCCGCGCCCGCCCAGACCCCGGCCGTCACGGCTGCGGCGGCTCCGGCCCCGGTGGCGACCGCGCAGGCGGAGGCGCCAAAGCCGAAGGACTCGGTCAAGTTCTCGCCCTCGCCGCAGTGGACGAGCGCGGACGGCGCCTTTTCCTTCAAGGTGCGCGGCCGCATGGAGCTGGACACGGCCTTCTTCGACCTGCGGCGGGGCAACCGCGACTTCAGCAACGGCGTCGAGCTGCGCCGCGCCCGCCTCGGCATCGACGGCAAGCTGTTCACGGACTGGGCCTATCGCCTGGAGGCCGACCTGGCCAACGCCGGCCGCGACGACAGCAGCGGCGCGGAGGTGGACATCAAGGACGCCTTCATCCAGTACAACGGCTTCAAGGATCTCTCGATCACCATCGGCCAGCACAAGACGCCCAACGGCCTCGACCAGCTGACCTCCTCCAGCTTCCTGACGTTCCTGGAGCGCGCCTCCTTCTCCGAGGCGTTCCTCGACCGCAAGAACGGCGGCGGCGACTTCAAGCTGGGCATTTCCGCCAAATACAGCCAGAAGGACTGGAACCTGACGCTCGGCGTGTTCGGCGAGAACACCACCATCACCGGCGCGTCCGGCGCCGATGAGGGCTACGGCTTCCATGGCCGCCTGGTGGTGACGCCAGTCAACACCGACGACAACCTTGTCCACCTCGGCCTCTCCGGCTTCTGGCGGGATACGGGCGGCCGCAAGACCGTGCGCTTCGGCGACCGGCCCGAGGTGCGCGTGGATGGCGCGCGCCTGGTCGACACCTCCGCCTTCTCGGCCGACAGCTATACGTTCGTGGGCGCGGAGTTCATCGGCGCGTCGGGTCCGTTCTTCGTGCAGGCGGAGTATGGCCGCACCGACGTGAACCGCCCGAACGGCTTCTCCGACGTCAACTTCGATGGCGGCTATGTGCAGGCGGGCTGGTTCCTGACCGGCGAGCGCCTGCCCTACAAGGATGGCGTTCTCACCCGCCTGGTGCCGAACCGCAGCCTCTCGCCCAAGGACGGCGGCTGGGGCGCCTTCCAGCTTGCGGCCCGCTACAGCGCGCTCGGCCTCAACGACGGCACCGTGCAGGGCGGCCGGCAGGAGAATTTCACCGTCGGCCTCAACTGGTACGCAAATCCCTACATACGCGTTCTGCTGAATTGGGTACGCTTCGACACGACCCGTCGCGGCGTCGAGACAGACGGTGATGCCTTCGCTACCCGCCTGTCGATCGCGTGGTAAACTGGGGCTGGCAACCTGCGAGGAGATGCATGAGCGCAACCACCGCAACAGCTGGATATGACGGGCCGGACCCCATCCGGTCCGCCGCCCGGGGCCGGGGGTGGAAGGAGCCGAGCATTCTGCCCGGCTTCCGCCTCACCCTTGCCTACACCCTGCTCTGGCTCGGCCTGATCGTCCTCATCCCGCTTGGCGGGCTGTTCGTCAGCAGCGCCGCGCTCGGGTGGGAGGGGTTCTGGCATGTGGTGGCGGAGGAGCGCGCCCTGGGTGCGCTCCGGCTCAGCTTCGTGACGGCGCTGGTGGCAGCCGCCATCAATGCGGTCACCGGGCTGCTGCTCGCCTGGGTGCTGACCCGCTATTCCTTCCCCGGCCGCCGGCTGGTGGACGCCCTGATCGACCTGCCGTTCGCGCTGCCGACGGCGGTGGCGGGCATTGCGCTCGCCACCCTCTACGCTCCCAACGGCTGGGTCGGCAGCCTGCTCGACCCGCTCGGCATCAAGGTGGCCTACACGCCGCTGGGCATCATCGTGGCCCTCACCTTCATCGGCCTGCCGTTCGTGGTCCGCACCGTCCAGCCCGTGCTGGAGGAGCTGGACCGGGAGCTGGAGGAGGCCGCCGCCACACTGGGCGCCACCCGCTGGCAGACCATCACCCGCGTGATCCTGCCGACCGTGCTGCCCGCCTTGCTGACCGGCTTTGCCCTGGCGCTGGCCCGGGCGGTGGGCGAGTACGGCTCGGTCATCTTCATCGCCGGCAACATCCCCTACGTCTCCGAGATCGCGCCGCTGCTCATCGTCATCCGGCTCGAGGAATTCGACTATGAGGGCGCAACGGCCGTCGCCGTTGCCATGCTGCTCATCTCCTTCGTCCTTCTGTTCTTCATCAATGCCGTTCAGGCGTGGAACCGCCGGAGGATCGGCAATGGCTGAGGCGACCACCGTCACGCTGTCCTCGCCCCGCGCCACGCAGGAGCGCCGCGTCACCCGCGTGCTCCTGATAACCGGGGCGCTCACCTTCCTGGCGCTGCTGCTGTTCCTGCCGCTGGCTATGGTGTTCGCCGAGGCCTTCCGCAACGGCTGGGAGGGCTTCACCGCCGCCATCACCGAGCCCGACGCGCTCGCTGCCGTGCGCCTGACCCTCGTGGTTGCCGCCATCGCCGTGCCGCTCAACACCCTGTTCGGGCTGGCGGCCGCCTGGACGGTCGCCAAGTTCGACTTCCGGGGCAAGAGCGTGCTGGTCACGCTCATCGACCTGCCGTTCTCCGTCTCCCCGGTGATCTCGGGCCTCATCTACGTGCTGCTGTTCGGCAGCCACAGCCTGCTCGGCCAGTGGCTGGCCGAAAACAACATCGAGATCATCTTCGCCGTGCCGGGCATCGTGCTGGCCACCGTCTTCGTGACCGTGCCGTTCGTCGCCCGCGAGCTGATCCCGCTGATGCAGGAGCAGGGGGCGGAGGAGGAGGAAGCCGCCCTGTCGCTGGGCGCCAGCGGCTGGCAGACCTTCTGGCGCGTCACCCTCCCCAACATCCGCTGGGGCCTGCTCTATGGCGTGCTGCTGTGCAACGCCCGCGCCATGGGCGAATTCGGCGCGGTCTCGGTGGTTTCGGGCCATATTCGCGGCATGACGAATACCACCCCGCTGCACGTTGAAATCCTCTATAATGAGTACAACTTCGTGGCTGCGTTCGCCGTTGCGTGCCTGCTGGCCCTGCTGGCCTTCCTGACGCTCGGCCTCAAGAGCCTGCTGGAGTGGCGTCACGGCGCCGAACTGGCCGCCAGCCGCCGCCTGTAGGAGGACAGTGATGGACGTATCGATCCGCAACCTCACCAAGGAATTCCGCGGCGTGCAGGTGCTGCGCGGGCTCGACCTGGACATCCGGGAAGGCGAGCTGATCGCCCTGCTCGGCCCGTCCGGCTCGGGCAAGACCACCCTCCTGCGGCTGATCGCCGGGCTCGACACGCCCACCGGCGGCTCCATCTACTTCGGCCAGGAGGACGCCTCCCGCAAGACGGTGCAGGAGCGGCACATCGGCTTCGTGTTCCAGCACTACGCCCTGTTCCGCCACATGACCGTGTTCGACAACATCGCCTTCGGCCTCAAGGTGCGCCCGCGCCGGGAGCGGCCGAACCGCGAGGCCATCGCCGACAAGGTGCGCGAGCTGCTGGCGCTGGTGCAGCTGGAGGGGCTGGAGAAGCGCTATCCGCCCCAGCTTTCGGGCGGTCAGCGGCAGCGCGTGGCGCTGGCGCGGGCCCTGGCCATCGACCCCACCCTCCTGCTGCTGGACGAGCCCTTCGGCGCGCTCGACGCGCAGGTGCGCAAGGATCTGCGCCGCTGGCTGCGCGATCTGCACGACAAGACCCGCCACACCACGGTGTTCGTCACCCACGATCAGGAGGAGGCGCTGGAGCTGGCCGACCGGGTGGTCATCATCCATGACGGCCAGATCGCCCAGGTGGGCACGCCGGACGAGGTCTACAACGAGCCCGCAACGCCGTTCGTCTACGGCTTCCTCGGCGCGGTCAACGTGCTGCCCGCCCAGGTGAAGGGCGGCCTGGTGTTGCTGAACGGCTTCGAGACCGGCCTTGCCCCGGCGCGCCCCCTCACCTTCGAGGGCCCGGCGTTCCTCTATGTGCGCTCGCACGATCTGGAGCTGAGCGACGACCGGGCGCGCGCCATTCCGGGCGTGGTGCGGACCTGCCGCCGGCTGGCGGGCCTTCTCCGGCTGGAGGTGGACATCCCCGGCAGTCCCGACCCGCTGGGCGTGGAGCTGCCCGAGGCGGTGGTGGATGGCCGCGCGCGGCTCGCCCCCGGCGCCCGGGTGCTGCTGCGCCCCCGCCGCTTCGGGGTGTTCCCCCGCGAGGCCGCGCCGGGCGAGGACGGCGGATGGATGCCAAACCAGCCCCGGCTGGTCGCAGTGTCCTGAAAACGCCAGGTTTTGCTGAAAGCGGCTCGCCAATCGGGAAAAGCTGGCGCACCTTGCGGGCATGATTCCAAGCCAAGGTCTCCTGCTGCTGATCCTTGCCGGCACGCTCATCGCGATGAGCCTGGACCGCTGGCGCTATGACCTCATCGCGATCGTCAGCCTGATGCTGTGCGTCCTGACCGGCCTCGTGCCGGCGCAGGACGCCTTCTCCGGCTTCGGCAACCCGGCGGTGATCACCGTGGCGGCCGTGCTGGTCATCAGCGCGGCAATCTCCAGCTCCGGCACGGTGGCGCGGCTGGGGGTGCGCATGACGCGGCTGACCTCCAGCCCGTTCCACCACATGGCGATCCTGTGCACGCTCGGGCTGGCGCTCTCGGCGTTCATGAACAACGTGGCGGCGCTGGCGCTGATCCTGCCGCTGGCGCTGGCGGCGGCACGGCGGTTCCGCTACCCGCCGCGGCTCCTGCTCATGCCGCTCTCCTTCGCCACCCTGCTGGGCGGCATGATCACCCTCATCGGCACGCCGCCCAACCTGCTCATCGCCAACTTCCGCTATCAGGAGATCGGCCTGCGCTATGCGCTGTTCGACTTCGCGCCGGTGGGGCTTGCCGTGGCCGGCGTGGGGCTCGTCTACCTCCTTGTGGTCGGCTGGTTCAGCGCCCGCCGGGCGAGCGAAGCCGAGGAGGAGGCCTCGCCCGACGTGTTTGACGTCATGGACTACATGACCGAGGTGGAGGTGACGCCCGACTCCCCCCTCGCCGGGCAGACGGTGGAGGCCGCCGCGCGCACCTGTGGCATCGAGATCCACGGCGTGGTGCGGGAGGAGAAGCGCCTGTTCGGGCGGCTGGCGCAGCAACAACTCCGAAGCGGGGACATCCTGCTCATCGAGGCCGAGACCCGGCGGCTGGAGGCGATCCTGCAATCGGGCGCGGCGACGCTGGCCGGCACGCCCCCGGTGCAGGGCACGGCGATGATGGAGGCGGTGGTCACCCCCGGCTCGCTGGTCCCCGGCAGCACGCCCGGCTCGCTCGCGCTGCCCGAGCGCTTCGGCATCCGCCTGCTCGCCGCCGCCCGCCAGGGCCGCCGCTTCGAGGGCCGGTTCCACGAGGAAAGCCTGGGCGTTGGCGACGTGCTGCTGTTGCAGGGCGAGCCGCAGGCCATGCACGAGGCGGTCAAGCACCTCGGCTGCCTGCCGCTGGCGCCGCGCCGCCTCCAGCTCTCCGCCACCCGGCGGGCGCTGCCGTTCCTGCTGTTCGCCGGGGCGGTGGTGCTCGCCTCGACCGAGATCGTGCCCGCCGCCGTCGCCTTCGTGCTGTGCGTCATCGGCCTGGCGCTGACCCGCGTCATCCGCGCGAGCGAGGCGCTGGCGCAGATCGACTGGACGGTGATCGTCCTTCTGGGTTCGATGATCCCCATCGGTACGGCGCTCCAGACCTCGGGCACGGCCGACACCATCGCCCACTGGATGCTGGGGCTGGCGGGCGACGCCGGGCCCTACACGCTGCTGGCGGGCGTGCTCATCACCACCATGGCCATCACGCCGGTGCTCAACAATCCGGCAACCGTCATCCTCATGGCCCCCATCGCGCTCAGCGTGGCGGAGGGCGCGAGCCTGCGGCCCGACGCCTTCCTCATGGCCGTGGCGGTGGGCGCCTCCGCCGACTTCCTCACCCCGTTCGGCCACCAGAACAACACCATCATCATGGGGCCGGGCCGCTACCGCTTCTCCGACTTCGGCAAGCTCGGCCTGCCGCTGGCCGTGCTCACCGCCGTCACCGCGCTCGCCGTCATCCCCGCCGTCTGGCCGATGTAGCGGGCAGGTGGCGGAAAGGGTGCGCCCCCCGGCCCTCAGGGCAGGACCGGCTCGTGCGTCACCATGTTCGGCTCGGCATCCCGCGCCGCCGCCGGGTTGATCAGCTCCTTCGCCAGGGCGCTGAACTGGTCGTCCGCCGCCTTGTCCTCCTCGGCGATGCGGTGGAGGGTTTCGGCCTCGCTCATCCGGTCCATCGTCCGGGCGTAGGTGGCCGCCGTGCCGATGCCCGCGATCTGGTGGTGGATCAGCCGCTGGAGGGAGGAGACCAGCCCGGCGTCCCGCAGTGCCTCCGATCCGCTGACTTTGCGCATCTTCTCGGTTTCCCGGACGAGCGCCTCCATGGCGTCATCCTCGTGCGCCTCCGGGGCGGCGTCGCAGCGCGCGAGAATGTCCGCGATCTCGTCCTGATGCCGCCGCACCTGGCCGCGGTAGCGCCCGAGCAGCTCGCGCACCGCCCCGTGCTCCACCGCGGTCTCCAGCGTTTGCAGCAGGTCCTGCATCTGGCCCTTGGCGTTGTGCAGCTCCTGCAACTCGTTGATGTAGAGGGTGGTGAAGTTGTCGATGCTGGCCGTGCCCGACAGGAAGGGCTTGGCCATAAGGCGGAACATGTTGGCATAGCCGCGATCGAGCGGGACGTTGTCCGTCATGCGCGCCTTCATCGGGCAGTAGCGGGTGGCGCCCCGGGCCAGCAGCGAGGCGCTGGCGAGGCCGAACAGGGCGCGCTTGGCGAGGCTGCCCCGGCGGGCGCCCGCCATCAGGGCGATGCCGCCGAGGAGGGAGAGAACGCGCTCCGTCCCCGTCACATTCCGCCGCGTATGGGAAGACGTATGGGAAGATTTGCCTCCAGCAGACCGGTTGGCCATGTCGAGTGAGCTCCTTCGTTGCAACGAGGGACAGCCCCCGCCCAGGTTTCCTGCCCACTAAACACCTGTCCGCCCCGGCCGTTCCGCGCGGGGCGGCGGCCCGTCAGGCCCCGGGCGCGCTCGCGCCGAGGCGCTGGCCGATCTCCGCCAGAATCTCGAACGAGCGCAGCCGCGCGGCGTGGTCGTAAATCTGCCCGGTCGCCATGATCTCGTCGACCCCGGTCTCGGCGATGAAGGCCCTCAGCGCCGCCTCCACCTGCTCCGGCGTGCCAACGGCGGAGCAGGACAGGGCGTGCTCGACACCGAACTTCTCCGCCGGCGTCCAGAAGCCCTCCAGGGTCTCCAGCGGCGGCGGCAGCGGCCCGGGCCGCCCGCGCCGCAGCCTGACGAACTGCTGCTGCACCGAGGTGAACAGGCGGCGGGCCTCCGCCTCGCTGTCGGCGGCGAACACGTTGAAGCCCGCCATGGCGTAGGGCTTCTCCAGCACGCCGGAGGGGCGGAACAGCGACCGGTAGAGCTTCAGCGCCTCCATCAGATGGTCGGGCGCGAAGTGGGAGGCGAAGGCGAACGGCAGGCCGAGGCTCGCCGCAAGCTGCGCGCTGAACAGGCTGGAGCCGAGCAGCCAGATCGGCACCCGCAAGCCCGCCCCCGGCACGGCAATGACACTTTGCCCCGGTTCGGCGGGCTGGAAGTAGCGCTGAAGCTCCACCACGTCCTGCGGAAACCGCTCGGCGCTGTTGAGGAAGTCGCGGCGCAGCGCCCGGGCGGTGAGCTGATCGGTGCCCGGCGCGCGGCCCAGCCCCAGGTCGATGCGGCCCGGATAGAGCGACTCCAGCGTGCCGAACTGCTCCGCCACCACCAGCGGCGCGTGGTTGGGCAGCATGATGCCGCCCGCCCCCACCCGGATCGTGCTGGTGCCGCCCGCGATGTAGCCGATGGCAACGGCGGTGGCCGAGCTGCCGATGCCCGGCATGTTGTGATGCTCCGCCAGCCAGAAGCGGCGATAGCCCCAGCGTTCGGCGTGCTGCGCCAGATCGAGGCTGTTGCGGAAGGCAAGGCGCGCATCCCCGCCTTCGATGATCGGAACCAGATCGAGAATGGAAAGGGCTGTCACGACACCTGCCTTTGTCTGCCAGAGGGGCCGGCCCGCACAGGGGAGGGCTCTCCCAGGCCACGGATCTGCAAGGGGAATCTCCCCGGGACTCCCCGGTGGCGCCAATGTGCGCGCCCGCCGGGCCGCTTTCAAGCGGCCCGGCCGCAACGGACTGTTCGCACGCAACAGCCGGGCCGGTCGGCCGTTCCTGTTCCGGGCACCCCGGCTGCGGGGCGCGCGGCAGCGGCAGGGAGAGAGACCATGGCGGACAAGCCCCCGTCCAGACCCGGCACGGTCGGCCTGACCACCCGGCAGGGCCACCCGGTCTACGACAACCAGAACACCCGCAGCGTCGGCGCGCGCGGGCCGCTGGTGCTGGAGGATTACCCGTTTCTGGAGAAGATCACCCACTTCGACCGCGAGCGCATCCCCGAGCGGGTGGTCCATGCCCGGGGCGCGGGCGCGCACGGCTGGTTCATCCCGACCGGCCGGGCGGGCGACCTCGCCATGGAGGAGTACAGCCGCGCCCGGGTGTTCCGCAAGGGCACCAGGACCCCCGTGTTCGTGCGCTTCTCGACCGTCATCCACGGCGCGCACAGCCCGGAGACGCTGCGCGACCCGCGCGGCTTCGCCATCAAGTTCTACACCGAGGCGGGCAACTGGGATCTGGTCGGCAACAACCTGAAGGTGTTCTTCATCCGCGACCCCATCAAGTTCCCCGACCTTATCCACGCCTTCAAGCCGGACCCGGTCACCAACGTCCAGCACCCGGGCCGCATTTTCGACTTCCTGAGCCTGACGCCGGAGTCGACCCACATGGTGACGTGGCTGTTCAGCCCGTGGGGCATCCCCGCCAGCTACCGGGAGATGCAGGGCTCGGGCGTCAACACCTACAAGCTGGTGAACGGGGCCGGGCAGACGGTGCTGTGCAAGTTCCACTTCCAGCCCAAGCTGGGGGTGCGCAACCTGCGGCAGGAGGAGGCCAGCGCCCTTCAGGCCACCAACTGGAACCACGCGACCCAGGATCTCTACCAGGCCATCGAGCGGGCCGACTATCCCGAGTGGGACATGTTCATCCAGGTGATGAGCGACGACGACCACCCGGAGCTGGACTGGGACCCGCTCGACGCCACCAAGCTGTGGCCGGAGGAGGACTTCCCCCTGCTCCACGTGGGCCATGTGGTGCTGGACCGCAACCCGTCCGACTATTTCAACGAGGTGGAGCAGGCCGCCTTCGGCACCGGCGTGCTGGTGGACGGCATCGACTTCTCCGACGACAAGCTGCTGCTGGGCCGCACCTTCGCCTATTCCGACACCCAGCGGTACCGGGTGGGCCCCAACTATCTGCAACTGCCCATCAACGCGCCGCGATGCCCCTATGCCACCAACCAGCGGGGCGGCCAGATGTCCTACGCCGTGGACGGCGCGGATCAGGGCACGGACCCGCACGTGAACTACGAGCCCTCCAACCGCCACGGCCTGCGCCAGCAGGAGCGGCAGGGGCCGCCGCCGCGCATTTTCGTCGAGGGGCAGGTGGGCCGCATCCCCATCGAGCGGCCCTGCAACTTCCGCCAGCCGGGCGAGCGCTGGCGCCTGTTCTCGGACGCGGAGCGGGACGAGCTGGTGAGCAACCTCGTCAGCGCCCTCGCCCGGTGCGACGCGGTGGTGCAGGAGAAGATGGCGGGCCACTTCGCCCGCGCCGACCCCGACTACGGCCGCCGGGTGGCGCAGGGCCTCGGCATCAGCGTTCCCCCGGCTTCCCCCTGAAGCCACACCCTCCTGAGGCTTCCCCTGAGGCAGGGCCCTGACGGGCCGCGCCCTGCCGGGCTGCGGCAACGCTTCGGCCCCTAACTTTTGCGAATAACTCTCATTTGTACTACCGGTCTCGCCTCGAAGTCTTTATAGAGGCGGTATGTCCGATTCGACTGCCCGAGACGATGCAACATCCCGGAGCCGCAGGGGGTTCTGGCTGCGCCATGTGCAGCGCTGGCACTGGATCAGCTCCGCCGTGTGCCTCATCGGCATGGTTCTGTTCGCCTTGACCGGCATCACCCTCAACCACGCGACGGATATCGAGGGCGCGCCCGAGGTGGTGACGCGGGAGGCCCGCCTGCCCGCGCCGCTGCGGGACGCGCTGCGGGACGCGCCGGAAGACGGCCGCGCGCCGCTGCCCGAGCCCCTGCGCCAGTGGCTGGCGGAGACGCTGGGCGTCCATGCGGAGGCCCGCGCCGCCGAATGGTCCGAGGAGGAAGTCTACCTCTCCCTGCCCCGCCCCGGCGGGGACGCCTGGGTGAGCGTCGACCGGGAGAGCGGCGACGTCACCTACGAGAAGACCGATCGCGGCTGGATCGCCTACCTCAACGACCTGCACAAGGGCCGCAACACCGGCGGGGCGTGGTCCTGGTTCCTCGATGTGTTCGCCGCCGCCTGCCTGATCTTTTCGCTGACCGGGCTGCTGCTGCTCCAGTTCTACGCAGGCAACCGCCCCTCCACCTGGCCGCTGGTCGGGCTCGGTCTGGTTGTCCCGCTCATTCTCGCCCTCCTGATGATTCACTGACATGAGGCTGCCATGACATCCCTCAAACCCCTCTGGCTCACAGGTCCGGTTGCGCTGGCCGGTCTCGCGGTGACGCCCGGTGCCCAGGCGGCCGGGATGACGGTCTCCGTCGAGATCCCCCGGCTCACGGTCAGCGAATATCACCGCCCTTACGTCGCCATGTGGATCGAGGGCGCGGCGCTGGAAAAGCCGGTCAGCCTCGCCGTCTGGTATGACGTCAAGATGAAGGACAACGGCGGCACCAAGTGGCTGTCGGACATGCGGCTGTGGTGGCGCAAGAGCGGCCGCGCCCTGCAGATGCCGGTGGACGGCGTCAGCGGCGCGACCCGGGCCCCCGGCACGCACGAGGTCAGCTTCAGCGAAGGCAAGACGCCGCTGCCGAAGCTGCCGGCGGGCGACTACGAGTTCGTCATCGAGGCCGCCCGCGAGCTGGGCGGGCGCGAAGTCGTGCGCATCCCCTTCCAGTGGCCGCCTGCTTCCCCGAAAACGGACACCGCCAGGGGCGCGACCGAACTGGGCGCGGTCTCCCTCACCCTGAAGCAATGAGCAAAGGACAGGAAAGCATGACCATGCCGATCCGTATCAAGACCCTGGCGATGAGCCTTGCCGCCGTCGCCGCCCTGTCCATGGCGTCGGTCTCCGCCCATGCCCACCGGGCCTGGCTGCTGCCGTCGGCCACCAACGTCTCGGGCCAGGACATGTGGGTGAGCGTGGACGCCGCCGTGTCCAACAACCTGTTCGACCCGGACCACATGCCGATGCAGCTGAACAGCATCACGGTCACGGCGCCGGACGGCACGGAGGTTCCGCTCCGGAACGCCGTCACCGGGCGCTACCGCTCGGTGTTTGACGTCAAGCTGGACCAGACCGGCACCTACCGCATCGGCACCAGCGGCCATTCGGTGATGGCGTCCTACGAGCAGAACGGCCAGCGCAAGCGTCTGCGCGGCCCGGTCGAAAAGCTGAAGGAACTGCCCGCCGACGCCGCCAATCTCCAGGTGTCCGAGACGTTCAGTCGCAACGAGACCTTCGTCACCAACGGCAACCTGTCGAAGGAAGTGTTCAGGATCACCGGCAAGGGCCTGGAGCTTGAGCCGGTGACCCACCCGAACGATCTGGTGGAGGGCGAGCCCGCCACCTTCCGCTTCCTGCTGGATGGCCAGCCGGCCGCGGGCCTCAAGGTGCTGGCGGTGCCGGGCGGCACCCGCTACCGCAACCAGCCGGTTGAACTCACCGCCGAGACCAACGCCAGGGGCGAGGTGTCCCTCACCTTCCCGCAGCCGGGCATGTACTGGGTGCAGGTGCAGGCCGAGGACAACAAGACCTCCGTGCCGCAGGCGAGCGTCCGCCGCGCCAGCTACATCATGACCGTCGAGGTCATGCAGCAGTAACCCGCAACGGCTCCGGCGGGTGCGGGACCATCCGGCCCCCGCGCCCGCCCGCCCGGTTCCGCCCCATGCGCGTTCTCATCCCCGCCGCCCTGTCCGCGCTGGCCATCGCCAGCCGGGCTCCCGCCGCCCCGGTGGAGAGCCTCGGCGGCCAGACCATGGGGACCACCTGGTCGGTGCGCTACGTGCCAATGCCGGGGGCGGGGGCGGCCCATTCCGCCGCGACCCTCCGCGCGGCGGTCGAGCAGCGGCTGGCCGAGGTCATCGACCAGATGAGCCACTGGGAGCCCGGCTCCGTCCTCAGCCGCTACAACGACGCCGCGCCCGGCACCTGGCACCCGCTGCCGCCCGCCTTTCGCACCGTGCTTGCCTGCGCCCTGCGCGTCGCGGCGGAGAGCGGGGGCGCGTTCGACCCCGCCCTCGGCGCACTGGTGGACCTGTGGGGCTTCGGCCCCGCCCCCGCGCGCACCGAACCGCCCGCGCCCCGCGAGATCGAGGCGGCCCGCGCCCGCTGCGGCTGGCAGCGCCTCACCCTCGACACGGCCCGCCAGTCCCTCCTCCAGCCCGGCGGGGTGCGGCTGGACTTCTCCGGCATCGCCAAGGGCTTTGCGGTCGACCACGTGGCGGACGGCCTGCGCCAGGCGGGCCTCGTCCATTTTCTGTTGGAAATCGGCGGCGAGCTGCGCGGCGAGGGCGTCAAGCCGGACGGCTCCCCCTGGTGGGTCGCCATCGAGCGCCCGCCCCACCTGCCGCAGGCCGCGCCGGGCTGGCAGGAGACGCGCGTCGCCCTCCACGGCCTCGCCATCGCCACCTCGGGCGACTACCGGCGCGGCTTTGCCTGGCAGGGGCGCCACTACGCCCACACCCTCGACCCGCGCACCGGCTGGCCCCTCGACAACGGCATCATCTCGGCCACCGTGCTGCATCCCTCGTGCATGGAGGCGGACGCCTACGCCACCGCCTTCGGCGTGCTGGGGGCGGAGGCCGCGCTCGACCTCGCCACCCGCCGCGACATCGCCGCCTGTCTGCTCCGCCGCACCGGCGCGGGGGTGGAGGAAATCCTCTCCCCCGCCCTCATCGCCATGCTGGATTGAACCATGTCTCCCGAGTTGCGCCTAGCGTCCGCCCTCCTTGTCGCCTGCCTCTACGGGCTGTTCTGCCTGTGGACCGCGTGGCGCTACCGCCGCCGGCAGCGGGCGGCCCTTTCGGGCAACGGCAGCGGCAACGGCAGCGGCGCGGGCCTTCTGGTGGCCTGGGCCAGCCAGAGCGGCTCTGCCGAGGACCTCGCCGCCCGCACCGCCCGGAGCCTGCGGGCGGCGGGCCGCGATGTCCGCCTCCTGCCGCTCGAGGCGGTCGAGGCGGAGACGCTGCGCCAGACCGCCTGCGCCCTGTTCGTCGTCAGCACCACCGGGGAGGGCGACGCCCCCACCCACGCCTTCCGCTTCGTCAGCAAGGTCATGGCGGCGCCCGCTGACTTTCCGCACCTCCGGTATGGCGTTCTGGCGCTGGGCGACCGCAGCTACGCGCAGTTCTGCGCCTTCGGCCGGCGGCTGGACGCCTGGCTGGCGGCGGGCGGGGCCACGCCCCTGTTCGCGCGCATCGACGTGGACAACGGCGCCGAGGACGCCCTCGCCCTGTGGCGGCAGGAGCTGGCCCGGCTGGGCGCGGCCGTCACCCGCGACATCACCGACGGCCCCGCCTTCACCCCCTGGGTGCTGACCGGGCGCCGCCTGCTCAACCCCGGCAGCGTCGGCGGGCCGGTCTATCTGCTGCGCCTCGATGCCACCACCTGGGGGGCGGTCTGGGAGGCGGGGGACATCGCCGAGATCGAGCTGCCCGGGCCGCCGGAGGCGGCGACCGGCCACCGCCCGCACCGCAGCTATTCCATCGCCTCCCTGCCCGAGGACGGGGCGGTCGAGCTGCTGGTCCGCCAGGTGCGCCACCCGGACGGCCGGCTCGGGGCGGGCTCGGGCTGGCTGACCGAAACCGCGCCGGTGGGCAGCGAGATCCGGCTGCGCCTGCGCCGCAACAGCAGCTTCCACCCGCAGGCGGAGCCGCGCCCGCTGATTCTCGTGGGCAACGGCACCGGCCTTGCGGGGCTCAGGGCGCACCTCAAGCGGCAGGCCGCGCGGGGGTGCCACCGCAACTGGCTGATCTTCGGCGAGCGCAACCGCGCGCACGACTTCCACCTGCATGACGAGATCGAGGCCTGGCAGGCGCAAGGGGTGCTGGAGCGGGTGACCCTGACCTTCTCCCGCGATCAGGACACCCGCGTCTACGTGCAGCACCGCCTGCTGGAGCAAGGCGAGGCGGTGCGGCGCTGGGTGGAAGACGGCGCGGCGATCCATGTGTGCGGCAGCGCCGAGGGCATGGCCGGGGCGGTGCGCGAGGCCTTCACCCGCATTCTGGGGGCGGAGCGGGTGAACCGGCTGATCGAGCAGGGTCTCTATCGACAGGATGTTTACTGACCCCCCCCGGGTGCGGCATACCCGCCGCACCAACCGGAGGATCGAACGACAGTGACACGCAAGGGACAGGTGCGCGCCGCCTTCGGTCAGGCCGCCGCCACCTATGACCAGCATGCGGCCGTCCAGCGGCAGGTGGCGGAGCGCCTGGCCGGACGCATCGCCGCGCTGCCGCTGCCCGCCGCTCCCCGGGTGCTGGAGATCGGCTGCGGCACCGGGCTGCTCCACGCCGCGCTCGCGCCCCGCCTGCGCGCGGCCGAATGGGTGTTCACCGACCTCTCCCCCGCCATGGTGGCCGCCGCCCGCGACCGCTTCGGCGCGGACGCCCGCACCGCCTTCGTGGCGATGGACGGGGAGCAGCCGTGCCTCCACCCGGACGCCCGGTTCGACCTCATCTGCTCCAGCCTGTCGTTCCAGTGGTTCGAGCGCCTTGGCGAGAGCGTCGCCGCCCTGCGCCGCCATCTGGCCCCGCACGGCTGGCTCGCCTTCAGCACCATGGCGGCGGAGAGCTTCCACGAATGGCGGCAGGCCCACCGCGACCTCGGCCTCGAGGCGGCGACGCCCCGCTACCCCGCCCCGGCGGCACTGGCTGCGCTCTGGCCCGGCGCGCGGGTGGAGGAGGAGCCGATGGTGCAGACCTACGCCTCCGGCCGGGACTTCCTGCGCCAGCTCAAGGGCATCGGCGCGCAGGTGCCCGCCCCCGGCCGCCCGCCGCTCACCGCAGGCCAGCTCGCCCGGGTGATGCGCCGGTTCGAGGCCCAGGGCGCGCGCAGCACCTACCACATCGCCTACGGCTTCCTGCCCGCCGAAGGGTGAAGCGGGGCGAGACCCCGCCGCGACAAGGCCCGTAATCGCCCGTAAAGGCCCCTTGCAGCGCCGAAACGGACCGGCCCGCTGCCTCCCTGGCGGTGATAGGCAAAAACCTCTCAGAAAGCGTTTAAACCCCCGTAGCGTCGATTTCTACGCAGGGTAGAAATCGACGCCCGAGGGTACACGCAGTTTTCAGGGAGATTATGCCCGCTCAGGCGAAGCGGTCCGGCCGGAAGCCTTCGTCCAGCAGATCGACGCGGGCGCCGTCGAGGATCTCGGTGGCGGCCCAGCGGCCGATCACCGGCGCCAGCGTCACGCCGCTGTGGGAGACGGCCACATATAGCTGCGACACCTTCGGCGCGAAGCCGACGATGGGGAAGCTGTCGCCCGGCAGGACGCGCTGGCCGAACGACACGCGCTCGATCTCCGCGTCGCGCAGCTGCGGCAGGTATTGCGCCGCGCTGGCGAGGATGCCGCGCCCGATCTCCTCCGGGCTGCTGCCGGGGCCGCCGCCGCCCTCGTGGCCGCTGCCGCTGATGACGACGCGGCCATCCACCTTCTGGCGGAAGGTGTTGTGGGAGGCGAACACCACCTTGTCGAGGAAGTGCGGCTGGGGTGCCGTGTGCACGAGGATGCCGGTCGAGGCCGTGAGCGGCAGGGCGACGCCCAGCGATTCCGCCAGCGCCTGGCTGCCGTGACCGGCGGCGATGACCACCGTGTCCGCGCGCAGCTCGCCGTCCTTCGTGCGCACGCCGCGCACCTGGCTGTCCTCGACGATGAGGCTGGTGACTTCCACCGGATAGCGCACGGTCGCGCCGTGCTGCTGCGCCCGCTCCAGCAGGGCGCGGACGGCCTCGGCCGGATCGACGCTGCCCTCCTCCGGGTAGAAGGTGCCCGTCGGCGCGCCGGGGACGGTGACGCCCGGCAGGAGACGGCGGATCTGCGCCGCGTCCACCGGCTGGCCCGCGTAGCCCCAGCCGCGGACGGTGGCGAGGGTTTCGGCCACCTGGCGCGCCTTGGCCGCGTCATCCCGCCAGTAGACCGAGCCCGCCCACTTGAGCGGCAGCGGCGCGCCCGGCTCGTTCTGCCAGGCGTGCCAGCCCGCCATGCCGAGCCAGTTCAGCGTGTAATAGGGCCGCGAGGACGCCTTGGTGGAGGCATTGAGGTAGGCGAAGGAATCGCCGGTGGTGGCGGCGGCCGGGCCGGCGCGGTCGAGGATCGTCACCTCCGCCCCGCGCTTGGACAGCTCGTAGCCGATGGCCGCGCCGAGAATGCCTGCGCCGATGACCACCACCTTGCGCGGCTGCCCGCCCGCGGCGGCGGTGGCAGCGGTGGCGGCGGCGGCCGATGCCGGCCGCGCCGGGGCGAAGGCCAGCGCCGAGGCCGACGCCGCCAGCAGCTGAAGAACCTGTCGCCTCTCCATGCTCACTTCTCCGCCGGGGTCTTGGCCGGGGTCTTGGCGAGCGCCTGCACCTGCTTCCACACGCGCTGGAAGTTGCCGCCCCACAGCTTGGCGATGTCCGCCTCGCTGTAGCCGCGGCGCAGCAGCTCCGCCGTCACGTTGGCCGTCTCGCCCACGTCGCCCCAGCCGATGACGCCGCCGCCGTGGTTGAAGTCCGACGAGATGGCGACGTGATCGACGCCGATCTTCTTCACCACGTAATCGATCTGGTCGACGTATTCCTCCAGCGTCGCGCGGTACTGCGGATCACCGGTGATGGCGTGGAACTCGTCGCTGTACTTCTTGAATTCGTCCTCGGGCAGAACCTTCACGCCGTCTTCGGTCAGCGGCTGGATGCCGGCGACGGTCGGCTCCTCGGGTACGCCGTAGCGGCGGCGCACGGCGTTGCCCTTGTCCACCGCTTCCTGCGGCAGCGGGCGGACCCACGAGCTGTAGGCGTTGATCGCCACCACACCGCCGTTGCGGCGGATCGCGTCAAGCTGCTCGTCGCTCAGGTTGCGCGGGTGGTTGATGATCGCCCGGGCGTTGGAGTGGGAGGCCACCACCGGCGCGCGGGTCAGCTCCAGCACCTGCGCCAGCGCCTCGCCCGTGATCTGCGACACGTCGATGATGATGCCGAGGTCGTTGAGGCGGCCCACCGCCTCGCGGCCGAGCGGCGACAGGCCGCCGTGCTCGCCCAGCTTGTTGCCGCGCAGCAGGTTGGGGCGGGAGGAGTCGGCCAGGTCGTTGTTGCCCGCGTGGGTGAAGCCGAACATGCGCACGCCGCGCTTGTACCAGACATCCAGCAGCGACAGATCCTTGCCGATCAGGTTGCCGTTGAGGATGCTGAGCACGATGGCGAAGCGGCCCGACTTCTCGATCGCCTCCAGCTCCTCGGGCGAGTGGGCGATGGCGACCCGCTCGGGATATTTCGCGACCACCGACTGGACAGCGGCCAGCTTCTTCTCGCCGAGCGCGGCGGCGGCGGCGTAGCCTTCCGGCGTGCGCTCGTTCTGCGGCACGAAAATGGCGACCACCGCGCCCTTCAGGTGACCGCGCGCGGCCTTCACCAGATCGAACTGCGACGGGCCGTCCTTGCCGGCGTCCAGCTCGCCGCTGCCGAAGTCGAACGGAATGTCCAGATGGTGGTCGAGGGTGACGATCCGGTCCTGGAGATCGGCGGCAGCCTTGAGCTGCGCCTCGCTGAAGGAAGCCGCCTGCACGGTGAGCGGCAGCAGCGCGCCGGTGAGCAGGGCGGCCAGGGTCGAACGGATGGAACGCGAGGTCATGGAGACTCCTCCGGGGAAAATGCGGGAGCGGAAATTATTTCGGGAAGCGGGTCAGCTGACGGGCAATCAGCTGCCAGCGGCCGTCCTGCCTGGTCCACACGTCGAGGCCGGGCAGGGTGGCGACGGTTTGCGCGCCGTCGGCCTCGTTGAGAATGTGGAAGGCGTAGGTGGCGGTGACGTAGGCCACGTCGCCATAGACCCGCACCGCCAGGTTGCTCACGTCAACCGCCGTGAAGCGGCGGCCCGGCACGATGGTGCGGTTGATCTGGCCTTCCTTGTTTTCCACGCCGCCGTCGGTGTGGCCGTAGGTCAGATCCTCATGGTAGGCGCGCTCGAGGCCCGCGCGGTCGCCGTTGACCACAGCGGCGCGCCAGGCGTCGATCGCCGCGACGATTTCCTGCCGCACCTCCGGCGTGACGCGCTCGCGCACCGGCGCGCTCCCGGCGGCCAGCGCCGCAGGCGTCGCGAGAAGCGGGCCGGCAAGGGTGAGAGCGAGACCTAGAACAACTGCTTTCATGGACTGTCTCCGCGTGAAGGGGGTCAGAAGGTGTAGCCGATGCGGGCAAAGTAGACGCGGCCCGCGCCGCCCTCCGGCGACAGGCCCGAGTAGACGGACACGACCGGGTTGCGGATTTCAGGCAGCACCTTGTCCGGGTGGCTGTTGAACAGGTTGTTGATGCTGGCCGAGAGCTTGAGGTTCTCGAGCAGCTTGTAGCCTGCGCTCAGGTTGACCACCACCTGCGGGCTGAAGCGCTGGTCCCAGTCGGGGTTGGTGGTGTGGCGGGTGCGGTAGACGCCGTAGCGCACGCCGGAGACATGGGCATCGAAGTTGCCCTGGCTGTAGTCCGCCGCCAGCCGGATGAAGGTATCCGGGTTCGCCTCCTCGATGAGGCCCCGGGCCTCCCGGCCGATGAGCGCGATGCCCGAGCCCGCCAGCTCCTGCGGCAGGTCCGCGATGTGGGTGATCTTGGTCTCGTTCCAGTTGAAGCCCGCGCTCAGATCGAGGACGCCGCCGTTGGCGAAGTCGATCTGGTAGCGCGCGGTGATGTCAACGCCGCGCGTGCGGGTGTCCACCGCGTTGGTGAAGTATTGCAGGCCCGAGTAGGTGGGGAAGCCCGCGTTCGTCAGCACCTGGCGGACCAGCGCGCCGGTCATGGTCTCGGACAGCACGATGCGGTCGTCGATCTTGATCTGGTAGATATCGACCGTCGCCGAGAAGGCCGGGGTCGGCGTCCAGACGAAACCGGTCGAGAGGTTGACCGACTTCTCCGGCGACAGATCCTTCGCGCCCAGCGCCCGCGCTTCCGTGCTGCCCACGCGGGCCAGACGGTTGGTGGAGAGCACGCCGTTGGTGATGTTGGGAATGGTGCGCGAATAGGCCGACTGGCCGAGCGAGGGCGCGCGGTAGCCGGTGCCCGCGCTGAAGCGCCAGGCGAATTCGGGCGTGAACTCGTAGCGGGTCGCGGCGCGGATGTTGGTGGTGGAGCCGAAGTCCGAATAGTGCTCGAAGCGGCCCGACAGGGTGAGGCGCAGGCGGTCGGTCAGCTCGTTTTCCAGCTCCAGGTAGCCGCCGTAGACGTTGCGGCTCAGGCGGCCGGCGTCATCCGGCGAGAAGCCGCCGAAGCCCTGCGAGGCGGGCGTTGCCACCTTGCCCGCGTTGGGGCCGTCGAGAATGGGCACGCCGCCGTTGGCCCAGGAGCCGTAGTCGCCCTCGAACACCTCGTAGGCCTCATGCCGGTAGGTGACGCCCGCCGCCACGTTGAGCGGCGCGGACAGGAACGACACCTCGAAGGGGCGCTGCCAGTCGAGGTTGACGTTGACCTGCTCGTTGAGAAGGTCGCCGGTCTCGAACTCGGTCGGGCTGTCGGCGCCAAGGCTGGCGTTGTTGGTGTTCCACACCACGCTGCTCACCCGGTTGCGGCCGTAGTTGGCGCTGAGGTCGAAGTCGCCCGCCCGGGCCGATTCCCAGCGCGCGCCGCCGGTGAGGGAGGCATCGCGCGACTTCACGTCGAGGAACGGCTGGAAGCCGTCCGGGAACAGGGCGCGCACGGTCTGGTCGGAGCTGGGCTGGCGCAGGTTGCCGAAGCCCTCGTCCTTGCGCCAGCCGTAGCTGCCCTGCGCGTAGAGGGTAACAGCGCCGACCGTCGTCTCGGCGTTGAGCATGATGTTCTGCCGCTCGGACGCGCCGGAGCCGTAGAACCAGTTGCGGTTGGGATAGCTGCTCTCGCGCGGGTCGCCGGGGAAATACATGCGGCGGGTGTCCGGCACCGACAGGCGGGTGCGGTTGATGTCCCACACGTCGAACGCGAAGGTGAGGAAGCCGTCGCCCGGCAGCGCCAGGCCGAACGAGCCCTCCACGCTCTTGGTCTCGCCGTCGCCGTTGTCGTTGATGCCGTAGCGGGCCGAGATGTCGCCGCCGCGCTCCTGCTTCTTCAGCACGATGTTGACCACGCCCGCGACCGCGTCCGAGCCGTACTGCGCCGAGGCGCCGTCCAGCAGCACCTCGACCCGCTCCACCGCGCTCATCGGAATGCTGTTGAGGTCAACCGTCTGCGCGCCGCGGGTGGTGCCGCCGCTGGCGTTGAGCTGGGCCGTGGCATGACGGCGCTTGCCGTCGATGAGCACCAGCGTCTGGTCCGCCGCCAGACCGCGCAGCGCCACGCCCTTCACGAACGACGCCGCGTTGGACGACGGCGCGGAGGTCGGGAAGTTGAACGAGGGCACCGTCTTCAGGAGCGCCTCGGACAGGGTGTTGGAAGCCGTCGCGCGCAGGTTCTCGCCGCCCACCACCTGAATGGGCGCGGCGCTTTCCAGAACATTGGCCGTACCGGTGCGCGAGCCGAGAACAACGATCGCCTCGTGCGCCTCCTGCGGCGCCTCCGCTTCGGCGAGCGCCGGAGCCTGCCAGCCCATGAGGGCGACCGAGGCGATACCAAGGGACAGACGGGCCCGAATCAGCGACCGGCGCGCCGCGGACGCGGGGAGGGTGTTCGGAACGGAAACGGACGAGGTCACTTGCATGGTCACAGTCAGGGACTTTCTTGAAGGCTCGGTTTGGTGCGGCCGGAAGCGGCAGAGGCCGGACAGCGCCCGGAACAAGGCCGGGCCGGAAGGAGGCAAAGAGTCGGAAACGGCAGAAACCGAACGCAGCGGCCGAGGCCACCGGCGACTCTTTCTTGCTGCCTGTGCTAGTCCATTGCTCTTAACATTTCAGACACGCCCCGCTACAGTTGATGAATATTTCTCTACAGGTCCGATAGACTTTGTCGAAGCAGATTAGTTTGACGAGCTGAAAGTTTCTCTTTCGCAATGGCACCGGGGCGGTATCCGGCCGGGTGGTATCAGGCCGGGCGGGCGGGTAAGCCCTCTGGTTGCGGGGCGAGGCGCAAGTCTCTATCGGCAGGACGGAACTTTTTGACGCACCCAGGTCTTTCCAAAGGAGGGCCAATCATATTACCGGAGGCATCCCGATCAGCGGCGCGCCCGCGCAGACGTCCGGCCCCCTACCCTTGGTTCGAGTTCATTTCTGGTTTCCCTTTATGCACATCGCCCTGCTCATCCATGCTCTCACCGTCGGAGGTGCCCAGAGCCGGACCCTGGCGCTCGCCAACGGGCTGGCCGCGCGGGGCCACCGCATCGACCTGGTGGTGGCGGCCCAGGACGCGGCCTGCGAGGACCGGCTCGACCCGCGGGTGAACTTCGTGCCGCTGGGGGCGCGGACATCGGAGACCGTGGGCAGCGGGCTGCGCCGCATCGCCGATCTCGCGGGCGTCATCCCGGCGCTTGCCCGCTATCTGGACCGCGCGGGCCCTGACGTGCTGGTGGGCATGGCCAACCATGTGGCGCCCGTCGCCGCGCTCGGCCACGCGCTGATGCGCCGCCCCCGCGCCACGGCGCTGGTGCTGCGGGCGAGCAACCACATCACCCGCACCGCCTCCGCCCGGGGCAACCTGCTGCGGCGGCTGCATCTGCGCCCGTTCTGGAGCCGGGCGGACCAGATCATCGCGGTCTCCCGCTCGGTGGCCGACAGCCTCTCGACCGGGCTTGGCATCCCGCCGGCGCGGATCTCGGTGCTGCCGAGCCCGATCCTGCCGGACGACCCGGCGGCGTGCGCCGCCGCGCCGCCGGAGCACGACTGGCTGCGCGCCCCCGAGCCCGGCATGCCGACGATTGTCGCCATTGGCCGGTTCGTGCCGCAGAAGGGCTTCGACCTGCTGCTCGACGCCTTCGACCGGCTGCGCCGCCAGCGGCCCTGCCGGCTGCTGCTGCTGGGCGACGGCCCCTTGCGGCCCCAGCTCGAAGCGCGGGTCGAGCGGCTGGGGCTGGCGGATATCGTGCGCCTGCCGGGGGTGGTGGCCAATCCTTACGCGGCGCTCGGCCGCGCCGCCCTGTTCGTGCTGCCCTCCCGCTGGGAAGGCCTGCCTGCCACGCTGGTGGAGGCGCTGGCCTGCGGCTGCCCGGTGGTGGCGGCGGACTGCCCGGGCGGCGTGCGGGAAGCGCTGCAGGACGGGCGGCTGGGGCGGCTCGTGCCGCCGGAGGACGCCGGGGCCCTCGCCGGGGCCATGCTGCACGCGCTGGAGGACCGGCCCGACCCCCGCCTGCTGCAGGAGGCTGTTGCGCCGTTCCGCACCGGGGCCGCCGTCCGGGCCTATGAATCCTGGTTTGAATCCCGGTTCCTGGCGGGCCCGTCGCGCGGCGCGTTGGTGCCCGCCCCCCTCGGCGCCGAGTCGCTCGGCGGCTAACCCCCGATCACGGCGGATTCGTCGATGGTGACATACGCCCCGCCGGCGAAACGGACCGGCACCAGGAGCCAGGCCATCACCGGCCGCCGCCCCCGCTCGGCGGGAACGAACGTCCAGCGCAGGATCGCCTGTACCGCCGCCTCGTCGAGGCGCGGGTGGCCGCTGCTGCGGTAGACCTGCACCGACTGGCTTGCCCCCGAGGGGTTGACCAGCACCCGCAGGATCACCAGCCCCTCCTCGCCCAGGCGGCGGGCCGCCGGCGGATAGGCGGGCAGCCGGTTGCGCAGGTGCGGCGCGGTGTAGCTGGGCGGGGAGATCAGATCAAAGCCCCGCCCCGCCAGCGAATGGGCGGCAACCGAGGGAGTCAGCGACTCCTCGGCGATCACCTCCTCCGGCGTGCGGCGGACGGGCGCGCGCCGCTCCGCCGGGCGCTCGGCCTCGCGTCCGGGCAGATCCGGCGCGGGCAGCTCCGGCAGCGGCACCGGCAGCAGCGCCGCCTCGGGCGAGGGATGCACCCCGGCAGCGGTCAGCCCGCCGCCCCGGCCCGACGCCGCGCCGCGCGCGGGCGTTCGCGCCGGAACCCGCTCCAGCGGCACGAGGTCGAGCCGGATGACCGGCCCGTCCGGCGCTTCCGGCAGGAGAATGCGGTAACTCAGGAGCGCCGCCAGCAGCGCCAGATGCAGGCCCGCCACCGCCGCCAGAATCGCGCCGTGCGCCGCCTGGTCGGGGCGCTTGCGATAGCGGTCCAGAAGGTCGAAGGGGGCCATGGGACATCAGATCACAACGGTCTGCCGGAACCGCAATCTGGTAGCCCGAGCCCCAAGCCTTGCGCAAACGAATTAACCCTGTCCGCAGACCGGTCCGCCTCAGCCGAGCGGGTGGACCACCAGCTGCACCAGCCCGTGCCCCTGGGCGTGCATTTCCAGAATCTGCCGGTCCACATCCATGTGCAGGAGGCTCGGCGCGCCCATGTTCTCGATGACGAAGCCCTCCGGGTACTGGATGCGCGGGATGTAGATCTCCGTCGGGCCGCGAATGTGGGGCTCGGCCACCAGCACGCAGCGGAACACCCGGGTGGTATGGCTGAACCGCATCATCAGCAGCCGCCCCTGGGTCTTGCGGACATAAGGCCGGCAGAAGCCCTCGATCGCGCGGCCGCCCGCGTCGGGGTGGTCCATGCCATCCTTCTGGTCGCGGGACCAGATGGAGAGGTCCTCCTGATTCCAGCCGTCGCCGATGCGCGGGTCGTTCCGGTTGGACACCGTATAGTTCCACTGGGCGCAGCTGAGCAGCAGCTCGTCCATGGCGTCGTACATCAGGTCGAGCGCCTCGATGTGCTTGCGCCACACCTCGGGGCCGCGCTCGCCCTTCACCCACGCACGATAGGCCGCGCCGCCCTCCAGATTGAACGGAATGCCGAACTCGCCCACGAACAC
The DNA here is from genome assembly GCF_051304405.1 of Pedomonas sp. V897. Classification (NCBI taxonomy): domain Bacteria; kingdom Pseudomonadati; phylum Pseudomonadota; class Alphaproteobacteria; order Sphingomonadales; family Pedomonadaceae; genus Pedomonas; species Pedomonas sp. V897. The sequence goes on from NZ_JBPPGG010000006.1 coordinate 34,971, forward strand.
CGGCGCGCCCTGCGGCAGGGCGGCCGCCGCCGCCTTCAGCAGCCGCAGCTGGCGCACGTAGATGCGGCCCAGCTGCCAGTGGTTGGTGGCCTGCTCGCCGGTGAGGAGATCGGCGTGATGTTCCGGCTGGAACCTGGCGGTGACCAGCGCGGTGATGTCGTACCAGTGACCGGCCACCACCGTGGCGTCGGGCAGCTCGGCCGGGTAGCTGCGGCCGTCGTGAAACCCGCGCGGGTCGATCTCGGCGAACACGGCCCAGTCCGGGTTCCAGGCGCGGATCGCCCCGGCCACCTGGCGGAAGAACGGCGCGAAACAGTCATCGGCCAGGCTGACCGGCTGGCTGTTCACCGTGCGGAAGGCGTCCTCCTCCAGCGGGCGGGGCTTGTCCCCCTGCATGTCGTAGATGCCCGCCCGCTCGAACGGGCAGCAGGCGCCGGGCTTCCAGATGGAAATGCCCTCGGGATTGATGCACCGCTCGTCCACCGGCACGGCGCGGCCCAGCGCCGCGTGGTGGACCAGATGCGGCACCCGGGTGGGGATGCCCCGCGCGGCGGCGAGGCTGTCGAGGGGCGAAAGCGCCAGCCCCGGCATGGGCGGCGACAGCCGGTCGGGCGAGGGCGCCAGATGCCGGTAGGTGAGCCGCGTGCCGACCCAGCCGATGCCCGGCTCGTTCAGGGTGTTGAAGCCGATGACATTGCGCAGGTGCGCCACCCGCTGCGCCACCTGCGCCATGGCGGCGATGTAATGGCCTTGCAGGAAGCGCTGCACGTTCGCCCCGCCGATCTTCCACTCGGGCGTGGCGAACTGGCCCATCCAGAACAGGGTCCAGACGATGCCGTTGGCGGGCAGCCAGTAGTTGCGCGTCCACGCCATGGCCGGATAGGCCGCCTGATGCGGCTCCGGGTCGTCGTAATCGAAGGCGCGCTGCATCACGAGGGCCGCGCCCGCATCGTGAAACCGGGTGAAGTCGAGGCCAAGCGCATCGAACACCCAGCCGGGCGCACCATCCCCGCCCGACATGCGCGACCACACATCCTGATGCAGGTCGATGACGACATAGAACCCCTTGCCGCAGGCGCGCGCGCACACCTCGGTGAAATAGTCGAGGTAGGCTTCGTCATACTGGCCGGGCCCGGCGTGCTCGATGGCCTCCCAGGTGGTGAGGAGGCGCAGGCAGTTGAAGCCCCAGTGGCGCAGGCGGTCCAGATGCTCGTCCGCCTCCTCCAGCGGGAAGGGCCGGCCGACGAAGGAGACCGTGCGATGATCGGAGAAGTCCGTGGGGATGTGCGTGCCCCCGTCCGGGTAGGGCACCTTGCAGTCCCCGCCCAGGTTGACCCCGCGCAGGATCACCTGCCGGCCGTGCTCGTCCAGAAACATGGACCCCTCCACCCGCAGCTGAGCCAGGGACATCGCGCTTCCCTCCCGACCGGACACCCGGGCCGCTGCACGCCAGCCGCCCGGAGCAGGAACGTGGCAACGGCGCCGTCGATCCGGCCCCGCCGCCCGGAGGCCGCCGGAGATCCGGCTATTTTCTGGGCCGATTCGCGTCTCTTCCCTTGAAATGGGCGGCTTGGGGTGCTTTATCCCTCTGGCGCAGTTGTCTGGGGAAGCTGGCCGGGCGTCCCGTTACACATCCAACCCGTGCGTGTGCGCCCTGGGGCGCGTTTTCTTGACCATGCGGCATTTCGCCCAGATTGCCCGGCGCACTTCAGGCGTAGAAAGCCCCTCATGTCCGTTCGTATCCTCGCTATCGATTTCGAGACGGCCGACAATGGTTCCGACAGCGCATGTGCCGTGGGCCTTGCGCTCATCCACGACGGCCGCATCACCGCGCAGTCCCACTACCTGATCCGCCCGCCCCGGCCGACGATCCTCTACAGCGACATCCACGGCATCTACTGGCAGGACGTGGCCAACGAGCCCGACTTCGGCGCGCTGTGGCCCGAGATCCGGCCCATCTTCGACCAGGCGGACGTGTTCGCCGCCCACAGCGCCCGCTTCGACCGGCGCATCCTCCAGGGCACCTGCGCGGCCTATGGCATCTTCGCGCCCAACAAGCCGTGGCTGTGCACGGTGAAACTGGCCCGGGCGGCGTGGAACATCTTCCCGACCAAGCTGCCCAACGTGTGCGAGCATTTCGACATTCCGCTGCGGCACCACGACGCCCTGTCGGACGCCCGCGCCTGCGCCGAGATCACCCTGCGCGCCTGGCACGAGGGCTGCGACCTCTCGGCGGGCCTCCTGGACTCGGTCCAGCTCGCCCTCAGCCGCCTCTAGGCCGCGTGCTGCCCGGCGACGGGCGATGGGCGAAGGGCGATGGGCGAAGGGCGATGGGCGATGGGCGATGGGCCGGACGTTCCGCGCGCGCCCGCCATCCGCAACCGGCGTTCGCAACCGGCATTCGCGACAGGATGCTTAAAAAAGCATTGACCCGATATATCTCGACTAAGTAGATAGAGATTATCGCGAAGCAAAGGCAACGAGCCGCGCCTCGCGTTTCTCCCAACAACAGGAGAAAAGGCGATGCCAGATGCGTGCGTTCCCTCGGTCGTGAGGGCTGAGGCCACCCCGGGCCCCGGGCTCTCCTGTTGATCCGCCGGACACCGGACGGCGTTCCGGTTGTTCCATGCCTTCAGACCCCGTTTCTTCCTGTCCGCCGGGCAGGCGGAGCCGGGCCCACGCGCCTCGACAGCGTCCGCGCAGGAGAGGCGAGAGCAAGAGAGGCCAGAGCAAGAGAGGAAAGGTCGGCGACACGATGAAACACAGACCTGGCACCCCTCCTCCCGGCATCCCCGGCCTGCGCTGCTGCCGCCCGCAGCGCGCCCGTTCGTTTCAAGCCCGCCCAAACCCACCTGGCCATGCGTCCCCACACGGGTCGCATGGCCTTTTTTTCCCCGACCGTGCGGAGGATCGACCATGACCAATTCCGCTCCCCCTGCCGCCGGGACTCGCGAAGACCCGCCGCATGTGGCGCAGGCCCTCGCCGCCATCCGGGAGGCGCTGGGGAACCTGCGTTACGGCACCATCTCGCTGACCGTCCATGAGGGCCGCGTCGTCCAGATCGAGGTGACCGAGAAAATGCGCCTGCCGCCGTCCTGACCGGGCGGGTCCGGCGGCGCCCCGCCGCGCCGCGCCACATCCCGTTTCCACAAGAAGGGCCAGCAATGAAAATGAGCTTCGACCATGTTGCCGTGATCGGCGGCGGACTGAGCGGCACCCTGCAAGCCATTTCCCTCCTGCGCCAGCCGGGGCCGCGGGTGACGCTGATCGAGCCCTCCGCCCGCCCGGCGCGGGGACTGGCCTATTCCACCACCCATCCCGCCCACCTGCTCAACGTACGCGCGCGCAACATGAGCGCCTATGGGGATGCGCCCGACCATTTCGCCGCCTGGCTGGAGGCGAAGGGGCTGGGCACGGCCGATGATTACGTGCCCCGCCGGATCTATGGCGATTACCTGGCCGAGCAGCTGGAGGCGGTGGCGGCGGCCTCGGACAACCGGCTGCGGATCGTGCGCGGCGCGGCAACCGACCTGGAGCGGGACGGCCACGGCTTCCGCGTGACGCTGGCGAACGGGAAAACCCTGTCCGCCACCATCGCCGTTCTCGCCCTTGGCAACCTTGCGCCCCGGGTGCCCCCGGCGTTCGACCCGGCGGTGCTGGGCGAGGCTTTTGTCAACGACCCGTGGTCCGCCGAGGCCACCCGGGGGCTTGACCCCTCCGGCACGGTGCTGCTCGTCGGCACCGGCATGACCATGGTGGACATCGCCCTCCAGCTGGTGGACGGCGGCTTTGACGGGCGCATCATCGCCGTGTCGCGGCGGGGCCTGCTGCCGCTCACCCACCCGGAGACGCCGCCCGCCCTGCCGCAGCGGGACGCGCCGCCCGAGGCCGGGAAACTCTCCGCCCTGCTCGCGGACCTGCGCCGGCTGGCGGACGCAACCGGATGGCACGCGGCGACCGACCACCTGCGGCCCTGCCTCCAGGCGCTCTGGCAGTCCCTCGACACGGACGCCCGCGCCCGCTTCCTGCGGCACCTGCGCCCGTGGTGGGATATTCACCGCCACCGGCTCGCCCCCGCCGTCAGCGCGCGAATCGCGCACCTGAGAGCGGAGGGGCGGCTGGACGTGCTGGCCGGAAAATTCCTCGCGGCCGATCCCTGCCCGGAGGGCGCGCGTGTGCGCTGGCGCGTGCGCGCGAGCGAGACCACCCGCACCGAGACGGTCGCGCGCATCATCAACTGCACCGGGCCGGGGTGCGATATCCGGGCGAGCCGCCTCCCCCTCCTGCAAAACCTGCTGGCGCGGGGGCTGGTGCGCCCGGGCGCACTCGGCATGGGCGTTGATGTCACGCCGCAGGCGCAGGTGGTGGACCGGGACGGCACGCCGGTGCCGAGCCTTTTTGCGCTGGGGCCAATGACGCGCGGCGCCTTCTGGGAAATCACCGCCGTTCCCGAAATTCGCAAGCAGACGCAGGCGCTTGCCCAGACGCTCTGCGTGCCGCACACGGCCGGCCCCTTCTGAGTTCCGAAAAAAAATTCTACGCCTGCACAACGGAATTCTTGTTTGATGAGCTATCTCTATAGGGATAGTAGAGATATGGAGGCAGGAAGGTGGTCCAGCCGCCTCCGGGGAAAACTCCCCGCACGGACCCGCGGCAATTTGATCGGAAGCAGCTTGCTCCGCGTGACCAACGGCTAAAGCGCGCGATGCTGAGGCAACGACGCCAGGCTTCGTGTTTCCAGAATTGAAGAAGGAAAGACGACATGCCGATGTACTGTAGCACCCTGTCCGCCTGACGGCGGACCCCGGTTTTCCCGATCGATTTCAGGCAGCGCGGCGCGCGTCCCCAATTTGGCGCGCATCCGCGCGCAGTCGAGCCCGGCCTTCGTCCCTGAGTCCGGCAACGGGCAACTGCGCGCCTGATCCTCCGGTCGCAGCGCTGGCGTTTCCTCCTCGGCACGTTTGCCGAAACGCTGGCGCTCGGCCTGGTCTCCCCTGATCTCCTGCGCCCTGGATCAAAAAAATCCCGGCGCGCAGCGGCACACCAGGAATTTTTCCCATGAGCACGGCACCTCTCGACAGCCTCTGGTACACGCGCTGCCCGGTCCCGACGCCGCTTGGCATCGCCGCACAGCTGAACTGGTTCGCGGATGAATTCCGCGCCGACGGCATCACCATCAAATCCATTCAGGAAACCGCCGACCCCAAGGCGCGCGAATCCCACTTCGACCACACCCTGCCCCATTCCTTCCGGCAGGGCGGCAACATTCCCGCCATCTGGGCGCGCGCGCGCGGCGCGGACACCCGCGTGATCGGCCTGTCCTGGACCGATGAATTCCAGGCGCTGCTCGCCCTGCCCGGCCGGGGCATCGAGCGCGCCCGCGACCTCAAGGGCCGCCGCATCGGCCTGCCGGTCAACCCGGTCTCCATCGACTTCAACCGGGCCTCGGCCCTGCGCGGCTTCGCGGTGGCGCTGGAGCTGGACGGCCTCTCCCTTGCGGACGTGGAGCGGGTGGACACGGTCAACGGCGGCGCACCCGGCGCGGCGGGCATCGCCACCGGCGAGGGCCTGCGCCGCCGCAGCCGCCACGGCTATCGCGCCGAGGCGCTGGCCCTCATCCGGGGCGAGGTGGACGCCATTTACGTCAAGGGCGCGCTGGGGCTGGAGACGGCCCGGCTGATCGGCGCGAAAATCATCGCCGACATCGGCTTTCATCCCGACCCCCGGGTGCGCATCAACAACGGCACGCCGCGCACCCTGACGGTGGATGCGGCGCTGATCGAACATCACCCGGATCTGGTGGCGCGCTTTCTCGGGCGCATTCTCGACGCGGGCCAGTGGGCGCGCGAAAACCCGGAGGCGGCGCTCGCCTACATCGCCCGCGAGACCGGCTCCACCACGGACTGGGTGCGCGCCGCCTATGGTGATGCGGCCCCCGACGGGCTCGGCACCTTCCTGAACGAGGAGGCCATCGACGCCCTGTCCGAGTTCAAGGATTTCCTCCTCGAACACGGCTTCATCCCCGCTGATTTCGACGTGCGGGCGTGGATCGACGAGCGCCCGCTCGAGCGGGCAACCCGCCTCGAGCACGCCCTCGCCTGACCGGCCTCCCCCAGCAGTTTCTGTTCCCGTGCGCGCGGCCGGCGCCGCCGACGGACCCAAGGTTTCAGAAAGTCTTTTTCCGATGACTGAGAAGATTACGCGTTCCTCCCTGATCGCCATCGCCGCCGTGCTGGCCGCCCTGCCCGCCGCCCCGTCCCGTGCCGAGGCGTTTGACGATGCGGCGGCGATCGATGCCGCCGAGCCCCTGATCGTGACCGCCGGCAAGCGCGCGGAAAACATTCAGGACGTGCCCACCGCCATCACCGCCCTCACCGGCGAGAGCATCGTGCAGCAGGACATCCGCTCCGCCGCCGAGGTGGTGCGCCTCATCCCCAACGCCTCGGCCGCGCAGACCGAAAGCCGCACGCGCCCGCGCTGGTTCATTCGCGGCGTCGGCTCCAACGACCCGGCCGCCAATGTGGTCAATCCCATCGGCGTCTATTTCGACGAGGTCTACGTCAATTCCCCGTTCTTCCAGGCCTTCCCGCTGTTCGATCTGGAGCGGGTGGAGGTGCTGCGCGGCCCGCAGGGCACGCTGTGGGGCAAGAACACGGTGGGCGGCGCGATCCATTATCTCTCGAAGCGCCCGGAATTCGACTCCTCCGGCTACGTGCGCGCGGGCGTCGGCAATTTCGGCGCGGTGTTCACCCAGGGCGGCTTCGGCGGCCCGGTGATCGACGACAAGCTGGCCGCGCGCGCCGCGTTTTTCTACGAGCGGCGCGGCAACGTCTACAACAACATCGGCACGGTGGAGAGCGGCACCGGCCGGTTCAATGATTTCGCCGGGCGCGTGCAGCTGCTGTTCACGCCGACGGAGAATCTGGAGATCCTGCTCTCCGGCCGCGTGCGCAATTTCGACGGCACGCCCGTTCCCCGCACGCTGGAGCCCGCGTACCCCGACACGCCCGCGCTCAAGGGCGCACCCGCCCCGGCGGACGACTACGGCAACACCCCGCCGGGCGGCCGCCGCGACTATGCCGCCAACGTGCCGGGCACGGCGGACACCAAGCAGCGCGGCGCGACCCTCACCATCAACTGGGAGAAGGACGGCTACGCGCTGACCTCCATCACCGCCTGGGACAAGGGCGACAACCTGAGCATCGCCGATGCCGACTACACCCTGACCGAAGGGTCGCGCAGCCGCACCGACCTGTCGAGCGAGCAGTTCACCCAGGAGCTGCGCCTGACCAGCCCGCGCGAGAACCGCTTCAACTGGATCGTCGGCGCCCATTATTTCTGGGAGGATTTCAGCTCCGACGCGACGACGGCAACGGTCGGCACCACCCGCTATCGCGACCGGGGCACCGGGCCGGAGCGGTGGCGCCACGCCTATTTCCAGAACGTGAAATATGACCAGACCTCGAAAAGCTACGCGCTTTTCGGCAGCGCCACGTTCAATTTCACCGATGCCCTCAGCCTCACCGCGGGCGCGCGCTACACCTCGGAGAAGCGCTCGGCCACCATCGACATCTTCAACCCGAACGGGGATTCCGCGCGCCGCCTGAACACGGTCCACCCCGACACCGAGCCGACGGCGGCGCGGCCGCGCGTCACCTTCCTCGACCCGACCGCCTGGTGGCTGCGCAGCTCGGTGACATCGACCACGCCTTACACGCCGTTCGTCTCCTCGCCGTCAAGAACGTGGAACCGCTTCACGTGGGATATCACCCCGCAGTGGAAAATCACGCCGGACGCCCTGCTCTATGCCCGCTTCTCGCGCGGCTTCCGCTCCGGCACCTTCCAGGCCAGCGCCACCTCGGCGGTGCAGTTCGACCCCGAAGGCATCGCACCCGAAGACCTCTACGCCTATGAGGCCGGGCTCAAGACCTCCTGGCTGGGCGGCAACCTGACGGCGAACCTGGCGGTCTTTTACTACGACTACAAGAAAATCCAGGTGCTGGTGCAGGGCGTGCCGGTATCGGCCGGGGGCACCACCGTGTTCACCGCCCGCCTCATCAACGCCGAGGGCTGGTCGAAGGGCGTCGAGCTGGACGTGACGGCGCGGCCGTTCGACGGCCTGCGCATCGCGGGCACCATCGGCCTGCTCGACACCAAGTACACCGACGATTTCATTCCCAACAATCCGAACACCGGCCTGCTGTTCGGCAAGGGCAACCAGTTCACCCGCGCGCCCCATTTCACCTCCACCATCGACATCGACTACCGCGTGCCGGTGGGGGCGTGGTCGCTGGGCCTCGGCACGGACTGGAGCTACCGCACCGGCCAGTATTTCACGGTCAACGCACAGGAAACCGACCCCGACGCCAACGACTACAACGTCAGCCGGTATCAGCGGCAGAAGGGCTACGCGCTCGGCAATGCCCGGGTTTCGGTGCTGAGCCCCGACGACCGGCTGGAGTTCCAGCTGTTCGTCCGGAACCTGACGAACAAGCACTACAAGATCCTCACCTTCGGCACCCAGCAGGGCGCTCGCCTCGGCACCTATGGCGAGCCGCGCACCTATGGCGCGGCCCTGACCGCAAAATTCTGAAGGAGACCGCAATGACCGCCTATCCCAAGGAAATCTGGCACACCCGCTGCCCGGTCCCGACGCCGCTCGGCATCGCCATCAACCTGGGGCTGATCGACAAGGCGCTCACCCCGCACGGCGTCACCGTGCATTCGCTGCAGGAGACCGCCGACCCCCGGGCGCGGGAGAGCCACATCGACCACCACCTGCCCCACAGCTTCCGGCAGGGCGGCAGCGTGCCCGCCCTCTGGGCGCGGGCGGCGGGCGCGGACACCCGGGTGATCGGCCTGTCGTGGGTGGACGAGAGCCAGGCGATCATCGCCCTGCCCGAGAGCGGCATCCGCACGGTGAAGGACCTGAAGGGCCGCCGCATCGGCCTGCCGCTGCGGCGCGGCCAGCGCATCGACATTTTCCGCGCCACCGCCCTGCGTGCCCTGCTCAACGGACTCTCGCTCGAAGGCATCGGTGAACACGAGGTGGAGTGGGTGGATATCGACGCCACCGACCCGCCGGGCGAGACCTGGATCGGCATCACCCCCGGCCGCCGCTGGAGCGGGCGGCCGCTCTACACCGCCGAATTGCACGCGCTGGTGCGCGGCGAGGTGGACGCCATTCACGTCAAGGGATCGCTCGGGCGCGAGTTCGCCTTTCTCGCGGGCGCCCACATCGTGGTGGACACCGGCTTCCACCCGGACCCGAAAATCCGCGCCAACAACGGCGCGCCCCGGCCGCTGACGGTGGACGCCGCCACGCTGGAGCACTACCCGGCGCTGGCCGAGACGCTGCTCGCCAAGGTGATCGAGGCGGGGGTGTGGGTGGAGCTGCACCCGGCCGAAGCCCTCGCCTACCTCACCCGGGAGACGGGATCGCCCGAGCAGTTCGTGCTGGAGGCCTACGGCGGCGACACGCTGCACCAGCGCCTCCACACCGACCTGTCCGACGACGCCATCGCGGCCTTGGGGGATTTCGCCGCCTTCCTGTTCGAGCGGGGTTTCCTGCCCGAACCGGTGGACGTGACCGCGTGGGTTGATCGCGGCCCGCTCGAGGCGCTGCGCCAGTCGCACGCCCGCACCGTGGCGTGAGGAGGCCGGCGTGAACCTGAAGGGCCGTATCCTCGGGGTGCTGACGCTGCTGGGCGTGGCGAGCCTCGTCCTCTTCCAGTTCACGGGCGCCCGCGCGCCCGAGGCTGGCGGGGCCGACCTGCCGCAGCAGCTCACCATCGCCAGCATCGCCTACTCCTACAAGGGCCAGCAGGTGTTCACCGGGCTGACCGGCACGGTCATCCGCCAGGGCTGGCTGAAGGAGGAGCTGGCGAAACGCGGCGTCGCGCTCTCCTTCTTTCCGGTGCCGACGGCCGTGGGCGGCCCGCTCATCAACGAAGGCTTCGCGGGCAAGCGCATCGATTTTGCGAGCTATGGCGATTTTCCCGCCATCATCGCCGCCTCGGGCGGCGTGCCGCTGAAGCTGGTCGCCCCGCTCGGGCGCGGCAACAATTCCTACCTGGTGGTGCGCAAGGGGCTGGAGGCCCGGAGCATCCGCGATCTCAAGGGCAAGCGCATCGCGCTCCATCGCGGGCGGCCGTGGGAGCTGCCCTTCTCCAAGCTGCTGGATGCGAACGGCCTCAGCCTCTCCGACTTCAAGATCCTCAACATCAATCCGCCCGCCAGCCATGCGGCGCTCGCGGCGGGCGACGTGGACGCGGTGTTCCTGCTCTCCGACGGTATTCTCCTTGAGCAGAAGGGGATCGGGCGGATCATCTGGTCCACCAAGGAAGCGCCGCTCGCCTGGAGAATGCGGGCCGAGCTGTTCGGCCGCGCCGATTTCATCGAAAGCCAGCCCGAGCTGACCCAGCTGGTGGTGGACGCCTACGTGCGCGCCGCCCACTGGGCCGCCCAACCCGAAAACCGGGCAGCGGTAATCGAGGACCTCGCCCGCAGCGACACGCCCGTCAGCGTGATCGAGGCGGATTTCGACGAAGCGAACGTCGCCTGGCGCGACCGCTTCACGCCACTGTTCACCGATGCCGTCATCAACCACTACCGCTCGGTGGCGGAGTACACCCATGCGCAGGGGCTGGTGCGGCAGAAGGTGGATGTGGACGCGCTGATCGAGCCCCGCTTCGTCACCCGCGCGGTCAACAAATTCGGCCTGCGCACCTTCTGGCAGCCTGCCGCCCCGGACGGAGTCTCCGCCGACGCCCACACCGCGAAGGGAGACGCCGCGCCATGAGCGACAACCGCTTCCTCGCCAGCTTCATCGTACTCTCGCTGGTGAGCGGCCTCACCATCGGCCTCGGCAAGATCGTGACCACGCTGTTCGCCCTGTCGCTGGGCGCAACGCCCTTTCAGGTGGGCATCGTCTCGGCCATGGAGTCGGTCGGCATGATGCTGGTCACCGTCCCGGCCGGGTTCATCATCGCCCGCTACGGCAGCCGCAGCGTCTATTTTCTCGCCAGCCTCGGGCCGCTTCTGGTCAACCTCGTCATGCCGTTCAGCGCGAGCTGGGCGGCGCTGGCGGCGGGGCGGGGCCTCATCGGCCTGTGCATTCCCTTCCGCATCGTCTCCATGAACGGCGCGTTCCTCGACCGCCTGCAGGCCATGGGGCAGGCGCGCGCCGGCTGGTATCGCGGCGCGCTCACCGGCGGCATGGCGATTGCGGGCCCCGCCGCCGCCACCGTGCTCACCCAGCGGCTGAGCGTGACCGCCTGCTTCCTGCTGGTCGCTCTCCTGTTCGGCCTGATGGCGCTGTTCAGCCTCTCCTTCCTGCCCGCGCGGCAGCACCGGGAGGAGCAGGCGCCCGGCATGGTCGCCGAGCTGAAAACGCTGCTGCGCAACGCGGACGTGGCGGAGAGCTGCCTCATCGAATTTCTGGGCAGCGCCACCAACGGGCTGTTCGCCACCTTCATCATTCTGCTGGCCGCCGCCCTGCCCGCGCTGACGGAGCAGCACGGCATCCGGGTGATGCTGTTCCAGGGCGTCACCTCCGTCACCATGCTGTTTCTCGGCGGCCGCGTGGTGCAGCGGCTGGCAACGCCCGTGGCCTACGGCATCGGCCTGACGCTCGCCGCTGCGGCGCTGCTGACGTTCGGCTTCGCCCGCAGCCTTGCCGGGCTCGGGGCCGGCGCGGTGCTGCTGAGCGGCGGGCTGGCGCTCATCCACTTCATCAACATGCGGATGCTGGCGGCCTACCCCGGCGCCAAGAGCAAGGTGGCGGGCCTCTACAATCTCGCGTCCATGACCGGCTCCACCTTCGGCGCCATCGCGGGCGGCATGATCGCCGATGTTCTCCCGCTGCCGTCGGTCTTTCTCGCCTGGCTGCCGGTGCTCGCTCTCGGCGCGGGCGCGGTCGGCCTCGTCCGCCACCGCCGCCTGCGAACCGGCGCGCTTTCCCCGGAGGTGCACTGATGACCCGCACGCTGTCCCGTCTCGCAACCGGGCTCACGCCGCTCGTGATTCTTGTCGCCGCCTGGCAGGCCGCATCGAGCGCGGGCCTGTTCCCGCCGCAGGTGCTGGTGCCGCCCGTCGAGGTGGCGAACACGCTGGCGGAGCTTGTCTCCAACGGCGAGCTTGCCCGCCACCTCGGCCAGAGCCTGGTGCGCCTTGCCGCCGGATTTTCCATCGGCGCGGCGGCGGGCCTGCTGTTCGGCGCGGCGATTGCCCTGTCGCGCTGGACCGAGGCCCTGTTCGCGCCGCTGTTCCTCGCGCTGCGGCAGGTGCCGGTGCTCGCCTTCCTGCCGCTGCTCGTGCTGTTCCTCGGCATCGAGGAGACGCTGAAAATCGTGATCGTGGCCGTCGCCGCCTTTCTCCCGGTGGCGCTGGCCACGTTCGACGGCGTGCGCGGCGTGCCGCGGGGCTGGTTCGAGGTGGCGCGGCTCTACCGCACACCCCTTGTCCCCTTCCTCGCCCGCATCCTGCTGCCCGCCACCCTGCCGCCGGTGCTGACCGGGCTGCGCATCGCCCTCACCCGCGCCTGGCTGGTGCTGGTGGCGGCCGAGCTGCTCGCCGCCGACAGCGGCCTTGGCCAGATGATGGAAATGGGGCGTCAGCTTTTCCGCATCGATGTCGTGCTCGCGGGCGTCATCGTCAGCGGCCTGGTCGGCTTCGTGCTTGATCGCGGCGCCAAGCAGATCGAGCGCCGCGCCACCCGCTGGAGGACCGCATGACCCGGCTCCTGAAAAATTCCCTCGTCCGCTTTTCCCTCGGCCTTGCCGCGCCGGTGGCGCTGCTGCTGCTGTGGAGCGCGCAGGCGGAACCGGAGGGCGCGCGGTCGCTCGCCTTCGCCTCGCTCGACGCCATCGCCGCCGCGCTCGTGCAGCTCGCCGCCAGCGGCCAGTTGCTGCGCGACGCGCTGGTCAGCCTCTCCCGCGCCGTGACGGGCCTGGTGTTCGGCGGCGTGCTCGGCATGGCCGTCGGCATCGCCATGGCCTCGTCGCCCCTCGTCGACCGGCTGGCCGGGCCGCTCTATCACAGCATCCGCCAGGTGCCCCTGCTCGGCTGGCTGCCGCTCATCGGCCTGTGGCTCGGCAACGGGGACGACGCACGGCTGCTCATCGTCAGCCTCGCCGCCTTCTATCCCACCGTCCTCAACACCTACGAGGGCTTCGCCCATGTAGAGAAGCGCTATCTGGAGGTGGGCCGGCTTTATGATTTTTCGCCCGCCCAGCGCTTCCGCCACATCCTCTGGCCCGCCGCCCTGCCGCTGGTGCTGACCGGCATCGCGCAGGCGCTGGCCTTCGCCTGGATCGGCACCATCGGCACGGAAATCCTGCTCGGCTCGGGCAGCGGCCTTGGCGTCACCATGGCCACCGCCCAGGCGCAGCAGCGCGTCGACATCATCATCGTCGCCATCTGCGCCAGCGGCCTCCTCGGTTTTTTCGTCAATCACGTCCTTGTCCTGCTGCGCCGCCAGATCCTGCGGTGGCAGGGCGCCCACCAGTGAGATGAGGTGCACCATGACCGTCCAGCCCCATATCGCACCCGCCCGTCCGCCCGCGACCCAGCCCGAGCGCGGTGCCCTGACGATCCGGAACCTCTCCAAGAGTTTCCAGATCGACGGCGCGCCCTTCCAGGTGCTGCGCGACATCAACCTGGAGATCCGCCCCGGCGAGTTCGTCAGCATCGTCGGCGCGTCGGGGTGCGGAAAATCCACCCTGCTGCGGCTGATCGTCGGCCTCGACACCGACTATGACGGCGAGATCCACCTCGACGGCCAGCGCGTCACCACCACCAGCCTTGATCGCGGCCTCGTGTTTCAGGACCACCGCCTGTTCCCGTGGATGACGCTGGAGGAAAATGTCGGCCTCGCCCTCCTCAACACCGACATTCCCAAACACCGCCGCGCCGGGGTGGTGGCCGAGCACATCGCGCTGGTGAACCTGACCGGCTTCGAGAAGGCCTATCCGCACCAGCTCTCCGGCGGCATGGCGCAGCGCGCCGCCATCGCGCGGGCGCTGGCCGCCTCGCCCAAGCTGCTGCTGCTGGACGAGCCGCTGGGTGCGCTCGACGCCCTCACCCGCATCCACGTGCAGACGGAATTGCAGCGCATCTGGATGCAGCAGCGCTCCACCATGCTGATGGTGACGCACGACGTGGAGGAAGCGGTCTACCTCAGCGACCGCATCCTCATCATGGCGCCCAATCCGGGGCGCATCCGCCGCATCGTCGAGGTGGACCTGCCCCATCCGCGCGAGCGCGGCTCCGCCCAGCTTCATCGCCTGCGCGACGAAATCCTGGCCGAGCTGACCGGTGCGCCGGTCACGCGCTCCCTCATTCCCTTTCCCGCCAAGGAGACCCATTCGTGACCCGACAAGCCGATCATCCCGTCCATGACCTGTTCGTCGAACGCTGGTCGCCGCGCAGCTTCACCGGCGAGGCGGTGCCGGACGACGTGCTCCTGACCGTGCTGGAGGCGGCGCGCTGGGCGCCCTCCGCCATGAACGCCCAGCCGTGGCGCTTCCTCGTCGCCCGGCCGGGCGACGCGGCGTGGGACGATTTCGTCGCGCTGCTCGCGCCGCGCAACCGGCTGTGGGCCACGCGCGCCGGGGCGCTGTTCGTCATCGTCTCCGACACGGAAGTCGAATGGCGCGGCGCCAGCACCTTCAACGTCAGCCACAGCTTCGACACCGGCGCCGCCTGGGCGAGCCTTGCCCTGCAGGCCCAGCTGCTCGGCTGGCACGCCCACGGCATCGGCGGCTTCGACCGCGAGCTGGCCCGGACACGGCTGGCAATCCCGAAACGCTTCGCGGTCGAGGCGATGGTGGCGCTGGGCAAGCGCGCCGGTCTCGACCAGCTCCCCGCCGATTTTCACGACCAGGAAACGCCGAACAGCCGCCGACCGCTCGCCGAGACCGTGTTCGAAGGCCGCTTCGGCAGCCCGCTCAATCCTCAGAAAAGGAGCGCCGCATGACCATCCAGATCCATTGGCAACTCGATGTGACCGCCGAGGCCGGGCGGTCGGAGCCCTCCGCCCGGCCGCGCGTGCCGGGGGTGGCGCGGGATGTCCGCACGCCCGCCCTCAACCGCTACGACTACTACGCCCAGGTCGCCCGGGCGGCGGCCCTCACCGGCTTCGACGGCCTGTTCATCCCCTACCGCGAGGACGGGGACGACAGCCAGATCGTCGCCGCCGCCCTCGCCCGCACGACGCCGCGCCTGCGGCTGGTGCCCGAATTTCCCGCCTCCGCCGGGTCGGCGGTCTATGCCGCCAAGCAGGCCGCGACGTTCCAGCGCTTTACCCACCAGCGGCTCGGCTGGGCCATCGCCCCGGACGGGGATGACGCCGCCCGCGCCCGCCGGGGCGACCAGGTGGCGGCAAAAGACCTCGCCGAACGGCTCGACGAATTTCTGACCGTCGCGCGCGCTGTGCACCGGGGCCCGTCCTTCACCTTCAAGGGCCGGTTCTTCGAGGTGCAGAACGGCGGCTTTGCCGAACCGCTGAACCGCGTCGCCTTCCCGACGGTCTACCTGCGCGGCACGGAGGAGGAGCGGCTGAAACTCTCCGCCCGCCATGCGGACGTGCATCTGCTCGACGCCGCACCCGCCGATGAGCTGAAAAACATCATCGAGGTTCTGGGCTGGCTTGCGCTTCAACAGGGCCGCTCCGTCGCCGCCGGGCTCATCCAGCCCGTCCTTGCCCGCGAAACCGCCGAGGAAGCCGAAGCCGCGCGGCGCGACGCCGGCATCGCCGACGACGCCCCGGTCATCACGGGCAGCTACGACGATGTGGCCGCCCGGCTCGCCGACCTCGCCAGCCTCGGCATCCGTCACTTCGTGCTGACCGCAACGCCCGGCTTCGAGGAAGCCTACCGCATCGGCCAGTTTGTCCTCCCCCGCCTGCGCGCGCTGACCGGCTCCGCGCGCGCCGCCGCCTGACAGGAGAGCGCATCATGACCATCGACTTCTACTGGCGTCTGCCGACCCACGGCTGCCACAGCAGCCTGCGCCACCACGCCTACGACCGGGGCGACTGGTCGCCGACCGGCCCGCACCACATCGCGCCCGGCCTCGACGCCAGCGGCGCGGACGACGGCTTCCGCTACATCGACCATCTGGCGGAAATCGCCCGGGCCGCGGAAATTTCCGGCTTCATCGGCGGGCTCATCCCCTCCTTCCCCAACACGGACGACCCGTGGGTGATCGCCCCCCTGCTGGCGCGCGAGACCAAGACCTTCCGCTTCATGATCGCCTTCCAGCCGGGCTTCCTCAATCCGGTGCAGGCGGCGCGGCTTTCGGCCAGCCTCCAGCGCGCGACCGGCGGGCGCACCGTCTACAACATCATCACCGGCGGCGGCGGCCCGGCCCAGCTCTGGTGGGGCGACAGCTTCAGCCACGACGACCGCTACGGCCGCACCACCGAATTTCTCGACATCCTGAAGGGCGTCTGGGGCAGCGACGATTTCTCCTACCAGGGCCGCTTCTACCGGATCGAGAACGGCAGCCTGCCGCCCCTGCTGCGGCAGGAGCCGCTGCCGGAAATCTGGTTCTCCGGCTCGTCCGACGCGGCGCTGCAAACCGCCGCCAAACACGCCGACTATTACCTCTCCTGGCTGGAGCCGTTCGACCAGCTCGCCGACAAGTTCGCCCGCGTCAAGGAGCGCACGGCCGCGCTCGGCGGCCGGAAGAAATGCGCGGTGCGCGTCGACCTCGTCGCGCGGCCGACCGAGGAGGAAGCCTGGCGGGATGTGCGCATCGGCTTCGAGAATGTCTCGGCCGAAACCCGCGACCGGCTGCGCGGCCAGCAGACGGACTCCGTCGGCGCGTCGCGGCAGGCGGCCCTGCGCCCGACCGAGGCCAGGCGCTACGAGGACCTCATCATCGCACCCAACCTCTGGGCCGGGTTCAGCCTGCTGCGCGGCGGCCCCGCGCTCGGCATCGTCGGCAGCTACGAGCAGTGCGCGGCCAGGCTGGACGAGCTGATCCGGCTGGGGGCCGACGCCTTCATCCTCGCCGGCACCCCGCACCTCGAGGAGGCCTACCGGGTGGGCGAGGAAGTGCTCCCCCTGCTGGGTCAGGCCGCCGGCCGGCAGCGCGTGGCCGCCGAATAATCCGCCTCTCAAAAAAAAAGGATATCCGCCATGACCACACTCAACTCCACGATTCTGGATTTTGCGGAGCAGGCCACGCGGGACGCCGCCATCGCCTTTCGCGGGCTGCGGGAGACCGGCACCCTCTCCCCCTCCGGCACCGTGAATTTTGTCGAGCGCGTGCCGGGCGAGGACGCGGTTGTCTCCCTCGGCTATCCCGGCCCGTTCCGGCCGGACGCCCCGCTGAACCCGACCATCCTCGCCTTTGACGGCACCGTGCTCTCGGGCGATGCCAACGGCAATCTGGGCGGCGGCCGCTACCTGCCGATTTTCCGCGCCCATGCGGACATCACCACCGTCAGCCACGTGCACACGGTTTATCTGGGTGCCTGGTCGCAGAGCCACCGCGCGCTGCCGATCCGCTACGTGCCGGTGCAGCGC
This sequence comes from Pedomonas sp. V897, assembly GCF_051304405.1. NCBI lineage: Bacteria > Pseudomonadati > Pseudomonadota > Alphaproteobacteria > Sphingomonadales > Pedomonadaceae > Pedomonas > Pedomonas sp. V897. The sequence goes on from NZ_JBPPGG010000006.1 coordinate 52,505, forward strand.
TGGACGCGGGCGCGGGAGCTGCCGATCTACATCGACCGCCGCCAGGGCGAGGCGAGCTTTATTCTGGACGTGCTGGCGAAAGACCCGGACGTGCCCGCCATTCTGGAGGCCAACGGCGGCTCCACCGCCTGGGGCCGCAAGGGTCTCCTGAACCTCGCCAATTATATCGTGCTGCTGGAGGAAGGCGCCCGCTTCCAGGCCATTGCCGAGACCCTCGGCGGCTCGAAAAACTATGGCCCCGGCGTGCTGGAGCAGCAGTGGAAAATGTCCGGCCTCCTGCGCGAGACCGACCGGTTCGACACCGTCGCCGCCGAATAACAAGCCGCATTTTTTCCCGGGAGCCCGTCCCGGGAGCCGATCCCGAACAGGGAAGCCGGGTTGGCCATCGCCAGCCCGGTTTCTTTTTTTGAGCGTCTTTCTTTTTTCCCGAGAGACCGGCGCGGACAGAGGCACCAGCATCAGGCATGAGGATTACGGACACCCTTGCGCCCTTTCGATTTCGACATAATCGTTATGGGCTAGCCCCTCACCCTTGCCATGGGCGGCGGGCTGGCCCGAGGGATACGGCCGTGCTAGAGTGGCTGCGGCTGCAAGATCACCTCTCCGCCATCAGGGATTGCACTGTCAGCGCGCCTATGGTTAAGTTTGCGCGAAAGGACATCTCGTGCAAACTTTTCTCTCCGCACTGGCCGGATACGAGGTGGAAACCGCCGGGGCGCGCCTCGCCGCGCTGAGGGCCTGCGAGCAGGCGGCCATGGCCGTGGCCCGGCTGGATCAGGCCGTTTTCGGCCATCCTTACGCCCGGCTCTGGCGGGCCTACAACGAAATCCAGGCTTTGGCGGAGCTGGCCCGGCAGGTGAGCGAGCCCGCTGACGCCACACGCATTTTTTCCGCGCTGGCAGGGGCCGAAAATCATGTTCTGGAGCCCGCCATCGGCCGCCAGACCCATGCCGCCCGCAGCCGCTGGCGCGCCATGGAGCGGCGCAAGGACCACGCTGCGCAAAAGGCGGTGGTGGATGAGGTGTGCGCTTTTGGCCCGCATGGGGGCCCCGTGCTCGTGCTGCTGATCGCCCGCCTGCACCGGCTGGAGCGCCTGCGGCTCGACCGCTGCGACCTCGCGCTGGCCATGCCCTATGCCCTCCATCGGCTGAAGCTGACCCAGACCCACCTGCCCGGGCTCATGGGCTCGGTGCGGTCCCTCGCCTCGCAGGAATTTTCGTCCCTCGAGATGATCGAGCGGTTCTGCGAGCGCCTTGCCGCCCAGGCGCAACAGGGGCTGCGGCTGCTGGAGGACATCGACCGGGCGGTGGCGGAAAGTCAGCGGAAAGTGGAGGGCGCGAAAACTCAGCGGAAGGAGGCGCTGCGGCGCCTCGCCTGGGAAGCGCTGTGGCCCCGCCCCCTCTCGCCCGCCGGGCTTGCGCGGCGCTGGGGGCAGCAGGTCTCGACCACCTCGCGCCTGTTGAAAGCGGGCGAGACGATCGGGCTTGTGCAGCCGATCGTTGACCGCTCCGGGATGAAGCGCCCCATCTACCAGCGCTACGCCGGGCCCCTTCTGGTGCAGATGGCGGGGATCGAACCGCCGAGCCGGGGCCGCCCTGCCCTCGCCCCGCATCCGGCGACGCTCGAGGCCGGTTTCGACGAGGCCGCCTTCAACGATGCCCTTGCGGCCGTCGACCGGGCGCTGGAGCGGCTGGGCATCGCCCCGCCCCTCGACGCGCTGGCGGACGACGAATCAGACGAGGACTGAGACCGGCGCCCTGCCCTCATCCCCACCAATAACAGCCCGGAGACGGCAGTTTTCTGCGGGTTTGGGGGAAGATTGCAGATCTGCAAGACGGAGCCGGGCGAACCAACCCGGCCCCCTGCCCGGCCCCGCATCAGAGGCCCCTCCCCGCTGGCCCCCGGCAGGGAAAGCTGCCCCTTTTTCCAGGGGCAATGGCAACAAAAAAGCCGCAGAAAACTGCGGCTTTTGAGCGGAATTGCAGGTCTGCAAGATCAGCGCAGCAGTTGCGCCGCCGTCTGGGTGATGTAGGCGATCACCTGATCCTTGCTGGCGCCATGGCCGGGCAGCACCTGAATCTGGAACGCGCCGCCCCGGCCCGGCCGGGTGAAGCGCAGGATCGGGCGGCCGTTGGGCAGGGTCACGGTCTCCGGCCCCGCCTTGGCGGCCTTCGGCGCGGCCGCGCTTTTCTTGAGCCGGGTCCGCACCGTCGCCACCGGCAGGAACGGCTTGCCCTCCGCCGCCAGCCGCGCCTGCTCCGCCGCCAGCTCGGCGGCAGCGGCCAGCACGGCGGCGCGGCTCTTCTCGGTCTTGAGCAGCGGCGCGATTTCGGCCGCGGCGGTGATGTTGACCAGACGCCGGTCGCCGAACGCCGCCAGCACCTCCTCCGGCAGCCGGGCCATGGTCAGATAGCGGCTCAGCCAGCTTTCAGAGACGTTGAGCCGCTTGGCCATGGCGTGCTGCTGGCCGTCGTAATAGCTCTCCAGCGCCAGAGCATAGGAGCGGGCGCGCTCGTAGTCCGAGATGTCCTGCCGCTCGCGGTTCTCCAGGTCCTGCAGGCGGAAGGCGGTCTCGTCGTCCATGTCCTGCACGGCGACGAGGAACTTCATCTCCGGGTAGTTGTGGGCGCGCAGCCAGCTGATGCTCCAGTGGCGCCGCGCACCGCAGATCACCTCGTAATCGACGTTGGCATCGCCCCGCACCGGCCGCACGATGGCGGGGATCTTCTGGCCGCCCTCGGCGATGAGGTTGTCGATGAGGTCTTGGCACTGCGCCAGCGTGAGCTGGTCGTAGATGCGGGCGTTGCCCTCCCAGATGCGGCAGCGCGCCGGGTCGATCAGCCGCTGGGTCTGCACCTTGGTGTCCGAGCCCAGCGCCGAGCCCAGCGCCGACATGCGGGTGGAAAGGTTGGCGTTGTCGCCGCCGGCGCTCGGCTCCGGCGTGTTGGCCTGCCGCTTCTCCAGCGCCTGCGAGATGATGGATCGTGCCTTGATCGCCATGCTTCCCTCTCCTCTTGCCGGAGGTCCGGTTGTGCTGCGTGCGGATGGGCTCAGAGCAGGCCCGCCTGCTCCAGCGCCTCGTAATGGCTCGGCCAGGTCTTGCGGATCAGCAGCTCCAGCTCCTTGCCGTATGCGTCGAGGTACGACATGCACCGCGTCCAGGTCTGGCGCGAGGCGGTCGGCTGGCCGATTTCGTAGACGCTTTTCAGCAACATGCCCGCGTTGTCGATTTCCGCCGAGTCCTTCAGCTGGGCGCGCATCATGCGGCGGCCCCAGGTCTCCTCCATGAAGTGGCTCATCTCGCCATGGCTGGTCTTGGTGTCCGAGCCGCGGGAGATGACGACGCGGAGGAACTTGTAGGTGCGCTCGCGCGGCAGGCTGGAGAGCTGCTCCAGCACGTCGGTCATCATGGAGATGAACTTGCGGGTGGAGAACAGGTCCACGTTCGAGGGCAGCGTCGGGATCAGCAGCGCATTGGCGGCCCGCAGCACGCTCAGCGAGATGAAGCCGAGCGCCGGGGGCGAGTCGAGGATCACCACGTCATAGTTCTGCGCGGCGCGCTCGATGCCCTCGCGCAGCCAGTCGAAGTGAATGGGGTTGTCCTTGAGCAGGACCGCCATTTCATATTCCGAGCTGAACAGGTCCAGGTTGGCCGGGATAAGGTCCAGCCCCTCCCAGTGCGTCTTGCGGATGGCGTAGTTCAGATCCTCGTAGTCCCGGCGCAGATAGGGATAGAGCGTGTCGTTGCCGGAGAGGTCCACATCCGGGTTGATGCCCATGAGGCTGGTGGACGACCCCTGCGGATCGCAGTCCACCAGCAGCACGCGGTAGCCCTTGAGCGCCAGATAATGGGCCGTGTGCACCGCGATGGTGGACTTGCCGACGCCGCCCTTGAAGTTCTGCACCGAGAGAATGACCGGCTCGTCGGTCTCGGCCCGCCAGGGCAGGGTGCCGAACACCCGGCGCATGTTGTTGATCTCCGGCAGGGTGTAGCCCACGCGCCGGTTGGTGGCGGACAGCTCCGGCGGCGGCAGACGGCCGGACGCTTCGGCCTCCCGGATGGACTCGGAGGAGCGGCCGATCATTTCCGCTGCCTTGCCCATCGGGAAGCGCAACGTCAGCTCACGTCGCTGGTCGCGCTGCGAAACCACATCTTCCAGCGCCTGGAACGACAGCTCGGTGTCGTTGCGAAAGGCGAGAATGGTCTCGAGCGTCTCTACGGGTTCCATGTGCAGCAGGCTCCTTGGACTGGCAACAGATCGCTTATAGACGCGGTGGTTTGCAAATTGAAACCCCTGAGCGGTGTATTTTGCAAACCCTCCCGCTGACTTTGCGCATTCGGCCAAATTCCGAGTCGCAGCCGGAACGCCCTGCCGGGCCCAGTGCGACTCCGACCGGACGCCGTCGCGCGCGCGGGGGGAGCCCCCGTCAGCCTGTGGATAAGCTCCGCTGGCTTTTCGCGCTTCCGCTGAGTTTTCGCACGCGCGCTCCGCCGACTTTCCCACCGATGCTCCGCTGCCTTTCCGCAGCGACTCGAACCGTGTCCGCTCACTTTCCGCACGGCTCAGATTCTGATTCCTATAGACCGAACCTGAATCCCTTCCGATAAGATAACGAAAACTCAGCGGGGCGACCCTCGTCCGGTCGGGGCGCACCCCGATGGCAGGAATCGTTTTTCAATTTTTGGCTTGTCTTTTTTGCAAACCGGACGCCACATGAGGGCCGGTTCGCAAACGATCCCGCTGCCAGGCTCCAACTGGCAAACGCGAAAAGCCAGCGGACGACTTTGCAAATTCCGTGTGTTTTTGCGTGACAAACGCCAACCAGTAACCCTAGGCTTGCGGTCGAGAGTCGCATGGGGCCGCCAGAATGAGTGACGGGATCCGAGATGAATGACGGGATCGACGTACCGGGATTGAGAAAGCAGCTCGAGCTGTTTTCCTACGACGCCGCGCCGGTCATGGCTTCCACCAGGGACCCGCGTGCCCGCAAGATCATCACCTCCATCTGCGAGATGGAGAAGGCCGATCCCAAGCTCAGCTTCCTCGATTCCGCCTTCTGCACCATGAGCCTGCCGGCGCGCCAGCCGGCCAACCCGTACAAGCCGATCCAGCGCACGGACGGGCGTTACCAGCTGCTCATCGCGCCCAAGTCGGTGCCGGGCGAGGATGGCGAGCCGGTGTGCTATGGCGTGCCGTTCGGCCCCAAGGCGCGGCTGATTCTCGTCTACATGATGTCCGAGGCGCGGCGGAACAACAGCCCCGAGATCTACCTCGGCAACAGCCTGTCCCACTTCATGCGCCGCATGGGCTACTCCAGCGACGGCGGCGGCAAGAACGGTGCGCTCACCGGCGTGCGCGAGCAGCTGCGGCGCCTGTTGCGCTGCGAATGGACCATCCGCTTCGTCGGCGATGACAACAGCGAGACGGTGCAGGACGTGGCGCTGGCCAACGCCTACGAGATTTTCCAGGGCGATGCCTTCGTCAAGCGCATCCGCTTCTCGGATGCCTTCTTCAACCATCTGATGCGCCATTCCGTGCCGCTGGACGAGCGCGCGCTCGCCCAGCTGCGCGACAACGCCACCGCCATCGATCTTTACACGTGGCTCGCCTTCCGCCTGCCCAATGTGGATGGCGAGATTGCGTTCGAGTGGGAGAAGGTCCGCAAGGCGCACTTCGGCCTCGAGTCCCCGCGTATGCGTGATTTCCAGCGCGCCATCCGCGACGCCTGGATCCGGGTGCAGGCGGTCTATCCGGCCGCCAAGGCGGATTTCAGCCGCCCGGACGTGGTGGTGCTGCGCGAGTCCGCGCCGCCGGTCGAGAAGGATTTCCTGCCCCGCCGCAGTCACCTGTCGCCCGCGCCGCTGCCCAAGCCCGCGGCCGCGATCGTGGACAACAGCTTCACCTTCCCGTCGGGCAGCCTCAGCTTCGGCGGCCCGGCGGAGCAGAAGCTGCGGGAAATCGCGCTCGATCTCGGCGGCGGCTGGGACGTGGACCGCATCGCGGACGAGTTCCGCAAGATCATCCGCGAACGGCCGGACGAGCTGCGCGGTGCGGAGCTGCTGCGCTGCTGGGCGGGCTTTTGCCGGTCCTATGCGGAGCGGCGGTCGGGCCGCGCCTGATTGATCCCGCTGGCCCGGGCGGCCGGGCCGGGGGCGCGAAAAGTCAGCGGACGTTATTCTCCGGTTGAAACGGCAAGACGGGGGAGGGGAGGCGAGGTCATGAACCGGGCCACTGTGGACGACGGCTGCCGCATCGCCTGGCGGATGGACGGGCCGGAGGGCGCGCCGGTGCTGATGCTGGCGCACGCGCTCGGCGCTTCCTCGGCCATGTGGGGGCCGCAGGTGGAAGCCTTCAGCGGCACGTTCCGGGTGCTGCGCTACGACGCGCGCGGCCACGGCGCGTCGGACGTGCCGGCGGGGCCCTACACCATCGAGCGGCTGGGCCGGGATGCGCTCGGCCTTCTCGACGCGCTCGGGCTGGGCGGGGAAAAGGTGGTGTTCTGCGGCCTCTCCATGGGCGGGTTCGTCGGCCAGTGGCTGGGGGCCAACGCGCCAGAGCGTCTGGAGAAGCTGATCCTGGCCAACACCAGCGCCTACATGGGGCCGCCCGAGGGCTGGCGGGACCGGATCGAGACCGTCACCCGCGAGGGCATGGCGGCGGTGACGGAGGCAACGCTGGCGCGCTGGTTCACCGCCGACTTCCGCGACCGCGCACCGGAGGCGGTGGACGCCATCCGGAAGTTGCTGCTGGCAACATCGCCGCAGGGCTTCGCGGGCTGCGCCGGGGCGATCGCGGGCATGGACCTGCGGGGCAGTCTTGCCGCGATTTCCGTGCCGACGCTGATTATCGGCAACCGTCAGGACCCCTCGACGACGCTCGCCCACGCCGAGGCGCTGCACGCCGCCATTCCGGGCAGCCAGCTGGCGGTGCTGCCCGCTGCCCATCTCGCCAACATCGAGGCCGCCGAACCGTTCAACGCTGCCATTCGCGCGTTTGTCTGCGGCTGAGCCGGTTTTCAGGGGCGCGGGGCTTTGCGTCGCTGCCCCCAGTGCCTATGAAAAGGGCTCGATTCGGCCGGATCAACCAGAGGAGTGTGGGGACTGGTGGCAGAGAACGCGCCCGTACTCGTGGGAGACATTGGCGGCACCAACGCCCGCTTCGCCCTGGCCCGCCCCGGGCCGGACGGCAAGCCCGCCCTTCTGGAGGTGCGCCGGTACAAGTCCGCTGACTTTCCGTCTTTCATCGACGCCGTGCGCCGTTATCTGGAGGAGACGGCGGCGCAAGGAGCGGGCCTGCGCCGCGCCGTCTTTGCGGTGGCAACCGCCGTGCTGGGGGACACCGTCCGCCTCACCAACAGCCCGTGGGTCGTCTCCGCCCCCGAGGCCCGCGCGGCGTTCGGCCTTGAGGAGGTGCGGCTGGTCAATGACTTCCAGTCCATCGGCCGGGCGGTCGCGCTCATGGACATGGCGCATTTCGGCAGCATCGGCCCGCAGCCGCCCGAGGCGTGGCGGCCGGACATGACCCTGGCGGTGCTGGGCCCCGGCACCGGGCTGGGCGTTTGTTTGATGCAACTGCGCGCGGGGCGGCCGGTGGTCTTGCCGTCGGAGGCAGGGCACATGGCCTTCGCCCCGGCGAACGAGCGGGAAGTGGAGGTGCTGCGCCATTTGCAGCGGCGCTTCGGCCGGGTCTCCAACGAGCGGCTCATCTCCGGCCCCGGCCTCGTGGCGCTGCACGAGGCGCTGTGCGCCATCGCCGGGCAGACGCCGCCCGGCCTTCCGCCCGAGGCCATCACCGAGGCCGCCGCCGCCGCGCCCGACGGGCCGGAGGCGCAGGCGGTTCAACTGTTTTGCGAAATCTACGGCAGCGTTGCGGGCGATCTGGTGCTCGCCTTCGGCGCGTGGGACGGCGTGTGCCTTGCCGGCAACCTGACCTCCGTGCTGCTGCCCACCTTGCGCGTCAGCCGGTTCCGCCAGCGTTTCGAGGACAAGGGGCGGTTTGCCCCGGCCATGCGCTCGGTTCCGACGCTTGTGCTGACCCGGCGGCTGGTGGGGCTGCTGGGTACGGCGGCCTTCGCGCTGGACGGTCGGAACGGCTGAGGAACAGCACGGACCGTCGCAGGAGCGGGGGATTTCCCGTCAAGTTGGTTGATCCGGCGGGGCGGATTTGTCACTCGCTTGGGACGATAACCGGTATCAGCAAAGCCGTGACGATAAGGACGCGGCCTGGGAAAAAGGCGGCTGTCGATGACAGGGCGTTGCGTTTAATTGTTTACATTGACGGCAAGACCGGCTGTTAGTCGTCGCGTTCACCGGCACCCCGGCGCGGGTCGGGCCGGAGGGCATCGTTTTTTTGGCAGCATCAAAAGCCAGTATGTCTCTGCGTAAGGGTGCCAGTAGAGGTGCGATGTGGGATAGCCCGGAGGCCGCCGTGGGTTTGAGCGCACGAGCGGTTGCGGCTGCGGTCGCCGAGCCCGCGCTGTTTGCGTCCTACGCGCGCATGGCGGCGGACTGCCTCGATGTGCCGCTGGCGGCCGTGGCGGTGATGGACGGCGCCAGCCTCCGCCCCTTGGGGGATGTGGGCTTTGATCCGGCGGAGATGCCGCTGGCGGCCTCGCTCCTGATGCCGCTGTTGCAGGCCGGGCGGCTGCTGACGGTTCCCGACATGATTGAAGACGCGCGCCTGTGCGCCCATCCGCAGGTGACGGGCGGGCGGCGGCTGCGCTTTGCCTCGGCCGCGCCGCTGTGCCTGGTGGACGGGCGGGTCATCGGGTTCGTCGCCGGTTTCGACACCCGGCCGCGCACCACAGGGCTGACCCCGTCCCAGGAGCGGATGCTGCAGGGGCTGGCGTCCCAGCTTCTGGCCTATATCGAGACCCACAGCCGCCAGCAGCAGGCGCGGGCGGCGCTCGGCTCCAGCGAGGAGCAGATCCGCTGGGCGACCGAGCATGATCCGTTCACGGGTCTTGCCAACCGCCGTCTGTTCGCCAAGCGCCTGGGCGCGGCCGTGCAAGAGGCGGAGGCGGAGCAGACCAGCGTGGGCCTCCTGCTGTTCGATCTGGACCGGCTCAAGCTGACCAACGATACGCTCGGCCATGATGCGGGGGATTTTCTCCTGCGCAGCTTTGTGCAGCGCCTGGAGGAAATGCAGCGGGACGGGGAGACGCTGGCGCGGCTGGGCGGCGACGAATTTGCGCTCATCATGCCCAATCTTGCCGACGGCCAGCAGATGCTCGACCGGGCCCAGGCGGTCCTTGCGCGAATGCGCGAGCGGCTCACCTTCAAGGGCCATATGGTGGAATGCCGGGCCAGCATCGGGGCGAGCCTCTATCCCGATCATGGCCGCGACGCCAACAGCCTCCAGCGCAATGCGGACGTGGCGCTCTATCGGGCCAAGGCGCAGGGGCGGAACTGTCTGGTGGTGTTCGAGCCGGAAATGCGCTCCGAGCTTCAGCTGCGCAGCTCGATGATCAGCATGGCCCGCAAGGCGCTGGAGACGGACGCCATCGTGCCCTACTACCAGCCGAAATTCCGGCTGGAGAGCGGCCAGCTTGTCGGCTTCGAGGCGCTGCTGCGCTGGCAGCATCCGAGCCGGGGCATTCAGGGGCCGGGGCATATTGCGGCGGCTCTGGAGGATGCGGAGCTGGCGGAGTCCATCAGCATCAGGATGTTCGAGCGGGTGATCGCGCAGATGCGCGTCTGGCTGGATGCGGGCTACGAATTCGGCCACGTGGCGGTCAATGCGGCGTCGGCGGAATTCCTGCGCGACGGTTTTGCCGAGCGGGTGCTGGGCCAGCTGGAGGCGGCGGGCGTGCCGCCCTGGCGGCTGGAGCTGGAAGTGACGGAATCGGTGCTGCTGGGCACGCAGGCCGAGCGGGCGGATCACATTCTCAACCTGCTGAACAACGCCGGGGTGCGCATCGCGCTCGATGACTTCGGCACCGGTTTTGCCTCGCTCTCGCACCTGAAGCGCTTTCCGGTGGACACCATCAAGATCGACCGCAGCTTCGTGCGCGATCTGGACGACGATGCCTTCGGCAGCGCCATCATCCGGGCCGTCATCAGTCTCGGCCAGAGCCTTGGCATCAGCGTGGTGGCGGAAGGCATCGAGACCGAGGCGCAGGCGAATTTCCTGCGCGCCCACCGCTGCGACGTGGGGCAGGGCTTTCTGCTCGGCCGCCCGGCCGATGCGGCCGGCCTCGCGGGGCTGCTGGCGCGGAGCCGCGCGGCCTGAGGCGCGCTCCGCCCTCCCTCTTGGAAAAAGGGTTTTCTCCGCGTCCGGTAACAGCGGCGCCGGCGCGCGCCATGAGGGGTGCGTGCGCCGGCGGCCTCCGCCATTTCGGATGGCGTCATTTCAGATGGCTATGGGCGCGTGCGCTCAGTAAAGCTCGCGCTCCGCGCGGTCCCGCCGCCGCCTCCGGCCGGTGAGAAGGGCGGCCGCGCAGCCCACCGCGCCCGCGATCAGCAGCGAGCGCACCGGATGTTCGGAGACGCTCTGGCTCATCTGGTTTGCGGCACTGCGGACCTGGTCGCGGGCGGTGCCGTAGAGGTGCTGGGCGCGGCCCATCATTTCCTGACGGGTGCCTTCCGCCTGCATCTGCGAGTCTCCGGTCAGATTGCCGAGGCCGCGCTGCGCCTGGCCCATACCGGACTTCAAGGTGCCTTCAACCCGATCCTCATTCATGGCCTTACTCCTGAAAGTGCTTGAAAAAAATCCGACCCGCCACGGCCGTCCCCGGCGTCTGCCGACCTGGCACCGCCCGGAAGTCACGGCTCGGCGAATTGCAAGGCAAGCCCCGAACCAGCGCCAGAAGAACGACAGCCTCCGGTGCCTGTTCCGGCCGGCGCGGCGGGATGCCCGGGAATTGCCGTGGTCGGTGCGCTAGAGGGCGCGGCGGCGCGCCGACCAGCGCATGTCGTCGTCCTCCCGGCGGAACGCCACCATGCCGAGCACGAACCCCAGGGCGGCTGCAATCAGCACAGCGGCGACCGGCTGGTCCGAAATCCGGCGGCTGACGGTGTGGGCGGCGTCCTCCGCCACATGGCGCGCCTCGCCATAGAGGTGCCGGGCCCGGCCGCGCAGACGGCGGCGCATACCCCGGGTTTCGCTGCCGTCCTCGTCCTCGGGGACGGTGCCGAAGGCCTCCCGGGCGCCGGTCGACATTGTCCTCATGTAGCGTTCCGTCCTGCGCTCGTTCGCCATTGGCTGCCTCCTGTGAGAAGGGGGGGACGGCCAGACCGCCGCGCCGGTTCAGCCGGCGGGACGGTCCGGCCGGGTCCGGGTCAGTGGGTGCTGGGCCGGATGGTGTCCATCGCCTGCATGCAGGCCTGCTCGCAGCGGCGGCAGCTCTCGGCGCACACCTGGCAGTGCTCATGGCGATCGGCGTGACGCTCGCATTCCTCGGCGCACAGGCGGCAGGCGGTGCCGCAGGCCTGAAGCATCATGCGGATCAGCTCCTCGTTCGAGCCGGTGCGGCGGGTGGCGATGCTGGCCATGGCGGTGCACAGGTCGGCGCAGTCGAGGTCGAGGCGGATGCACTGGCGCAGCTCGTGCACCATGTCCTCGGCAAGGCAGGCGTCCGCGCAGGAAATGCACACCTGGGCGCAGTCGCAGCATTCCTCGATACAGCGGATGAGAATGTCATTGGTGTTGCCGCGCACATCCGGATGCGTGCGGATCATCTCTTGAGCATGCATGGATACACCTCTTGCAATGGCTTGGGGGGCTGGACACCGGGCCGCGCAGGCAGCCCGGCGGATGCTGGAGGAACATCAGCCATGCAGGGAGGTTCCGATCCGCTCACCGCGTCGGGCGCGGGGCTCGGGTGCGGGCTTCGGGCGCAATCAGGGGCGGCGGTCAGTCCAGCCGGGTGAACAGGCCATAGAGGGTGGGTTTGAGATAGAGGTCGGTGGCCTCCTGCGCCGTCACGTCCGGCACCAGGCGCATCATCTCCAGCACGGAGTTGATGCCGGCGAGCAGCATCTGCGCCGCCAGGAACGGATCGACGGCGCGCAGCGAGCCGTCGGCGATGCCGTCCGAAATCATCGCGGCGAAGCGGTGGGAGAGGCGGTTGGCCTCCACCAGCACCGGGCGGCGAATGGAATCGGGCAGCACGCTCAGCGCGGAGGCGCGCATCAGCGGCCCGTGGTCGGAGAGCTGGAACGCCACCAGGCTGGCGGCGGCGGCGGTCAGCCGGGCCCAGCCGTTGCCCTCCAGCGCCGCCGCGGCCAGCTGGGTGCGGCGGATGATCTCGAAGCTGCGCTCGAAGCAGGCGATGACCAGATCGTCCTTGGCGTCATTGTGGTGATAGAAGGCGCCCTTGGTGACGTTGAGGCTCTCGGCGATGCGGGCGACGGAGGCACCCCGGTAGCCGATCTCGTTGATGAGCCGGGTGGCGGCCATCAGGAAGGCGTCCGCGCCGTTGTCCCGCGCGCCGGGCAGGGCAGGGGTCAGCAGGCGGGGCGCCCAGACGGCGCCGGGCCGGGCAACACCGCCCAGCAGCGTCTCCAGCACCCGGCGGGTGAGGCGCGGGGCGTCTCCGGCGTCGTACTGCTCGACCCACACCACCGACCACAGCAGCTGCTCGAGAATGAGGTTGGTCCGGGCATTGAGGCCGCGCCGTCCGGCCCAGGCCAGTTCCGGCCCGTCGAGAAGGCCGCGCAGGCGCCGCAACATCGCCTGCAGGGCTTCGCGCACCACCTCGGCATGGGGCGGCCGCAGCGCGCGCAGCTCGTCGAACCGCGCCAGGGGCGGGGCCTCGCCCGCGCGGATGAGGAAATGGTTCTCCAGACACAGACCGATCAGCCGCTCCAGCCGGGCGGCGGCATCGGGGGCGTGCCGGGCTTCGTCGATCATGCCGTCCCAGCGCTCGATGGCGCGCAACATGCACGCCGCCACCAGATCTTCCTTGCGGGGGAAATAGTAGGCAACGCTGGTCGTGGTCAGCCCGACGGCGGCGGCCACCTCGGCGAAGGTCACACCGCGCACGCCCTGCTGGTTGAGCAGGTCGATCGCCGCCGTCAGCACAGCTTCCTTGCGGGCATTGTAGCGCGGAGTTCCGGCCGACCTTGCTGTCATTGTGTCCTCGGTTGCGGGTGACAGCCGGCCCCGGTTTCACCCGGAGCGCGGTGTCTGTCACAATAGGAAGCAGCCGGCCGCCTTGAAAACGAGCAAAAAGCGGGGGTACGGCCTTCCCGATGGGGAGGGGTGGGGTCGCACGCGTCTTGAGAACAAAAACCGAACATGGCACTATCTCGCGCCGGACAACAGGGGGCCGGATAACAGGGAGGAACCCGCCGCCATGACAGACACGCCACTGGCCGAAGGGCCGGACGGCCAGCCGCGCTGCGCCTGGTGCCTGGCCACGCCGGCCTACCAGCACTACCACGACACCGAATGGGGCTTTCCGGTGGGGGACGACCGGCGGCTGTTCGAGAAAATCTCCCTCGAAGGCTTTCAGTGCGGCCTCAGCTGGCTCACCATCCTCAACAAGCGGGAGGCCTTCCGCGCGGCCTTCGCCGGGTTCGATTTCGAGGCGGTGGCCCGCTTCGGCGAGGCGGACGTGGCCCGCCTGCTGCAGAACCCCGGCATCGTGCGCCATCGCGGCAAGATCGAGGCGGTCATCAACAACGCGCGCTGCGCTATTGCCCTGCGGGAGAAGGAAGGCTCGCTGGCCGCCTTCTTCTGGCGCTTCGAGCCGGACCCGGTGGTCCACGCCCGGCGCGGCCTTGTGGCGGAGACGCCCGAGTCGGCTGCCCTTTCCCGGGCGCTGCGCAAGCAGGGGTGGCGGTACGTCGGCCCCACCACCCTGCACGCCTTCATGCAGGCCATGGGTCTGGTTAACGATCATGCGCCGGGGTGCTGCACCCGCGCGCGGGCGGAGGCGGCGCGGCAGGCGTTCCGGCGGCCGGCCTGACGCCGCTTCGCGCAAACCTGATGTCGTCGCACGAAAGTGTCTTGACCGATGGGAGACTTGGCAGGAAACTGCTAATATCAACAATAAATATTTAACGATATGTCCGGCAGAGTGCGGGCGCACATCGCGGAGAGGTCGATATGGCACAGTCTGCACGTCTTCTGTTCGGTGTCGCTCTGGTTGCCAATGTTTTCGCCCTGGGCCCGGCGCACGCGGGGCCGGTGACGGCCCTTGAGGCCCTGCGCGAATACAACCTGATCGTCTTTGACGATTTCAGGCTGACCCAGGACATCCAGGGCGCCGTCTACGTGGGCGGGAACCTGACCGGCGGCAACATGGTGGGCGCCAACTTCGGTTCATACACCGGCGCGACCGGCCTCACCGTCGCAGGTGACGTCATGGTGTCGAACCTCAAGGTGAAGAACAGCGACCTCTACGTCGGCGGCAATGTGGTCTCGGGCCTGGTGGAAATTCAGGACGGCGGCAGCGCCTATGTGGGCGGCACCGCCGCGCCGGATGCGATCCGGCTCAACGGCAACCCCGCCGGGCGCACCATCGAGACCGGCAGCACCCGCCCGCAGGACAAGCTGCTGGATGTGGCCGATTTTCTCGCCCTGTCGTCCGCGCTGGCGAGCCGGGAGGCGGAGGTCCGCTATTCCTCGGCCGATATTCTTGATCCCAACAATTTCCGCATCACAGTCGCCGACCTTGATGGCGACGGCGTCGCCGTTGTGTCGCTGGAAGCGGGCTTTCTGGACTCGCTGAGCAGCTACGGCCTTTATGGCGACGGCATTGCCGGCCTCGACACCATCATCATCAACGTCGGGGGCACGCACATCTCCATCGGCGCCAACTGGCAGACCGGCGGCCTGCCCAACTCCCTGTTCGCGAGCGAGCACGTCATCTGGAATTTCTACGAGGCGGAAGTGCTCACCTTCGACCGCCAGATCTTCGGCTCGGTGCTGGCGCCGGGCGCGCGCGTCTCCAACGTCACGCCCATCGACGGCACCCTGGTTGCGGGCAGCTTCACCCAGAACGGGCAGGTGCACTGGCCCGGCTACCGGGGCACGTTAATCACCTTCGACCCGCCGCCGGTGGAGATCGCCGCGCCCGCATCGGCAGGCGTGCTGGGTCTCGGCCTCGCCGGCCTCGTCTTCGTCCAGCGCCGGCGCCCGGAGCCGGGCCGTTTGCCGCGCGGGGACTCTGTGCTGCCAGCAGCAATTTAGCCTGGCAGTTTCATTTTTTTTCTTCTGGCGCTTCGAGCCGGACCCGGTGGTCCACGCCCGGCGCGACAAATTTTCGCGCGGCCGTGACGGGGCGGCGCAACCCCCTGATCTGGCACGACTTTTGGCCGTTTCGGGCCTCGCCCCCCCGTTTTTGCCCGTCCGGCTTGGAAAACTCCGTTTGCATACCGATATGAAAGGGATAAGGCAGAGATGTTTGTACACTTAGCGTAAAGGTGAGCGTATGCGGCGGCCGTGGTGTATTGCAGGTGTTCTGGCCGTGGTTTTCGGGGCTCAGGCCCCTGCGCAGGCGGGTCCGGTCACGGCGCTCGAGGCCATGCGCGACTACAATCTCATCGTCTTTGACGATTTCGATCTGCGTCACGACATTCAGGGCAGCATCTACGTTGGCGGCAACCTGACCGGAAACAACATGGTCGGGTCCAACAACACCCGCTACACGGGAACTGCGGGCCTCACCGTCGCGGGCGACGTGAAGGCCTCCGGCATCAAGGTCAAGAACGGTGATTTCTACGCGGGCGGCAATGTCTCCGGCCTGGTTGAAATCCAGGATGGCGGCAGCGCCTACGTGGGCGGCACCGTCGCGTCGAATTCCGTCCGCCTGACCGGCAACACGAGCGGCCGCGTCGTGGAGGCCGGCAGCGACGCCGCGCGCGGAAAGCTGCTCGATGTTTCTGACTTCCTGGCCCTGTCGGCCGATCTGGCGAGCCGCGAGGCGGACATCCGCTACACGGCGGCCGACGTCCGCGACCGGAACAACTTCCGCCTCCAGCTGGCGGACACCAACGGCGACGGCCTCACCGTGCTCAATCTCGACGACGGTTTTCTCGGCGCGCTCAGCAGCTACGGCTTCTATGGCGACGACATCGCCGGGCTCGGCACCATCGTCGTGAACGTCGCAGGCAAGAACAACTCCCTCGGTGCCAACTGGCAGCAGGGCGGCCTGCCCGACAACCTGTTCGCCAGCCAGAACATCATCTGGAATTTCTACGAGGCGGAGGTGCTCACCTTCGACCGCCAGATTTTCGGCTCGGTGCTGGCGCCGGGTGCCCATGTCTCCAACGTCACGCCCATCGACGGCACCCTGGTCGCGGGCAGCTTCACCCAGAACGGCCAGGTCCATCTGCCCGGGTTCACCGGCGACATTTCCTTCCCCTCCACGCTGCGGCCGGCCGTGCCCGCCGAGGAGATCCCGGAGCCCCTTTCGGTCGCGCTGCTGGGGATGGGCCTTGTCGGTGTTGCCTGTCTGCGCCGGCGGTCCTGAGCAGGTGCTGGCGGCAGGCGTGCTTGCTGCCAGCACCAATTTAGCCTAGCAGTTTCATTAGTTTATCCCGGTCTGGGCCGGTGTCAGCGTTGGTTGCCAAGAATGAATTGCAGGGCAGCCAGCGGCACCTGACCGGAGGCACATAAAAACAAGGCCTCGCATTCCCGCCGTTCAAGCCGGCGCCCTGCGCAAGACCAGCGCGGAACGGCTGCCCAATCCCGGGCAGACCGCCCCGACGCTGGCACGGGGGAGGGCCTGGTTATGAAGTGTGTGTCCGGTTTTGTGGCGCGGTATGGGGTGCGTTTGGCGTGCGGCGTTGCCGCGCTTGCGCTGGCGGGGCCAGCGCTCGCGCAGGATGGCGCGGCGGATGCGGCGGCCGGGGAGGCCGCCAGCGAAGGCTTCTATCACGACATCATCGTCACGGCCCGCAAGCGGGCGGAAAGCCTGATGGACGTGCCGGTCGCCGTCTCGGCGCTCGGCGCGCAGGACATCAACCGCTACGCCGCCAATGACCTTCAGAAAATCGGCCAGATGGTGCCGCAGGTCATCATCGCCAAGACCGGCGGCGGCGGCGCGGGCGCGTCCTTCGCCATTCGCGGCATCGGCTCGTCCTCGCTGGACGCGGGCATCGAGCAGACCGTCTCGGTCAACCTGGACGGCATTCAGGTCAGCCGTGGCCGCCTTGCGACCCAGGGATTTTTCGATATCGAGCAGGTGGAAGTGCTCAAGGGCCCGCAGGCGCTGTTCTTCGGCAAGAACAGCCCGGGCGGCGTGATCTCGCTGCGCTCGGCGGGTGCCACCAAGACCTGGCAGGGCTATGCCCGCGCCGGTTACGAATTCAAGGCGGACGAGCGCTTCATCGAGGGCGCGGTCTCCGGTCCCATCAGCGAGACGCTGGGCGTGCGCCTGGCCATGCGCGGCCAGAAGATGGACGGCTACATGAAGAACGTGGCCGGGCCGTTCACCATTCCCGACGATCCGGACTACACCCGCCCCGGCGCGGGGGATGACCGCTCGCCCGCAACCGAGGAGGTGCTGGCCCGCCTGACGCTGGAGTGGACCCCCACCGACCGGTTCAACGCCACGGCCAAGGTGTTCGTCAGCGACTACAAGGACAACGGCGAGACCGCGGGCGTCGAGACCATCTGCGACACCACCAACAACACGCTGATGCTGGGGGCGGGCGAGTTCGTCGCCGACCCCTACGGCGACTGCAAGCTGAACGGCCGCCGCTCGTCCACCGCGCTGCCCAAGGAGCGCGCGGCGCAATACACCGGCGCGCGCGATGGCCGGCCGTACACCAGGTACAAGTCGGTCCTCAGCTCGCTCACCATGAACTACGAGCTGCCGACGGTCACCTTCACCTCCGTGACCGGCTACTGGCGCTACGCGAACAAGGGCTTCGACAACTTCGACTACACCGCCGCCGGCGCGGTGTGGGGCCGCAACGACGACACCAGCCAGGCCTTCAGCCAGGAAATCCGCGCGGCGTCCGATCTGGACGGCCCGTTCAATTTCGTGGTCGGCGGCTACTATGAAAAAATGCGCCGCTCGACGGTGGGCCATGGCCAGATTTTCGCGCTGGGGCTGGACCCCACCACCGGCCTCTACAACAACTGGGCGCTGCGCTCGCGCAATCGCGGCACCACCTGGTCGTTCTTTGGCCAGGCGATCATCGACATCACCGACAATGTCGAACTGGCGGGCGGTGCGCGCTGGACGTGGGAAGAAAAATTCGCCCGCGTCGGCCACAGCTACATGCACGACCTGCTGGAGCAGATCGGCGGGTTCCTGCCCGAGGGCCAGTATGTGAACGGCCACTACCGGGACGACAACTGGTCGCCGGAAGTCACGCTCAGCTGGCACCCGTCCGACCGCTCCACCCTCTATGTTGCCTACAAGACCGGCTACAAGTCCGGCGGCTTCTCCAACCCGTCCTCGCTGGCGTCCGACGCCACCGCCAACGACCTGCGGTTCGGCGCGGAAACCGCCAAGGGCGGCGAGCTGGGCGCGAAGGGCTCGTTCCTGAACGGGGCGCTGTCGCTGAACGCGGCGGTCTACCGCTACAAGTTCGAGGATCTCCAGCTCACCTCGTTCAATGCGGCCAATGCCACCTTCTCCATCCGCAACGCCGCCTCGGCCCGCACCACCGGCGCGGAGCTGGAGGCCAGCTATGCGGTGAACGAGGCGCTCACCCTGCGCGGCGCCGTCGGCTACAACCGGGCGAAGTATCTCAACTTCGCGGGCGCGCCCTGTTACTCGGGCCAGGTCAACCCGGATGGCTCGCCGTGCGTCACGCAGGATCTCACCGGCACGGCGCTGCCGCGCGCGCCCAAGTGGAACATGAATGGCGGCTTCACCTTCGATACGCCGCTCACCGACGTGCTCGCGCTCGGCTTCAGCGCGGACGTCAACTACACCAGCGGCTACTGGATGCAGGAAAACCAGAACCCGGGCAGCTGGCAGAAGGGCTTTGCCCGCCTCAACGCCAGCGTGCGCCTGCACGAGGTGGAGGACGCCTGGGAGTTGGCGGTCATCGGCCGCAACCTCACCAACAAATATTACGGCGTCGCCTCCTTCGACAAAACGCTCGGCACGCCCGACAACATCGGCATCGCCATCGGGCGTCCGCGTGAGGTGCTGCTCCAGGCCACCTACCGTTTCCGCTGACCTCAAGAGCCCCCTGAGGTTGGCCCGGCCGGGCACGTCCCGGCCGGGTCTTTTGTTTTTCGGGCGGGATTTTTTGCGGGCCGGCACCTTGCCCCGCAGCCGGGGCGCGGATTATCGAAGGCAGCCCCGGCGGGCGAACAGGCGGCATGAGGACGACATGGCAAAATCCACTCCCGCGGTTGTGGCGCTCCAGCGCGCAGGCGTCGATTTCACGCTTCACACCTACGACTACGCGCCGGGCGACCAGCGGGTCGGCCTTCAGGCGGCGCAGGCGCTGGGGGTCGATCCGGCCGAGGTGTACAAGACGCTCATGGTGCTGGTGGACGGCAAGCCTGTGTGCGCCATTGCTCCGTCGGACCGGGAGATCAGCCTCAAGCGGCTGGCGGCGGCGGCGGGCGGCAAGGCCGCGCACATGATGCCGGTGCCGGATGCGGAGCGGATCACCGGCTATCGCGTTGGCGGCATCAGCCCGTTCGGCCAGCGCCGCCGCGTGCCGGTCTTTCTGGAGGAAGCGGCGCAGGGCCTGCCGCGCATTTTTCTCAACGGCGGCCAGCGCGGCCTTCAGGTCCGGCTCGACCCGCGGGAGATTGTCCGCGTGCTGGGCGCGACGCCCGCCGCCCTCGTCTGACCTTCCGGTTTCCCTCCTCGCGCGCGCGGCGAAAACCCGGCGGACGCCGCCCGCCGCTGAGGCTTCCCCTGTTCAGGTAGGACCCCCGCGCCTCTGATTGACCGGTTTGTATCCCCACCCTTACGTTTTTGGGCGCAATGCCCGGTTGGGGGGGCGACTGGTAGAGGGGAGGGGACTCATGACGGTCGAAACGCCTGGTACGGACCAGCCGCCGCTGGTCAGTTTCAAGGGAAGCTGGACGGAATTTCTCGGCATCGCCATCGTCAACCTGCTGCTGACGATCCTGACCCTCGGCATTTACCGCTGCTGGGCCAAGGCAAAGGAGCGCCGCTATCTCTGGAGCCGCACCACCGTCATGGGTGATCCGCTGGAATACACCGGCACCGGGGGCGAGCTGTTCCTTGGCATGGTCATCGTGGTGTTCGGCGTGCTGATGCCGATTTCCCTCGCCTTCGGATTTGCGGACAGTCTGCGCATGGCCGGCCACGCCCTGGAGGCCGACGCCCTGAGCATCCTGCTCTGGGGCCTTCTGCTTTACCTCGCCGGTGTCGGCACCTATCGCGCCCAGCGCTACCTGCTGTCGCGCACCACATGGCGCGGCATTCGCGGCGGCATGGTGGCGCGCGGCTGGGGGTACGGTCTCCGATTCCTGGGGTGCTCGGTTGCCGGTCTTCTCACCCTGTTTCTGGCGATGCCGTGGGTCAACACCCGGCTGTGGAACGAGCGCTGGAACGAAGCGCGTTTCGGCTCGCTGGAATTCAGGGCGGAGGCGCCGGTCCGGCCGCTGCTCCGGCAGTTCCTGCCGGTGTGGGCCGGGGTGGTCGGCCTGGGGCTCGCGCTCTTTGCCCTGTCTCCGGGTCTGCGCGCCTTCCTCGACGTCATGTGGTCTGGCGAGATGGTGTTGCCCGTGGACGGGGAGGCCGTCCGCAACGGCGCCAGGCTGGTCGTGTTCTGATATGCGGCCGTCGCGGCGGGGGCGTTCGTCTACAATGTCTTATGCTGGCGGCATATCGTCAGCCACACCCGGCTCGACCGCGTGCCGCTGCGTCTCAACGCCACCCTCAAGGACTGGCTCCTGTTCGTGCTTGGCAACGCGGCGATGTTGGTGTTCACGCTGGGGCTTGGTTTCATCATGCTCCGGTACCGCGTCTATGCCTTCGCACTGCGCCATCTGGAGGCGGAAGGGGCGCTCGACCCCGACGCCATCGCCCAGAGCCAGCTCGCCGTGCCGATGCAGGGCGAGGGGCTAGCCGATGTCTTCGACTTCAGCCCCGTCTGAGCTTGAGGCCATTGTCCACGACGGCGCGACCGCCGCGGCGCACCCGGCCCGCGCGCGGCTCACCGCCGAGGGGTTGACGCTGCTGCGGGAAGGGGCCGAGCCCGAGCCGCTGATTTTTTCGGACCTGTGGCTGGGGGACCGCGCGCCGGGCCGCCATGTGCTGCGCCACGCGGTCCGGCCGGACTGGCGGCTGGTCCTCCTGGGCGACGTGCCGCCCGGCTGGCGGAAGCGGTTGCGGCGGTCTCCCCGGCCGTCGCCTCGACGTGTGGCGCTGTGGGGCGGGGCGGCGGCGGTGGCGGCCGGTCTTGCCGCCGCCCTCGTACTGAACGGCGGGGCCATTCTCGCTGCGCTGGCGCCGCTGTTGCCTTACAGCTGGACCGAGCCCTTCGGCCGCCAGATGGTCCGCGCGGTTGGCGGCGGCCATGAATGCAGCGGGCAGGCCGGGCTTGCGGCCCTGCGCCATCTCGCCGACCGGTTGCGCCCGGCGGGCGGCCTTGCCGAGCCCGTCACCCTCCATGTGATCGAAAGCCCGGTCGACAACGCCTTCGCGCTGCCCGGCGGCCATGTGGTGCTGTTCTCCGGCCTCATCGGGAAGGCGAAAAGCCCGGAGGAGGTGGCGGGCGTTCTGGCACACGAGCTGGGGCACGTGCATCATCGCCACCCCAACCAGCAGATCATCCGCCAGCTCAGCGCGGGCGTTGTCCTGCGCGCGCTGGGCGGGGACGTGGGGGTGCTCGCCGACACCACCCTCAGCCTCGGGCACAGCCGCGATGCCGAGCGCGAGGCCGACACCTTCGCCATTGCCCGGCTGCGGGAGGCCCGCATCTCGCCGCAAGCGCTGGCGGATTATTTCGCGCGCCATGAGCCTGCGGCCGCGCAGACGCCGGACGGGTCCGGCCGCCTGCTGCGGGAGACGCTGCGCAAGATCGGCGACTATGCCTCCACCCATCCCGCCATGGCCTCGCGGGCGGCCCGTTTCCGCGCGGCCGCCGGGGACATGCCGGCACCCCGGCCGGCGCTGGATGCCGACGAATGGCAGGCCGTCCGGGCCATCTGCACCCATCCGGGCCGCACACACTCCTGAGCGCGCGAAAACCCGGCGGACGCCAGCGGCGGGCTCCGCTCCTCAGTCATGCAAGAACTTCATATTAAAATTCGCCGGGGGCGGATGCGGATATTGACTCACCCGTAGAATCCGATACCACATGTCTTCCGAAATGAATGAAGATCAGGCAGTAAAACAATAACAAACAAGCCTGATAATATTCATTTATCAAAACCGTTTTCATTCGATTGTTTGATTTTCATTTTTGATAACTCGTATCAAGTCCGTACGGGAAAATTCAACATGGCATTTTCATGCGGTTCCCTGCGTGCCGCCATTGCGGGCCGCGCCTCCACGACGGCCACCTCCATGACGCCCGCCTCCATGACGGCCATTACCGCCGTTCTGCTGGCCGCTCCCCTGCTGACCGTTGCGTTGCCTGGCAGCGCCGGTGCCCAGCCACAGGAGGCAGGCGCGCCCGGCGATCCGGCGGAGCCTTCCGGCCAGCCTGATGTCAGCCCGTCCGCCGGCATCGGGCCGGAGCAACGGCGGGCGGACGAGGCGGTCCGGTATCCCGAATTCGCGCCCATCGTCGTGACGGGCTCCAACATTCGCAACATCGGCATTGCCGCCGGCTCTCCGCTCATCACCATCGGGCGGCCGGAAATCGCGACGTCGGGTTTCGCCACCGCCCCGCAGATCCTCCAGCTCCTGCCGCAGACCTTCGGCGGCGGCGCAACAGAGGACACCGCGCGCGGAACGGACGCCATTTCCACCCAGCGGCGGCGCGTCTCGGGCGTCAACCTGAGGGGGCTCGGCAACGTGTCCACGCTGGTGCTGCTCAACGGGCGGCGCATGGCCGGGGCCAGCGACAATGGCGACATTCCCGATATTTCGCTCATTCCCGTCTCGGCGCTGGAGCGCATCGAGATCCTGCCCGATGGCGCGTCGGCGGTTTACGGGTCGGACGCGGTGGCGGGTGTCGTCAACTTCATCCTGCGGACCGATTACGAGGGGGCGGAGACCACCCTGCGCTATGGGGCCACCACCGAGGGCGGGGTGGACGAATATCAGGCCGCCCAGACCTTCGGTTTCAAGTGGAGCGGCGGCAACCTGCTGCTCACCGGCGAATATTATCACCGCGACCGTCTGCCCACCGCCGATCGGGGTTACGCCGCGACCACCGATCTCACCGGGCGCGGCGGCACCAACTGGGGCTCCCTGTACGCCTCCCCCGGCAACATCATCGATCCGGTCACCTTCATGCCGCTGTTCGCTATTCCGCCGGGGCAGGACGGCCGCAACCTGACCCCCGCCGATCTGAGGCCCGGCACGCTCAACCTTTTCAACACCCAGCAGGGGGTGGATCTGCTGCCCCGGCAGGATCGCTACAGCGCCTTCGGCCATCTCGACCAGGAGGTGACGGACGACCTGCGCCTGTTCGCCGAGGCGTTCTACTCCCGGCGCAAGGCGAAATACCGCCAGGCCCAGCAGTCATGGCCGGTGATGGTCACGCCGGAGAACCCGTTCTACGTGGATGTGTTCGGCACCGGGGAGCCGGTGTTCGTCGCCTACAATTTCTATAACGACTTGGGCGCGGCGAACAGCGCCAGCACCCAGAAGACCTACCAGGGCACGGCGGGCCTGACCTACGCCGTGCGCGGCGACTGGCGGGTCAACGGCTATTTCACCTACGCCCGCAGTCTCGGCAGCATGCGGACCGGTCCGATGATCGATCCCCTGGCCCTCGATGCGGCGCTGAGGGACCCGAACCCGGAGACAGCGTTCAATCCCTTTGGCGATCAGGGGGCCAACAATCCCGACACCCTGGCCCGCATTTTCAGCCTCGCCGACTATCACGACCGCGTGCGGTTCCGCTCCTGGGCCGTGAACCTGTTCGCTGACGGCACCCTGTTCGAGGTGCCGGGCGGGGCGATGAAGGCGGGGCTGGGCGGCGAGTTGCGGCGCGAGCGTTTGCGCGCCGCGCTGGTCACCGATCTCGACACGGACATCCGCCGTTTCAACCGGCGCATCGCCGCCGCCTTTGGCGAGATCTACGTGCCGTTTGTCGGCCCGCGCAATGCCATGCCGGGCATCGAGGCGCTGGATGTCTCCTTCTCCCTGCGCGCGGAAAAATATGATGACAGGCAGATGGAGCCGGTCCGGTACAAGCGGGATGGCGCCGACACCATCAATCCCAAGATCGGCGTCAACTGGACGGCGACGCCGGGTCTCGTCTTCCAGGGCACGTACGGCACCGCCTTCCGCGCCCCCAGCCTTGGCCAGCTGGCGCAGCGCAAGCTGTTGTCGTTCGGCCCGGTGTTTGATCCGCGCGCGCCCCGGGGGACGAGCAACGCGCTGTTCATCAGCGGCACCCAGCCTGATCTCGACAACGAGACAGCGGACACCTGGACCCTCGGCGTGATCGTGGCGCCGAGAGCCATTCCAACGCTCCGCCTCCAGGCCACCTATTACAACATCAAGTTCAAGAACCGCATTACCGGCGCGGCCATACCGGACGAGATGATGGGCCAGGAAGACCTGTTCGGCGACCTCATCATCCGCAATCCGACGCTGGCGCAATTGCAGGACGCCTGCGCCGGGGCGGATCTGATGGGTACGCCGCCCGACGTGTGCGAGGCGGTCGGGCTTGCCGATGTCATCGTCGATGTTCGCACCGGCAACCGCGCCACCTTCACCACCGAAGGTCTGGACCTGTCCGCCGCCTACACCATCGACACGCGCAGCATCGGTCAGTTCAACCTCATGGCCAACGCCAACTACATCCTCAACCTGAAGGAGTCGCCCACCCGCGCGGCTCCGGCCCGGTCCATTCTCGACACCTTCGCCAATCCGGTCGATCTGCGCATTCGCGGCGGCGTGGGGTGGGCGTCGGATTTCGGCCTCTCGGTCCACCTGTTCGGCAATTACACCGACCGCTACCGGAATACCCTCGGGCCAACGGACGTGCGGATCAAATCCCACACCACCATCGATCTGACCCTGTCCTATGTCACCGCCAGCACCCTGCGGACCTCCTGGTTGCGGGACATCGCCTTCAGCCTCAGCGCGGTCAACCTGTTCAACAACGACCCGCCCTTTGTGGATGTTGTCGGCGGATACGACGCGGACAATTTCGATCCGCTGGGCCGCTTCGTGTCCGTCTCGATCACCAAGAAATGGTAAGCCTGCGGGGCGATCGGAGAAAAAAGACCATGCGGGTGCCGGGAAAAAATCCTGTCCTGATCGTGCTGGCGGTTTTCGGTTTTCTCGCCGCGCCGCTTGCGGCGGGAGAGTTCGGCCGCCCGGTGGAGGTGCGTGATCTGCTGACCTTCCGCAGCATCGTCGAGCCCTATGCCTATCTCGACATTCCCCCGGTCTTCACCTTCTCCCCGGATGGGAAATACTTCCTGCTTGGCACCCGCGCCATCGACCCGGACCGGCAGGTGACGGAGGAACGCCTTCGGCTCTACAGCGTCGCCGAGGTGCAGGACTTCTTGCGCGCGCCCAAGGGCGCGCCGCTGCCGCAGGGGCGGGAGATCCTGCGCTGGCCAACGACCGACGCCATGAACCATTACGGCATTTACCTGCGCATGCGGATGGTTCACTCCTTTGCCTGGTCGGCGGATGGCCGCACCCTATATTTCATCGGCAAGAGGGATGCCGATCCCGATCAGGTGTTCGGGCTTGAGATCGCCAGCGGCCGCCTTACCCAGCTCACCCATTCCCAAAATCCCATCCGGAAATTCCAGGTCAGCGAGGCGGCGAACCGGCTTGTGGCGACGGAATGGGTCAATCCGGCCGCCGATGTGGCGCAGGAGAAAATCGCCGTGCGCGCCGGTCTGCGGCAGATGCTGGAAATGGCCTGCCTCGGGTGCGACCGCTATGGCCTTCTCACCGGCGCGCCGCAGATCGTCGTGCAGTCCCCGGGAAGCCGGGAGCCGCCGCGCGTGCTGGTCAGTCCCGCACAGGCTCGGGTGGATCATTTCGATGCCTTCTGGATGTCGCCGGACGGTCGCAAGGCGATTATCGCCGTCTATCCCCCGCCCGAGCGGCGGTGGGACGACGACTACGGCCCCCTGCTGGAGAACAGCACCAACTCGTCCGACCCGGAGGATTTCCGGTTTGCGTCCCTCTATGTGGATTTTTCCATGCGGGCGATCCGCCAGTATTATTTTCTCGATCTGGAAAGCGGCGACTTCTTTCCCATTCTGGATGCGCCCACGAAGGCGGCCACCGTCGGCGCGCTGTGGAGTCCCGACAGCCGCCGGGCGCTCCTCGCCAACACCTATCTGCCGGTGGACGAGGGGCCGGCGGCGGAACGCCCGCTGCGCCGCAAGTGGCCCTTCCTTGCCGAATTCGACGTGGCGACAAAAGCCGTGCGC
Source organism: Pedomonas sp. V897 (assembly GCF_051304405.1). Lineage (NCBI taxonomy): Bacteria > Pseudomonadati > Pseudomonadota > Alphaproteobacteria > Sphingomonadales > Pedomonadaceae > Pedomonas > Pedomonas sp. V897. The sequence goes on from NZ_JBPPGG010000006.1 coordinate 78,934, forward strand.
CCGGTGCTTGCGCTGGCGGGCGATCCGTCCGAACCGGTGAAGGGGCGCTGGCCTGAAATCCTGCAAGTGTTCGGTAACGAGGCCATCGTCGTCTCGCGCGTCAGCGCCGATGGTCAGCCGGTCCCGCCGCTGGTCATCACCTGGGGCGGGAAAGACTGGGCCGTCTCCGAAACCGGCAAGCCGCAGACTCCGCACCCGCTGGAGCTTGCGGTGCGCCAGAGCCTCACCATGCCGCCCGAGGTGGTGGCGCGCGATCCGGCGACCGGCCGCGAACGGGCCATCACCCGGCTCAACCCGCAACTGGCGGCGCTGCACCTCACGCCTGTCTCCGAAATCACATGGAAGGACCGCAACGGCCACGACTGGCAAGGGGCCCTGATCCTGCCGGAAGGGTACCAGCCGGGGCGCCGGTACCCGCTCGTCATCGAATGCCGCAATTACGATCGCAACCACTTCGTCCTCGGCGGGCAGGGCGGGTTGACGGCGCCGTTCGTCGGCCGGGCGCTGGCGTCGAAGGGGATCATGGTGCTGCAAATGCCGGCCATGCCCTACAATGCGCCGCCCGCGCCGCTGCGGGAGTCGTTCGCCGCCACCCAGGCGGGCATCGAGGCGGCGGTTGCCCATCTGGTCAGGCGCGGCGACGTGGACCCGGCCCGCATCGGCCTGACGGGCTGGAGCTACACCGGCGCGCCGGTGCAGCACACCATCACCTTCTCCCAGACCCGCTTCGCTGCCGCCATCATCGCCGACGCCATGGGCACGGGCATGGTGAATTACGCCAACCTCTACGGCTTCATTCCCCCCGGCATGAACTATCAGGAGGAAATGCTGGGCGGGGCGCGGCCGTGGGGGGAAGGGCGCTACCGGTGGGTGGAGAAAAACCCGGTCTACAACCTCGACCGGGTGCACACGCCCCTGCTGCTGCACAATTATATTCCCGGCAGCGTGCGGGGCTGGTGGGATGTCTATGCTCTCCTGCGCCGGCAGGGAAAGCCCGTCGAGCTGTGGCAGTATGTGGATTCCGACCACGTGCCCAACAAGCCGGGGCAGCGGCTCCACGCCCAGACCATGGTGGTGGACTGGTACGCCTTCTGGCTGAAGGGGGAGCGGGACCCGGACCCCGCCAAGGCCGAGCAATACGCCCGGTGGGAGGAGTTGCGCGGCCAGCATCTGGCGGACCTCGACCGCGCCGCGCTCACGCGGCAGGACGCGGCTGATTCCGGCGCGCGCTTGTCCACTGGCGCACCCAGCCCTCCGCCCCAAGGGCGCTGAGCAGGGTGGTCCGCATCAGGCGGCTCGGGTGGCCTTCGGTGCGGAACGCTTCCTCCACCGCTGCCCGGTCGAGAAGGCCGTGGTGCACCAGCAGGCCGTCCAGAAAATAGCCCCGCAGAAAGCGGGCGTTGTGGATGACGATCTGGTCGGTGAAATTGTTGATGCCGCCCTTGGTCTGCCGGCGCAGGATGTCCGGTGGCACGCGGTCGCGGAAGGCATGACGCGCCAGTCCGCGCTCGCGCCCTCCCAGGCAGAACAGGGGCGTCGGCAGGGAATAGATCGCCTCCAGCACCGGCTGGGACATCAGCGGGTGCACGGTCTCCACATGATGCTCCGGCACGGTGGGATACCAGAGGCGGTTGCAGAAGCTGGTCGCCTCGATCTGCATGCGCTTGCCCGGGGGCACGTCGGTGGGGAGCGGGCGGGCCAGCGTCTGCGCCAGGTCGGGTTCCAGACAGGGAAAGACCGCCGCCAGGTGCGCGTGGAAGGCTTCGTCCATCGGCGGAAGGGGGAGCGCCGTCGAGCGGGTGCGCACCGCCGCCCGGGCGCGGCGCATCACCTGCCACACCGAAACCCGCCCCAGCCGCGCCGCCTCGTGCGCGGCAACGAAAAATCCCCGGTCCAGCCCTTGCGTCCACAAATAATCCGTCGCGCTGGCGAAGGAGAGCAGGCTGCCGAACACCTCGTCGCCGCCCGCGCCGTCGAACAGGGCCGCCGCCTCGAACGCGCGCGCCAGATTGGCCTCCCGCCTGCCGCGCGCCAGTTGCGCCAGCACCATCATGGGCTGGGCGGAGAAGCGGACGCGGGCCACGTCGCCCAGGCGCACCATGTTGGGGCGTTCATCCAGCTCCATCAGGTCGGCGCGAAAGTGCGCGGCGGCCTGGCGGGCGTAGGCGCGCTCGTCCGAGTCCGCCGTGCCGGAATTGTAGTTGAGGCACAGCACGTCGTCGGGCGACAGGGCACCGTCGAGGGCGGCCAGCACGACGGCGCTGTCCAGCCCGCCGGAGAGGGCCAGGAGGATGCGCCCGTAAACCGCGCTCCAGCTGCGCACGGCCTGCAACACGGCCGCGCGCAGCGCCTCGGCGGCGTCGTCGGGAGAGGCGGGCAGGCGCGCGGGCTGCCACAGCGTCTCCGGCCGCCAGCAAGGTTGCACGGCAGCGCCCGTCCGGCCCACGTGCAGCGCCTCCCCGCCGCGCAGAGCGTGCACCTTCGCCAGCCCCGTGCCGGGGATTTCCCGCGCGGGGAGTTGCAGATGCCGCGCCACGTGCTGCCAGTCGATTTCGAGCGGCAGGACGCCAAGGGCAGCCATGTCCGCCGCGTCCGAGAACACCATGTGGAAATGGGGGCGGGTTGCGTAAAAGCAGTCGAGCCCGCCGGTCGGGTCGCGCAGCACGGCAACGCCGCCCGGCCGCAGGAGGAAGGCCACATACCGGCCCCAGAACAGGCGGAGCATGGCCTCGGGGCCGTGGTGCGCCAGCGTCTGCGCTTCGGTGTCCGTCGGGTCCGCAACCGGCGTTGCCGTGCCGGCGCGGAACAGGGTGCCAAGCGCCACGCCGCCCGCGCCCAGCGCGCAGGCGCGGGCGCGTGTGCCGCCCTCCCGCGCTTCCAGGACGGTCAGCGACGGCCCCTCGAACACGGGCGCATAGGCGGGGGTCATGCGGGCGAGGCGGGCGGCGCAGGCGGCGATCAGCGGCGCGGCCGCCCGTTCCCGGCCGGGTCTCGGAAGGAAGGCGCAATAGCGGTACATGCCCCCTGCCTCCCGGGTCAGACGATCAGGATCGGCGTCAGGCGCCAGATCCGCATCAATGTGTCGCCCGCCACGGCGTCTCCCACCTGAAGCCAGCAATGGGCCTCGAACGGGTCGGCCGCCACGCCGAACACCCAGTGCGCCGCGATGCCGTGGCGGCGGAGCAGGCGCCTCAGCACCAGGCTGTTGAGAAGGCAGCGGTCCCTCTGGCTGTAGAACAGCGGGGCGAGAAAGAGGAACTGGTCCACCACCCTGTTGATCGCATCCGGACCTGCGGGTGCGCCCGGGATGCGCGCGGCGCGGCGGCGCTCCAGCGCGAGGACGGCGCGCAGCGGCAGCAGACGGAGCGCGAGCGCGCCCCCGCTGAGCGCCATCAGAAAATGCCAGGCGTCCCGCGCCGTGATGCGGGGCGGCGCGCCGTCGCCGGTACCCATGGCCTCGCGGGTGGCGCGCACGGCCGAAAGGGAGGTGAGCCGCTTGCCGCGCCGGGGGTCGGTTGTCACCAGCCGGCTGGCGAGCAGGTCCTGCAGGACGCGTCGGTCGAGCCGGGCGCCGGGCAGGCTCAGGGCACGCAAGGCGTGGTCGCAGTCCAGCACGGCCAGCGCGGCCCGCGCCTGATCGGGCGGCAAGCCGCCGTAGGTGCCGGTCCGCAGGTCGAGGAAAATCAGGTGATCGTCGGCGAGGCAGGCGTGGCAATGGCGCGAGAGCCACAGCGTGGGCGCACGCGGGGGGCGGCGTGTCGCAAGGCGGAGAATGTTGGAGGAGCCCTCCGGCTGAGCGTCGGCGGCACGGCGGCGACGGTTGCCCTCACCGTCCGTGCCGCACGTTGGCCGGTGGTCCGCCACGGCGCGGGCCTGTCCGGCGATCCCTGGTTTCAGCGATAGCACATGGCGCGCATCCAGGGGTCCCATGTGGCGCCCCATGGGTTCATCTGGCGCGTCTTGTCGGCGATCCGTCCGAATTTCAGCATGTCCTCTCCCTCCTTTCGTGCTGGGCTAGCCTTGGGAGTCTAACCGGCCCGCTCCGGCGGCCGAAATCTATAGTCGGGATATTGCTCCCGGCGATTTTCGGCGCCGTCGGGAGAGCATCAAGGCAGGGGCCGGGCCGCGACGATGCCGCCGTCGCCGCCCCCGCCGCCGTCGCCCTCGCCCCCCCTGTCGGCACGTCAGCGTCGCGGATGCGGCCCGCTTGTGCCACGGATTGTTTCACAGCCGAGTCCGAACCGTTCTGCGGCGGGGGGCTTGTCGTCCCGCCCTGTCATGCGAAATCTAGGCGCATGGTTTTGTCCTAGCCCCGCAAGGAGTCCGCGATGATTGACCTTCATTACTGGCCGACCCCCAACGGTCACAAGATCACCCTTTTTCTTGAAGAAGCCGGGCTCGAATACCGCATCATCCCGGTGGACATCCGCGCCGGGGACCAGTTCAAGCCGGAGTTTCTGGCGATTGCGCCCAACAACCGTATGCCCGCCATCGTCGATCACGCGCCGCAGGACGGCGGCGAGCCGGTGAGCGTGTTCGAGTCCGGGGCCATTCTGGTGTATCTCGCCGACAAGACCGGCCGGTTCCTCCCGCAGGACCTGCGCGGCCGCAAGACGGTGCTGGAGTGGCTGTTCTGGCAGATGGGCGGCCTCGGGCCCATGGCCGGGCAGAACCATCACTTCAACATGTACGCGCCGGAGAAGATTCCCTACGCCATCGAGCGCTATGTGAAGGAGACCACCCGTCTCTACAACGTGCTCAACGGGCGGCTGGAAGGCCGGGCCTATGTGGCGGGCGACGATTACACCATTGCGGACATGGCGATTTATCCGTGGATCGTGCCGCACAAGAACCAGGGGCAGAACCTGGACGACTTCCCCCACCTCAAGGCCTGGTTCGAGCGGGTGAAGGCGCGCCCGGCCACCGCCCGCGCCTATGCCAGAGCGGAGGCGTTCGAGAACAAGCCGATGACCGACGAGGCGCGGCGCATTCTGTTCGGCCAGACCGCGCCCGCCATGCCGGGACGCTGATCGGCCGTTTCTCCGGCCGGCGCCGGCCGGCCATGTGGCGGTTCCCGAGGGGCCGGGCGTCCGGCCCGGCCTCAGGGCTCCCGGCCGGTGCCGGAGAACACGAAGCCGATGGCCGTCCCCACGACGAGGGAGATGAGGCCCGTCGCCCAGGTGCGCAGCTCCGCATCCCGCAGGACCAGCGAGAGGACGAGAAAGGCGGTGCCGATGCCCAGCGCGCCGGCCGCGATCCACGCCCCGGCCCGCACGCGGATAAGCTCGCCCCGGTTGTCCGCACCGGCCTGCGGGCCGCTGCCGGGTCCGCTCCGGGCGTGGGGTCCCTTGTTGGGCGGCGCGGTCCGGGGCATGGCTCCTCTCTGGCGATCGCGGGTGGTGTGAAAGATGCGGCTGCGGCAGGTCCGCCGGCCGGGCTGGCCTGCCGCAAGGCCCGGTCCCCGGCCCGTTTCTCCCGTTGTCTCCGGTTCTGCGGCAGTGCGATCCTCCATGCTGAAACAGCGGCCCCGAGCGGTTGATGACGGGTGTGGTAATGGCAGGTGCGGGGGCAGGTGCGGGAAGGGCTGGCGAGGCTGGCATCGCCTGCGCCGCGCCGGCGCGGATCACCCGGCACGCGGCCAGAGCCCCGATCAACACGGCACCCATGATGCAGAACGTGATGCTGACCGCCATGGCTGCCTATGTCCCCCCGCGTGCAGGATTTCGCCTCCAACCAGACTCGAACACCACGACAGAAAGAGAACATAACAAGAACATTTCCGCCAAGTCAAGGCGAGCCCCGGCGGCATTCGCCCTCACGGCGTCAGCACCACCTTGGTGACGTCATTCTGTCGCTCGGCGAACATGGCGTAGCCGTCGGCGGCGGCGTCCAGCGGCAGGCGGTGGCTGATGACGAACGAGGGGTCGATGTCCCCGTTCTCGATGCGCGTGAGCAGCGGGCGCAGATAGCGCTGCACGTGGGTCTGGCCCATCTTGAAGGTGAGGCCCTTGTTGAAGGCCGCGCCCATCGGCACCTTGTCCAGCATACCGCCGTAGACGCCCGCGATCGAGATGGTGCCGCCCTTGCGGCAGGCGAGGATCATCTGGCGCAGCGCGTGGGGCCGGTCGGTCGCCAGCATCAGCGCGGCCTTGGCCCGGTCCATGATGTTGTCCGGCGTCAGGCCGTGCGCCTCCATGCCCACGGCGTCGAGGCAGGCGTCCGGCCCGCGCCCGCCGGTCATCTCGCGCAGGGCGTCGAGCACGTTCGTTTCCTCGAAGTTCAGGGTTTCGGCGCCGGCGGCGGCGGCCATGGCGAGGCGGCGGGGGTGGTGGTCGATCACGATCACCCGCTCGGCCCCCAGCATGAACAGGGAGCGCACGGCGAACTGCCCCACCGGGCCGCACCCCCACACCGCCACTGTGTCCCCCGGCTTCACGTCGCAGTTCTCCGCCGCCATGTAGCCGGTGGGGAAGATGTCGGTGAGGAACAGCACCTTCTCGTCGGGCAGGCCGTCCGGCACCGTCATGCAGCCGGTGTCGGCAAAGGGCACGCGCACATATTCCGCCTGCCCGCCCGCATAGCCGCCCAGCATGTGCGAGTAGCCGAACAGCGCCGAGGGCGTGTAGCCGTAGAGGGTGGAGGCGATCTCGGCCCCGTCCTCCGTGTTGGAGTTGTCGCACAGTGACCAGAAGTCGTTCTTGCAGAAGAAGCAGCGGCCGCAGGAGATGGTGAAAGGCACCACCACCCGGTCGCCCACCTTCAGGTTCTTCACCTCCGCGCCCAGCTCCACCACTTCGCCCATGAACTCGTGGCCCAGGATGTCCCCGGCCTTCATGGTGGGAATGTAGCCGTCGTAGAGGTGCAGGTCCGAGCCGCAGATGGCGGTGGAGGTCACCTTGAGGATGGCGTCGCGGGGTTTGACGATCCTGGGGTCGGGCATGGTCTCCACCCGGACGTCCTTTTTGCCGTGCCAGACGAGCGCGCGCATGAAAGTCCTCCCTGCTCTGTATGCGGCTCAACCATTCACCGAGCGTTGCGGCTGGTTGACCGGAATTTCGCCTGCTTCCATCAACTGCTTGAACCGGCGCAGGTCGCGCCGCATCTGCACGCCCGGCTCCCGGTGCAGCAGCTTGGCGACGGCCCGTCCCGCCTGTCCGGCCGGGGGTTCGTAGAGAATGAGGGCGCGCACTTCCGTGCCCCGGTCGTGGGGCGCGTCCCGGAATTCCACCCAGCCGGTGTTCCGCACCCGGGCGTTTTCATCCGATGTCCAGGCGATGCGCTGGCCGGGGATGTCCTCGGTCACCCGCGCGTTCCATGTGAAGGAGACCCCGGCCGGACCCTTGACCGACCATGCCGAGTGGGTCTCGTCGATCACCTCCACCTTCTCCACGTTTTCCATGATCGCGGGCAGGTTGGAGAAGTCGCGCCAGAAGGCGTAAAGCTCCTGGCGCGGCCGGTCGATGGTGACGGCCCAGGAAACGGCGGCGGCCGATTTCCAGCCGCGCCGCCGGGCCTCCTGGTCTTCGAGCGGGCTGGCGCGGAGCGCCCGGCGCACCGGGGCCATGCCGGAGAGGCCGCGCGTGATGAGCACGGCCCCTGTCAGCCCGGCGGCCCAGCCGAGCGCGCCGCCGCGCCGCACGCCCAGCCCCGCCAGCAGGCCGCCAGCGACGACGGAGAGGATGCGTTCGGCCTCGCCGAGCGGCTGGCGCGGGCTGCGCTGCGCCCCGGCCGGCACGGTCGGGTTGTCGATCTCTTCCGGGTAAGTGGGGGATTCCACGGCTTCGCCTCCCTCGTCGAATAATCACCGGGCTGAGCGCCGGAATTCAGACGAAGGGGACAAACGACGCGCCACCGCGACCGTTCCGCCCCCTTGTGCGCGGCGCGGCGCCATGCGCCGTGCATCACGGCGGCCGGGCCAATGCGACCGGTGCATGCGAGCAATGCGCCGGGCCGCCTTTTCAGGCGCGCCGAGACGTGCGACACATCTCGCGGTCGAGGCCGGCTCACCGGCTGGTTTTTCGTTTGCGTGGGAGCGAGCCAAGCCATGCCGCGTGCGTCCCTTTCGTTTCCCCATTTTCTGCTCGCGCTGGCGGTCGTGGCGGTCTGGGGCACCAACTTCGTGGTGATCCGTTTCGGTCTGAACCATCTGCCGCCGCTCCTGTTCGCGGCGCTCCGGTTCGGGCTGGTGTTTCTGCCGGCGGCGCTGTTCATCCGGCGGCCGAATGTGCCGCTCGTTCGTCTCGCGGCCTATGGCGTGGCGATCGGCGCGGGCCAGTTCGGCCTTCTCTTCCTCGCCATGAAAAAGGACATCTCGCCCGGCCTTGCCTCGCTGGTGGTGCAGAGCCAGGCCTTTTTCACGATCGGGCTGGCCATTGCCCTCACCCGCGAGCGGCTGCGGGCGCACCAGTGGCTGGCGGTGGGGCTTGCCGCCAGCGGCATCGTGCTCATCGGCTACATGGGCGGGGGTGATGCCACGCCGCTCGGGCTCCTGCTGGTGCTGCTGGCCGGGTTCAGCTGGGCAGCGGGCAACCTCATCGCCCGCTCGACGCCGGGGGTGAACATGTTGGCCTATGTGGTGTGGAGCAGCCTGTTCGCGGTGCCGCCGCTCCTTGCGCTTTCGCTGATTTTCGAAGGGCCGCAGGCGATCCTGACCGGGCTCGCGGAGGCCGACGCTGCCACCTGGGCGGCGGTGCTGTGGCAGTCCGTGGGCAACAGCATGTTCGGCTATGCGGCTTTCGGCTGGCTGCTGGCGCGCTATCCGGCGGCGACCGTTGCGCCCATGAGCCTCCTGGTGCCGGTGTTCGGCATGGCCGCCTCGGCCTGGTGGCTGGGGGAGAGCCTGCCGCTCTGGAAGCTGGCGGCGGCCGCCATCGTGCTCGGCGGGCTGGCGATCAACCTGTTCTGGCGTCCGCGCGCGAAGGTCAAACCCGCCGCCTAGAGCAGCTGCGTGCCGCGCCGCAGCGCCGCCAGAACGTCGCCGTCCACCACGTAGACCGCGTGGCGCTGCCCGCCCCGGTTGACGTGGTTCCGCGCCCAGCCTTCATAGTGGCGCTTGATGAGGCCGGCGCGCACCAGGTCCGAGACGGCGTGGGAGATGTTGGTCTTGCCGACGGCGCGGATGCGCTCGCGCACGGCGGCGTCCACCAGACGTTCGGCCTGTTCGGGGTCGTCCGGCAGCTCGTTCTTCATCTCCGCCATCAGGCGGCGGCGCAGGTCGGCGCGGCGGCGTTCGTCCTGGGCGAGGGGGGCGAGGTTGTCGCTCAGCCAGTCGCGCAAGGGGATGGTCTGGCCGCCCGCCTGCACGTACGGACCGGCCTTGCCGTCGGGCCCGGCCACTTCCGAGATCAGGTTCAACACCATGAAGGCATAGCGGGGCCGGCGGCTGACCTCCGCCAGCGCCGTGACGATCTGGCCGACGCCGATAGCGCTCGATCCCATGATGTCCTCATTCCTGGTCCTGTGTGTTGCCAGAACAAAACATATACGAAGTGGCTTGAAAAGCCCGCAAGGCAAGGAAAAGTCTTTTAGTGTCATAAATGACACTTTGCCGAAGGGGCAGCCAGAGTGTCACGGCGGGGGTGCCCTGTCCCGAGCCGGGTTTCAAAGGCGCCGCTTCGCGGCCGGAGAATGTCCCGGCGCAGCCGGTGCGCGCGCCGGAGCAGCGGTGATGGGGGCGGGGACTGGTGCTTTTTGTGGTTGTCCTGGAGAAGGGTTCTGGGGCTTATGTGCGTATATGGTTCAGGTGCGGGCGTCCGCACCCGGTTCTTCTTCCAACTGTGTCGTTCCGATGTGTCCTTCCAATCGTAAAAAGTCTTCCATCAAACCTGTTGTGGTTGCGATCTCCTTCGCCTGCCTTCCGTCGCTGGTATGGGCGCAGTCCCTGCCCGGGGCGGAGTCGGCGGATGCCGGAGGTCCCCTGGACGAATTCGGCACGGTGGACGACGAGATCGTCGTCTCGGCGAACGGCCGCGAGTATGGCGCGGTCATCGGCGACGCCAAGCCCGAGCTGCGCTTCAACGTGGGCGACATCATGTCGTTCGGCGTCTCGTCCATCGGCGAGTTGCTGGAGGAGCTGAATCCGCAGATCGATGGCGGTACGGAGAGCCCTGTCTTCCTGCTGAACGGCAAGCGGCTCAAGAATGTGGGCGAGATCCGGCGTTATCCCGCCCGTGCCATTCTGCGGGTGGACGTGTTCACGCCCGATGTGGCGGTGCGCTATGGCTATGCGCCAACCCAGCGGGTCATCAACATCGTGCTGCGGCCGCGCTTCCGCGAGAATGCGGTGGAGGTGACCGGCACCACGTCGGACCAGTTCGACTACGGCAGCCAGGGCGTCTCCGCCTCGACGCTGCAAATCAACCGCGACAAGCGCACATTCATCTCGGCGGGCTACAGCCGCAGCGACAGGCTGCTGGCCTCCAAGCGTCTGAACAACGGGCGCTATGGCCGCCAGCCCTTTTCGCTTCAGGGCAACATCGGCCCGGCGGAGGGCCATGCGGAAATCGACCCGGCCCTGTCCGGCCTTGTCGGCGCGCCGGTCGAAATCGCCGCCCTGCCGGAGTGGGACGGTGCCTTCTCGCTGGAGGATTTCGCCCGCACCGCCAATCAGCCGAGCCTGACCGATCTCAACGATTATCGCACGCTGATGCCGTCCTCCCGCACGCTGGAGGGCGCGGCGTCCGTCACCGGAAAGCTGGGGGAGGACATCAACGCCACCGCCAGCCTCAACCTCTCGCAGACCCGCCGGACCAACCTCATGGGCCTGGCGGGCTCCGCCCTGTCGATTGCCGCCGCCAATCCGTACAGTCCGTTCAACGATGACGTGACCCTCTACCAGTACATCGGCAACAGCCCGCTGGAGCGCCGGTCGAAGAGCACCAACGTCGAGGCGACCACCACGGCCAACGGCACCCATGCGGGCTGGAACTGGGATTTCGAGGCCGGGCTCACCTATGGCCGCCAGAACCTGCGGGCAGATCGCGGGCTGGATGACGACCTGCTGGCGGAGGAGATCGACGCGGGGGCGCTCAACCCGTTCAACCTTGCCGCCGAGGATCTGTCCCGCTTCGCCGCCTATGACCGCTCGCTCGAGACCTCCCGCGTGCTTCAGGCGAGCATGCTCGGCTCGCGCATCATCGGCCGCACGGAGGCAGGGGAGATTTCCACCTCCCTCAATCTGGAGGTGCAGCACCAGCGCCTGAAGAACGAGGTGACCGAGGGCGCGCAGGAGATGAGCCGCACCGGTGACTATTTCAACACCAGCGGCACGGCCAGCTTCAGCATTCCGCTGCTGTCGGCGGACAAGGATCTGGGCTCGCCCATCGGCGGGGTGACGCTCTCGCCCTATGTGGGCTTCGATACATCGGGCAAGTTCGGCACCCGGATGTCGTGGGGCGCGGGCGTGCTGTGGTCGCCGCACGGCAATGTGCAGCTGACGGTGAACTACAGCGACGACGCCGTCTTCCCCTCCATGTCCAACCTCTACGGCATCGAGTTCCGCCTGCCGGGCGAACTGGTGTACGACCCGGTGCTCGGCCAGATGGTCAGCGCCACGGAAATCTCCGGCGGCAATGCGGATCTGCGGGCGGGCCGCCAGAAAATGCTGAAGGCCAACCTGTCGGTGCGGCCCATCACCGGCAAGAGCTACACCTTCACCGCCAGCTTCACGCGCGCCTCGCTGCACAATGGCGTTACCCGCTTCCCCGATCCGACGGCGGAGCTGGAGGCGCAGTTCCCGAGCCGCTTCATCCGCGACGAGAACGGCACGCTGCTGGCGTTCGACAGCCGCCCGGTCAATGCCTACCGCAACACCCAGACCCGTCTGCGCTTCGGCATCAACGCAAGCTGGCGCGTGACGGAAGAGGGCATCACGGCCGACACCGGCCGGGGCGGCCCTCCGGGCGGGTTCCGTGGCGCTGGCGGCCCCGGCGGTCCGGGGGCGCGCGGCGGCGGCGAGATGCAGAGCCGGGCCGAGGCCATGGGCCAGCCCCGCTCCGGCGAGGCCGGCGCGGGCGGTCCGCCGCCGATGATGGGGGCGGATGGCGCGCCCAACATTCCGGGCATGGGGCCGCGGCGCACGCCGCCGGGGCGCATCCGCTTCGGGCTCTACTACAACTGGAACCTGGAGCAGGACCTCCAGCTCTACAAGGGCGGGCAGACGCTTGACCTGCTCAATGGCGAGGGCGCGGGCGCGCGCAGCGGGCAATCGCCCCACGTCATCGATCTCCAGCTTGGCTATTCCCGGGCGGGCGCGGGCGTTTCGCTCAAGGGCTCGTGGCATTCGTCGCAGACGATCAACCGCGATCTTGCCACCGGCCGCTTCGCCAAGGTGGAGAGCTACTATTCGCTCGATCTGCGCCTGTTCAAGAACTTCAACCCGCGCGACTGGAAGGACACCATTCTCAGCGGTGTGATGCTGTCGCTCGAGGCGAAGAACCTGACCGACGCCTCGCCGAAGATCATTGGCTCCAACGGCTACGTCACCAACGAGGAAAGCGCCGAGCGCTACATCGGCCGCACCTTCATGGCCAAGGCGCGCAAGGCGTTCTGAGGGGGCGCGGCGGTCTGACTGGGCGTCCGGGGGCGGCGGATTTTCTCCGGCCCCTTGCCGCCTCAGGCGGCCCAGTGGGTCTTGAGGATGAGGTGGGTGGTCACCGTCGCAACGCCGGGGACGGCGGCGATCCCGGCGCGCACCGCCTCTAGCGCGGCGGTGGACGCGGCTTCCACCGTCAGCATCAGGTCGATGGGGCCGGCCAGCGCCTGGCAGGTGCGGATTTCAGGATAGGCTTTCAGGTGCGGCAGCACGTGCTCGCACTGGTAGCCGGGCTTGAAGGAGAGGGCGATCAGCGCCTGAGCCTGCTCAGCGCCGCCGGTGTCGAGCCGCACCGTATAGCCGCGAATGATGCCCCGCTTTTCCAGCCGGTTGAGGCGGTCCTGCGTTGCGCTGCGCGACAGGCCGATGCGCCGGGCGAGCGAGACGATGCTCTCCCGCGCGTCGTCCCGGAGCGCGGCGATCAGGATCCGGTCCTTCGGGTCGAGCCCATCGGCTGCGCGTTTGTCCTGTTCCGTCATTTTCACGCCCCCAAACCGTCATCCTTGCGGCTTGGAACCGGTTGTGCCCGAGACGATGATGCGCGTCCAGACACCCCGGAAGCCGGAAAGGGCGAAGAAAATGCAGAAACTCCCCGTAAACGCCGCTCTCGTGCTCATCGACGTGCAGCAGGGCTTCAATGATTCCAGCTGGGGCGAGCGGAACAACCCCGAGGCCGAGGCCAATATCGCGCGCCTGCTTGCCGCCTGGCGGCAGACCCGGCGTCCGGTCTTTCATGTGCACCATGTCAGCCAGTCGCCCGAGGGCTGCTTCCGCCCCGGAACGCAGGGCAACCTGCCCAAGCCGGAAGCGGAGCCGATGCCGGGCGAGCCGATCTACCTCAAGCGCGTCAACAGCGGCTTCATCGGCACCCGCCTGGAAGAGGACCTGCGGGCCGCCGGCATCGAGACGCTGGTGATTGTCGGCCTCACCACCAACCACTGCGTCTCGACGACCGCCCGCATGGCGGGCAATCTGGACTTCAAGACCTACGTCGTCTCGGACGCCACCGCCACCTTTGCCCGGCGGACGCTGGACGGGCGCCTGCGCCCGGCGCAGGAGGTTCACGACGCCGCGCTCAGCGATCTGCACGAGGAATTCGCCACCGTCGTGACGACGGACGCGGTGCTGGCGGCGGCGGTCAAGACCGCTGCCTGACGGCGCGCGGGGCCGGGAGAGGGATTACTTCTCCCGGTCCGCCTTGGCGCGATAGGCCTTGTAATCCGCAAGGTCGCCGTCGAACACCGAGACCCGGCCCTTGTCCACCAGCCAGTAGCGGTCCACCACCGTCTCGATGAGCGCGGTGTCGTGGGAGACCAGAACCACCGCGCCCTCGAAATCCTGTAGCGCGAGGGTGAGGGCCGCGCGCACCTCCAGATCGAGGTGGTTGGTGGGCTCGTCCAGCAGCAGCAGGTTGGGGCGCTGCCACACGATGGTCGCCAGCACGAGGCGGGATTTCTCGCCGCCCGACATTTCGCCGGTTGCCTGAAATGCCTTCTGGTCGGTGAAGCCGAAGCCGCCCAGGAAGGTGCGCAGGTCCTGATCGCGGGTGTTGGGCGCCACCTGCTGCATGTGCCACAGGGCGGACATCTCCGGGCGCAGCAGCTCCAGCTGGTGCTGGGCGAAGTAGCCGAACCTGATGCGCTTGTCGCGCACCAGCCGCCCTTCCTTTGCCTCCAGCTCGCCGGCGATCAGCTTGATGAGCGTGGATTTGCCCGCGCCGTTGCGGCCGAGGAGGCCGACGCGCGTGCCCGCCGTCACGCGCAGGTTGATGTGCTTGAGGACGGTCTTCTCGCCATAGCCCACCGCCACCTTCTCGGCCTCGATGAGGGTTTGCGACATGGCCTCGGGCTCGCGGAACCGGAAGGTGAAGGGGCTGTCCACGTGGGCGGCGGCGACGCGCTCGAGCCTCGCCAGCGCCTTGATGCGGCTCTGCGCCTGCCGCGCCTTGGTGGCCTTGGCGCGGAAGCGCTCGATGAAGCTCTCGATGTGGGCGATCTGCCGCTGCTGCTTCTCGTAAAGCGCCTGCTGCTGTTGCAGCCGCTCGGCCCGCTGGCGCTCGTAGTCGCTGTAGGTGCCGGTGTAGAGCGTCAGCTTCTGGTCGCGGATTTCCAGGATGCGGTCCACCACCGCGTCGAGGAAATTCCGGTCATGGGAGATCAGCAGCACCGTGCCGTCGTAGGATTTCAGCCAGTCCTGCAACCACATCACGGTCTCGAGATCGAGGTGGTTGGTGGGCTCGTCCAGCAGCAGGAGTTCCGAGCGGCACATGAGGGCGCGCGCCAGGTTGAGGCGCATCCGCCAGCCGCCCGAGAAGGAGGAGACGGGCTCGTACTGCGCTTCCTCCGAGAACCCGAGGCCGGTCAGCAGTTCCGCGGCCCGCGCCTCCACCGAATAGGCGTCGATGCGCAGCAGCTCGCCATGAATGCGGCCGATCTCGTAGCCGTCGTCCGCTTCCTCGGCCTTCTTCAACTCCGCTTCCAGCTGGCGCAGCTCCACGTCGCCGTCGATGGCGAATTCCAGCGCCAGCCGGTCGGTCTCCTCGATCTCCTGCGCCACGTGGGCGACCCGCCAGTTGGAGGGGAACTCCACATCGCCGCTCTCGGGCAGGATGTCGCCGCGCAGCAGGGCAAGGAGGCTGGACTTGCCCGCGCCATTGCTGCCGACAAGACCCATCTTCTCACCCGCGTTCAGGGTGAAGGTGCCGTTCTCGAACAGGAGTTTCGCACCGCGCCGCAGCGTAACCTTGTTGAAGCTGATCATGGAAAACTACCGGAAAACCAATCTGTGAACGAAAGTGAGGAGGTCGAAGCCGCGCGCGGGCTGGTTATAGTCCGGGTTTTCCTGTCAGCACAGGGTTGTTTTCGGGCAGTCTGTTCTTGCGATTGCAGGAGGGTCTGCAACCCTCCTGCGGAAAGTCAGCGGAAGGGGCGGCTGAGGAAGTGCGAGCCCGCCAGCCCGAACCGCCACGGCCGCTCCACGGCCTTGGTGATGCCGATACGCGGGCCTGCGATGATCTCCGGCTCCGTCTCCCGCGCCTCGAAGCGGAAGGGCGGGGCGTCCAGCGGCAGGCCGTCGTGCGCGCCGGAGAGGCCAAGCGCCTGGGTGAGGCACCCCGGCCCGGCGCACAGGCGGCGGAGATTGTCTGTGCCGCGCCGCGCGGCCATCTGGTCCAGCCCGTGCGTCGGCTCCAGCGCACGGATGAGCACGGCGCTGCCTTCGCCCGCCCGCGTGCCGCACACCACGTTGAAGCACCAGTGCAGCCCCATGACCCGGTAGACATAGGCGTGGCCCCGGGGGCCGAACATGGCGGCGTTGCGTTTCGTCGGGCCGCGATAGCTGTGGGAGGCGGGGTCATCCGGCGTGTAGCATTCGGTCTCGGTGATGATGCCGCCGACGCCGTCCACCAGCAGGCGGACGCCAATCAGGGCCCGGGCCAGCGTCAGGGGGTCTGTCTCGAAAAAGGAGCGGAATAACACCAAAGTCATGGGCAAATCGTCATTTTGTGGAAACGGTTGTTGACCTTGGGCCCCTCGTGCGTGCACAGGAACGCGCAACCTGTCGGCCGCCGGATAGTTGCTGTGGCGGGTTTTGCCACAAATTTCCATCCGCCAAGCCTGAGTGTACAGACCATGCCGTTTCCTTCCGTTCATCCTGCCATGCAGGCGGCCCTTGAGAAAAAGGGCTATGCCGAGCCCACCCCCGTGCAGGAGGCCGTGGTCACCGCCGGGGCAGAGGCGCAGGATCTGCTGGTCTCCGCCCAGACCGGCTCGGGCAAGACGGTGGCCTATGGCCTCGCCATGGCGCCGACCCTGCTCGGCGAAAACGAGACCCTGCCGCCCAGCCGCGCGCCGCTGGCCCTGGTGATCGCCCCGACCCGCGAGCTGGCGCTTCAGGTGCACCGCGAATTCCAGTGGCTCTATGAGCCGGCGGGGGCGCGGCTGGCGTCCTGCGTCGGCGGCATGGACATCCGCCGCGAGCAGCGGGCCCTCTATCAGGGCGCGCACATTGTCGTCGGCACGCCGGGCCGTCTGGTTGACCACCTGAACCGGGGCAGCCTGGACGCTTCGCAACTGCGCGTCGTGGTGCTGGACGAGGCGGACGAGATGCTCGACCTCGGCTTCCGCGAGGACCTCGAGGTGATCCTCGACGCCATGCCGGAGGAGCGTCGCACCCTCCTGTTCTCGGCGACGCTGCCGAAGGGAATTGTGCAGCTGGCCAAGCGCTACCAGAAGGACGCGGTGCGGATCTCGACCGTTTCCACCGGCGAGCAGCACGCGGACATCGAATACCGCGCCATTCGCGTGGCGCCCAACGATCTGGAGCACGCCATCGTCAACCTGCTGCGCTATGTGGATGCGCGCGGGGCCATGGTGTTCTGCGCCACCCGCGAGGCGGTGCGCCGCCTCCACGGCAACCTGGTGGAGAAGGGGTTTGCGGCGGTCGCCCTCTCGGGCGAGCTCAGCCAGTCCGAGCGCAACCACGCCCTCCAGGCCCTGCGTGACGGGCGGGCGCGGGTGTGCATCGCAACCGACGTGGCGGCGCGCGGCATCGACCTGCCGGACCTGGGCCTCGTCATCCACGCCGAACTGCCGACGGATGCGGCGACCCTGCTGCATCGCTCGGGCCGAACCGGCCGGGCGGGCAAGAAGGGCATCTGCGCCGTGCTGGTGCCGCACTCCCGCCGCCGCCGCGCCGAGCGGCTGCTGTACGATGCCCGGCTCAAGCCGCAATGGATGAATCCGCCGACGGCCGAGGAAATCCGCGCCCGGGATCTGGAGCGCATGCTCGCCGAGCCGACGCTGGCCGAAGGCCCCGGCGAGGAGGAGCGGGCGGCGGTTGCGGCGCTGCTGGAGAAGTACAGCGCCGAGCAGATCGCCGGTGCCTACGTGCGCCTGCATCGCGAGCGTCTGCCCGAGCCCGAAGAGCTGTTCGCCGACAGCGCGCCCGAGCCGGAGGAGCGCGAGCGCGGCCCGCGCCACGGGTTCGACGAATCGGCCTGGTTCCGCATCAACGTGGGGCGCAACGGCAATGCGGACCCGCGCTGGCTGCTGCCGTTCCTGTGCCGTCACGGCCATGTCACCCGCCGCGACATCGGCGCGATCCGCGTCTTCGACCGGGAAACCCGGTTCGAGGTGGCGGGTGCGGCGGCCGACCGTTTTCTGGCGGCGGTCCGCAAGGCCGCGGCCGAGGACCCGGATGTGGTCATCGAGCCCGCGGAGCCCGTCAACGCCGCGCCGAGGGCCCGGTTGCGCCCGCCGCCCCGGCGATTCGAGGATGGCGGCAAGCCACGCGGCCCCCGTCCGCAAGGGTTCGAGCCGCGCGGGCCCCGTCCGCACGACGACCGGCCCCGGGGCAAGCCGCGCGGGTTTGAAGGGCAGGGCCGCCCGCCGCGTCCGAAGAACAAGGCGAGCCGGGATCACCGCTGAGCCCCCCGTTTGCCAACCGGCAGGCGGCAGATCCGCTCTGTTGCCCGGCGCGGCAGCCGTTCGGCTCGGCGCACCCATTGACCGAGTGCCGGACTTGGCTCTAGGCAGCGCCTCCCGGGTTGGCTAAGCAGGGCGCACATGGGTGAGGATAACGCACTGAAACAACAGCCCAAGGCGGCGCCGCTCGCGTCCCGCATCATGGTGGGGGGCGCGTGGATGGTTGCCACCCGGTGGATGCTGCGCATCCTCGGGCTGGTCAATGTGGTCATTCTGGCCCGCCTGCTCTCGCCGGAGGATTTCGGCATCGTGGCCATGGCCATGGCCTTCGTGGTCCTGGCGGACTCCATCATGAACATGGGCGCGGAGAGCGCCGTCATCCAGATGGGGGAGAAGGGGCGGGCATACTACAACGCTGCCTGGACACTGCGGATCGTCCAGAACCTCGCTCTGGCGGCGGTTATCTGCGTGCTCGCCATCTTCGCGCCAGCCTACTATGGCGACCCGAGGGTGGAGGCGGTCATTCAGGTGGTCGCCATCACCATCGTCATCCGCGCCTTCGAGAACATTGGCGTCACCGCCATCCAGCAGGAGCTGCGCTTCTCCAGCACCTTCTGGCAGCAGGTGCTCTCCCAGGCGGTTGCAATTGTCGTCACCCTGTCCATCGCCGTTCTCTACCGCAGCTACTGGGCGCTCGTGATCGGCTCCATGGCGCGCACGGCCATGACCGTCATCCTCAGTTTCCTGCTGTTCCCCTACCGGCCCCGGCTGGAGTTCCGGGGCTGGAAGCACATCTGGTCCTTCTCCCAATGGTATCTGGTCAACAACCTGGGCAAGAGCCTGCTCATGCGCGGCATTACGCTGACGCTGGGGCGCGTGGCGGGTCCGGGCGTGCTGGGCATCTACTCCATGGCGGCGGAACTGGCGGGCACGGCGGCATTCGAGATCGCCATGCCGATCAGCCGGGTGCTCTATACCGGCATGGTGAAGCTGCGGGAGGATATGGAGCGCTACCGCCGCGCCTTCCTCCAGGCCCTGCACGGCGTCACGCTGATCACCGCGCCGATCTGCTTCGGCCTTGGCGCCGTCAGCGACGAGCTGGTGATGATCGCGCTGGGCAAGGACTGGACGGCGGCCGCCGACATCATGAAGATCATGGCCTTCACCGGCGTGTTGCGGATCGCCAGCCTGATCGTCACCGACCAGCTGGTGGTGCTGGGTCAGCTGCGCAAGAACGCGGTCATCAGCTGGGTGCAGGCCATCGTCCTCCTGTCCTCGGCCATTCCGGTTTACCTGCGCTTCGGGCTGGAGGGCGTCGCGTGGGTGTCCGTCATCATGGCCGGCCTGACGCTGGTTTATGTCACGGCCATGATGAGCCGGGCTTGCGGCCTCTCCATGCTTGCCCAGTTCGCCAGCATCGCCGGGCCGTTCATGGCCGGTTTCGTGATGGCGGCGGCCGTGCTGGCGCTGCCTCTGCTCTGGACGGCGCCGGATTACCTGATGCTCCCGGCCAAGATCGTGCTGGGGGTGGTGGTCTATCCCGCGCTTGCGCTGGCGCTGTGGAACCTGGCCGGCCGGCCGGACGGGCTGGAGCGCAAGACGATGGATCGGGTGGCTGTCCTTGGCGGGCGGTTGAAGGCCCGGCTTGGCTGAGCCCGTCAGCCGGCAGGCTCAGCCGGTATAAGGCGCGCCGCCCCAGGCGATGAAGGCGCCGTTGCGGAAGCCGTT
This sequence comes from Pedomonas sp. V897, assembly GCF_051304405.1. Classification (NCBI taxonomy): domain Bacteria; kingdom Pseudomonadati; phylum Pseudomonadota; class Alphaproteobacteria; order Sphingomonadales; family Pedomonadaceae; genus Pedomonas; species Pedomonas sp. V897. The sequence continues at coordinate 98,677 of NZ_JBPPGG010000006.1, forward strand.
CGCCATCTTGCCGTACAGGAATTCCTCCCCGCCCGGGGTCAGGACCTGACCGCCCGCCGCCAGCAAGACCGCATGGCCGGCGGCCGTGTCCCATTCCATGGTCGGGCCGAACCGGGGGTACACATCGGCCTGCCCTTCCGCCACCAGACAGAACTTGAGGGACGAGCCCGCATCGCGCTTCCCGGCGAGCGGCAGGCGGCCGAGAAACGCCTCGGTCTCCCCGTCCGCATGGGAGCGGCTGGTGACGGCCGTCAGGCCCGCGCCGGGGTAGGGCCGGGTGCTGATGGCGCAGGACTCTTCATCCGCCACGCGCCCGCCGGCGGTCACCATGGCGAGACGCGCCGTCTTGCCCGCCATGTACATGCGCGCGGCCGCCGGGGCGTAGACGCAGCCTGCAATGGGCCGTCCCTTGCGGACCAGCGCCACGTTCACGGTGAACTCGCCGTTGCGGTTGATGAATTCCCGCGTACCGTCCAGCGGATCGATGAGCACATAGGTCTCGCCCACCACGGGCGGCCCATCGCGGGTGACCGCTTCCTCGGCCACGATCGGCACGCCCGGCAGCAACCGTTCGACGCCGGAGATCAGAATGGGCTCGGCCGCCTCGTCCGCCTCGCTGACCGGCGAGGCGTCCGCCTTGGCGCGGACCTCGAAATCCCGGCAGTAGATGTCCATGATGGCGCGCCCGGCCTCGCTGGCCAGTTCGGCAAAGGCCAGGGCGAGCCGGTCCAGCTCCGTCAGGCTGGCGGAACGGAGAGCGGGCGCGCTGGGCGAAGAAGACGGACTCATGACAGACCAGGCCTTGTGACTGCACATTCTGCAATTCCGCCTTCATCGGCCTTACCATCCGGGACTGCAAGCCCAACCATGACTGTGGCGCGATAAACCGCAGGTCCCCCGGGTGGACAGCCCGGCTTGTCGTCCCACCTGATATCATACCTGTGACATCGTGGCGGTGTGGAGGAGGCGACGGTATGGATCATCCGGCACCCGGCCATGGCGTATCCGCTGGCGAGCCAAGCCTGAATCTGGCCGTGGTTGGCAACTGCATGCTCAATGCCCTGATCGATCCTCAGGCAAGGATCGTCTGGGCCTGCTTTCCCCATCTGGATTCGGACCCGATCTTTTGCAGCCTGCTTCAGCCCAAGGGCAGGAACAGCAATGCGGGCTATTTTGCCATCGAACTGCACAACCTGTCGGGGTCCAGCCAGACCTACGTCCGCAACACGGCGATCGCCGTCACCACGCTCTATGATACCCACGGCGGCTGCCTGCGGGTGATCGACTTCGCGCCCCGCTACAAGACCTACGGGCGGGCGCTGCATCCGCCCTATCTGATCCGCCGGATCGAGCCGGTCAGCGGCAGTCCCCGGATCAGCATACGCATCCGGCCGCTGACGAACTACGGCGCCCATGCCATGGCGCGCACCCTCGGCAGCAATCACATCAGCTTCCGCGACGGGGGAGAGTCGCCGTTCCGGGTGACGAGCGACATGCCCATTTCCTACCTGTCGGCGGAAGCGCCGTTCGTGCTGGATCGTCCGGTCAACCTCATCCTCGGGCCGGACGAAGTACTGGAGGCGGACATCACCGACCTGGTGCGGGAGTATTACACGCGCACCGAGACCTACTGGTACGAGTGGGCGCGCTATCTCTCCGTGCCCTTCGAGTGGCAGGAGGCGGTCATCCGGGCGGCCATCACCCTCAAGCTCTGCGCGTTCGAGGAAACCGGGGCGGTGGTGGCGGCGCTCACCACCTCCATTCCCGAGGCGCCCCATTCAGGCCGGAACTGGGATTACCGCTACTGCTGGCTGCGGGACGCCTATTTCGTCGTGCATGCCCTCAACCGGCTGGGCGTCACCAAGACGATGGAGGAGTTCATCCGCTATATCATCAATGTGGCGGCGATGGAGGAAGGGGGCGGCGATCTCAAGCCGGTCTATCCCGTCCTGCCGGGCCGGCCGCTGACCGAGCGTATCGCCCCGGCGCTTCAGGGCTATCGCGGCATGGGGCCGGTGCGGATCGGCAACCAGGCTGCCGAGCAGGTGCAGAACGACGTTTACGGCAGCGTGGTTCTGGCGGCCGCCCAGATGTTCTTCGACAAGCGGCTGCCCCGCATGGGGGACGTCGCCCTGTTCCAGCGCCTCGAAATGCTGGGCGCCCGGGCGGCGCAGGTGGCGCTGGAGCCGGACGCCAGCCTGTGGGAATACCGGGGGCGGGCGAGCGTCCACACCTATTCCAGCGTCATGTGCTGGGCCGCGTGTGACCGGCTGGCGGCCATCGCCAACATTCTCGGTCTGCCGGAGCGGGAGGCGCACTGGCGCGCGGAGGCCCACCGCATCCGCGCCGCCATTCTGGAGCGGGCCTGGAACCCGGCCATGAACAGCTTTGTCGGCACCTTCGGCGGCAACGAGGTGGACGCCAGCCTGCTGCATCTGCACGAGGTGGGGTTTGTCTCCGCATCGGACCCGCGCTTCATCGGCACGGTGGAGGCCATCGAGAAGCAGCTGCGCCGGGGCGACCACATGTTCCGCTATGCCGCGGCCGATGATTTCGGCACACCCGAGACGGCGTTTACCATCTGCACCTTCTGGTACATCGACGCCCTTGCCGCCATCGGGCGGCGGGACGAAGCGCGCGACCTGTTCGAGAAGCTGCTGGCCTGCCGCAATCATGTCGGGCTGCTGTCGGAGGACATCGACCCGCGCACGGGGGAGCTGTGGGGCAATTATCCGCAGACCTATTCGCTGGTCGGCCTCATCATCGCCGCCATGCGCCTGAGCAAGAGCTGGCGGGCGGCGTTCGAGCCGGCTCTTTGAGGCGCGGGCGGGAAGCCGGAACGGCGGGCGGGGTCTACCGCCCTGCCTTCACGCCCTGGCTGCGCAGCTGAAGGAAGATCAGCGTCACCTCGCGCAGGTGCTCGGCCAGCCACATGGCCATCGCCCGCTCCTCGGTGAGGGACTTGCCGAGCAACGGCAGGACGGTGAGGTAGCCCGCCTCCTGGGCCAGAACGATGAGCGCCTCATAGGAGGCAATCTCGAAACTCTCCTGCGCGTAGCTGGCCAGCGCGTTCTTCAGGATCTCGTCCTCCGCCATGGCATTGGCCATCGCGCCCATGGTGCCGGTGGCGGCCATGGCCATGTCCTTGAACAGGGAGCGATCCGAGCCGGTCGTCTCGAGAATCTGCTCGAGCCGCTCGATCTGCAACCGGGTCTCGTCGATATGCTGCGCGATCCGCTCCCGCACCTGCGGATAGTGCTCGATCCGGGAGTGCGCCAGCTCGAGCATTTGCAGGGACTGGCGCTCCATGGCGTGAGCGTCCTTCAGCCCGGTGATGAAAAGCGATTTTGCAACCTCGGCGGAGGACTGGTGCATGTCGGGTCTCCAGTAAATCGGCTTGAGGGGCCCATGGGTGCGGGGCGTGCTCTTGCCCATGTCCGCGGCCATCAGTTCGGCGCGCCGTGCCGCCACCGCGCCGCCAAGGGCGTAGAGATCAATGTTCCCCGTGCGCAGCGGAGGAAGCAGCTTCCCTTCCTCCTCGACCACGTGCAGGCGCAGCTCGGTCGCCAGCCGCTGGATGAGGTCGTCCATTTCCGGGCCGCCAGGCTCGGCCAGTTCGATGGCGGCCACCAGATCCTTGATGCGGCCGTGGTCGTCAAAGGACCGGTCGATGAGCGCATCATCCCCCGTGGCGCTGCGGGCAAACGGGTAGAGGATGATCTCCTCCGCGCTGGCGTGCGCCTTGAGCGCGGTACAGATCTGCCGGGCCACATGGGCCTTCTGCTCGGGATAGGGCAGGCGGCCATAGGCCTCGAACCAGGCCT
>NZ_JBPPGG010000007.1:0-100000 GCF_051304405.1 Pedomonas sp. V897
AATGAAGGTTCTTGTGCCCGTGAAGCGGGTGGTTGATGCGAACGTGAAGGTTCGGGTGAAGCCGGACGGGACTGGCGTTGAGCTTGCCAATGTGAAGATGAGCATGAACCCCTTCGACGAGATTGCGGTCGAGGAGGCGGTTCGTCTGAAGGAGAAGGGCGTGGCGACGGAGGTTGTCGTGGTCTCGGTTGGCGAGGCCAAGGCGACGGAGACGCTGCGCACGGCGCTGGCGATGGGGGCGGACCGGGGCATTCTGGTGAAGACGGAAGTGTCGCCGGAGCCGCTGGGCGTGGCCAAGCTGCTTGCGAAGATCGTGGGCGAGGAGCAGCCGCAGCTTGTGATCATGGGCAAGCAGGCGATTGACGACGACAGCAACCAGACGGGCCAGATGCTGGCGGCGCTTCTGGGCTGGGCGCAGGGCACCTTTGCCTCGAAGGTGGAGCCGGGCTCGGGCGAGGTTTCGGTCACGCGCGAGGTGGACGGCGGCCTGGAGACGGTGGCCTTGAAGCTTCCGGCGGTGGTGACGACGGACCTGCGTCTGAACGAGCCGCGCTATGCGTCGCTGCCCAACATCATGAAGGCCAAGTCCAAGCCGATCGCGGAGAAGACGCCGGCGGACTATGGGGTGGATGTGACGCCGCGTCTGAAGACGCTGAAGGTTTCCGAGCCGGCGAAGCGTCAGGCGGGCATCAAGGTTCAAAGCGTTGACGAGCTGATCGGCAAGCTCAAGGAAGTGGGAGCGATTGCATGAGCGTCCTGGTTCTGGCGGAACACGACAACAATTCCCTGAAGGACGCGACCCTTGCGGCGGTGACGGCTGCGGGCGCGCTGGGCGGCGAGGTCCACGTGCTGGTGGCGGGCGCGGGTGCGCGCGGCGCGGCGGATGCGGCGGCGTCGGTTGCGGGCGTTGCCAGGGTGCTGCTGGCGGATGACGCGGCCTATGCCAACGGCCTGCCGGAGAACCTGGCGCCGCTGATCGTGGAGCTGATGGCGGGCTATGACGCGCTGGTGGCCCCGGCCACCTCGTTCGGCAAGAACGTGACGCCGCGGGTGGCGGCGCTGCTGGATGTGGCGCAGGTGTCGGACATCATCTCGGTGGACGGGCCGGACACGTTCCAGCGGCCGATCTACGCGGGCAACGCCATTGCCACCGTGCAGTCGGCGGACGCGAAGAAGGTGATCACCGTGCGCACCACCGCCTTTGCCAAGGCGGCGGCGACGGGCGGCGCGGCGGCGGTCGAGACGGTTGCGGGCAAGGGCGACGCGGGCCTGTCGCGCTTTGTGGGCTCGGAGCTGTCCAAGTCGGACCGGCCGGAGCTGACCTCGGCCAAGATCGTGGTCTCGGGCGGCCGGGCGCTGGGTTCGGCCGAGGCGTTCAAGACGGTGATCGAGCCGCTGGCGGACAAGCTGGGCGCGGCCATCGGCGCCTCGCGCGCGGCGGTCGATGCGGGCTACATGCCCAACGACTACCAGGTGGGCCAGACCGGCAAGATCGTCGCGCCGGAGCTCTATGTGGCCGTCGGCATCTCCGGCGCCATCCAGCACCTGGCGGGCATGAAGGACTCCAAGATCATCGTCGCCATCAACAAGGATGAGGAGGCCCCCATCTTCCAGGTGGCCGATTTCGGCCTCGTCGCCGACCTCTTCCAGGCCGTGCCGGAGATGGTGGAAAGGATTTGAACATGTTGCAGGATGTCGTGATTGTCTCGGGCACCCGGACCGCCATCGGCGATTTCGGCGGCTCGCTGAAGGATCTGGCCCCGGCCGAGCTGGGCCGGATCGTCATCGCCGAGGCCCTGCGCCGCGCCGGGGTCGAGGGCCGCGAGGTGGGCCACGTGGTCATGGGCCAGGTGATCCAGAGCGAGCCGAAGGACATGTACCTCTCCCGCGTCGCTGCCATCAATGCGGGGATTCCGTCCGCCACTCCGGCGCTGACGCTGAACCGCCTGTGCGGCTCGGGCCTTCAGGCCATCATCTCGGCCGCCCAGACCATCACGCTCGGCGAGTGCGCCGTGGCGGTGGCGGGCGGTGCGGAGAGCATGAGCCGCTCGCCCTATGTGGTGCCGTCCGCCCGCTGGGGCCAGCGCATGGGCGATGCGACCATGATCGACGCGCTGATCGGCGTGCTGACCGATCCGTTCGGCCATGGCCACATGGGCATCACCGCCGAGAACGTGGCGGAGCGCCATGGCATCTCCCGCGCGGCGCAGGACGAGCTGGCGGTGGAGAGCCACCGCCGCGCCGCCCGGGCCATCGCCGAGGGCCGGTTCAAGGAGCAGATCGTCCCCGTCGAGATCAAGACCCGCAAGGGCACGGTGGTGTTCGACACCGACGAGCATGTGCGCGCCGACGCCAACCTTGAGGACCTGGCCAAGCTGAAGCCCGCCTTCAAGCGGGACGGCGGCACGGTGACCCCGGGCAACGCCTCGGGCATCAACGACGGCGCGGCCGCCGTGGTGCTGATGTCGCGCGCGGCCGCCGAAGCGCGGGGCGCCAAGCCGCTGGCGCGCATCGTCTCTTGGGGCCATGCGGGCGTCGACCCGGAGGTGATGGGCCTGGGGCCGATCAAGGCGGTGCCGGTGGCGCTGGAGCGGGCCGGGATCAAGCTGTCGGACATCGACGTGATCGAGAGCAACGAGGCCTTCGCCGCCCAGGCCTGCGCGGTGGCCAAGGAGCTGGGCTTCGATCCGGAGCGGACCAACCCCAACGGCAGCGGCATCTCGCTCGGCCATCCGGTGGGCGCGACCGGTGCGATCCTCACCGTCAAGACCATGTACGAGCTCAAGCGCACGGGCGGCCGCTATGGCCTCATCACCATGTGCATCGGCGGCGGTCAGGGTATCGCCATGATCGTCGAGCGGATGTAGGCTCGCGCAATTTCAGCGATTGGGGAAAACAAGCATGAAAACAGTGGGTGTGATCGGCGCGGGACTGATGGGCAACGGCATTGCCCACGTCTCGGCCCTGGCAGGATATGACGTGATCCTCTCGGACGTGAGCCTGGATCGGGCGGAGGCGGGCAAGGCGAACATCGCCAAGAACCTGGCCCGTCAGCAGGCCAAGGGCGTGGTGAGCGCCGCCGACGTGGAGGCAACGCTCAATCGCATCACCCTCACCACCGACACGGCACGCTTTGCCGAGGCCGACCTGGTGGTGGAGGCGGCGACCGAGAACGAGGCGGTGAAGAAGCAGATCTTCGCCGATCTCTGCCCGAAGCTGCGGCCGGAGACCATTCTCGCCACCAACACCTCCTCGATTCCGATCACCCGTCTGGCCGCTGCCACCGACCGGCCGGACCGCTTCGTCGGCACCCACTTCTTCAACCCGGTGCCGGTGATGAAGCTGCTGGAGATCATCCGGGGCCTTGCCACCTCCGATGCCACCACCGAGGCGGTGCGCGGCTGGGGCCGCGCCATCGGCAAGGAGCTGGTGGAAGCGCAGGACAGCCCGTGCTTCGTCGTCAACCGCATCCTGTGCCCGATGATCAACGAGGCGATCTTCGCGCTTCAGGACGGCGTCGGCTCGGTGGAGGACATCGACCGGGGCATGATGCTGGGCGCCAACCACCCGATGGGTCCGCTGACCCTGGCCGATTTCGTCGGCCTCGACACCCTGCTGTCGGTGATGCGGATCATGCACGAGTCCTTCGGCGATCCGAAGTACCGCCCGGCGCCGCTGCTGGTGAAGTACGTGGAAGCGGGCTGGTACGGCCGCAAGTCGGGCCGCGGCTTCTACGACTACTCGGGCGAGACTCCGGTTCCGACGCGCTGAGCGGAACCGGCGCTCTTCCGGCATGAAAAAAAGCCGGGGCAGGATCGGCGATCCTGCCCCGGTTTTCTTTTTGGCGGAATGTCGGGCCAGGCCTTATTCGCCGTAGAGCACCGTGAACACGCGCTTCTCGAACAGCCACTTGCCGTTCTGCTTCACGCACACGTCGTCATACTGGCCGCGCGGGCGGATTTCCTTGCCGTCGCGGACCGCCACCTCGGCGGTGTAGGAGCGCATGTAGGCGCGGTCGCCCTGGATATCGATGCTGCCCGGCACGGCGATCATCTGCACGAACGGGAACAGCTCCATCGCCTGCTTCCAGGCGGCGACGATGTTGGCCTTGCCGCGGATTTCGGACATGCCCTCGACGACGGGCAGGCTCCACACGCTGTCTTCGGCCCAGGTGGCGCCCCACGCCTCCGCGTCGCGCTGGCTGACAGCGTCGGCATAGCTGTCGAGCAGCTCGCGGATGAGGATGCGGTCTTCCAGCGGTCCAGTCCAAACCATTGTCGTCTCCTTGGTGTCAGTGGTTCCGGTCGGTCTATTCGGACTCCGCGCGCCGGGCGTGCTCCCAGGCGAGTGCGGCAACGGTCTCCACGTGGGCTGAAATCTGGCGGGCGTGCTCGGAGGCGGCATTGCCCCGGGCCACCCGTCCCCGGATGCCATGCAGGATCGCGGCCATGCGGAACAGGTTGTAGGCGAGGTAGAAGCTGAGCTTCTCGATGCGCTCCGGCCGGCCGGTGCGGCGGCAGTAGGCGGCCACATACTCCTCCTCGGAGGGCAGGCCGAGGGCCGCCACGTCCTGTCCCAGGAGGCCGACGGTGATGCCCGGCGGCATGTGGTACATCATCAGGTGGTAGGTGAAGTCGGCCAGCGGATGGCCGAGGGTGGACAGCTCCCAGTCCAGCACCGCCAGCACGCGCGGCTCGGTGGGATGGAAGATCATGTTGTCGCAGCGGAAGTCGCCGTGGACGACGGAGACCTCGTCGCCGGGCGGGATGTGCGCCGGCAGCCACTCCACCAGCCGGTCCATGTCGGCAACCCGGCCCGCTTCCGTGTCCTCCTGATACTGGCGTGACCAGCGGCTGATCTGGCGGGCGAAGTAGTTGCCCGGCTTGCCGAAGTCGCCAAGGCCCAGCGCCTCCGGGTCCAGCGTGTGCAGCCGCGCCATGGTCTCGTTCATGGCGTCGAAATAGGCGCGGCGCTCGCCCACCGGCACTTCGGGGAAGTCGGTCTCCCAGAACACCCGGCCGTCCACCATTTCCATCACGTAGAAGCTGGTGCCGATGACGCTGTCGTCCTCGCACAGGCCGAACGGGCGGGCGACGGGGAACCCGGCGCGGTGCAGGGCGGAGATGACCCGGTATTCCCGGTCCACCGCGTGGGCGCCCTTGAGGATCGGCCCCGGCGGCTTGCGGCGCAGCACATAGCGCTGGCGGGGCGTGATCAGCTTGTAGGTGGGGTTGGACTGGCCGCCCTTGAACTGCTCGACGGTCAGCGGGCCGTCGAAGTCCTCGACGTTCTCCTGCATCCAGGCGGCGAGGCGCGCCTCGTCGAACTGGTAGCCGCTGCGTACGGCCCCTGAACCGGAGAATTTGGTCTGGCGGTCACTCATGACTGTTCCACAACTCTGAATTTACTGTGCCGTCCATCCGCCATCCACCACCAGCTCGCTGCCGGTGATGTAGCTGGCGTCGTCGCTGGCGAGGAAGAAGATGGCGGCGGCGATTTCCTCGGGTCGGGCGATGCGCCCGATGGGGGTGGCCTGGTCGAGCGCGTCGATCAGGGCCTGGGCGCTCTCCGCCTTGCCCTCGTTGGCCCAGCGCTGCATGCCCGCGTCGAGCAGGGGCGTGCGCACGAAGCCGGGGTGGACGGAGTTGACCCGGATGGGCTTGCGCGCCTGGGCGAACTCGATCGCGACCGCCTTGGTGAACAGCCGCACGGCGCCCTTGCTGGCGTTGTAGGCCGAGGTTTCGGCATAGCCCACAAGGCCCATGATGGAGGAGACGTTGACGATGCTGGAGCCGGCGGGCGTCGTCTTGCCGCCCTCGGCGAGCAGCCCGGTGAAGGTGCGCACGCCCAGGAACACGCCGTCCACGTTGATGCTCATCAGCCGGCGCCAGTCGGCAAGCGAGAGGGTGTCGACCGGCCCCACCATGTCGGTACCGGCGTTGTTGACCAGAATGTCGAGCCGGCCGAGGCGGGTGGCGACGGCCTCCTGCGCGGCGGCCCAGTCCTCCTCCAGCGTCACGTCCAGCTTCAGGTAGCTGGCGGTCGGCCCGAGCCGCTCCAGCGTCGCCTGCACCAGCGGGTCATCGGGACGATCGCGGTCCGTCAGGATCACCGCCGCGTCTTCCGCAATGAAACGTTCGGCGCAGGCAAGGCCGATGCCCCGCAGCGCGCCGGTTACCAACGCAACCCTACCGCCGAGTTTTCCTGTTGCTGTCACGGGTCGCCCCTCGATTTTTGGCATTCTCTTCCCCCATGTCATCTAAGCCCCCCTCCGTGGTCCCCGCGTACTGGCAATTAGGAGAGGTGGCAGGTCCGGCAAGCCATGCAAACTCCGGGGATAGTCAAGTCAGGGCGACGCCTGGGAACGAGAAGCCATGGCAACACGCCGCGGTTCAGCGGCGGAGCCTGGGCAGTCGGGAGAAACACGCATGTCTGGGGCCCTCAGCAACACAACGGCGCTGGTCACGGGCGGCTCGCGCGGCATCGGCCGCGCCATTGCCTTGAAGCTGGCCGAGGCCGGCGCGCTGGTGTGCGTCCATTACGGCCGGCGGCGCGATGCCGCCCGGGACGTGGTCGAGGAAATCGAGGCGGCGGGGGGGCGCGCCTTCGCGCTGGGCGCCGACCTGCGCAACATCGACGAGATCGAGGAGCTGTTCTTCCGCCTGGACGAGGAGCTGGCGCTGCGCAATGCCGTCGGCCTCGATGTGCTGGTGAACAACGCGGGCATCGGCCTTGTCGGCAACATCGAGGCCACCGACCCGGAGAGCTTCGACGAGGTGTTCGCCGTCAATGTGCGCGCGCCGTTTTTCGTCATGCAGAACGCGCTGCCCCGGTTCCGGGACGGCGGGCGCATCATCAACCTGTCCTCGATGGTCAGCCACAATGCCTATCCGGGCTTCATCGCCTACGCGGCGAGCAAGGCGGCGATCGATTCCATCACCCGTTCGCTGGCGGCGGAGCTGGGGCGGCGGGGCATCACCGTCAATGCGGTGGCCCCCGGCGCGACGCTCACCGATTTCCTGGGCGACCTGACCGAGGACGAGGTGTTCATGCAGTCGCTGGCGGCGCAGGCGGCGCTGGGCCGGGTGGGGCAGGCGCAGGACATCGCCGACGTGGTGGCGTTCCTGGCGTCGCCCGCGGCGGGCTGGATCACCGGCGAGCGCATCCGCGCCAGCGGCGGTATGCATCTGTGATCCGGGGCACGCCGGGGCGGGCCTGAAGGCAGCGGCCGCCCCGGCTGTCCGGTCGCTCAGACGGCGGCGTGGCCGCCGTCCACGTGCAGCGCGTCGCCGTGCACGTAGCGGGCGGCGTCGGAGGCGAGGAACACGATGGCGTCCGCCACCTCGTCGGGCGTGACGAACCGGCCCATCGGGTGGCTGCGCAGCACGCCCTGGTACAGCTCCTCGACCGGGGTGCCGCCGGTGATTTCCGAATAGCGCTTGAGGATGCTGTCCATCATGTTGGACTCAACCGCCCCCGGGTGCACCGAGTTGACGCGGATCTTGTACCCCAGCGCCGAGAACTCGATGGCGGCGTTGCGGGTCAGCATGCGCACCGCCGCCTTGCTGGTGCAGTAGGCGGAGCTGTAGGCGGCCGGGTGGTCCGCCGCGCCCGAGGCGAGGTTGATGATCGCCGCCCCGCTGCGCCGCTTCCCGGCGCTGTCGCGCAGGAGCGGAAGGGCCGCCTTCATGCCGAGAAACACGCCGTCCACATTGATGGACTGGCACTGCCGCCAGTCCGCAAGCGACATGTCCTCCAGCTTGCTCATGGGCGCGATGCCGGCGTTGTTGACCAGAATGTCGAGCCGTCCGTGGCGGGCGCGGATCTGCTCGATCGCCGCCGACCAGGACTCCTCGCTGGTCACGTCCAGGGTCAGCCATTCGGCGGCGGGAATGCCGTCGGGCCGGGCGCCGAGGTCGGAGGCGATGACCGTCACCCCCTCGCGCTGCAAGGCCTTGCATGTGGCAACGCCGATGTTGCCCGCCGCACCTGTTACCAACGCAACCGTACCGGCAAGATCCAGATCCATGTCTTGTTCCCCCCCCATATGTGGAACCAGGGTTCCGTCTGGAGCCAGTGTGTGTTGTCTGCTCCCGCTCGCCGTGCGGCGGGGCTGGCCCCAGGGGAGCGAACCGCACCGGGCGGACCGGGAAAAGCCCGCCTTTTTGCTAGGATGATCGGGGGGCGGGCGACCGGTAGCCTGCCTGACTGAACAAAAAGGGCCAAGGGGGGGAGCTCATGCCGATTGTGATTGCCGGTTATCTGGATTTTGACCCGAACCGGGCCGAGCAGATGATCCGCGACGCCAAGCCGTATATCGATGCCGCGCTCGCCGAGCCCGGCTGCGTTGCCTACACCTGGGCCATTGATCCGCTGAAGCCGGGCCGGGTGCACGTGTTCGAGGAGTGGGAGAACGAGGCGGCGCTGGCCGGGCACTTCTCCGCCGCTTCCTATGCGGACATGGGCGGCCATCTGCGGGCCGTCGGCATTCTCGGGTTCGACGTGAAGAAGTACCGCGTCGATCTCATCGAGCCGGTCTATGATGAAGCCGGCGTGCCGCGCGCCGATTTCTTTACGGAAAAGCGCGCCTGAACAGGCGGCGAGGGGAGGAAAAGAAAGCATGACGCGATTGGCAGGCAAGGGCGCGCTCATTCTGGGCGCGGCGAACCGGGACAACATGGCGCAGGTGATCGCGCGCCGCTTCGTCAAGGAAGGCGCGCGCGTGGTCGTGGGCGGCCGCAAGATGGACGAGCTGGAGCGCTTCGCCCGGGAGATCGGCGGCCACGCGGTCCGGTGCGACATCACCAGGCGCGACGAGGTGTTCGGCGCGGTGGCGTTCGCCAAGGAAAAGCTGGGCTACCTGGATGTCGGCATCAACGCCACCGGCTGGGGCCTGCTCAAGCCCTTCCTCGAGACCACCGAGGAGGAGTTCGACCAGATGAGCGCGCTCCAGTTCAAGGGGCCGTTCATGTTCTTCCAGGCGCTGATCGAGGCGATGGACCGGGGCGGCTCGATCATCCAGATCAGCTCCGCCACGGCCAAGATCATGCTGAACGACCACGCCGCCTACATGGGCGCCAAGGCGGGCGCGGACCATCTGGTCCGTGTGGTGGCGCACGAGTTCGGCAGCCGGGGCATCCGCGCCAACTCCATTTCGCCGGGCCTCACCGTCACGCCCATGACCCATGAGCATGTGGCCATGCCGGGCCTCGTCGAGGCGTTCCTGCCCGGCTATCCGCTGGGCCGCATCGGCACGTCGGAGGACATCGCGGCGGCGGCCGTGTTCCTCGCCTCGGACGAGTGCTTCATGACCGGCGAGAACCTCCAGGTGAACGGCGGCCTGACGCTGCGCCGCAACCCCACCCGCGAGGAAATCGCCGAGAGCATTGCCCGCCACTCCGCCGCCCAGAGCGGTCAGGGCGGCGGCCAGGGCGCGTAAGGCGGTTAATTACCTGCCGGAGGCGGCAGCTCGGAGACGTACTCCTCGACGGTGAAGAACCGGTTGCGGGCGCGGTCGAAGAGCTGCTCCTCGTCCTCGGCGATTTCCGCGGTGATCGCCGGGTCGGTCATGCGCCCGAGGGCCGCCTCGCAGGTGGCCTGATCGGGAAACCAGATTTCCATGATCACGTCGAATTCCGGCTCGCTCCGGCTGCCGTCGAGCGGATTGGGCAGCGGGTCGAGGAAGCGCCGCATGTAGCGGACGGCGTAACCGGAGAGGTACTTCTCGCCGATGCGCCGGTGGTTGGTCTCGTAATAGCGGATGAAGTCCTCCCGGGACATGCCGGGGCGGCGCTTGAGCAGTCCGATGAGTTTGTACATGGGTGTCTCTTCCGTTTCCCGTTCAGTCGAACCGGATCGATCGCACCGGGTCGCGGCCGTCGAACGTGCGGGCCGCGTCCTTGACGAAGTCGTAGAAGCCGGTGAGTTCGGGGGCGGGCATGTACAGCTCGACCATGTGGCCGTAGACGGCGACCGTGTCCATCATGGCGAAGGCGAAGCCCGAATTCATCTCGGCATAGAGGGCGGTCTCGAACCCCTGCTGGTTGAAAGCCCGGATGCTCGCCTCCAGATCATCGATGATGAGGGCGACGTGGTGGACGCCGCCCGCCGACCCCTCGGGGTACATGTCGCGGAAGGCGGAAGGGCCCGGGTTGTTCTGCTGCACGAACTCGATCATCAGCTCGCCCCACTGGCCGTAGGCGGAGGTGTGGTCGAGGTGGGCCGGCTGGCCGCGATGCAGGCAGGAGCGCAGCGGGATGTTTTCGGCAACGAAATAGGGGCCGGAGCCGTAGAGGGCGGAGTGGCGGCGCGCCGCGTCCCGCACGTCGTTGACGAAGTAGGCGATCTGTCTTATCGGCTGGCCCAGAAGCATTAGAACGGTGTCTCCGCAATCCGTGGTGGTGCGGCGATGATGCCCCGGCGGTGCCGGGTTGATTACTGGCCTTTGTTGCAGGCTTTGGCCATCGAAAGGCGTCGGAGGACAGGGTGACGGCGACCAACGTGTCGGCAGCGGGCAAGTGTGCGAACGGCGTCGTCAGGACGCACCGGCCCAAGGGCGAGGCCAAGCGCGAGGCCATTCTGGACGCGGCGGAGCGGATCTTCGCCGAGCGCGGCTACCATGGCACCTCCCTGCGCGACGTGGCGCAGGACGCCCGGGCGGGCATCGGGCTGCTCAACTACTACTTCCCCACCAAGGCCGAGCTGTTCCGCCAGGTGGTGCTGCGCCGGCGCGACGTGTTGCAGGAGCGGGTGGCCGCCAGCCTGCGCGCGGTCGGGCCTGGCGGCAACCCGCACGAGGCCGGGGCGGGGGTGATCCGGGCGTTTCTGGCGGCGTTCCTCGAAATCTGCGTCGGGGCGGACGAGGGCCTGCGCAACTATGTGCGGCTGACCTCCCGCTTCATGACGGCCTACAACGAGCCGGAGCTGCACGACCCGCTCACCAGCCTTCACCCCATCACCGAGCTGTTCGTCGACAAGCTGCGCTCCGTCTATCCGCACATGAACGAGCGGCGCTTCCACGCCGCCCTTTACGCCATGGAGGCCTCGCTCATCTTCATGGTGCAGGACCCGGGCTTCCTCGATGAGCTGTCCGGCGGGCATCACCGCGCGGCGGCGATCGACCGGATCGTCGATGACCTGGTGCCGTTCTTCGCGGGCGGCCTCCACGCCATCGCCGGGCACTGAGTTCGCCGGGCACTGAAATCGCCGGGCGCGAACGCGGAGCGGAATGCCCCTGTTCTTGCGGCGCGGATCACCCTATCCTTTCTGTCAGGTCGTCGCACGGGCGCTTGAGCCCCCTCAGCCCTAATTGTACATTTGTACAATAATAATGCGCCCACAGAGGCGCAGAGGGATCGGGCCGGACCATACCCCCGGCCCGGGGGAGAGAGCGGTATGAGTGACAAGCCCTTCGACCTGGAAGCGGAGGTGCGCGATCTCGCGGCGCGCCGCGACATCTACAACGTGGCCTGCGTCTACATGCGCGGCCAGGACCGCCTGCTGCCCGAGCTGCATCGCAGCGCCTTTCACGACGATGCCTATGTGGACTGCGGCCTCTATGCCGGCAGCGCCGACGGCTTCGTGGAATTCGCGCAGGGGTTCCTGGGCGAGCTGAAGTCGAGCCACCATCTCATCGGGCAGGTGCACATCGACGTGCAGGGCGACGTGGCCGACGGCGAGGTCTATTTCATCGCCTATCACCGCATCGTCGAGAACGGCGAGGACAAGGATCTGATCGTCGCCGGCCGCTACGTCGACCGCTACGAGAAGCGCGACGGGGTGTGGAAGATCGCCCGCCGCCGCGAGATCGTCGACTGGGCGCGCACCGATCCGGCTTCCGACAGTTTTCTGCGTGAACAGACGGCGCTCCATCTGGGCGGGCGCCGCAATGAGGATTTCAGCGTTACGCGCAACTGGCCGCCCGAGGCGGGCCAGCGTTGAGCAGGGAGGAGAGAAACGAATGACCGACCAGTCTTTTGCGCCGCGTTTGCCCGAGGAGGTTCCCGGCGCTGACTCCACGCCGCTGGGCGAGATGCGCTGCCCTGCCCCCAGCGTGCAGGAAATCATCAAGAACGATGCCAAGAAGGCGCCGCCGGTGCTGGCGCACGAAAGTTACAAGTTCCTCGGCAGCGAGGACATCGGCTACGAGCGCTACTACGACCAGGCCTTCTTCGACGCGGAGATCGAGAAGATCTGGAAGCGCGTGTGGCAGTGGGTCTGCCGCGAGGAGCATATTCCCAACCCCGGTGACTACTACGTCTACGAGGTGGGCCACCTGTCGTTCATCGTCGTGCGGCAGGAAGACATGAGCGTGAAGGGCTTCTGGAACGCCTGTCTCCATCGCGGCACCAAGCTGCGCTCGTCCGAGGGCTGCGGCTCGGCCAAGGAGCTGCGCTGCCGCTATCACGGCTGGAGCTGGGATATCGACGGCGGCCTCAAGCACATTCCGTGCCCGTGGGACTTCACCCACGTGAAGTCGTCCGAGTTCAGCCTGCCGGAGGTGCGGGTGGGCCGCTGGGGCGGCTTCATCTTCATCAACCCGTCGGAGGAAGGCCCGAGCCTTGAGGAATATCTGGGCGTCATCCCCGAGCACTTCGCCAACTGGGATCTCGACAAGCGCTTTGTCGAGCTGCACATGGCCAAGGAGCTGCCGTGCAACTGGAAGACCGCGCAGGAGGCCTTCCTCGAGTCCTACCACGTGCTGGAGACGCACCCGCAGCTGCTCTACGGTGTCGGCGACGCCAACGTGCAGTACGACATCTTCGACGACCACGTCTCCCGCTTCTATGCGGCGGGGGGCGTGAACAGCCCGCACCTGGAGAACCCGCTCACCGAGCAGGAGCTGGTGGACCGCATGCTGGTGGGCGACCGCTCCGTGCTGGACCCGGAGGAGCTGAAGGTGAAGGAGGGCGAGACCGCCCGCATCGTGATGGCGCGCTTCCTGCGCAAGGCCCTGGGCGAGAAGTACAAGGCCGACCTGTCGCGCTTCTCCGACTCAGAGATGATCGACACCATCGAATATCACCTGTTCCCGAACATGGTGCTGTTCCCGGGCATCTCGCTGCCGATGGTCTACCGCTTCCGTCCCATCGGCACCGATCCGAACCGCACGCTGTTCGAGATCCTGTTCCTGCGTCCCGTTCCCGACAACGGCGAGCGGCCGGAGCCGGCCGAGGTGCACTACGTCGCCGAGCACGAGAGCTATTCCTCCGTGCCCGGCATGGACCCGGCGTTCGGCCACGTCTACGACCAGGATACGGACAACCTGCGTGACCAGCAGCGCGGCTTCCGCGCCAGCAAGAAGCGCGGCCAGACCCTGGGCAACTACCAGGAGTCGCGCATCCGCCACTTCGAGCAGGTCATCGACAAGTACCTGGCGCGCGACTGATCGCGGGCCGCTCTTGCGGTGAACAGTTCCAGGGGGGGCACCCGGGCCTATCCTTTTTGACAGGAAGCCCGAGTGCCCCCTTGTTCACGCGCAAGGCACTCGTACGATCGTCCAATAAGAAAGCCCGGAAAACGCGGGAGAGGCGCCTCAAGGCGCCAGGGGAGATACCATATGGGTCCGATCGACCAGGAAACGCGCGCCGCCTTGCGTCAGGTGGCGGACAAGCAGGCCATCGCCAACTGCCTTGCCATGCACAGCCGCGGCGTTGACCGCGCCGACGCCAATCTGCTGGGGTCCACCTATCACCCGGAGGCCGAGGAAGCCTACGGCATCCGCCCCGCATCCCAGTTCGTCGCGTTTGTCACGCAGATGCAGAAGGGTCTGCCCAGCACGCTGCACCGCACGAACCAGATGTGGATCCGGGTGGAGGGCGACACCGCCCGCGCCGAGAGCTACGTGACGGCGTATGTGGAAACGCCGGGCGAGGGTGGGAACACCCAGCGCCTCATCGGCGGACGCTATCTCGATCATCTCGTCCGCCACGAGGGCGAATGGCGGATCGCCCGCCGCATCTATGTGATGGACTGGAACATGAACTGGCCGAGCACGGCCCAGTGGCCGGACCCGCCGGTGTCCATGGCGCACTTTGTGCCGCGCGGCGGTCATGGCGCGGCCGATGCGGGCCGGGCGCTGCTGACGCAGGCGGCCGCCAGAATGACGGATAAGGGAGGGAAGGCCATGTCGGCGCACGAAATCGACGTAGATATTGATGCCCTGCTGTCCAAGCAGGCGATTCAGGAACTGATCATGGCCTACGCGCGCGGCGTGGACCGGGCGGACAAGGAGCTGCTGGCCTCCATTTTCCACGACGATGCCGTGGTGGTCTCGGGCGTGATCAACGGCAGCGGCAAGGAATTCGCCGAGGGCATCTGCGACTATGTCCAGGCCAATCTCCAGCGCTGCTTCCACTCCGTCGCCAACGTCTGGATCGAGGTGAAGGGCGACCGGGCGGTGGGCGAGAGCTATGTGATCGCCACCTCCACCGTCGGCGACAAGGAGACCTTCACCGGCGGCCGCTACATCGACAGCTACGAGCGCCGCAACGGCGTGTGGAAGATCAGCAGCCGCACCTTCGTGCTGGACTGGACCTCGGCCGGCCCGTCCACCTACGAGTCCGGCGGCTTCTATGAAGGGCTCACCAATCTGGGCTGCTTTGGAAAGGAAGACCCGGTCTATCGTTTCTGGGGGTGATGGTCCCGCAAACACAATGAGGGGAGGAGGGGAACATGACCCAGCCGGTGCGGCATCCGCTGACGTTGGACGGGCGTGACCCGGGCATTCTGCGGGGCGACAAGATCACGGGCGACCGCTACTACTCGAAGGAGTTCGCAGAGGCGGAATGGGACCGCATGTGGACCCGCATCTGGCATGTGGCGGGCCGCGAGAAGGACATGGAGGAGCCGGGCGACTATGTCGTGCATGACTTCATGCACGAGTCCGTCATCTGCGTCCGCCAGGACGACGGCTCCATCCGGGCCTTCTACAACACCTGCGGCCATCGCGGCCAGCGGCTGGTGTGGAACAACTCCCACGCGGTGCAGGGCTTCAAGTGCCCGTACCACGGCTGGCTGTGGGGCCGCGACGGCGTGCTGCGCGCGGCGCAGGATCCGGAGGATTTCCCGCAGGGCAATCCGTGCGGCAAGCTGAAGCTGCGCGAGCTGCGCTGCGACACCTGGGGCGGCTTCGTCTGGTACACCATGGACGACAACGCCCCCTCGCTGCAGGAATACCTGGAGCCGCTGCCGGAGCTCTACAGGAACTACCCCATGGAGACGGCGGTGTGCGTGTTCAGGATGAAGATCAACCTGAACACCAACTGGAAATTCGCCACCGACAATTTCAGCGAATCCTACCACACCCGCACCGCGCACCCGCAGGTGCCGCCGTGGATCGATCAGGACGTGGACAGCGCCCGGCACGAGATGTTCCCCAACGGCCACGGCCGCACGGTGCAGCCCATGCGCCCGTCGCTCACCGACCGTCTGCCGGAGGGCGTGCCCCATCCGTTCGACGCCATCCTGCGCCAGTGGGACATCGACCCGGATGCCTATCCGGACTACGAGACCAAGGCCATGCAGGGCTGGCTCGACCTCAAGGCGGCCAAGCGCCGCCTGTGGAAGGAGCGCGGCTATGTGCACTACGAGAAGATGAACGACGAGGAGCTGACCGACAGCCCCCACACCGTCATCTTCCCCAACGTGACGCTCTCGTTCCTGCCGGACAACCTGATCTTCTTCCGCACCGAGCCGCACCCGGACGATCCGAACAAGTGCACCTTCGATCTGTGGTGCATGGCCTATCCGGTGGAGGGCCAGACCGAGGTCGAGTCCATCATGGCGGGCGTGCAGCCGCTGCGCGAGGCCGAGCTCCAGGTGCGCGACTTCGATGACGGCCGCGGCGTGCCCGAAATCGAGGGCCAGATCGTCTATCAGGACATGATGCTGGCGGAGGGGCAGCAGCGGGGCATGAAGTCGCGCGGTTACGAGGACAGCTACCTCGCCGCGCAGGAAACCCGCGTGCGCTTCTTCCACGAGGTGCTGAACGATTATCTGGAAGGGCGCCGCTAGGCCGCGACCCCTTTCCATGGAAAGAGGAAATCAGGGGTTGGACAGCATGTCTGGAACACAGGTCCGCAGCGGCGGGTGCCTGTGCGGCGCGGTACGCTATACGGTGTCGCGCGAGCCGCTGCGCACGGTCGCCTGCCACTGCCGCGACTGCCAGAAGCAGGGCGGCGGGCCCATGTCGGTGCTGGCGGTTTACCGGCAGGGCGATGTGATGTTCTCGGGCACGATGCGCGCCTTCCGGCACAAGGCCGAGAGCGGCCGGGAGGTGGTGCGGTGGTTCTGCTGCACCTGCGGCTCGCCCATTCATTCGGAGTCGGAGCAGAGCCGGGAGAAGGGGCTCGTGCTCCTCAAGGCGTCCACGTTCGATGACATCTCCGATCTCAATCCATCCGCCCATTTCTGGGTCACGAGCGCCCAGCCGTGGCTGACACTTCCTTCAGGTGTCGAGCTGCGGGAGCGGCAATAACCTTGAGCCTGCAATGACGAAAACCAACGGTGAGGAGGATGCAGTGGCGAATGTGGTGATTACCGGTGCCAACCGGGGAATTGGTCTGGCGCTGACCCGTCAGTATGCCGAGGCGGGCGACAACGTCCTCGCGCTCTGCCGCTCGCCGGAAAAGGCAGAGGCGCTCCAGAAGCTGGCCGCCCAGTCCGGCGGCCGGGTGAAGGTGGGGGCGATCGACATCGGCGATACGGCCTCGGTCGAGGCGGCGGCGAAGCTGGTGGACGGGCCGGTGGATATTCTCATCAACAACGCCGGCGTGCTTGGCGGTGACCCCGAGCGCCAGACCCTCCAGAACATCGATTACGACGCCTGGGCGGACTCGTTCAACATCATGGCCATGGGCCCGTTCCGGGTGGTGAAGGCGTTCCTGCCGGCGCTGGAGAAGGCCAAGGGCGCGAAGATCATGAGCGTCAGCAGCCAGCTGGCGGCCTCCACCTGGCCCTATGGCGGCTACTATGTCTACAGCAGCGCCAAGGCGGCCGGAAACCGGATCATGCAGATCCTGGCCATCGACCTGAAGGACAAGGGCATCGCCGTTGCCAACATCCACCCCGGCTATGTCCAGACCGACATGGGCGGCCCGAATGCGGAAATCACGCCGGATGAAAGCGCTGCCGGCATCCGCAACGTCATCGCCAACCTGACGCTGGAGAACAGCGGCAAGTTCTTCAAGTGGAACGGGGAGTTCCACCCGCTCTGACGAGCGGCCGGGGCGTTCTGTCCGCGGCCTAGCCCAAAGGCTAGGTGCGGTGGTCTGGTCCGGCGTCGAAAATGGAATCCAACGAGATTGCATTGAAGACGCCGGACCCACCGGCGCAAGGGGGAGGACAGAAGAATGGGCCGGGTTTCCGGAAAGGTTGCCATTGTCACGGGCGCTGCGTCCGACGGCGGTCTGGGTTTCGCGACGGCGCGGGCGCTGGCGCGGGAGGGCGCGAAGGTCGTCCTCACGGATCTCAATGAAGCCGAGGTTCTGAAGCGGGGCGAGGAGCTGCGCGCGGCGGGCGGCGACGTGCTGGCCCTGGCGCAGGACGTCACCGACGAAGCGCAGTGGGATCAGGTGATCGCCCGCACCCGCGAGGCCTACGGCCAGCTGGATATTCTCGTCAACAACGCGGGCGTTGCCATCCTCAAGTGGATGGATGCAATGACGCTGGCGGATTTCGAGCGGCAGATCCGCATCAACCTCACCAGCGTCTATCTTGGCAGCGCGGCGGCGCTCAAGGTGATGCGTGCGCAGGGCAAGGGCGGTGTCATCACCAACCTGTCGTCCATCGCCGGCCTTGTGGGCGTGCCGGGCGCGTCGGCCTATGCGGCGAGCAAGGCGGGCGTGCGGGCGTTCACCAAGTCGATCGCGCTGGAAGCGGCGCGCGACAACATCCGCTGCAATTCCGTCCATCCGGGCGTGATCTGGACCGACATGCAGAAGGTCGCCATCCGGGACAACCCGGAGCAGTACGACATCCTGAACGCGTCGATCCCGATGGGGCGCATGGGCGAGCCCGACGACATCGCCAACATGATCCTGTTCCTCAGCTCGGACGAGGCTAAATACATTACCGGGGCCGAATTCACCGTGGATGGCGGCCTGACTGCTCAATAATCGATATTTCCGACAAGGGAGCCGGGCATGACCTCATCGGCCTACGATGTCGCCGCGCTGGCAGCGCGTCAGGAAATTTCCGACGTCATCCATCGCTATTGCCACGCGATCGACCGCCGCCGCTGGTGGCTGATGGAAACGGTTTTCCATGAGGACGCCACCTACAAGTTCACTGCCATCGAAGGCGGCTGGCGGCATTTCGTGGCGGAGGCCCGCCGGCTGGTGGACCCCCTTGCGGTGACCCACCATCAGGTGAGCAACATCCTGGTGGCGCTCGACGGCGACGTTGCCCACACCGAGACCTACCTGACCGCCTATCATCTGGTGCCGGCGGACTATCCGACCGACCTGGCCTTCCCCGGCACGGGGCAGGCCTATGAGGTGGTGACCGGCGGCCGCTATGTGGACCGCTTCGAGCGCCGCAACGGTGTCTGGAAGATCGCCCATCGCACGGGCCTGTTCGACTGGCGGCGGGACCAGCCGCTGGCGGACGGCGGCCTGTCCGAAGCGCCCGCCAACTGGCGCGGCCAGCACGGCGACCTCGACCCCTCCCGCAGCGTGGCCGCTCGCTGGCGCTCGCCTGCGGCGGCGGAGGCGTAAGGTCATGGCGAGTATCCCGGCGACGCGGCACGTCTGGCGCCTGATCCGTCACCCGGAAGGGGACCGTTTCGAGGAGGCGCTGCGCCTTGAGGAGGAGGCGACCCCTTCGCTTGGCGAGGGGGAGGTGGCCATTCGCGGCGAATACCTCTCGCTCGACGCGGGCACCCGCATGTGGATGACCCCGCGCACGGACGGCTACCAGCCGCCGGTGCCGCTGGGCACCCCCATGCCCGGTCTGGTTCTGGGCCGGGTCATCGGCTCGCGCAGCCCGGCCGTTCCCGAAGGCAGCCTGGTGCGCGCCTTCGGCCAGTGGTCCGACATTTCCGTGGTGCGGCCGGAGGCCAGCGGCCTTGCGGTACTTGACGAGACGGTGGCGGACGCGCGCCAGCACCTCGGCGTGCTCGGCATGAACGGCTGGACCGCCTATGTGGGCATCACCGAGGCCGGGCGTGCCCGGCCGGGCGAGACCGTGCTGGTCTCGGCGGCGGCGGGAGCAACGGGGATGCTCGCGGCGCAGATCGCGCGCAACATGGGCTGCCGCGTGATCGGCATTGCGGGCGGGGCGGAGAAGTGCCGCGTCCTCACCGACGACCTGGGCCTCGACCAGGCCATCGACTACAAGGCGCAGGATGTGGAGGCGGCGCTGGCCGCCCTGCCGCATGGCGTTGACGTCTATTTCGACAACGTGGGCGGCCCGCTGCTGGATGCGGTGCTGCCCAACATGGCGCTCTATGGGCGCATCGCGGTGTGCGGCCTTGTCGCCACCTATGCGGAGACCGGCGCGCCGCGCGGTCCGGCCCGGTTCGACCAGATCCTGATGAAGCGGCTGTCGGTCACCGGCTTCTTCTCGCCGGATTTCATGCACCGCGGCCCGGAGATCAACCGGCTGATGCGCGGCTGGCTGGAGGCAGGGCGCATCACCCTGCCGTTCGATGAAACACAGGGGCTGGAGAACCTGCTCACCGCCTATGGCAAGCTGTTCCGGGGCGGTAATATCGGCAAGACGCTGGTCCGGCTCTAACGGGGAGGAAGGGAAGGCTCATGACAGTCAACCGGCAGATCGTGCTGAAGCGGCGGCCAAACGGCATTCCGGTGCCGGAGGACTTCGCGCTCGCCGAGGCGCCCATGCCGGTGCTGGCGGAGGGCGAGATTCTGGTCCGCAACCGCTGCTTCTCCATGGAGCCGGCCATTCGCGGCTGGCTGGACGACAAGGAAAGCTATTTCCCGCCCATTCCCATCGGCGGGCCGATCCGCGCGCCGAGCCTGGGCGAGGTGGTCGAATCCCGCCATCCCGGCTTCCAGCCGGGGGACATCGTGCGCGGCCTCAATCACTGGGAGGACTATTCGGTCCTCACCGAGAACACCATCCTTCTGGAGAAGCTGCATCCCGACCGCAGCCTGCCGCTGTCCTATTACGTCGGGCCGCTCGGCGGCTCGGGGCTGACGGCCTATGTGGGCCTCCATGACGTGGGGCGGATCCGCGAGGGCGACACGGTGGTCATCAGCGCCGCCGTCGGCGCTGTCGGCGGCGTTGCGGGGCAGGTGGCGCGTCTGCGCGGCTGCCGCGTCATCGGGCTGGTCGGCTCGGAGGAGAAGGCGCGGTTCGCCACGGAACAACTGGGCTACCACGCGGTTGTCAACTACCGCGCGGTGCCGGATCTGGCCGAGGCGGTGCGCGCGGCCTGCCCGGAGGGGGTCGATGTGTACTTCGACAACGTGGGCGGCGCCACGCTGGACGCCATGCTCATCAACATGAAGACCTACGGGCGCATCATCGCCTGCGGCATGATCGCGGCCTACAACCGGCAGGACAACCCGCCGCCCATCTTCAACCTGTGGGAAATGGTGGCGCGCCAGCTGGAGATGAAGGGCTTCCTGCTGCAAACCTATGCGGCGTCCATCCCGGCGGCGCAGGCCCAGCTGGAGGCGTGGATCCGCTCCGGCGCGCTCATGGTGTCCGAGCACAAGCGCCATGGGCTGGAGAACGCGCCCGCCCTGTTCTGCGAGTTGATGGCGGGCAAGACCACCGGCAAGGCGGTGCTGGAAATTTCCTGAGAAATCGGGGCCTGAGATGTCCCTCGGGGACGGAAGGCCGGCGCGTCCCGCGCGCCGGCCGCACCGGTTTCAGGCGATGTCGAGCTTCACGTGCGGCAGCTTCGACAGGTCGGAGTCGTGGGTCGGGCTCGTCTCCTGGATTTCGATGATGTTGCCGTCCGGGTCCTTGCCGTAGACGGCCTTGATCTCGCCGAAGTTGACCGGCTCCCGGCAGAAGGTCATGCCCGCCGCGCGCAGCCGCTCGTATTCGGCGTCGATATCCACCACGTCCAGGCAGAAGTGGGTGTAGCCGTGGTCGTTCGGGCGCAGCGGCTCGCCGCCGCGCGCCGCGGGGCTCGAATATTCAAACAGTTCCAGGTGACAGTTTCCGGCCCGCAGCATGGCGGCGCGGGCGGCCGAGCCGGGCACGCCGATGGTGCTGTCGATCACCTCGCTGTCCGCCCAGGTGATGTCGGAAATCAGGGTGAAGCCAAGAACGTCACGGTAGAAAGCCAGCATGCGTTCAAAGTTTGGCGTGTGCAAAGCGATATGGTGAATGCCCCGAATCATGCGGCCGATCCTCCCCTTGGCTGAATGAGCGCGAACATTCTGTGCGTCTGCGCACCCGCCCGTAACCAGCCAATCTGATAGTTGTGCCTGTGCGGGGTTGGCCGTCTGCTGCGGCGACTGCCGAATAGATTGGGCGACCCCGAAGGGAGGCGGACATGGTTATCCGATACGATGCCCCGGGCAATGTGCTGGTGCTGACCAAGGGACATCCGTTCGAGCGCGAGCCGTTCGCGGCGCTGATCGAGGCCGTGCTGCCGGAGGGCTGGACCTGGACGCTGGCGGAGCATCCGGCGGCCGCCGGGCTGCTCGACCCCGAGCGGGCCGCGCCGTTCGACGTGATCCTGTTCTACGACATGCCGGGCCTCCTGTTCCGGCCCGGCGAGCCGCCGCTGCATGTGGAGCCGCCCGCCTGCCTCAAGGCGGGGTTTGCGGCGCTGCTGGAGCAGGGCAAGCCCCTGCTGTTCCTGCACCACGCCCTGGCGGGCTGGCCCGCCTGGCCGGAGTACCGGCAGGCCATCGGCGGCCATTTCGACTACGGCCGCAGCGGCTACCGCCACGGCGTGCGCCATTTCGTGCGGGTGGTGGCGGACCATCCCGTCACCGCCGGTCTGGGCGAGGGGTTCTGGATCGAGGACGAGCTGTATCTCGTCGAGGTGGACGAGGCGGACAAGCAGCCTCTCCTGCGCTCGGACCATCGCTTCGAGCGTGACGGCTTCTATGCGGCGGACCTTGCCGTGCGGGGCAAGATGTTCAGCAACGAAGGCTGGGAGCATCCGCCGGGCAGCAACCTGATCGGCTGGACGCGCCAGGCGGGCAACAGCCCGGTGGTCTACCTCCAGTGCGGGGACGGCCCCAGCGCCTACGAAAACGAGGGCTTCCGCCGCCTGCTCGCCAACGCGATCTGCTGGCTGGCCTCGCAGGGGAAGCGGGGCTGAGGCCGGGATGAAGAAAAGGGCGGCGCGGGGAGTGTTTCCCGCGCCGCCCTTTTTCATGCGGTTGCCTGTCGGAGCGCCTGTCAGGCGGTCTTCTGGTACATCTTCTCCGCGATCATCTTGCGGAGAATGTCCTTCTTGATCTTGCCCGATGCGGTGCGCGGGAAGCTGTCCACCAGCTCCACGTGCTCGGGGTATTTCTGCTTGGCAAGGCCGGTCGTTGCCATGTGGGCGGTGATCGAGGCCATGTCCGGTCTGCGGCCGACGCGCGGGATGATGTAGGCGCAGATGCCCTCGCCGAGGCGCGCGTGCGGCATGGCGACGACGGCGGCCTCCTCCACGTCCGGGTGCAGGTGCAGCGCGTCCTCGATTTCCTTGGCGCTGATGTTCTCGCCGCCGCGGATGATGAGGTCCTTCTTGCGTCCGGTGATCAGCACGGCGCCGTCGGGCGTGATGAGGCCGATGTCGCCGGTGCGGAAATAGCCATCGGGCGTGAAGGCTTCCGCGTTCTGGGCGTCGTCCGCATAGCCGAGGAACATGGCCGGGCCGCGCGCGATGATCTCGCCTTCCTGGCCCTGCGGCACCGGATTGCCCGCGTCGTCCACGATCAGCACGTCATAGTCGATGATGCGCCCGTCGGTGGTGGCCGCCAGTTCGGCAACGTCGGGGCCGACCCAGCCGAGCGTGATCAGCGGCGTCTCGGTGCTGCCATACACGCGGAAGGCGCGGCCGTTCTCGAACAGGGCGTTGGCCTGGCGCACGATCTCCGGCGGCACCGCCGCGCCGCCGCAGGCGAAGAAGCGGATGCTGGGCAGGCGGGTGTTCTCGGCCCGCGCCGTCGCCACCAGCTCCTGGAGGAACGGGGTGGCGGCCACCGTGCCGGAGATGCGGTGGTGGTTGATCAGCTTCACCGCCTCGGCCGCGTTCCAGTGCTCCATGAGCACGGTGCGCGTGCCCGAGAGGAACGGCAGTTCAAGGCCGTTGCTGTAGCCGCTGATGTGGGTGACGGGCGAGGGCATCAGCACCACGTCGCCCTTCTGGATGCCCCAGTACTCCGTGCAGGCGGCCACGGCGCGGGCGATGCTGTTGTGGTCGTGCAGCACGCCCTTCGGCCGTCCGGTGGTGCCGGAGGTGTACATGATCATCTTGACCGACTGCGGGTCCACCTTCGGCCAGTCGATGCTGCGGCCCCGGCCCGCTGCCACCAGATCCTCGTAGGCGGCGTCGCCCTCGCCGTTGCCCCGCACCACGATCACCGACTTCAGGTCCGGCAGGTCGGCGCGGATTTCCTCCAGCATCTCGGCATAGTTGAAATTGCGGAAGGTGGCCGGAATGAAGATCGCCCGGCTGCGGCAGTCCGCCAGGGTCAACTTGACCTCGGCCCCGCGGTAGATGTGGACGATCGGGTTGATCACCAGTCCCAGCAGCGCGGCGGCCACGTTGATGACGGCCGCCTCGACCCAGTTCGGCACCTGGAAGCTCACCACATCGCCCGGGCGCAGGCCCCTGTCCCAGAGGCTGACAGCCAGGGCTTCCGCATCGGCCAGCAGGGAGGCGTAGGTCACCGGCTGCGGCTGGTCGAGAAAGATCTCCGTATCGGGTTCGCGGGCTGCCCATTCGCGGGCGAGATCGGCGATGGTGCGGTCGCGCCACACGCCGAGGTCGCGATAGCGGCGGCAGGCCTCGGGATCACGCCGGATCGGCCAGTTCGTCGGCGAGTTCATAACGTTCACGATCCTTGTCGTTGGGCCGCTTGTCGAGGCCGTCCGCAACCACGGCCGGCCGGGCGGACCGGAAAATGTCACGCCTCCCTTATTCAACCTTTCCGCCGCTTTCGGGGCCCCGCATTTTCGTTAGGTTGACGGTCGGGTTGCGCCTGCCGATTCTGGGCCGCAAGCTGTTCGAACCCTGCGGTGAAATAGGGGATCATGAAGGCGGCGATGCGGTCGAGGTCGGTTGATTGGCACAGTCCGCCGGACTGGCGATCGACGAGCCCTGCCTGGGTGAGGATATGCACGATCGCGGCCTGGTAGAAATAGAAGGCCCAGTTCAACGCCTCCTCATCCAGTGTCGGCATGGCCCGGGCAATCTGGGCGATGAAGGCCTTCACTGTCGGGTCGTAGGACTCGATGATCGGCGCGACGAAGCTCTCCTTCTGCGGCGCGCTCGAAACCTGGGCCAGCAGGCGGATGTAATTGGCCCATCCCTCGCCGCCGCGCAGCACCCGCTCGAACACCGGCGCAATGAAGGCATGGAGAATCGCCGAAAGCGGCGGCGGCGTGTCGCCCGCCTCCCGGATCACCGCCTCCAGCGCCCGTTGCAGCCCCGCCGCATGGTCATCCGCCCGCCGGGCGATCACATGGCGGAACAGGTCCTCCTTGGAGCCGAAATGATAGCTCGCCAGCGCGAGCTGCACGCCCGCCGCCTGCGTAATGTCCCGCAGCGAAACCCCGTAATAGCCGCGCTCGGCGAACAGGGCCTCGGCTGCGTCAAGAATTCTGGTGCGCGTGCGCTCCGTGTTGGGGTGCCTTTTCAGGACCGCAACGGATACCTCCGCCATCACTGCCTCTCTGCGCTGCTGCCGTTCCATCACACGAAATGTCGAATCCAAATTGACAAAAAGAAAGCCTGAATGGAAGATTTGAACAAACGTACAAAAAGCATAGGGTGGAGGGGAGAGCCTCATGACTGCTCAGTTTGGTTCCCGTCTGGATGGCGCTGACCTGCGGACGACACTGCGCGGTGATCCGATCACGCGGGAGCGCTACTGGTCCCGTGAATTCATGCAGCGCGAGTGGGACCGGCTCTGGACCCGCATCTGGCACATTGGCGGCATGATGCGCGATCTGGAGGAGACCGGCGACTATGTGATGCATACGCTCGGGCGCGAATCGATCATCATGGTCCGTCAGGAAGACGGCTCGGTGAAGGCGTTCTACAACGCCTGCCTTCACCGGGGAAATCGCCTGGTGCAGGCGGAAGTGGGCGGCGCGCCCACGCTCACCTGCTCCTACCACGGCTGGCGCTGGGCGCCGGACGGCACGCTCCTGTCCGCCCAGGACCCGGAGGACTTCGCCGGCGGCAATCCCTGCGGCAAGCTGAAGCTGGTGGAGATCCCGTGCGCCGTCTGGGGCGGCTTCGTGTGGTTCAACATGGACCCGAACTGCGTGTCGCTTCAGGACTATCTGGGCCCGGTGGCGGATCTGCTGGCGCCCTACGGCATGGAGGACATGGTCCGGGTGATGTACCTGACCGCCGAGGTGGACTGTAACTGGAAGATCATCCGGGACAACTTCAACGAGTCGTACCACCTGCCGACGCTCCATCCCGAGCTGGCGACTTTCATCAACGACGACTACACCGACACCGTCTTCGAGCTGCTGCCCAACGGGCACGCCCGCATGTTGATGAAGGGCATGGAGCCGTCGGCCCGCTCGCCGGATGCGGACAAGATCCTGCCCCCGCTCGACGACATGATGCGCCAGTGGGATCTGGATCCGAAGGACTTCGAGGGCCGCACCAAGGAGATCCGCCGGGCGGTGCAGCTCCAGAAGCGCAAGCTGGGCCCCGCGCGCGGCTATCGCCATTACGAAAAGCTGAGCGACGACCAGCTGACCGACTACCACCACTACACGCTGTTCCCGAACCTCACCTTCACCATGAGTGCGGACGGCTATCAGGTGCTGCGGACGGAGCCGCACCCCACCGATCCCGAGAAGTGCATTTTCGACCACTGGTTCCTGATGCACCCGGTGGAAGGTGTGACCGAGGTGGACGTGCCGATCGGCCGCGTGCCGTTCGTGCAGGCGGAGCGGGTGCGCTTCAAGCATGGCGACGCGACGCTGGGCTTTGTGGCGGACCAGGATCTGAGCGTGGCGGAGACCCAGCAGCAGGGCCTGCATTCGCGTGGGTATACGGGGGGTGTCCTGACCGGGCAGGAAGGCCGCATCCAACGCTTCCACGAGCTGCTGGACGACTGGCTGGAAGGTCGCGTGACGCTCTGAATGGGGTTACGGGCGGCGCACTCAGAAAAGGCAGAAAATCGCGCCGCCCCCTGAAGGGGAGAGAGAAAACATGGCTGATCGGGATGCACTGAAACCGGGCATGGCGCGGTGTCCGGGGCTGTCATGGCAGGATCTTCTGGCGAACGACTCCCGTCCGGTGCCGGATTTTCTGAAGGAGGAATCCTACGAATACCGCGGGTCCGAGCCGCTGGCGGCGGAGCGCTACACCAGCCGCGAATTCATGGAGCTGGAAAACCGCAAGATGTGGCCGCGCGTGTGGCAGTTCGCGGCACGCGAGGAAGACCTGCCCGAGCCCGGCGACTATGTGGTCTACGAGAACGCGGGCCGCTCCTATCTCGTGGTCCGTCAGGAAGACGGCTCGGTGCGGGCATTCCATAACGTCTGCCTCCATCGCGGCCGCAAGCTGCGCACGGAGAGCGGCTGGGCGGCGGATTTCCAGTGCCCGTTCCACGGCTTCACCTGGAATACGGACGGCAGCCTCAAGCACATTCCCTGCCGCTGGGACTTCCCGCACCTGACCGAGGAAAAGATGAAGCTGCCCGAGCCCGAGGTGGGCCGCTGGGGCGGCTATATTTTCCTGCGCGAGGAGCCGGGCGGCCCGAGCCTCGAGGACTATCTCGCGCCGCTGCCGGAGCACTTCAAGCGCTGGAAGCATGAGGAATGCACCACCGCCATCTGGGTCGGCAAGATGGTGCCGGCCAACTGGAAGGTGACGATGGAGGCCTTCATGGAGGCCTGGCATTCGCTGGTCACCCATCCGCAGCTGCTGCCGTTCACCGGCGACGCCAACGCCGCCTACAACATCTACGGCGACAATGTGAACGTGAACCTGGTGCCGTTCGGCACCATGTCTCCGCACATCGACCCGACCGGCAAGACCCAGCAGTGGATCGTTGACGAATTCGTCAAATACAACGGCCGCTCGGCGGACAACTACGATCCCGAGCAGGACAGCTTCAACGTCCAGGTGCCGGAGGGCAAGACCGCGCGCCAGGCGCTGGGCGAGAGCCTGCGCGCCTTCTCCACCAAGGCGTTCGGCCGCGATCACAGCCATGCGTCCGACGCGGAGATGATCGACGCGCTGGTCTACAATGTGTTCCCGAACTTCGCGCCGTGGGGCGGGTTCATGCCGAACATCGTTTACCGCTGGCGGCCGGGCAACGACCCTGACCACTGCCTGATGGAGGTGCGCATTCTCACCCGCGTGCCGCCGGGCCAGCCGATCCCGCGCGGCGTGCCGATGCGCTTCCTGAAGGAGGACGAGCCGTGGGCGACCGCGACCGAACTCGGCGTGCTTGGCCACGTGTTCGATCAGGACATGGAGAACCTGCCTTACGTCCAGGAGGGCCTGAAGGCCTCCAAGAACGGCGAGGTTCACCTCGGCAACTATCAGGAAATCCGCATCCGCCACTTCCAGCAGACGCTGGACAAGTATCTGGCGGGCTGAGGCCGCAAAGCCCCGCGCTGCCGTCGGGCGGCGCGGGCGCCGCCGGCGCGGCGAGACCGCCGGCGCGAAAACAACGGCATATAAAAAAAATGCCGCCGGATCAGGGACCCGGCGGCATTTTTTTTGCTCGAATTTCGAGAGGCGGTCGGGGGTGCCTCAGCCTGCAATGCGCGGCAGCGGCGCGTGGTCCGGCCCCGGCGCTTCATCGGGGACGGCCACCTCGATCATGCCGTCCACCACCCGCACCGGGAACAGTTTCAGCGGCCGGTAATTCGCCCCGCCCAGGCACTTGCCGGAGGTCAGGTCGAAGCGCGCGCCATGCAGCGGGCAGGTAATCGTGCCCCGGCGCACGCGGCCTTCGTCCAGCGTGGCGGCGGCATGGGTGCAGCGGTTCACCACTGCGTGAAGCTGCTCCTCGTTGCGCGCCACCAGCACCGGCCAGCCGTTGATGATGAAGGCTTTCGCCTGGCCGTTGGCGAGTTCGGCTTCGGGAAGAACCTGATGATAGGACTCACTCATGGGCACTTACTCGTTCATGTTTTTCACGCCCTGCCGCGGCAGGACAGACAGGATGGTGGACGGGACGGAATGGTCAAGGGTTTTTCTGCCAATAATCCCGCCATCCGTCATGCTGCCCGCTGGATGAATTCCTCCAGGGTCGATTCCGCATCGCCCAGCAGGTTGGCGAGCACCAGCAGCTGCTTGTGGCCATGACCGATCGCCAGCTCGTCGGAGACGCCCATACCGCCATGGAACTGGATGCATTCATGGCCAACCCGGAGGGCCGCCTCGGAGACATAGGCCTTGGCGCCGGCAATGGTCTTTTCGCGCGAGGCCTCGTCCGCCAGGGCCGCGCCGTAGACCAGCGAGCGCGACTGTTCGGTCAGGGCGTAGAGCTGCGCCATGCGGTGTTGCAGCGCCTGGAAGCTGCCGATCGGCGCGCCGAACTGCTTTCGGGTGCGCAGGTATTCGAGCGTGGCATCGAACATGGAGCCCATGATGCCCAGCATCTGCGCGCAGGCGCCCAGCCGCGTGGTGGCAACCGCGCCGGTCAGCGCCTCGAGGCCGTCGGCCAGCCGGGCCGAGGCCGGCACGGTGACGCCATTGAGTTCGATCTCGGCGGCCAGGCTGCCGTCGGCGAGGCGGAAGCTGCGGCGCTCCAGCCCCGGCGCATCGGCGGGCACCAGATAGAATTCGATCTGCGCGCTGTCCGTGCCGCGGGCCGAGACGATGAACAGGTCAGCGGCCTTGCCGGAAAGGGTGAAGATTTTCCGACCGGTCAGTCGGACGGAATTTCCCTCCGGCGCGGCGCGGGTTTCCACGTGGGCGAGGTTGTAGCGCGCGCCCGTCTCCGCATGGGCCAGGGTGACGTGCCGCTCGCCGGACATGATGCCGGGCAGGATCTCCGCCTTCTGTTCGTCGGTGCCGGCACGGATCAGCAGGTCGCCGGGCAGAACCACGTGGCCAAGCACCGGCTCGACCACAAGGCCGCGGCCGAGGGCTTCCATCACCACGAGCAGTTCGACGGGGCCGCCGTCCAGGCCGCCAAGGTCCGACGGGAACGGCAGCGCCAGCAACCCCAGCTCCGCCAGCATCGACCAGTTCTCGGGGGAGAAGCCGAGCGGCATCGCCTGATAGGCACGGCGTTGGTCCAGATCGTAGCGATCCGCAACGAATCGCTCGACCATGTTCTTCAGCAATACTTGTTCTTCTGTCAGGTCAAAATTCACCAGACGGGCCTCAGTACTTGTTTGGAGGCACATTATCCGACGATGGCGGTCCCGCGGACGCTCTCAAAAAAGCTAGTTCGCGCTGCATTGCAAAAAATCGAGGGAAAAACGCCACGTCCCGGCCGGTTCTTGCACCCGGAGGCTGGTCACGTCGAACGCTTTTATATAAACTCGACGTTGTAGAACTAACCGTTGGATCCCGTTTCACAGACAAGGGTTTGAGGGAGGCCCGTGAAACGGTGTGTGTCGAAAACGACTATAAGAGAGAAGAGACGATCCGCCATGTTCACTCCGCAAAATATCGAGGCCGTCACAATCCGCTCGCCGGCTGACATTCGTCGGGCCGCCGAGGAGTTCAAGCGTATCGTGTCGGAGATGTCCGACCTGCGTATCGCGCCGTGTCACAATATTGCGTCCAAGCAGCCCATGGTGGATGCCGATGGCAATGTTCTGGCAGCGGACGTTTTCGGCTGGGCAGCCCCGCATGAGCGGTGGTGGCAGAATTCGCGCCTGGCGCTGCACTCGCCGCTGCCGTGCGCCTGCCGTTACGAGAGCGAGCCGTTCTGGTGCAACAAGCGCGGCTTCTATACCCGTCAGCCGAACCGCTATCTGGAGGCGCTCGACCTGTCGAGCTTCGAGGTGCATTCGCTGTCGGCGGCGGCGATCGTGGTGCCGATCCACCTGCCGTTCGGGCAGATTGCGGCCGTCAGCTTCTCGCCGTCGGATGACCGGGACGACCTGTCCCGGGAATATGAGGAAATGGCGGACGAGCTGGCGGTTTACGCGCGCACGTTCATTGCCGGTTACGTCAAGGCGATGGGCACGTCGCAGTGGCTGCCGTCCGGTGCCCGTCTCAGCAAGCGCGAGGTGGAATGTCTGCGCTGGGCGGCCATCGGCAAGACGGACGAGGAAATCAGCATGATCATGGCGCGCAGCCGCGCCACGGTCCGCTTCCACATCCACAACGCCTCGCTGAAGCTGGATGCGGTGAACCGCAGCCAGACCGTGTTCAAGGCGGCCCAGCTGGGCTTCCTCAGCGTCGCCTCCTGATGCGCCTCACCCCGGAGCCGCTCGGGGGGGCGGCACCGGCTTCATGATTGCGGAATAAAAGAAAGGCCCGCCGGTTGGCGGGCCTTTCCTTTTTGCCTTTGCGGGCGCCGGATCAGTAGCGCCAGCTGAGCTGCACCTGCACCGTGCGGGGCAGCACGCCGAAGCCGAGCTGGTCGGCCAGGAAGCCGTCCGGAGTGCCGGTGTTGCCGCCGGTCGACGGACCGTCCACCACGCCCGTGGCGTAGAAGCGGTTGGTCAGGTTCTTGCCGAGCAGGGCCAGCTCCCAGCGGCGGTCGAGCGAGCCGACGCGCACGCTGGCATCCAGGTTCACGTAGCTCTTCTGGCGCGAGGCTGGGTTGCCGAAGCCGGAGGCGAGGTAGTTGTCGCTGTACCGGGCATCGACGCCGATGCCGAACAGGAGGTTGTTGCTCACTTCCCGTTCGTAGCTCGCGCCCAGCGTGGCGGTCCACTTCGGCGCCATGGCGAGCGTGCTGCCCGTCAGGTTCTGGCGGGTATAGGCATTGACGGCCGCGTTGAACTCCAGGTTGCACCCAGCGGCCGGGGTCTGACCGGCGTAGCAGGGCGCGATGAAGTCAAGGTAGCGCGCCCGGTTGTAGTTGAGCGAGCCGTGGATGTTCAGGCCTTCCACCGCCTGCGGCGCATACTCGAACTCGATCTCCACGCCCTTGGTCCGCGCGTCCGCCGTCATGGTCTGGAAGGCGAAGATGGGCGAGTTGAAGAAGTCGATCTGCATGTCCTTGTACTTGAAGCTGTACAAGGCGACGTTGAAGCGCAGCTGACGATCGAGCAGCGTCGTCTTGATACCGCCTTCGAAGCCCACCGCCTTTTCCGGCTCGAACGTCAGGTCGCCCAGCGGATCGTTGGAGAGCTTGGAGTTGATGCCGCTGTTGGAGAAGCCGCCGGACTTGTAGCCGGTTTTGAACGCGGCATAGAGCATCACGTCGTCAACCGGGCTCCAGCTGATGGTGGCTTCCGGCGACCAGTTGTTGAAGCTCTGCTTGGCGGTGGTCACGCCCAGGCCGTCCGGGTCGTCCGCCGGGCGGAAGATCCAGGTGAGCGCCGGGTTGTTGTAGGGCTGCGAGAAAATGCTGTCCTTGGTCTCGTGGGTGTAGCGCACACCCGCGGTGGCCTCGATCGAGTCCGCAAGCCGCCAGATCACCTGACCGAAGCCGGAGACCGTCTCGCCGTCGGTCTTCGAGGTCTTGGTGGTGGCCAGGTAGCGGTTCGCCGGCGACGCCGTGGAATTCGCCACGTTGCCGAACATGATCCACTGATTGAACTTGCGGTTCGTCTTCTGATAGTAGCCGCCGACCAGGACGTTCACCGGTCCGTCATAGGAGGTGAGGGCGCGGAACTCGGTGGAGAAGGCGTCGTAGGACGTGTTCTCCGTCGCCCAGTTCGAGATCGAGCTCGACTGGAAGTCGCAGGCGCAGGCCCAGCGGTTGTTGTTCCAGTTGTAGTTGGTCACCGAGGTCAGCGTGATCGACGGCAGTTCGTAGTTGACCGTGCCGGTGATGGCGAAGGACTTGTAACGGTTGTAGAGGCTGCCGTCCTTCTTGGCGTAGGGCATGTCGCGCGCCACTTCCGCCGGGAGGTTGTTCTGGTGGGTGACGAACTTGCGGTCGCACTTGTACTGCGGCAGCAGCATGCTGTAGCCGGTCGGGCAGTTGAAGGCGACGTAGTTCCACGAGTTGTTGTTGACTTCGTTGTAGGTGCCCGACGCCTTCAGGGTGGCGGTCAGCTGGTCGTTCGGCGTCCACTTGAGGGTGATGCGGCCGAGCAGCTCTTCCTCGCCCGGAGCCTCGCGGTCAGCCGGCAGGCCGACCAGCGGCGTGCCCGGCTGTTCGGTGATCACGTCGACCACCGGATAGGTCACGGGCTCGGCGATGTTGCGGTAATAGCCGCCGTACATCTTGGAGGCGCGCAGCGAAACGCGCAGGCCCAAGGTGTCGTTCAGCGGCACCGAGGCAATGGCCTCGCCCTGGATCTGCTCCGACTTGAACTCGTAGCGGGCGCGGCCGATGATCTCCAGTTCGTCGCCCGGATCGGCGCTGGTGATGGAGACCACGCCGGCGGTGGCGTTCTTGCCGAAGAAGAGCGCCTGCGGGCCCTTCAGGATTTCGAGGCGCTCCAGATCGAAGAAGCCTTCGTTGATGGTGCGGCCCTGGCCGTAGTAGACGCCGTCAACGATCACCGCCACCGACTGCTCGATGCCGATGGAGGTGGACGACGAGCCGATGCCGCGCAGGGTCATCTGGGCGCCCGAACCGTTGGAAGCGCGACCCACGGTGAAGTTCGGCGTACGCGCCGCGATCTTCTCCAGGTTGGTCAGGTCCTGCCGCAGCACCTGCTCGCCGCTGAGGGCGGTCACGGCGACGGGCACGTCCTGCACGCTTTCGGCGCGCTTACGGGCGGTGACGATGATTTCGTCGAGGCCGACCTGAACGCCCGGGCTGGCAGGCGTACTCGTTTGCGCCAACGCGAGCGCCGGCGCGGCAGCCCAAATGACGCACATCGCCGTCGATGCGCGAGTCAACGCGTACTTCATGCTTGTTTCCTCCCCATGAGAGATCGCTGATTAAGCGGCAAAAATGCCCTTGTTTGTCAGGGCGTCCGCGGTTGGCCCGCTTGGCAAAAACTCTATGGGTAAAAAATGAAACGGTCGGACTAGCTGAATGGATAGGTGGCCACGCCTTGCCGTTGAAGTGTGTTCCCAACAGCACAGCTTCCGGTTTCGTAACAAAATTCCGTCAGGAATATTGCCCTTCCGAACGGGAAAGAAACGATCGCCCCGGCACGCAGGAAAAAAAAAGATTTAAGGGTATCGGGAAATGGCACGGGAAACTGGCGCCGCCTCTTGCGGGCAGCGCGTGCCGGGCGGCGCCGCTGCGCCGGCGCGGCGGCGGAAGGGCAGCGGTCCTGTCCTTTGCCCCTGTCCCGCCGCGAGCGAACGCGCAGGCGCAATCAGGCAAAAAGAAAGAGCCGTCTGGCGCGTTGGTCCGGCTCTTTCAGGTGCTGGGAGGAACGGAGAGGGCCGCGGTGCCGCCTTATCCTGATCAGCGGCCCTGCCATCGGGGAGCGCGCTTTTCCACGAAAGCCCGTGGCCCTTCCTTGAAGTCTTCGGTCTGCAGGAGGCGTTCGAGAATCCTGCGCATTTCCGCCATGGAGTGCTCCTCGTGGCGGTCATGGCTGGCGCGGGCGGCCTTGAGGCTTTCCCGCACGGACAGCGGAGCATTGCCGCAGATGCGGCGGGCGTAGTCCAGCGCCGTCTCCAGCACCTTGTCCTGCGGCACGACCGCATTGACCAGGCCCAGCGCGTAGGCGCGCTCGGCGGTGATCGGCTCGCCCAGCGCGATCATTTCGAGCGCAATTGCCCGCGGGATCTGGCGCGGCAGGCGGTAGACGCCGCCCGCGCCCGCGAACAGGCCGCGCTTCACCTCCGGCAGGCCGAGCACGGTGCTGTCGGCCACTACCCGGAGGTCGCAGGCCAGCATGAATTCGAGGCCGCCGCCCAGTGCGCTGCCGTGCACGGCGACGATCCACGGCTTGTCGCGCTTCGATTCCACGATGCCGCCGAAGCCGCCGTCGGGCGTGCTGAGTTCATGGCCCCGGCCGGCGGAAACCTCGGCGAGATCCGCGCCCGCGCAGAAGGTGGGGCCGCCGGAGGAGGTCAGCACCACCACCCAGATGGTGGGGTCTGCCTCGCTTTCCTTGACGATGCGGTCGAGCGCCCGCGCCATGGCGCCGTTGACGGCGTGGCGCTTCTCCGGCCGGTTGAGCGTCACCACGAGAATGTGTTCATCCACGCGCTCGGTCAGGACAACGTCGGTTTCAGACATGATGTGCTCCAGATGTGTGTGAGGCTCATGCGTGCCAGATGTTCATCTCGCCCGAGCGCGTCACGGTGCCGGGCGTGCCGATGGGGTCGCCCTGCTTGCAGGTGAGCAGGTCGAGCATGTGCTGGTCTTCCTTCGGCACATGGGCGACGAACCGCTTGCCCTCGGGCGTGCGGCCGATGACGGTCGCGAAGCGGGGCGCGCCGTCGCGGCTGTAGGGAATGGTGTAGGTTTCGAGCGTCCCGGGCCCCTCGTAGAATTCCAGCAGCTCGGGCGTCTGGCCGCGGCGGCTGTCCGCAATGCCCTGCACGCTGTAGTCCTGCGGGAAGACGGCATGGTCCAGCGGGCGGCCGGACAGAACGATGGAGTGGCTGTGGGTGGCGTAGCCGCCGTTGGCAACCACCAGCCCCGTTGATTTGTCGGCGCGGAGCTTGCGCGCCATCTGCGCCACCGCATGGGTCATGCAGTTGCCGACCGGCGCGCCGCCGAAGGTGAGGCCGCCGTAGACCGTGGCCGGGCGCTCGGCGGGCCAGCCGAGAACCCGGCGCGCCATTTTCGGCACGCACGGGAAGCAGGAGTACAGCTCGACGTGCTGGATGTCGGCAACATCCAGGCCGTTGCGGCCGAGCGCTTCCGTGACGGTCGCCTCCAGCGACACCGAGCGGGTGTAGGTGTCGCGCAGGAGGAAGTCGTCGGATTCGTGGGCGGCGGCGCCGAGGCCGATGTGGACGATTTTATCCTCGGCCACGCCCAGCGCGCGGGCCGTGGCCAGGCTGGTGACGAGAAGCGCCGCGCCCATGTTGACGCCGGCATTGGCCACCATCAGCTTGGTGTAGGGGAAGCTGAGGAGCCGGTTGTCGTCCGTCACCGTGCGGATGTCCTCGGGCGGGACGGCCCTCTGCAGCCAGGCATGGGGATTGTTGGCCGCCACCTGCGAGAAGCCGGACCAGATCAGGGCCGTCTCGGCCTGCGCCTCGTCGAGGCTCTGGCCCCAGGCGGAGCGGGTGGCGTTCTCGTAGAGCGGATAGACGTCGATCGGCGTCACAAGGCCGTAGCGGCGCGCAAGCGGCGTGGCGAGCGCCTCGGCGGTTGCCGCCACCGAGTTGAACGGCGGCTGGCGTCCTGCGGCCAGTTCGGCCTGGGCGCGCTTGCCGGCGGTACGCAGCGCCTCGCCGCCGGCGATGGCGGCGATGCGGATCTCGCCGCGCCCGATCAGGTTGGCGGCGTCGTTGAGCAGCTGGATCGGGCCGTCGCCGCTGGCTTCCCTGGTCTTGACGCGCACGGCCGGCGTTTTCGGCAGGAGCGCGGCCAGCCTCTCCTGGGGGTCGGCCATGGGGAAGCTGATCTGGTCCTCAACGCCCAGCCAGTCGAGCCTGTCCAGAAGCCGGACACCGGCATCCTGCTCTGCGGCCTCCAGCGAGGCCAGCATGAGCTGGAGGGAATCCAGGGCCTCGTAAGGATCGTTCGTGCGGTCGCAGAGTTCGCCGACGCCGATCAGAACGGGCGTCCGCTCAGGGGAGGTGGCGGCAGCTGCCATCATGCATTCTCCTTGTCGTCGCCGATGAAGGCCTGAAGGTCGGCGTAGGCCTCGGTGAAGCCGGTGAGAAAATCCTGCACCACCTGGCGCGCGCTGCGGATCTCGTGCACCAGGCCGATGCCCTGGCCGACAAAATAGCTGTTGAGCGCCTGTGCGCCGGGATGGCCGCTCTCCGCCGCCTTCTCGATGCGCTCGAAGGCGGGCAGGCTGATCAGGTGCTGGAACGGCATGGGCAGGGGCCGGGGGCTGCCCGGGCTGTCCCAGGCCTCGGTCCAGGCGGATTTGAGCTGGCGGCAGTATTTCCCGGTGCGGCTGCGAGAGCGCACCGTGTCGCGGGAGGAGGCCGCCAGCAGCTTCTCGCGCAGGGCCTGGCCGCATTCGGATTCGGTGGTGGGAAGCCACACCGAGCCGGTCCAGGCGCCATCCGCGCCCAGCGCCATGACGGCGGCCATCTGCCGGCCGGTCATGATACCGCCGGCCGCCAGCACATAGGCGGAGCGGTCCGGCCCGAGGGCGTCCAGAATTTCCGGCACCAGCACGAGGGTGGAGACCTCCCCGCAGTGGCCGCCCGCCTCGGTGCCCTGCGCGACGAGAATGTCGACGCCGGCGGCGGCCTGCTTCAGGGCATGTTCGCGCGCGCCGACCAGCGCCGCGACGGCAACGCCGTGCTGGCGCGCCCGGTCGATCATCGCCCGGGGCGGCACGCCCAGCGCATTGGCGATCAGTTTGATAGGGTGACGGAAGGCCACGTCCAGCGACCGCTCCACCACATCAGGGAGAACGGTGATCTGGTCGCCCAGCCGGCCGCGATCCTCGGGGCCGAACCCGTCGGTCGGCACACCGTGTTGCGTCAGGAGATTCCGCGCGAAATTCCAGTGCTTCTCCGGGATCTGCCGGGCGAGCTCCGTGGCGGAGACATTGCTGGCCTCAACGTCCAGATTTTCGGGCAGGATGATATCGACCCCATAGGGGTGGCCCTCCACGTGGGCGTCGATCCAGGCAAGCTCCTCCTCCAGCTGCTCGGGCGTGTGGCTTCCCGCGCCGAACACGCCCATACCGCCTGCCTTGCTGACCGCCACCACCACGTCGCGGCAATGGCTGAAGGCAAAGAGGGGAAACTGGATGCCCAGCCGTTCGCAGAGCCCGGTCTTCATGCCACGCTCCATGTCTTCTCTTCAGGTGCGGAGGCCTCGTCCCAGAGAACGAGCGCGTCCAGTGCCTCGACGGAATTCCCACGCGCCAGCACGGGGTTGACTTCGAGCGAGACCAGTTCCGGGCCCAGGGCCAGCGCCGCATCGCCGATGCGGACGATCGTCTCGGCCAGGGCGTCGCGGTCCACGGCAGGGGCGCCGCGATAACCGTCGAGCAGGCGGCGGCCCTTGAGCTCGTCCAGCATGTCGAGCGCGTCCTCCTTCGTGATGGGCAGGAGCCGCAGGCTGGTATCGGCCAGCGCCTCGATCCAGACGCCGCCGAGACCCGCCGCGATCACGGGGCCCCATGCGGTCCGCGCCGTGCCGACGAAGATCTCGATGCCGCCTTCCCGCATGGGGGCGACGATGCAGCCCTCGATCTTCGCCTCCGGGCAGGCCGCTTTTGCGGCCGCCATGATTTCGTCAAAGGCAGAGCGCACCGCTTCCGCGCTGTCGAGCCTGAGTTTGACGCCGCCGATGTCGCTCTTGTGGGCGATGTCGGGCGAGGCCACCTTGAGGACGACGCGGCCACGCCCCAGCGATTCCCACATGGCGGCCGCCTCGTCGGCGGACGTCGCCAGACGGTGGGGAATGACGCCAACGCCCGCCCCGGCCAGATAGGCCAGTGCTTCCCGTTCCGAACCGGGACGCGCATCCGCAAGCGCGGGCAGGGGCCGTTCCGCGCTCCGCCGGGCGGCGGACCAGCGCTGCGCAGCGGCGAGGGCGGCGATTCCGTGGTCGATGCCGCTGATCGCCATGGTGATGCCGCACTTTTCCATCACCTCGCGGGAGAAGGCCCCCTGCGGCCGCATCGCCTGGCTGATGAGCAGACCCGGGCGCCGGCCGCCTGCCAGCCCCTTGCCGACGCTTGTCATCAGTTCGGGGACGTAGGTGTCGGCCTCGTCGCTGGGCAGATCCTGGATGCAGGCGACCAGTTCCACGGCGGGGTCGTCGGCCAGGGCCTTCAGCATTTTCTCGAACAGCTCGGGCTCGCGCACGGCGGCGCCCGTCACGTCCAGCGGATTGTTGACGCTGCCGAACTCGGGCAGCAGGTCCTGAAGCCGGGCCTTTGTTTCGGGCGCGAGTTCGGGAAGATTGAGGCCGACCGCTTCCGCCCGGTCCGCGATGATCTCGCAGGCGCCGCCGGAGATGGAGGCGATGGCGACACCGCCGTTGATCCGGCCCGTCGCGGCGAGGAGCCCGGCGGTGGTGGCCAGAGCCTCGATCGAGTCCACCCGGATGATGTTGTGCTGTTTGCAGATGGTGTCGAACACCCGGTCGTCGCCGGTGACGGAGCCGGTGTGCGCCTGGGCGAGTTTTGTGGCAAGGGAGCTGCGCCCCACCTTCAGCGCCACCACCGGCTTGTCGTTTTCCTGTGCCAGTTTCACCGCCCTGAGGAAGGCGGCGGTGTTGCGGATGCCTTCGATGAAGAGGGCAATGGCGCGGGTGTCCGGGTCGGTCGCCAGATGGGCGATAACGTCGTGCACCGCGATATCCGCCTCGTTTCCGGTGGCGACCACCGTGCTCAAGCCGATGCCCTGCTGGCGGGCGAAGCGGGAAATCACATGGGCGGTTGCGCCGCTCTGGGAGATGACGGCGATGCCGCCGCCCGGGCGCACCCGCTCGTCGACCGGGAAGCCGGCCAGCGCCACCCGCGCGGGATAATTGATGTAGCCAAGCCCGTTGGGGCCCAGCAGGTTCATGCCGAACCGGCGGACGATGGCAGCGATTTCATTCTGCCGGGCAACGCCTTCCGCGCCCGCCTCCGCATAGCCGGAGGTGAGCAGGATCACGTTGCGGATGCCGGCATTGCCCACGTCCTCCAGCGCCTCGGGTGTCGCCGCCTGCGGCACGAACACGTAGGCAAGGTCGGGGGCTTCGGGAAGCTGGGTGCAGCTGGTGTAGCCCTGGAGGCCGTGCGCCTCGGTGCCGCGCTGGTTGACGATATGAATCCGGCCCTCGAAGCCGATGGTGCGCAGATTTCCGAAAATCAGGTGAGACCAGGCGGAGCGGTTCGAGCCGCCCACAAGGACGACAGAGCGGGGATGGAAAAAAGCGCTGAGATCACGCCATTCATGGAAGGACGAGGCAGACACTGGCTGTTTTCTCCTGACCACCAGAGGGGCAGTGCCGGGAGAGAAGGCGCCGATAATTTCGGCGGATTCTGCCGCTTCTCTCCCGAAAGCCAGTGAAGCTTAATCAGGCCATGGGCTGACTTCTAATATCAATCCGCTGCTCTTTTGAGAGGAAATGATTGTAGTCCCGCGATGGCTGCCCTGACTCCTGGATCATGGCCTTCGCGCACTTCCACAGCGCGGCCACGTGCGGGCGGTTGTCGCCTTGCCGGCGCGCCAGCAGAAGCTCGAAGCGGATGGAGGGATCATCGACCGGGCGGAGCACAAGGCCGTCGAGGCGGGCCAGCGAATCCCGGAACCATTCCGTCACCAGAACAGGCTGGTTGTGGCGGACGGCGTGGTGGCGCACGCCCATGGCGCTTGCCTCCGGGCAGAAGGAAACGGAAATTCCCTTGCTCGCGAGAATTTCCGCGATGAGGTCGTAAACGGCCGGATTGAATTTTCGCCGGAAGTTGCCGATCGTCTCGCCCGCAAGCGCTTCCAGCGGAATGCGCGGCAGGTTGGCGAGCCGGTGTTGGGCGGGCATGAGCAGCGCCAGTTCCGTGGTGCCGATGACCAGCGTGTCCATGTCCGGCAACTGCATGGGGCCGAGGAGAAAGGCGGCGTCCAGTTCCTGGCTGCGCAGTTTTTCGAGCAGGGTGCTGGAATATCCGTTGAGGATGTCGATTTCGAGATCCGGGTGCTTCTGCATCAGGGAGTCGATCAGGTCATGGCGTTCCGTCACGTCGACGCTGAATTCCGGCGCGCCGATCATCAGCTGCTGGTTGAAGCCGTTCCTGATCATGCTGGCGCATTTTGCGAATTTCTGGTGCGCTTCCAGAAATTCGTAGGCGACGGGCAGCAGCGTCCTGGCCTTGGGCGAGAGTTCGACCACCTGCTTGCGGCCACGCTTGAAGAGAAGAAATCCGACGCTGTCCTCCAGCTTCCGGATCTGTACGGAAAGCCAGGGCTGGGCGATATTCAGTTGTTCGGCTGCCTTCGTGAAAGAACCATGTTCTGCCACAGCGACGAACATGCGGACGTGTTTGACGTCGATCCAATGCATAAGTCCTCCCCTGACCCACCGATTGTTTGTTTGGTGTGATCAGGGGAAGAGTAGACCTGTGAAAAAAGCGTCAGAGCTATAACAAATGTCAGTAGACAGGTTCATTCATCGCGGCAGCCGCAGCCCCCGTTGCGCGATGAGACTGCGCTGGATCTCGTTGGTTCCGCCGCCGATGACCATCATGATCGACCGGCGCAGCAATTCCTCGATACGCCCGCCGAGCGGCGGATTGCCCGGGCCCTCGCTGAGCAGGGCGGCAGGGCCGAGAATGTCGACGGCCGCTTCGGTGAGGCGCTCGCCGAGTTCGCTGGAGAATACCTTGCTCATGGCGGCCTCGACAAGAGGGGCCTCGTCGCTGTCGGACATCCGGATGGAGCGCAGCGCGAGCAGTCGTGCCGCATGCACCTCGGCGGCAAGCTGAGCGATGCGGTCCCGCACCACCGGGTCGGCCCCCCTGGGGGTGTCGCGCAGGTGGGCGATCAGGGCCTCGAACAGCCGCTCCAGCTGCGTGGCGTAGGCGCCCATGATGATGCGCTCCGAGGCGAGCGCGCGGGCGAGGATGGGCCAGCCGCCATTTTCGGGGCCGAGCCGGGCGGTTGCGGGCACCACCACATTGTCGAAGAAGACGTTGCAGAACGGGTGCCCGTAGAACGCCATGCTGGGGCGCACTTCGATGCCCGGCGTATCCATGGAAATGAGGAACAG
Source organism: Pedomonas sp. V897 (assembly GCF_051304405.1). Classification (NCBI taxonomy): domain Bacteria; kingdom Pseudomonadati; phylum Pseudomonadota; class Alphaproteobacteria; order Sphingomonadales; family Pedomonadaceae; genus Pedomonas; species Pedomonas sp. V897. Next base: position 40,974 of record NZ_JBPPGG010000007.1, read on the forward strand.
GCTGATGCCGGCGTGGCGTTTGGCCGGGTCCGGGTCGGTGCGGGCCGCGAGGATCATGTGCGAGGCGCGGTGGCCGTCGCTTGTCCAGATTTTCTGCCCGTTGATGACGTAACTCTCGCCCTGCCGCACGGCGCGGGTGCGCAGGCTGGCGAGGTCCGATCCCGCCTCGGGCTCGCTGTAGCCGAGACAGAACGAAATGCTGCCGTCGCTGATTCCGGGCAGCAGTTCCGCCTTCAACTCCGGCGAGCCGAATTCGATCAGCTCCGGCCCCACGATCCGGCACGAAACGATGGTCGAAAGGTCGGGCGCGCCGGCGCGCTGCATTTCCTCGACGAAAACCAGCTGCTCCATGGCGCTGCGGTCCTGCCCATCCGCATGGCGCGGCCAGTTGAGGCGGGTCCAGCCATCCCGGCCCATGCGCCGGGCGAAGTCAATGTTCCAGATCCTGTCGCTGAAGGGGCGCTGGCGGTTGGCGGCGCGGTCGGCTTCCGTCCAGTTGCGGTCGAGCCAGTCCCGCACCGCCAGCCGGAACCGGCGGATATCCTCGGACTCGGGGCGCTCCTCCGTGGGGGCTTCGTCCAGCAGCAGCGCGGCCAGTTCCCGCCGGATCGACAGGGTCGCGCCCGGCCCCATGACATCCTGATGGATGAGGCGGAACAGATGCGGCGCTTCGTGTTCCTCGGCGTACCCTATGGCGCCCAGCATGTGCTGGGTCTCGAGCGCCACCTGCCGCAGGGTTGGCACCACGAAGGCGGTGGCAAGCGTGGTCAGGCGCGCGCTGCTGGAATGTCCGCGGACCAGAGCGTCGACGGCCTCGTCGATCTGTAGCCCGCAGGCATCGAGCAGGATGGCGCAGGTGGCGAGCTTGTGCTGCACCGCCTGGAAGCGGCCGATCGGCTGGCCGAACTGGTGGCGGACGCGGGCGTGTTCCACTGCCAGGTCCACGCCGCGACGCGCGGCCCCCAGCGCCCGCGCGAGACTGCCCAGCTGGTACAGGCGGCGGCCCAGCGCCCAATCCTCCGGCGAGAGGCTGTGCGCCCGCGCGGGCGCGTTCGTGAAGCGCAGTTCGGTGTGCCCGGGCTGCGCCAGCACGGGCGTCTCGACGATCTCGACAGCACCGGGGTCGAAGGCGAGACAGACAGATTTCTCTGGTGCGCGCCCGTCCTGGTGGAAGATCAGGATCGCGCCGGCCCGGGATGCCCCTTCGACGAAGGGAATGCGGCCGGATGCGTGACCGTTCTGCCACGTAAAGGTGGCCTCGTCCGTGTCTGCTGCCGGACCCGAGAAGGCGAGGGCAAGCGGCTGGTCTGTCGCCACCCAGCCCGGCGGCAGCAGGGTCGCGGCAATGGCGGCGGCGAGCAGCGGGGCCGGGCACCCGGCCCGCCCCAGTTGGGCGAGGGCATGGAACACGTGGCTCCAGGTCTGCAATTCATGCCGGCTCGCCATGTCCGTGAAGCCGGCCTCCACCAGCGCCTGCCAGACGGGGGTCAGGTCCTGCCGTCTGGCGGGGGCCCAGTGGCGCTCCAGCAGCTGGCGGAGGGAATTTTCCAGCAGGTCGCGTTCCACCGCCGCTTCCGCGGCGGTGGTGTTCGCATGGGGTGCGTGCATGACGGTACCTCCGGTAGGACTGTTTCGCTCGTCTCGGCTCAGTAGCGCCAGGTCAGCTGTACCTGCACCGTGCGGGGCATGGAGATGTAGCCCACCTGGTCGGCGAACACGCCGTTGGCCGTGCCGGTGCCCGAGCCGGTGCTCGGGCCGTCCACCACACCCGTGGCGATGAAGCGGTTGGTCAGGTTCTTGCCGATGAGGGCGAACTGCCAGCGATTGTCCTGGGTTGTCACGCGCGCCGAGGCGTCGAGGCTCACGTAGGAACTCTGCCGGGAATAGGGGTTGTTGAAGGCCGAGGCCAGATAGCTGCTGCTGTAGCGGCCGTCCGCCGAGAGGCCGAAGGTGAGGGTGTTCGAAATCGGCGTGTCGTAGGACACTCCGAACGAGCCCGTCCACTTGGGCGCAACGGCCGTGGGCGCGCCGCTGATGTCCTGCATGCGCGCGCCCTGCGGGCTGAGCAAGGTGCAGCCTTCCTGGATGGTCTCGCCCGAGTAGCACGGCGCGATGAAGTCGATATAGCGGGCCTTGTTGTAGTTGATCGAGCCCCTGAGGGTCAGGCCCTCCACCGCATGCGGTGCAAACTCCGCCTCCAGTTCGATGCCCTTGGTGCGGGCCGAGCCGGCGTTGGTGCTGATGTAGGCGAAGGTGGCCGAGTTGAAGTAGTCCACCTGAAGGTCGGTGTACTTGTAGGTGTAGAGGCTGAGATCGAGCCGGAGCTGGCGGTCCATCAGGAAGGTCTTGATGCCGCCCTCGAAGCCGCTCGCCTTTTCCGGTCCGAACGCCACATCCTGCACGCGGGTCGCGCGCACGTAGGTGGTGCTGTTGGAGAAACCGCCGGACTTGTAGGCGGTCTTGTAGGCGCCATAGACGGTGATGTCCGAATTCGGCTTCCACGTCAGCGTGATTTCAGGCGACCAGTTGTCGAAGGTCTGGTCAGCTTTCAGCCGGTCGTTCGGGATGAACAGCGCCGCCAGAGACGGGGCGACGTAGGGCTGGAGGAAATAGCTGTCCTTCGTTTCGTGGATGTAGCGCACGCCGCCGGTCGCTTCGAGGCCCGGAACCATCTCCCAGATGAGCTGGCCGTAGACGGAGAGCGTCTCGCCCTTGGTCTGGGATTCCTTCTGGAAGGCGACATAGCGCAGGTGCGCGGGCGCTTCGCTGTTCTCGGCGCCGCCGGTGGCAACGTACTGGTCGTAGTCGCGCCTGGTCTTCTGGTAGTAGCCGCCCACCAGCAGGTTGACGGGCGAGTCGTAGGTGGTGTGGAGCCGCAGCTCCGACGAGAAGGCGCGATAGTCGGTGTCCTCCACCGCAAAGGTGTTGGAGGCCGAGGACGAGGCGTAGTCGCCGTCGAAGGTGAACCGGTTGCGGTTGTAGTTGTAGTTGTTGACCGAGGTGATGGTCAGGTTGTCGAACTCGTAGCCGATCGTGCCGGTCACGCTGAAGCTGTTGTACGTGTTGTAGAGGCTTCCGTCCGACTTGGTGTGGGGAAAGGTGTCTGCCAGCGCCTTCGGCAAGTGGTTGGAATAGTGAACAAACCGCCGTCCGCACGGGGTGTTGGGGTTGAGCGTGGCGCTGCCGGAGGCGCACCGGTAGGGAACGGCGTTCCAGGCCGGGTTGTCGGTGGTGCTGCGGCCGTAGCTCATCTTGAGGGTGCCGGTCAGGCGGTCGGTGGGCGTCCACTTCAGGGTGGCGCGGGTCAGGATGTCGCCTTCGCGCGGCGTGTCGGACTTGCCGGCAGGAGCAACATGCTCCGTGGCTGTGCCGGTCACCCAGTCGCGGGTGGTGTAGATCACGTCGTCGGCGGCGTTGGTGAACAGGCTGCCGAACATCTTGCTGGCGCGTGCGGCGACGCGCAGCCCGAGGGTATCGGAGAGCGGCGCGGAAATGATCGCCTCGCCGTAGACCTGCCGGGCGTTGAATTCGTAACCGGCGCGCGCCATGGCCTCGAGCCTGTCACCGGGGTCGGCGGTGGTGATGGAGATCACGCCGGCGGTGGCGTTCTTGCCGAAGAACAGCGCCTGCGGGCCCTTCATGATTTCCACCCGTTCGAGGTCGAAGAAGCCCTCGTTGATGATGCGGCCCTGGCCGTAATAGACGCCGTCCACAACAACCGCGACCGACTGCTCGATGCCGATGGAGGACGAGGACGAGCCGATGCCGCGCAGGTTGAGGCGGGCCGCGCTGCCCGCTGCCGAGCGGGACACCTGGAACTGCGGCGTCTGGGCGGCAACCTTCTCGATGCTGGTGAGGTCCATCCGGTCCACGCGCTCGGCGGAGAGAGCAACGATGGAGACCGGAACATCGTGCACGGACTCCGCTCTCTTGCGGGCGGTCACCACGATGTCTTCGAGGCCGATGTACGTTCTGCTGTCCTGAGCGGCTGGCTGGTCATCGGCCAGGGCGATGGACGGACTGGTCAGAGCGGTGGCGGCGATCAACGCGAACTTGAGAGCAGGTGTCGGGCGCGAGCGGCTCATGGGATTCCCCTCCAGCTGCGAAAATGTCCGGCTCGAAGTCCCTCTTTCGGGAACATTCGGTGTGCTGAGGCTGGAAGGATCGGAACGGCGGCTTTTTCTCTGGATGTTCTCGATCCGGCGTTTCCAGCGGGGAAATAGGATCATCTGCCGTTGCGCAGGTCCAATATGAAAGGATGGGAAATCTTATACGGGTAACTTATCAAATCAGCGGGGGACGCCCCTGCCGCCTGTTGCCCGCAGGTCTGCGGCGTTGGAGCGGAAGTGTAAGATATTCCTTACAACAGACGCGGCGCTGAAAGGGTAAGTCATTGATATTATGTGATGGCAGGTTTCTTGCATCCGCTCCGGAATTACTCTTGGAGGGAGGCACCCATATGAAATCCGGATTCAGGCTGCTCGCTCTGATGCTGGCGCTTTCCTGTGCAGGGGGCGCGACGGGCGCGGCGGAAGCAGCGATTGTCAGCAAGACGTACGAGTTCACGGCTGAAACCGAGGGGCCGATCACCCTGCATCAGGGCAGGTTCTCCTACCAGCACGACATGGAGCTTGGATCACTCACGCTGACGTCGATCACCTTTTCCCTGCTTGATGTCGACTTCACCCTGGAAAATACGCGCATAGGGCGGATTGGTATCGACATCATGCTGGGCGGATTGATCGACGGCCAGCTGTCCCTGACGCCGTCCGCTACAACCACCTATGACTTTGTGCTCTGGTTCTCGGATCCGGAGCGGCCCAACTTTGTCTACACCCTTCCGAATGCAGTGGAGGGATTAGGCGAGTTCTGGACGGCAACCCGGGTTACGCTCACCGAGATTCCGGTTTCTCTGGATCCGGCTCCGCAGGAGGTGGCCGAGCCGGGCGCTTTCGGCCTGCTGGCCGCGGGATTTGCCGGTCTTGGTCTGGCCGCGGTGCGGCGGCGCAGGTTCCCTGCCTGAAAAAATAGCCTGCATTTTACAAAGAAACGCCCCGGCTTCGTTTCCGGGGCGTTTTGTTTGTGCCGCATCACGCCGCGGGGAGAAGCCGGAGGAGTATTGCCGCTTCCGTCAGGGCGCGGGCGGCGTCGTTCAGATGGGTGCATCCGGCAATACCGCGCAGCAGCCCCGGCACGGTGTCGCGCAGCTCCGGCAGCGGCAGGCCGATGAGGCCGTGAAGGCTCGCGGGGCCGTCGAAACATTCCCGATGCGGCAGCAGCGTGGGCGTTGCGGCGATCGCGGTCAGGCGGTGCGTGCGGGCGTCGGCCGTCGCGCGCAAGGCATAGGCGTGGACCCCGGCCCGGCGGCCGTCGGGCAGGGTGACGCTGTCCTGAAACAGGGCATGGATGTGGAGGTCGCCGTCGCGCCAGACGTCGATGCAGCGCAGGCGGCGCACGGACGGGCCGGCGTCGTCGACCAGGCCCGGATGAAAGGCATAAGGGTCGCCGCCCGTCTCCAGCGGGGGAACGAACACCGTCTCCTCCGGGGCGTGGCGCGCCGTGAGCGCGCTGGAGCCGGGCCGGAACCCGAGGCAGGTGCCAACGGGCGGCCGGCGGTCCGGCGGGGGAGGGCCGGGCGGTTGCCCGTTGCTCGACCAGTGGAGCCACACCGCCCCCTCGATGATGCTGAGGCCCACCAGATCATCGAGCAGCACCCGCAGCGGCCGCCCGGCAATGGCGCCCAAGCCGGGGGTGGCGGCGAGGGCAGCGCGGAACCCGCGCAGGGAACTGCGCCCGATCAGATCCTCCAGGCCATCGGCGGCGGGGCTGGCGTCCAGCGCCTCGATGATCTTGTCGGGCGAGAGGCGCACCCGCAGCGTGTCCTCGGTCAGGATTTCCGGGGCGGCCGGGGCGGGTGGTGTCCGCAGGTCGCGCCCGCGCGCCGCGATGAGGAAGGGGCCCGCGCGGCCCTCCGGCCGGCACCCGTCCAGCGAGAGGGTGCGCCGGATGGAGTCGGCGCGCCGGGGCGGCAGCCGGAGCGCTGTGGCGAGATCCGGCGCGTCCGGCAGAATGTCCGCGGCGGCAACCGTCATGGCGTCTTCCCCCCGTCCTCAACAGAAAAGCCGCGCCAGGGCGGCGCGGCTTCCCCGATAGCACAGAGGATATCAGGCGTCAGGGCTGATTGCTGCGCTCCCGCTTGATGCGCTTGGCGAGCGACCAGCGGTGCACCTCCGACGGGCCGTCGTAGATGCGGAAGGCGCGGATTTCGCGGAAAACCTGCTCCACCACCGTGTCGCCGCTGACGCCGGTGCCGCCCAGCACCTGCACGCAGCGGTCGGCGACGCGGAACAGCGCCTCGGAGACGGCCACCTTCGCCATGCTGGACTCGGTCGTGCCCAGCGCGCCGGTGTCGAGCACGCCGGCGCACCAGTCGATCATCAGCTCCGCCTGCTTCAGATCGATCAGGTTGTCGGCCAGCATGAAGCCCACGCCCTCGTGGTCGATGATCGGCTTGCCGAAGGCCATGCGGCGGCAGGCGTAGTCGGCGGCGATGTCATGGGCGCGCTTGGCCGCGCCCCACCAGCGCATGCAGTGGGTAAGGCGGGCGGGCGACAGGCGCACCTGGGCGTAGCGGAAGCCTTCCTCCGCCGCGCCGAGGATCTGGTCGTCCTCGGCCCGCACGTTCTCGAGCACGATCACGGCGTGGCCGCCGGGCATGGAGCTGTCGATGGTGTCCAGCACCCGCTCGATGCGGATGCCGGGCGTGTCCATCGGCACCAGGAACATGGTGGCGCCGGTTTCGGTGCGGGCCATGACGATGCCGAAGGCAGCGCCGTCGCCGCCGGTGATGAAGGTCTTGCGGCCGTTGATGACCCAGCCGCCGTTCTCGCGCCGGGCGGTCGTGGCCAGCATGGAGGGATCGGAGCCGGCGCCGCCGTCCGGTTCGGTCATCAGGAAGGCGGAGCGGCATTTACCGGCGGCCAGCGGCTTCAGGAAGCGCTCCTTCTGCGCCGGCGAGGCCACTTTCTCCAGGAGATGCATGTTGCCCTCGTCCGGGGCCATGATGTTCATGGCCACCGGGCCCAGCGGCGAGTAGCCGGCCGCGCGGAACAGCTGGGCGGTCTCGCGGTGGGTCAGGCCATAGCCGCCGAACTCCCGGCTCAGCTGCGGGGCGATCAGACCGGCGGCGCGGGCCTTGGCCTTCAGCTCCAGCGACAGCTCCTCCGACGGGCCGTGGCCCCCCCGTGCGCGCGGGTCCTTCTCGTAGGGGATGACCACGTCGCGAATGAAGGCTTGGGTGCGCTCGACGAGCTCCGCAATATCTGGCTGGTGCATAGGGCTTCTCCTGCAATCCTTGCGCCACAACGCTACTCGGTTCTGGCAGCGGGGGCCTGCCCTGTTTGTGAATTTGCGGGGGCCTCGTTTCCACCTAGCATTTATCAGAGTCCACGGCTCTGGAGAAAATGCGCTTAGTGACAGCATTCCGTTAACTGATTGTGGGCCGGAACCATGACTATGCGCCCCATCGCGCCAGATCTGTTTGTTGACGGCGACCCGCCGCGCCTGATCGGCGGCCGGCACCGCGAGTCTGGCCGGATCGTCTTTCCTTTGCCGACGGGCGCCGAGCGCGAGTTGTACGAGCCCATCACCCTCAGCCCCCACGGCAAGCTGTGGTCGTTCACGGTCCAGCGGTTCGCGCCGAAGTCGCCGCCCTATGCGGGTCCCGAGCCGTTCGAGCCGTTTGCGCTGGGTTATGTGGAGCTGCCGGGCGAGATCATCGTCGAGGCGCGCCTCACCGGCGTGCCGTTTGATCAGCTGAAGATCGGCATGCCGCTCACGCTGACGCTCGAACCCTTCCGTACCGATCCGGACGGCGTGCAGGTTGTCACCTACGCCTTCGGCCCAGCCAGGGAGACGGCATAATGACGAATGTCTACATTGTCGGCATCGGCATTCATCCCTTCGGCCGGACGCCCGAGCGCACCGGCCTGCAGCAGGGCATCTACGCCGCGCGCAAGGCGCTGGAGGATGCGGGGCTGGAGTGGAAGGACATGCAGTTCGCCTTCGGCGGCTCGGACGCCGCGGGCAAGGCGGACACCATGGTCAGCCAGCTGGGCCTGACCGGCATTCCCTTCATCAACGTGCTCAACGGCTGCGCCACCGGCGGCTCGGCGCTGTTCGGCGCCTATTCGGCCATCAAGTCGGGCGAGTTCGACATCGGCATGGCGGTCGGCTTCGACAAGCACCCCCGCGGCGCCTTTGACCCCAAGCCGGCGGACTGGGGCCTGCCGGACTGGTACGGCGAGACGGGCATGATGCTCACCACCCAGTTCTTCGCCATGAAGATCCGGCGCTACATGAGCCTCTACGGCATCACGCCGCTGACGCTCGCGCGGGTGGCGGAGAAGGCGTTCGAGAACGGCTCGCTCACCGACCATGCCTGGCGGCGCACGCCGGTTGATATCGACACCATCCTCAATTCGCAGATGGTGAGCGATCCTCTCACCAAATACATGTTCTGCTCGCCCTCCGAGGGCGGCGTGGCGCTGATTCTGGCCAGCGAGAAGAAGGCGCGGGAGCTGGGCGCGGCGCTGATCAAGCTGCGCGCGGCGACGGTGCGCACCCGTCCGCCGGGCTCCTTCGAGGTGTTCTCGCCGGCGCTGGACATCGAGCGCGGGGAATCGGCCACCCATCTGGCGTCGCGGGCGGCGTTCGAGATGGCGGGCGTTGGCCCCGAGGACATCGACCTGGCCCAGTTGCAGGACACCGAGTCCGGGGCCGAGATCATGCACATGGCCGAGAACGGCTTCTGTCGCGATGGCGAGCAGGAGCAGTGGCTGGCGGAAGGGTGGAGCCGTCGCGGCGGCCGCCTGCCCATCAACACCGACGGCGGCTGTCTGGCCTGCGGCGAGCCCATCGGCGCGTCGGGTCTGCGCCAGGTCTATGAAAACGTAGTGCAGTTGCGCGGCCAGGCCGGTGCGCGTCAGGCGGTCGAGAACCCCCGTCTCGCCTACAGCCATGTTCAGGGCGCGCCTGGTCTTTCCGCCGTGACCATTCTTGAGCGTTAGGCAAGTATTCTATGGATTTGCAGTTTTCAGCCGAGGAACTGGCGTTTCGCGACGAGGTGCGCAGCTTCCTCGACACCCATCTGACGGAACGGCTTCGCTCCGGCGCGCGGGCGTCGCCCACGGTGTTCGCCGAGCCCGACATCGGGCTTGAGTGGCAGCGTATCCTCTATGCCAAGGGCTGGCTGGCGTACAACTGGCCCGCCGAATACGGCGGCCCGGGCTGGACGCCGGTCCAGCGCTACATTTTCGAGATGGAGTGCGCGCTGGCGGGCGCGCCGGTGCTGCCGGTGCTGGGCCTGAAGCTGGTCGGCCCGGTCATCTACACCTTCGGCACGCCCGAGCAGAAGCAGCGCTTCCTGCCCAAGCTGCTGAGCGGCGAGCACTACTGGTGCCAGGGCTTCTCCGAGCCCGGCGCGGGGTCTGACCTTGCCAACCTGCAAACCCGTGCGGAGAAGCAGGGCGACCGTTACATCGTCAACGGCACCAAGCTGTGGACCACCCACGCGCACCACGCCAACTGGATGTTCTGCCTGGCGCGCACCGACCCGACCGTGAAGCCGCAGCGCGGCATCACCTTCCTGCTCATCGACATGAACCAGCCCGGCGTCACGGTGCGCCCGATCAAGACGCTGGCGGGCGATCATGAGGTGAACGAGGTGTTCCTCGACAATGTGGTTGCGCTGGAGGCGGACCGCATCGGCGAGGAAGGTCAGGGCTGGACCATCGCCAAGTTCCTGCTGGAGAACGAGCGCGGCGGCTCGTGCCTTGCGCCGGTGCTGCTGGCGGATCTGGACCGCATCGCCCGCGCGGCGGCCGAGGAGCCCTCGGGTACCGGCGGCGTGCTGCTCGACAAGCCGGCCTTTGCGGCGCGTCTGGCGCGGCTGAAGCTGGAGGCCGAGGCGCTGCGTCTCACCGAGCTGCGCATTCTCGCCGAACTGGCGCAGGGGCGCCGGCCGGGTCCGCAGACCTCGCTGGTCAAGGCCATCGCCTCCAGCCTCCACCAGCAGGTGGACCAGCTTGCGATGGAGACCTGGGGCTATGCGGGCCTGCAACTGCCCGAGGAGCGGCCGCTTTACGGCAACACTGCGCCGGCTCCGGTGCGAACCAAGGAAGCCCAGGTGGCGGCGGCCCGTTATCTCAACAGCCGGGCCTGGACAATTTTCGGCGGCAGCAATGAAATCCAGTACAACATCGTTGCCAAAACCGTGCTCGGGCTATGAAATCCGGGCATACACGTAAGGAGTGGGGGGAGCAGCAATGCAGCTGAGCCGTGAGCAATTGCTACGCGCCTATCGTCAGATGAAGACGATACGCGAATTCGAAGAGCGCCTGCATGTGGAAATCACCACGGGTGAGATCGCCGGCTTCACCCATCTTTATGCGGGTCAGGAAGCGGTCGCGGTCGGCGTGTGCGAGCACCTGACCGATGAGGACTTCATCGTCTCCACCCACCGCGGCCATGGCCACTGCATCGCCAAGGGCTGCGACGTGAAGGCGATGATGAAGGAGATCTACGGCCGCCGCGACGGTCTCGGCGGCGGCAAGGGCGGCTCCATGCACATCGCCGACACCACCAAGGGCATGCTGGGCGCCAACGGCATCGTCGGCGCGGGCGCGCCGCAGGCGGTGGGCGCGGCCATTGCCACCAAGCTGGACGGCAAGGGCCGCGTGGCCGTGGCCTTCTCGGGCGACGGCGCCTGCAACCAGGGCACCACGTTCGAGGCCATGAACATGGCGGTCGTGCTCAAGGTCCCGGCCATCTTCGTGTTCGAGAACAACCACTACTCCGAGCACACCGGCGTGGATTATTCCGTCGGCACGCAGCGCGACATCGCCAGCCGCGCCGAGGCCTTCGGCATGCGGGTGTGGCGGGCCAACGGCTGCGACTTCTTCGACAGCTACGAGGCCATGCGCGAGCTGCTGGAATATGTGCGCGCCGGCAACGGCCCGGCGGCCATCGAGTTCGACACCGAGCGCTTCTTCGGCCACTTCGAGGGCGACCCGCAGCGCTATCGCGGCCCGGGCGAGCTGGAGCGGATCCGCGCCGAGCGCGACTGCCTCGTCGCCTTCCGCAACAAGGTGATCCCGGCCGGCCTGATCGACGGGGCGGCGCTCGACCAGGTGGACGCGGAAGTGGTCCAGCTGATCGACGAGGCTGTGCGGGAAGCGCGTGCGGCGGAGCCGCCTCGGCCTGAGGATGTGCTCACCAACGTGTATGCCGAGTACTGAGGGGGGGAAGGCTCATGACTGTGATGACCATTCGCGAGGCGATCTCGCGCACGCTGTACAGCGAAATGGAGCGCAACCCCGACGTGATCATGCTCGGGGAGGATCTGGTGGGCGGCAACGGCACCCCGGGCGGTCCCGAGGCCATTGGCGGCATCTGGAGCACCTCGACCGGCTTCTATGAGCGGTTCGGCCCGGATCGGGTGATCGACACGCCGATCAGCGAGAGCGCCATTGTCGGCGCGGCGGCGGGTGCGGCGCTGGCGGGCAAACGCCCGGTCGCCGAGCTGATGTTCGCGGACTTCGTCGGCGTCTGCCTTGACCAGCTGTGGAACCAGATGGCCAAGTTCCGCTACATGTTCGGCGGCAAGACCGACTGCCCGGCGGTGGTGCGCCTTGTCTACGGCGCGGGCATGAACGCGGCCGCCCAGCACAGCCAGGCGGTCTATTCCATGCTCACCTCCATTCCGGGCCTCAAGGTGGTGATGCCGGCCACCCCGGCGGACGCCAAGGGCCTGCTGCTGTCGGCGCTGCGCGGCCGCGACCCGGTGATGTTCTTCGAGCACAAGGCGCTCTACACGGTGAAGGGCGAGGTGCCGGATGAGGACTACCTGATCCCGTTCGGCCACGCGCGCGTGACCCGCGAGGGCCAGGACGTGACCATCGTCACCTGCGGCCAGATGGTCGGCTTCTCCGAGCGGGCCGCCGATGCGCTGGCGCAGGACGGCATTTCCTGCGACGTGATCGACCTGCGCACCACCAGCCCGCTGGATGAGGACGCCATTCTCGACTCCGTCGAGGCGACCGGCCGTCTGGTGATCGTGGAGGAAAGCCCGCCGCGCTGCTCGCTGGCGACGGACATCGCCGCGCTGGTGGCCAACAAGGCCTTCTCCAGCCTGAAGGCGCCCATCGAGATGGTCACGCCGCCGCATACGCCAATTCCGTTTGCGCGGGAGCTGGAGCGCGCCTACCTGCCGTCGCCGGAGAAGATCGAGGCGGCTGTCCGCAAGACCCTGGCCTACTGAGGAGGGACGGCGTGAGCAAAGTCCAAGCCTTCACGATGCCCAAATGGGGCATCGAAATGTCGGAAGGCCATTTGGCCGAGTGGATGGTCAAGGAGGGCGAGTCCTTCACCAAGGGCCAGGTGCTGGCGCTGGTGGAAACCGACAAGATCACCAACGAGATCGAGGCCGAGCAGGACGGCGTGATCCGCCGCATTCTGGCGCCTGCGGGCGGCACCTATGCGGTCGGCGAGCTGCTGGCGGTCATGGCGCCCGCTGACGTGCCCGACAGCGAGGTGGACGCGTTCATCGCGAGCTTCAAGCCGGCGGACACCCGCATGGCGGCGGCCAGCGGTCAGAAGGCGGAAGCAAAGCCGGCTGCGGCACCTGCCGCGCCCGCGGCGGCTCCGGCTGCGGCACCGGCCCCGAAGGCCGTGCATATTCCGGAGGATCTGGCCATCAGCCCGCAGGCGCGTCTGCGCGCCGCCGAGCTTCAGGTGGATGTTACCAGGATCAAGGGCTCGGGCCGCAACGGCCGCATCACCGCGCAGGACGTGGAAATCGCCGCGCGGCCGCCCCGCGCCGTCGGCGGCGGCGCGCCGGTCTCGATCGCGCCGACCACGGCCGATTACGAGGATGTGTTCGCCTCGCCCATGGCCAAGCGTCTGGCGGTCATGCACGGGGTGGACCTGCGGAGCCTTCAGGGCAGCGGCCCGCGCGGGCGCATCCGCAAGTGCGATGTGCTGGCGGCGGTCGAGGCGGCCGGCGGACGCCGCGCCGTGCCGTCGGGCGAGGTGCAGGTCATCCGCATGACCCCCATGCGCAAGACCATCGCGCGCCGGCTCACCGAGTCCAAGCAGAACGTGCCGCACTTCTATGTGCGGGTGCAGGCCCGCGCCGACCGGCTGGTCGAGGTGCGGCGCATCGCCAACCTGGCGCTCGGCGCCAAGGCGAGCATCAACGACTATCTGGTCAAGGCCTGCGCGCTGGCGCTCACCCGGGTGCCGGAGGTCAACATCCAGGTGCACGGCGACGAGATCCACCGCTTCCCCAACGCGGACATCTCGATCGCGGTGGCGACCCCCAAGGGTCTGCTCACCCCGGTCGTCCGCGCGGCGGACCTCAAGTCCATCCCGGAGATCGCCGCCGAGACCCGCGCGCTGATCGACCGGGCCCAGGCGGGCCGGCTTCAGGCGCACGAGTTCGAGGGCGGCAGCTTTTCGCTCTCCAACCTCGGCATGTTCGGCATCGACCAGTTCGACGCAATCATCAACCCGCCGCAGGGCGCCATTCTCGCGGTGGGTGCGGTGCGCCCGCAGCCGATCGAGGAAAACGGCGCGCTGCGGATGGTGCCGATGATCAGCCTGTCCCTGTCCTGCGACCATCGCGCCATCGACGGCGCGGACGGCGCGCGGTTCCTGGCGACCCTGCGCGAGATCATCGAAGCGCCGGAGCAGCTGCTGGAGCGCTGAGACGCGATATCCGGGCCGGTCAGGGGCCGGCCCGGAGGATCGTTCGATCAATCGAAAATGGAAAAGGCGGTCTGGCTGTCCCGTGGGGGGAGGCCAGGCCGCCTTTTCGATTCCGGCCGGCTCAGCTCAGGCGGCGCGCTGCGCCGCGGCCCGCTGCACCTGTTCCGGGTTGAAGTAGTAGGGCACGATCTCGCAGCACTTGCCGTCCTCGCGGAACCGCATGGTCTCCACAAGGGGAATGGCCTCGCCGCTTTCCAGCACAAGGCTGAGCAGCACCATCACGCGGTTCTCGCCCGCGGTGATGGCATGGATGTCGAGGCCCTTGACCGGCAGCATGCCCATCACCTTGGTGTAGAGCTCCTTGAGGGCATTGCGGCCGCGATAGGTGCCGCCGTAGGGCAGGCAGTCCGCCTCCCGGGCCTCGAAGTCGTCGGTCAGCATGTCGGCGGCGGCCTCCCAGTTGCCGCTGCCGGTGGCCTCGTACATCGCCCGGGTCAGGGCGATATTGCGTTCGTTGCGGGCGTGCTCGTCGCTCATCGGCTTTCCTCCCCTTGTCTATGCTCTGAAGCCCTGGAAGCTTCCTGTGTTCCGCGCCGCAATGGACCTATCGGTTTGGCTAGTGTGCGCACGTCGCGCCCCGCCCCCATAGTGAACCGGTTCTTGTGCAGGCCCTGCGACTTGCCATTCCGGGTTCCCGCTGGGATGATCCGTGGCAGCGGGGCCGGGCGGTGTGGACGAGGCGACAAGGCCCGCCATGCGAAATACTGTATCAGGGGGAGTATCAATGACGGGTTCAATGAACGGCAAGGTCGGTCTGGTCACGGGAGGCACGTCCGGCATCGGCGAGGCGGTGGTGCGCGCCTTCGCGGCGGCGGGCGGCAAGGTGCTGTTCACCGGCTCGAACCAGACGGCGGCCGATCGCATCTGCGCCGAGACCGGCGCGGTGTTCGTGCGCCATGATGCCTCCGATGCGGCGGGCTGGAGCGCGGTGATGGCGGAGATCGACCGCCAGTTCGGCCGCCTCGACATGGCGTTCGCCAACGCGGGCATCAACCACGGCGACAGCGATATCGAGACGGTGCCGCTGGAAGCCTGGAACCGCATTTTCGAGGTGAACGTTACCGGCACCATGCTCACCTGCCAGCATGCGATTGCCGCGATGAAGAAAAATCCGGGCGGTCCGGGCGGCTCGATCATCATCAATTCGTCGGTGACCGGCATGGTGGGTCTGCCGGATGACGCGGCCTACACCGCCACCAAGGGGGCGGTGCGGTCGCTGGCAAAGTCCATTGCCATTCACTGCGCGCGCAAGAAGTACAACATCCGCTGCAACAGCATTCACCCCGGCATCACCGAGACGGCGACGATCAAGCGCGCCATCGAGGAGCAGGCCGACGCGGCGGCGGCGCGCGCCTTTCTGGAAAGCGTCTCTCCGCTGGGCCGTCTCGGCCGGCCGGAGGAGATCGCGGCGCTGGTGCTGTTCCTGGCGTCTGATCAATCTTCATTCATCACGGGCGCGGAAATGGTCATCGACGGTGGTTCGATTGCCGGCTTCTCGGGCGTCTGAGCACAGTTTCAGGAGGAATTGACATGGATCTGGGTCTGGCTGGCAAGAAGGTACTGGTCACGGGTTCGACGCGCGGCATCGGCCGCCGCATCGTCGAGACCATGCTGGCGGAAGGCGCGTCGGTCGCCATCGGCGCCCGCAGCGCCGACGAGGTGAAGACCGCGCTCGGCGAGCTGAGCGGCCGCGGCAAGGTGGTGGGCGCGGCTGTCGACGTGGCGAACGCCGAGAGCTATCGCGCCTGGATTTCCTCCATGGCGGAGCAGCTGGGCGGCATTGACGTGTTCGTCCACAACGTCTCGGCCGGCGGCGGCATGGAAGGCGAGGCGAGCTGGTACAAGTGCTTCGAGGCGGACGTGATGGGCGCGGTGCGCGGCGTCGAGACCTCCACGCCCTGGCTCGAGAAGTCGGAGGCGGGCGCGGTGGTGTTCCTCGGCACCACGGCGGCGGTCGAGACCTTCATGGCGCCCATGGCCTACAATGCGCTGAAGGCGGGTCTCATCACCTATGCCAAGCAGCTGAGCCAGGAGTTCATGAAGAAGGGCATCCGAGTCAACGTGGTCTCGCCGGGCCCGATCAAGTTCGCGGGCGGCGCGTGGGACCACATCGAGCAGCAGATGCCCGATCTCTACGCGGCCCATGTGGCCCAGCAGCCGAGCGGCCGCCTGGGCGCGCCGGAAGAGGTGGCCCGCGCCGTCACGTTCCTGGCGAGCCCGGCGGCGAGCTGGATCACCGGCGTCAACCTGGTGGTGGACGGCGGCTACACCAAGCGCGTCCAGTTCTGATCGCGGGCACGGGGAGGCAACGGCATGAGCGATGGCACCACCCCCGAGCGGGGGCGCATCAATTGCGTCCTCGTCGCCTCGGGCAAATGGCACGACATCGACTTCGCCCGGCTTGAGCTGCTCAAGCTGCTGGCGGAGGACGATCGCATCCGCGTGCGGGTGTTCGAGGACTACGAGAACATCGCGGCCATCGAGGCGGCGGATTTCCTCGTCAGCTACACCTGCGACGTGGTGCCGAGCGTGGCGGCGCAGGAGGCCATTCGCGCCTGGCTGGAGCGGGGCGGGCGCTGGTATGCCCTGCATGGCACCAACTCGCTGATCCGCATGGTCTCGAACGGCGAGTTCGACACGCCGCGCTGGGCCCCGCTGTTCAGCGAGACGCTGGGCTCCATGTTCGTCGCCCACCCGCCGATCGAGCCGTACACCGTGACGGTGGCCGATCCCACCCACCCGCTGGTGGAGGGGGTGGAGCCGTTCGAGACCACGGACGAGCTGTATCTCATGGAGACCTACGGGCATCTCCACGTGCTGCTCGAGACCGAGTTCGGCGGCGAGGCGCCCGGCTTCGTCAACCACACCTGGGAGCACGGCAAGCACCCGGTGTTCTACCTGCATCCGGTGGGCAAGGGCGAGGTGCTCTACCTGACCCTCGGCCACTGCCGCGGCCATTACGACATGCAGCCGCTGCTGGACTACTGGCCGACGGTGGACCGCTGCGCGTGGAACCTGCCGGTGTTCTACACCCTCCTGCGCCGGGGCATTGCCTGGGCCAAGGAGGCGCGGCCGGAGCGGCCGATGACCGAGGCGGAAACCCTCGAGGCGATCCGCCAGACCGTCGAGGCCAACCGCCGGCCGACCGGCTGAGAAGGCCGCTTCACAACAGGGGGGAAACAGGAAGACCCCGGCCGATCGGCCGGGGTCTTTTTTGGTGTGTGCGTCCTGTGATTTTTTTGCCCCCGCTGCCGGTGCCGGTCGCGGGGGCGTTGTTTTGGCTCAGCCGCCGATCGGGCGCAGCGGGTTGGTGCCGTCCCAGTCGCGCGCGGCGTTGCGGATGGTGTCGAACGCGCCCCGGGTTTCCTCCGCGATCTCGATCAGCTCCAGGATCGAACCCGGCCCGCCGCCCGTGTCCACGTACAGCGCCTCGACGCCCGGCGCGCGGCCTTCCTGGAGAATGGTCGCGCCCGCCTCAAGGCAGACCGCCCGCGCCTTCTTCAGGTCCGGCACCACGATGCAGGTGTGGTGCAGGCCGTCGAGCCCGGCATCGCGCCACTGCTTGTAGATCGACGGGCTGTCGTTGTGCTGCTGGATGAGTTCGATCTGGATATCGTTCCAGTAGGCAATGGCCACGGAGAACACCGCGTCGGTGGGCTGACCCTTGTACTTGAAGTCCTCCATGGTCATGTGGTCGAACAGGAAGAAGGGGCCGACGCCCATCGTCTCGGTCCAGTAGCGCAGCGCCGCGTCGAAATCGGCGGGCACATACGCCAGCTGCATCACCTCGCCGAGGGCAGAAATCGGTCCTTTTGCCATACTTGTTTTCTCCACCTTACAGCACCGGCTTGGGGGCGCTGGGATCGTTGGCCAGATAGTAGTTCACCCACTTGTGGAAATACTGGTTGCCGCGCTCGTTCCGGCCGAAGACGACCTCCTTGATGCCGCCGGATTCGAGCCCGCGCTGCACCTTGAGGCCGAGCTGGTAATCCTCCTCGTCCACCACGTCGCGCAGCCAGTCGACGGTCTCGATCAGCTTCTGCTTGTCCACGTCGTCGGCCGGGGGCGACGAGCGCACATAGTAGAGGATGGTGGTGTTGCGGTTCGGGGTCGGCCCGGGCAGCAGCTGGGCGATCTGGGTGAACTCGGGCGCAACGAAAATCGACACGTTGGGGAACAGCGTCCGCACGAAGTCGTAGCCGTCGTTCTCGTGCTTCCACCACTCCTCGGGCGGCACGTTGCGCAGCTTCTCGTCGATGCCGCGCTGCGGGAAGCCGATGCGCAGGTGCGGGCCGTAGGCCTCGAAGTGCATCACGTTGGAGTAGGTGCGCTGGTTGATGGTCTCCGGGTGGGCGGCGGCGAAATGATAGCCTTCCAGGTAGCCGTCGTAGGCCACCTTCCAGTTGGCGCCCTGGATCACCCGCTGGCCGCAGTAATACCAGTTGGGGAAGTTGAACTGGTCCAGCTCATCGGCCATGCCGCCGAAGAACTCCTCGAAATTCACCTCCAGCCCCGGCGTCAGCACCACGAAGATGAACCCGGCGCGCTCCCAGACCGGCAGCTGGGTGAGGCCGTGGGACTCCTTGTCCACCGGCCCGAACTTCTGGCCCTCGGCCACGCCGATGAGGCGGCCGTCGTTGCCGAAGGTCCAGCCGTGGTAGGGGCAGGAGAAGCGGCTGCAATTGCCCTGCGCCTCGGTCGTCAGCAGCATGCCGCGGTGGGTGCACACGTTGTACATGGCCCGCAGGCTGCCGTCGGTCTGGCGGCTGATGATCAGCGGCTTGCCGAGGATCTCGATCGTCTTGAAATCACGCGGGTTCGGCAGCTCGTGGGACAGGCCCGCAAAGATCGGCAACCGCTTGAAGATCAGGTCCATTTCCCGCTGCCACTGGTCGGGATCCAGATAGGCCTCCACCGGCACGGTCATCGTCTCGGCGGCCTGGTCGGTCTTGCCGTTGGCCACGTAGTCGAGCAGGTGTTCGACGGTTCTGTTGCAGCTTGCGCTGAAATCCATGTCTGTCCTCCCCGGCACACATCTTCTCTTTTAGAGCGTCAATTATACAAAACGAGGGGGGGCGCGAGCCTCACCAATAGGAGAGGTAGGCCCTACGGACCTGACAGATTTGCCAGTAGGGGGACCGCCCTCCGGCGGACATGCTTTTCCCCGGCCTGTCGCGCGAAACAGACGGGCGGACAGGCCCTTCGCATGCAGTTGTTTGCGACGGTTGTTTGCGACGAAGGTCAGCCGGGGGAGGCAAGATTGGGTCAGGAAGTCGAGGCGGTCAGGGAAACGGACGTTCCGGGCTGGGACAATAGCGTGGACGTTCTCGTCGTCGGCTATGGCGTGGCGGGGGCGTGCGCCGCGCTGGAAGCGCATCGCGCGGGCGCGCGCGTGCTGGTGGTGGAGCGGGCCAGCGGCGGCGGCGGCGCCAGCGCCATGTCGTCGGGCATTTTCTATCTCGGCGGCGGAACGGCCGTGCAGAAGGCCTGCGGCTACGACGACGATCCCGAGGAGATGTACAAGTTCCTGATGGCGAGCAGCGGCGCGCCCGATGCGTCGATCGTCCGCTCCTTCTGCGAGAACAGCGTCGCCCACTTCGACTGGCTGGAGGCGCAGGGCGTGCCCTTCGAGCGCACCAGCTTCAAGGGCAAGGCGGTGTTCCTCAACACCACCGAGTGCCTGTTCAGCACCGGCAACGAGAAGCTGTGGCCCTACAAGCAGATCGCCCGTCCGGCCCCGCGCGGCCACAAGGTGGCCGGCGTGGGCGAGAACGCCGGGGCGAAGGCCATGGAGGCCCTGCTGCGCACCTGCAATGCCGAGGGCGTGCCGGCCATCTACGACAGCGGCGTGACCGCGCTGATCCGGAACGACGAGGGCCGGGTCGTCGGCGCGCGCATCCGCCAGCCGGGCCGGGAGCTGTTCGTGCGCGCCGCCCGCGGCGTGATCCTGACCACCGGCAGCTTCAACCTGAACAAGGAAATGACCTCGAAGTATCTCCCGCTGCTGTCGGAGACTTCCGAGCCGCTCGGCATTCCCTCCAATGACGGCTCGGGGATCAAGCTGGGCCTGTCGGTGGGCGCGGCGACCCAGGCGATGGACGGCGTGATCGCGACGGCCTCCATCTATCCCCCGGCCCAGCTCATCAAGGGCATCCTCGTCAACAAGCGCGGCGAGCGCTTCGTCGCGGAGGACAGCTACCACGGCCGCACGGCGGCCTTCATCATGGAGCAGCCGGACCAGACCGCCTATCTCATCGTCGACTCCGAGATCTTCGCCTACCCCGAGATCGAGACCCACCAGCACCGCCTCATCGACGGCTGGGAGACGGTGGAGGAGATGGAAGCGGGCCTGGAGCTGCCCGAGGGCTCGCTCCAGAAGACGCTGGCCGACTACAACCATTACGCGGCCGAGGGGCGCGATCCCTTCCTGTTCAAGGACCCGGAGTGGCTGAAGCCGCTCGACAAGGGGCCCTACGCGGCCTTTGACGTCTCCTTCAACAAGTCGATCTACCTTTTCATCGCGCTGGGCGGCCTCAAGACCAACGCGCACGCGCAGGTGCTTGACCCGCGCGGCAACCCGGTGCCGGGGCTCTATGCGGCAGGCGCGTGCGCCGCGCACATTCCGCAGACCGGCAAGGGCTATGCCAGCGGCCTCAGCCTCGGGCCGGGCTCGTGGTTCGGCCGGGTGGCGGGCCGCCATGCGGCGGGGTGCCGTTGAGGCGATGCCTTGAGTGATGTTGTGTGTTCTGAACCCGTTGCAGGCAGGAAATCGTAAATGACAGCCAATACCTATGATCTGATTGTTCTGGGCTCGGGTCCGGGCGGCTATGTGGCGGCCATCCGGGCGGCGCAGCTGGGCCAGAAGGTCGCGATCGTCGAGCGTGAGCGGCTCGGCGGCATCTGCCTCAACTGGGGTTGCATCCCGACGAAAGCGCTGCTGCGCACGTCGGAGATCTACCACTACATGACCCACGCCGAGGCCTTCGGCCTTTCGGCCGGGACGCCCGCCTTCGACCTGAAGGCGGTGGTCGAGCGTTCGCGCAAGGTGGCGAACCAGCTCAACAGCGGCGTCAAGGGCCTGATGAAGAAGAACAAGGTGACGGTGGTGGAGGGCGAGGGCCGTCTTGCCGCCGCCACCCGCGTCGTGGTGACGAAGGACGGGCAGACGACCGAGCTGTCCGCAAAGAACGTCATCATCGCCACCGGTGCGCGGGCGCGCGAGCACCCGGCGGCGAAGGCGGACGGCAAGCTGATCTGGACCTACCGCCACGCCATGACCCCCGAGGTCATGCCGAAGAAGCTGCTGGTCATCGGCTCGGGCGCCATCGGCATCGAGTTTGCCAGCTTCTATTCGGACATGGGGGCCAAGGTCACGGTGGTCGAGATGCTGGACCGCATCCTGCCCGTCGAGGACGCGGAAATCTCCGCCTTCGTCGAGAAGCAGCTCACCAAGCAGGGGCTCACCATCCGCACCAGGGCGTCGGTCGAGGCGCTGGAGCCCGGCAGCGACGAGGTGAAGGCCACCATCAAGGGCGCGGACGGCAACACCGTCACCGAGACCTTCGACCGGGTGATCGTCGCCATCGGCATCGTGCCCAACACGGAGAACCTCGGCCTTGAGGCGCTGGGGGTCAAGATGACCCGCGGGCACATCGACACCGACCCCTACGGCCGCACCAACGTGGCCGGCCTGTGGGCCATCGGCGACGTTGCCGGCGCGCCGTGGCTGGCGCACAAGGCGAGCCACGAGGGCGTGGTCGCGGCCGAGGCCATTGCCGGCTTCAAGGGCGCGCACCCCATGGACAAGTCCAACATTCCGGGCTGCACCTATTCCCGCCCGCAGGTGGCGAGCGTCGGTCTCACCGAGGAAAAGGCGAAGGAAGCCGGCCACAAGGTGAAGGTGGGCAAGTTCCCCTTCATCGGCAACGGCAAGGCGATCGCGCTCGGCGAACCGGAAGGGTTCGTCAAGACCGTGTTCGATGCGGATACCGGCGAGCTGCTCGGCGCGCACATGGTGGGCGCGGAAGTGACCGAGCTCATTCAGGGCTATGTGATCGCCCGCCAGCTGGAGACCACCGAGGAAGACCTGATGCACACCGTCTTCCCGCACCCGACGCTGTCGGAGATGATGCACGAGAGCGTGCTCGACGCCTTTGGCCGGGCACTGCACTACTGACCCGGATTGACTGACCCGGATTTTGCCGGTTCCTCCCTGGCAAAAAAAGACGCCCAGTGCGCTTCCCGCGCGCTGGGCGTCAAGTTTGTAGGGACGGAGATGCCCCGCCATGGGGCCGTCTGCGGTTCTGCCGACCGGGAGCCCGCGGCCCCCGGTCGGCCAGGGAAGAGGTCAGTTGCTGAAATCGGGTTTCTGCTTGGCGAGGAACGCGGCGATGGCGCGCCGGCCGTGCTCGCTGCGCGCGCCCTCCGCGATGCTGCGCGCTTCCGCGTCCATGTGCGCCTCGAGCGGCGTGTGGAGGCTGGAGAGCAGCAGGTTGCGGGTGCGGCCGATCGCGCCGGTGGCGGAGACCGCCAGCTGGCGCGCGAGGCTCGCCACCTCCTCCTCGAAGGCGTCGTCCGCCACCGCGCGGGTGATGAGGCCGATCTGGGCCGCTTCCTCGGCGCCGACACGGCGATTGAGCAGCGCCAGTTCCTGGGCGCGGCGCAGGCCGATGAGGCGCGGCAGCAGCCAGCTGGCGCCGCCGTCCGGCGACAGGCCGACCGCCGTATAGGCCACGGTGAAGTGGGCGCTTGCCCGGGCGATGGCGATGTCGCCGAGGACAGCAAGGCTCAGCCCCGCGCCCGCCGCCGGGCCGTTGATGGCGGTGAGGAGCGGCTTGTTCATGTGCGAGAGCCGCGCGATGGCGGCGTGCAGGTAGGCGGTGATCTCCTTGATCAGCGCCGGGGCGTTGTCGCCGGCCGCGCCGAAGGCGGTGATGTCGCCGCCCACGCAGAACATGCGGCCTTCGCCGGTCAGCACCACGGCGCGGATGCTGTCATCCTCGTCGCAGGCAATGGCATGCTCCAGCAGCGTGCGCGCCAGGGCCACGTCGATGCCGTTGCCCGCGTCCGGCCGGGAGAGGACAAGACGCGCAACCGCGCCCTCCCGCTCGAATTTCACTGGGGTCATCCCGATCTCGCTCTGTCTGTTCAGGGCTTCCATGGTCATGGCTTGCCATGACCGGCACCGGTCGGCCACCTGCACTTATGAGGAGGTCGCGCGCGGCGGAAATCCGCGCCTGAAAAGAGGCTCACGGGGGGCAGCGCTCAGATGAACGGCTTGCCGCCGGTCACCGCCACCGTTGCCCCGGAGACGTAGCTGGCCTCGTCGCTGGCCAGCATCACGTAGACCGGGGCCAGCTCCTTCGGCTGGGCGGGGCGGCCGATGGGGTAGCTCTTGCCGAATTCCTTCACTTTCTCCGGCGGCATGGTGGCGGGGATCAGCGGAGTCCATACCGGCCCGGGCGCGACGCAGTTGGCGCGGATGCCCTTGTCCGCCAGCAGTTGCGCCAGCCCGCCGGTGAAGTTCTGGATGGCTCCCTTCGTGGTGGCGTAGGGCAGCAGCGTCTCGTTGGGCTTGTCGGCGTTGATCGAGGTGGTGTTGATGATCGCGGCCCCCGACTTCATGTGCGGCACCGCCGCCTTGGTGAGGTAGAACATGGCGTGGATGTTGGTGCGGAAGGTGGCCTCCCAGTCCTCGTCGGAGATGTCGTCCAGCGCCTCGAAGGTCATCTGCCAGGCGGCGTTGTTGACCAGCACGTCGATCCGCCCGAATTCCTGCACCGCCCGCTCGATGATCGCCCGGCAGTGGGCGGGGTCCTGAATGTCGCCCGGCACCAGCACCGCCGTGCGGCCTGCTTTCTCCACCCAGCGGGCGGTCTCCTGCGCGTCCTCGTCCTCGCTGAGGTAGGAGAGCAGCACGTCCGCCCCCTCGCGGGCGAAGGCGATGGCGACGGCCCGGCCGATGCCGCTGTCGCCGCCGGTGATGATCGCCTTCTTGTCCCTGAGGCGGCCCGAGCCCTGATAGCTGTCCTCGCCGTGATCGGGCTTCGGCGTCATCGCCTGCGTCGAGCCGGGGGCGTCCTGCTGCTGGTCGGGAAATGGCGGTCTGGTCTCGTCGCGCTTGTCCATGCCGGTCCCTCCTTCCTGCGTCGCCGCCCCGAGTCCGGTTCGGACAGCGCCCGGTGCCTCCGCCTGGAGCCAACCGCTGGAGCCGGGCGGAGTTCCCTGCGGGGAGGTCGCAAACCCCGCCCAGTGCTCCAGCCGCGCCGCCATGCGCCGCACATGGCTTCCGGGCCAGTAGCGCCGCCCACAGGCGGGGCAGACCCGGAACGGCCCCGGCAGCGCCGCCGTAGCGCCCGGCAGCCCGGCCAGCTCCTTCGGCCTGGCGGGGGCGAGGGGGCTGTTGTCCCTGAGGCAGCGGGTGAAGGGCGCGAGTTTCCAGTCCAGCCCCAGCGTTCGCGCCAGCAGCTCCGCTTCGGCATCGAGCGGCTCGGGCAGAAGCACCGCCCGGTCAGGGCAGCGGGCGGCGAGGCTCCGGTCCCGCGTGAGCAGCAGGCGTCCGTCCGCCCGCGCCAGCGCGATGAGACTCCGGTCCGGCGTGCCGGGGGCGGCCAGTTCCGTATCGTGCCCGGCCGCGCGCAGCCAGCGGGCGAGGCCCGCCAGCATCTCGTCGCACAGCAGGCGCATGGGGCGGCCTGCCGTCCGCCGTTACCGCAGCGCCTTTTCCAGCTCGTCCCGGCTCATGCGCGAGCGGCCGGGGATGTCCTGCTGCCTTGCCCGGGCGTAAAGCTCGGCCTTGGTCTGCCGGTTGCCGGTGCCGCTTCTGCCCGCGCTGGCCTTGCCGCCCTCGCGGCGGGCCTGTGCCTCCGTCTCGCGGCGGCGCTCGGCGTTCCTTTGCGGGCTTTGCGTCCTGGAGGCACCCGCTTCGCTGAGGCCGATGGCGATGGCCTGACGCGGGTTCTTCACCGTCTGCCCGTGGCTGGTCTCCAGCTCGCCATGCTTGAACTCGTGCATCACGCGCCCGACCTTCTTCTGCTGCGCTTTCGTCTGCCTGGCCATGGCCGTCTCCCGGTCCGGGGGCTTGCGTGCCCCCCCGACACGCGCTCCACCCGTTCTGCTGTCTGCCCTCCCGTGTCCAACGCGCCACTCCAGCGCCCGGTTGAACGGGGGCCCCGAAAAGCGGGCGGCGCAGGTGCGCCTGCATGGCTGCCCTGCCCGATGGGCACTTGAAAAGCGCCGTCCGGGGCCTCATCTAGCGCGCCTGGGCCGCGCCGGCCGGCGGGCGGCGGGGCCCTCCATCCAGCAGGAATGAGGCGGACCGCCTCCGTCGGTGATTTCGGGAAAGCCTATGAGTCGTGTTCTGGACCGCGCCGTGCGCCCCGGCCTTGTCATGTTTGCGCTGGCCGTCGGCGCCTTTGCCATCGGCACCACCGAATTCGCCACCATGGGGGTGCTGCCCTTCTTCGCAAAGGACCTGGGCATTGACGAGCCGACTGCCGGCCATGCCATCAGCGCCTATGCCCTCGGCGTGGTGGTGGGCGCGCCGATCATCGCCGTGCTTTCCGCCCGGGTGGCCCGGCGCACCATGCTCATCGCCCTCATGTCGGTGTTTGCGCTGGGCAATGCGCTGAGCGGCCTGTCGCCTTCCTATCACGCCATGCTTGGCTTCCGTTTCCTCAGCGGCCTGCCGCACGGCGCCTATTTCGGCCTTGCCGCGCTGACGATCGCCTCGCTGGTTGACCCCGGCAAGCGCACCCAGTCCGTCGCCCGCATGTTCCTCGGTCTCACCGTTGCCACCATTATCGGCGTGCCGGTGTCCAACTGGCTGGCCCAGGCGGTCGGCTGGCGCTGGGGCTTCTCCATCGTGGCGCTGCTGGGCCTGCTCACGGCCGCTCTGGTGTGGCGCTTTGCTCCGCGCGACGTGCCCGACAGCAACGCCAGCCCCCTGCGCGAGCTGGGGGCGCTCGCCAGCGTGCAGGTCTGGCTGACCCTGATCACCGGCGCCATCGGCTTTGGCGGCCTGTTCGCGGTCTATACCTACCTCTCGGTCACGCTGGTGGAAGTGACGCACGTCGCCCAAGCCTTCGTGCCGGTGGTGCTGGCGGTGTTCGGCATCGGCATGACCGTCGGCAACCTCATCGTGCCGCCCATTGCCGATCGCGCACTGATGCCGACGGCGATCGGGCTGCTGCTGGTCAGCGCCACGGCCATGGCCCTGTTCCCCGCTGCGGCGCACAACCCCTGGCTGGTGATGGCGGACGTGTTCGTCATCGGCTGGGGCGGGTCGCTCGCCACCATCCTGCAAACCCGGCTCATGGAAGTGGCGGAGGACGCCCAGTCCCTCGCGGCCGCGCTCAACCACTCGGCCTTCAACACCGCCAACGCGCTCGGCCCCTGGCTCGGCGGCATGGCGATTGCGGCGGGCTACGGCTGGACCTCCATCGGCTGGGTCGGCTGCGCCCTGGCGCTGGGCGGCCTGCCGCCGTTGCTGCTCTCCGTCCTGCTGGAGCGGCGGCGCCGGCTGGCGGTGGCCTAGCGCCACCTCCTCAGTCCGGCCCCAGCGCCTCCAGCACCTGCCGCAGGATGACGGCGTGGTTCCGCTCCGGGTCCTTCACCGAATAGAGGAGGGTGAGGGAGCGGTCCCCGGCGAGGGCGACAAGCGCGCGCAGCGCCTCGGTCTGCGGCGCCAGTTCCGCCCGGTAGCGGGCCTCGAACGCGGGCCAGCGCGCCTCCATGTCGGCGTGGACCCATTTCCGCAGGTCGGTTGAGGGGGCGATGTCCTTCGCCCAGTGGTCAATGGCGGCTTCCGCTTTGGTCAGCCCCCGGGGCCACAGCCGGTCCACCAGCACGCGGACGCCATCCTCCGGTGCGGCGGGGTCGTAGATGCGTTTTGTGCGAAGCGTGCCCATCCTGTCCTCGCGCGGCAGTCCAAGGCGTCAGCCTATGGCAGGACGGCCCGCCCCGAAAGGGTCTCGCGGGCGAATGTCCGTCGCGGGGGGGCGGAGGCAGGAAGGTCTGCCCGCCCCTCCCTGCAAGTTGGCCGCAAACGGTCGGACAGCGGGGAGCAGGCGGGGAGGAACGGGCAGACCGGGGACCTCGCCTTTCTCAGCCGAAGGGGGCGTCGATGGAAGGCGAAGGCTGGGTGAACCACTCGGCGCCGTTCTCGGTCACGTAGAAGTGGTCCTCGAGGCGGATGCCGAACTTGTCGGGGACGACGATCATGGGCTCGTTGGAGAAGCACATGCCGGGCGCGAGCGGGGTCTTGTCCCCGCGCACCAGGTAGGCCGGCTCATGGATCGACAGGCCGATGCCGTGGCCGGTGCGGTGGGGCAGGCCGGGCAGCTTGTAGTCGGGGCCGAGACCGCCCTTCTCCAGCACGGCGCGGGCGGCGTAGTCCACCGCCTCGCAGGGCACGCCCGGCCGGACCGCGTCGAACGCGGCCTGCTGGGCTTCCCGCTCCAGCTCCCACATGGCGCGCTGCTCGGCGTTGGGCTCGCCGAACACGTAGGTGCGGGTGATGTCGCTGTGGTAGCCCTCGATGGTGCAGCCGGTGTCGATCAGCACCACATCGCCCTCGCGCAGGTAGGACTCGCCCGGCAGGCCGTGCGGGAAGGCGGTGGAGCGGCCGAACTGGGCGATGCAGAAGCTGTAGCCCGAGGCGCCCAGGGCGCGGTGCGCCTCGTCGATGAAGCGGCGCACTTCGGTTGCCGTGATGCCCTCGCGCAGGATGCGGGCGGTGCGGCGGTGCACTTCCAGCGTCATCGCCTTGGCCTGCTTCATCAGCGCCAGTTCGGCGGGCGACTTCTGCATGCGGCAGCCGTCGATGATGGCGGAGCCTTCCACCGCGTCGATGGAGGGGGCGGCCTTGCGGATGCGGTCGACGAACATCAGCGCCATGGCCGGGTCGAGCGCGAGGCGCTGCACGCCATGCTCGCGCAGGGCGCTGGCCACCAGCTCGCTCGGGCTTTCATGCTCTTCCCACAGGCGGATGTCGGCCTCGATGGCGAGTTCGGCTTCCAGGCTGCCCAGCTCGAAGTTCGGGCAGACGATGATCGGCTTGCCGCTGAGCGGCAGCAGCATCGCCACCAGCCGCTCGGTGGCGCCCCAGGTCACGCCCGCGAAGTAGCGCAGGCTCATGCCCGCGTTGACCAGCAGGGCATCGACGCCGTTCTCGCGCATCAGGCGGCGCGCCTTCTCGATGCGGGCGAGGCGTTCGTCAACGGTGATCGCAGGGGCGCGATCCTGCCACGGCGTCAGGCTTGCCAGTTCGGCTGCGGCGGTGGAGCCGCCAATTCCGCGCGTCATAATTTCACTTCCTGAAACGGTCGAGGGAGAAGGGGGAGATATTAACCACCGGAGTCTCGCCCGTGACAAGGGCGCCGATGGCCTCGCCCGTCACCGCCGCCAGCGTCAGGCCCAGGTGCTGGTGGCCGAAGGCGTAGTAGAGGCCGGGGAAGCTGTCGGCCCGGCCGATGGCGGGCAGGTAGTCGGGCAGGGTCGGCCGCGCGCCGGTCCACTCGGAGACGGGCTCGCCAAAGGAGAGGCCCAGCGCCCGCACATGCGCCTTCAGCCGCGCCCACTTGCGCGGGTCCGGCGGGCTCTTGAGTCGGCCGAACTCGACGAAGCTCGCGGCGCGCAGGCCGGAGCGGAAACGGGTGACGATCATCGAGCGGTCCTCGAACACCACCGGCGGCATTCCTTCGGGCCATTGGGTGTTCGGGGTCTGGATGTGGTAGCCGCGCTCGGCGATGATCGGCACCTTGAAGCCCAGCGGGGCCATCAGTTCGCCGGAGGCCGCGCCCGCGGCCACCACCACCGTCTCGGCCACCAGCGTCTCGTTGGTGTCCGTCACCACGGAAATCGTCTTGCTGCCCCGGCGCAGGAGCTTGACCGAACCCCGCACCCGGCGCCCGCCGAGGGCCTCGAAGTGCCGCTCCAGCGTCTCGGCCAGAACGCCGAGATCGGTGATCTGTCCGCTGCCCTCGAACCGAATCGCGCCGGCCGGGCGGAAGCCGATCACCCCGGTCAGCGACTCCATCTCCGCGTCGGTCACGTCGCGGCAGGAGGCGGTGCCGGTGTCGGCGCCCATCCACGCCGCGCGGCCCCGGGCGGCGGAGGCTTCGCTCTCCCACACGATGTAGTGGCCGTCCTCCACCATCAGATGCCGGGACTCGGCCGCGCCGAGGAGGCGCCGCCAGGCGGGGATCGCCTCCGCCAGCACGGCGGAGAGGGCGGCCTTGCCCGCCCTGAAGCGGCTCGGGCGGGCGGCGGCCAGCAGCCGCAGCGAGAACGGCAGCCAGGCGGCGATGTCCCGCAGCGGCAGGCCGAGCGCGCCGCCCCGCCAGAACAGGCGGCGCGGGAAGCTCTTGACCGTCGCCATGGACGCCAGCGGCTCCACCTGCTCGACGGCTATGTGGCCCGCGTTGCCCCACGACGCCGGCCGCTGCGGGCCGGCCGGATCAACGAGACTTGTCTGAACGCCTCGCGCCTGCAAATTGATGGCGCACGCGAGGCCAACGAGGCCGCCTCCAACCACGATGGACGAACTTGTAGGGTGCATATTTTTTATTGGCATGGCCGGTTCGTATACCGTATATTATCCCCCTGTTCAATGGAGGAAGCCGTAAACTCCGAAGTGATGAAGTAGACCCCTGTCTATGGCGCCATCACCATTTCTGACGGCAAGGTAAGGCAGAACTTTATGCGTCATACATTCTTCTGCATTGACGGCCATACAGCCGGCAATCCGGTTCGGCTTGTGGTCGGCGGGGCTCCGTTGCTCAAGGGCTCGACCATGGCCGAGCGCCGCCAGGATTTCCTGGCCCGCTTCGACTGGATTCGCACCGGTCTCTGCTTCGAGCCGCGCGGGCATGACATGATGTCCGGCGGTTTTCTGTATCCGCCCACCCGCGAGGATACGGATTGCGGCATCCTTTTCATTGAAACCAGCGGCAGCCTGCCCATGTGCGGCCACGGCACCATCGGCATGGTGACCTTCGGCCTGGAGCACGGCCTCATCACGCCGCGCACCCCCGGCAAGCTGCGCATCGAGGTGCCGGCGGGCATCATCGAGATCGAGTACAAGACCGAAGGCCAGAAGGTCGCCTCGGTCAAGATTCGCAACGTCCCGGCCTATCTGGCCAAGCGCGGCATCGAGATCGACGTGCCGGGCTTCGGCCCCCTCTCCATCGACGTGTCCTACGGCGGCAACTACTACGCCATCATCGAGCCGCAGGGCCCCTACACCGGCCTTGATGATCTGGGCGCCTCGCGCATCGTCGAGCTGAGCCGCGTCATCCGCCAGATGGTGCGGGAGGTCTACGAGCCGGTGCATCCGCTGGAGCCCACCATTCGCGGCGTCAGCCACGTGCTGTGGGCGGACAAGCCCAAGGCCGAGGACGCGGACGGCCGCAACGCCGTGTTCTACGGCGAGCGCGCCATCGATCGCAGCCCCTGCGGCACCGGCACTTCGGCGCGTCTGGCGCACCTGCACGCCACCGGCCGCCTGAAGGTGGGCGATTCCTTTGTCCACGAGAGCTACATCTGCAGCCGGTTCATCGGCCGTGTGGAAGGCGAGACCATGCTGGGCGACCAGCCCGCCATCATCCCCTCGATCGAGGGCTCGGCCATCGCCACCGGCTACAACACCATCTGGATCGACCGGGCAGACAAGTTCTGGGCCGGCTTCTCGGTGGTCTGAGGAACGTTGATGCCCTTGTCCCTCGGCCTTTCCTTCCCCTTCGCCGGCAACCGGGTTGCCGGGCAGATCGCTCGGACGGCGGCGCCGGACGGGCAGGGGAAGGAGGCCGATGTGCTGTTGACGGCCCGTGGCGACATCGCCCGGGCCGTTGCTTTTGCCCGGGGGCGGCCCCCCCGTCAGCAGATTGGCGCGCGCGAGCGCGAGTCGGGCAGGAAACAGGGCCTGTGCCCGCGGCGCGATCCCGACGGGCGCGCCCTCCGGCCTGCCCGGATTGCTGCTGTTAGTAATTTTCGCATAGCGATTGGCGGAACGCCGTCTAGAAGCTATGGTCCGCGTGTTCGGGCACGGGTTATCCGTGCCGACTTCACGAATAACAGAAACAAATACCAGAAACCGGTGTAACGCCTATGAGCAGCCTCGTCGTTCGGAACCTTTCTGACCAGCTCGTTGAACTCGTTCGCGACCGTATCTTGTCCGGGCAGGTTCCGGTTGACAGGGCCATACGGCAGGATGCGCTGGCGGCGGAGCTGGGGGTCAGCAAGATTCCGCTGCGCGAGGCGCTGGCCCGGCTGGAGCAGGAAGGGCTGCTGCGCTCCCAGGCCAACCGGGGGTTCTTCGTCCGCCCGCTCAGCACCGCCGAGGCGGAGGAAGTCTACGCCCTGCGCCTCAAGCTGGAGCCGGAGGCCGTCGCGGCCGCCGCCGAAAAGGCCAGCGAGGAGGAGCGGCAGTTCGCCAAGGACACGCTGGAGACCCTCTACCGCGTCACCGACGAGAAGGGCTCGGGCGTGGGTGCCTTCAACCGCGCCTTCCACCTGGCGCTCATCCGCCCGTCGGGATTGCGGGTGACCAGCCGGTTCCTCGAGCGGTTGCACGTTCTCTCCGATCGCTACGTTCGCAAGCATCTGGAACCGCTGGGCCGCGATGAACGCGCCAATGAAGAACATGCCCGTCTTCTGGAGACATGGCTGGCCCGTGATGGTAAGGCAGTTGAGGAGCTGATGCGCAAACACATCAGCCAGACTCTGGAGGACCTGCGCAAGCAGCTGCCTCCTGAATCGTAAAAACACGGCCGGCACCGGCCGGCTGTGTGTAAAAGCGTATATAACAAGGGGACCGAGGACTGTGGGTATCAATCTGTGGGGGCCGCTCAAGCCCATTGAAACGGCGGGTGCGCCAGGGCACGGGCAATCTCTCAAGAAAACGCTCAGCTGGCCGCACCTGATCGCCTTGGGCATCGGGGCGATTGTCGGTACGGGTATTTACACTCTGACCGGTGTCGGCGCTGACCGCGCCGGTCCGGCGGTGCTGCTGGCCTTTGCCATTGCGGGTGCGGTGTGCGCCTGCGCCGCTCTGGCCTATGCGGAAATGGCGACGCTGATCCCGACGGCGGGCAGCGCTTACACCTACACCTACTCGGT
Organism: Pedomonas sp. V897; assembly: GCF_051304405.1. Lineage (NCBI taxonomy): Bacteria > Pseudomonadati > Pseudomonadota > Alphaproteobacteria > Sphingomonadales > Pedomonadaceae > Pedomonas > Pedomonas sp. V897. The sequence goes on from NZ_JBPPGG010000007.1 coordinate 72,918, forward strand.
GATCGGCGAGGCCGTTGCCTGGGTCGTGGGGTGGAGCCTTATTCTGGAATATTCGCTGGCGTGCAGCACGGTGGCCGTCGGCTGGGCGGCCTATCTGGTTGGCTGGCTCGAGAGCATCGGCCTTCATCTGCCGCCGCTCCTTCTGGCCGGACCCCACGGGGGCGGCATCATCAACCTGCCGGCGGTGCTGGTGGCTCTGTCCATTGCCGGCCTCCTGATGGCGGGCACGCGCGAGAGCGCCACGTTCAACATCATTCTCGTCATCATCAAGATCAGCGCGCTGGCGGCTTTCGTGTTCATGGCCCTGCCGGCCTTCAACGGCGCGAACATGACGCCGTTCATGCCCTACGGCTTCGGCAGCGTCGCCGATGAGGGCGGCGTTACCCGCGGCGTCATGGCGGCGGCCGCGATCGTGTTCTTCGCCTTCTACGGCTTCGACGCCGTGGCGACCTCGGCCGAGGAAGCCAAGAACCCGGGCCGCGACCTGACCATCGGCATCGTCGGCTCCATGGCGGCCTGCGTGCTCATCTACATGCTCGTGGCCCTGTCGGCCATTGGCGCGGTTCACTACACCGAGGTGGCCAAGTCGTCCGAGCCGCTGGCCTACGTGCTGCGCACGCTGAACCATCCGTTTGCGGCGTGGGCGGTCGGCATCGCGGCGCTCATCGCGCTGCCGTCGGTCATTCTCGTGATGATGTACGGCCAGAGCCGCATCTTCTTCGTGATGGCGCGCGACGGCCTGCTGCCGCGCAAGCTCAGCGAGGTGTCGCCGCGCACCGGCTCGCCGCTGCTCATCACCGCCATCACCGGCGTGTTCGTGGCGGCCGTTGCCGGCTTCTTCCGCCTGGACGAGATCGCCGAGCTGGCCAACGCCGGCACGCTCATCGCCTTCATCGCGGTGGCGGCGAGCATGATGGTCCTGCGCGTGAAGCGCCCGGATCTGCAGCGGGTGTTCAAGTGCCCGCTGCCGTTCGTGGTGGGCACGCTGGCCATTGTCGGCTGCCTCTACCTGCTGCTCAGCCTGCCGGACAAGACGCTGATCCGCTTCGTGGGCTGGAACGTGCTCGGTGTGCTGGTCTACCTGGCTTACGGGCGCACCCGCAGCGTGGTGAAGCGGCAGGCGGCTGCGGCTGCTGCCGAATAACCACCGGCATCACGCAAGACAGGGAAGGGCGGTCACACCGGTGGCCGCCCTTCTTCTTTGCGGGCGCAAGAGGGGGCGCAGGCATGGAGGGGCCGGAGCAGCGCCCCCGGCCTCCAGCGCCGCCCGCATGAAAAAGGGGCGGCCACCGGTGTGACCGCCCCAGGGGCGTTGATCTGCGGCGCCGTGATCAGCGGGACGTGTCGACCGCCTCGATCACCATCGGGCCGGCGGGGATGTTCCGCTCGGCCTTCTGCCGCGCCACCATCTCGCGCACTTCGGCGCGCAGCTTGCGGGCGTCGTAGATGATGCCGTCCTTCACGGTGTAGGCGATGCCGCCCACGCGCTCCACCTGGCCGGTTTCGTCATTCAGCCGGATGGTGCCGGTGCCGAACAGCAGCTTCATGTTGGCGAGCGGATTGCCTTTTACGATGACCAGATCGGCCTTGCGTCCGGCGCGGATGGTGCCCAGCTCGTGCTCGCGCCCCAGCGCCTTGGCGCCGGCCTGGGTGGCGGCGTGGATCACCTCCAGCGGGCTGAAGCCCGCCTCGCGCAGCAGCTCCATCTCCTGGATGTAGCCGAAGCCGTAGAGGTTGTAGATGTAGCCGCTGTCGCTGCCCACTGTCACCAGACCGCCGCGGTTCTTGTACTCGTTCACGAAGGTCATCCACAGGCGGTAGTTTTCCTTCCACGCCATCTCCATTTCGGTGGTCCAGTCGAACCAGTAGGAGCCGTGGTTCACCCGGCTCGGGCGATACCAGTCCCACAGGCTCGGCATGGTGTATTCCTCATGCCAGGCGGCGCGGCTCATGCGCATGAAGTCGCGGCTGGTGAGGTAGGCGGTGAAGGTGGGGCTCAGCACGAACTTCCGCTCCAGCAGCTCGTCCATCACCTTGTTCCACTTCTCGGAACCGGGCTTGGCCGCCTGCTGCCACAGACGGCCGGCTTCATGGAAGCGCATCTGCTCGTCCGTGTTGTTGAAGTCGTTCGGGAAGGCCTGGATCCGCCTGTCGGTGAACATGGCCTCCGGCAGGCCGTACCAGTGCTCCATGGAATCGAGCCCGTGGGCCGAGGTCTGCAGCACATTGGCGTAGGCCACCATCTGCTGGGCGTGGTGCATGGTGGTCTTGAGGCCGAGTTTCTCCGCCTCGTCGAGGGCGGCGTACAGCACGTCCTCGGGGATGCCGCCGATGAACTTGATGCCGTCCGCGCCCCGGCGCTTCGCCTCGCGGATCGCGAAGCGGGCGGTTTCGGGATCGTTCACCGGCTTGTCGAGAATCCGCCCGAAGAACGGGTAGATGTCGATGCGCGGGCCGACGATCTCGTTGCGGGCGAGGCGCTGCTTGATGCTCGCCAGCCATTCGATGGGGCGCGCGCTGCCGAGATCCCGGGCGGTGGTGACGCCGTGGCTCAGCCACAGCTTCAGGACGTAGTCCGAGGGCACCTTCTGCCCGTCCGCCAGGCTGTGCAGGTGGACGTGGGTGTCAACGAAGCCCGGCAGCACGTAGTGGCCGGTCAGGTCCATCTCGTAGTCGCCCTTGGGCGGGCGGGCGGCCTCGTTGATGGCGCCCGGCGCACCGATGGGGCGGATTTCCGCGATCTTGTCACCGGAGATGACGATGTCCACCGGGCCCTGGGCCGGCGCGCCCGTGCCGTCTACGTAGGTGACGTTGCGCAGCACGATGCGCTGGTAGGGGCCGACGCCCCGTTCGCCGCGCGGCGGAATGGGATCATCCACCGGCCCCGTGGTCTCCGGCGCGGCGACTGTCATGCCGGCCGTCGCCGCGGCCATGCCGATGCCGAGCATCGAGCGCAGCAGCATGTCTTTGATCTTTGTCATTGGTGTGTGGTCTCCTCCCTGGGCTGAAAGAAAAAGCGCCGCTGGACGGAAAGCCCAGCGACGCTCAGTTGTGCGGAACCGAAAATCGTTGTCCCTGTTCTTCTTAGAAGCGGGCGCGGGCACCCACGAAGAACCGCCGTCCGAGCACGTCGTAGAGCGACGGGTCGGTGTTGGCGTCGCCAGCCAGGGCCGTACCCATGATCGGCGGCTTGTTGTTGAACAGGTTGTCGATGCCGCCGAACAGCTGCAGGCCCTTGGTGATGTCGACCGCCGCGGAGGTGTCGAAGTACCACTGGTCCGCGGTCTTGGTGACCGGCGACCGGGCATCCTTGTGCAGCTTCAGGCCCGCGATCATGCGGCCCTGGAGGCGCCAGGTGACCGGGCCCGAGTTGTAGGTGGCGCCCAGCAGCAGCTTGAAGTCGGGAATGGCGAACACGCCGACGCCGGTGCAGCCGCCGCCCATGGTGCCCGCGCAGTCCAGCGGCTCCTGGCCGGCCAGGATCTGGGTGGACCGCTCGAACAGCCAGCTGCCGACAGCGGAGAGCGACAGGGTCGCGCCGTCGCCGCCGATCGACACCGCATCCGGCAGGTCGAAGCGATAGTCGGCCTGAACGTCCAGACCCTCCACCTTGAGCTTGCCGATGTTCTTCAGGCTGGTCGACACGTAGTCGAGCTGGCCGCTCGGCAGACGGACGATGGCACGGCAGGTCTCGGAGTTCTGGTCGAGCGTGCGGAAGCAGTCGCCCAGCGTCTGGTTGCCGTTGATGCTGGTGATCGCGTCGTCAACCTTCACCGAGAAGTAGTCGATGGTGAAGTTGAAGCGCGGCAGCATCGGCGGCGAGATCACGGCGCCGATCGTGAAGGTCTTGGACTTTTCTTCCTTCAGGTTCGGGTTGCCGCCGCTCTCGACCGTGTAGCCCAGGGTCGCCTGGGTGAAGTTGTCGATTTCGGAGGCCGGCACGCCCTGGGCAACGCAGAGCTGCTTCTGCGCGGCGCTCGGGCTCTGGGAGCGGTCGCACGGGTCGGTGCCCGAGGCGAAGCCGCGGCTGATGGTCGAGTACAGCTCGTTGAGCGTCGGCGCGCGGATCGCGCTGTTGTAGGCCGAGCGCACGCGGATCCATTCAACCGGCGCATATTCGCCGCCCACCTTCCAGGTGAACACGCTGCCGATCGAGGAGTAGTCGCCGTAGCGGGCGGCCGCCTCGATGGCCAGGGTGTCGGCGAAGGGCAGCGAATCCAGCAGCGGGATGCGGATTTCGCCGAACACTTCCTTCAGGTCGTAACTGCCGCCCATCGGCTTCTGGGAGACCGGGCCATACTCGTTGCCCAGGTCGAGCGCGCTCGGACGGAAGTTGTACTTGTCCTTGCGGTACTCGACACCGAACGCCATGGCGACCGGACCGGCCGGCAACTCGAACGGCGCGCCGCTGATGGAGGCGCCGGCCACCTGCCGCTCGAACAGATCGCTGTGCGCGCGCGTCGGGGTCAGGAAGGTGCCGGCTTCGGCGCTGATCGAGCCGAGGCCGAAAATGTTCACCGGCACGCAGCCCAGCACCTGATTGCGGCACACGATGTTGCCGTTGTCGTCCTCGATCGCGTCGAGGCCGAGGCTCAGGCGGGTCTGCGAGATCTGGCCCTCGATGCGGGTGTTGGTGCGGTTGCGCTGGTACTGGTAGAAGGCGTCCCAGTTCCACTGGCTGCCGGCCACCTCGAAGTCGCCGCGCAGGCCGCCGGTCAGGCTGAACGAGGTACGCTCGTACTCGTAGTAGCGCTGGCCCAGCTCGTCGGCGCGACGGCCCGCGCCCACCACTTCCGCCGTGCCGTCGTTGTCCGGGTCGAAGATGTGCGCGTTGTTGACGAAGAACTGGCGCAGCGCGGGCGGAAGGGCAGCGCTGGTGGCGTAGTTCGGCAGCAGCAGGGTGGAGGACGGCGCCCCCGGCGTCAGCGGGGTGAAGCTGTCGGGTGCCTGCTGGAAGGCATTCGTCGTGTTGACGAAGAACACCTCGGCGTAGGCCTGGATGTTGTCGGTCAGGTCATACTTGGCCAGACCGGAGATCTGCGTACGCTCCATCGGGCGCAGCAGGTAGTTGTCGGCCGCGTAGTTGTAGGCGTCCTGCGGCTGGCAGTACGGCAGAACCGCGCCGTTCTCGCCGAAGCGGATGCCGGTGATGGCGGAGCACGCGCCCGACGGGGTCAGGTCGACACCCACCAGGCTGGCGCGCTGGGCGTCGTTCAGCGGGACGCGGGTGCCCGGAATACTGCCCGAGCCGCCCGGGACCAGCTCGTCGCCGAAGGTATCCAGCGGCACGCGCGAGAAGGAGCGGGCCGACTGCATCACCTCGTTGCGCTTGGTGTAGGTGGCGGAAATCACCACGTTACCCCGGTCGCCGCCGAAGTTGGAGCCGAAGGTCACGTCCACCTTGTGGGACTCGCCGTCGCCCTTGAAGGTCTGGCCGTAGTTGTAGCTGGTCTCCAGGCCCTCGAAATTGTCCTTCAGCACGAAGTTGACCGCGCCGGCGATGGCGTCGGAGCCATAGACCGCCGAGGCGCCGCCGGTGATGATGTCCACGCGCTCGATGAGCGCGTCGGGAATGGAGGCGAGGTCAACCGAACCGTCGGAGTTGGCCGGGATGAAGCGGCGGCCGTTCACCAGCACCAGGGTGCGGGTGGCGCCGAGGCCGCGCAGGTTGGCGGTGAGAACGCCCGAGCCACCGCCGTTGTTGACGTTCGAGGTGTTACCGGCAGCCAGCTGCGGGAATTCATTCAACGTGTTTTCGACGGTAACGCTGCCTGAAAGCGCGATGGCTTCCGCACCCACTACGGTGAGCGGGCTCGGCGCAGCCAGGTCGGTACGGACGAGGCGCGAACCGGTGACAATGATGGTTTCCACCTCATTGGCGGCCGGCGCTGCGTCCTGCGCCCATGCGGAGGCCGAAGCCAGCATGGCCGCGCCGCAGAGCAGCGTTGACGACATGAGGCTTGTTCGGTGCAAAGCGGATCGCCGCTGCTTGTGCGTCATCTTCTGAACCCTATGCATTGGTGTCTCCCTACACACGCAACTCATACAGTCCCGGTCTGGCGCAGATGCCCTTTTCCCGAGAGCCCCCATAGGTCGGCGGATTGTTGCGCCGCGATTGCTTCGCGGTCGTTCTCATTCACGGCGTGGCCGTCCGACTCCCCTAGTCCGGATATCTCCGTCGCCTATGAATAACGTATACAAAATACCGTATTGCAGGTGATTTAAGAGTCAAGGATGTCCCAAGGCTGCGCAGCGGCTCGTTTCTATAGTGTGTCTAATTTGCGACACATCAGTTACGAACCGGGGCGCCAAGGTCTCGTGCGGGAAGGCGGAGAAAAACGCCGCGTGACGGGGAGTCGAAACGGGCGGATTTAGTGCGGACTTTTTGAGTGGTCCGCAGATTTACAGGATTTTTATAAAGGAAAGGCGGGCCGTGGGGCCCGCCTTTTGTCTGAGTAATATATTTATTGTCTGAGTTATTTTGCTTCGAGCATCCGCATGCCGTAGATCGGTCCGCCGCGGTTGAGGCCTGCCTCCGGCTCGTAGCGGACCACCACCTCGGACTTGCCGCGGGTCAGCTCTTCGGGAATCGGGTAGTCCACGGTGAAGAACTCGCCCGGCTTGTCGCCGTTCAGCTTCTGGGTGGCGATGCGCTGGCCGTCCACCAGGATGTGGAAGTGCTTGTTGCGCTCCTCGCCCCAGTAGGTGGCCTGCAACACCATCTTGCCCGGCCGCACCTTCATGCGGAACTGCACGTAGCCTTCCGCGCGCACGTCGCGCCCGTGGCGGCCGCGATAGGTGCCGGGATAGCTGTTCTTCGCCTCCAGCTGGTGGTCGCGTTCCGGCTGCATTTCGCCCAGGTGCATGATGTCCACCGACCGCGCCTCCAGATCGCGCTGGCGCGCCTGCTCGGCGGCGAAGGCCACCTGCTCCTTCTCCCATTCGGCTTCGGAGAAGTGGCGGAAGTAGACAGCGGTGCGCCGCTCCCACTGGCTGTAGAACGGGCGGAACTCCATGTCCTGCGGGCGGCCGATGCCCTGGGAGCGGAAGTGCTTCTGCTCCACGGAGACGGGGACAAAACCGGCCAGCAGGTTGTCCGAAACCAGCGCCGGGGCCGGGCCGTTGAAGGGCTCCTGCGGCGAGCCCATGTCGGCGGCCAGCACGACCGGGCCGTGCAGCAGCGCGATGACGTTCGGGTCATCGACCGTCGATTCCGTCCGCAGCGTCATGGGCAGGCGGAGGGTGATGCGGTCGCCCTTCTGCCACTTGCGGCGCAGCACCACATAGCCGTCCCGGGCGGTGAAGGGCTGGTCGGCGCCGTTCACGGCGACCTTCGCGCCCTCGCACCAGCCGGGGATGCGCAGGGCAATGCCGAAGCTGCCCGGTTTCTTGAGATCGGCCAGCGTCAGGGTGACGTCTTCGCCATGGGGATAGCGGGTGTCGAGGCGGACAGTCGCCCCGCGTTCCTGCCACTGCGCCTCAGAGGGGATGTACAGGTTGACGATCAGCGTGTCGCCGCCCTGCCAGTAGATGCTCTCGCCGTGCTTGGAGTGGGTCTCGATGCCCGTGCCGACGCAGCACCAGAAATGGTCGAAGTCGCTGGAGAAGCTGCGGTGCGTGCCCGACATCAGCGGCACCATGTAGGCAAAGCCGCCGGTCTTCGGGTTCTGGTGCGCGAGCATGTGGTTGATGTGCGCCCGCTCGTAATAGTCGAACAGGTGCGCGCTCGGGCTCCAGCTGTACAGATGCCGGGTGAGCTTGAGCATGTTGTAGGTGTTGCAGCTCTCGCAGGTCTGCTCGGTGATGTGCTTGGAGACCGTGCGCGGCGCGGGGAAATATTCGCGGTCGGCGTTGCCGCCGATCACATAGGAATATTCATTGACGACCGTATCCCAGAAGAACTCGGCCGCCACCCGGTCCTTCGGCGTGCCCGTCAGCTCATGGATGCGGGCGAGGCCGATGATCTTCGGGATCTGGGTGTTGGCGTGGATCCACGGCAGCGAGTTCTGGCGGTTGCGCAGCGGCTCGATCACCTTCTTGTGGTCGATGCGCTGGGCAAGGCGCATCCAGCGCGGATCGCGGGTGCGGGCATAAAGCTCGGCGAAGCTCTCGTTGATGCCGCCGAACTCGCAGTCCAGCACCTGCTGCACCTGCTCGTCGTTGAGCGCGGCGAAGACCTTGTCGATGTAGCTGGCCAGCTTGAGGGCGACGGGCAGGGCCTGGGTGTCGCCGCACCAGGTCTGCGCGTCGAACAGGCCGGCGAACAACTTGTGCCAGTTGTAGAAGGGCACCCAGCAGCCGTTGAGGTCGAAACCGGCCGAGCGGATGTCGCCCGCCATGATCTCCGAGAAGATGACCTTGCCGTCCTCGACGATGTCGCCGCGCTTGCGGGTGAAGCCCGCCACGTAGCCGTCGCCATGGGCCGCCTGCACTTCGGCCAGCTCACGCACGATGTAATGCACGCGGCGCTTGCATTCCTCGTCGCCGGTCTGGGCGTACATCAGAGAAAGGGCGGTCAGGTAGTGGCCGAGGGTGTGGCCGGCGATGGTGTCGCTCTCCCATCCGCCGTAGACCTCCCCCTTGGGCTGGAGCCCGGCGCTGACGCGGAAGTTGTGGAGCAGCCGGTCCGGGTCCAGGCGGTGCAGATAGGCGCGATTCGCCTCGACCGCCTCGAGGAACGGCGAGGGCAGCAGCCGCACGGAGGACAGCGGCAGCGCCGTGGCCCGATCCGGCAGCCCGGCGGCGCGCGTGGCGGCCCAGACGCTCGTCGGCATCAGTGCGGCGAAGGCGGCCCCGGCCAGCAGCGTGCGGCGGTTGATGGAAATCTGGTCGATCATTTCTGGTCTACTCCCCCTCGGGTCGTGAAGGCCATGTCTGCTTTACGGCCGTCGCACACCGGCGCAGCCATTCTCGTATGTGCAAATCGTATACAAAATACTCTGCGCGGCAATCCAAATCTGCCACGCCGGGCTTCCGGCCGGTGCACTTTCGGGTTTAAGGTCGGGGCACGGCCCGACCACGCGCCAGACGGCAGGCGAAAATTCCAGATCCGGGCGCGTTCGGTGCATCTGCGGGATTGACAGCCGGGCCGTTTCCGTATCGTATTCGGTATACGATGCCTCGCTACCGGGAGGCGGGGGCTAGAAGATTCCAGGGGGTCCCGGACAGGAGATTTTCGCATGCGAAACGCTTCCCTTATGTTCCGCGTACTGCTTGCCTCGGCAGCAATCGGTGCACTGCCCGCCGTGGCGGTCACCGCGACCACGGCGACGGCGGCAGAGGCCCCGGCGGCGAACAGCGCTGACGCACGCCTGCGGAGCATTTACGAAGCCGAATGGAAGTGGCGCCAAGCCGAATTCGGCCGTGGTGAGGAAGGCGGCGCTCATCTGCCGCGCGTTGACGCTGCGACCCAGCAGAAGCGTCTCGCCTACTGGGAGAATGTGCTGAAGCAGCTGGAGGCCATCCCCGTCGACCAGCTCTCTCCCGAGGAGCGGATCAACTACGACGTGTTCTACACCATGGTGTGGAACGACGCGGTTGACCTGCGCTACAAGGCCTACGAAGCGCCGTTCAATGCGGACACCTTCTTCTGGACCGGCCTGAAGCCGTGGGGCGTCCTGCGCACGCGGCAGGACTACCAGGACTACATCAGCCGTCTGCGCGAGGTGCCGCGCTACTTCGACGAACACATGACCAACATGCGGGCCGGCATCAAGCGCGGCTTCACGGTGCCACGCGTGTCCATCGAGGGCCGCGACAAGACCATGGAGCCGTACCTGCGGGCCGGTGAGGACAACCCCCTGTTCGAGCCGTTCGAGCGGATGCCGGACAACATTCCCGAGGCCGAGCGCGAGAAGCTGAAGGCCGAGGCGCTGAAGGTGATCCGCGAGGTGGTGGCGCCGGCCTACAAGAAGCTGCACACCATGTTCGTCACGGAGTACATGCCCAAGGCCCGCACCACCATTGCGGCCAAGGATCTGCCGAACGGCGACGCCTACTACCAGGACATGGTCCGCAAGTTCACCACACTGAACATCACGGCCAAGGAAATCCACGAGATCGGCCTCAAGGAGGTGGAGCGCATCACCGCCGCCATGGAGGAAACCAAGAAGAAGGCGGGCTTCAACGGCACGCTGGCCGAATTCAAGCAGTTCCTCCGCACCGATCCGCAGTTCTACGCCAAGACGCCGAAGGAGCTGCTGTCGCTCTCGGCGTACGTGTCGAAGAAAGCCGACGCGGCGCTCAAGACGACCATCGCCACCCTGCCGCGCTATCGCCACGGCATCATTCCGGTTCCCGAGGCGCTGGCCCCCATCTACACCGGCGGGCGCGGCGGTCTCGAGAACTGCATGATGAACACCTACAACCTGCCGGCGCGGTCGCTGTTCAACATTCCGGCGCTGACGCTCCACGAGTGCACGCCGGGCCACAGCTTCCAGGCGGCGCTGGCGCTGGAAGCGCCGGAGCGGCCGGACTTCCGCAAGAACATCTACTTCTCCGGCTATGGCGAGGGCTGGGGTCTCTACACTGAATACCTCGGCTATGAGATGGGCATCTACGAGACGCCCTACGAGGAGTTCGGCCAGCTGTCCTACGAGATGTGGCGCGCGACCCGCCTGGTGGTGGACACCGGCATCCACCAGTTCGGCTGGACCCGCCAGCAGGCGATCGATTACCTGATGGAGAAGACCGCGCTCACCGAGCACGAGGTCATCAACGAAATCGACCGCTACATCGCCTGGCCGGGTCAGGCTGTCGCCTACAAGCTGGGTGAGCTGACCATCCGCCGCCTGCGCAAGGAAGCGGAAGCCGCGCTCGGCGAGAACTTCGACAAGCGCTACTTCCATGATGTGATCCTCCAGCTGGGCGCGGTGCCGCTCTCGACGCTGGAAGACCAGATCAAGAAGTTCATCGCCAACGGCGGCCGCGCGCCGGGTCAGCCGAATTCCTGAGGTCGGGGCCCGGATGCGCGCCTTCTGCCTCGCTGCCGCCCTTCTGACGCTGGGCCTCGCTCCCGCCGCCACGGCGGGGGCGGAGCCGGCCGCCTGCACCCTCTGCGGGGTGGATGTGGCGGCGGAGGAGGCCGCGATCCGCAAGGTGATCGCGGACATGGAGGCGGCGTGGAACCGGGGCGACTTCCGGGGGTACATGGCGGGCTTTGCCAACCCGGATGTGATTTTCGTCTCGCGCGGCCAGTTCCAGAAGGACTGGCAGGGCACGCTCGATCATTACATCCGGGATTACGGCGCGTCCGCCGAGACCCGCGGCGAACTGCACTTCTATGACATCCGTATCGAGATGCTGGCGCCCGATGCGGCTCAGCTCATCAGCCGGTTCCGTCTCAGCCGTCCGCAAAAGACGCTGGATGGCATCAACACCCGGCTGATGCGCAAGCGGGACGGCAAATGGGTCATCGCGCTCAACCACGTCTCGGCGACGGAATCGCCTTAACGGTGGCCGCCCCGAAAGTCCGAATGTCAATGAGGACGGGGACGGTGGCCCAATAACAAAAACCTTAGCTTCCCCAAACGCAGTCAAACTGATGGCCGTGCCTCTCCCCTCCAGGCACGGCCATTTCCTTTTTCGGAAGGCGCGTTGCCGGTCTGGCGTGTGTGCCGCGTCGTTTTGCGGGGGCTTCCCAAAAAAGACGCGCGGCGGTCCCGAGGGGGGGGAGGACCGCCGCGCGACGACCGGCCATCACTGGCGCGGTTTGGGGGGAGACCGATTTATTTTTCCGAGCGTTTCAGAAGGTCGATCAGCTCATCCTTCCAGAACCTGGCCCAGGTATGGGTGCTGTGGCCCCGGGTATCGTCGGTGGCCTTGATGAGAACGTAGCGGCCGTTTTTCAGGCGCGCCGCGAATTTCTCGGCGAGGCCATAGTCCCACGGGTTGATGAAATCGTCGCTCGAGTTCACCCAGGTCATGGGCGCGATGATTTTTTCCAGATCCTTCGAGGGATCATAGGTGCGCGAGGCGTCCAGCTGGTAGATCAGGTCGTTGGCGTCGCGGCGGGCAATGTCGGACTCGATGCGCTCGACGATATACGCATCCGCGGACGCGCGGTTCGGATACTGCTTCTGGAGATAAAGCGGCGCGAAGCCCGCCACCTGCAACAGGCTCACCGCCGTGCGCAGGCCGAGCACCGGCTGGGTTTCGTAGTTGCCGTTGTTCCAGGCCGGATCGGACATGATGCCGTGCATCGCCGCCTTGCGCCACATGCGGTTGTGGCCCGCGATCTCCATGGGCAGGCAGGCCATGGGCATCAGCGCCTGCGCGAAATCCGGGTGCAGTTCACCCCACATGAAGCCGTGCATGCAGCCCATGGACGTGCCGATCAGCAGACGCAGCCGGGTGACCTTCAGGCCCTCCACCAGCATGCGGCGCTGGGCTTCCACCATGTCGGCGTAGTCGTACTTGGGGAAGGCCATGCGCAGGCCGTCGCTCGGCTTGGAGGACTGGCCGTGGCCGATGTTGTCCGGCAGGATGATGAAGTACTTGGTGATATCCAGCGGCTGGCCCGGGCCGTAAAGCTCCTGCGCGAACTGGGGCGCGAGAAACTGGCGGCCGCTGCCGCCGGTGCCATGCAGCACCATGACGGCGTTGGTGATGCGCCCTTCGGCATCCCGCTGCGGCGTGCCGAGCGTCGCGTAGTGCATGCGCAATTCGGCCAGCGTCTCACCCGAGGCGAAGGTGAAATTCTTCAGGATGACGTCACCTTCGCTCAGCCGGGTGGCGTAATCCACTTCGGCGTTGGCCGCCGTTGCAGGCGCGGCCCAGGCGGCCGCCAGCACACCCAGCGCGGCGATGTGCCTGAATGGTCTGTTCATGGGCATTTTCCCCCTCTGTTGTCTGGCCCAATGACAGTACACGAAAATCAGTCGAGCAAGGCCTTGATGTCCGCCAGCAACTTGGCGGGCACCTCGACGCCATGCACCCGGGTGCGCTCGCGGGCCTCGTAGCGGCGCTGCGAGGGCAGGCGCGCGCCCTGGCTGACGATGTTCTCGAACACCGCCTCGGCGCGGGCGAGATGCTCGGCCGCCTTGTCGCCCAGGAAGCGGGCGGGATCGATGGCGATGATCAGCTCGCCGCCGAAGGGCGAGGCCTTGGCGTTGTCATCGTAGGCGATGGATTCCGCGCTCGTCATGTCGCCGATGAGCGGGCCCGCGATCAGCTCGATCATGGTGGCGAGGGCCGAGCCCTTGTGCCCGCCGAAAGTGAGCATGGCGCCTTCCAGTGCAGCGGCGGCGTCCGTCGTCGGGTTGCCTTCCGCGTCGATGCCCCAGCCAAGGGGGATCGGCTTGCCGGCGCGGCGGTGCAGCTCGATCTCGCCCCGCGCCACGGCGCTGGTGGCAAAGTCGAACACGTAAGGGTGCGGGCCCGGGCGCGGCCAGCCGAAGGCGAGGGGGTTGGTGCCGAACACCGGCCTGGTGCCGCCGGCGGGGGCAACCCAGGCGTGGCTGGGGGTGAAGGCGAAGGCGACGAAGCCATCGCGCGCCAGGGCCTCCACTTCCGGCCACAGGGCGGCAAAGTGCACGCAGTTGTTGATGCCGATTGCCGCGATGCCGCAATTGCGGGCCTTCTCCTCCAGCACCGGCTTGCCCATCTGGAACGGCAGCTGGGCGTAGCCGCCCTTTGCGTCCACCCGCACCAGCGCCGGGGCGATGTCGTGCACCACGGGCTCGGCATCAAGCGCCACCTTGCCGGCCTTGATCGTGTGGGCGCACACCAGCAGCCGGTAGATGCCGTGGGACGCGCACTCGTCGCGCTCGCCCGCGACCATGGTTTCGGCCACGGCCTTCACATGACGCTCGGACAGGCCGTGGCGCGACAGAACCGCCTCGGCAAGCGCGCGCACTTCCTCAAGGGAAAGCCGAACCTTCTCCGCTGCGTCCGTCATGCAATGCCTCCCGTCGTCACCTGAGCGTTCCATGTGTTCGCAGTCAGGCATGCCGTGCGTCCCCGGCAGGGCATCGGGGCTGCCTCGTCATCACCTGACCGCGAATGGTATACGATATACCCTCAATCTGATCGGGATGCAAATGTTCTATGCGTGCTTTCGGAGGCTTGGGCGAGCGCGGATGGTTCAGGCGGTCTCCCGCGCCGCGGGCTGCTCCACGTTGAGGACAGTGAGCCGCTGCGTGCGGCCGTCGCGGGCGGTCCAGTGGATCGACTGGCCCTTGGAGAGGCCGATGAGCGCGGTGCCGATCGGGGTCAGGATGGAAATGCGGCCATCGGCAATGTCCGCGTCGCCGGGGAACACGAGGGTGACGCGCTTGGTCGGGCCGTCGTTTGCCTGGTACTCGACCGTAGAGCCCATCTGCACCACGTCGGCGGGCACGGTGCCGTCCGCCACCACGCGGGCGCGGTCGATCTCCGCCTGAAGCTCCTCGGCGACGAGGGGCTGGCGGTCCTCCACGGCGGCAGCGAGACCACTCAGGCGGTTGTAGTCATCCTCGCTCAGAATGATCGGCGGCTTGGAGCCGGAAGCGCGGGAACGGGAATGTGTCATAGCAGTCCTGATATCCTGTTGATTGGGATCGAAGGGAAAGCGCGGTGCGGAGCTGCGCAAACGCCGCAATGCAACGCGGTGAAAAGCGGTTTGGATGCGCCCTGACGTTACACGAAGGGGATTTGCGAAACCGCTGCGCCCCTGTGGCTTGGGGCGCGTACTGCCAAGCCCAGGGGCCTAAAGTCCCGCGATCGGGAACAACCGGAAGATGGTGGACGTGGCGTTGGTCATATAGCGACTCTCGGGAAATCCGGCGCGTTGTCAAGCCGGGAGCATTTTGCATGCAATCGCGGCGGAGCAACCAAGGCCCCTGCTGAACGTTTTGCCAGCTCTTGCGACCAGGGACCAACGTTCAGCGGGGCGGAGACCATGCGGGGGGCAGACCTCGAGTCCGACTCAAGGACGGCCGGGCGCGTCGGCGGCGACGAACCGCACCCCCTGCTGCGCACACGCGACGCGGTGGCCATCACCATCGGGATCGTGCTGGGTGCGGGGATCTTCCGCACGCCCTCGCTCGTGGCGGGCGGGGTAACCAGCGAGGCCATGTTGATGGCCGTCTGGGCGGCGGGCGGGCTCGTCGCCCTCATCGGCGCGCTTTGCTATGCGGAGCTTGCCAGCGCCTTTCCTCATGCCGGCGGCGACTACACCTACCTGCGCCGCGCGTTCGGCGGACGCCTTGCCTTTCTCTACGCCTGGGCGCGGCTGACGGTGATCCAGACCGGGTCGGTGGCGATCCTCTGTTTTGTCTTTGGCGACTACATGGCGGACCTTTTGCCGCTCGGCGCCAATGGCTCGGCGATCTACGCAGCGCTGGCGGTGATCGGCCTGACGGCGCTCAACTGGCTGGGGGTGCGTCAGGGCACCTTCGCCCAGAACATGCTGACCCTTCTGGAAGTCGCCGGCCTTGCCGCGGTGATCGTTGCCGGACTGGCGCTGGCCCCGGCGGCAACGCCCGCGCCCGCCCCGGCCGGGGGCGCCCCGGGCGGCGCGCTGGGGCTGGTGATGGTGTTCGTGCTGCTGACCTATGGCGGCTGGAACGAGACGGTCTACGTCTCGGCGGAGCTGCGCGGCGGCCCGCGCCGGATGCTGCGGGTGCTGCTCCTGGGACTGGGGGCGATCACCGGCCTCTACCTGCTGGTGAACCTCGCCTACATGCGGGCGCTGGGGCTGGCAGGCATGGCCGCCTCGGAGGCGGTCGCCGCCGAGGTGATGCGGCGGGCGGCCGGCGGGGCGGGGGCGGTGCTCATCACGGCGGCGGTGGCGGTCGCCGCGCTGACCTCGGCCAACGCCACCGTGATTACCGGCGCGCGCTCCACCTTCGCACTGGGGCGCGACATGCCGCAGCTCGGCTTCCTTGGCCGGTGGAACGGGACGACCGGCACGCCGGGCAACGCGCTTCTGGTGCAGGGGGGCATGGCGCTGCTTCTGGTTATCGCGGGCGCCTTCGCGCGCGACGGCTTCCAGATGGCGGTGGAATACAGCGCGCCGGTGTTCTGGTTCTTCTTTCTGCTCGTCGGCATCGCGCTGTTCGTGCTGCGCCGCCGCGCTCCCGATGTGCCCCGGCCGTTCCGTGTGCCGCTCTATCCGCTGACGCCGCTGCTGTTCTGCGCCGCCAATGCCTGGCTGCTGTGGTCGAGCCTCGCCTACACCGGCTGGGGCGCGCTTGTCGGCGCAGGCGTGCTGGCGGCGGGCGTCATCCTCCTGCTTTTTCTCTCACCCACCAGCAAGGAAGCTGCACCATGAAAGCCATGCGTACACTTGCCGCCCTGTGCACAGTCGAGATTGTCGCCATGACCGCCATGCTGCCACATGCCGGCGCGGCAAATGCGCAGGACGCCGCCACCGCGCCGGCGGCCGACGCGGCGCCGCGCGAGCCGGATGTGATTTTCGTGCCGACACCACAGGACGTGGTGGACGCCATGCTGGAGATGGCCGGGGTGAAGCAGGGCGATGTGCTCTATGACCTGGGCTCGGGCGACGGGCGCATCCCCATCACCGCGGCCAAGCGCTACGGCATCAAGGCGGTTGGCATCGACATCGACCCGGCCCGCATCAGCGAGGCCAATGCCAACGCCAAGGCGGCCGGCGTTACCGACCAGGTGACCTTCCGGAATGGGGATCTGTTCGAGACCGATCTCGGCGAGGCGAGCGTGGTGACGCTTTACCTGCTGCCGACCCTCAACCAGAAACTCCGGCCCAAGCTGCTCAAGGAGCTGAAGCCCGGCAGCCGGATCGTCAGCCATGCCTTCGACATGGGCGACTGGAAGCCGGACGAGACGCGCATGGTCGGCGGCCGCACCGTCTACCTGTGGACCGTGCCGGCCCGGAAATAGGCCTCAGCCGGCGTCGGCCAGACGCCAGCCGAGCGTCTCGCCGCCCTTGAGCGGTACGATCACCTCGTCGAGATAGGGCAGGGTGGCGGGCACCCGCCAGCTCTCGCGCACCAGCGTCACCGTGCGCGTATTGCGCGGCAGGCCGTAGAAATCCGGTCCGAAGTGGCTGGCGAACCCTTCCAGCCTGTCGAGCGCGCCTGCGGCCTCGAAGGCGGTGGCGTACAGCTCCAGCGCGGCCGGCGCGGTGTAGGAGCCCGCGCAGCCGCAGGCGGCTTCCTTCGCCTTGCGGGCGTGGGGCGCGCTGTCCGTCCCGAGGAAGAACCTGGGGCTGCCGGACGTGGCCGCCTCCACCAGCGCGCGGCGGTGGTCGTCCCGCTTCAGGATCGGCAGGCAGAAGAAGTGCGGGCGGATGCCGCCCACCAGCATGTCGTTGCGGTTGAACAGCAGGTGGTGTGCCGTGATGGTGGCGGCGAGCGTGTCCGGCCCGCCGCGCACGAACGCGGCCGCCTCGCGGGTCGTGATATGCTCCATCACCACCTTCAGCTTCGGCAGGCGGGTGAGCAGGGGCTCCAGCACCCGGTCGAGGAATACGGCCTCGCGGTCGAAGATGTCCACATCCGGGTCGGTCACTTCGCCATGCACCAGCAGCGGCAGACCGGCTTCCGCCATCGCCGCCAGCGTATCGTCGCAGCGGCGGATGTCGGTGACACCCGAGGCGGAGTTGGTGGTGGCTCCGGCCGGATACAGCTTCACCGCATGGACATGGCCGCTGGCCTTGGCGCGCAGGATCTCCTCCGGCGGTGTGTTGTCGGTCAGGTAGAGCGTCATCAGCGGCTCAAAGGCGCTGCCCTCGGGCAAGGCGGCCAGAATGCGCTCGCGGTAGGCCAGGGCCTGCTCGGTGGTCGTCACCGGCGGCACCAGGTTCGGCATGATGATGGCCCGGCCGAACTGGCGGGCCGAATAGGGCAGAACCGCGCGCAAGGCGTCGCCGTCGCGCACGTGGAGGTGCCAGTCGTCCGGTTGGGTGAGGGTGATCCGGTCCATGGCCGTCTCCTGCCTGTCCTGCTGCCCGATCTCTGTGATTGGGCGCGTGTAGCCTGACTTGCCCTGAAACGCTAGACTCCCTGTAAGAGGCAGCAGCCGTGTTGGGGCCCCCATGATCTTCACCGATATCGCAACCCGGACCTACAACCATGGCTGGCGGCTCGATCCGATCGTGCGCAGCCTGCTCGACACGGACTTCTACAAGCTCCTGATGGTCCAGATGATCTGGGGCTTGTACCGCGACGTGAATGTCACCTTCTCGCTGATCAACCGCACCACGTCGGTGCGGATCGCCGATGAAATCGACGAAGGCGAGCTGCGGGCCCAGCTCGACCACGCCCGCACCTTGCGGTTCACCAAGAAGGAGCTGATCTGGCTCGCGGGCAACAGCTTCTATGGCCGCCAGCAGATCTTCGCGCCCGACTTCCTCGCCTGGCTCGCCGATTTCCAGCTGCCGGACTACGAGCTGGAGAAGGTGGATGGCCAGTATCGCCTCAACTTCCACGGCCCCTGGGCCTATGCCAGCATGTGGGAGATCCCCGCGCTCGCCATCGTCAACGAACTGCGCTCCCGGGCGGCGCTCAAGGGGCTGGGCCGGTTCTCGCTCGATGTGCTCTACGCCCGCGCCAAAGCCCGGCTGTGGGAGAAGCTGGAGCGGTTGCGCGGCCTGCCGGATCTGCGCCTCTCCGACTTCGGCACGCGCCGCCGGCACAGCTTTCTGTGGCAGAACTGGTGCATCGCGGCGCTGAAGGAGGGGTTGGGGTCCGCCTTCATGGGTACCAGCAACGTGCTCCTGGCGATGGAGCATGATCTGGAGGCCATCGGCACCAATGCGCATGAGCTGCCCATGGTGCTGGCGGCGCTGGCCGACACCGACGCGGAGCGCCGCCGGGCACCCTACAAGGTGCTGGAAGACTGGAGGCGCTATTACAGCGGCAATCTGCTGGTGGTGCTGCCCGATACCTTCGGCACCGAGGCCTTTCTGGAACAGGCCCCGGACTGGGTTGCCGACTGGACCGGCTTCCGCCCGGACTCCGCACCGCCTGTCGAAGGCGGAGAACGGATCATGGCCTGGTGGCGGGCCAGGGGGATTGACCCGGCGGCCAAACTGCTGGTCTTCTCGGACGGCATGGACGTGGAGGCTATCGAGGAGACCTACCATCATTTCAATGGCCGGGTGCGCCTCAGTTTTGGCTGGGGGACCAACCTGACCAACGATCTTGCCGGGTGCGCCACCGATGATCGGCCGGGACTGGAGCCCATTTCGCTGGTCTGCAAGGTGACGCAGGCCAACGGCCGTCCGACGGTCAAACTGTCGGACAATCCGGTGAAGGCGACGGGCACGCCGGAGGCCATCGCCCATTATCTCTCCCTGTTCGGCTCGCGGGGGCGGGTCGCGCGGCAGGTGCGGGTCTGAGCCGGGGGGGTGTATAATTTTTCCGGCGTCGCCCGTGACTTTTGGCGACTTTGATAAATTTAAAAAGAGAGCTTGGCAGAGAGGGGGGAAATCGGCCGGGGGACGGGGGGAGACCGCTGGGGACTCCTGTCGCAAAGACATTTGAGGCAAAGGCACTGGGCGAGATGGACATCAGGGCGATGCCCGTCACCTGAACCAGGTAAGGGTGAGGTCTGGCATGAGTCATTTCCGTTGCTTGGGCGATGAACAGCCGGAACGCGGACGTTGACAGTTCCCGATATGTCTATTGCAGAGATCAACAATCGCCGATTTGAGCTGCTGGTGAGATCGGTGGTCGATTACGCAATCTACATGCTCGACCAGAAGGGGCATGTGATCAGCTGGAACGGCGGGGCGGAGCGGATCAAGGGCTACAGCGAGTCCGAGATCATCGGCAGGCATTATGCGTGCTTCTTTACGCCCGAGGACCAGCAAGGCGGCCTGCCGCACCGCGCGCTGGCATCTGCGTTGGCGAACGGCCGTCATGAAGACGAGGGCTGGCGGGTTCGCAAGGACGGCAGCCGGTTCTGGGCGAGCGTGGTGCTGGACGCAATCCACGACGAGCACGGCCGGCATGTGGGCTTCGCCAAGGTGACGCGTGACATGACCGCCCAGCGCAACACGCAGGTGGCGCTGGCGCTGACCCGCGAGCAGCTGGCGCAGGCCCAGAAGATGGAGGCCATCGGCAAGCTTACCGGGGGTGTGGCGCACGACTTCAACAACCTCCTGATGATCATCAACGGCTATGCGGACATTCTGGCCCGGCGGCTCACGGACCCGGCCGATCTGGTGGCCATTGACACGATCCGCCATGCGGCCGAGCAGGGGCGCACCCTCACGCGCCAGTTGCTGGCCTTCTCACGCCGGGAACCGCTCAACCCGGTGGTTGTGGACCTGCCCCGGCAGTTCGATGCCCTCCGGGAGCTGGTGCATGGCTCGCTGCGTGGCGATCTGGAACTGACCATCGAGGTGCAGCCCGATGTGTATCCGGTGCGGGTCGATGTGGGCGAGTTCGAGCTGGCGATTGTCAACCTGGCCATGAATGCGAGAGACGCCATGGGCCAGGGCGGGCTGCTCAGCATCACGGCGGAGAATGTTCAACTGCCCAACGCGGAGGTGTCTCACCTTCACGGCGCCTTTGTCGCCATTGCGGTCAGCGATACGGGCACCGGCATTGCGCCGGAGCATCTGGACAAGATCTTCGACCCATTCTTCACAACAAAGGATGCGAACAAGGGTACGGGGCTGGGGCTCTCTCAGGTTTACGGCTTTGCGTCCCGCTCGGGCGGTACGGTGACCGTCAGGAGCGTGCCCTGGGAGGGGACGACCTTTACCATCTACCTGCCGAAATCGCAGGAGATCCCGGCGAAAGGGAAGCACGACGCGCCGGCGGAGGAGAGCATCCTTCCAGGCGGCAGGGTGCTGCTGGTGGAGGACGACCCGATCGTGGGCAACGTCACCGCCAGCATGTTGCGCGAACTGGACTATCAGGTCATGCGGGCGGACAACGCGGCCGATGCCCTCGATCACCTGCGGGCGGGAGTGGCAATCGATCTGGTGCTCAGCGATGTGATCATGCCGGGCGGCATGAACGGTGTGGAACTGGCGGAGATCATCAGGCGGAATTATCCGTTGGTCCCGGCACTCCTGATGACGGGGTGGAGCGACAACGCCTTTCAGGAGGCGGAAAACTGGCTCGTGCTCCGCAAGCCGTTCGATATCACCACGCTCCGCCAGGCGATCGTGCGGGCGGTGGCGGAAGCGCCTCGAGAAGATAACACCTGAGGCAAGGGCGCTGAGGCAGGGATGGCCTGCTGGCCGCTCAGGTGTTTGTATCTTCGAGAGCCATGCTCGGCGGGTTTTCCTCCCGGCGCGCCATGACCACGCGATTGCGGCCCCCGGCCTTGGCCCGATACAGGGCCTGATCCGCCGCGCGCAGCAGGGTGGCGGCGTCCGAATCCGGAAATTCCCGCGTGTCGATGATGCCGAAGCTGGCGGTGATGCCGTGCGTGTTCGTGTCGAACACCTTTGACATGTCGGCGTCGGCCAGCAGGCGGCGGACGCGCTCGGCCAGGGTCAGCAGCTCCTCACCCGTCTTCCCCGGGACAATGATGCAGAACTCCTCGCCGCCGAACCGGGCGACGATCGCGCCGATCTTTCTGAGTTGCGCCAGCAGGTTTGCCACATGCTGAAGCGCATGGTCGCCAACCTCATGGCCGAAGGTGTCGTTGATGGACTTGAAGTGGTCGATGTCGACCAGCATCAGGCCGAGAGACGAGCCGTTTCGCTGGGCCTGGGCCAGTTCGCGATGGAAGCGCTCCATCATGCCGCGGCGGTTGTAGAGCTTGGTCAGCGGGTCAGTTTCCGCCAGCACCATGAGTTCGGACTGCATGGCCCGGGCCTGATCGCGCTCGGCCTGAAGGTTGGCGAACCCTCGCGATGCGGCGAAGGACAGCCAGAGCGTTTGCAGGGCGGAGGTGCCCAGAACCATCAATTCGCCGCTGACGACCGGCACGGTGGTTGAGGTGTCGGCCGTGAACGAGGCCAGTACCGCCGCGACCGGCAAGCTCCAGGCCAGGGCGAAATCCTTTGCGGCCTGACTGCGACGGTAGAGGGCAACGATGAGCGCAATGATCACCAGCGTCAGGGTCAGCACGGTGGAAAAGCGGAAGAGTTCGGCGAGGATGGTGGCCATGCCCGCCGGGGCATAGAGGGCGGCGGGGCACAACAGCAGCATCGCCAGGGCACTGCCCCTGAGACCCACTCTCACGATGCGGGGCAGGGCGGTCTTCTCCAGCGAGACCAGCATGTACTGGTTGGCAAAGACGATGGCGGATGTCGCAAGGACGGAGGAAATTCTGACGGTCGCGCTTCCGGCCAGCTGGGGGGCAATCAGCAGAATGAGCTGGGACCAGCACAGTCCCCAGGCAATCATGCAGACCACCCAGGCGCAGTGCCAGATTGCCCGCCGCTTCCGCGCGATAACGGTAATGAACAGGTTGTAGACCAGGGAGACGGTCAGAAGGCTGAGCGACGCGCCGACCAGCACGGAGGTCAGCTGAACGGCCCGGTCCTGTTGCACCCCCGGCACCAGACGCAGCCGGAGCAACTCGTAGGAGGCCAGCCGGTTGATGCCGAGCGTAATGGCATCCAGCGGCGCCGGCCGGCTGTGGGCGTGGAAGGCGAGGTAGCCGTTGGGGGTCCAATGGTTGCCGAAATCGCCCGCGCGGACCCGGTGGGTCTCCGTATGGCCATTGGCAAAGTGGAAGTTGACCAGAAGGTCCTCAAACCGCGTGTTATGCAGGTTCATGGACCAGTCGGGCCAGGTCTGCTGCTGCCCCGTCATTTCGTGGCGAAGCCAGAGCCACCGGTCGGCATAGTTGGCCGGCGTGCCGTCGCACTGGAAGGTGAGACCTGGCACCTTGCCCGGGTCAACCGCATCGTCCGTCACGCTGTGGCACAGTTGAAGCTGCGGCGGAACCGACGGCTCCAGCGTCCAGGAAATGAAAAACGGGAACAGGGCGAGCAGAAAGACGAGCAGGAAAATGGTTCTTCCGCCAATCGCGAAACCCGCCCGGCCGAGACCGGACTGCGGCGTCGAAAACGACGATGTTGCCTCTTCCACGTTGCCCCCCCCCTGGCCCCGTGCCGGGAACTGCCGATCTGACAAGGCCCCCAGCCTCTGCCGGATCGGGGATGTTATTACAACTACATTAACGGCCAATCAAACCGGAAGCGCCGGCCCCGCCGGGGTGATCGGCTGGCGTCCCACCCCTTGGGGTGGCCTGCCGGGGGGATCGGTCCGCTTCTTCATACGTTACTCCGGGGGAACTTCCCGCAGCCCATCACCTGCGATGAGGCGTCCCCGGGGGCAGGGTGTGCAGCATGCAATGCCCCCACAGGCAATGGAGGGGCACGCATGTGGCGGTGTCTATCGGTGATCGGTCGGCGCAGGCGTCCCCGGGCCCTTGCCCCCTGGGCCTTACCCACCTTTGCCCTGGTTCTGGGCACCGGTCTTGCCGCTTGCGACAGGGATGAGGCAACGCCGCAGACGCCGCCTCCCGAGGTCATCGCTCAGGTGGTTCAGGCCACATCCGTGCCGATTGTCGTGGAGTTGCCCGGCCGCTTGCAGGCGGTGCGGACGGCCGAGGTGCGGGCCCGTGTGGACGGCATTGTAGAGCGCCGCCTGTACGAGGAAGGCACCGACGTGCGGGAAGGGCAGACCCTGTTCCAGATCGACCCGCGGCCGCTGAAGGCGCGGCTGGCCGCCGCGCAGGCCGCGCTGCGCCGGGCAGAGGCGGAAGCGGCCAACGCCCGGCAGGATGTGGAGCGCTTTCGTCCCCTTGTCGCCCGAAATGCCATCAGCCAGCAGGAATTCGACGCCGCTCAGGCGCGACTGGCCCGGGCCGAGGCCGATGTGGAATCCGCTCAGGCGCAGGTTGAGCAGGCCCGGCTGGATCTGGGCTATGCCACGGTGACGGCACCGATCAGTGGCCGCGCGGGCCGCGCCCAGGTGACGGAAGGCGCCCTTGTGAGCGCGGCGGGGGGCACGCTGCTGACCACCATCGAGCAGCTGGACCCCATCTATGTGAATTTTTCCCATTCGAGCAGCCAGGTTCTCAACATCCGCAAAGATGTGGAGAGCGGCCGGCTGAAGGCTCCGTCCCTCGATCAGATGCGGGTGACCGTCGTGCTGGAGGATGGCACGGTATACGCCAAGGCGGGCCGCCTGAACTTCCTCGATCTTGCGGTCGATCCCGGCACCGGCACGGTCAGCCTGCGCGCCGTGCTGCCCAACGAGGAACGCCTGCTGCTACCCGGAGAATTCGTGCGCGCGCGGATCGAGGTGGGCGTCAACCCGGCCGGCATCACCGTGCCGCAAAAGGCGGTGCAGTTTTCCGCCGAAAGCGCCTCCGTTCTGGTGGTGGGCGAGAACAACATCGTCGCGCAGCGCCCGGTGAAACTCGGAGAACTCGTTGGCGACTCGTGGATCATTGCGCAGGGCTTGAGGCCGGGCGAGCGGGTGATCGTCGAGGGGCAGCTGAAGGCCCGACCGGGCGCGCCCGTGCAGGTGGCCGCGGCGTCGCGTCAGGCGGGTCAGAGCGCGGGCCCGGGGCAGCAGGGCGGGGCAGGGAAGCCGCCGGTTCAGCGGTAAGGACCATTCCAGGGAAGGCCAATGTTCGCAAGGTTTTTCATTGATCGGCCCGTCTTTGCCTGGGTGATCGCGCTGGCAATTTCCATTGCCGGTCTGCTGGCGCTGCGTTCGCTGCCCATCGAGCAGTATCCGTCCGTCGCGCCGCCCTCCCTCAATATCACCGCGACCTACCCGGGCGCCGATGCGGAGACGCTCGAGCAGAACGTGACGGCCGTGATCGAGCCCGAACTGAACGGCGTGGACGGCTTTCTCTACATGAGTTCCACCAGCGCTTCCAACGGCACGGTCACCATCACGGTGACGTTCGAAAGCGGCACGGACATCGATATCGCCCAGATGGAAGTGCAGAACCGCCTCAGCCGGGTGGAGGCACGCCTGCCGGAGGAGGTGCGGCGTCAGGGTATCCAGGTCAACGAGGCCTCCTCCAGCTTTCTGATGATTGTGTCGCTCACCTCTCCGGGAGGCAGCCGCAGCGCCCTCGATCTTGGCAACTATGCCAACACCCGCATCGTCGATCAGCTGCGCCGCGTGGATGGCGTGGGGGACGTGCGCCTGTTCGGTTCGGAATACGCCATGCGGGTGTGGCTGGACCCGGAGCGGCTGGCCAGCTTTTCCCTGTCGCCCGCCGAGGCGCTGGCGGCCGTGCAGGAGCAGAATTCCCAGGCGCCGGGCGGTCAGCTTGGTGCGCAGCCGTCCATTCCGAACCAGCAGCTGAATGCCACGGTCATCACCCAGCGCCGCCTCGCCACGCCCGAGGAGTTCGGGCAGATCATCCTGCGCGCCAACCCGGACGGGTCATCGGTGCGTCTGGCGGATGTGGCGCGGGTCGAGCTGGGTGCCGCCAGCTACGAAACCGGATCGCGCCTCAACGGCAAGCCCATGGCGGGCATGGCGGTGCAGCTGGCGACGGGCGCGAACGCGCTGGCAACCGCCGGGGCGGTGAAGGCGCGCATGGCCGAACTGGCGCAGGACTTCCCGCCGGACATGGATTGGTCCGTGCCCTACGACACCTCGCCGTTCATCGAGATTTCCGTGAAGGAGGTGGTCAAGACCCTGGCCGAGGCGATGGTGCTGGTGTTCATCGTCATGTACCTGTTCCTGCAGAATTTCCGGGCGACCATCATCCCGACGGTCGTTGTCCCGGTCGCGCTCCTGGGCTCGTGCGTCGGGCTGGCGCTGCTCGGCTACTCCATCAACGTGCTGTCGCTGTTCGCCATGGTGCTGGCCATCGGCATCCTCGTCGATGACGCGATCGTCGTGATCGAGAATGTGGAGCGCATCATGGCGGAGGAGGGGCTTTCGCCCCGAGACGCCACCTACAAGGCCATGGGCCAGATTGTGGGCGCGATCATCGGCATCACGCTGGTGCTGGTGGCGGTGTTCATCCCCATGGCCTTCTTTCCGGGCACGGTGGGCGGCATCTACCGGCAGTTCTCGGTCACGCTGGCGCTCTCCATCGCCTTCTCTGCCCTGCTCGCCCTCACGCTGACGCCGGCCCTGTGTGCCTCCATGCTGAAGCCGGGCGTCGAGGAGGGGTCGCGGCATGGTTTCTTCGGCAGGTTCAACACCTGGTTCGGGCGCACCACCTTCAAATATCAGAACAAGGTCGGCAGTCTCATTCGCCGGCCCCTGCGCTGGCTTGCCGTTTTTGCGGTGCTGACGGCCGTTGCCGGCTACCTGTTCACGTCCCTGCCCGGCAGTTTCCTGCCGGAGGAGGATCAGGGATATCTCATCACCGTGGTGCAGGCGCCCCCGGGCGCCACTCAGCAGCGCACGCTGGCGGTGGTGGAACAGGCAGAGGCATATTATCTCGCCCAGCCTCAGGTGAGGCAGGTCATCGCCGTTCTCGGTTTCAGCTATTTCGGCAGCGGCCAGAATGCGGCCCTGATGTTCATCAATCTGAAGCCGTGGGAAGAGCGGCCGGGCAGGGACAATCACGCCTCGACCGTCGCGGGAAAGGCGATGGCAGTGCTCTCGCAGATCAAGGGCGCACTGCTCTATGCCTTGAGCCCGCCGCCCATCCCCGAGCTGGGTACAGCCAGCGGCTTCAGCTTCCGCTTGCAGGATCGGGCGGGTCTCGGACATGGCGCGCTTGTCCAGGCGCAAAACCAGCTTCTGGGTCTGGCCGCGCAAAGTCCGGTTCTCACCGGCGTGCGGCCGGAAGGGTTACAGGACAGCCCGCAGGTGCGGGTGACCGTCGACCGGATTCTGGCGCGCGCGCTCGGCGTGGATATCGGCGACATCAACACCACCCTGTCGATCACCTTCGGCTCCGGCTACGCAAACGATTTCAACCGGGAGGGGCGGGTGCTGCGCGTGCTGTTGCAGGCCGAGCCCGAGCAGCGCATGACGCCGACCGACCTTCTCGACCTGCGGGTGCGCAATGCGGAGGGCCAAATGGTTCCCTTCTCCGCGTTCACGACGGCGGAGTGGACGGCGGGGCCGCCCCAGCTCAACCGCTATAATGGATTTCCGTCTTTGAATATCTCCGGCAGCGCCGCGCCCGGTTACAGCACCGGCGAGGCCATGGCGGAGATGGAGCAGCTGGCGGGCCAGCTGCCCGACGGCTTCGGCTATGAATGGACC
>NZ_JBPPGG010000008.1:7500-69443 GCF_051304405.1 Pedomonas sp. V897
AACACAGCCCGCGCTGCGTGTGTGGGATGAGGCGCTGCCGAAGCCGCGGAATGGAAAGTGTGAGGGCCTGGACATTCCCGATCACCGGGAACTCGCGCCGGATCCGGCGGGACTTTATGAAAAGCTCAGGCGCGTGCGGGTGGAATGGCTGCGTGAACCGGTGAGTGACGAAGCTGTGAGCGCGCGCTTCGCCACGCAGCCGCAGATGCTATGCATCGTCAACAGCCGTGCTCACGCGCGCGAACTGTATGGACTGTTGCGTGAGCAAGGCCAGGAAGGCGCAGCGCACCTGACGACATTGATGTGCGCGCGGCATCGGCGGGAAGTGTTGGCGCGACTGCGCGAAGACCTGAAGAAGGGGCGGCCGGTCCGGCTTGTTGCCACCAGCCTGATCGAGGCGGGTGTGGACATCTCCTTCCCCGAAGTCTGGCGCGCCGTAAGCGGACTTGCGAGCATTGCGCAGGCGGCGGGGCGCTGCAACCGCAACGGCGAACTGGGACCGCTGGGCGAGGCGCTGGGCAGAACCGTCGTGTTCGAGCCAGCCGGGCGCAGAACGCCCGATGCCATAAAACCATTCTACCAGGCCGCGCGAGAGGTGTTGAAGCGCAACGATGACCCGCTCGCTCTGGAGGCGGTGCGGGAATACTATCGCTGGCTCTACTGGGCGCAGGGCTATGAAGCCCTCGACCGCGCACATCTGGCCCCCGGCGAGACGCTCGAGATCATGCGCGCGATCATGGAGACGACGAGGAGCCTGACTTTCCCCTTCGCGACGATTGCCCGCGCCTTCCGCCTCATTGACGAGGTGATGGACCCGATCATCGTGCCCTTCGATGACGCGGCCCGCAAGGCCATCGACGAGCTGCGATTTGCCGAATTCCCGCCAGCGGGCGTGCAGCGCAGGCTGCAACAGTATGTCGTGCCTGTGCCGGCAAAGCTGCGGGCGGACTGGCTGGCGAAGGGCGTGGTGGAGGCGATCAGGCCTGACGATTACGGGGATCGCTTTGTTGTGCTGACCGAGGAGCGGCCGGGTGAACTTCCGCCGCTGTATGACCTGAATGCCGGTCTGCAAATCGATGGTGACCCGGCGATCAGATCGTCGGAAGACAACATTTTCTAGGGTCAGTGTTGTTATGGTTTCCAGCTCCCCCCTCGATTGGCTGTGCGCCTCGGTTTGTTGCGCAATGATGTCGCGCATGCAATGCGAGGCATTGCCAAAAGTCATAACACTATCGTACCATTCAGTTGCCTCTGGATGGTGAGGTGTCGATATCGGGGGGGTAATGTCTGTCAGGCTGCACGTCTGGGGGGACCGTGCCTGCTTCACGCGTCCGGAGATGAAGGTCGAGCGCGTCAGCTATGACGTCATGACGCCGTCAGCGGCGCGCGGCATTCTCGAGGCCATTCACTGGAAGCCGGCGATCCGCTGGCATGTCGATCGCATCCATGTGCTGCGTCCGATCCGGTTCCAGTCGTTGCGGCGCAATGAAGTAGGGGCCAAGGCGAGCGCAGCCAACGCACGCAGCGCCATGAATCTCGGAACGACCGAGGGTCTGGGCATCCTCGTCGACGAGGAACGCCAGCAGCGCGCGGCACTGGTGCTGGTCGATGTCGCCTATGTGATCGAGGCACACTTCACGATGACCGACAGGGCGGGACCGGAAGACACGCCTGCCAAGCATATTGCGATGTTCAACCGCCGCGCCCAGCAGGGCCAGTGCTTCCACCGCCCTTGCCTCGGCACACGCGAATTCGCTGCCGAGTTCGAACTGCTGGGGCCGGACGACCCGCTTCCGGTCTATGACCCGCCGCTGACCGAACGCGATCGTGATTTGGGCTGGATGCTGCACGATATTGACTTTGCCCGCGGCAATGAATCGCGCTTTTTCCGCGCGCAAATGGTGGACGGCGTGATTGAGGTCCCCCCCTTCCATGCGGAGGAGGTGGTGCGGTGACCATTCTGCAGGCGCTGGAACGCCACTATCACCGCCTGGCCGAGCGCGGCGAGGTCTCCTCGCCGGGGTGGAGCCGGGAAAAGTTCGGCTTTTGCGTGGTCTTGAGCCGCGATGGCGAGCCTGTATGGATCGAAGACATTCGTGCGCCTTCAGGCAAGAAGCGGAAACCCACGGATTACCCGGTGCCGGCTGCCGTTAAGCGCACGGTGGGCATTGTTTCCAACTTCCTCTGGGACAAGACGTCCTATGCGCTGGGACGTACTGCAGGTAAGGGCCAGCGTACGGCCCAGGAGCACGCAGCTTTTCGCGAAATGCATCTGACGCGGCTCGCTGATGAGACCGACGAGGGCTTGATCGCGCTGCGTCTGTTCCTCGAAAAGTGGCAGCCGGACAGGCTGGAGTCAGTGCCCGGTTTTGTGCCGGAGATGCTCGATGCCAATGTGATGTTCCGCCTCGACGGGGAACGGCAACGTATTCACGAACGCCCTGCTGCGCGCGCGCTTGTTGAAATGGCGGGTGGCGGGAATGAAGAGGGCGAAGACATTTTTTGCCTTGTCACGGGTGAGCGAGGGCCGGTCGAGCGTCTGCATCCATCGATCAAGGGTGTCGAAGGTGCGCAGTCTTCTGGCGCAGCGTTGGTCTCGTTCAATCTCGACGCCTTCACTTCGCTGGGCAAGACGCAAGGTGCCAACGCGCCGACCTCGAAGGGAGCGGCATTCCGTTACGGTACCACACTCAACTACCTGCTGACGCGCGGCGGACCGAACCGTCTGCCGCGCCCGGTCGGCGATGCGACCGTCGTGTTTTGGGCCGAGGCCGGCGATGGCCAGGCCGATGCATTGTTCGCCAACTGGCTTGGTGGAGATACGGCCGATGACGACGCCAGCGAAACGCGCAAGTTGCGCGAGCAAATGCAGGCGGTTGCCCGCGGCAAACGGATTTCGGATGTTCTGCCCGAGATCGAACCCGATACGCGTTTCCACGTCCTCGGCCTGTCGCCGAACGCTGCGCGTCTTTCCGTGCGTTTCTGGCTGAGTGACACGATCGATGCCTTCGCGCATCGCCTTGCCCGCCATCACGAAGACCTGCGCATCGAACCCGCGCCGCTGAAGTGGGGCGCAGCGCCTTCGATCAACCGGCTTCTCGTCAACACCACGGCGCTCCAGCGCGACTTCAAGAACATCCCGCCGCTGCTTGCCGGGGAGGTGATGCGCGCGGTGCTGAGCGGCACACGCTATCCGCAGAGCTTCCTGTCTGCAGTGCTGATCCGCCTGCGTGCCGGCGACAGCCCGGCCACTGGCTGGCACGCTGCCGTCATTCGCGCCGTGCTCGTGCGCCTCAAGCGCCGCCATCCTGAAATTCCCGAGGAAGGAGAGACTCCGATGAGCCTGAAGAGGGACCACGACAACGTGGGCTACCAACTCGGCCGGCTGTTCGCCGTCTATGAACTGGCGCAGCGCGCGGCACTGGGCCGAGTCAATGCAACGATCCGGGACAAGTATTTCGGCGCAGCTTCGGCAACGCCAGCCAGCGTCTTTCCATTGATTGTGCGAGGCGGCCAGAACCACCTTGCCAAAGTGCGCAAGGAAAAGCCCGGCTGGGCCAGCCTGATCGAGCGCGAGCTGGAGGAAATTCACAGCCATATCGAACCGGTGGCGCCCCGCTCGCTGCCGCGCTCGCTGTCCTTGCAGGACCAGGGTGAGTTCGCCATCGGCTACTACCACCAGCGCGCAGCGAGGCTGTCCAACGACAAGAATGAAAACCTTGATCCGAAAGAGCTGGAAGACCTGCAAGGCGAAGGGGGCGAAGAATGAGCAATCCCGTTACCAACCGCTACGAGTTCGTCCTGTATTTCGACGTGACGAACGGCAATCCCAACGGCGACCCCGACGCCGGCAACATGCCCCGGCTTGACCCGGAAACGAACCAGGGCCTCGTCTCCGATGTCGCGCTGAAGCGCAAGGTGCGCAACTACGTCGCGCTGGCGAAAGGAGATGCTCCGGGTTGTGAAATCTACATGTCCGAGGGCGCGACGCTGAACAATCTGCACAGGAAGGCCTGGGCCGCGGTGATGCCGGAAGTCACCAAGGACGATGAGTTCAAGAAGCTGCCCAAGGATCAGCAGAAGGCGCGGGAGCTTACTAAATGGATGTGTGCCAACTTCTGGGACATCCGCGCTTTCGGGGCGGTAATGTCGACCGGCGTGAACGCCGGACAGGTGCGCGGGCCCGTGCAGTTCACCTTTGCCCGCTCCGTCGAGCCAATCCTGCCACTGGAAGTGGCGATCACCCGCATGGCCGCGACCACCGAAAAGGACTCCGAGGACAAGGGTGGTCGCACCATGGGGCGCAAGCATATCGTGCCCTACGGCCTCTACCGCGCGCACGGGTTCGTCTCCGCTCCGCTGGCCAGCCATTCGACCAAGGGGACAGGCTTTTCCGAGGATGACCTCGAGCTGCTCTGGGAGGCGCTCGGCAACATGTTCGAACATGACCGGTCAGCAGCTCGCGGCGAGATGGCAACGCGCAAGCTCATCCTGTTCCGCCACGAAAGCGCGCTGGGCAATGCCCAGGCACAATCGCTGTTCGACCGGGTGAAGACCTGGCGTGTCCATGAAGGCGCGCGTCAACCCGTCGGCAGCCGCGCCACCGACAACTGGCCGCCGGCACGCCACTGGTCTGACTATGCAGTGACCATCGACCGCGAAGGCCTGCCCGCAGGTGTCGAGGTAATCGAGCGGATTTGAGCGATGCTGCAGCCACCACCGGATCCGGACGCCGAAGAGGCACTGGTTCCTGTGTCTGCGCTGCAGCACTATCTCTTCTGTCCGCGCCAGTGTGCACTGATCCATGTTGAGGGCATCTGGGCGGAGGACGGTGCCACGGCGGAGGGGCAGTTGTTGCATGCCCGGGTGGACAGCGGCCGGCCTGATCGTCGCGCCGGCATCCGGACTGTGCGTGGGCTGACCCTTCGCTCCTTCGCGCTTGGCCTCTCTGGTAAAGCCGACGCAGTCGAGTTTCACGGGGCGACGCCTTATCCGGTCGAGTACAAGCGCGGTCGGCCCAAGTCGCACCGCGCCGATGAAGTCCAGCTTTGCGCGCAGGCGCTGTGCCTGGAGGAGATGTTCGGCGTGGCGGTGTCCGAAGGCGCGCTGTTCTACGGCCAGACGCACAGGCGGCAGGTTGTCGCCTTTGACGAGGAACTTCGCGCCTTGACCGCACGGATAGCCACGGAAACACGCAGCATGATCATGGCAGGACACACGCCGCCGCCCCGGGCAACGCCCGCCTGCCGGCGCTGCTCGCTCGCCGGGATGTGTCGTCCGCAAAAGCTTGAAAGGCCGCCGGAAGTCGGCCGTTGGCTGCAACGCCAGCTTATGGCGCTGGAGGACGATTGAGCGCCAGTCGCAGGGGACTTCAGAATGCGTCGTCACCTCAACACGATCTACGTTACCAGCGAAAACGCCTGGCTGTGCAAGGATGGCGCCAACATCGTGATTGAGGTTGACGGGGTCGAGCGTGGCCGCGTGCCGATGCACCTGGTCGACGGCGTGGTCAGCTTTGCGCGCCCGGGCGCATCGCCCGCGCTGATGGCTGCCTGCGCCGAGGAAGGGATTGCGCTGTCGTTCCTGACACCCCAGGGCAAGTTTCTCGCGCGCGTGGAGGGTCCGCGGACGGGAAATGTCCTGCTGCGCCGTACGCAGTACCGCGTCGCCGACGATCCGGCCCGGGCGGTGCCGATTGTGCGCGGCATCGTCACCGGCAAGGCGGCAAACCAGCGCACTGTGCTTCGCCGCGCGTTGCGCGATCACGGGGCATCCATGGCGCCGGACGCCCGCGCTGCGATCGAGCGCGCGGAGCAGCGTCTCTCGCACGTCGCCCGGTTGGCTGCCGCCGCCGGGGACGTGGCCACGCTGCGCGGCTACGAGGGAGAGGCGGCTCAGGTCTATTTCGCGGCTTTTGATGCCATGGTGCAGGGCAATCGCGAGGCTTTCGCCTTTCGCGGCCGCTCCCGCCGCCCGCCGCTCGACCGCATCAACTGCCTGCTCTCGTTCCTTTACGCGATGCTCGGCCATGACTGTCGCTCGGCGCTGGAAAGCGTCGGGCTCGACCCGCAGGTGGGACTGCTGCATGCGGACCGGCCGGGCCGCGCCAGCCTTGCGCTTGATCTGATGGAGGAACTGCGCCCGGTACTTGCCGACCGCCTTGCGCTCACGCTTGTCAACCGGGGACAGGTCAAGGCGCGCGATTTCCACATCGACGAGGGAGGCGCAGTGTCGCTGACCGATGACGGGCGCAAGGCAATTCTGGTGGCCTGGCAGGAGCGCAAGAAGCGCGAGCTCCGGCATCCCTTCCTGGGCGAGGCCATGCCGATGGGTCTGGTTCCTCATGTGCAGGCGCTGTTGCTATCCCGCCATTTGCGCGGTGATCTCGATGGCTATCCTCCCTTTTTGTGGAGATGAGTGATGCTGATGCTGGTGACCTATGACGTAAACACGCAGGACCCTGCCGGCAGGCGTCGCCTGCGTCGCGTCGCCAGGGCTTGCCAGGATTTGGGGCAGCGTGTGCAGAATTCGGTATTCGAATGCGAGGTCGATCCGGCGCAATGGGCGAAACTGCGGGCGCGTCTGCTTGAGGAGATCGACGCAGAGAAGGACTCGCTGCGCTTCTATCGCCTGGGTGCCGACGGAAAGCGCCGGGTAGAGCATGTCGGTGCGAAGCCGGCAATGGACCTTGACGGGCCCCTGGTGTTCTAGGCTGGCAAGGCTGTTGCCGCGCGAACCGGAAGCGGTTGACCGCTTCCCGGCAGTTTCGCGAACAGGAAAAGTCATTAAAAGTCAGTCGGTTATCTCATTTTAGGTATTTGTTCTTTGATTATGGCACCTTTGCCGTCGAGAGGTTCGCGGGGCGAAGGCCATTTACTGTTCTTTCTCATCGTCTTAATCACTATACCGTCGCCTCCCGCGCGGAGGCGTGGATCGAAACATTCTGGCCGCCATGGGAGTCACGTCTTCCGTTGGTCGCCTCCCGCGCGGAGGCGTGGATCGAAACGGCGGCGAGATTATCGGTCAGGCCGCCACCGAGGCCGTCGCCTCCCGCGCGGAGGCGTGGATCGAAACGGCATCCAGACCTACGACGCAAACGGCGATGTTGGTCGCCTCCCGCGCGGAGGCGTGGATCGAAACTTTCGCTCCTGACGGGTGCCGCTGCGAGTGCTCTGGTCGCCTCCCGCGCGGAGGCGTGGATCGAAACGGCTTGGTGTCAGCGGGGGCGCTGGTCAGGGCGTGTCGCCTCCCGCGCGGAGGCGTGGATCGAAACTCGAAGTCTACGGCTGGCTGCGCACGCGCGTCGGCCAGGGTCGCCTCCCGCGCGGAGGCGTGGATCGAAACTCGAAGGCCATCTCCAAGGTGAAGGCGTCCGGGCGGTCGCCTCCCGCGCGGAGGCGTGGATCGAAACACGCTGGAGCCGAACCGCGGCCAGGCCCGCGTCGCGTCGCCTCCCGCGCGGAGGCGTGGATCGAAACTGGAATGCGGAGCGGCTCGGGCCAACGTAATTCGGTCGCCTCCCGCGCGGAGGCGTGGATCGAAACTGACCCAGCCAACGATGTTGTCCGCCGTCTCCCGGTCGCCTCCCGCGCGGAGGCGTGGATCGAAACTGGGCGAGTCGGACGCCGCAGAACTGCGCCGACAGGTCGCCTCCCGCGCGGAGGCGTGGATCGAAACTCGAACGGCTCGGTTTTCCGAATTCGCGGCGGCGCGGTCGCCTCCCGCGCGGAGGCGTGGATCGAAACATCGCGCTGTTCGTTTTGGTTTGCCTCGTGATCGCGTCGCCTCCCGCGCGGAGGCGTGGATCGAAACGCGGATCAGTTGGAGCGCAAACCCGCGCAACGCCGTCGCCTCCCGCGCGGAGGCGTGGATCGAAACGCAACCTCCTGGTGTCGTGCCAGGGGCGCCGGTGGAGCGTCGCCTCCCGCGCGGAGGCGTGGATCGAAACTCCGTGAGGATGATAGCGCCGCGTGCGACCGCATGTCGCCTCCCGCGCGGAGGCGTGGATCAAAACTTCCAGCTGGACAGCTAGATGTTGTAGAGCATCTGCCCCTGCGTCCCTGCACACCTGACCCCGGGATTGCGGCGGGGGCGGGTCTGTTGCCTATACCCTTGGGGCCAAAGTCGCTGGTAGCATAGACTGGTGTGCGGTCGACGGGGGCGAGGAGACCATTCGCCGCTGTCTCCAGGCGTCCGTAAGGTTCAGATCAAGTGCGTGTCGCGTTCCCGTACAGTCATTCCGGGCTCGATCGTCGTTCTGTCGGTATGAGGTGTCGGGAAGCGGTGGGCTTGCCGGGGAACGGGCTCTGTCAGACCCGGCGGAACAGGACCCGCCCTTTCTTGCTTTTTCTTGCTTTGGGGTTGCGGATCAAAAAGACAATTGAATGAATTTATTGGATGCGGCCTCCACAATGGGGAGTGAGGTGTGACCGACGAACCGCTCATCGACGAACCGCGCATCAAAGCTGCAGCGCAGATTGAGCGTGCGGCGCTCGATCCGGGCAAAAGGCCGGTGGTCAGGGCCTTTTTTGACGAGGCGACGCACACCGTCAGCTATGTGGTTCACTGTCCCGAAACCCGGCGCGCGGCCATTCTCGACAGTGTGCTGGATTATGAGGCAGCGGCGGGACGCTCGGATACACGCTCCGCGGATGCGATCGCCAGCTATATCGAAAATGAAAACATAACGGTGGACTGGCTGCTGGAAACCCATGTCCACGCCGACCATCTGTCCGCCGCGCCTTACTTCCAGGAGACGCTGGGTGGGCGCGTGGGCATCTGCCGGGAGATTGTTCAGGTCCAGCGGATCTTCGCCACGGTGTTCAACGTCGGGCCTGACTTCGCCTGCGACGGCTCCGAGTTCGACCACCTGTTCGCCGATGGCGATACCTTCCGCATCGGCAACCTCGAGGGTATCGCCCTTTATGTCCCGGGCCACACGCCAGCGGACATGGCGTTTGTGATCGGTGACGCGGCCTTTGTGGGCGACACCCTTTTCATGCCGGACTATGGCACCGCCCGTGTGGATTTCCCCGGTGGCGACGCGCGTCAGCTCTACCGCTCCATCCGCCGTCTGTTGTCCTTGCCCGGCGAGACCCGCCTGTTCCTGTGCCACGACTACAAGGCCCCGGGGCGCGACGTCTATGCCTGGGAGACCACGGTTGCGGCGCAGAAGGCCGGCAACATCCATGTGCATGACGGCGTGAGCGAGGAGGCGTTCGTCGCCTTGCGCACGGCGCGGGATGCGACCCTGCCCGTGCCCAAGCTCATCGTGCCCGCCATTCAGGTGAACATGCGGGGCGGGCGCCTGCCACCGCCGGAAGACAACGGCGTCCGGTACCTGAAAATCCCGCTGAACACGCTCTGAAGCCGGAAAACGGCCCGCCAAAATTCCGCCCACAGGAAAAATGGGGGCGTTCCGCAAGGGGCCGAGGGGCTGCCGGGAACGCGCGCCCCGCGGATTTTTGCGCCTTGCGCCTGGCCCCTAGGCCCCGCTAGGCAAGACGGACGGCTCAGAAACGACGCATAGCACAAAAAGTATAGATTATTTTTATGGGACCAAG
Organism: Pedomonas sp. V897; assembly: GCF_051304405.1. Taxonomy (NCBI): domain Bacteria; kingdom Pseudomonadati; phylum Pseudomonadota; class Alphaproteobacteria; order Sphingomonadales; family Pedomonadaceae; genus Pedomonas; species Pedomonas sp. V897. The sequence goes on from NZ_JBPPGG010000008.1 coordinate 17,064, forward strand.
GGGAAGGAAAAGGGTGCCAGCGGTAAAATAAAAAGACCGAGTGCTAATAGCACAGTTGCCAAGAGCACTCTATTTTATTGCCGATAACTCGTAGATTCTTTTGTTCTGACCCGCCGATACTGCAAATTTTAAGGTTTCAGTAACTGCTCGGGCATCAATTTCCTGTGTGATTCGATCCGTCGCATCTGTGTCCGGGGGGCTTACAAAAAATGGTCAGGGCAGGCTTCGCCACTCTCGATGGCGTGGTTTCGCATGTGCTTACAGCCGCGGAGCAGGTCTCCAAAGGTCTCCAGGCTTTCTTGTTTTTGCTGATTGCCGGAGCGGTATTGCTCCGGTCGCTTCTGGTTCCCGCGCCAGCGCAGGCACAAACGACGGTGCAGCCCTTCGAAGGCTGTACCTCGGATGTCTACCTGGCGCAGAACATCCCCACCCGGATGTATCGGGTGAATACTGCCACCAACCCTTTCAGCTATCCTGCGCTTGGCAGTACCACCCATAGCGCGGGCTATAATGCAATCGCGTTCAATCCGGCCGATAAATACATCTACGGCGTTGACCGGCCTTCCGGTTCGAATATTCGCCTTCTCCGGATCGGAAGGTATGGCGGCTACCAGGTTGTGGGCACCATCACGGGCGGGAATATCAATGTCCCCACCACCTATCCCGCGTCCGGCGAGATTGGCGCCGACGGCTATTATTATATCAAGCACAATGCGGCGACGGATGGGGCGCTGTACCGTGTGAATCTGTCAACACGGGCAGCGACGCGAATTAACATGTCGCAGGCCCGCGCCTCCGCCGACCTTGCCTGGTACAACGGCAAGCTTTACGCGCACGACAGCAGCAATGACAGGCTCTACACGATCAATCCCAGCAATGGTCAGGTTCAGGTCATTGGCAGTACGGGTGTAAGCGGCACATTCGGGGCGCTGGTCAGTGCCTCAAATGGCGTGTTCGGCATTCGAAACGAAGGTGGTTTTTACCAGTTCAATTTGCAGACGGGTAAGGCCACGCTCATCTCCTCTTCTCCCGCGACGTCCAATAACGACGGTGCCAAGTGCTACAGCACGCCCCTGCAATTTGGTGCCGATCTTTCCATCACCAAGACGGACAACACCACCTATTACACGCCCGGCACCAGCACGACCTACAGCATCGTCGTAAGAAATAACGGCCCCTTCGGCGTTCAGGGCGCTATTGTCAACGATCCGCTGCCGTCGGGCATTACGTCGGCCAGCTGGACGTGCGGCAGCGCGACCAACGGCGGCGTCTGCGGTCAGGCCAGTGGCACGGGGGGAATTTCCAACGTCGCGGTCGACCTGCCGGTCAATGCAACCGTCACCTTCACGATGACGATGCAGATTCCCTCGTCCTTCACGGGGGATCTGACAAATAAGGCAACCGTCACGGCGCCCGAGACGGCTCTGGATTCGAACCAGTCCAACAATACCGCCACCGACAAGGATGTCGGCGTCCGCATTTCCAAGGCTCTGTTTGCCGAGAACGGATCGGTCAGCGGCCAGGCGGAGCCAGGCGAGGAGCTCACTTACCGCATCACCCTGACCAATACGGGCACGTCCGCCGCAACCAACTACAGCCTTGTGGACACGCTGGATGCGAATACCACGTTTGTCAGCGCGTCCAACGGCGGCACCCACAGCAGCGGGACCGTGACGTGGAGCAACCTGTCCGTTCCCGCCGGTGGTTCGCTTACGCTGACGGTTGTGGTGCAGGTGAAGAATGCCCTGCCGGCCTCTGCCCGGACCATCACCAACATTGCCCGGAATCCGAAACAGTCGACTCCGTCCTGTCCTTCCGCGCAGTGCGTCGTCACACCGCTGGCGCCAAAGGTGACCTTCAGCAAGACCTCCAACGCAACCCAGGCGAAGGTGGGAGATGTCATCCGCTATACGTTGACGGCAACGGTTGCCAACGGGACAACGAACAACGCGCTGACGCTGACCGACACGCTGGGGACCGGGCTCACCTTCAAGGAGGTGACGAGCGCCGGCGCCTTTACCGCTGACACGTCCGGTGCACCGGTGCTGACGTTCACGCTGCCGGCGGGCAGGGCTCCGGGCACCTATTCGGTCAGCTACACAGCGACTGTGAATGAAGATGCGACCGGCACCGTCACCAACACGGTGGTGGGGGCGGGCGGAGACAATCCATCCTGCACGGGCAGCTGCACGACCACGGCCACCATCATCGCGCCGCAGGTCACGTTCGCCAAGTCGGCCGACACGGCAGGTCCGGTGAAGGTGGGGGATGTCATCACCTATACGATCACCACCACGGTTTCCAACTCCATGACCACCTCCGACGTGGTCCTGCTGACCGACACGCTCGGTACGGGCTTGACGTTCACCGAGGTCGTTGATCAGGGCGCCTACACGGTCAACCAGATCAACGCTTCCGTCGTGGAGTTCCGGCTGCCGCCGAGTATGGGCCCGGGCACCTATCCGATTACCTACAAGGCGACCGTCAACGCCTCGGCGAGCGGGGAGGTCAGCAACGCGGTGGTCGGCAGCGGCGCGGACGCGCCCTCCTGCACCACCGGGTGCGGAACCACGACGGTGGTGCAGGATACAGCGGTCACCTACACCAAGACCGCGAGCACATCGGGACCTGTCAAGGCGGGTGACGTCATCACCTACACGCTGTCGGCAACGGTCGAGTATGCGTCTACCAAGAATGAGCTGACCCTGACCGATACGCTGGGCGAGGGTCTTGACTTCGGCACGGTGACCAATGCGGGCGCGTTCACGTGCAACGCCGAAAGTCCGCTCATCTGCACCCTGCCGGCAGGCCGGCCGGTCGGCACCTACAGCCTGACCTATACGGCCATCGTCAAGGATGATGCCTCGGGCTCTGTCACCAACGCGGTGGTGGGGACGGGCGACGACAACCCGTCCTGCACGGGCTCCTGCTCCACCACGACGCCGGTGGCTGATCCTGTCATCACCTACGCCAAGACCTCGAGCGCGACCCAGGCCAAGGTGGGCGACGTCATTACCTACACGCTGACGGCAACGATTGCGGACGCCGCCACCAACAACGTGCTGACCCTGACCGACATGCCGGGGGAAGGGCTTGAAATCACGGATGTGACGGATGCAGGCGATTTCACCTGCACTTCGGGCAGCACGCTGATCTGCACCCTGCCCGCAGGCACGCCGGTCGGCACCTACAGCCTGACCTATACGGCAACCGTCAAGGAGAACGCTTCCGGCACCGTCACCAACACGGTGGTCGGCATGGGCGGCAACCCGACCTGCGCGGGTTCCTGCGCGATCACGACGCCGGTGGTTGATCCGGCTGTCACCTACGCCAAGTCGGCGAGCACGTCCGGACCGGTCAAGGCAGGCGATGTCATCACCTATACGCTGATGGCTACGGTTGCGGACGCTGCCACCAAGAATACGCTGACGCTGACCGACACGCTGGGCGCAGGGCTTGATTTCACCGCGGTGACCAGTGCGGGCGAATTTACCTGTACGGCCGGTAATCCGCTGGTCTGCACCTTGCCGGCCGGGACGCCGGCTGGCAGCTACAGCATCACCTATACGGCGACCGTCAATGCCAGCGCGTCCGGCAGCGTCACCAACGCGGTCGTGGGCACCGGCGGCGACAGCCCGGCCTGCTCGGGCACGTGCACGACAACGGCGACTGTCGACAATCCCACCGTCACCTACACCAAGAGCGCGAACGCGACCCAGGTGAGGGTGGGCGATGTGGTCACCTATACGCTGAAGGCAACGGTTGCGAATGCGGCCACCAAAAATGTGCTGACGCTGACCGATACGCTCGGGGCCGGGCTCACCTTCAATGCCGTGACCAGCGCGGGTGCGTTCAATTGCACCGCAGGCAATCCGCTGGTCTGCACCCTGCCGGTGGGCACGCCGGCCGGCACCTATTCGGTCACCTACACGGCGACCGTCAATGCCAGCGCGTCCGGCAGCGTCTCCAATGCGGTTGTGGGCGCGGGCGGCGACAATCCGACCTGTGCCGGCAGCTGCACGACCACGGCGACCATCATCGCGCCGCAGGTCACCTTCTCCAAGACGGCGAGCACGTCCGGTCCGGTCAAGGCGGGGGATGTCATCACCTATACGCTGACCACCACCATTGCGAATGCCAAGACCACCTCGGATGTGGTGCTGCTGACCGACACGCTGGGCGCAGGGCTCGAATTCACCGCTGTCACCAACGCGGGCGCGTACAGCGTCGATGCGTCCGGCGCGCCAGTGGTGAAGTTCAGGTTGCCGGCGGGCACGGGGCCCGGCACCTATTCAGTCACCTACACGGCGACGGTCAAAGCCTCGGCCAGCGGCACCGTTAGCAACGTCGTGGTGGGCTCGGGCGGCGATCATCCGTCCTGCACCACCGGGTGCAGCACCACCACCACGGTGCAGGATCCGGCGGTTACCTATGCCAAGTCGGCCAGCACGTCCGGTCCGGTCAAGGCGGGCGATGTCATCACCTATACGCTGACGGCAAAGGTCGAGAATGCGGCGACCAAGAATGCGCTGACGCTGACCGATACGCTGGGCGAGGGCCTCGACTTCACCACCATCACCGATGCGGGCGCGTACAGCGTCGATGTCTCCGGTGCGCCGATGGTGCGCTTCACCCTGCCAGCGGGCACGCCGGCCGGCACCTATGCGGTCACCTACACGGCGACCGTCACCGACAGCGCTGCCGGCTCTGTGGTCAATTCGGTCGTCGGCACGGGTGGCGATCATCCGACATGCTCCGGCACCTGCGCGACAACGACGCCTGTCGCCGACCCTGTGGTCACCTACGCCAAGAGCGCCAACGCGACCCAGGTGAAGGTGGGCGACGTCATCACCTACACGCTGACGGCCACGGTTGCGGATGGCGCAACCCGGAATATGCTGACGCTGACCGATACGCTCGGGGCGGGCCTCGACTTCACGGCGGTTGTCAGCACGGGCCCGTTCATCTGCACCCCGGCCAATCCGCTGGTCTGCACCCTGCCGCCCGGCACGCCGGTTGGCAGCTATTCGGTCGTCTACACCGCGACCGTGAATGCGTCGGCTTCGGGTACGGTCACCAATGCGGTGGTCGGCACGGGCGGCGACAATCCCGCCTGCTCCGGCAGCTGCACAACCACGGCAAACGTGGTGGCGCCGGAAGTGCTGTTCTCCAAGACGGCGAGCACGGCGGGTCCGGTCAAGGCGGGCGATGTCATCACCTACACGCTGACGACCACGATCTCCAATTCCAAGACCACCTCGGACGTGGTGCTGCTGACCGATACGCTGGGCACGGGCCTCACCTTCAAGGAGGTCACCAATGCGGGGGCATATACGGTTGATGCCTCCGATGCGCCGGTGGTGCGGTTCAGGCTGCCGGAGGGCACGGGGCCGGGCACCTACTCGGTCACCTACACCGCAACCGTCAACACCACCGCAAGCGGCACCGTCGCCAACGTTGTGGTGGGCAGCGGGGCAGACAGCCCATCCTGCACCACCAGCTGCGGCACGACCACCTCGGTTGCAAACCCGTCCGTCACCTATGCCAAGGCGGCAAGCACGGCGGGGCCGGTGCAGGCGGGCGATGTCATCACCTATACGCTGACGGTGACGGTTGCGAACGCGGCAACCCGAAATGTGCTGACGCTCACCGATACGCTGGGGACGGGCCTCGACCTTGACTCGGTCACCGATGCCGGGGCGTTCACCTGCACGGTGACCGCTCCGCTGATGTGCACCTTGCCTGCCGGCACGCCGGTTGGCACCTATGAGGTCACCTACACGGCGGTCGTGAACGGCGGGGCCTCCGACGTCGTGACCAATGCTGTGGTCGGCGCGGGCGGCGATAACCCGCTCTGCTCGGGGATCTGCTCGACCACGACGACCGTCGCGGATCCCACCGTCACCTATTCCAAGAGCGCCAATGCCACCCAGGTGAAGGTGGGCGATGCCATCACCTACACGCTGCGGGTGAACGTGGCGGGCGCGGCCACGAAGGACGTGCTGACGCTGACCGACACGCTGGGGGCAGGACTCACCTTCAATGCGGTGACCAGCCCGGGCGCGTTCACCTGCACCGGGTCCAGCACGCTGGTGTGCACCCTGCCTGCCGGTACGCCGGTCGGCACCTACGAGGTCACCTACGTCGCCACGGTCAACGCCGCAGCAACCGGCTCCGTCGTCAACACGGTGGCGGGTGCAGGCGGGGACAATCCGTCCTGCGCGGGCGGCTGCTCGGTCACGACGCCGGTAATCGCGCCGGAGGTCTTCTTCTCCAAGATGGCGGTCACGTCCACTCCGGTGAAGGCGGGCGATGTCATCACCTATATGCTCACGACGACGGTCTCGAATTCCATGACCACGTCGGATGTGGTGCTGCTGACCGACACGCTGGGCACGGGCCTCACCTTCAGGGAGGTCACCAACGCCGGGGCGTACCAGGTGGATGCGTCTGGCGCGCCGGTGGTGAAATTCAGGCTGCCGCAGGGCACGGGCCCGGGCACCTATTCGGTCACCTATACGGCAACCGTCAATGGCGCGGCGAGCGGCGCGGTCAGCAACGTCGTGGTCGGCAGCGGCGCGGACAACCCGGTCTGCACCACCGCATGTGGCACCACCACGGCGGTTGAGGACGCAACGGTTGTCTATGCCAAGACCGCCAGCACGACGGGCCCGGTAAAGGCGGGCGATGTCATCACCTATACGCTCACCACGACGGTCGCCAACTCCGTGACCACGTCGGACACGGTGCTGCTGACCGATACGCTGGGCACCGGCCTCGACTTCAAGGAGGTCACCAACGCCGGCGCGTACCAGGTGGATGCTTCGGGCGCACCGGTGGTGCGGTTCATCCTGCCGGCGGGCACGGGCCCCGGCACCTACGCGGTCACCTACACGGCGACCGTCAACGGCACGGCGAGTGGCGATGTCCGCAACAACGTGGTTGGCAGCGGCGCGGACAACCCGGTCTGCCTCGACGTCTGCACCGTCAGGACTCCGGTGACAGGCCCGGTCATCCACATCGTCAAGTCGGCCGATCCGGCGGCGGGCGAGACCGTGCAGGTGGGCGATACGATCACCTATGCGCTGACCGCCACCGTCTCCAACGGCGCGACCACCGAGCCGCTGGTGCTGGTGGATACGCCCGATGCGGGCCTCACCATCACCGAGGTGCCGGAGCTCTGCGAAATAGCGAACGGCGTCATCACCTGCACGCTTCCGGCGGGCACGCCGGTGGGCGCGCACCGCCTGACCTACACGGCGACCGTCAACGCCGACGTGGGCGATACGGTCCGCAACCAGGTGACGGCGTCGGGCGGCGGCGCAGGCGCTCCCAGCTGCGATGTCTGTGCGGTGGAGCACAAGGTCGAGCAGCCGCTGGTACGCCTCGTCAAGACCGCGTCGGTTCGCGAGGTGAAGATCGGCGATCTCATCCGCTACACGCTCTCGCTCGAGAATGTGAGCCAGCGCGACCTGATCGGCGGCAGCATCATCGACATCCCCCCGGCAGGCTTCACCTATGTGGAGGGCTCCCTGCGCGTCGTTGACAGCGACAACGCCGCGACCGTTTCCGGTCAGAGCCCGCTGCGCTTTGGCAGCATCGACCTCAGGGCCGGCGAGACGGCAACGCTCGTCTACCTGATGCGGGTGGGCGCGGGTGTCCGCAAGGGCACCCATGTCAACCAGGCGCAGGTCTATGGCAGCGACAATGTGGCGGTCTCCAACCGGGCCACGGCGCAGGTTGAACTGGTGGCCGATCCGCTGCTGGATGACACCCTCATCTTCGGCACGGTATTCGACGACCGCGACGGCGACGGCTGGCAGGACAGCGCCGCGCTCACCGGCCTTTCCGTGAAGGGCGGCTTTGCGCCGGAGGCCTACATCCCTGGCTCGACGACGATCGATCGCGGCCAGGGCATGACGCCGGTGCCCGATGCCAGCGCGCCGCTGCTGCACGGGCTTCGCCTCGGCAGCCTCAGCGCCCGCCAGTCGGACGCCGATCCGGTGGAAAGGCATCGGATCGTGATCCGTCAGCGCCTGAGCGCGCTCGCCTTCACGGATGACTTCATCCTCACCAGCGATCAGGGCGTCACCGTCCGCATGAACGCGGCGGGTGAAACCCGGATCGAGAAAAGCGGCGAGGCAGCGAAGGGCCTGAATGCGGCCGAGCCGCGCGTCACGCGCCGGGTCGCGCAGGGCGAGGGCGGCTATGTGGTCGATTACATCATCGACAATGCCGGCATCGACGAGCGCGGCATTCCGGGTGTGCGCATTGCCTCGGTCGAAGGCCTCATCATGGAGACCGACCAGTTCGGCCGCTATCACCTTGAAGGCATCCCTGGCGGGGCCTGGGAGCGCGGCCGCAACTTCATCCTCAAGGTCGATCCCGCGACCCTGCCGGATGGGGCCACGTTCACCACGGCCAACCCGCTGCTGCGGCGCATCACGCCGGGCATTCCGGTGCGGTTCGACTGGGGCGTGAAGCTGCCCTCCGTCCATCTCGAAGGCACGCAGACGATCGAGCTGGAGCTGGGCAGCGTGGCCTTCGCCCCGGGCAGCGCGGAGATCCGGGAGAAGCATCTCCCGGCGATCGAGGCGATGGCGGCGAAACTTCGCGAGTTCAAGGGCGGCGAGGTGGTGATCGATGCCAGCGGCACCACCGAGGCACTGGCGTTCGAGCGCGCGGAGGCGGTGAAGGCAGCCCTGCTGCCGCGGCTGGACCCGGCCTCGGCGCCAAACGTCAGGATCACCGCGCGCGGCCGGGTGGACGATCCGTCCGCGATGATCGTCGGCTTTGACGAGGGCGGCGCGCTGCTCGGCACCGTCCTGTTCGATACCGGCACGGCGGAAATTCGCCCCGAATTCGGGCCCCTGCTCGACCGCATGGCCGCGTGGCTCGCGCAGCAGGGCGGCGGCGCGGTCACCATCGTTGGCCACGCCGATGTTCGGGGTTCCTTTGAAGACAATACCGCGCTTGGCATGCGCCGCGCCCGGGCCGTCTACGACGCGCTCGCCGGCCGGCTTTCGCCCGACGTGCGCGCGAACATCCGGGTCGAGCAAACCGGCGACCCGGCCGCGGCAATCGGCACGCATGGCAAGTGAGGGGGTGGGTCATGAAAAAGTGTTTGATCAAACTCGGCCTCTCCACACTGCTCACCGGGGTGTCGCTTCAGGCTCTGGCGCAAGACCAGGCGGGCGCGGCTCTGGCTCCGTCCGAAACCGCCGCTGACGACGACGGCCTGGTGTTCCGTCTGCGCACGCGCAGCTCGGCGCGGCCGGTGACAACCGGCACCCATGCGGGCTCGTCGTCTGGGGAGCTTGAGCCCGACCGGCGGGCGACGGTTGCGGTGGAGCCGGCGGGCAAGGCAACGGCGCTCGGCAAGTTCTCGGTCTCGCTGCCCAATGGCGGCGCCATCTGGGCGACGGAAGACCCGACGCTCGGCCAGCCCGAGCTGTCCGTGTCCGCGCCTTCGATGGTGGCCTATGACGGCAAACGGATCGTCGATCCGGTCCAGTTCTTCGTGCGCGGCAACTATCCCGGCTTCATCCGCAAGATGGAGATTTCGGTCTACCGCAGCACCGACACGGATCTGGTCGAACCGCTGGCGGTCATCCCGCTGGAGGTTGCCGCCGTCACCCAGGCCCACTGGGATGGCGCGCTTCCCGGGAAATACCGGTTCCGCACGGGCGACGCGCTGATCTACGTGCTGCGCGCCTATGGGGCGAACGGGGCGTTCGACGAGACCATCCAGCGGACCATCCAGCTGGCGCGGCCCGAGGACGTGGCACGCAACAATCAATTGCTGCGCAACACCATCGAGAAGACGATGGGCACGGCGCTGACGACCGACCAGGCGCGGGCGCAGAACCTTCTCAACGACGTGTTCGGCAGCAATGGCCTGCGTCAGCAGAACATCACCATTCGCGGCTCGCGCATCCGCATCCATGGCCGCAATCTGCCGGAGAACACGCAGCTCACCATCAACGGGGAATCCTACCCCGTCGATCTGGAGCGCAAGTTCGTTGCCGAATACCTGGTGCCCATTGGCCGCCACGCGTTCGACATCGCGCTCAAGGGCAATACCGGTGGCGAGACTGAGCAGCATCACCGGCTCGAAGTGGAGGTGACGGGGCGCTATTTCTTCGGCGTCGGTCTTGCGGACCTGACGCTGTCCACCAGTGACGCCTCCGGCTCGGTCGAGCCGCTTGCGGTGGATGACCGCGTCACCGACGACTTCCTCTCTGAAGGGCGTCTGGCGTTCTACATCAAATCCAAGCTCGGCGGGCGCTATCTGGTCACGGCCCATGCGGACACGACCGAGCGCGAGATCGGCGAGCTGTTCAAGGGCTTCGGCAAGGCCGATCCGCAGGATGTGTTCCGGCGGCTCGATCCCGATCTCTACTATCCCGTCTATGGCGATGACTCGACCACCTATCGGGACGTGGACACGATGGGGCGGTTTTATCTGCGCGTGGACTGGGACAGGAACCAGGCGCTGTGGGGCAACTACCAGACGGGCCTCACCGGCACGGATTACGCGCAGTATGTCCGCTCGCTGTATGGCGCGGCGCTCAACCTGCGCTCGAACGCCACCAATCCGTGGGGCGAAGCGAAGTCCGAGTTCCGCGCGTTCGGGTCGCAGGCCCAGTCCGCGCCGGGTCACAACGAATTCATCGGCACGGGCGGCAGTCTGTATTATCTGAAGCACACCGACCTGCTGCCGGGCTCGGACGTGGTGTATCTGGAAATCCGCGACCGCACCACCGGCCGTCCGCAAAAGCGCGTCCAGCTCACGCGCGGCGCGGACTATGAGATCGACGAGCTGCAGGGCCGCATCATCCTCACGCGCCCGCTTGCCCAGATCACCCGCGAGAACATGCCGTCGCTGACGCGCGATGCGCCGCTCGACGGCTACGAGCAGCGCTTGATTGTGGATTACGAGTGGGTGCCGTCCAACTTCGACAGCGACGAGACCACCCTTGGCCTGCGCGGAAAGCACTGGCTGGGCGACCATATCGGCATCGGCGCGACCTATATCGACGAAAACCGGGCGGGTGAGGACTACACCCTCTACGGCAGCGACATCACCTTGCAGGCGGGGCGGGGCACGTACCTCAAGGGCGAGTTCGTCCGCACCGAAGCGCTGGCCGCGCCCACGTTCTTCTCGACCAACGGCGGTTTCGATTTCACCCGCCTGAACGGCACCGGCCCTCAGGAGGGAGAGGCGAAGTCCCTCGAAGCACGGGTCAATTTCACCGAGCTGGGCTGGGTGGCGCTGGACTGGAGCGCGGCCGGCTGGTGGCGGGAGACGGACGCTGGCTATTCCACCAGCCGTTACAACACCGGCCTGCCCACCACCGAGTATGGCGGCGAGGTGCTTGGGCAGATCACCGAAAACCTGGGCATCTATGCGCGCTTCAGCAAGGCGGAGCAGGGGGCGAATGCGCTCGTGCAGGCGCAGGGCAGTCTTGACTGGCGGATCGATGACAACAACAGCCTCGCCGCGGAGATCCGCCGGGTGGACGAGCAGTCCGTCTATGCGGACGCCGCCGGTACGCTCGGCGCGCTGAAATACACCCGCCGCATCGGCGCCAACGTTGATCTCTATGCGCAGGGCCAGCTCACGCTCGACGATGACCACGGACGTTATCGCAGAAATGACATGGTGCTGGCGGGCGGGCGCTATTTGTTTGGCGACCAGTCCTCGATCGGCGCGGAGGTCGGCACCGGCGACCGGGGCGACGCCGCGACCATCAACGCGGAATACAGGCTGGCGCCGGATCACAGCGTGTATGGCGCCTACACCTATTCGACCGACACCACGGAATACGAGAACCTGCTGAATCCCAGCCGTCAGAATGGCTGGACGGTCGGTCAGCGCTGGCGGCTGTCCAACCAGGTCAACGTGTTCAACGAAAGCCAGCATCTGAAGGAGGCAACCCAATCCGGCATTGCCCATACCTACGGACTGGATTTCTATCCGGCGCAGGGCTGGAGCACCGGCGTCACCTTCCAGACCGGCGAGCTTCGCAACGAGACCGGCGGCATTGTCGACCGGCGGGCGGTGAGCGTGCGTCTTGGCCGCACGTCGCTGGACACCGACTGGCAGAGCAAGTTTGAGTGGCGCAAGGACACCGGCGCGGAGCGGCGCGAGCAGTGGGTGACCACCAACCGCATCATCCACAAGCTGAACGAAAGCTGGCGTATCGCGGCCCGGTTCAACTACTCCGATACGGATGACGCGAACAATCCGCTGGCGGGCGCGAAGTTCATCGAGACCAATCTGGGCTTTGCCTGGCGGCCGTGGAACAGCACACGCTGGGGCGTGTTTGGCCGCTACACCTATCTCTATGATCTCGCCACCCTGGCGCAGGTGGGCGGTGCGGACTACGACCAGAAATCGCAGATCGTCTCGCTTGAGGGCGTCTTCCGGCTGGACCGTCACTGGGAGGTGGCCGCCAAGACGGCGCGGCGCGAGGGCAAGGTGCGCATGGGGCGCGGCAGTGGCGACTGGTATGACTCCGCCACCACCTTCCTCGCCGGTCAGGTGCGCTACGAGGTGCTGTCAAAGTGGCATGCGCTGGCCGAATATCGCGTTCTGGATGTGGATAAAGGCGGCACCAAACACGGCTTCCTTGTCGGCGTGGACCGCGATGTCGCCCGGAATTTCCGGATCGGTGTCGGTTACAACTTCACCGAGTTCAGCGACGACCTGACCGACTTCGACTACGACCACCGCGGCTTCTTCATCAACCTGGTCGGCATGTTCTGATGCCGGCGGATGTATTTTGATGACGTTACTGCGGAGGGTCCGTTGGCGGGCGTGTGCTTGGCGTGTGGGCTGTGCGTGACCCGGCAGGAGGGAATCTTCATGTCTTGTATCGGGACGCCGTGACGCCGAGCGACACGGCGCGAACCTGACCATTCATCGCTACCAATATTTTAACCAGACGGCCTGCGGCGATCGCAGCGGGCGCGGCTGCGCTCCGGGACTCCGGGCCGCGCGCTGCCGCCACTTGCGCGGCAACTCCTTTGGTTTCTGCGGCTTGCCCCGTCGTGCGGCAAGTATCGGGCGGACGGAATTTAGTAAAACCGACCAACGAAAATGACCGGACAAATAGCTCCGAACAATTCATCAGTTCTGCCGATTACTCTGAGCAGGAAAATTCGTTGGATCGCAGACATCAATGCATCGAATATAACGCCACGTTTCACGAGGGGACTATGCAATATATGTCTGGAAATCAAAAGAAATTGTTTTTGACCATGTTTCTGGGAGCGAGTCTTTCGGCTCTTTCCGCGCCTGCTTTTTCCCAGAATGACGCAACCGCTGCGCCGCAAAGTGCCCGGCCGACTGTCCTCACCAACAAGGATTGGTGGCCGGATCGGCTCGATCTGACGGCGCTACGCCAGCACGAGGCCCAGTCCAACCCCTATGGCCCCGACTTCGACTACATCAAGGAATTCTCCACCCTTGATCTCGATGCGCTGAAGGCGGACATCCGCAAGGTGCTCACCACCTCCCAGCCGTGGTGGCCCGCAGACTATGGCCACTATGGGCCGTTCTTCATCCGCATGGCCTGGCACAGCGCGGGCACCTACCGCGTGGCCGATGGCCGCGGCGGCGCCGATGGCGGCGAACAGCGCTTCGATCCGCTGAACTCCTGGCCCGACAACGCCAGCCTCGACAAGGCCCGCCGTCTGCTGTGGCCGGTGAAGCAGAAGTACGGCCGCAAGATCTCCTGGGGCGACCTGATGGTGCTGACCGGCAACGTCGCTCTGGAGGACATGGGCTTCAAGACCATCGGCTTCGCGGGCGGCCGCGTGGATGCCTGGCAGCCGGATCTGGTCTACTGGGGCCCCGAGCTCAAGATGATGGGCGACCAGCGCCGCGATGAAAAGGGCAACCTCAAGGGCCCGCTCGCCGCAACCCAGATGGGCCTCATCTACGTGAACCCGGAAGGCCCGAACGGCGTGCCCGACCCGATCGCCGCCGCGGCCGACATCCGCCGCGCCTTCGGCAACATGGCGATGACCGACGAGGAAACGGCGGCCCTGATCGCGGGCGGCCACACCTTCGGCAAGGCCCACGGCGCGCACAATCCCGAGAAGTGCCTCGGCCCCGAGCCGGCCGCTGCCGGCCTCGAGCAGCAGGGCCTCGGCTGGGAGAACAAGTGCGGCAAGGGCCACTCGGAGGACACCATCACCTCCGGTCTCGAAGGCGCCTGGTCGGCGAACCCCATCCGCTTCACCACCCAGTACCTCGACAATTTGCTGAACTTCGACTGGGTGCAGACCCGCAGCCCGGCTGGTGCCGTCCAGTGGATTCCGAGCGATCCGGCGGCTGCCAACATGGTGCCGGACGCCCACGTGCCCGGCAAGCGCCATGCGCCGATCATGTTCACCACCGACATCGCGCTGAAGGAAGACCCGGCGTTCCGGGCTGTCCTCGAGCGGTGGCAGGCAAACCCCGAGGAGTTCGAGAAGGCCTTCGCCCGCGCCTGGTTCAAGCTGACCCACCGCGACCTCGGGCCCCAGGCCCGCTACCTCGGCAAGGACGTGCCGCAGGAGACCTTCGTCTGGCAGGACCCGCTGCCCAAGGCCGACTACGCCATGATCGAGGCGGCGGATGTCGAGCAGCTGAAGGGCAAGATCCTCGCCTCCGGCCTCAGCACCCAGGAACTGGTACGCACCGCCTGGGCGGCGGCCTCCACCTTCCGCGGCACCGACATGCGTGGCGGGGCGAACGGCGCGCGCCTGCGGCTTGAGCCGCAGCGCAACTGGGCGGTGAACAACCCGCAGGAAGTGGCCAAGGTTCTGGCCAGGCTGGAAGCCATCCAGAAGGACTTCAACACGTCCGCGAAGGGCGGCAAGCAGGTGTCGCTGGCCGATCTGGTGGTGCTGGCCGGCAGCGCGGCTGTCGAGCAGGCGGCGGCGAAGGCCGGATACAAGATCTCCGTGCCGTTCAAGCCGGGCCGGGTCGATGCCAGCCAGGAGCAGACCGACGTGGCCTCCTTCGCCTACCTCGAGCCCAAGGCGGACGGCTTCCGCAACTACTACGCGCCGGAGGCCCATCTGCCGCCTGCCGAGGCGCTGGTGGACAAGGCCGATCAGCTGAACCTGACCGTGCCGGAGATGACCGTGCTGGTGGGCGGCATGCGCGCGCTGGGCGCCAACGCGGGCGGCGCAACCCATGGCATCTTCACCGATCGGCCGGGCGTGCTGACCAACGACTTCTTCGTCAATCTGCTCGACATGGGCACAAAGTGGTCCAAGGCGGCGCAGCCGGGTCTCTATGAGGGCCGCGACCGCGCCACCGGCAAGCTGAAGTGGACCGCAACGCCGGTCGACCTGATCTTCGGCTCCAACTCCGAGCTTCGGGCCGTCGCCGAGGCCTATGCCTCGGCCGACGCGGGCGAGATGTTCGTGAAGGACTTCGTCGCCGCCTGGACCAAGGTGATGAACGCCGATCTCTTCTGAGCCTGAAGTCCCTACAGGCATCAGGAATGGAGGCGTCCGGAAACGGACGCCTCTTTTTTTGTGCGCAGGTAAACGGGACCGGAAGTTCATCCGTCAGGCAGCACCGCCGGTTGTTGTTGTCTCAAGGCGGGTTGATGCGGCCGGTCATCAACCCCACCAAACAATCTCCCGGACGGTGAAGCATTGCAGAAAACGGGTGCGTCGGAGATCGAGGCGTCATGACCAGGGGCATAAATGCCCAATAAAATCGCTTTGATCGCGGCCACGAATAAGTATGAATTATCAATAGGTTGTGATTATTATTCAAATAATTGTGGAATCATAATTCGAATTGTTACTAAAAAATGCCTCTCGCCATATCATGAATAATGTGGCAGGTATTGTTCCTATAGCCATCATTATGACTGTTAAATTTTCATTATTAATTGACGTTATTTGATGTTATTCCAGATCTGGCGAGGGTGTATGTCGCTAATCCTCAAGTGGTGCTGCTCTTTGCGGCCGACCGAGGCCTGTCGCCCGGAGCCGGACGATATTCACGTGAATGGGGTCGGAATATCTATTTAACGGGGGAACAAGAATGAAAAACAACCCGACGGCACTCTTCAAACTTTTGTTGATCACCTCCACGTCTCTTGGTCTTCTGTTTGCCGCTGGAAATGATGTTCACGCCCAGGTGCCTGCTTCGCAGCCTGAGCCAAGCGGGTCCGGTGACGCTCCTGCCGACACCCGGAACCGGAATTCGAGCGAGGAAAGTCCTGCCCCGGCAAAGCGTCAGGATCTGGTCCCTCCCGATGAGGCTCTGTACCCGGCAAGAGCCGGAAGTGAGGCCGGCGAACTCAACACCATTGTCGTGACCGGCTCCCATATTCGCGGGGCGGACACGAGCGTTGGAAGCCAGGTTATCTCTATCGGGCGTGAAGAGATCACCCAGGCCGGCCATGCGACGGTACGGGATGTCTTCCAGGCTCTCCCGCAGAATTTTGGCGGAGGCGCAACCGGTGAATTCAGTCTGGATGCCGGAAGCCGGAATAACGTGACCCAAGGCAATACGATCAATCTCAGAGGCCTGGGGAGCATTGCAACTCTGGTGTTGGTCAATGGGCGGCGATTGCCGGCAACGGGAAACGAACATGACGTTACGGATGTCTCCATCATTCCAGTTACTGCGATCGAGCGCATCGAGGTGCTTCCCGATGGTGCTTCTGCCGTCTATGGGTCAGACGCTGTTGCCGGTGTGGTGAATTTCATCCTGCGGAAGGATTTTGAGGGGTTGGAGACGACGGCTCGCTATGGAGCAGCAATTCCGGGCCGATTTGAGGAGTATCAGTTTGGTGCAGCGGCCGGGCATACATGGTCGAGCGGGAACGCTCTTCTGACGTATGAATTCACATCTCGGGAAAGGGTGCGGGCAACCGATAGGAAGTTCTCCCGTTCGAGCGATTTCCGTTCAAGGGGTGGGCAGGATCGCCGTTCGATCTTTGCAAATCCAGGGAATATCGTGGATCCCGATACGCTTGAAGTCCTGTTCGCGATTCCGGCCGGTCAGGATGGAAAGAACCTCACCCCAGACCAGTTGCTTCCGGGGAGCCAGGCCAATTACCAGGAACGGTCGGAATTTGTTGACCTGATGCCAAGGCAACGGCTGCACAGTGTCTACGGAACGGCGTCCCAGACCATTCTGGACAACCTGGAATTCTTTGTCGAGGGCAGGTTTTCACAGAGAAAATTCAATAACCGTACACCGCCGTCCAGTATTCTCCTTTTTGTCCCTCCGGAAAACCCCTTCTACGTGGATGCCTTTGGCGATAACCGGCCGCTTTACGTTGCGTATTCATTCCATCGTGACGGGCCGACCGACCTCAGAACGGGAAGGGTGAGGAGCTATAGCGCCACGGCCGGTTTTACGTTCGATCATGGTGGAGAGTGGCAAACTGAAGCTTGGGCATCCTATGTAAAGGAGAGTTCTCTACGGGCTTCCAGGGATACGATGACTTACGCCAAGTTGTCGGCTGCTCTGAGAGAAACGGATCCTGCGAAGGCTTTTAATCCCTTTGGGGACGGGTCGAATACCAATCCCGACGTGTTGGCGCAGCTGTTCTCCAACACGTCGGATGTGAAAGTGCAAGGAAAGGTTCGTCAGGCAAATATTGTCACATCGGGGCCGCTTCTGAAGCTCGGCAGCGATTATGTTCGTGTCGCCGCTGGCGTTGACGGCCGGATAGAAGAGTTCTCGAACACGCTCTTTGTGAACGACGAGCTCGATACAAATATGAAGGTCAAAAGGAATGTCGGGGCTCTGTTTGGTGAGGTGTTCATACCTCTCATTACGGAAGCCGACAACATACCTGGGTTCAACAAGCTTATAATTTCATCATCGATTCGATACGAGCGTTATAAGGACAAAAGTGTCATTCCTGAATCCCGGAAGCGGGACTCGCAGCATTCAACCGACCCGCGGGTCGGCATCCTTTGGTCCCTGGTCGATGGGTTCAATATTCGCGCAAGTTATGGAACATCGTTCCGTGCGCCTGGCTTGCATCTGTTAACTACGCCGAATTATGTGGCCACTCTTCTTCTTCCGGACTCTTCATCGCCAACAGGGAGTTCTCTGGCCTTGATCGCCATCGGATCGGCCGAGGATATTACCAATGAGACTTCCGACAATTTTACAATGGGCGTCGAGCTTCAGCCTACGGAAAGCACAAATCTCAAGATCAGCTATTTCAAGATCAAATTCAAAAATCAGGTCATTGATCCCAATTATCCCACAGCATTGATCGACCCGTCCTACGCCGAACTGGTTATCTGGAACCCGAACGCTCAGCAACTCGCCGATACGTGTGCGCTCGCAGCACCGGGCAATCTGGATGCATCACCTGAAAGCTGCTCAACGCCTGGCATTGTTCGCGCAATTGTGGATGCACGATCGCGTAACTTCAGTCGTACCTTGGCTGAAGGTTTCGATGTCAGTGTGACTCAGAGAATAGGAGTGGGGCGGGCAGGCGATATTCTCGTCTCTATAAACGGGACTTATATCGCGAACTTTGAAAATGCCATATCGCCTCGGGCACCTGCCGTCGACCGTCTGAATACGCCTGGAAATCCGGTTGATTGGCGCCTGCGTGGCAGCATTGCGTGGATGCCCACTGCGACTACCACGATCTCGACGTTTATTAACTATACCGATAGCTACAAGGATATCGTTCCCGATCGCAAGATATCATCGAATACAACAGTTGATCTCACTGTCGCGCACAACTTCGATTCCAAAACCAGCTCTCTCTTGCGGGATCTCAGTATAACGCTGTCGATCACCAACCTCTTCAATGATGCTCCGCCATTCTACGAAAATGTGACAACGGGCTTTGGCTATGATTCCGCAAACGCGGATCCCATGGGTCGCGTTGTCGCTCTGTCTCTCTCCAAGCGCTGGTAGCCGGCTCCTCAGGCGATTTTTCTGAATTTGTTCCAGAAAAAAACTGGTGAATTAAAATGAGATTCTTGATCCCGTGGATTGTGCCACTCTTGGGATTGGTGCAAACTTTTGCTGCATCTGCTGCGCAGCTTTCCGTCCCTGATCGAAGTCTTGTCGCACGATCGGTCGCAGAACAGCGTCCGTCCATGGATGTCATGCTCGTCGCCAAGGATGGGCAGGTGTCAGGGCTTGCTGAGGAACTCGGAAGGCGCGGGTACAAGATTGTATATCGTGCGGAGGAAATCGGCTATCTCCGGGTCGAGGTTCCGCCGCAACAAGTGTTGTCTCTGGTTTCGCACCCCACGGTTCTCGCTGCGGGACTGGGGCATTTCAGATATACAGCGTTGAGCCAGGACAAGTCTCCCGCGGCGCGGGATGAGACCCAGCCACATCAGATGACACTTTCCGATTTCATCAGGCTCACGCAAAAAGATCCTGTATACCACGCTATTGAGGAGATGCATGTATCCGCACTTCGGGTGGAAAATTCCCTTTACGACGGTCGGGGCGTCAAGATTGCGATTATCGAGAATATACCCGATCCTTTAGCGCCTGAGTTGGCCGATGCCTATGATCTGGATGGGCGGCGCATCAAGAAAATCGAGAACATCTATGCCTTTGCCGATCTGGGGCCTAATTCCCTGTCGGACAAGAACTTCCGGGCCAGCGGCTGGGTGAAACTGCAGACTCACGCAACGGATCGCCAACAGTCCATCAATCTGAATGGGCGAAGCGTGAGAATGCCGGGGGTGGGGCCATTCGAGGTTGGGTTTCTCGACGAGTCCGACTTCGTCCTTTACGGAAAGGATCTGAACTTCGATCAGAACCCGAGTTCGAAACCCCGGACATTTGCAGTGGCCCGCCGTCCTTCGGGGGATTGTGTGTGGGTCGACACAAATCAGGATGACGACCTGACAGACGAGCAATGTTACCTTCCCTATTCCAAGGACGGGAAAGGAGGCTTCTTTCGCGATGCCGCTGGCGATCCGGTCGGCGCGCGATTTTATATCTCAACGACGTTTCGGGAAGAATGGGTGCACATTGCCGTTCCCAACGACCATACCCATGCCGTAGCTTCCCTCGCCGCAGGGCAACCCGTTCTGGCCCCAAATCTGGGGTCTGCCGCGCCGGGCGCCCAGATCCTGCCGATTGCCGTTGATACGTCTCTCTCAACACTCATCGAGGCGGCAATTTTTGCGGCTCGTCAGGAGTCTGTCGACATCATCGTCAACATGCTGGCCGCAAATTTGGCGCTGGCACCAGACAACGCGATCGATGCGGTCATTATGGACCGCATTGCACAACACTACGGCAAGATCGTAATCGGCGGAGGTGGGAACTTTGCTCATAAAATTGGTCAAATCGGATCAAATGGGCGAGGTGCGAACGTTCTATCCATCGGGCAGTATGTTGGTGCTCGCTCCTGGGAGGCGCTGAACGGTGGACATTATGAGGGCGGTCCTGCCTACGCGACGTCTGCCGGTCCTGCACTGGACGGCCGTTTGAAGCCAGATGTGCTGGGAGTCGGATACGTCGTCACACCGCTGCCTCGCTACGTACGAGGTGCGGCGGATAATGCATGCCCAACGTTTGTTGCCACCAATAACTTTACCTGCTTTTCGGGGACCTCCGCCGCCACGCCAACCGCCACTGGCGCCGTCGCGGCCCTTATCAGCGCGGCACGTCAGAAAAAATTGAAGTTCACGCCTTTGGATATCGTGCAGGCTGTTCGGGCAACGGCGCATTTGAGCAACGGCGTTTCCACCCACGTGCAGGGGCGCGGTTTGATCGACGTTTACGCGGCATGGCAGTATCTCAACCGCCTGGTTGAGAACAGGGCCGCCCAGGTCAAGATTGACGTCATGGCGCCGGTCAAAACGGGGCTGGTGTCTGCGGGCCTTCAGGCTGATAAGGGGCCGGGTCTTTATGAAAGGGAAGGCTGGTCGCCAGGAGATGAGGGGGGGCGTGTCATAAAGCTGCGGCGCACCACCGGGGCGGATCGCCCTCTGAGGTTTTCCGCAAGGATTCTCGGTGACTATCAGCACACATTTTCCGGGCCGAAGGAGCTTGTCCTCCCCTTGAACCGGGACGTTCCGGTCGCCATTCGCATTCGCCCGAAGCAGGCCGGTGTCCATGCAGCCATACTGCGGATTGCCGATCCGGAGACAGGACTTGTGGCAGAGGATATCGCCCTGACTGTTGTTGCAGCAATTGATCTGGCTTCCGTTCAAGGTGAGGGCCTGTCACTTGACGTAACCTTGCACAATCCCCATGCGGTGAATCTCTATGTGAGAGTTCCGCCTGAAACTGCTGCGCTCAAACTCTCCCATACGGGAGGGCTTGGTATGGGCGTTGTCTTCGACGGGCCGTTGGGGCAACGCGGAGGGCCAGTCTACAGCAAGGGGACGATGGTCGGAGCGAGCGCTGAGGTTGTTGCGGACCGGTATGAGCAGATACTCCACCAGCCAACGCCCGGCGTGTGGGAGATCTCTTTTCTGAATTACTATATTTATGATACCGACCGCATGGGGCCTTTGCCTTTCCGAGTGAACATTTCAACGCTTGGTCAGGCCGATTTAGAAAGGGTCGCTGAAGCGCGCGGAGGAGTCGATATCTCGGGGGGTGTGTCTCCTTCCGGCTTCCACACCCGGATAATTCAGACGGCCTGGAAACAGGGCGTTCTTGATCTTGCGCAGGAGCGCCTTCCTGCGGTCATACCGATCCACATCCCGGAAGGTTTCCAGCGCATCGAAGTTTCCGCCGCCGTAAACAATCTGATGACGGCTTCGGCATCCAGCCCTTCCGAGATAGCGGTGCTGGTCGCCCTGCTGCAATGTGATGGGGCGTCATGTTCCTATCGCGAAGGCATCGCGGGAAGCAACACATCGACCCTGCTTTTTTCGCCACAGACTGAAGTGCAATGGTATGCCGTTATTGACGGTGTCGGCTCCGACAGTAAGTGGGCAAAGATCGCGTACAACATTTTCGTTGATGGCGAGGAGCGATCGGAAGGTGCCAAGAAATCTCTCACCTCATCCGGGAATACCTTGTGCCAAAGCAGCGCCACGGAGTTGCCGCATGGCTACAGGCTCATTGAGGTGAAAGAGCTTTATAGTGATGCATACCTTCAGGGTGAGTATGGCACCGACATGTTAACGGGCGAGCACCGCCTCTACGGACGCACAATTGTCCCGCTCGCCCGGTTGTGTGAGGCCCCACGGGGCGGTCATACGGCAACTGTCAGGTAGACATTGGTCACCGCGCGTAAACCCAGTCTTGGGAATGGAATTTTAACGCAAATGTCGCGGGATATGGCTCATGTCATCATCGCGCTGTGTGCATGACGAGTGCATCACGTGGAGCCTATCGATAAAAGCGCCCCAAATTTGTAAAGGAGAGTTGCGCCTTTTTGTTCCGAAGAAGGTGCGCTGATGTTTCAGGGTTTGATTTTTTTGCCGAAAGCAGGAGCGGCATGAGGCAGAAGTCTCATGCCGCTCCTTGTTTGCTTTAGTTAGGCCGGTTCATGAGCGAGTCCATGCCCGGCTTAGTAGAAACATCTTTGGTCTCAAAGGAGACGCGTCCAAGTTTCAGCATGTCTAATCTCCCAAGTAATGCGTTGCTGTGTGCTGAGCCTGCCCCAAGGCAGTATCTTACACATACCGCTGGTACTGAGAGTCAAACGGCTTGGCGACTGGGGTCAGGTCTTTGGTTTCGACAGAAACACGTCCAAGTTTCAGCATCTTGCTTCTCCTATCGCGAATTAAGGCCGCTCAGTGCGGCAATAATAATAATAGGTCTTGGTTTAAGTATATTGAATTGAATATTGAGAATAGTTTTATTATGAATATATGTTTTATTTCTGAAATGATGATATTCGAAAATAAGCGGTCTTATTTTGGCGCGCGGCTGTTGTGGTTGAGAATATGTTCTCATGACTGCTCTGATTCCTATGTTTTTAGCCAGCGCCTTGCCCAAAATTCATTCCCCACCAGATTAAACACTTCGCCCCACACACCAAGCGATTGATCGAGGGCGAGGGAAAAGGCGTTCTCAACCTTCTTCCGGTCGAGCAGGCCGTGCTTTACGAGCAGGCCATCCAGCATAGCTTCCCTTATGAAATCGACATTTTGGCTCCAGACAGACTTGTAGAAGTCCTCGGGGCCGCCTTTGGATTTCCGGAGCATATTCGTTGGGTGGCCGATATCGAGGAAGGCCAGACGCGCCAGGCCTCGATCTTCACCGTTGTAGGCAAAAAGGTAACTCGGAATCCGGCAGACTGCTTCGAGAACAGGCTGGGACATGAGCGGTTCAACCATGCGAACGTAATCACAACGGCGGCTTGGCTTGGCATACGGCAGCCAGATAAAAGTAAATGCCAGCTGCTCCTTTTTGGAAATGGTTGACCCTTCCTGACACTGTTCCCATGGCGCAAGTGCGGCATCAATGCTGGTCTCATGCAGCAGATCTTCCGCGAACAAGCCCGTATAGCCCT
This sequence comes from Pedomonas sp. V897, assembly GCF_051304405.1. Classification (NCBI taxonomy): domain Bacteria; kingdom Pseudomonadati; phylum Pseudomonadota; class Alphaproteobacteria; order Sphingomonadales; family Pedomonadaceae; genus Pedomonas; species Pedomonas sp. V897. The sequence continues at coordinate 40,514 of NZ_JBPPGG010000008.1, forward strand.
CAAATTTCTTCGAGAGACACCATGACGGTGTTCGAATTGTCGAGGCGGCAGCCTCAAGGAGAATGGCTCCAATAGGTCGCTTGCTGATCAAGGCCTCTTCGTAGCACGCTTTGAAGAAGCCGCCATTGAGTCCCTTGTGGTAAAGATAGTCGATGGCTGTGTAACTGGGCCGTGTGTAGAAGATCGTATCCCCAGGTTCTCCACCAAAAAAGGCATCGATCCCGTGTTCGTCGGCCAGGCGCTTCTGATAACGGGCCCTGCCGATCATGAAACGATCCTTGTAGAACTCTGGTAGAAAGGCAAAGTCGTGAAGATCCTTCATGTCGATGTCGTCAGCGGAGTCACGAACTTCGATCAGATGGGCGTTGGCATGCTGGGCTGCCGCTCTGGCAAACTCGCGCTCATCGGAATCCACATTGCCTTCCGTATAATGCGTTACGGCGATGACCTCCGGGCGATGGGGCGCCAGAGCCGTGCAACTGAGGATGATGGAGGAATCGAGGCCACCGGATGCCCGCACGCAGATTTTGTCGAAGTGCGAGGCCCACGCATGGGTGCATTTCAAGACAGTCGTGCGTAGCTCGGCGGCAGCTTTCTCGGTTGTATAGTTTCCATCTTTGACAAAGAAATCACGCGGCTTCCAGAGCATGAACCGCTCGGTCTTGTCCCGCGATATGGCAAAGAGCTCGCCCGGCATCACCTTGTCAATTTCGCGCAAGCATGTCCCGGGAAGATGCAGCAGCGGGAGCTGGAGACCGAGGATTGCCGAATGAGGATCCAGGCTTAACTGTCCCAGGTGGAGCGACCGGAAATGTTCTCCATCCGAGAAGAAGAGGTAGAGGTCGGGCGTCTCATAGATATAGACCGGCAGAACGCCGGTAGGGTCTCTCAGGATGAACTGTTCTGTTCCATCCTCTTTGCCCACAATGGCGGCGTACATCCCCCAGTATTTCTCGATGATGTACTGGCATCTTGTGTCGAGAATGGCGTTGGTAGTCTTCTCATCGATCGCAAGGGGCGCGTGGTTTGTGAGGGCCTCATCCTTGTGAAACAGGGTTCCGAGTATTAGCCCGGTGCCGCCGGACAATCGGTAGACGAAGGTGCCTTTTTCTTCCGGATCGGTCATCAGCACGCAGACATTGGGTGTTTGATGCACGATGTGGAAGTCCGGGAGCTTGCCGGTGATCTCGTTGACGCGCGACGGCAGGGCATCCGGGTTGCCCTTGCTTTTCCTGACCAGGGCGAAGAAAGACAACATCGCGCATTCCTTGCTTCTAGATCGCCATAATGGGGGAAAATAAAATCGTCGCACTCAGTGGGTCGGTCACAATGGTGTCGCCGACTTCGACCCAGCAATGCGCGGCAAACTCCGGCATGGAGACGCCGAAAACCAGGACGGCGTCAAACCCGTATTTTCTCAGAATGTATGTCGTGACCAGGCCGTCGAAGAAGCAGTGCTCCTTCGCTCTGTAGAAGAAGGGCCTGATATACCGGAACGTGTATATGAGCTCATCCAGAGGGATCGGGCTGGGCCGTGCGCGGGGAGGCAGGGAGGACATGATGCTGATTGTCCGCCTCAGGCCGAGGATGTTTTTCAGGAAGAAGGAAAATATGATCGCTCTCAGGATGAAGAGGGTAAATCGCAGATCAAAGATGTTCTTGTTGGAAAGGTTTGCAGTCTGAAGGTCTCTTTGCAGTCGCACTCTCGGTTTGTTGTGAAAAGTTTTGTCCGGTTTTTTTGTTGTCAGTATGCCCTCTTCAAGGAGTTCATCGACGGCTTTCCAGACTTCTGGGTCCTGTATTTCGCTCCTGTCGTCCGGCAGCCGGATCGCCCGGTCGGTGACGAGGCTGCGTAAACAAGGCGTCACCTCTTTCGGCAAGGCGGTGTAGGCGTCGCGCTTGCAGTCGAGAAAGACGATGTACCCACCGGCAACGCAGGTCTGGATGAAGTCCGGGAGATAAAACTGGCTCATATCGCCCTCAGGCCGGGAGACGGGAAGTAAACAATATTTCGGGGATATCTCTTCATGACAATTCCAACAGGAATTATTCATGGGGAACCGGGCGACAGAACATGATCATGGATCAACATGGGTGTATCCCGCAGTCCGTTGACGTGGGGAATCGCAATTCTGATTATGAATAAAGTATTTAAATGATAGCAATTTTATATTTGTCTGCTCTCGGAACATCCTGAATATGGGAGGTAGATAATATTTGATGTGCTTCCTGGCGTCGTCTGTCTTGAAATTCTGGATGTGGGGACAGCCCCTTGATCGGTGCGATTGGCGTTCGGACCGGATGCAACCCGCGTTCGGAATGGGCGGGGCAGATGCGCGGCATCCAGCGGTAGGGAAGCCCGACTGGGAGCAAGCCAATGGGGCGGGGGTTTCCGCAAGGCAATACGCGTCGGGGGAGCGGGTGGTGTGCCCGCTCCCCCGGCCGGTGCCAGCGTGTGGCGGTATCAGCGTACGGTGATCAGCGCGTGGTGGTGGCGCCGCCGGTCTGCCCGCCTTGCGCCGTGGCGATGCGCTTCTGCTCGTCGGCGATGAAGCGGTGGATGCGCTCCTCCAGCACCGACAGCGGCACGGAGCCGAGCGCCAGGATGGTGTCGTGGAAGCGGCGCTGGTCGAAGTTCCGGCCCAGTTGCTGCTCGGCCTCGGCGCGCAGGCGGTGGATGGTCAGCTCGCCCAGCTTGTAGGCCAGCGCCTGGCCCGGCCAGCTGATGTAGCGGTCCACCTCCGTTTCCACCTCGTGCGCGGACAGCGCGGTGTTGCTGGCGAGAAACTCGATCGCCTTCTCGCGCGACCAGCCGTAGTGGTGGACGCCCGTGTCGATCACCAGCCGCGCCGCGCGCCACATCTCGTAGGAGAGGCGGCCGAAGTGCTCATAGGGCGTGCGGTAGATGCCCATTTCGATGCCGAGCCACTCGGTGTAGAGCCCCCAGCCTTCGCCGTAGCCGGAGAAGGAGCTGTTGCGGCGGAAGGCCGGGCGCGTCGGTTGCTCGCGGGCCAGCGCCGCCTGGAAGCTGTGGCCGGGGGCACATTCGTGCACCGTCAGCGCGGGAATGTTGTAGAGCGGGCGACTCGGCAGATTGTAGGTGTTCATCATGCACGCGCCGAGCCCGCCGCGCCCGGCGGTGTAGAACGGCGCCAGCGCCTCGGGCACCGGAATGATGGTGAAGGGGCGGCGCGGCAGGGTGCCGATGATGTCGGGGAGCTTGCCGTCCACCTGCTTGGCGATCCAGGCGGAGAAGCCGAGCAGCTCCTCTGGTGTCTTGGCGTAGAAGCGCGGGTCGGTGCGCAGGAACTGGACGAAGTCCTCGAAACTGCCGTTGAAGCCGCTGTCGCGCATCACCTGAAGCATTTGCGCCTTGATGCGGGCGACCTCCTTGAGGCCGATCTCGTGAATCTGCTCGGGCATCAGGTCGAGCGTCGTGTATTTCCTGATCTGCGCCGCATAGAAGGCCTTGCCGTCGGGGAGGGCCGAGGCCGCCAGCGTAGTGCGGGCCTTGGGCAGATATTCGTCGCGGAAAAACGCGCGCAGTCTGGTGTAGGACGGCACCACGGCGTCGCGGATGACAGCCTTCGCCTCCTCGCGCAGCTGCGCCTGCTCGTCCGCCGGGATGGTGGACGGCATCTCCTTGAACGCGGCGTAGAACGGGTTCGCCTCTACGTCGTTATTGGCGTAGATCGCGATCGACTGCTCGCGCCCGTTGAGCGTCGCCCTTGGCACCGTGAAGCCGCGCTTGAGGCCGGCGCGCATGTTGGTGATCTGCTCGTCGAAATAGCGCGGGACGTCCCGCATGCGGCCGAGGTAGCGCCGGTAATCCTCCGCCGTGCGGAACGGACGGCGCGCCTCGAGCGAGGTCCAGAACGAGCTGTCGCTGTTGAAGGGCATTTCCCAGGCGCGGAATTTCGCGTCGATGAGGGCGTGCTCCAGGTTGGTGCGGAACACGGCGGCGTTGATCTGTTCCTCGTCCGAGAGCTGATCCAGCGGCACCTGGTCGAGTTTGGCCAGCATCTCGCGCGCGTGGGCGGCGCGCCGTTCCTGGGAGGCGGCATCGACGCGCGGCAGGTGGTCGGCACCGTCGAGAGAGCCGTCCTCCTTTTCAATTCTGGCGGTCTCCTTCAGGCGCCAGGCCCAGTCGGTCTCGTAGAGCGTGCGCAGTTGCTGGTCCGCCGGATCGGCGGCGAAGGCGCTGGCGGGCAGGCCCGCGGTCGCCAGCGACAGGCTGAGGGCAAGAAGGCTGATGCGCCACCGGTTCATGGCCTGGTCACTCCTTTTATTGTTCGGGTTCTGGTTTCCGGAAAGATCCCCCGTCACGGATGGGCGGCGGCCGCCTGTTGCGCGAGGCGCGCCTTCTCGCTCTCGATGAAGCGGCGCATCTGCTGCTCCAGCACCGGCAGCGGCACCGAGCCGAGCGCGAGGAAGGCGTCATGGAAGCGGCGCTTGTCGAAATTCCGGCCCAGCTGCTGCTCGGCCTCGGCGCGCAGGCGATGGATGGTCAGTTCGCCCGGCTTGAAGGCCAGCGCCTGGCCCGGATAGCTGATGTAGCGGTCGATCTCCGTTTCCACCTCGTGCGCGGAAAGCGCGGTGTGGTTGGTGAGGTAGTCGATCGCCTTCTCGCGCGACCAGCCGTAGTAGTGGATGCCGGTGTCCAGCACCAGGCGCGCGGCGCGCCACATCTCGTAGGAGAGGCGGCCGAAGTGCTCGTAGGGCGTGCGGTAGATGCCCATCTCCTTGCCCAGCCATTCGGTGTAGAGCCCCCAGCCTTCGCCGTAGCCGGAGAAATAGGTGGTGCGGCGGAAGGCCGGGCGTTCCGGCTGCTCCTTGGCCAGCGCCGCCTGGAAGCTGTGGCCGGGGGCGCATTCGTGCAGCGTCAGCGCCGGAATATGGAACAGCGGGCGGCTCGGCAGGTTGTGGGTGTTCATCATGCACGCGCCAAGGCCGCCCCGGCCGGAGGTATAGAAGGCCGCCAGCGCGTCCGGCACCGGCACGATGGTGAAGGGCTTGCGCGGCAGGGTGCCGATGGTGTCGGCGAGCGTGGCGTCCGCCCGCTTGGCCACCCACGCCGAGTAGTGCAGGAGCTGCTCGGGCGTCTTGGCGTAGAACTGCGGGTCGGTGCGCAGGAAGTGGAGGAATTCCTCCAGCGTGCCGGTGAAGCCGCTGTCGCGCATCACCTGATGCATTTCCGCCTTGATGCGGGCAACCTCCTTGAGGCCGAGCGCGTGGGCTTCCTCGGGCGTCAGGTCGAGCGTCGTGAATTTCCGGATCTGCGCCGCGTAGTAGGCCTTGCCGTCGGGCATGGCGGTGGCGGCCAGCGTGGTGCGGGTTTTGGGCAGGTATTCGTTGCGGAAGAAGGTGAGCAGCCTGGTATAGGCCGGCACCACGGCGTCGCGGATGGCGGCCTGCGCGGCCGCGCGCAGCTGCGCCTGCTCCTCCGCCGGGATGGTGGCGGGCATGTCCTTGAAGGCGGCGTAGAACGGGTTCGCCTCCACATCGCTCACCGCGTAGTTGGCGATGGTCTGGTCCCGCCCGTTGAGCGTGACGCGCGGCACCGAGAAGCCGCGCTTGAGGCCGGCGCGCATGTTGGCGATCTGCTCGTCGAAATAGCGCGGGATATCGCGCATGCGGCCGATGTAGTGCCGGTAGTCCTCCGCCGTGCGGAACGGGGCGCGGGCGCTCAGGTAAATCCAGAACGAGCTGTCGCTGTTGAACGGCATTTCCCATTCGCGGAACCGGGCCTCGATGAGGGTGTGCTCCAGAATGGTGCGGTACACGGCGGCGTTGACCTGGTCCTCGTTCGAGAGCTGGTCGAGGGGGATGCGGTCGAGTTTGGCCAGCATGTCGCGGGCGCGGGCGGCGCGGCGCTCGTAGGTGGCGGGGTCCACACGCGGCAGGCGGTCGGAGGCGACGAAGTCGCCGTTGCCATCCGGGATCATGCCCGATTCCTGCATGCGCTCGGCCCAGTCGGCCTCGTAGAGCGCGCGCAGCTGCTGCTCTGGCGGATCGGCGGCGAAGGCGCCTGCGGGCAGGCCCGCGGTTGCAAGGGACAGGCCGAATGCGAGAAAGCTGGTGCGCCACCGGTTCATGCGGACGACTCCTCAAAAAATCACGGGATGCGGTGGATGCGGCGGATGCGGCGGATGCGGGAAATGCCGGGGCGTGCGGGAAGCCCGGGGTGCGTGGTCGCAGCGTGGGGGCAGAATCGGGTGCGGGCGCGACATGGGACGCGGACGCAAGCCCTCACCCGGGATCGGGCGGGCACGTACCAGCCTGCAAGGCCGGTCTGTCCGGGATGGATCCATGGCCTGCCCCCTCGGAAATCCTCCCGTCCCCGCAGAGCCCTGCAAGGACATTTTTCCCCCGGGAGATATTTATGACGTTCCAGAAAATAACCCGTCAACCATGTTATTGCTTTTTTGTTAGTGCGGGGGCTGACATTTTCCGGAAGCGGCCCGGCGGTGGTCTCTTTTCGGGCGGCGATGGGGTAAGGTTCCGGGGTCCGGGATCCTGCATTTTTCTTTGGAGGTTCGTTCAGACATCATGGACAGCTTGCCCACCCGTCTCGCCGTTGCGCTGGCTATTGGCCTGCTTGTGGGGCTGGAGCGCGGCTGGCACAGCCGCGGGGAGCAGGAGAAGCAGCGGGCCGCGGGCTTTCGCACCTTCGCGCTCTCGGGGCTCCTGGGCGGTATTGCCGGCGCGCTGGGGCAGGTGGCCGGGCCGGTGCTGCTCGGGCTGGTTTTTCTCGGCTACACGGGGGCCTTTGCCGCCTTCCACTGGCTGGAGGCGAAGGTGAACCGGGATCTGGGCGTCACCTCGGTGGTGGCGGGTATGCTCACCTTCGTGCTTGGCGCCTATGCGGTCATGGGCAACCTGAACATCGCCATCGGCTGCGCCGTCGCCGTCACCCTGCTGCTGGCGCTGCGCGAGCCGCTGCACCGCTGGATCGCCGCCCTGCGGTGGGAGGACATCCGGGCGGTGCTGATCCTGCTGGCCATGTCGTTCCTGCTGCTGCCCATTCTGCCCAACCGCACCATCGACCCGTGGGAGTCGGTGAACCCGGCGCGCATCTGGCTGCTGGCCATTCTCATCGCCAGCATTTCCTTTGGCGGCTATGTGGCCATGCGGGTGTTCGGGCAGCGGCTGGGCATCGTCATGGCGGCGCTGGCGGGCGGGCTCGCCTCGTCCACCGCCACCACCCTGGCGCTGGCGCGGCTGGGGCGGGGGGAGCCCGCCTCGGCCCGGCCGCTGGCGGCGGGCATCCTCATTTCCTGCGTGGTGATGGCGGCGCGCGTGGGTGTCGTCGCCACCCTGCTCAATCCGTCCCTCCTGCCGGCGCTGTGGCCACCGCTGGCGGCGGGCGGCGTGGTGCTGGCCCTCGGGGCGCTGGCGCTGCTGTTTCACACCTCGGGCCATCCCCACCCGGTCATTCCGGCGGCCAACCCGCTGGAGCTGGGCATGGCGATCAAGCTGGCGCTCGCCATCGGCGTCATCATGCTGGTGTCGGAGGTGGTGCAGGAGCAGTTCGGCAGCGCCGGCACGCTGGTGGTGGCGGCGGTGTCGGGCGTTGTCGATGTGGATGCCATCACCATTTCCGTCGCCAGCATGGAGGACAGCCGGCTCGGCCTCGACACGGCGATTCAGGCGATTGTGCTGGCGGCGGGCGTGAACACCCTCTCCAAGGTGGTCATGGCCTTCTGGGTGGGCGGCGCGCCGATCGGCCGCCCGGTGGCGCTGGGCAGCGCGGCGGCGCTCGCCGCCGCCGGCGCGGCGCTTCTTGTGGTGTAAGGCCGCGCGCGGCGTTGGCGATCCCGCGTGCGATTTCAGGCAATGCGCGGGCCGAGCAGCGCCATGAGCGCCTCGCAGCCCCTGGCGTCCACCGCGTCGAAGCGGGCGGGCAGGGGGCTGTCCAGATCGAGCACGCCGATGATGCGGCCCTCCACCGTGATCGGCACCACCAGCTCGCTGCGCGAGGCAGAATCGCAGGCGATGTGGCCGGGGAAGGCGTGCACGTCCGGCACGCACTGGGTGGCCGCCTCGGCCACGGCGGTGCCGCACACGCCCCGGCCGACGGGGATGCGGATGCAGGCCGGGCGGCCCTGGAACGGCCCGAGCACCAGCACGCCGTCGATCAGGCGGTAGAACCCGGCCCAGTTGAGGTCCGGCAGGGCCTCGTAGAGGAGGGCGGCGGCGTTGGCCATGTTGGCGACCGCGTCGGGCTCGCCGTCCGTCAGCGAGTCGAGCTGCTTGAGCAGCTCGGCGTAGCGTTCGGTCTTGTCGGTGCTGTAGGCGGGGGCTTGGAACATGGGCAATCCGATGGTTGTGATGTCTGTTGGGGGATGCCCCTGTCCATAGGGCGCGCGCCGCCGCGCCGCAAGCCGGGCGCGGCGCGGGGCGCGTTCGGGGCGGTTCATCCAATCAGGCTATCCAAAACGTTAGTTACTCGGCCGACCAAGAAACGCGAGTTTGCCGTGGGGCGTTCGCAAGAGACGCCGCGAAAAAGCCGCGCGCCGGTTGCCTTGAGGGGGCACCGGCCTGTTGGGGAGATGGGGAGTTTATGACAGTTCGCTCTTTGTGGGGCGGCGCGCGCTTTGGCGCCCTGCCGCTTGTTGCGTTGTTTGCCCTGCCGGTGCAGGCTCAGGGGAGCACGGAGGCGCCGGCGGCGTCGATCGGTCTCGACGCCATTGTGGTCACTGCCCAGAAGCGGGCGGAGAACATGCAGACCGTGCCGGTTTCGGTGACGGCGGTTACGTCCGAGGCGGTCGAGAACCTGCGGGCGGTCACGTTGCAGGGCCTTCAGGGCACCGTGCCCAACGTGCAGATCAACAACTTCTCCAACGCGCCCAACTCGGCGGTGTACACCATCCGCGGCATCGGCGTGATCGAGTCCGACCCCTATGCCGGCAACACCGTCTCCATCATGGTGGACGGCGTTCCCGAATATTTCAGCATGGGCGCGCTGGTTGATCTCTACGACATCAACCGCATCGAGATTCTGCGCGGTCCGCAAGGCACGCTGTTCGGCGCCAACACCACCGGCGGCGTGGTGAACATCATCACCAACCAGCCCACCGGCGAGTTCGGCGGCAAGGCGGAGATCGGCTACGGCACCTACGACCGCCTCGACGTGAGCGGCACGGTGGAGGCGCCGCTGGTCGAGGGCAAGCTGTCGGGCAAGATCGGCATCTCGCACAACGAGCGCGACGGCTATGTCACCAACATCGTCGACGGCTCGGACATGGGCCGGCGGAACGTCACCCTGTTCCGCGCCGCGCTGCGCGCCACGCCCAACGACCGGGTGGATGCGACGCTCATGGGCGAATATGTGCGCGCCCGCAACGGCGCGCCGATCGTGGTGAACGGCGCGACCCCCGGCGAGGCGCGGTATGTGGCGCCCGGCACCCGCTTCGACAATGCCAAGCTGCCGATGTACGCCAACCCCTGCCCGGCGGACGGCGGCCGCTGCAAGGCGCCGGACAAATACTACTCGGCGCTCGAGGGCGTGCCCGACAAGTCGAACATGAACACCTACCGGGTGAACTTCACCCTCAACGTGTCCGACACCGCCATTGGCGACATCACCGCCATCACCGGCTACAAGAAGTTCGACCTGTTCGAGTACACCGACCAGAACGGCACGCCGGTCAGCCGGGATGACACCCGCCGCGAGACGGAAGGCTGGCAGCTCAGCCAGGAGCTGCGCACCGCGTTCGACGTGAACGACAGCATCAACGTGATCCTGGGCGGCTTCTACATGAAGACGCACTACGATCACCAGCAGGACTTCCGCATTTCCTTCTCGCCGCCGCCGGGCCTGCTTCAGGTGAACAACCAGGATCAGGACAACTGGTCCGCCTCGCTGTTCGCCCAGAGCTACGTGGACGTGACCGACAAGCTGCGCTTCCAGGCGGGCATCCGCTACACCCATGAAAAGACCGAGATGGTGGCGGGCACCTACAACTCCGCCCACCCGAGCGGCGTGACCACCTTCGATGGCACCGGCAACACGCCTCTGGGCGGCTTCACCGTGGCCGGCAAGAAGTCGTGGGACAACGTGGGCTGGAAGCTGGGCCTCGACTACCAGGCGCTTGATGACGTGATGCTCTATGGCTACTGGGCGCGCGGCTTCAAGTCGGGCGGCTTTGTGGGCCGCGTCGGCATTCCGCAGGACATCGGCCCGTATGACCCCGAAAAGGTGGACACCTTCGAGGCGGGCGTGAAGGCCGATCTGCTGGACCGCCGCCTGCGCGTCAACCTGGCCGGTTTCTACACCAGCTACCGCAACATGCAGATTGCCCAGATCTACTTCACGGAGGATGGCTCCGGTACCACCGTGCAGGGCAACTCGATCCTCAACGCGGGCAAGGCGGAGATCAAGGGCTTCGAGCTCGAGATGCAGGCGCTGCCGGCCGAGGGGCTGACGCTCGACGGCTCGCTCGCCTATCTCGACGCCACCTACGACCGGTTCCTCTACAACCAGGTGGCGGGCACCACCGTCACCCGGGTGGACATGGCGGGCGAGCGTCTCCAGAACGCGCCCAAGTGGCAGGCGACCCTGGGGGCGACCTACACCGCCCAGGTGGGCCCGGGCGAGGCGCGGGCGCGGGTGCTCTACACCTACACCGCCGCCAAGTATCTGACGGCGATCAACAACGCGCGCCGCGCCGAGGTGCAGCCGACCCACATCGTCAACGCCAACCTGGACTGGACGCCGGACAGCGAGGCCTGGTCCATCGGCGTGTGGGCGACCAACCTCTTCGACAACCGCTACATCCAGAGCGTCTACGACGCGCCGGGTGTGTTCGGCCTGGTGAACTACGCGCCGCCGCGTGAGTACGGCGTGAGCTTCAAGGTCAAGTGGTAGGGCATGGAGCGGGCCCGGCGTCGCCGCCGGGCCCGCGCTCCGTCCGGGGGAGAGTGAACATGCGGACAGACAAGGGGCTGAAAAAACGGGTCGCCAGCCGACCTGCCCTTCTGGCGCTGGCGGGCGTTGCCGTTGTGGCGACGGGCCGGGGGCCGGAGGAGGCCGTGGCCGCGGGCGCGCCGAACGGGGACCGGAACGTCAACAGCTTCGAGCGTCCCGACGCGGCGTTCGATCCCGAGACCCATCCCGGCAAGGCGCTGTTCGAGGAGAACTGCGCCATGTGCCATCTGGGCGGCGTGCCGAAGGCGCCGCACCGCGAATTTCTGGAAATGATGCCGCCCGAGGGCATTCTGCACGCGCTGAACGAGGGCGTGATGCAGCAGCAGGCGGAGCATCTGGGGGCGGATGAGCGCCGCCAGATCACCGAATTTCTGACCCGCACCGATCTGGCCAGCTACAAGCCCGCGCCGGGCCCGCAGATGTGCACCGGCAAGGCGGCGGAGTTCGATCTCACCCGCCCGCCGGCACAGGTGGGCTGGGGCTATGACACCCGCCGCTTCACCCCGGCGATCGTGGCGAAGCTGGGCAAGGAGGATGTGCCGCGCCTGAAGCGCAAGTGGTCCTTTGCCTTCCCCGGCGCGCTGCGCGCCCGCTCCCAGCCGGTTGCGGCCATGGGCGCGGTGTTCGTCGGCAGCCAGGACGGCACCATCTACGCCTTCGATCTGGAGACCGGTTGCGCCCGCTGGACCTCGAAGGTCACCGCCGAGGTGCGCACGGCGATCGTGGTCGAGCCGTGGGCGGAGGGGCAGAAGCCGGCCCGCAATCCCCGCCTGTTCTTCGGCGACCTGATGGGCCGGGTCTATGCCATGGACGCGCTCACCGGCCAGGTGCTGTGGCGCGTGCGGCCGGACGACCACGCCAACGCCACCATCACCGGCACGCCGCTGCTCCATGGCGACACGCTCTACGTGCCCGTCTCCTCGCTGGAGGTGGTGACGGCGGCGGACCCCAACTATGCGTGCTGCACCTTCCGGGGGTCGGTGGTGGCGCTGGACATCGAGACCGGCGCCGAGAAGTGGACCCACTTCACCGTGCCCAATCCGCCCACCGAGCAGGGCAAGACCGCGGTCGGCACGCCGATCCTCGGCCCGTCGGGCGCGGCGGTGTGGACCAGCCCGACGCTCGATCTGAAGCGCGGCGTGCTCTACCACGGCAGCAGCGAGAACTATTCCTCGCCCGCCGACGACAATTCGGACGCCGTGTTCGCGGTGGACCTGAAGACCGGCAAGCGCCGCTGGCATCACCAGCTGCTGGCGGGGGACGCGTGGAACTCCACCTGCGTCATGAAGGACCATCCCAACTGCCCGGTGGAGAAGGGGCCGGACTTCGACCTGTCCGCCTCGATCCTCGTCATCGACATCGGCGGCGGCAAGGATGTGCTCATCGCCGCGCCCAAGTCCGGCATGATGACGGCGCTCGACCCGGACACGGGCCAGCGCCTGTGGCAGACCCGCGTCGGGCGCGGCAGCATGCAGGGCGGCGTCCACTTCGGCATGGCGGCGGAGGGCACGCGCATCTACGTGCCCATCACCGACATGACGGAGGACAGCCTGGGCCGTCCCATCCAGGAGCCCGGCCGGTCTGGCCTCCACGCGGTGGACGCCCGCACCGGCAAGATCCTGTGGAGCGCGCTCAGCCCCGACACCTGCGGCGGGCGCAAATACTGCGACCCCGGCATCTCGGCGGCGGCGACGGCCATGCCTGGCGTGGTGTTCGCGGGCGGCATGGACGGCTGGCTGCGTGCCTATGAGGGCGAGACCGGCCGGGTTCTCTGGGAGGTGGACACCACCCGGCCGGTCGAGACCGCCAACGGCATGGTCGCCCGCGGCGGCTCCATGAGCGGCCCGGGCCCCCTCATCGTCGATGGCCATGTGGTGGTGAACTCGGGCTACGGCTTCTCCTTCCACATGCCCGGCAACGCGCTGCACGTCTATTCCGTGGACGGGAAGTAGCGCGCCCGCGCGCAACCGGAGACGGGTTCAGCGCCCGGTGCTCATGGTGTGATAATAGGCCTCGACCAGCGGCTCCAGAAACTGGTCGAGGCGCGTCACGCTGTGAATGCCGGGCGCGCGCCTGTCGAGCGTGCCCCGGTCGATGACCAGAAACGTCAGCGAGGATTCGATGATGTAGAGCCGGGCGGTGAACTCGGCCTCGGAGAGGTCGGGGAAGGCCCGGCGCAGGGCGGTGGCGAACAGCTGGCCGGTGCGGTCCACGCTTTGCAGGGGCTGGTGCAGCTCCGGCGCGTCGTAGGAGGCGAGGAACTGGGAGATCACCCGCAGGTAGTTCCGCCAGCCCGGCCCCCGGTTGCCGAGCAGCTCCAGGATGGTGCCGATGAAGGCGCGGATCACGTCGCGCCCGTAGCTGGGAGACGCCGGGTCGCACTGGCCGAGGCGCTCGTCCACCAGCTTGTGCAGGTCCCCGCGCCGCCGGGAGACCACGGCTTCCAGCAGCGCCTGCTTGGTGCGGAAATAGTAGTTGATGAGACCCAGGTTGGTCTCCGCCACTTCGGCGATTTCCCGAAGCCCGGCGCCCCAGTAGCCCTTGCGTGCGAACACGGATTCGGCCGCATCCAGCAGCTGGGTATGGCGCTCGGCCCCGCGGCGGCGGAACCGGCGGTCGGCTTTGGGTTCGATGATTGCCTGCTCACTCATGATGGACGCCTTCATACGCCTTACAGGTTAGCCAGAGCATCGGCGGTACCCGAAAAAAAGAGCAGAACAAACCGTCTTGCGACCGGCCGTGATAGGAAATGAACCACCATAAAAGGGAAAACCCTTGACACGGAATCGTCAAAAACCTATCGTCTGCCTGTCGCGATGAGTCGGTTGCGTTTCGATGCGTCTCTTCCGCGCCCCCGCGCGGGGGAGTTCGAGGGAGACGTCTGCGGGATGGCCCCGTACGGGGGCGCTGGGGCCGTCGCAGCGGGGCGTATTTCCCGCCCGCGGGGCGAAATGTCACGGGGCGCTCCGGCACAACGCCGGGGTGTACAGACGTCCTCTCGGTTGAACATCGCGGCGTATCGGGCCTGTGAGGGGACAGGAGTCCGCCTGGGGTGAACCGCTGTCGCGGAGGGCGCGGCGGGCAGGGCGAGTCCGGTTCCGCGCATCGGGTCGGTTCTAGTGCTCAGGGTTGGGCAGCAGAATGGCTGCCTTTGCACGCCGGTTGAAATGGTTGAGGGTCGTGCGCGTCACCGCGTTCTGCGTCATCCGGGCCATAGACCGAGGTCCCTGGCCCCTGCGTCTGACCCATGGCGTGGCAGACGTATGACAAAACCCGTTTGGCTCCGCCCCCCTGACAAACCCTGACCTCCCGACACCAAGACCCTCAACCACCGGCACTTCTTCTCCGAGACCGAAAGGAAACAGGCAGACCAGGCAGAACAGACCGAACAGACACAACAGGCCGCAAGGCAGGCGAAAGGGCGGACAGGCTCCCCCCCTTCCTCCTCCCCCGAATGACCACGCCCGGGCCTTCCGGTGAGGGTGCGCCCGCCTCACCTTTATCGCAGGTGTGGGGCCGCCCGGGGCGGCTACAGTTTTCCTCGGCACGGCAGTGGGGGAAGGAGCCGTCATGGCGCGATCGTTGGAGGGAACCGTCGCCCTTGTCACCGGCGCGGGGCGCGGCATCGGCCGGGCCATCTGCGCGGCGCTGGCGGAGGCGGGGGCCACCGTCCTCGGCGCGGACCGGGGCCTGTCGTCGGACGCCGGGTCCGGGCCCGGCGCGCACCCGGCGGCGGAGCAGCTGCGGCTTGACGTCACCTGCCCGGAGGACTGGGACCGGGTGATGGCGCACATCAGCGGGCGCTACGGCCGGCTCGACATTCTGGTCAACAACGCCGGGGTCGATATCGTCGAGACCTTCGAGGCGATGACGCTGGAGTCCTGGCGGCAGTGCCAGGCGGTCAACGTGGACGGCGTGTTTCTCGGCATCCGCAAGGCGCTGCCGCTGTTGCGGGAGAGCGGTCCCCGGCGGCCGGGCGGCGCCTCGATCATCAACATGTCCTCCATCGCCGGGCTGGTGGGGGCGGAGTTTCACGCCGCCTATTGCGCCAGCAAGGGTGCGGTGCGGATGCTCACCAAGGCGCTGGCGCTGGAGTTCAGCGCGCTGGGCTACCGGATTCGCGTCAACTCGGTCCACCCGGGCGGGGTCAACACGTCCATGGTCCAGACCATTTTCGAGCGTTTCGCCGAACTGGGCGTCGTCGAGTCGGCGGAGCAGGCCCGCGCCCTGTCGGTGCGCGCCCATGCGCTGGGGCGTCTCTCCGAGCCGGAGGAGATCGCGGCGGGCGTCCGTTTTCTGGCGTCGGATGAGGCCAGCGCCATGCACGGCGCGGAGCTGGTTCTGGATGGAGGATACACTGCGAGATGAGCAACACTCAGCCCACCCGCACCGGAGGCTGCCTGTGCGGCGCGGTGCGCTACGTCGCCCCGGCGCGGCCGCTGGCAACGGTTGTCTGCCACTGCCGGAACTGCCAGAAGCAGGCGGGCAGCGCCCTGTCGGTGGTGGCCGTGTTCCCCCGCACCGAGCTGCGGGTGGAGGGGCAGCTCACGGTCTACGAGGACCGGGGCACCAGCGGCCAGACCGTGTTCCGCCAGTTCTGCGGCCGCTGCGGCTCGCCCGTGCTCACCGATACGGAGCGGGCCCGCGAGCAGGGCGTTATCTTCGTCAAGGCGGGCACGTTCGACGAGGTGTCGGACCTCAGGCCCACCACCCATTACTGGGTCAAGCGCGCCCATCCGTGGCTGCCGCTGCCGCCCGACGCGGAGCTTCTGGAGCAGGAATAGCCCCGGAACACGGGCCGCGTGCGGTTTGCGCTGCGGCGGAGTGCGCCTCTCGTGCGTTACAGAGTGCGCGGCTCGGGCATCGAGCCTTGCGCGTTGCTGATCCTCACTGGGCCAGATCATGCTTGCACGCCTGAGCGGAGCCGACCTGGAGCGGCTTATGGACAGCATCGGCACGCCGACCTTTCTCGTCGGCGTGACGGGCCCTGACGACTTCGTCATCCTCTACGCCAACCGGGAGATGCAGGCGGTTCTCGGCCTCTCCGCCGGGGATCTGCGCGGCCAGCCCTGCGCCGCCATCGCCCCGCCGGAGCAGGGGCAGGTGTTCCGCCATTATTTTCACCAGTGCTGGCTGGCGGGCGCGCCGGTGATGTTCGAGACGGCGCTGACGTCGCCCGGGGGCGAGCGCTGGCTGCGCGTCGCGCTCAACCCGGTGCGGGACGAGGCGGGCGCGGTCGTGCGCCTGCTCGGCACCGCGATCGACGTGACGCAGGAGCGGCAGGCGCAGGAGGCGGTGCGGTACCAGAATCTCCTGCTGCGGGCCCAGCAGGATCTGTCTCCCGACGGCATCCTCATCACCGATGCGAACGGGGGGATGCTGAGCTGGAACGCCCGGTTCCGCCAGCTGTTCGGCCTGACGGACGCCGACATGAGCCAGGGCGCGGACCGGGTGTTTCCGCTGATCTTCGCCCAGCTTGCCGATGCCGAGGCCGCCCGCCGCAAGATCGACGCCCTCAATCGCAGCCCGTGCGCCGAGCTGGCGGGCGAGGAGCTGGAGCTGCGCAGCGGGAAGATCTACCAGCTCCTCAGCCGCAGCCTGATCGACGAAAACAGCCTGGGGCGCGTGCGCATCTGGTTCGTGCGGGACATCACCGAGAGCAAGCGCGCCGAGCGGGCGCTGGCCGAGGCCCATGCGCTCCAGAAGGCGATTCTCGGCAGCGCGCACCAGATGATCCTGTCGGTGGACCGCCATCTGGTGTTCCGCAGCTTCAACGCGGCGGCGGAGCGCCTCCTGGGCTACACGGCCGAGGAGATGGTGGGCAAGGCGACGCCCCTGCTGCTTCACGACCCGGTGGAGGTGGAGGAGCGCCGCACGGCCATGGGCCAGATGCTGGGGCGGGAGGCCTCCATCGACGAGGCATTTCACGGCCGTGCCCCGTCGGGCGAGCCGGACATTCAGGTCTGGACCTACATCCGCAAGGACGGCAGCCGTCTGCCGGTGGAGCTGGCGCTGACCCGGCTGGCCGACGAGCAGGGCAATCATCTGGGCTATCTCGGCATCGCCACCGACATCACCGAGCGGATGGAGACCGAGCGCAAGCTGTTTGAGGTGGCGACGACCGACGCGCTGACCCGCCTGTGGAACCGGCGGCATTTCACCGAGCAGGCGACCAAGGCGCTGCTCCGGGCGCGCCGGTATGACGATCACGACTGCCTTGCGCTGATCGACATCGATTTTTTCAAGCGCATCAACGACACCTACGGCCACGCGGCGGGTGACGCGGTGCTGGGGGCGGTGGCGCGGTGTCTGGACGCCACCCTGCGCCGGTCCGATTTCATGTGCCGCTGGGGCGGGGAGGAATTCGCGGCGCTGCTGGTCAATGTGGACGCGCAGGAGGCGCTCCGCGCGGCCGAGCGCATGCGCCAGGCGGTGGAGGCGCTGACGGTGCCGTGGGACGGGGGAACCATTCCCGTCACCATCAGCATCGGCCTGTCCAATTTCCTGCGTAGCGAGACCTCGCTCGACGCCATTCTCTCCCGCGCCGACGCTGCGCTCTACGCGGCCAAGGCGGCGGGCCGCAACCGGGTGAATGTGGCCTGGGAGGCGCAGCCCGACAGCCCCCGCCCGGCGGCGCGCTCCGGCTAGCGGGTCTCCTCCATCCGGTCCGCCGCCTCCGTCGGCAGGCCGAGGTAGGCGAGGCTCATGCGCAGCGCCTCCCGCTTGAAGGCGTCGCTGGCCGCCTGAAGGGGCGCGTCCGGCCGGCGGGTGAGGGGGATCTCGCCCCACACCACCGCGCTGCGGATCGTGTTGTGCAGGTAGCGCACCGCCCCCTCCACGTCGCGGTGGGCGAGGCGCGCCGCGTGCGGCTCCAGCAGCCGGGCGATGGTGGAGACCACCAGCGCGTTGCCCCGGTGGACCTGGTCATAGATCACCGGGTTGACGATGCGCTGCCGCTCCATCAGCCGCAGCACGCCCCCGTCCTGCCGGAACGCGCCGAAGATGATCTCCATGTGGAAGGCGACGATGTCCTCCGCCCGCTTGCCCACCCAGCGCTCGGGCCGGCCCATCTCGGTGATCTGCTCGAACCGCACCCGGCGGTAGCCTTCCATGATCGCGAGCAGGATCGCCTGCTTGTCGGCGAAACGGTTGTAGATGGCGCCGATCGAGACGCCCGAGGCGCGGGCGATGTCGGCGATGGAGGTCTCCTCGAAGCCCTGCTCGGTGAACAGGGTGGTCGCCGCGCGCAGCACCTTTTCCATGGAGGCGCGGCTGCGGCTCTGCCGGGGCGGCGCGACCCAGTCGTTGTCCTCGTAAACAGCGATGTCGCTTGTGCGCTTGATGAGCTGGCTCATGCCCGTGGCCCCGCAGTCTTCCGGCGATGATCTCCCGGCACTGCCTATAGATCAGGCCGCGCGCCGGGCCGCGTCCTGTTCAAAGTCACAGGTTGCGGATCGCCCTGCCTCCCGCATTATCCGAAAAATAGAATCATAATTCTAATTCGGTGGGGAGAAAAGAGAGATGGATACGCCAACCGTGCCGGCCGCCCGGTGCCCTGGTCCCAGCTATCAGGATATCGCCCTGCGGGACGGCCCCGTGCCCGAGCCCCTGTCGATTCAGTCCAATCCGCCCCAGTCCACCGCCGATATTCCCTTCGAGCGCTACACCAGCCAGGCCTTCTTCGATCTGGAGATGGAGCGGATGTGGCGCCGCGTGTGGCAGTACGCCTGCCGCGAGGAGCACCTGCCCGAGCCGGGTGATTATTACGTCTACGACATCGGCCGCCGCTCCATTCTGATCGTCCGGCAGGAGGACGGCAGCCTCAAGGCCTATCACAACAGCTGCCTGCATCGCGGCACCAAGCTCAAGCCGTCCAACAGCAGCGGCTGGACCCCGAGTCTGGCCTGCCCCTTCCACGGCTGGGACTGGAACCTGGACGGCACCCTCAAGAACCTGCCCTGCCGCTGGGATTTCCCGCACGTGAAGGACGAGGCCGCCCGCCTGCCGGAGGTGCAGGTGGACAGCTGGAACGGCTTCGTGTTCATCAACATGGACCGCTCCGCTCCGCCGCTGCTCGAGTATCTGGAAGTGCTGCCCGAGCACTGGAAGCGCTGGGACATGACCAACTGGTATGTCCACACCCATGTGCGCAAGCGCCTGCCCGCCAACTGGAAGGTGGCGATCGAGGCGTTCATGGAGGCCTATCACACGCCGGTTGCCCACCCGGAGATGACCCATGTGGTGGGCGACCACAACATGCAGCACGACATCTTCAGCCGCCATGTGAGCCGCGACCTCTGCCCGATGGCGAGCCCCAGCCCCACCTCGCCGCTCAACCTGTCGGAGCAGGAGCTGCTGGACCGGATGCTGGTGTCGGACCGCTCGGTGGTGAGCGAGCGCCGTCTGGTGCCGGAGGGCAAGACCGCCCGCTCGGTGATGGCAGAGCAGATGCGCGAGACCATGAGGAACAGCTACGGACACGACTACTCCCACCTGTCGGTGCCGGAGATGATCGACTCCATCAAGTATCATCTCTTCCCGAACGTGTTTCTCTACGCGGGCGTGGCGCTGCGCCTGCTCCAGCAGTACCGGCCGGTCGGCAACAGCCCGGATCACTGTTACTTTGACCAGTTGGTGTTCCGCCCCAAACCGGCGGATGGTTCCGAGCCGCCCGTTGCTGAAGTGGTCGAGATCGGTGAGGACGAAAGCTACACCACCGTGCCCGGCATGGATCCGTTCCTTGCCAGCGTGCTCGACCAGGACACCGACATCATGCGGTGGCAGCGTGAGGGCATGTACGCCAGCGAGAAGGGCGCGGAGACTCTCGCCCGCTATCAGGAAGCGCGCATCCGGCATCTGCACGAGACGCTGGATTTCTACCTGAACCGCTAGTCAGAGCCTTCGCGTCCGGGCCCATACTGGAAAAAGGAATACCCATGTCAGACCGCGATCCCGCCAACCGCTCCGCCCAGATTCCCCGCTGCCCCGGGACATCGTGGGACGACATCATGGCAACCGACACCCGGCCCGTCCCCGAGTTCATGAAGGAGGACGCCTACGAGTATCGCGGGTCCGAGCCGCTGGCGGCGGAGCGCTACACCAGCCGCGAATTCATGGAGCTGGAAAACCGCAAGATGTGGCCGCGCGTGTGGCAGTTCGCGGCGCGCGAGGAAGACCTGCCCGAGCCCGGCGATTATGTGGTCTACGAGATCGCGGGCCGCTCCTACCTCATCGTGCGTCA
The DNA here is from genome assembly GCF_051304405.1 of Pedomonas sp. V897. NCBI lineage: Bacteria > Pseudomonadati > Pseudomonadota > Alphaproteobacteria > Sphingomonadales > Pedomonadaceae > Pedomonas > Pedomonas sp. V897. Next base: position 60,685 of record NZ_JBPPGG010000008.1, read on the forward strand.
GGAAGACGGCTCGGTGCGGGCGTTCCATAACGTCTGCCTCCATCGCGGCCGCAAGCTGCGCACGGAGAGCGGCTGGGCGGCGGATTTCCAGTGCCCGTTCCACGGCTTCACCTGGAATACGGACGGCAGCCTGAAGCACATTCCCTGCCGCTGGGACTTCCCGCACCTGACCGAGGAAAAGATGAAGCTGCCCGAGCCCGAGGTGGGCCGCTGGGGCGGCTATATTTTCCTGCGCGAGGAGCCGGGCGGCCCGAGCCTTGAGGAATTCCTGGCGCCGCTGCCGGAGCACTTCAAGCGCTGGAGGCATGAGGAGTGCACCACCGCCATCTGGGTTGCCAAGGTGGTGCCGGCCAACTGGAAGGTGACGGCGGAGGCCTTCATGGAGGCCTGGCACGCGCTGGTCACCCACCCGCAGCTGCTGCCGTTCACGGGCGATGCCAACACCCGCTACAACATCTACGGCGACAACGTGAACGTGGCCTTCACGCCGTTCGCGGTCATGTCCCCGCACATCGACCCGGAGGGCAAGAGCCAGCAGTGGATCGTCGACGAGTTCGTCAAATACAACGGCCGCTCGGCGGACAACTATGACGGCGAGGCCAGCCTGCGCGTCGAGGTGCCGGAGGGTCTGACCGCCCGCCGCGCGCTGGCGGAGGCGGCGCGCAAGCAGTACACCCAGATGTTCGGTCACGACCACAGCCACGCGACCGACTCCGAACTGCTCGACGCCTTCACCTACAACGTGTTCCCGAACTTCGCGCCGTGGGGCGGGTTCATGCCGAACATCGTCTACCGCTGGCGGCCGGGCAGCGATCCCGATCACTGCCTGATGGAGGTGCGCATTCTCACCCGCGTGCCGCCGGGCCAGCCGATCCCGCGCTCGGTGCCGATGAAGATGCTGGGCGCGGACGAGCCCTGGTCCACGGCCAAGGAGCTGGGCATCCTCGGCGACGTGTTCGATCAGGACATGGAAAACCTGCCCTACGTTCAGGAAGGCCTGAAGGCCTCGAAGAACGGCGAGGTGCAGCTCGGCAACTATCAGGAAATCCGCGTCCGCCAGTTCCACCAGACGCTCGACAAGTATCTGGCGGACTGACCGGCGCGCAAAGGCGCTCAAGGAACGGGGGGAGGGCCGATGGGCGAGGCGGCTATGATCGCGCACGAGACGCTGGCGGACGGGTTCGTCTTTGCCGAGGCGCCGCGGGCGGATAACGACGGCAGCGTCTGTTTCAGCGACCTGACCGGCGGCGGCATCTACCGCTGGCGGCCGGGCGGGGTGGAAACCGTGCTGCCGGAGCGGCTGTGGGTCGGCGGCATCGTTCTCGACGAGAGCGGCGCCGTCGTCTGCTCCGGCCGGGGCGGCCTTGCGGTCGTCCCCCCGGGCGCGGGCGTCGCCCGCCCCCTGCTTTCGCAGATCGACGGCCAGCCCGTCCTTGCCGTCAACGACATCGAGGCGGACGGGCGGGGCGGCCTGTTCGGCGGCACGGTGGACTTCCCCGCCATTCTCGAGCGCGGCGAGCCGCCCCAGCCGGGCGTGCTGTTCCATCTGTCGCCCGAGGGCAAGGCGACGGTGCTGCGCGAGGGCGTGGCCGTCTCCAACGGCATGGGCTTCAGCCCGGACGGGCGGATTTTCTACCACTCGATCTCGCTCAGCGGCATCTGGGCCTACGACATCGGCGCGGACGGAATGCCGCGCAATCCCGTGCTGTTCGCGGCGCGGGAGGATTGCGACGGCCTGGCGGTGGACCAGGAGGGCGGCATCTGGGTTGCGTGCTGGTCAACGGGCGAGGTGATCCGCTTCCGCCCCGATGGCGTGATCGACCGCACCGTCACTTTCCCCGGCCTTGCCGTCACCGGCCTCGGCTTTGGCGGCAAGGATCTGACCGAGCTGTATGTGGGCCTCGGCACGCTGGGCGGCGAGGCCGGACCGGGCGGGCTGGCGCGCCTGCGCACCGACGTTCCGGGCCTGCGGGAAGGCCGCACCCGCCTCGACGCTGCTCTCATCGCCCGCGCCTGAGCGCGACAGGAGAAAGACAAAACCGATGACGACCACCCCCCCGAAGTCGATGACGACCCGGGTCACCCGGCTGCTTGGCACGCGCTATCCCATCATCCAGGGCGGCATGCAGTGGGTGGGGCGCGCGGAGCTGGCCTCCGCCGTCTCCAACGCGGGCGGCCTTGGCATCCTGACGGCGCTGACCCAGCCGACGCCGGAGGCGCTGGCGGAGGAAATCCGCCGCTGCCGGTCGCTCACCGATCAGCCGTTCGGCGTCAACCTCACCATGCTGCCAACCGCCAGCCCGCCGCCCTATGCGGCGTATCTGGAGGCGGCGCTGGACGGCGGCGTGCGCGTGCTGGAGACGGCCGGGCGCGTGCCGCCCGAATTCATCGCCCGGGCCAAATCGGTGGGCGCGGTCATCGTTCACAAGTGCACGGCGGTGCGCCATGCCCTCTCCGCCCAGCGCATGGGCGTGGACGCCATCAGCATCGACGGCTTCGAGGCGGCGGGCCATCCGGGCGAGGATGACGTGGCGAGCCTCGTGCTGATCCCGGCGGCGGTCGATGCGCTGGACATTCCCGTCATCGCCTCCGGCGGCATCGGCGACGGGCGCGGCATGGCGGCGGCGCTGGCGCTGGGCGCGGAAGGCGTCAACATGGGCACCCGCTTCTGCGCCACGCAGGAAGCGCCGCTCCATGCCAACATCAAGCAGGCGCTGGTGAACGCCAGCGAGCGCGACACCCGCCTCATTTTCCGCACCCTGCGCAACACCGGGCGCGTGCTGAAAAATGCGGTGGCGGAGGAAGTGATCGCCATCGAGACCCGGCCGGGCGGCTGCACGTTCGACGACATCCGCCACCTGGTCGCCGGCGCGCGCGGGCGGCAGGCGCTGGAGACGGGCGACGTGGAGGGCGGTCTCGTCTGGGCGAGCCAGGTGGTCGGCCTCATCCGCGACGTGCCCACCTGTGCCGAACTGATCGCCCGCATGGTGGCGGACTGCCAGCGGGCGCTGGGCACGGCCAGTGGATTTTTCGAACCGCAGGACAGCGCGGCGCAGGCCGCCGGCCTTGCATGCGAGATGCAGCCATGAGCGACAGCGCATTTTTCGTCACGGAAACGCCGGAGCCCGGCATCGCGCTGGTGCGGCTGGCGCGTCCCGGCAGCCTCAACGCCATGACCGTGCCCATGGTCGAGGCGCTGCGCGCCGAACTGGAGCGGCTGGATGCGGACCCGGAGTGCCGGGTCATCGTCCTCACCGGCGAGGGGCGCGGCTTCTGCGCCGGGCTCGACCTCAAGGCCGTGCTGCCGGAGGGCGGGGAGGCCAAGGGCGCCGTCGCATGGATGCGCCTGCAGGAAGCCTTCGCCGGGCTCATCCTGGCGGTCCGCCGGGTGCGCCAGCCGGTCATCGCCGCCGTCAATGGCGTCGCGGTCGGCGCGGGGCTGGGGCTTGCCCTTGCCGCCGACATCCGCGTGGCGGCGGCGGACGCGCGGTTTCTCATCGGCGCGGTGCGCATCGGCATCACGGCGGGCGAGTGCGGCATCAGCTATCACCTGCCGCGTCTGGTGGGGGCCGGGCGCGCCTTCGAGATCATGCTCACCGGCCGGCCGGTCGAGGCGGAGGAGGCGCTGCGCATCGGGCTGGTCACGCAGCTGGCGGACGGTCCGGCGCTGCGTGAGGCGGCGCTGGGCGTTGCGCGCCAGATCGCGGCCAACAGCCCCTATGCGGTCAAGCACAGCAAGCAGGTGATGTGGGCCAATCTGGAGGCGCCGGGCCTGGAGGCCGCGCTGCAACTGGAGAACCACACCCAGGTGGTGGGGCTGATGACGGAGGATTTCGCCGAGGCGGCGCGCGCCTTTGCCGAGAAGCGCAGCCCGGTGTTCCGGGGGCAATAGCGGGAAAGACCGACAACGCGCCTTCGGGGCCGTCGCCTGCGTCGCCGCAGGGCCGAGAGGGAGGGAGACAAGGCTATGGATCTGGAGCTGAAGGGAAAGAAAGTGGTGGTCAGCGCCGCCTCGCGCGGGGTCGGCCGGGCCATTGTCGAGCGCTTCCTGCGGGAAGGGGCGGAGGTGTCCATCTGCGCCCGCCGCCGGTCGTCGCGCGACCCGAACGCGGACGCGCCCGATCTGGTCAGCAACACCCTGCGCAATGACGGCCTTGAGGAAGCGCTGGCGGCGCTCAGCCAGTTCGGCACGGTGCACGGCTCCGTCGTCGATTGCGCCGATCAGGATCAGGTGACGCGCTGGGTGCAGGAATCGGCCGAGCGCATGGGCGGCATCGACATCGTCGTCTCCAACGCCAGCGCGCTGGGCGGCATTCCCCGCAACCGCCGGGGGTGGGATCTCAACTATCACGTGGATCTGCTGTCGGCGGTGGCCATGTGGGATGCGGCCTATCCCTATTTCCGGAAATCGGACGCGGCGAGCTTCGTGCAGATTGCCACCATCAGCGCGGTGGAATCCCATCCCTTCGCCGGGTGCTGCCAGAGCTACGGCGCCATGAAGGCAGCGCTCATCAACTACACCTCGCAGCTGGCGCAGGAGTACATGTCCGAGGGCATTCGCGCCAACTGCGTGTCGCCGGGGCCGACGTATGTGCAGGGCGGCTCGTGGGATTTTCTCCAGCAGACCATGCCGGACTACTACGAGCAGAACGTCGCCAAGCATCCGGCCAAGCGGCTCGGGCGTCCCGAGGAAATCGCCGACGTGGTGGTGTTCCTCGCGAGCCCGCGCGCATCGTGGGTGACGGGCGAGAACATCGTCGTCGACGGCGGCTTCACCCGGCACGTGAAATTCTAGGCGGAAAGTTCAGGGAGGTTCAGTCCGGAGCTCTGCGGCGGGAGTGCAACGGGAGACCAAACACCGTTCTTCCCTAGCACAATCACTAGGCTCATTTCCCGCCGACTCTTCATACACCGGAGAAGACCAAGAAGTGGCGGCGGGCCGTCCTGTGCCTCTCAGCCATTCGTCAATCGGGGAGACGTCAGATGTTGGCTAAATATCGTGCCGCCATGGCAGGCGGCCTTTCTCTCGTGGCGCTTTCATGGGCCGGTGTTGCGGTGGCGCAGGATGACGCCGCGCAGGACTCCAGTCCGGTCGGCCTTGGCGAAATCATCGTGACCGCGCAGAAGCGCGCCGAAAATCTGCAGAGCGTGCCCATCTCGGTTTCGGCGGTGACCGGCCAGGCGCTGGCGGAGCAGCAGATCACCAACGTTGCGGCCATGGCCAACTCCGTGCCGAACGTGCAGATCAACACCTTCTCCAACTCGCCCGACTCCGCGGTCTTCACCATCCGCGGCGTGGGCGTGAACGACGCTGACCCGTACGTGGGCACCACCGTGTCCGTGGTGGTGGACGGCGTTGTGGTGGGCGTGAACACCGGCGCGCTGCTGTCGCTGTTCGACATCGAGCGCGTGGAAATCCTGCGCGGCCCGCAGGGCACCCTGTTCGGCGCCAACACCACCGGCGGCGTGATCAACGTGATCACCAAGCAGCCGACGGGCGAGTTCGGCGGCGAGGCCCAGCTGGTCTACGGCAACTACAACCGCCTCAACCTGAACGCGGCGCTGAATTTCCCGATCACCAGCAACCTGGCGGGCAAGGTCAGCGTGCTGCACAGCGGCCATGACGGCTTCTTCCGCAACCTGACCGACGGCCGCCGTCTCGGCAGCACGGACATGACCACCGTGCGCGCCTACCTGAAGTTCGACAACGGCAGCAACTACGACGCCACCCTCATCGGCGAGTACAACCGCAGCCGCAACGGCGCCCAGACCTCGGTGAGCTACGCCGATCCGTCGTCCGTGCTGTATCGTCCGGGCTACGGCACCGAGAAGGGCAAGCCGACCTTCTGGCGCGGCCACTCGGCAAACCTGCCGGACCAGAACAACCGCAACACCTACAGCCTGACGCTGACCCAGAACATCGAGAGCGGTTTCGGCGATATCGTGTCGATCACGAACTATCGCGAGTATAACCAGGATCTCTACAGCGACGATGACTCGACGCCGGCGGACCTGCTGCACACCCGCCGCCAGACCAATCACTACCAGGTCTCGCAGGAGCTGCGCGACACCATCGACATCAACGACCGGGTGCAGCTGCTGGTGGGCGCGTTCGGCTTCCTCCAGAAGTACGACCTGGTCCAGGCCGGTGCGCTCAACGGCTTCCTGCCGGGCCTCGGCCAGCCGCAGACCCAGTGGCAGAAGAACTGGTCGGCCTCGCTGTTCTCCCAGCTCTATGTGGACATGACCGACAAGCTGCGCTTCCAGGCCGGCGTGCGCTACTCGCACGAGAAGACCAAGGCGCGCTCCACCACGGCCCAGTCCATCAACCCGTCGGGCCATGCGGATCTGGACTATCAGGTGCCGCTCGACGGCACGCTGGTGGTGGCCACCGGCTCCAAGTCGTGGGATGACGTGGGCTACAAGATCGGCCTCGACTACAAGGCCACCGACGAGGTCATGCTGTACGGCTACCACGCCCGCGGCTTCAAGTCGGGCGGCTTCACCGGCCGCATCGTCTTCGCCGAGGACATCGGTCCGTTCGATCCCGAGCATCTGGACTCGTTCGAGATCGGCCTCAAGTCCGATCTGCTGGATCGCCGCCTGCGCCTGAACGTCGCCGCCTTCTACAACTTCTACAAGAAGATGCAGGTGGTGCAGAACTTCACCTTCGCCACCGGCGAGAACAGCGCCACCATCCGCAACGCGGGCAAGGCCAAGACCCGCGGTATCGAGGTGGAAGTCGTTGCGCTGCCGATCGAGGGTCTGACGCTGAGTGCGTCGGGTGCCTATCTGGACGCCAAGTATTCCCGCTATGACACCCTGACGCAGGATCCGACCGGCACCGGTCTCATCCCGGTCAGCTATGCGGGCAACCGTCTGATGAACGCGCCGAAGTGGACCGCGAGCGCGAGCCTGGCCTACGAGTTCGAGGTCGGCCCGGGCACGAGCAAGTTCTTCATCCAGCACAACTACACCAGCCCGAAGTACACCAACTACTCGAACCTGCCGCAGGAGAAGACCGAGCGCATCAACCTGGTCAACGCCAACCTGTCCTGGACGCCGGACAGCGAGCGCTGGTCCTTCGGCGTGTGGGCGCGCAACCTGTTCAACGAGAAGTACTTCGCCCAGAAGCTCTACATTCCGGGCACCCTCGCTCTGGCCGGCATGGGGGCGCCGCGCGAGTATGGTATCGACTTCCGTTACAACTGGTAATCGCGCTGCAACATGACGCGAGCGCCGGCGGACCTTGTCCGCCGGCGCAATTTTTTTGGTCTTCCCGCTCACCCGGCCACCTAGCGAAGCCGCTAGTTGTTGCATTGCGGTAGAGTGGGGCATCCCAACCCATGTACGCGGATAACGTCGATCCGCCGGATGTCGGAGGTGGCAATGAAGGTTCTTGTGCCCGTGAAGCGGGTGGTTGATGCGAACGTGAAGGTTCGGGTGAAGCCGGACGGGACTGGCGTTGAGCTTGCCAATGTGAAGATGAGCATGAACCCCTTCGACGAGATTGCGGTCGAGGAGGCGGTTCGTCTGAAGGAGAAGGGCGTGGCGACGGAGGTTGTCGTGGTCTCGGTTGGCGAGGCCAAGGCGACGGAGACGCTGCGCACGGCGCTGGCGATGGGGGCGGACCGGGGCATTCTGGTGAAGACGGAAGTGTCGCCGGAGCCGCTGGGCGTGGCCAAGCTGCTTGCGAAGATCGTGGGCGAGGAGCAGCCGCAGCTTGTGATCATGGGCAAGCAGGCGATTGACGACGACAGCAACCAGACGGGCCAGATGCTGGCGGCGCTTCTGGGCTGGGCGCAGGGCACCTTTGCCTCGAAGGTGGAGCCGGGCTCGGGCGAGGTTTCGGTCACGCGCGAGGTGGACGGCGGCCTGGAGACGGTGGCCTTGAAGCTTCCGGCGGTGGTGACGACGGACCTGCGTCTGAACGAGCCGCGCTATGCGTCGCTGCCCAACATCATGAAGGCCAAGTCCAAGCCGATCGCGGAGAAGACGCCGGCGGACTATGGGGTGGATGTGACGCCGCGTCTGAAGACGCTGAAGGTTTCCGAGCCGGCGAAGCGTCAGGCGGGCATCAAGGTTCAAAGCGTTGACGAGCTGATCGGCAAGCTCAAGGAAGTGGGAGCGATTGCATGAGCGTCCTGGTTCTGGCGGAACACGACAACAATTCCCTGAAGGACGCGACCCTTGCGGCGGTGACGGCTGCGGGCGCGCTGGGCGGCGAGGTCCACGTGCTGGTGGCGGGCGCGGGTGCGCGCGGCGCGGCGGATGCGGCGGCGTCGGTTGCGGGCGTTGCCAGGGTGCTGCTGGCGGATGACGCGGCCTATGCCAACGGCCTGCCGGAGAACCTGGCGCCGCTGATCGTGGAGCTGATGGCGGGCTATGACGCGCTGGTGGCCCCGGCCACCTCGTTCGGCAAGAACGTGACGCCGCGGGTGGCGGCGCTGCTGGATGTGGCGCAGGTGTCGGACATCATCTCGGTGGACGGGCCGGACACGTTCCAGCGGCCGATCTACGCGGGCAACGCCATTGCCACCGTGCAGTCGGCGGACGCGAAGAAGGTGATCACCGTGCGCACCACCGCCTTTGCCAAGGCGGCGGCGACGGGCGGCGCGGCGGCGGTCGAGACGGTTGCGGGCAAGGGCGACGCGGGCCTGTCGCGCTTTGTGGGCTCGGAGCTGTCCAAGTCGGACCGGCCGGAGCTGACCTCGGCCAAGATCGTGGTCTCGGGCGGCCGGGCGCTGGGTTCGGCCGAG
>NZ_JBPPGG010000009.1:0-20051 GCF_051304405.1 Pedomonas sp. V897
ACGAGCCGGTCGAGGGCGAAGTGATCCCGGCCAGCGCGGTCGAGCTCGCCGACCACTGCGCACGCATCGCCGGGATCGCGAACGTCTCCCCGGCGGCCATCACCCGGGACGTCGACACCGTGAGCGGATGGCTCCAGGCCGGATGCGACCCGGGTCTCGACATCCTGCCCACCGTCCAGCGCCTCACCAGCACCGCGCCTGAGGCGATCAACTCGCTCAGGTATTTCGACAGGGAAATTCGACATGCACACGCAAAACGCATCGCGTCAGCTGCAACTGGTGGCGGAGAGCCCGAGCGCGGTTCTCGTGCCGGTCAAAAACCCAGCCGACTGGAAACCGCGGCCACGGCCGTCAATCGCGCGCATGCCATCCTACGAGAGCGGAAAGCCGCTCGCGGCGCATGAGGTGACGCCCGAACTGCGAGAGGCTGCGGGTGAGCTGGTTTCGGCTTGGGAAGTGGCGCTGGCCCCGTCCGACGAGGACGGCTTGCTGAATGCTCTTGGCGGCCTGTCCGTGATGGTCGCGGGTCGCGACGACGCAGACGAGCTTGCGGTGCGCCTGGCGGTCTATGCCGAGGACCTTGAGGGCATTCCTGCGCGCCTCGTGCAAGCCGCGACGATCAAGCTCCGCCGCTCGCTGAAGTGGTTCCCGACGCTGGCCGAGATCCGCGAGTGCATCGCCGAGATGTACGCCGCCGAGCGCCCGTTCGCCATCCGAGCCTACGCCCTGAAATGGGTCGCGGAGAACCCGAAGCAGGCGGGCTGGAGCGACGACGAGTGGTGGAATTACCGGGCCCTCAAGGCTGCCCATGAGTGGGCTCAAGAGCGCGGGCTGATGGCGTGAGCGAGGCGGCCATGAACCTGCTCGACATCGCGCGCCGCCGCCTCGGGCCGCTCGGCGCCCAGCTGTTCGAGGCGCGGCACTGGGTGGAGCTGGCGCTCACAGCAGGCGGTAATGCCGGGCCGGTCACGCGGGTCACCGGTGCCGGGCCGACCATCGAGGCCGCAATCGATGACGCAGCGGCGAAGCTGGAGAGGGGGAAGGACGCATGACCGAGCAGCAGGACGGTGAGGGTGCCATCCGGGTGTGGTCGATCACGGCGGGCGGCGTGACCGAGACGGTGGAGGCAGTCAGCGACGAGGTGGCGGTACACCAGTGGGTGGTCACGCGCCAGCCGCCCGACCCGGTGGTGCTCACGGTGACGGCGGACGGTGTTGAGCCCGAGGTCTGGCAGGTGATCCGGCGGTCGAGCGGCGTGTACGAGTATGGGAGGCTGCCCGATGCTGGCTGATGTGGAGGTCGTCGTGGCAATCATCCGCGCCGGGCGCGACTATCAGGGTCGTGCCGTCGCTGCGGCGGGCGGACCGGGATACGATTTCGCGGCCACCGCGATCATCCGGGGCGACACGGCGGAGATCATCGGCGGCGTGGGATCCCTGACGCCCGCGCTCGTCCGCGAGATCGAGCGGGCTCTGGGAGAGCACGGCATCACCTCGGCGCACTGGGTCAGGTACGGGCGCCAGCGGCCGCGCACGGTGGAGCGTGTGGCACGATGAGCACGTTGCGGCGGTTTGCGCATCTGGCGCGGGAGCCTCAGGAGGGCGACGCTCGGCGGGCGTGCGCCAGGGCGTGGCACGAGCATGGAGTGGTCTGCATCAACCCGGCATGGCTGCAGAGCTGGGCGGATCAGAAGCAGCTTGAGCTGCTGGCGCAGAAGGTATTCGGACCGAGGCAGCCGCAACCGGTGCTTGAGCGGAGGCTTCCCAAATGATGATCGAATACGGTTTACGCTGGCGCGAGGTCAAGGCTGACCCTTTGGCCAAGAGCCTCAAGGGCCGCGCGAACGGTGCTGATTCTCGTGCCGTGACTGGGGTCGAGCAGGCGCCGCACCTCTTTCTCGTCCTTGCCCATGCGCCGTGCCAGCTCAACCTTGCTGATGCGCTGCGCTCGCATGGACAGATAAACGGACGCGATGGCGGCGATATCAAAGGGGGCGTCAACGAGGATTTCTCCCTCCTCAAGCGCCGTGGGTGCAGGCAAATCCATGCCCCGCTCAATGATATCTTCAATCAGCGTGTAGAGCAGATCGGCGGCACGCGCCGTCACTTCCTCGATGGTCTCGCCCTGGGTGGCGGCGCCATCGAAGTCGCGGATGGTGGCAACAAACCCGGTTTCGCCTTCTGCCCATTCGGATGCGGGGCGGATACGGACGCCGTAGGCCAGTCTCATCGTCTCTTACTCCTACTCCAGATCCTGTTTCGTGAGCCCGAGCATCCGCAGGATGCTGAGCAGGGTCCCGGTTTTGATCTCCTCCTTGCGGCCGGGGATCGGGGCCATCCGGGAGCCGATGTAGACCTTCACATGGTCGCCCTTGCCGGGCTTCGCCTGGAAGGTCTGGCCCTTTCGGTTGGCGGCTTGCCGGAGCCTGCGAAGGAGTTCGTCGCCGTTCATGTGGGCAATATCGGACAAAAAAGTCCGATTGTCAAGGAAAAGCGGACAAAAATGTCCGAAAATTTTGCGGGGTAGACTATGGCCAAAGCGGCAAAGAAGCGGGCGCGCGCACCGGAAATCCTCGGCCCGACGCCGGAGCGGGCTGCGAAGGGGGCGTTTCGGCTGGTCGACGTCGAGCTGGAGAGCCACCAGGATCGGCGGGCGAAGGTGCATCGGGATTTTGCCGGGACGCCCATCGATGAGTGGCTGGCGCGCGGCATCATCACCGAGCAGCAGCACAGGGCGTGCGAGTATTATGCCGAGCTGTACCAGGCTGCTGGCCTGCTGCAGCGGGTGACGGCTTCTTACGAGGGCCGCACTGGTGGCAGGAGCGGGGTTTTCGGCCCGGGCAACACGCTGGCGCAGTGCGAGGCCATCAGCGAGCTGCGGGAGTGGGCGCGGAAAATCCCGGCGCGGTACCTCAGCGTGTTCACCGACGTTGTGGTGTTCGGGCGCAGGACGGGCGAGGCGGGGGCCGACCTCGGGTACACCAATGCGCGAGCAGAGGCTGCGGCGATGACCGTGGTGCGGTTCGTGGCGGACATCATCGCAACCGATCGGCGGCTCTAAAGATATTTTTGGAGTAGTGCTTTTTTCTATTGACAAGAGGGCAATTTGCCCTCTATATAAGGTTCATCAGCAACGGGGCAGTGCCCCACCGGACCACGGGAGAATGGATATGTCGAAGCTTCTGGAAATCGTGATGAACTGCCCGGCCGTCAGCGGCGTGAATGCGTGGAAGGATCGCCACTATGTCAACCTTGTGGGTTTCGACCGCAGCTGCGCCGGCGACCGAAACCTCAAAATCTGGGTCAAGGGCAACGTCCTGACGATCGAGGGCAGCAAGGGCTGTTGCAGCAGCGGCTTTTGGTCGTCGTTCAGCCAGCTGATCGAAACCCTCGAATCCGCTGGCGCGACACGCGAGGGGTACGGCGACACCATCGAGGGCAAGTGGACGCTGGCTTGATGGCCAGCTCCATACAGTGGAGGAGGAAGAGCAATGTGGTACGCATTTGGAGCCTACAACAGCCCGACCCTCTATGGCTGGACGCAGGACCCGGCGGTTGCGAAGGCTGCTCTGGGCGGCCTGAACAAGGACCGTGAAATCAATGTTTACGGGATGGAAGTGATCAGCGACGAAGAGGCGGAGCGGCTGGGTCTCCCGCAGCGCAGCGACCTCTGGTTTGACGACGACACCCGCCTCGAGGATTTCGAGGATAATTGCTGAGAGGCACGCAAGGGCGACCTGATGGCCGCCCTCTTTTGGGGAGTGAACCGATATGGTGCGGATTGGCATACCGGTCGGAATGAAATTTTCAGACCTCCGTTTGTCGCGGTGCGCGGACGGCATGGTCAGATACGATCTCTCGGTCATAGAGAGCATTATGGAGGCAAGCGGCCTAGATCCTGCGGACGCCACAGGGGACCTTGTCACATCACTGATCGTCGCGTGGTATTCCGCTCACCGCCTATCTGGTGGCGAGCCGGACCCTGTCGCGGAGGATCTGATTGCGGAGGTCCGGATTGAGGATGCGGCTGGTCAGGCAGTGAGTTACCAGCCGGGCCGCGCGTAGAGTGAGGTGTATGATGTACATGACTCCTGAGCAGGTCAGAGAGGCCCGGCAGAGACTGGGTCTCACGCAATCGCAGCTGGCCGATGTGCTGCGCCTGGGTGGCGATGGCAAGCGGCTGGTGCGGCGCTGGGAGTCTGGCGAGGTCCAGATATCTGGGCCGGCGTCGGTCGCGATAGAGGCCCTGCTGACCGGGTGGAGGCCGAGCGGTAAGAGCTTGCGCGGTACACCGTAAACCGCTATACATAGGCACAATCCATTTCGTGCGCCTCGGCCTCACCGCCGGGGCGTTGTCGCATCCTCGTATCTCGCCCGCGCTATCCCGACGGCCGACACCGGCGGCGGCCGCGAGGCGCGCGCTCCCTCTATTGGGTAAACCGGGCGCGGGCAGCGCATCCCGGAACCGGATGAGAAAGGGGAAGGCCGATGCCAACGCCAGATTGGCTCAAGGTGGGCGTTCTGATTTCGCGGGACGGAACTGACCTTTGGGAAGTGACGGCGATATCCGACGACGGCAGCGACTTTGACGCGGTGTGCGTGAAGGCGCCTGAGCTTGGGTGGGCTGAAGTCGGAGACGACGACCGCCTGCTCACGATGTATTATGGTCCGCACTGGGTTGTTCGAGGTGAGCGTTAAGGCCTTGCAGACGTACGTCTAAACGGGTACAGATTACCACAATCCAATTGCTGCGCCTCGGCCTTACCGCCGGGGCGCAATGCGTTTGGGCGCGGTCTCTCCTCCACCTCTGACTATTTGTCCGCCTCGGCCTCACCGCCGGGGCGTTGTCGCATCCTCGTATCTCGCCCGCGCTATCCCGACGGCCGACACCGGCGGCGGCCGCGAGGCGCGCGCTCCCTCTATTGGGTAAACCGGGCGCGGGCAGAGCATGGCCTGTACGGAGGCCGTGCGTTGGGCAATCCGGCAAGCGCGCGAGCGCCGAGCAATACAGGAGGCTCGGATGGCCAAGGCACCCCCACGCATCGGCGCGCGTCCTGGCCTGTCGCCGCGTGAGCGCAAGCGGCGGCTGGACGATCGCAGGCTGACCGCTGCGCAGCGTGGGTACGACGCAGCATGGCGTCGGCTGCGTGACGCGGTGATTGTTGAGCGCGGATTGCGTTGCGACCAGTGCAAGCGGATCGGCGCGCTGTGGATGCGCGACGCGACGCCGACGATGCCCGTGCTTGAGGTAGACCACATCATCAGCGTGGCTGAGCGGCCCGACCTGCGGCTGGAGCCGAGCAACCTGCGGGTGCTCTGCCGCCCATGCCACAGCCGCCGCACGGCGCGAGACCAGGGTTTCGCCCGCCCTGGCCTGCGGTGGTAGGCCCCCTGGGGGGGGTGGTCCGATCTCTGGTGCGGGCTTCCCCCGGGGACCGCCCCCCACCCAAATTTCTGCGCGTGCGAATTAAAATTTGAGGATGAATTAAAATGAAGCGTGGCCGCAAGCCTGAGCCGCCCGCGGTGAAGGCTGCGCGCGGCACGTTCCAGCCGGTAAGGGATGCCGACCGGGTAGAGTTGGTGGTGGCGGGATCCCCGCCGCAGATCCCGGAAGGGGGCCTGACCCCTGAGGCGGAAGTGGTCTGGCAGGAGGAAATCGGCCGTGTGATTGCGGCCGGCAATACCGAACTGGATAGCTCGTTGTTCGCCGACTACTGCGAGCTGACGGCGGTGATCCGCAAGGCGTGGAAGGAGGGGATTGCACCGCCTGCGGCGTACCTGACCAACGTGCGCCAGATGCGGGAACTGCTGGGGATCGGTGGTCGCAAGAGCCGTGTTGGAGTGAAGCCGGATGGCAGCGCGAAAGCCAACCCGTTCGCCCGAAATGGACGGCGTTAAGGACTACGTTGCGATCGCCAACGACTACGCCCGCAAGGCGGTAGCCGACGAGGCAGGCAAGAGGTTCTGCAAGTGGGTCCGGCTGGCTGCCAAACGGCATCTGGGCGACCTGAAGCGCAAGGGGGACAGCTGGCCCTACTACTTCGACCCCTGGCACGGGTACGACGTATGCGACTTCATTGAGAAGTTGCCACACGTGGAGGGCCAGTGGGAAACGCCAACGATCACGCTCGAACCGGCGCAGATCTTCATCTTGGTCGTCGTGTTCGGTTGGCGCCGAAAGGCGGATGGCCTGCGGCGCTTCACGATGGCCTATATCGAGATGGCGCGAAAGGGGGCCAAGTCTACTCTGACGGCCGGGGTGACGCTGTACTGCACCTGCTGCGAAGGGGAGCCGGGGCCGCTCACCCTCATTGGTGCCACAACTGGACACCAAGCGTGGAAGGTGTTCAACCCAGCCCGTCAGATGGTGTTGCGAACGCCGGCTTTGCAAGAGGCCTTTGGGCTCCAGGCTTGGGCGCGGGCTATTACCTGCGCAGACAATGGCGGGTCGATACAGACGATCAATGCCAAGTCCTCAACTCAGGATGGGCACAACCCGCATCTGGCAGTGTTGGACGAGCTGCACGCGCACAAAGATCGCGGCTTGTTTGACGTGATCCGTTCGGCGTTTGGTGCGCGCAAGCAGCCGCTCTTGTGGATGATCACCACGGCAGGCTACAACATGTACGGCGTCTGTTATGAGCAGCGCTCGTTCGTGACGAAGGTGCTGGAGCAGTCCGTCACAGCCGAGCATTACTTCGGGATCATTTTCACGCTCGATGAGGATGATGATCCTTACGATGAGTGCAACTGGATAAAGGCCAACCCGCTTTATCCCATCACGCCATCGCCGGAATATATGCGAGCCTGTGCAATCGAGGCGAAGGAATCTCCGGGTGGCGAAGCTGAGTTCAAGACCAAGAACCTTAACATCTGGATGGGCGCATCGTCGGCATGGCTGAATGTGTCGTCGTGGAAGGCGTGCGGTCAGCGTGTCCCGCTCTCGGCCTTCCGCGGCCTTGAGTGCCACATCGGCGCGGACCTTGCAGATAAGGACGACATCACGGCGCTGGTTCTGTCGGCAAAGGACGGTGATCGGATCATATCGAAAACGTGGTTCTGGTTGCCCGAGGCCGCGCTGCAGCGGGCTTCTCAGACCGAGCGTGAGAACGTCACGCTGTATCAGCAGTGGCGGGAAGGCGGGCATCTCCATGTCACGCCGGGTGACTGGGTCGACCACAACCGCATCGAGCGGGTGATCCGGCGCCTGAAGGCGGCGCTCAATGTGCGCAGCTGCGTGTTCGACCAGTTTGCAGCTGCACAGGCCATGGCCTCTAGGCTGAACGACGATTTCAGCAACGGTGATGAGCCGTTCGCGGTCGTGCTGCCGAAGAACGCGCGCAACGTCACGGATGCCGCCAAGGAACTGGAAGCCCGGCACAAGGTGGGGCCGTCGATGCTGGTGCATGACGGCAATCCGGTGATGACGTGGATGATCGGCAATGCTGTCGTGCAGCGTCGGGTGGACGGGACGATCCTGCCGAAAAAGCCCGATACAGACAGCAAGGCCAAGATTGACGGGGTGGACGCCATGATAAACTCGATCTACCCGATGCTGGCGGTCGCGCCGAACGAAGTGCCGTTTGAGTACACGGGGCTCTGATATGGGTCTTGGTTCGCGACTTCGTGCAGCGATGCAGGCTCTGCGAGGGAAAGATGCGCCGTCCGGACAGATGGTGGCCGGGCCGGATGGCTTGAATGACCAGTTGGGTTGGACGGTATTCAATCTGGGTGGAGGGGCTCTCGCTGGTCAGCAGGTATCCCAGCGGACAGCTATGTCTTTGCCGTCGGTCCTTCGTGCTGCAGAGATCCTGACTGGCGTCTTTGCAATGACGCCTCTGATCTACTATCGACGCCTGCCAGATGGGGGGCGTGAACGAGCGGCGAATAACCCACTCTACAAGCTGTTCCACTCGCGCCCGAACGGCGTCCAGAATCCGTTCCAGTTCAAAGAGCTTCTGCTCGGGGATATGATCTTCGCCGGGGGCTTCTATGCCTTTGTTCACAGAGACGAGGGTTACCGCCCGCGGGCGCTGTCGCGCCTCGACCCTGCTGGGGCCGTGATTAGCCAGGCATGGGATAAGGCAGATGGGCTTGAGCTGTTCTACGATGTGATGTTGCCCAATGGCTCGCGAGAGCGGTTGACGCGTGCAGATATATGGCATGTGCCCGGTTTCAGCCGGGATGGGCTCACGGGCTTCGATCGTATCCGTCTCATGAATACAGCTCTCTCCGGCGCTGTGGCGACGGCGGAATACGCTCGATCTTTCTGGGAGAACAACGCTCAGCCGTCGACAGTGATCATGGCGAAGGGGCGGGTCGATCCCGAGCAGAAGGCGTTAATCCGCCAGGACTGGATTAATCGCTTCCGGGGTGCGCGGAAGGGGGGCGATGTGGCAGTCCTGGACCAGGACCTCGATGTAAAAATGCTGAGCCACGATCATAAGGCATCCCAGCATATCGAGACCCGGACTTTCTATGTCATCGAGGTGGCGAGAGCATTCGGCGTTCCTCCCCATCTGCTGTTTGAGCTCGGGCGCGCGACGTTTTCTAATATCGAGCAGCAAAGCCTTGAGTTTATCACCTATCACATGATGCCGCACTATGAGCGTGTGGCGAACGCGGCGACGTTCTACTTTGCCGAGCCTGGTCATTACTTTGAGTTCCTGCCAGACGCTTTGCTCAAGGGCGACATCAAGAGCCGCTTCGAGGCTTACAGCATTGCAATCGACAAGGGGATTTTCAGCCCGAACGAGGTTCGGGAAATGGAAAACCGCAATAAGCGCCCTGGTGGCGATGAATACCGCATTGGCTCTGGCAGCATGCTGGAGGGGCAAGAGCCCGGCAAAACGGAACGGGAGGAATCATGACGGCGCGGGTATTGGCGGCGATCCGAAGCACGCCGTGGGCGATTTTGCCGGAGTATCTTGAGGCTATCGAAGCGATCGCCATGCGCGCACTGGATCACCCATCTGTGCTGAAGGTAGCCGCTGATGGTCACCAAGAGAGGATCGCTGCATCTCTGGCGGTTATGGGGGAGAGGGCGGCTGGCACCAGAACGTCGACGATCAGGAGCGGCGTGGGCTGCATCCCCATTTTCGGTCCTATCTTCCCCCGTTCGAATCTGCTGACCCTATCTGGCGCAACTACCCTTGATATCGCGGCAGCTGATCTTCGGGCGCTCCAGGCGAGCCGCGATGTAAGGCGCATTCTGCTCGTGGTGGACAGTCCAGGCGGCGTTGTTGACGGTGTGCAGCAGTTTGCCCGCATGGTGGCCCAGTCGGAGAAGCCCGTTTATGCCCATGTTGAGGGCACCGGAGCGAGCGCGGCGTACTGGATCGCATCCGCCGCACGAGAGATCAGCATAGACCCGACAGCACGGGTGGGATCGATCGGAGTGGTGCAGTCCACATCGATTCAGGAAGCGCCTGACGTCAATGGCCGACGGCATCTCGACATCGTGTCGTCGAACGCCCCGAACAAGCGGCCGGACCCGGCGACAGAGGAGGGGCGGGCATCTCTCAGAGAGATGATCGACGCGATTGAGGAAATCTTCATCGCAGATGTGGCCCGCGGCCGCGGCGTGACCGAGGCGACGGTCAAGCGCGACTTTGGCGCGGGCGGCACAAAAACGGGCAAGCAGGCGAAGGCGGCCGGAATGGTCGATCGTGTTGAGGCCGATGGGCTGGAAGGCGCAATTCGGAGGCTTTCAACGTCTGCTTTGCCGGCTGCGTCGAGGCGCACAGCCGCGGCGCGTCAACTCGAGGTGGCGCGCCTTCGCGTCCACTCTAACTAATGGAGAGAGAGCTATGCGGATTACCGCGCTGAAACAGCGCCTGGCGGCCACCGTCGATGAGATGGAGAGCATTCTCGCTACGGCGCAGGCTGACAATGATCGCGACCTGACCGAGGACGAGGCTGCGCGGTTCGAGGAACTGAAGGCCGATAGTGAGAAGATCCAGGCAGCCATTGCGCGCGAGCAAGACCTTCTCGACCGCAAGGCCATCGCTGCCCGGCCGGTCAACGTTCCGCAGGGTGGAGGCGCGACCCATACTGTTCCGGCTCAAGTGGCCGAGAAGCTTGAGCCAGGCATCCAGTTCGCCCGCATCGTGACGGCGCTGGCGGCAACCGGCATGGACCAGCGCGCGGCTGCCAACTTTGCTGAGCAGACGTGGGGCACGGCCCAGGGGCAGATTGTGGCCAACATGGAGCAGTCGACGAACACCAAGGGCGGCTTCTTGGTCGACACTGCCTACAGCCGTGATTTCATCGATATCCTGCGGCCGCGGGTGGTCATTCGCCATCTTGGCGCACGATCTGTCCCCATGCCGGATGGCAACTTGACGACGCGCAAGAAAACGGCAGGCACCTCGGCCAGCTACATTGGTGAGCGCGTGGCTTTCCCGACCACCGACGTAACCGTGGGCCAGATCACCATGTCGGCCAAGAAGTTGGCGGCCTTGGTGCCTATTACCAACCAGCTCATTCGCCGGGCGTCTATCGGCGTTGAGGCCATGGTGCGCGACGATCTTGTGGAGGCCGTGGCGCTCAAGGAAGATCAGCAGTTCCTGCGCGGGACTGGCTCTTCGACGGCGCCTGCTGGCCTGCTGAATCTTGTCGCCTCATCGCACAAGATCAATGCCAACTCGACGGTCAACCTGGCGAACGTCACCGAAGACCTCGGCAAGCTTCGCTTGGCGGTGTTGAACGCAAATGTGCCGATGGCCCGCTGCGGCTGGATCATGTCGCCGCGCACGAAGATCTTCCTTGAGACCCTGCGGGATGGGAACGGGAATATCGCCTTCCCGAGCGTGGCCAATGGTACTCTCTATGGCTACCAGATTGGGGTAACCACCTCCGTGCCGGATAATCTGGGATCAGGCGGCAACGAGTCCGAGATTTATTTCGGCGATTTCGCTCAGTTCCTGATTGGTGACACGATGTCGGTCACGATCGCTGCATCCGATGTCGCAGCGTATGACGACAACGGCACCATCCGTGCTGCCTTCTCCAATGATGAGACTGTGATCCGCATTATTGAGGAACACGACACGCAGCTCCGGTACGACACCGCGTTCGCGGTGCTGCAGAAGGTCACTTGGGGCGCGTAATACCATCAATTCAGGCGACTTAGCGGGGCGGCGTGTGCCGCCCTTCGCTTTTCGAGACAGGAGAAAGAGCATGGCCGTGAAGTTCCTGAAACCGACCAATGTTGGCACGCTTTACAACAAAGATGAGATTGCCGGGTTCAGCCCTGAGATCGAGGAAGCTCTGGTGAAGCAGGGCGATGCCGAGAAGGTCCCCAGCAGGGCTGGCGCCAAGAATGAAGGTGCCAAGAATGATGGTGGGAAGGGTGGCAACTGATGGCATCGCTGATCTACACCGCAGCGCTGGAGGCGCTGGCGCGCGGACAAGTGGATTTCGCCGAGGACCAGTTCAAGCTGCTTCTGGTCGGCGCCAGCTACTCGCCGAACCGTGGGCATGTGCACCGCTCCGAGGTGTCCGGCGAGGTGTCCGGCGCGGGGTACACTGCAGGCGGCAAGGCAGTGACCCTCACGGTTAGCAAGGACGGCGTGAACGGCCGCGTGGATATTACGCCGGCCAATGTGACGTGGGAGGACGCCACGATCACCGCCCGCGGCGCGATCCTGTATCAGGTGCTGGGCGCGGCCGCGGATGATCTCCTGGTCGCATACGTGGATTTCGGCGAGGATAAAACGGCCTCGGGCGGCCCGTTCACGGTGACCTTCACCGATCCCCTGCGGATCACCAGCTAATCAGCGTTCACCATGTCCCTGCGTGGCTCGGGCGACGGCGGCTTCTACCAGGCCCTGGACTCCAGCTGGATCGGCAGCGCCGATCTCAGTGTTTTTCTCTGGATTAAATCCATAGGGACACCCGCGATTGCATCCCGGATTTTCGGCCTGTATCAGGCCCGCTCGCGAGGATTCCTGATCTTCAACGGGTCGTCATATGTGTCTGGGTCGACCAACCTGTCGATCTGCTGTGTCGCAGGTCCCGGAGTCGACACGCAATGGGGGAACAACGCCAGCCAGGCGGGCCGGGGCATGGCGCACGTCGCCGGCGCGCTCAGTGGCGGGGGGTGGGTGCCGGTCTGCGCCGTGATCCGGGGCTCCGGGGCGCCGGATAACACGGGCAGCGGCAACGCTCAGCAGATCCACTCGCTGCACGTGGGCGGCGCTGCCGGTACTGTCGGGTCAACCACCTCGGGCATTGCGCCAGCTGCGACAGGGAGCCGGGGGCTGCTACTGGCCAACGACACCAGCGCGAACTTTTTCTCTGGCGCGGTCGCCGAATGCACCGTCTGGGTCGGGTACCGCCTGTCTGACGTAGAGCGGCAGGCACTGGAGGGCGGGGCCGACCCGGCGACCATTGCCCCCGAGTATCAGGTCTACCGGCGCTCTTTCCGCAACGGGCTGGCTGGTGAGGTCTGGGACGGCACGCTGGTCGCGCTCGGCGCCGGGGCGACGCTCGATCTGGGCGATCACCCGCCGATTGGCGGGGATGAGCCGGTCGAGGTCGATGTTGCGCTCCCGTTCATCACTGCGGCGCCTCTGGCGGCGTCCGCGGCCACTGGGGCGGCGGTGCCGGGGGCATTGCCAGCCGTGGGGATCAGCCCGCCGGCGGCAGTGGCGGCGGGCGGTGCAGATGTAGAGGCGGTTCTGCCTGATGCGGCGCTGATTGCGCCAGCGGCCGCGGTGGCCGGTGGGGCTGTGGCCACACCTGGCCTGCCGTCGATTACGGTACAGCCTCCGGGTGCTCATGCCGGGGGCGGCCAGTCCGTGGTTGTGGCCGCGGCGCTCCCGTCTGTCGCTATCTCGGCGCCCGCGGCTCAGATAGCGACCGGCGCGGTGCTCCTGGCTGCATTGCCGACCGTCACCATCTCGCCGCCAGAGGCGCATGCGGGGACCGGCACAGTGGCCCTGGCCGCACTGCCGGTCATCACCCTTGCCGCGCCAGAGGCGGCCGCAGTCGGCAGCGCAGCGGTGGCGGCGTCGCTGCCTGCGATCATGGTGGCCGCTCCGTCAGCTGCCATCGGCCGGCCCTACATCCCGGCGTTCAGCCGGATGGGGCGGGCCCCGGCGTTCCGGGGCGGCCGGGCGCCGGCGGCACGGGCCGCACGAGCAGTAGGGATGTGAGGGTGTAAGATGTACCGCATGAAACCGGCCGGCGCTGACCTCGACTATCCGATCGCCTGGGAGCTGGCGGAGGACGACACCATCACCGTCAGCACCTGGCGGGTGGAGCCGATCGGGGAGCCGCAGGCGGGCGATCTGCAGGTGGTGCCGGGGTCCGAAGCCGTCAGCGGCGCGGTGACGGCGTGCATGCTGACCGGTGGTCTGAGGGGGCGGCGGTATCGGGTCATCAACCGGGTCACGACGGCGCAGGGCCGGACGGACGAGCGCTCCCAGCTGATCCGCATCGGCCAGGTGGAGGTGCTGACATGAGGATCATCACGCCGCCCGCGGCAACGCCGGTCACGCTGGAGGAGGTGCGGGCGCAGCTGCGGCTGGACGGCAACGAGGAGGACGCTCTGCTGGCGGGATACCTCGATGCGGCGGTCGAGCATGTGCAGACCATGACGAGCCAGCTGCTGATGCCGCAAACGGTCGCGTTTGAGTTCGACAGTTTCGAGGATATGGCGCGGCCGCTCCCGTGCGCGCCAATCCGGGCAATCCAGTCGATCAGCTATGAGGCGGCGGACGGTAGCACGCAGACGATAGAGCCGAGCGAGTACCGGCTGCGCGAGCGCGGGCGGCTGGCTCTCATTGCGCGCCGGAGCGGGTGCTGGCCGCAGCTGGCACCCGGGGCGGTGGTCACGGTGACGGCCGAGGCAGGCTACGAGGACGCCGAGGCAGTGCCGGTGACGCTGCGTCAGGCGATCCTGTTCCTGGCGGCGCATTTCTACGAGACCCGCACGCCGGTGGGCGCGGCGAGTGGTTCGGCAGAGCTGCCGCTGACTTTCCGTCATCTGGTGGAGCCGCACAGGCTATGGCTGATCTGATCGGGGCGCTGGATCGTCGCCTGAGGCTGCTCCGGCAGAACCAGGCGCAGAATCCGGTCAATGGCGATGTGACGGTCCAGTGGGTGCCTGTGGCGACTGTGTGGGCCTCGCGTCGGCAGCTCTCCGGCCGGGAGGTGGAGTTCGCGGCGGCGACCCGGGGCGCCGAGGAGTTGCGGTTCCGGATCCGCTACCGGCCGGACGTGTCCACGACAGGGCGAGTCGAGTGCGAGGGTGTGCCGTACGAGATCGTGCGCGTCGAGGAGATCGGTCGGCGGCGCTGGCTCGACATCTACGCGCGGAGGGTGTGATGGCGGCTTCTCGGGTGCGGGTTACATTTACCGGCGGAAAGCAGCTGGAGCAGGCCCTTCGGGAGATGGGTGAGGAATGGGCGACCAAGGCGGGCTACCGCGCCAATCTGAAGGCTGCCCAGCATATGCGGGATCGGTACGTTGAAGCTGCGCCTTATCAGCCCGGATCGACCGTCAAGTCGTGGAAGCGCAAGGACGGCACAGTCGTTAAGGCAGATTACGGCCACCTGAAGGAGAACATTCGTATCCGGCGCGACAAGTCCCGCAAACAGGGCAACGTCGTGCATCTGGTAACGGTGGGGAAGGCCTTCTGGGGGCGTTTCCTCGAATATGGAACCCGCAAGATGGCGGCGCGGCCGTGGATGCGCCCGGCCTTCGAAAAACATCGGGAACAGGCGGTTGATATTCAGCTTGGCGAGCTGAACAGCTTGATCGAGCGGGCAGCCAAGCGGATCCGCGGGGCAAAGGCGAAGAAGTGACATGCTGGACGCCGCGATTTACCAGCTGTTGGCCGGGAATTCGGCCGTTGCAGGGATGGTCGGCACCCGGATCTACCCGTCCCGCGCACCGGATGAGGCAACGCTGCCGTATCTGGTCTATCTCGACATGGCCGAGATCGACCGTGCGCGCGATCTCGATGGTGTCGGCGGGCTCCGCCAGGCTCGCGTGCAGGTGGACGCATGGGCATCCACGGCAACTGGGGCCAAGCGGCTTGGTGATGCCGTGGTCGAGGCGCTCGAGGATTTCACCGGGGCCATTGCCGGTGTGACCATTGCCGATGTGGAGCTGATCGGCGGTTTCGATGATTGGGATGGCGGCGAGGGGGCAGCGCCGAGCCCCGTCTATCGCCGAATGCGAGAGTTCTACGTCTGGGTCCAGAGCTGACCCAATCAAATCACAAACCTGGGCCAGCCCGCCAGCGTGCGGGCTTTTTTTCATAGGAGGCGGCTATGGCTGTGCATTCCAAGGGCACGCAGCTGAAGATCAAGATCGACGGCGCCTATGTGCCCATCCCCGGCATTGCGTCGATCTCGGTGCCGGCGGGCCAGCGCGAAAAGATTGATGTTACGACGCTCGATTCGGCGCGGAAGGAGCACATCCTCGATATTCCGGACGGCACCGATATGTCGTTTGAGCTGGATCTGAAGCCGAAGACTGGCGGCGGCGGGTACGTGGACGCTCAGCAGGAACTTGAGGACGCCTATCTGGACGGACTTGAGCGCGACTTTCAGGTCGTACTCCCGGGTGAATTCGGCATCACGTACGCCTTCAAGGCGACGGTTAGCCTGTTCCAGCCGAAGGCCGCGACTGGCACCCAGATGAAGGCTGACGTGACCATTTCGTCCACTGGTGATGTTACGGTTGAATGATGAGCAAGATCCTCTCTCGCGACGATATCCTGAAAATCGACGATCTGCCGATCAAGAAGGTCGAGGTCCCCCAGTGGGGAGGCTCGGTGTACGTGCGCGGTCTGACGGCCGAGGCGCGAGATGCTCTTGATGCGGCATATGCTGACGCCAAGAAGAGCGGAGTCCCGGTCAATATCCGCGCCCGATACGCAGCGGCCTGTATCGTCGACGATAAAGGTCGTCCGATCTTCGCCGAGGATGACATCGATCGCTTGGCGGCAAAATCGGCTGACGCTCTCGACAAGATCTACGACGCCATCGTCGAGCAGTCCAAACTGTCGCCCGCGCACGTTGAGGAGGCGGCAAAAAACTGATCGAGCGGCCCACGCGCAGGCTGTTGCTTCGGCTCTGCCTCGCGATGGGCCGCACCCCTCGCGAGCTGGGGCGGCTGCTCACCAGCGAGGAACTGACCGAGTTTATGGCGCTTGACCTGGTCGAGCCATTCGGGCAGCGGCGGATGGACGACTGTTTCCGCCTCCTCGCGGCTCTCATCTACAACAGCAATCTGGCCGGGGGCGCCAAGGTGCTTATGCCAGGCGACTTTCTGAAGGTGTGGGAACCACCGGTCGAGCGCGACTTAAAGGCCGAGGCGGAGGCGATTTACCAGTATTTTCAGAAACGGGTGAGGCGTCAGTCCTGACGCCGGCCCTTCGCCTTGCTGGCCTCAAGGCTGAGATCGACGAGGCGGCGGATGGCTTCGGCGCGACACGAAATGTCCGGCTGCTGTCTGGAATAGAAATAGAACTGCGCGGGTGTGACAAGCAAAGGCGGCCCGAAAGCCGCCTTTTTCATCGGAGACGAACATGCAGGTCGCAAGTCTGCACACGTCGATTGTGCTGGAGAGCGCCAGCTTCCTCGTCCCCCTGAGGGATGTGACTTCCGAGGTTGAGAAATCCTCCCGTAAGATGGAACAGGAGCAGAACAGGCTGGCTCGGTCTGCCGACAGGCTTCTCTCGTCACTCGACCCCGTTTATGCCGCTCAGAGCCGCTTCAGTAAGGGGATGGAGGAGGCGGATCGGCTGCTGAAGGCTGGGGCGATTTCAGTTGAGCAGCATGCCCGGGCCGTTCAGGCGCTCAAGGCCAACCTCGATAGTGCGGTGTCGGTCGCGAGCAAGACGGCGGCAGCCGAGCAGGAGCGCCTTGCCGCTTCGGCGGACCGGCTGCTGTCGTCTGTTGATCCACTGTATGCGGCGCAGAGCAGGTTCAACAAGGAATTGGCCGAGGCGCGGCAGCTATTCCAGCAAGGTGCGATATCGGCCCAGCAGTTCGCGACGGTCGAATCTGCTCTGAAACTGCGGCTGGAGCAGACTTCGGCTGCGCTCAGGGCTCATGACCTCGCATCAGCACAATCGCAGCAGCGTATGCGGCTGTTGGGCTATCAGATCTCGGACGTCGGCGCCCAGTTGGTGGGCGGCCAGAACCCATTCATGATCCTTGCCCAGCAGGGGCCGCAGGTCGCGATGGCTTTCGACGGTGCCAAGGGCGCTGCCGGGCGCTTCGCATCCTTCATGACTGGACCTTGGGGCGCGGCGATACTTGCGGCCACGTCGGCTGTCGGCATGCTCTGGATGAAGCTGGCCGAGGGGAAGACGGCGACGGAGGAGCACGCGAACGCTTCAAAGACCTTGCGCCAAGCCATCGAAGATCTGGACCGTGCGACCGGAATCTACAACCAGACACTCGGTAAAAAGATCAGGCTGGAAGAGGAGGAGGCCCGGGAGAAGTATGACGATGCTGTAAAGGAGCGCGCTAAAGCCATCAAGACACTGGCGGACGCCAGGAAGCGCCTCGCCGATGCTACGTCCGGCAGCATCGCAGACCCTTCAATGGCGGCCTCGGCGGCTGAGGCTGGCCTTGTGGTCCAGAAACTTGAAAAGAAAATAGCGGACCTGAACAAGGAGATTGGAACTGCTGAGGAAGGCTTCCGCCGTGCCGACGTGGCGCGCTCAATCCAGCGCATCAGGGAAGAACTGGATCCCACTGCTGCCGCGATTGGGCGGTTTGACCGGGCTGTTGAAGCCTTGGCGGAGAAGCGGGCTAAGGAACTGATCACGCAGGAGCAGTTTGATCGCGAGTATAAGGCTCTGGAGATCAAGAAGGAGGCCGAACTCGAAGCCATCAAAGCCACGGAGAAGGCCAGCAAGGCGCAGGATAAGGCGGCCAAAGAGTGGGAAAAAGCTTCCAATTCCCGCATCCAGTCCTTGCTCAAGGAGCGGACTGCGATGGCGCAGTATGTCAAGGACATGAAGATTCTCCAGGAGTCGTTGTCCCGTGGCACGATCAGCGCAATGGAGCGGGACATTGCGGCCAACCGAGCCCGTCAGGAGTGGCTGGATGGTCTCGCCCTCAAGCGCCTCGAGCCCAAGATAATGGATTCCAGCGCTGCCAAGCTGGCGCTGCCGAAGGTCAACATGAGGGAACTGGCCAATCTAGACAGCGTCCGTGCGACCCGGGAGGAAATCGAACGGACGGCTGAGCGATACCGTCAGCTGGACCAGGCAGCCATGCAGTTCGCAACCAACATGAGCAGCAGTTTTGAGGACGCCATCTTCGCGGGCAAGGGGCTGCGCTCGGTGCTGAGTGGCCTGCTTGACGACCTCGGCAAGATGGTGATCCGGCTGACCGTTATTGAGCCGCTGGCGCGCTCTGTGGCGGACGCCCTCAAGGGCAGCCGCCTGGGTGGCGGCGGCGGGATCTTCGGCCTGATCGGTGGCCTGTTCGGCGGGGCTCGCGCCAATGGCGGGCCGGTGACGGCGGGCCGTGCCTATCTGGTCGGGGAGCGGGGGCCTGAGCTCCTCATGCCGGCCACCTCGGGGACGATCATCCCGAATGGGGCGCTGCAGGGCATGACGGGCGGCGGGCGGGTCATCAACATCACCGTCAATGCGCAGGACGCAGTGTTGGCGAGCACTGTGAAGGGCTGGATTGTAGAATCTATGCATGCCGCAACGGCAGCCGGAAGCGCAGACGCGCAGGCCAGCATAGCCCGACACGGAAGAAGGAGATTGCCATTATGAAAAAGGAAATCGGCCTCCAAGAGGCATTTGATCGACTTTGGAAGGAGTACGGTGAGCTTGCCGCCGCGTTTCACTCAGTCACGAGCGTAATCTTTGGGATTCTGAAAGGGGCCGAAATTGCGCATGCCGAAGGTATCATTAGCTTGCTTGAGGCTCAGGCGAGATTGATAGGGCAGACACGCGACAAGGTGGGTGGAGATGCCGAACCAAATCCGCATTTGATTGCGATTGCCGAATATCTGCGCGCCGTGGAAAGGGGAAACGGAACCCCGTTCCGGGTGGTCGATGGGGATAAGCAGGAAAGATGACCGCTGTAATGCTGAACGATGATCAGGCTCGTACTCATGCACGCCTGAACTACGAGGCGCTGACAGCGGAGTCTCAACTGCGCCTCCAGTTCCAGGCATCGTTTGCGGAGCAGGCGCTGAAGGGGCTGATGCTCGTCAATGGCGGCGCGATTGTCGCCCTCTACACTGTCATTGGCAACTCCGGGGCGGTCAGCCTCGATGTCGGCAGCCTGTGGGTGGCGTTTGGCTGCTTCGTGGCGGGCCTGGTGCTGACCCTGCTGGCGTACCTTGGCGCTTTCGCGTCCCAGAACTTCTATTACGTCTCCTCCCAGTTCGAGGCGTGGAATCATCTGGACGCTCTGAAGGGCTCGAAGGGTGGTGCGCTCGACCATTTAGAGCCGTATCGCAAGGGGCACTGGGCCCAGATCGCCGGTGTGGGCTGCGCCGTGCTGAGCGTGACGGCGTTCGGGGTCGGCGCAGGACTGGCACTCTCGGGCGTTCTGCCCGCGTAATCACAGGAACATCGTCAGATGATCGAACTGCCGAGCACCCCGGCTCCGGCGGATGCTGTCATTCGCCCTGTGGACTTTGGTGCGGTGCTGACGCCGCCTCTCGGCGGCGCGCTACAGCGCATCAACCGGCTGGGCAACCGCTACCAGGTCACTTTCACCATGCGCCCGATGCGTTATGAGCCGCATGGCCGCATCTGGGCGGCCCGACTGGCGCGCGCCCAGACGGAGGGCGGGCGGATGCGCTTCTTCCAGCCCGGCTTCTCCCCCGGGAGCCCGGGCAGCCCCGTGGTGGACGGCAGCGGGCAGCTGGGCAGCACGATCGCGCTGCGTGGGTTCGCGCCCGGCTATTACATCCGGGAGGGGCAGGCCTTCTCGGTCGAGCGGGGAGGCCGGCATTCGCTGTTGGTGGCGGCCGAGGGCGTGACGGCGGACAGCAGCGGCAAGGCGTCAGTCCCTCTGACGCAGATGATCCGCACGCTGCTCTACGATGGCG
>NZ_JBPPGG010000010.1:0-18343 GCF_051304405.1 Pedomonas sp. V897
TTGACGGTGATGTTGATGACCCGCCCGCCGCCCGTCATGCCCTGCAGCGCCCCATTCGGGATGATCGTCCCCGAGGTGGCCGGCATGAGGAGCTCAGGCCCCCGCTCCCCGACCAGATAGGCACGGCCCGCCGTCACCGGCCCGCCATTGGCGCGAGCCCCGCCGAACAGGCCACCGATCAGGCCGAAGATCCCGCCGCCGCCACCCAGGCGGCTGCCCTTGAGGGCGTCCGCCACAGAGCGCGCCAGCGGCTCAATAACGGTCAGCCGGATCACCATCTTGCCGAGGTCGTCAAGCAGGCCACTCAGCACCGAGCGCAGCCCCTTGCCCGCGAAGATGGCGTCCTCAAAACTGCTGCTCATGTTGGTTGCGAACTGCATGGCTGCCTGGTCCAGCTGACGGTATCGCTCAGCCGTCCGTTCGATTTCCTCCCGGGTCGCACGGACGCTGTCTAGATTGGCCAGTTCCCTCATGTTGACCTTCGGCAGCGCCAGCTTGGCAGCGCTGGAATCCATTATCTTGGGCTCGAGGCGCTTGAGGGCGAGACCATCCAGCCACTCCTGACGGGCTCGGTTGGCCGCAATGTCCCGCTCCATTGCGCTGATCGTGCCACGGGACAACGACTCCTGGAGAATCTTCATGTCCTTGACATACTGCGCCATCGCAGTCCGCTCCTTGAGCAAGGACTGGATGCGGGAATTGGAAGCTTTTTCCCACTCTTTGGCCGCCTTATCCTGCGCCTTGCTGGCCTTCTCCGTGGCTTTGATGGCTTCGAGTTCGGCCTCCTTCTTGATCTCCAGAGCCTTATACTCGCGATCAAACTGCTCCTGCGTGATCAGTTCCTTAGCCCGCTTCTCCGCCAAGGCTTCAACAGCCCGGTCAAACCGCCCAATCGCGGCAGCAGTGGGATCCAGTTCTTCCCTGATGCGCTGGATTGAGCGCGCCACGTCGGCACGGCGGAAGCCTTCCTCAGCAGTTCCAATCTCCTTGTTCAGGTCCGCTATTTTCTTTTCAAGTTTCTGGACCACAAGGCCAGCCTCAGCCGCCGAGGCCGCCATTGAAGGGTCTGCGATGCTGCCGGACGTAGCATCGGCGAGGCGCTTCCTGGCGTCCGCCAGTGTCTTGATGGCTTTAGCGCGCTCCTTTACAGCATCGTCATACTTCTCCCGGGCCTCCTCCTCTTCCAGCCTGATCTTTTTACCGAGTGTCTGGTTGTAGATTCCGGTCGCACGGTCCAGATCTTCGATGGCTTGGCGCAAGGTCTTTGAAGCGTTCGCGTGCTCCTCCGTCGCCGTCTTCCCCTCGGCCAGCTTCATCCAGAGCATGCCGACAGCCGACGTGGCCGCAAGTATCGCCGCGCCCCAAGGTCCAGTCATGAAGGATGCGAAGCGCCCGGCAGCGCCCTTGGCACCGTCGAAAGCCATCGCGACCTGCGGCCCCTGCTGGGCAAGGATCATGAATGGGTTCTGGCCGCCCACCAACTGGGCGCCGACGTCCGAGATCTGATAGCCCAACAGCCGCATACGCTGCTGCGATTGTGCTGATGCGAGGTCATGAGCCCTGAGCGCAGCCGAAGTCTGCTCCAGCCGCAGTTTCAGAGCAGATTCGACCGTCGCGAACTGCTGGGCCGATATCGCACCTTGCTGGAATAGCTGCCGCGCCTCGGCCAATTCCTTGTTGAACCTGCTCTGCGCCGCATACAGTGGATCAACAGACGACAGCAGCCGGTCCGCCGAAGCGGCAAGGCGCTCCTGCTCGGCTGCCGCCGTCTTGCTCGCGACCGACACCGCACTATCGAGGTTGGCCTTGAGCGCCTGAACGGCCCGGGCATGCTGCTCAACTGAAATCGCCCCAGCCTTCAGCAGCCGATCCGCCTCCTCCATCCCCTTACTGAAGCGGCTCTGAGCGGCATAAACGGGGTCGAGTGACGAGAGAAGCCTGTCGGCAGACCGAGCCAGCCTGTTCTGCTCCTGTTCCATCTTACGGGAGGATTTCTCAACCTCGGAAGTCACATCCCTCAGGGGGACGAGGAAGCTGGCGCTCTCCAGCACAATCGACGTGTGCAGACTTGCGACCTGCATGTTCGTCTCCGATGAAAAAGGCGGCTTTCGGGCCGCCTTTGCTTGTCACACCCGCGCAGTTCTATTTCTATTCCAGACAGCAGCCGGACATTTCGTGTCGCGCCGAAGCCATCCGCCGCCTCGTCGATCTCAGCCTTGAGGCCAGCAAGGCGAAGGGCCGGCGTCAGGACTGACGCCTCACCCGTTTCTGAAAATACTGGTAAATCGCCTCCGCCTCGGCCTTTAAGTCGCGCTCGACCGGTGGTTCCCACACCTTCAGAAAGTCGCCTGGCATAAGCACCTTGGCGCCCCCGGCCAGATTGCTGTTGTAGATGAGAGCCGCGAGGAGGCGGAAACAGTCGTCCATCCGCCGCTGCCCGAATGGCTCGACCAGGTCAAGCGCCATAAACTCGGTCAGTTCCTCGCTGGTGAGCAGCCGCCCCAGCTCGCGAGGGGTGCGGCCCATCGCGAGGCAGAGCCGAAGCAACAGCCTGCGCGTGGGCCGCTCGATCAGTTTTTTGCCGCCTCCTCAACGTGCGCGGGCGACAGTTTGGACTGCTCGACGATGGCGTCGTAGATCTTGTCGAGAGCGTCAGCCGATTTTGCCGCCAAGCGATCGATGTCATCCTCGGCGAAGATCGGACGACCTTTATCGTCGACGATACAGGCCGCTGCGTATCGGGCGCGGATATTGACCGGGACTCCGCTCTTCTTGGCGTCAGCATATGCCGCATCAAGAGCATCTCGCGCCTCGGCCGTCAGACCGCGCACGTACACCGAGCCTCCCCACTGGGGGACCTCGACCTTCTTGATCGGCAGATCGTCGATTTTCAGGATATCGTCGCGAGAGAGGATCTTGCTCATCATTCAACCGTAACATCACCAGTGGACGAAATGGTCACGTCAGCCTTCATCTGGGTGCCAGTCGCGGCCTTCGGCTGGAACAGGCTAACCGTCGCCTTGAAGGCGTACGTGATGCCGAATTCACCCGGGAGTACGACCTGAAAGTCGCGCTCAAGTCCGTCCAGATAGGCGTCCTCAAGTTCCTGCTGAGCGTCCACGTACCCGCCGCCGCCAGTCTTCGGCTTCAGATCCAGCTCAAACGACATATCGGTGCCGTCCGGAATATCGAGGATGTGCTCCTTCCGCGCCGAATCGAGCGTCGTAACATCAATCTTTTCGCGCTGGCCCGCCGGCACCGAGATCGACGCAATGCCGGGGATGGGCACATAGGCGCCGTCGATCTTGATCTTCAGCTGCGTGCCCTTGGAATGCACAGCCATAGCCGCCTCCTATGAAAAAAAGCCCGCACGCTGGCGGGCTGGCCCAGGTTTGTGATTTGATTGGGTCAGCTCTGGACCCAGACGTAGAACTCTCGCATTCGGCGATAGACGGGGCTCGGCGCTGCCCCCTCGCCGCCATCCCAATCATCGAAACCGCCGATCAGCTCCACATCGGCAATGGTCACACCGGCAATGGCCCCGGTGAAATCCTCGAGCGCCTCGACCACGGCATCACCAAGCCGCTTGGCCCCAGTTGCCGTGGATGCCCAT
Source organism: Pedomonas sp. V897 (assembly GCF_051304405.1). Taxonomy (NCBI): domain Bacteria; kingdom Pseudomonadati; phylum Pseudomonadota; class Alphaproteobacteria; order Sphingomonadales; family Pedomonadaceae; genus Pedomonas; species Pedomonas sp. V897. The sequence continues at coordinate 3,614 of NZ_JBPPGG010000010.1, forward strand.
GCGTCCACCTGCACGCGAGCCTGGCGGAGCCCGCCGACACCATCGAGATCGCGCGCACGGTCGATCTCGGCCATGTCGAGATAGACCAGATACGGCAGCGTTGCCTCATCCGGTGCGCGGGACGGGTAGATCCGGGTGCCGACCATCCCTGCAACGGCCGAATTCCCGGCCAACAGCTGGTAAATCGCGGCGTCCAGCATGTCACTTCTTCGCCTTTGCCCCGCGGATCCGCTTGGCTGCCCGCTCGATCAAGCTGTTCAGCTCGCCAAGCTGAATATCAACCGCCTGTTCCCGATGTTTTTCGAAGGCCGGGCGCATCCACGGCCGCGCCGCCATCTTGCGGGTTCCATATTCGAGGAAACGCCCCCAGAAGGCCTTCCCCACCGTTACCAGATGCACGACGTTGCCCTGTTTGCGGGACTTGTCGCGCCGGATACGAATGTTCTCCTTCAGGTGGCCGTAATCTGCCTTAACGACTGTGCCGTCCTTGCGCTTCCACGACTTGACGGTCGATCCGGGCTGATAAGGCGCAGCTTCAACGTACCGATCCCGCATATGCTGGGCAGCCTTCAGATTGGCGCGGTAGCCCGCCTTGGTCGCCCATTCCTCACCCATCTCCCGAAGGGCCTGCTCCAGCTGCTTTCCGCCGGTAAATGTAACCCGCACCCGAGAAGCCGCCATCACACCCTCCGCGCGTAGATGTCGAGCCAGCGCCGCCGACCGATCTCCTCGACGCGCACGATCTCGTACGGCACACCCTCGCACTCGACTCGCCCTGTCGTGGACACGTCCGGCCGGTAGCGGATCCGGAACCGCAACTCCTCGGCGCCCCGGGTCGCCGCCGCGAACTCCACCTCCCGGCCGGAGAGCTGCCGACGCGAGGCCCACACAGTCGCCACAGGCACCCACTGGACCGTCACATCGCCATTGACCGGATTCTGCGCCTGGTTCTGCCGGAGCAGCCTCAGGCGACGATCCAGCGCCCCGATCAGATCAGCCATAGCCTGTGCGGCTCCACCAGATGACGGAAAGTCAGCGGCAGCTCTGCCGAACCACTCGCCGCGCCCACCGGCGTGCGGGTCTCGTAGAAATGCGCCGCCAGGAACAGGATCGCCTGACGCAGCGTCACCGGCACTGCCTCGGCGTCCTCGTAGCCTGCCTCGGCCGTCACCGTGACCACCGCCCCGGGTGCCAGCTGCGGCCAGCACCCGCTCCGGCGCGCAATGAGAGCCAGCCGCCCGCGCTCGCGCAGCCGGTACTCGCTCGGCTCTATCGTCTGCGTGCTACCGTCCGCCGCCTCATAGCTGATCGACTGGATTGCCCGGATTGGCGCGCACGGGAGCGGCCGCGCCATATCCTCGAAACTGTCGAACTCAAACGCGACCGTTTGCGGCATCAGCAGCTGGCTCGTCATGGTCTGCACATGCTCGACCGCCGCATCGAGGTATCCCGCCAGCAGAGCGTCCTCCTCGTTGCCGTCCAGCCGCAGCTGCGCCCGCACCTCCTCCAGCGTGACCGGCGTTGCCGCGGGCGGCGTGATGATCCTCATGTCAGCACCTCCACCTGGCCGATGCGGATCAGCTGGGAGCGCTCGTCCGTCCGGCCCTGCGCCGTCGTGACCCGGTTGATGACCCGATACCGCCGCCCCCTCAGACCACCGGTCAGCATGCACGCCGTCACCGCGCCGCTGACGGCTTCGGACCCCGGCACCACCTGCAGATCGCCCGCCTGCGGCTCCCCGATCGGCTCCACCCGCCAGGTGCTGACGGTGATGGTGTCGTCCTCCGCCAGCTCCCAGGCGATCGGATAGTCGAGGTCAGCGCCGGCCGGTTTCATGCGGTACATCTTACACCCTCACATCCCTACTGCTCGTGCGGCCCGTGCCGCCGGCGCCCGGCCGCCCCGGAACGCCGGGGCCCGCCCCATCCGGCTGAACGCCGGGATGTAGGGCCGGCCGATGGCAGCTGACGGAGCGGCCACCATGATCGCAGGCAGCGACGCCGCCACCGCTGCGCTGCCGACTGCGGCCGCCTCTGGCGCGGCAAGGGTGATGACCGGCAGTGCGGCCAGGGCCACTGTGCCGGTCCCCGCATGCGCCTCTGGCGGCGAGATGGTGACGGTCGGCAATGCAGCCAGGAGCACCGCGCCGGTCGCTATCTGAGCCGCGGGCGCCGAGATAGCGACAGACGGGAGCGCCGCGGCCACAACCACGGACTGGCCGCCCCCGGCATGAGCACCCGGAGGCTGTACCGTAATCGACGGCAGGCCAGGTGTGGCCACAGCCCCACCGGCCACCGCGGCCGCTGGCGCAATCAGCGCCGCATCAGGCAGAACCGCCTCTACATCTGCACCGCCCGCCGCCACTGCCGCCGGCGGGCTGATCCCCACGGCTGGCAATGCCCCCGGCACCGCCGCCCCAGTGGCCGCGGACGCCGCCAGAGGCGCCGCAGTGATGAACGGGAGCGCAACATCGACCTCGACCGGCTCATCCCCGCCAATCGGCGGGTGATCGCCCAGATCGAGCGTCGCCCCGGCGCCGAGCGCGACCAGCGTGCCGTCCCAGACCTCACCAGCCAGCCCGTTGCGGAAAGAGCGCCGGTAGACCTGATATTCGGGGGCAATGGTCGCCGGGTCGGCCCCGCCCTCCAGTGCCTGCCGCTCTGCGTCAGATAGGCGGTACCCGACCCAGACGGTGCATTCGGCGACCGCGCCAGAGAAAAAGTTCGCGCTGGTGTCGTTGGCCAGCAGCAGCCCCCGGCTCCCTGTCGAGGCCGGTGCAATTCCGGAGGTAGTTGATCCGACAGTGCCGGCAACGCCGCCCACGTGCAGCGAGTGGATTTGCTGCGCGTTGCTACCACCCGTATTGTCCGGCGCCCCGGAGCCCCGGATCACGGCGCAGACCGGCACCCACCCCCCGCCACTGAGCGCGCCGGCGACGTGCGCCATGCCCCGGCCCGCCTGGCTGGCGTTGTTCCCCCATTGCGTGTCGACTCCGGGACCTGCGACACAGCAGATCGACAGGTTGGTCGACCCAGACACATATGACGACCCGTTGAAGATCAGGAAACCTCGCGAGCGGGCCTGATACAGGCCGAAAATCCGGGATGCAATCGCGGGTGTCCCTATGGATTTAATCCAGAGAAAAACACTGAGATCGGCGCTGCCGATCCAGCTGGAGTCCAGGGCCTGGTAGAAGCCGCCGTCGCCCGAGCCACGCAGGGACATGGTCGGACCTGGTTAGCTGCCGGCGATGCGCAGCGGCTCGATGAACGTCACGGTGAACGGGCCGCCAGAAGCAGACTTGTCCTCGCCGAAATCCACGTATGCGACCAGGAGATCATCAGCGGCCGTGCCCAGCACCTGATACAGGATCGCGCCGCGGGCGGTGATCGTGGCCGCCGGCCAGACGACGGATGCCGGCGTGATGGCGATGCGGCCATTGGCGTCGTCCCGGACGAGCGTCATGCTGGCCACCGTCTGGCCGCCCGTGGCGTACCCGTCGCCGGAGACCTCGCCGGTCACGTCGGAACGGTAAGTATGAGCCCGGTTCGGCGAGTAGCTGGCGCCGACCAGAAGCAGCTTGAACTGGTCCTCGGCGAAATCCACTTGTCCGCGCGCCAGCGCCTCAAGAGCGGCGTTGTAGATCAGCGAAGCCATCAGGCAGCCACCTTCTTGCTGGATTTCTTGGCCTTGGGCTCAACGGCAGGCACATCCTTCTGCTCAGAAGCCTGAACACTCTCCTCGGCACCTGCAGCCGCCACGTCACTGTTCCCGCCACCGGACCCGGGCGACTCAATGCCCACCGGAACAGCCTGACCACTGGCAATCAGGGCCTTCGCATCCGCCTCCGAGAACAGTTCCGTCTCTTCCCCCGGTGAGAGAGAGAAATCTGCGCCGCCGATACCAACCAGCATTCGGATTCTCATGGTTCCTCCAGTCGGCGGAGGGAGCCGAAAGGCTCCCTCCCACCGGTTAGGCAGCATTCAGCTTCAGAACCTTGATCGTCTCAGGGTTCTGTACGCCACCGCCCACGCGCTTCGTGGTGTAGAAGTGGACGTAGGGCTTGTTGGAATACGGGTCGCGCAGGACGCGGGTGCCGGTGCGATCGACGATCAGGTAGCCTCGTTTGAAGTCGCCGAAGGCGATCGGCAGGTTGCCCGCGCCGATGTCCGGCATCCCCGGCATTTCCGTCACCGGGTGGCCCAGCAGCATGGACGGCTGGCCCACCTGGAAAGACGGCTGCCACAGGTAGTTGCCGTCCCCGTCCTTCATCTTCCGGATCACACCCAGGGTGGTGTTGTTCATCAGCCAGCGCGCATCTTGACGGAGCACCGACGGCAACATGTGCACCAAATCGACCAGCTCGTCGGACGTGATGGCAGCAGTTGCCGCCGTCGTCTTCACCTTGATGGCGCCGAACGGATGCTTCGAGGCATTGGTCCCGCCCTCAACGTAGGTCAGGAAGCCGAACGGCTTGTTCGAGCCATCTCCGTTGATGAAGGCCAGCCCCTCCCGGTAGGCAAACTCCAGCTGGACCTCGCCCGCCAGCCACGACTCCAGGTCGATCGCCGCATCGTCCAGCATCTGCTGGGTGGCAGCCGGGTTGGCGTACAGCTCGCCAGGAGTGAAGGCCAGTTCTCCGAACTCCGGCGTGTTCGTCTCGGTGCGGCTGGCGGTTTCACCAACCCAGCCCGAGGAGGTGCCGCGAAGGTTGAACACCTTCTTGAACCCCGCCGTCGAAATGGTCTGGACCGTGGCCAGTTCGCGCATCGGCGACACTTCGACCAGCTTGTCGGTGATGGTGCGATCCCACTCCACCGGAGCCAGATAGCCGCCCTCGTCTGCAGCCCCCTTGTTCAGCGAGGCCAGAACTTCACCGCGCTTCATGTGCTGAGCGAAGGCCTGGGAGTACTCGGGGTCCTCCAGCTTCCGGCCCTTGCCGTCGGCGCCGACCATCGCGGCGGCCGACTGCAGTGCCATCTTGTCCACCGCCGCCTGGAGCTCGCCGACCGCTGCATTGATGCGCTCGACCTTCTCATTGACCACGGCGTCGGCCTTGGTCAGACGCTCGTCGTTGGCCTTCTTGAATTCCTCGAAGGCGGCCTGCAGCTGGCCGAGGACCGCCTTCGGGTCCGAAACATCAGCGCGCACGCCACCGATCAGCGCCCGCGGAACGGCGCCGTTCATCAGGTTCGTCATTTAATCCTCCATCAGGACGATTTGAGGGTGTGAATCAGGGCGAGCACCCCGCTCGCCCAGTCAGGATCGCCAGCGTCGTGCTTGGCGTTTTCGGCAGCGTCGCGCTTGCCTTTGATCTGTGAAATCAGGTTCCGGGCTGCACTGCGCGGCATGGAGCGGCACAGCGCCGCCTCGACGGTCCGCACAGCCGGAATAGACGCCTCTGGTGCCAGGCCCTCGATCACCTCGTCAGCGGCCAGCAGGGCATCAGCCAGCCCCTTCTCGATGGCCTGCCCCCCGTTCAGCCAGGTCTCGGCGTCCATCATGGCAACGATCTCGTCGCGACTGCCACCGCTGCGCGCGGCGTAGACGTCCGCCATCGCCGCATCGAACGGCTCGAGATAGTCCGCCACTTCCCGCATGTCGTGACGGTTACCGATGGCCATAACCCAGGCATTGTGGATCATCAGGAAGGCGGCCGCGCCGATCTCGATGCGGTCCCCCGCCATGGCAATCAGGGACGCGGCCGACGCGGCCACTCCCATGATTTTTACCGTCACGTGCGCCGGATGCTCGCGCAGGCGATTGTAGATCGCAATACCCTCGAACACGTCGCCGCCGGGGCTGTTGATGTAGACCGTCACGTCCCGGTTGCCGATCTTGCGCAGAGCCGCATCAATCCGGTTCACGGTGACCCCGCCTCCGGTCCAGAAATCCTCCCCGATCACGTCATAGATCGTGATGGAGGTCTCGCTATCGTCAGCAGTAGCACGGAGGCCTGCATTCCAGCGCGACAGCGCCCCTTCCGTGGTGAATGCGCTCACGCGCTGGTCAGGCGTCAGCCTGATCTTGGCCGGACGTGGCATTCTTCGCTCCCCGAACCGCCTGTTTCAACCCATGGCCATCAGGGTGCGGGCCGAGACCCAACACCTGACGCACCTCGTTCTGTTCCATGAAGGGCGCATGTCCGCCGCTGCCCAGCGCCTTGGCGAAAAACTCGCCCTGGTCCTTCATCGAGCCGCGGAGCAGCTCGCGCTCATCGATCTCGATCTCGTACCGCTCCTTGTCGCGCTCGGAGAGCAGAACGCGCTGGCACGCCTGCTCCCACGCCACCATTCCGGGCGCGAGACCAAAACGGACAAACAGGATAGCCAGCTGCTCGATACCAGAGCCCCAGCTGGTGTCATTCATCATCAGCAGAGGGCGAGGCACGCCAAACGCGCGGGCGACATCCTCGATCTGATGATTGCGCGCCTCGATGGTCTGCGCCTCCTGCGCCGTCATCGAGAAGCGTTCGGCCTTCATCCCCTCCTCGAGGATCATCCACTTTCCGGCGTTCTCGGGGCCGGAATAGCGGGCCTCCATTGCCTCCCGCAGGCGCTTGTGCGCCTCGTCGCTTAGGGTGCCGGGGTGAGACAGCGCTCCGCCTACCATCATGCCGTTGGCGAACATCCGCGCCTGCGCCGATTCAGCGGCACGCGCGATGCGGATGGCCTCGGATGCAAGCCGGGTACGAGCATCCCCAAGCACGCCGTCCACGGACAGATCACGCAGATGGAGCACGTCCCGGCCGGACGCCTTCTCCACAGAGCCATCCGGCTTCGTGATGTGGTAGGTCAGGGACCAGTCGCTGGTCTGCTCAACCGTGACTCGACCGTCATCGAGCGGCTGCAGTGCCAGGATGCGATCTCCTACACCTCGCACCACAAGGGCATAGGCATTCCCGAAACACAAGCGCCTCAGCTCCATCAGGCGCCGAAACTCGAAGGCCGTCTGCCAGTTGTTCGGCTCCAGGGTCAGACGCCTGTTCAGCGGATGGTCAGTCGCCTCGACCCTCGTCGTCCTGTCCACGACCCGCATCGGCAGCATGGCGAGCGAGGCGGACAGAAGGTCCACACACCTGAGCACACACGCGGTCCGCAGAGCATCGCGCGGGGAGACATACCCCGCCGCCCCGCCGCCGAGCACGAGCGCCAGATCGCGCGACGTGATGGCGTTCTGTGCCGTAGAGCGCCGGCCTCCGAACAGGCGTGCCAGAAACTTCATACCGCCATCCTCACAGCATCAGGAGGCCGCGCTTCTCGTATACGGACGCCGCCTCTTTAGCCGCCTGCTTTGCCGCGCCCATCGCCATCACCAGCGCCACCATGCCGTCGATGCGGCCGGTCGACTTCGCCTTGTCCAGCTTGCGGTTACCGGCCGGGTCTCTCACCACCACAGCGTTTGCCGCGCACATGGTCAGGACCGGGTGGCCACTGTGGCGAACCCGCTCGTGCAGAAACTCAACCTCGGTGGCGTCCACGGCCGGGGACATGCTGACATACCCCTGCCCCCAGTCGATCAGCGGCAAGATAACCCCAGCCCTTTCGAAGTGCGGCTTCAGCAGGCCCATGCGGTACCGGTCAAAGGCGAGCCCACGCACCTTCAGGCCGGCGCAGATTTGCATGATGTCTGCCGCCAGATGTTCGTAGTCGATCGCCCTCCCCGGCGTCGTTCTCAGCCAACCATCCCGGGCCCATGCATCGTAGGGCACCCGATCTCGCCGCGCCCGGTCGCGCAACGTTTCCGATGGCATCCAGAAAAACGGCCGCACGTGCCAGATACCGTCCCGCTGAGCGATAAGGGTCAGCGCCGAGAGGTCGGTTGTTTCGGACAGGTCGAGAGCGCCCCACACATCCCCCTCGAACGCTGCGTCCTCCACCGGTCCGCTGCACGCCTTCCAGACACCAGGAGCAAGGAACGGCGAGAACCGCATTACCCGCTGGTTCAGGTAGAGGTTCCGAAAGCTGTTCTCGATCGACGGCATGCGGGATGCCTCCAGGGCCTTGTTCCTGATCTCCACCTCCGACCGGAACTTGCCCAGCGCCGGGTTGGCCGCCCGCCACGCCTCCGGGTCCAGCAGATCGCAGTCCTTCGGCGCCTCATACACATGGCAGACCACCGTCGGGTCGTCTGAACGCCTGGCGTCGTCGATGCGGATCGAGAGCAAATCGGCATCCGTTGCCGCCTGCGTCGAGATCACCAGCTCCAGCGCATCGTCGTATGCCCCCTGCGCTGTCTCGATGGCCTCGATGAAGGGGTCGAAGTTTCCCTTCACCTGCCCCATCTCGTCGATGATCGCGAGCACAGGGGAGAGGCCGTGAGCAGTTCCGGCCTCGGCTGCCAGCGCCCGATATTCGACATTCATGGCGAGGCCGATCAGCGTCTTGCCTGACGGGATCACCCTCACCAGTCGCGACAATTCGGGCGACAGCTCCACCATTTTGCGCGCCAGATTGAACACCAGCGCCGCCTGTTCCCGACTTCTCGCCCCAGACACGATCTGGCTGTTCAGCCGCGCCTCCGGTCCCACCAGGTGGGCCAACAGGATCCCCGCGATCAGGCCGGATTTGCCGTTCTTTCGCGCGATCGAGAGGATACCCAGGCGCGTACCAGCCGGGTTGTCGTAGACCTCCTTGATGAACTTCTTCTGGAACGCCTCCAGCCGCATCGGCTGGCCGACCAGCTTGCCCTCAGGAACACGGCAATAGCGCTCGATGAACGCGATCACCTTTTCCCCGCGCGACAACGTCTTTGACTTGCGGGCCATCAGTTAAAAGCACTCGGCCTCGCCAGCAGATCATCTTCCAGCGGATTGCTGTTCGCGATCTCCCGAGTAGCCCTCCTCCGTTTGACTACGTCCCGCGCCTCGCCCTGCACGCCGCGGGCGTGCTGCTGGAGAGTACGTAGATAGGCCATCTCAAGCCGCTGCAGATCAATCAGTCGGCTCAGAATCGCGGCCACCTTGACGCCATCCGGTATCGGCTTCGATCCATCGATGTACCCACGGGCCTCCGCGATCTGCCACTGCGTCCAGGCGAGGCTGGCCGCTGTCGACAGCAGCGCCGGGGCCTCCTCCCATTCCTCGCGCGCGCGCCCGCGCGCGATAGCACGCCAAAACGGCATAGCCGCCTCAGGCAGCGGGTTGTGCTCCGGCGGCAGAACCTCGCCCTTGGCCTCGCTCGCCATGACCTTCACCGCCGCCGTGGCGCTGTCGATGCGCTGACGACGTTTCATGACCAAAAATTCCTGTGTTAGCGTTCAAATTCGGTTGGGGGGCGGTGTCCGGGCAGATCGCCCCAAACTTTCGACACCCCCCATCCAGAATGGTTAACGAGAGATATCAGCCGCGCACCTCGGGCACACGAGCCGCCCTCCGCGGCGCGCCCAGCCCTTGCGGACGATCGCTGCCTCAGCCTCTTCGACCGAAACTCGGCGGCGAGCACGAGGCTCGTATGTCACCACAGATGTGCAGCCCGACATGGAGCACTCGGCGTATGCGCCGATGCCCACATCGCCTATCAGCAGGCCCATCCCAGCCTCCGCCAGACGCTGCCCGTATCCGCTCATTCTTGCCACCTGTTCCACGGGTGATCGCCAATCGGCCAGCCATCCACATCGCACCCGATGCGGCGGCGGTGCCCGAACTGCTCCGCCGTCACATCGACGTGGCACGGCTCGCACACCACCCGCGTGTTGCTGTCCTCGTCCGTGCCGCCCAGGGCCAATGGAACGATGTGGTCAACCACCAGCAGCGGCAGCGCGTCCGTTGCCTGCCGCCTCTCCCACGTCCCGATGCGCTCGCAGCGAGCACACGTCACGCCGTGAGCCTTGAGCCGCCGCAGCCGCTGTTCCTGCCCCTTCCTGCCCCTCAGTCGCTCACCGGATCGCTGGTAGCTGGAACAGCGAAGGCGCTGACTCATGCTGCATCCTCAGGCTGAAGTTCGGCGCTCAGGCAATGATTTTTTAACCTTTACCGTCGAGCTATGAGCGCCCGCTAGGCCCAGAGAGAGATCATGCATAAAGCACTTGCCCTAACCTTAGCCGTCGCTGTCGCTGTAACCCCGGCGATTGCAAGCGCATCGAATACACTGGATGGCAACCACTTGCTCAAAATGTGCACCTCACGCATCGACACCGGCTCCTCTGGCATGAAGGAAGCTTTCGATTACGGCGTTTGCATGGGCTTTATCGCTGGCTCACTGGATTACGTGCAGCTGATTAATGAGGCAGCGAAGAAAAATATTACATGCGTTCCCGACGGTGTTACTGCCGGCCAGGCCAAAGACATTGTCGTCAAGTACCTTCAGAACAATCCAGAGAAGCGCCACGAGCCGCAGCCCTTGGTGACGATCTTTGCCTTTCAGGACGCTTTCCCCTGTAGCCAGTAACTCCTAAAGATTGAGCACTTTTCGTTAGGGGCGGCGTTCGCGCACTTTCCGGTTTTGCCCGACATGCACCGCCGTCGCCGCAGTGCGCGCTGCCCGCGCCCGGGTTGCCCCGAGAGGGAGCGCGCGCCTCGCGGCCGCCGCCGGTGTCGGCCGTCGGGATAGCGCGGGTGAGATACGAGGATGCGACAACGCCCCGGCGGTGAGGCCGAGGCGCACGAAATGGATTGTGCCTATGTATAGCGGTTTACGGTGTACCGCGCAAGCTCTTACCGCTCGGCCTCCACCCGGTCAGCAAAGCTTCTATGGCGACCGAGGCTGGCCCTGACACGCGCGTCTCGCCAGCCTCCCAGCGCCGCACCAAGCGCTTCCCGTCGCCGCCGAGGCGCAGGATATCGGCAAACTGGGATTGCGTGAGGCCCAGTCTCTGCCGGGCCTCTCTGACCTGCTCAGGAGTCATGTACATCATACGCCTCACCCTACGCTCGGCCGGGCTGATAGCTCACTATCTGACCCGCGGCGTCCTCAAGACGGACCTCCGCAATCAGATCCTCCGCGACAGGGTCCGGCTCGCCACCAGATAGGCGGTGAGCGGAATACCACGCGACGATCAGTGATGTGACAAGGTCCTCTGTGGCACTGTCAGTAGACAGGCCGCTTGCCTCCATAATGCTCTCTATGACCGAGAGATCGTATCTGACCATGCCGTCCGCGCACCGCGACAAACGGAGGTCTGAAAATTTCATTCCGACCGGTATGCCAATCCGCACCATATCGCGCGCCTCCTAAAACCAAGGGCGGCCGTTAGGCCGCCCGCTCAAACCGATACGGCACGTTGCGCTGGGGGTCGTACAGCTCGCCAGCAACAGCCCCCGCAGGCTGGATGGGGCCAGCCCAATCCGTGGTGTCGCCGTCGAACCAGTCAAACTCTCGCAGATCAATTTCGTCGTCCTGCCCGTAGATCGCCAGCTCCGGCTCAAGACCAAGCTCGGCCGCCGCGGCCAGGCGGTGAGAGCCCTCGAGAGCCTGGTAGTAATCACCGCAGTCAACAACACGGATTACCGGGGCACCCAACGCCTTCATCTGCGCCTTGACCTCTTCGAGATGTTCGGCGTCGCATCCGTGAATTGCGTAAATCCATTTGGTGGCCATATCCATTCTCCCTTGGCAGGTGGGGCACTGCCCCGTTGCTGATGAACCTTATATAGAGGGCAACTTGCCCTCTCGTCAATAGAAAAATGCACTACTCCAAAAATATTTTTAGAGCCGCCTATCACTCGCGATGATGTCCGCCACAAATCGCACCACCGTCATCGCCGCTGCCTCGGCACTCTTGCTGCGATACCCCAGATCCGCCCCTGCTTCACCCGTCCTGCGCCCGAAAACGACGACGTCCGTAAACACGCCTAGGTACCGCGCCGGGATCTTCTTCGCCCACTCGCGCAGCTCGCTGATCGCCTCACATTGCGCCATCGTGTTGCCCGGGCCGAACATGCCGCTCCTGCCACCAGTGCGGCCCTCGTATGAAGCCGTCACCCGCTGCAGCAGGCCAGCAGCCTGATACAGCTCGGCGTAATACTCGCACGCCCTGTGCTGCTGCTCGGTGATGATGCCGCGCGCCAGCCACTCATCGATGGGCGTCCCGGCAAAATCCCGATGCACCTTCGCCCGCCGATCCTGGTGGCTCTCCAGCTCGACGTCGACCAGCCGAAACGCCCCCTTCGCAGCCCGCTCCGGCGTCGGGCCGAGGATTTCCGGTGCGCGCGCCCGCTTCTTTGCCGCTTTGGCCATAGTCTACCCCGCAAAAATTTCGGACATTTTTGTCCGTTTCCTCTTGACAATCGGACTTTTTTGTCCGATATTGCCCACATGAACGGCGACGAACTCCTTCGCAGGCTCCGGCAAGCCGCCAACCGAAAGGGCCAGACCTTCCAGACGAAGCCCGGCAAGGGCGACCATGTGAAGGTCTACATCGGCTCCCGGATGGCCCCGATCCCCGGCCGCAAGGAGGAGATCAAAACCGGGACCCTGCTCAGCATCCTGCGGATGCTCGGGCTCACGAAACAGGATCTGGAGTAGGAGTAAGAGACGATGAGACTGGCCTACGGCGTCCGTATCCGCCCCGCATCCGAATGGGCAGAAGGCGAAACCGGGTTTGTTGCCACCATCCGCGACTTCGATCGCGCCGCCACCCAGGGAGAGACCATCGAGGAAGTGACGGCACGTGCCGCCGATCTGCTCTACACGCTGGTCGAGGACGCCATTGAGCGCGGCCTGGATCTGCCCGCACCCTCGCCCCTTGAGGAAGGCGAGACCCTCGTCGATGTCCCTTTCGACATCGCCGCCATCGCGTCCATCTACCTGGCCATGCGGGCGCAGCGCATCAGCAAGGTCGAGCTGGCACGTCGCATGGGCAAGGACGAAAAAGAGGTGCGGCGCCTGCTCGACCCCAGTCACGGTACGAGAATCAGCACCGTTCGCGCGGCTCTCGAAGCACTGGGGCAAAAGGTATCGATCGAGCTCGCGCCAGCGTAAACCGTATTCGATCATCATTTGGGAAGCCTCCGCTCAAGCACCGGTTGCGGCTGCCTCGGTCCGAATACCCGCTCCGCCAGCAGCTCCAGCTGTTTCTGATCCGCCCAGCTCTGCAGCCATGCCGGGTTGATGCAGACCACCCCATGCTCGCGCCACGCCCTGGCGCATGCCCGCCGGGCGTCGCCCTCCTGAGGCTCCCGCGCCAGATGCGCAAACCGCCGCAACGTGCTCATCGCGCCGACCGCTCCACCATCCGCGGCCGCTGGCGCCCGTACCTGACCCAGTGCGCCGAGGTGATGCCGTGCTCGCCCAGAGCCCGCTCGATCTCGCGGACGAGCCCGGGCGTCAGGGATCCCACGCCGCCGATGATCTCCGCCGTGTCGCCCCGGATGATCGCGGTTGCAGTAAACTCGTAGCCGGGGCCGCCTGCCGCAGCGACGGCACGCCCCTGATAGTCGCGCCCGGCGCGGATGATCGCCACGACGACCTCCACATCAGCCGGCATCGGGCAGCCTCCCATACTCGTACACGCCGCTCGACCGCCGGATCACCTGCCAGACCTCGGGCTCAACACCTTCCGCCGTCACCGTGAGCACCACCGGGTCGGGCGGCTGGCGCGTGACCACCCACTGGTGTACCGCCACCTCGTCGCTGACTGCCTCCACCGTCTCGGTCACGCCGCCCGCCGTGATCGACCACACCCGGATGGCACCCTCACCGTCCTGCTGCTCGGTCATGCGTCCTTTCCCCTCTCCAGCTTCGCCGCCGCCTCCTCGATGGCGGCCTCGATCGTGGCCCCGGCGCCAGTGACCCGCGTGACCGGCCCGGCATTACCGCCTGCTGTGAGCGCCAGCTCCACCCAGTGCCGCGCCTCGAACAGTTGGCTACCGAGCGGCCCGAGGCGGCGGCGGGCGGCGTCAATCAGAGCCTCACCCATCATTTGCCCCTCAGCCCATCAGCCCGCGCGCCTGAGCCCACTCGTGGGCGGCCTTGAGGGCGCGGTAATTCCACCACTCTTCGTCGCTCCAGCCCGGCTGCTTCGGGTGCTCGGCGACCCACCGCAGCGCGTAGGCGCGGATGGCGAACGGACGCTCGGCAGCGTACAGATCGGCGATGCACTCTCGGATCTCGGCGAGCGTCGGGAACCACTTGAGCGTTCGCCGGAGCTTGATCGCTGCGGCCCGCACCAGGCGCACAGGCGTGCCGTCCAGGTCCTCCGCATAGACCACCAGGCGCGCCGCCAGCTCGTCGGCGTCGTCCCGGCCGGCCACCACGATCGAAAGCCCGCTCAGGGCCCCGGTAATCTCCTCGGCCTCGGCCGGCGCCAGCGCGGCCTCCCACGCCTCCACCAGCTCGTGCGCAGCTTCACGCACCGCCGGTGTCAGCTCGTGCGCGGCGAGCGGCTTGCCGGTCTCGTAGGATGGCAATCGCGCGATCACGGGCCGCGGCTGCGGTTTCCAGTCGGCTGGGTTTTTGATCGGGACGAGAGCCGGCATCCGGGCCTCGGCCACAAGCTGCAGCTGACGCGGTGCGCTTTGCGTGTGCATGACGAACCTCTCGGTCGAAATACCTCAGGGAGTGGATGGCCTCGCCCGACGTGCCGGTGAGGCGCTTGATGGTCGGGATGATGTCGAGACCCGGGTCGCACCCGGCCTGGAGCCATCCGCTCACGGTGTCGACGTTCCGGGTGATGGCCGCCGGGGAGACGTTCGCGATCCCGGCGATGCGTGCGCAGTGGTCGGCGAGCTCGACCGCGCTGGCCGGGATCACTTCGCCCTCGACCGGCTCGTCCTCGCGCGCGCCATCATCC
>NZ_JBPPGG010000011.1:0-12828 GCF_051304405.1 Pedomonas sp. V897
ACCATGTCCCTGCGTGGCTCGGGCGACGGCGGCTTCTACCAGGCCCTGGACTCCAGCTGGATCGGCAGCGCCGATCTCAGTGTTTTTCTCTGGATTAAATCCATAGGGACACCCGCGATTGCATCCCGGATTTTCGGCCTGTATCAGGCCCGCTCGCGAGGATTCCTGATCTTCAACGGGTCGTCATATGTGTCTGGGTCGACCAACCTGTCGATCTGCTGTGTCGCAGGTCCCGGAGTCGACACGCAATGGGGGAACAACGCCAGCCAGGCGGGCCGGGGCATGGCGCACGTCGCCGGCGCGCTCAGTGGCGGGGGGTGGGTGCCGGTCTGCGCCGTGATCCGGGGCTCCGGGGCGCCGGATAACACGGGCAGCGGCAACGCTCAGCAGATCCACTCGCTGCACGTGGGCGGCGCTGCCGGTACTGTCGGGTCAACCACCTCGGGCATTGCGCCAGCTGCGACAGGGAGCCGGGGGCTGCTACTGGCCAACGACACCAGCGCGAACTTTTTCTCTGGCGCGGTCGCCGAATGCACCGTCTGGGTCGGGTACCGCCTGTCTGACGTAGAGCGGCAGGCACTGGAGGGCGGGGCCGACCCGGCGACCATTGCCCCCGAGTATCAGGTCTACCGGCGCTCTTTCCGCAACGGGCTGGCTGGTGAGGTCTGGGACGGCACGCTGGTCGCGCTCGGCGCCGGGGCGACGCTCGATCTGGGCGATCACCCGCCGATTGGCGGGGATGAGCCGGTCGAGGTCGATGTTGCGCTCCCGTTCATCACTGCGGCGCCTCTGGCGGCGTCCGCGGCCACTGGGGCGGCGGTGCCGGGGGCATTGCCAGCCGTGGGGATCAGCCCGCCGGCGGCAGTGGCGGCGGGCGGTGCAGATGTAGAGGCGGTTCTGCCTGATGCGGCGCTGATTGCGCCAGCGGCCGCGGTGGCCGGTGGGGCTGTGGCCACACCTGGCCTGCCGTCGATTACGGTACAGCCTCCGGGTGCTCATGCCGGGGGCGGCCAGTCCGTGGTTGTGGCCGCGGCGCTCCCGTCTGTCGCTATCTCGGCGCCCGCGGCTCAGATAGCGACCGGCGCGGTGCTCCTGGCTGCATTGCCGACCGTCACCATCTCGCCGCCAGAGGCGCATGCGGGGACCGGCACAGTGGCCCTGGCCGCACTGCCGGTCATCACCCTTGCCGCGCCAGAGGCGGCCGCAGTCGGCAGCGCAGCGGTGGCGGCGTCGCTGCCTGCGATCATGGTGGCCGCTCCGTCAGCTGCCATCGGCCGGCCCTACATCCCGGCGTTCAGCCGGATGGGGCGGGCCCCGGCGTTCCGGGGCGGCCGGGCGCCGGCGGCACGGGCCGCACGAGCAGTAGGGATGTGAGGGTGTAAGATGTACCGCATGAAACCGGCCGGCGCTGACCTCGACTATCCGATCGCCTGGGAGCTGGCGGAGGACGACACCATCACCGTCAGCACCTGGCGGGTGGAGCCGATCGGGGAGCCGCAGGCGGGCGATCTGCAGGTGGTGCCGGGGTCCGAAGCCGTCAGCGGCGCGGTGACGGCGTGCATGCTGACCGGTGGTCTGAGGGGGCGGCGGTATCGGGTCATCAACCGGGTCACGACGGCGCAGGGCCGG
This sequence comes from Pedomonas sp. V897, assembly GCF_051304405.1. Taxonomy (NCBI): domain Bacteria; kingdom Pseudomonadati; phylum Pseudomonadota; class Alphaproteobacteria; order Sphingomonadales; family Pedomonadaceae; genus Pedomonas; species Pedomonas sp. V897. Next base: position 1,630 of record NZ_JBPPGG010000011.1, read on the forward strand.
ACGGACGAGCGCTCCCAGCTGATCCGCATCGGCCAGGTGGAGGTGCTGACATGAGGATCATCACGCCGCCCGCGGCAACGCCGGTCACGCTGGAGGAGGTGCGGGCGCAGCTGCGGCTGGACGGCAACGAGGAGGACGCTCTGCTGGCGGGATACCTCGATGCGGCGGTCGAGCATGTGCAGACCATGACGAGCCAGCTGCTGATGCCGCAAACGGTCGCGTTTGAGTTCGACAGTTTCGAGGATATGGCGCGGCCGCTCCCGTGCGCGCCAATCCGGGCAATCCAGTCGATCAGCTATGAGGCGGCGGACGGTAGCACGCAGACGATAGAGCCGAGCGAGTACCGGCTGCGCGAGCGCGGGCGGCTGGCTCTCATTGCGCGCCGGAGCGGGTGCTGGCCGCAGCTGGCACCCGGGGCGGTGGTCACGGTGACGGCCGAGGCAGGCTACGAGGACGCCGAGGCAGTGCCGGTGACGCTGCGTCAGGCGATCCTGTTCCTGGCGGCGCATTTCTACGAGACCCGCACGCCGGTGGGCGCGGCGAGTGGTTCGGCAGAGCTGCCGCTGACTTTCCGTCATCTGGTGGAGCCGCACAGGCTATGGCTGATCTGATCGGGGCGCTGGATCGTCGCCTGAGGCTGCTCCGGCAGAACCAGGCGCAGAATCCGGTCAATGGCGATGTGACGGTCCAGTGGGTGCCTGTGGCGACTGTGTGGGCCTCGCGTCGGCAGCTCTCCGGCCGGGAGGTGGAGTTCGCGGCGGCGACCCGGGGCGCCGAGGAGTTGCGGTTCCGGATCCGCTACCGGCCGGACGTGTCCACGACAGGGCGAGTCGAGTGCGAGGGTGTGCCGTACGAGATCGTGCGCGTCGAGGAGATCGGTCGGCGGCGCTGGCTCGACATCTACGCGCGGAGGGTGTGATGGCGGCTTCTCGGGTGCGGGTTACATTTACCGGCGGAAAGCAGCTGGAGCAGGCCCTTCGGGAGATGGGTGAGGAATGGGCGACCAAGGCGGGCTACCGCGCCAATCTGAAGGCTGCCCAGCATATGCGGGATCGGTACGTTGAAGCTGCGCCTTATCAGCCCGGATCGACCGTCAAGTCGTGGAAGCGCAAGGACGGCACAGTCGTTAAGGCAGATTACGGCCACCTGAAGGAGAACATTCGTATCCGGCGCGACAAGTCCCGCAAACAGGGCAACGTCGTGCATCTGGTAACGGTGGGGAAGGCCTTCTGGGGGCGTTTCCTCGAATATGGAACCCGCAAGATGGCGGCGCGGCCGTGGATGCGCCCGGCCTTCGAAAAACATCGGGAACAGGCGGTTGATATTCAGCTTGGCGAGCTGAACAGCTTGATCGAGCGGGCAGCCAAGCGGATCCGCGGGGCAAAGGCGAAGAAGTGACATGCTGGACGCCGCGATTTACCAGCTGTTGGCCGGGAATTCGGCCGTTGCAGGGATGGTCGGCACCCGGATCTACCCGTCCCGCGCACCGGATGAGGCAACGCTGCCGTATCTGGTCTATCTCGACATGGCCGAGATCGACCGTGCGCGCGATCTCGATGGTGTCGGCGGGCTCCGCCAGGCTCGCGTGCAGGTGGACGCATGGGCATCCACGGCAACTGGGGCCAAGCGGCTTGGTGATGCCGTGGTCGAGGCGCTCGAGGATTTCACCGGGGCCATTGCCGGTGTGACCATTGCCGATGTGGAGCTGATCGGCGGTTTCGATGATTGGGATGGCGGCGAGGGGGCAGCGCCGAGCCCCGTCTATCGCCGAATGCGAGAGTTCTACGTCTGGGTCCAGAGCTGACCCAATCAAATCACAAACCTGGGCCAGCCCGCCAGCGTGCGGGCTTTTTTTCATAGGAGGCGGCTATGGCTGTGCATTCCAAGGGCACGCAGCTGAAGATCAAGATCGACGGCGCCTATGTGCCCATCCCCGGCATTGCGTCGATCTCGGTGCCGGCGGGCCAGCGCGAAAAGATTGATGTTACGACGCTCGATTCGGCGCGGAAGGAGCACATCCTCGATATTCCGGACGGCACCGATATGTCGTTTGAGCTGGATCTGAAGCCGAAGACTGGCGGCGGCGGGTACGTGGACGCTCAGCAGGAACTTGAGGACGCCTATCTGGACGGACTTGAGCGCGACTTTCAGGTCGTACTCCCGGGTGAATTCGGCATCACGTACGCCTTCAAGGCGACGGTTAGCCTGTTCCAGCCGAAGGCCGCGACTGGCACCCAGATGAAGGCTGACGTGACCATTTCGTCCACTGGTGATGTTACGGTTGAATGATGAGCAAGATCCTCTCTCGCGACGATATCCTGAAAATCGACGATCTGCCGATCAAGAAGGTCGAGGTCCCCCAGTGGGGAGGCTCGGTGTACGTGCGCGGTCTGACGGCCGAGGCGCGAGATGCTCTTGATGCGGCATATGCTGACGCCAAGAAGAGCGGAGTCCCGGTCAATATCCGCGCCCGATACGCAGCGGCCTGTATCGTCGACGATAAAGGTCGTCCGATCTTCGCCGAGGATGACATCGATCGCTTGGCGGCAAAATCGGCTGACGCTCTCGACAAGATCTACGACGCCATCGTCGAGCAGTCCAAACTGTCGCCCGCGCACGTTGAGGAGGCGGCAAAAAACTGATCGAGCGGCCCACGCGCAGGCTGTTGCTTCGGCTCTGCCTCGCGATGGGCCGCACCCCTCGCGAGCTGGGGCGGCTGCTCACCAGCGAGGAACTGACCGAGTTTATGGCGCTTGACCTGGTCGAGCCATTCGGGCAGCGGCGGATGGACGACTGTTTCCGCCTCCTCGCGGCTCTCATCTACAACAGCAATCTGGCCGGGGGCGCCAAGGTGCTTATGCCAGGCGACTTTCTGAAGGTGTGGGAACCACCGGTCGAGCGCGACTTAAAGGCCGAGGCGGAGGCGATTTACCAGTATTTTCAGAAACGGGTGAGGCGTCAGTCCTGACGCCGGCCCTTCGCCTTGCTGGCCTCAAGGCTGAGATCGACGAGGCGGCGGATGGCTTCGGCGCGACACGAAATGTCCGGCTGCTGTCTGGAATAGAAATAGAACTGCGCGGGTGTGACAAGCAAAGGCGGCCCGAAAGCCGCCTTTTTCATCGGAGACGAACATGCAGGTCGCAAGTCTGCACACGTCGATTGTGCTGGAGAGCGCCAGCTTCCTCGTCCCCCTGAGGGATGTGACTTCCGAGGTTGAGAAATCCTCCCGTAAGATGGAACAGGAGCAGAACAGGCTGGCTCGGTCTGCCGACAGGCTTCTCTCGTCACTCGACCCCGTTTATGCCGCTCAGAGCCGCTTCAGTAAGGGGATGGAGGAGGCGGATCGGCTGCTGAAGGCTGGGGCGATTTCAGTTGAGCAGCATGCCCGGGCCGTTCAGGCGCTCAAGGCCAACCTCGATAGTGCGGTGTCGGTCGCGAGCAAGACGGCGGCAGCCGAGCAGGAGCGCCTTGCCGCTTCGGCGGACCGGCTGCTGTCGTCTGTTGATCCACTGTATGCGGCGCAGAGCAGGTTCAACAAGGAATTGGCCGAGGCGCGGCAGCTATTCCAGCAAGGTGCGATATCGGCCCAGCAGTTCGCGACGGTCGAATCTGCTCTGAAACTGCGGCTGGAGCAGACTTCGGCTGCGCTCAGGGCTCATGACCTCGCATCAGCACAATCGCAGCAGCGTATGCGGCTGTTGGGCTATCAGATCTCGGACGTCGGCGCCCAGTTGGTGGGCGGCCAGAACCCATTCATGATCCTTGCCCAGCAGGGGCCGCAGGTCGCGATGGCTTTCGACGGTGCCAAGGGCGCTGCCGGGCGCTTCGCATCCTTCATGACTGGACCTTGGGGCGCGGCGATACTTGCGGCCACGTCGGCTGTCGGCATGCTCTGGATGAAGCTGGCCGAGGGGAAGACGGCGACGGAGGAGCACGCGAACGCTTCAAAGACCTTGCGCCAAGCCATCGAAGATCTGGACCGTGCGACCGGAATCTACAACCAGACACTCGGTAAAAAGATCAGGCTGGAAGAGGAGGAGGCCCGGGAGAAGTATGACGATGCTGTAAAGGAGCGCGCTAAAGCCATCAAGACACTGGCGGACGCCAGGAAGCGCCTCGCCGATGCTACGTCCGGCAGCATCGCAGACCCTTCAATGGCGGCCTCGGCGGCTGAGGCTGGCCTTGTGGTCCAGAAACTTGAAAAGAAAATAGCGGACCTGAACAAGGAGATTGGAACTGCTGAGGAAGGCTTCCGCCGTGCCGACGTGGCGCGCTCAATCCAGCGCATCAGGGAAGAACTGGATCCCACTGCTGCCGCGATTGGGCGGTTTGACCGGGCTGTTGAAGCCTTGGCGGAGAAGCGGGCTAAGGAACTGATCACGCAGGAGCAGTTTGATCGCGAGTATAAGGCTCTGGAGATCAAGAAGGAGGCCGAACTCGAAGCCATCAAAGCCACGGAGAAGGCCAGCAAGGCGCAGGATAAGGCGGCCAAAGAGTGGGAAAAAGCTTCCAATTCCCGCATCCAGTCCTTGCTCAAGGAGCGGACTGCGATGGCGCAGTATGTCAAGGACATGAAGATTCTCCAGGAGTCGTTGTCCCGTGGCACGATCAGCGCAATGGAGCGGGACATTGCGGCCAACCGAGCCCGTCAGGAGTGGCTGGATGGTCTCGCCCTCAAGCGCCTCGAGCCCAAGATAATGGATTCCAGCGCTGCCAAGCTGGCGCTGCCGAAGGTCAACATGAGGGAACTGGCCAATCTAGACAGCGTCCGTGCGACCCGGGAGGAAATCGAACGGACGGCTGAGCGATACCGTCAGCTGGACCAGGCAGCCATGCAGTTCGCAACCAACATGAGCAGCAGTTTTGAGGACGCCATCTTCGCGGGCAAGGGGCTGCGCTCGGTGCTGAGTGGCCTGCTTGACGACCTCGGCAAGATGGTGATCCGGCTGACCGTTATTGAGCCGCTGGCGCGCTCTGTGGCGGACGCCCTCAAGGGCAGCCGCCTGGGTGGCGGCGGCGGGATCTTCGGCCTGATCGGTGGCCTGTTCGGCGGGGCTCGCGCCAATGGCGGGCCGGTGACGGCGGGCCGTGCCTATCTGGTCGGGGAGCGGGGGCCTGAGCTCCTCATGCCGGCCACCTCGGGGACGATCATCCCGAATGGGGCGCTGCAGGGCATGACGGGCGGCGGGCGGGTCATCAACATCACCGTCAACGCCCAGGATGCTGTGCTCGCCAGCACCGTGCGCGGCTGGGTGCAGGAGGCGGTCATGCTGGGCGCAACCGGTGGCAGTGCGATGGCACAGCAGGATATGGCCCGCCGGGCACGGCGGCGCATTCCGGGGACATAGGGGCATTAAAATGCAGGATGAAGAAAAGCTGCTGGCTGCTGCTCGCTTAAATTACGAAGCATTGTCAGCTGATGCTTCCAAGCGGATCGATTATCAGGTGGGCTATGCCGAGCAAGGGCTGAAGGGGCTGATGCTGGTTAATGGTGGTGCGATTGTGGCGCTGTTCACCTTCATTGGCAATGAAGCCCCAGTGGCTTTGGATACTGTGAAGGTGTGGTGGGCGTTTCGATGCTTTTCAGCCGGGATCGTGTTCACTTTGTCTGCTTACTTTGCGGCCTTTTTCTCGCAGGGGCAATACTACCTTTCCAGCCAATATGAGGCTTGGAACTGGGGGCAGAAAATGCTGACCGGCGTGGACGGGAATTACAAACATAAACGGCCATTCAGGATCGGCAAGTGGTGCGAGGTGCTTGGGGCGGTTGCCGCATTGGCTGCGCTGGTGGCTTTCATAGCAGGCGCCAGCTTCGCCCTCAAAGGCGTTTTGCCCGCTTAAACATCGGAGGCCATGCCGATGACCATCGACCTGCCGAGCACTCCGGCTCCGGCGGAGGCCGTGATTCAGCCGGTGGATTTTGGCGCCATCCTGACGCCACCGATGGGCGGCGCGCTGCAGCGCATCAACCGGTTGGGCAACCGCTACCAGGCCACGTTTACCATGCGCCCGATGCGCTATGAGCCGCACGGGCGCATCTGGGCGGCCCGATTGGCGCGCGCCCAGACGGAGGGTGGGCGGATGCGCTTCCTCCAGCCCGGCTTCGCCCCCGGGAACCCGGGTAGCCCCGTGGTGGACGGCAGCGGGCAGCTAGGCAGCGCGCTTGCCCTGCGAGGGCTCACGCCGGGCTATTACATCCGGGAGGGCCAGGCTTTCTCGGTCGAGCGTGGGGGGCGGCATTCGCTGCTGGTGGCCGCCGAGGGTGTGACGGCGAACAGCAGCGGCAAGGCGTCAGTCCCTCTGACGCAGATGATCCGCACGCTGCTCTACGATGGCGATACCTGTCATTTCGTCCAGCCGATGATCGAGGGCCTGCTGACCGGCGATGCCATCTCGTGGGCGCTCCGGCCCGGCCGGATCACCGAGGGCTTCAGTTTCACCATCACCGAGATTGTCTGACAGGAGGGGGCATGCCTCTTGCTCCAGCAATGGACGCTGCGCTGCAAGGCGCGGCGCCCACGCTCGTGGGACTCGTCGAGATCGAACTCCCCGACTACAACCTGCGCCTGCTGGCACCCGGCACCGGCTTGATCGCGTGGGGAGACAAGGTGTTCACCGGTGCCGACCCCAACTTCGGCGTCCTGGCTGCGATCAGCGAGATCTCCGACGGCACCGGCGACGAGGCCCCGGCGATCACCCTGACGTTGATGCCGTCCAGCGATGCGGCGGCAGGCCTGCTGGCGTCGCCCACCATGCAGGGCAGCCCGGTCAAGATCTGGCAGGCGGCGGTCGATCGCGTCAGCGGGCTGGTGTATGCGGACCCGGAGCTGTTGTTCATCGGTGAGCTGGACGTGCCGACCATCGTGTCGGGCCCGGACGGCCGCACGCTCGAATACGAGGTGGTGAGCGTGTTCGAGCGCCTGTTCGAGCAGGACGAGGGCGCGCGGCTCGTCTCCGGTTTCCACAAGTCGATCTGGCCCGGCGAGCTCGGTTTCGACTTCGTCACCGGTGTCGAGGACCAGATCTACTGGGGTGTGGAGGCCCCCAAATCGGCGGTCTCCTATGGCTCCAGCGGCGCTGGCGGCGGGCGGACGACGGGCAACCGGTATCTGGTATGACGCCGCTTGAGATCCGCACTGCGGCGACGCAGGCGACGCTGGACCGTTTCGGCGACCAGCCATTCCAGTGGGGGAAAAACGACTGCGCGCGCATGGTGGCCTACCACCTGCGCAAGCTCGGCTATCCCGTGCAGCTGGCAAAGGCCGGCACGTACAAGTCCGCCATCGGTGCCCGGCGGGCGCTGCAGCGCCTGGGCTTCGGCCACCTGCGCGAGGCGGTGGACAGCTATGGCCTGTCCCGGATCCCGCCCGCGGCGGCGATCATCGGCGACGTGATCGAGCTGCCCGCCGATGACGCGCTCGGCGCCCTCGGCGTCGCCCTCGGCAATGGGCGGGTGCTCGCCTATCACCAGGATGCGGAGGGGGCGGTGGTGATCCAGCCGGCTGGATACGTGACGGCGTGGAGGTCGATCGAGCATGAGTAAGGTGGTTCGCACGGCGGCTACGATTGTGGGGGCCGTCGCGCTCGGCGCCATTGGCGTTGGTGCGATCGCGGCGGCGGCGGCCGGGCCCGGATATGTGGCGACGAGCGTGGCGGGCGTCTCCATGTCCACGTGGACCGGCCTGGCGGCGGGCGCCGGCCTGGTCTCCATGGCGACGGGCCTCACTGCCCCGAAGCCGAGCGTCAGCGGCTCGCCCACGAAGTTCATGGCGGATCCCCAGGCGCCGATTCCCTACGCCATCGGCCGCACCATGAACCGGGGGAATATCATCTATCAGAAGACCCACACCAGTCCCGGCAAGGTGCCGAACGATCGCTTGACGATGGTCGTCATCCTCTCTGGTGGCGGTCCGGTCCAGGAGATCGAGGCGTTCTACGCCAACAAGGCGCTGGTGTCGTTCAGCAGCGCCGGTGCCGCCACGGGCAGCTTTGCCGACTACATGTGGCAGAGGCGGCAGCTGGGGCAGTGCCCGGAGCCTGCTGCGCTGTCGGTCTCCAGCGGCGATGGCTCGCCGCCTCCCGGCTGGTCGTCGGCCCACAAGCTGTCGGGGTATGCGGCGGCGATCTGGACCCTCCGCTGGGACAGCAAGGGCGAGAAATTCCCGAGCGGCGTGCCTGAGCCCGGGTGGGTCGGCAAGTGGGTCAAGGTGTACGATCCGCGCCTCGACAGCACCTACCCGGGCGGCTCCGGCCCGTGCCGGCCGCTGCAGGAAAGCACCTACGTCTGGTCGCGCAACCCATTTTTGCACGGCCTGACCTGGTGCCTCGGGCGCTGGCAGAACGGTAAACGCGTGCTGGGCATGGGCGTGCCGATTGACGGGATCGACGTCGCCGCATTTGTGGAGGGCGCGAACGTCGCAGATGCCAACGGCTGGCGCGCCGGCGGCGTTGTCTATTCGACCGACAGCAAATGGCAGGTGCTGAAGCAGATGCTCCAGGCGGGCGGCGGCGAGCCGATCCGGCAGGGGGCGAAGATCTCCTGTATCGTCAACGCGCCGAAGGTGTCGCTCGCGACGGTGACGACCAACGACTTGGCGGGCGAATGCCGGGTTGCCGCCACGCAGTCCCGGCGCGACAGGATCAATGCGGCGATCCCGCGCTATCGCTCGGAGGCGCACGACTGGGAGATCATCTCCGCCGACAAGATCCGCGTGCAGCAGCACATCGATGAGGACGGAGGGGAGCGGTGCCGCGAGATCGACATGCCGCTGGTGCAGGTGGAGACTGGACAGTCCAATGCCCAGCCCGGCCAGCTGGCTCGCTATGCCATTGAAAACAGCCGTGAATTTGGCCCGATTGTACTGACGCTGAAACCCCGCTGGATGGGATACCGTCCGGGGGACTGCATTACGGTCAACCTCCCTGAGTTGCGGCTGGTCAATCAGGCCTGTCTGGTTTTGACCAGGTCGCTGGATCCGCAAACCGGGATTGTGACGCTCACCTGCCGGTCGGAGACCGCAGGCAAACACGCGTTTGCGCTGGGTCAGACGGCGACCCCTCCGCCGACGCCGGGCGTTGCCAGCGAGCCGTTCCCGTATTTGTCATGGGACCTGATCCCGGACCCTAACGGGACGAAGCCGGAGGACAATGCCACCGTCGGCGGTCAGTTCGGCGTCAACATCCGCGACGAATTCGGCAACATCCTCACGACCGATGAGATCCGCAAGGCGATCGACAAGATCGGCGAGTCCCAGCTCCTGCCGGAACTGGCGAAGCCCATCACCGACGGCCTGATCCGCTCGATCATCGATATTGCCCACACCGATGGGCAGGTGTTCGAGCAGACCCGCGTGTCGGCCAAGCAGACGTCCGAGATCCGGGACGTCAAGGTGGCGACGGACGAGGGGGTGTATGCCATCACCCAGCTCTCGTCGCGTCTCAACGAGGCCGGCGGCCCGGGCGTCACGATGGAGCAGGCCCTCTCGATCCAGGAGACCGCGATCGGCACCTTGTCGGCCAGCTACACCCTGCGCATCAACAACAATGGCCGCGTGTCGGGCTTCGGCCTTGCATCAGGCGCAGGGGGAACGAGCGAGTTCGCGATTCTGGCTGACCGCTTCGTCGTCGCGGACCCGGCCAATAACGAGGTAACGGCCTATCCGTTCCAGGTGGTCGACGGGCAAGTCTACATCCGCAAGGCCATGATCCAGAAGATCCAGGCCGGTGACATGGAGGTGGCCGAGCTGTCCGCGATCACCGCGAAGATCGGCCTCCTGCGGACGGCCTCGACGGGGGCGCGCCTCGAGATCCACGACAACGTGATCAAGGTCTTTGATGAGAACGGGAACATCCGCGTGAAGATCGGCAACCTGGCGTTGTGAGGACCCGCGATGGCATTTGGCGCTCAAGTTCTCGACGCCCTGGGTCGCACGCTGCTGGACACGACGATGCGGTCCGGGCGCTTCATCGGCAGCGTCGAGACCAGCGGGACCAACGGTTCGATCACCGTGCCCGCATTCGCACAAGGGGCCCCTTTCGCGGTGGTCCTGGATGCCAACCTCAGCATCACGGACATCTACACGTTCCGGCCGTGGCTGCCGCTGGTGAGCATCAGCGGCACAACGCTGTCGTGGGACTATAGCGCTGCCGGGAGCGCCTACAGGGCCAATGCAACCATCATCTATGGGGTCTACTGATGGCGTTCGGTCTGGAGGTCCGCAACGAGGCGGGGACGGTCCTTTTCGACACGAACCACTTCAACTACGCGCTCGACAGTGTCGTCCAGGCGACGGCGAGCGTGCCCACCCTCAACGGCGGGGACTGGGAGTCCTCCATCGCGGTCGGCAATTCGCCTCATCCGCCGTTGGTGGCGATGCAGAGCCTAACGGGCGCCACCCCCATCCGATGCAGGCCCCTGGGCGTCAACTCGTGGCTGATGGACGTGCGCACGAAGGGGGCGGGGCTCATCACCTACTACCCCTTCAAGCGCGGGACGCTGCGGACCAGCGGGTTCGGCGTCCAGACCTACGACGCAAACGGCGATGTCGTCTATTCCGATGCGGACCGGCCGCTGCGCCTGCTGGGTGTCATCACCGGATCCGATGGGGCATCGGCCTCGTTCACTGCGAAGACATGGACCTACCCGTCCAGCAAGCGGGTCGCTTTCATCTGCTGCCGCTGGGCGGGGTACCGGTATCTGCGGGACGCCGGCGGCGGGTTCATCGAGACCGCAAACGTCGTCTGCGGTCTCCGAAACGTGGACGATTATACCCTCCAGGGCGTGCACCTGAAGATGTGGGATTTTACGGCGGGCTCGCAGGGCACCCAGCGCTACGACCTGACCCAGCCGAACTACCAGTTCCTGGTGGTGGACGTCACTGACTACGACTGATCTGCGGAGACAATCATGGCGTGGTATCGCACTGGCACCGTTGGGGTCACCAACGGCTCGCCCGCTGTTACCCTGACCGGCGGCAATGCTCTGACGAATATCTTCCCCGGTGATACCTTCTGGGGCCCGGACGCCGCGCCGTATGAGATCGCGGCGATCTCCTCGGAGACCACCTTTACGCTGGCGACCGACTACCAGGGCCCGACGGCGACGGGGCAGCCCTATGCGATTCAGCCGACCGGGAGCACCGGCGCCCTGCGGCTGCTGTACGAGCAGGTATCGACGCTGGTCACGCACTACCAGACCGG
>NZ_JBPPGG010000012.1:0-7708 GCF_051304405.1 Pedomonas sp. V897
CCAGCTCCCCGTTGATCGTGATGGGGAACTCGGGCTGTTGCTCAAGGCGCTGGATCCGCCCGGCCCGCTCGAGCAGGCGCAGCTCATTGCAGCGCAGCGCCTCCTTCTTGCTGTCGTGCATGTGGCCAGCGCCGCAGGGCGTCTTCCGGTTGCCGTATTTGCTCTTGCGCTCGACGCCGCCGAAGAAGGCGGCGGCGGCAGATTGCCTGGACCACGCCTTCACCACAGCCGCACCTCCTTGACCCAGACGCGGCCGAACCGGCGCACCAGCGTGTAGCCGCACATCGGCGGCGGGTTTGTGCAGGCGTTGCGGCGGCGCTCGGCCACCAGCTGGGCGTAGAGACGCAGGCACAGCGCGGTCAGGATCACGACCAGACCGCTGCAGATCAGGGCGAGCCCGTGCAGGGAGACCGGCATCACTGTGCCCTCCCCATTGCGGCAATCGCGCTCAGTGTCGGCGCCAGCGCAGCAGCCTTTTCAGCCAACCGCGCCCTCTCACGGTGATCAATGGTTCCATCAGCCAGCGCCTCCGCACCCTCCGCCACAAATTGCGCGGCGCTGCTCACCGCCTGGGCAATGCAGGTCCCCTCTGCCTCGAGCGGCTTGGCGTAGTACCCGAGCGGGGCCAGCAGCATGTTGAGCGCGTCGGGAGGGAGAACCGCCAGCACGCGCAGGGCGCGAGCAAGCGGGATCATCGGCGGGTCGCTCTCGACGTAGCTCCGGAGGCAACGAGCCTCGTCGCCCGTCGCCGACGCCAGGTCCTCGAAGCGGATATGACGGCCGTGGCCGACATAGAGGCGCAACATTGTCGAAAAGCGGCCCTTTACATCGTCGTCGGAAAGGCCAGGAAGTTTTGTCATGGCAGCAGTCCCCCTGCACACTCACAATCCCCCTCATGGACAGGAACTTCGGGCCGAGACGACTGAGGGGGACACAAGCCGCCCCGGCCCACGCGCGCGCTACGAACGCAGCGGCGCGAAACGCGACTTGGGTGATGGGATGCGGCGGGGGTTTATTTGCACCCCCGCCGCGCTATCGTGGCTGGTGCGAAACAGTCCACGAAAGGAAAGAGATTTGCGCACACCAAGCGAGCGGATCACGGAGCTTGAAGAGCAAATGGAGGCGCTTAAGGCGCAACTGCACTCCATTAGCTCAGCGCCTGTATGGATGCTGTCGGGCCTGCTTTGGGAAATGCAGGATGCAAACATCATCACCGCCTCTCAGCGCCAACAGCTGTGGGAGCGGATGTCGAGAGAGGTTGCTGAGAGCTATTCGCTCCAGCCCGACATGCTTCGGCGACTTCGGCATCAGCTTTCAGACGCTGGCGCGGGACGCTTCCGGTAAGCCAGTAATCAGCGTAGTCTTGGCCGACGCAGGCCCGGATGGCGTCCGCGACAATTCCGCGGACTCCATCTTGCTGAGCAGGCGTCAGGGCGGCGGCACTCGCGTCAGCAGCCCGAGCCGCCAGCGGATTCTGGAGAAGCACCGGCCAGCCGTGATCGTGCCGAACCTGGAGGCCCGGGCATTCGCTGATCAGGGAGGCAACGAAATCGAGGTAGAGATCACCGGGCGTCAGCCGCGCCTCGATGATGGCGACAGCTCCATGCTTGAACGGCTCGTAGGCGACGCGCATCAGGCCCGCCGCTACCTGCCCGCCCGGCGCCAGCGCCCGCAGGCGATCCGCCAAAGCGTCAGACAGCGCCACGTTCGACAGCACGCTCGACAGAGCGGCGAACGACGCGCGGGCGGCACGAACTGTTTCCTGACAGACGCGGAAATCGAGGACGCCGATCATGCGGCACCTCCGTCACCGTCGGGGCGGGAGTTGGACGCCCCCGCCCCTCCGGCTATCGTTGCGGAGTCACAACCAGCAACGAAAGGCCAACCATCATGCCAAACCACGGGAAACCGGGATTCACGGTCATTTGTGAGAATTGCGCCCACGAGTTTTTCCAGCCCGTCGGCAGGCTCGACACGAAAACCCTCGATCCCTGCCCCGCGTGCGGCGCGGACTGTAATTTTGAACCGGAACAGTGGGACGCCGTCGAAGCAGAGTACAGGCAGGCGCTTTTCCACCAGGCTTCCGAAGTCGCACGTCACGCGTTCAGCCAGCTCAAACTGCCAAAGGGCTGGCGCAAGCGATGACAGCGAGCGCATCAGCGCCTCACGACCGACCAGTTCCTGAGTTGCGTGCGCGTTCATCGGGCAGCCTCCGCGACGGAGCGCTGAGGCCGGACCATTCCCTGCTTGCGGCGGTATTGCTGCATAAACTGACGGATCTTCGCCTCAGTCTCAGGCCAGACCCGGCGACCCGAGCGGAGTGAGCTTACAAGCTTCCAGTCGTTAACTGCGGCCCGGCCAAATGTGCTCTCAGCCATGCCGTAGCGGTTCAGAAACGTCTGAATATCGGACAAGAGGGAGCGATCATGTTTCATGACACCGGATTATCGCGGGATACATCCCGCACGTCAACAATCAATGAGGGATATATCCCTAAATTGCGGGAAACCTCCCGCATCTGCATAGTTGCGCCTATGAATCCAACGGGCAAAGTAAACATAGCTGCGCTCAAGAAGGCGCTCATCGAGGCCACCGGTCCAGGCAAGCCGTGGAGCAGGCGAAAACTGTCTCTCGCTGCCGGCATGGGGCCCGACGGCGTGCGCGATATCATCTCCGGGCGCAGCAAGAACCCGGAACTTCAAAATCTTATCGGCCTTGCTGATGCCTTGGGGATACCGCTCTCGACCTTTATTGACGCCCCGGAGGTCTCAGCTCCGCTTACGGTAGAGGTGGTTGGCGCGGTGGCGGCAGGCGTTTGGCGTGAACAATCGGAATGGGACCCCGAAGAGCGGTATACGATCACCGCTGGCCCGTCCCCTTTACCATCTCGTGGCCGCTTCGCCCTCGTGGTCGAAGGCTTCTCCATGGACAAGAAGTTCCCGCCGGGAACGGTTCTCGACTGCCTGAACGTTTACAATGGCATAGTAGTCCCCATGCCCGGCGATTTCGTCATTGTCCGGCGCCAGAACGGCGGCTTGTACGAGACGACGTGCAAGGAACTGGTGCAGAACGAAGACGGGACCTTTTCGCTTGTTGCGCACTCCACCCGGCCAGAGTTCCAGGAGCCCATCCATATCGGGCGCCCCGATGGCGACCACTTTGGGGACACCTCCATCGAAGTCATCGGAATCGTGGTCGGCGCATATCAGTCCGTGTTTCGTCGCCGATAGGCTGCGCAGAGAATAACCCGCCCACATTACCGCCAGAGAAAGTTTCAAGTTTAGTGCGGTGATTACGGCAAGAAAGTAGGGGGAGGAAACAAGTGGGGACCATTACTGTAGGATGGCTGTTAATTCTGTTTATTATCGTCGGGATCGTCACATACGTTGCGGATAAGAAGGGAAAAGTTGCGCCACTGTGGTTTATTTACGCACTATTCCTCACCCCGATAGCCTTCATCCATGTTTTATTGACCAGCCCCAACGTTCGCGAGCTGGAGCAACGTGCAATCGAGAGCGGCAAAAGCAAGAAATGCCCAAAGTGTGCCGAGGTCGTCCGGAAAGAGGCAAACGTTTGCCGCTTCTGCGGGCACGATTTCACGCGCAACCCCAACATGCCTCCTTCGTGACGCAGCCTCTCTTTGGGCGCAACCTATCGTCCTGGTGGATTAGGAAAATCGTTACGGATTAGTTATATAAGGTCTGCGTTCTTAATGAAGGGGGGCTCAATGGCTGAAGGCGTCACCAAGCGTCACGACAACCCGTTACTAAGGCTCGCCGATACCGTCGCCGAACAATTGCAGTCAGACATTATACTGATCAACTCACCTATGGAGCCGGGCCTAGATGACAGGCTAAGGAAACAACTGCCCAAAGAAAGACCCGCATATCCAAATGTTATCGTCATCTTGGTTACTTCAGGCGGGATCGCCGACTGCGCCTATTCATCAGCACGCATACTACAGGATTACTACGACCAATTCACAGTATGCATTTCTGGGTGGTGCAAAAGCGCAGGCACACTGTTCGCCATCGGCGCACATAAGTTGATATTCGGAGAAGAGGGACAGCTGGGACCGTTAGATGTCCAAGTTGTTGAAAAAGACGAAATTGGCAATCGCAACTCCGGCCTAGTTGCAGAAGCTGCTTTCGAAAGCCTTCAGAGAACATCATTCGAGATGTTCGAAAAGTTTATGATGCAAATCAAAGCCAGGTCTGGCGGCAGCGTCACATTTAAGACTGCGGCCGACCTCGCTTCAAAAATGACTATCGGCCTAATGGCCCCCATTTTCGAACAGATTGATCCAATACGCCTTGGCGAAGATGCGAGATCTCAGAAGATTGGAGAAAGCTATGCAATCCGCTTGGACTTGAAGGCTCGCAACCTAAAAGGACAAAACCAGCTAGATATGCTGCTTAATGGCTACCCATCGCATTCGTTCCTCATAGATAGGGAAGAAGCTGGCTGGCTGTTTAACAGCGTAGACCCACTTGAGGGCACTCTTAAGGAACTTGTTGATCATCTCGGCCTTTTGGCTAAGGATCCACGAGAGCATGAGCCAATCGTTTGGATGATGAACGGGCTAAACAATGATAATGAAACAGAAAGCGATGACGCTGACGAAGGAAACCAGGATAGCCAATCCGACTCAGTTGAAGGGGAAACTGAACAGCTCCAAGCAGCCGAATAGCTACCCGGACATTTTCCGTCGCGCGTTGCAAGGAAAGATATCCAAGTTGGAGGATCCAAGTAAGTTGCGACGGCTTTCCAATTAACTCCCATCCAGCCGCCTTCGGGCGGCTTTCTTTTTGCTCTACGCCGCCCGCGGCAGAGGCTGGACGTGAATGTCATCCTCGTGCGTGCGGGCCTGCGCCAAGGCGTACGCCGCCTGCATCCGCAGCAGCGTCTCCGCCTTCAGACCAAACAGCTTCTCGAAGCGAATGGCCATATCGGCCGAAAGGCCGTTCTTCCCACTCAGCAGCTTGCTCACCGCCTCCTTGGACACGCCCAAATGGCGAGCCAGAGCGCTTACAGACAGGCTGGCAGGCTCCACAACCTCGGTGCGGAGGAACTCGCCGGGGTGAACGGTCAAGGCAACCTTGATAGCCATCAGTGGTAGTCCTCCAAATCCATATCGAAGATTTTTCCGGCGTCAGGGTCGATGCGGAACGTCAGCCGCCAGTTCCTGGTAACCGTCAGGCTCCATGTTCCGGCCCGGCCTCCCTTTAGCTGGTGCGCATCCCAGTTTGGTGGAACGCTGAGTTCGTCTACCGAACTCAGCGCGTCCAGATAGGCGATCATCTTCCTCAAACGATCGGCCACCTGCGCATCCAGGCCACGCGGGACACCGCTCTCAACGAAACGCCGCAACGCCTTATGCCGGATACTCTCGATTTCCATCGCCACTCATGTTGCGATTCTCGCAATAGCATGTCAACCGTCAGTTGACGGATGACGCGCGTTTCCGTCGCATATTTTGCCCACTCCCCAGCCGCCTTCGGGCGGTTTTTTTATTACAGGCCACACCCTAAACCGCGCGCGGGACAAATCCCGCATTTTTATCTTGACGAGGGATACATCCCGCATTTAGCCTAATCCCCATCAGCCGCTGATCGCCTCCGGGCCGAAGACGCGGCAGAGCAGATGGGGGACGCCATGAGATACGCTCAGACAATCCAGCCAGCGCATCAGCCCTCAATGGAGGGTAACCGATGAACCGCCCCACCCACTATTCCAGCCGCCCGGCGCCCCTCCCCGCCTACGCCGTGTTTGCCGAGATCGTCGGCATGGTGGGCCTCTCGGCGGGCATTATCCTGCTGGCCGGCATGGTCGGCTACCTCCTCTTGAGCGGAGGGAACCACCCATGATCGTGCGCTACTTCCGCGAGATGTGGCATGTGGCCACCCGCTGCGGCCCGGTTCGGCATGAGGGCGGCACCTGGACGCCGCTGCTGCTCGGTGCGGGCTATACCGAGGCCGACGCCATTGCCCGTGCCGAGAAGCTGGGACTGATCTCCCCGGAGCCACCGCGACGCTTGAGGCGGGTGAAATGACACCCGCCGATCCCCTGCCCCCCGCCGCCGGTGAGGTCGAGGACGACGGCTTTGTCACCGTCCACCCGGCCCCACCGGCGCCCCGGGGCACGATACCAGGAGAAAACGATGAGTGAAGTGATTGCCGCCGACCTGTTGCGCCAGCTGATCGAGCGCGTGGAGCGGCTTGAGGGCGAAAAGAAGGATATCGCCGAGGACATCCGCGAGGTGTTCGCCGAGGCGAAGGCGCAAGGGTTCGACGTGAAGGCCATGCGTCAGGTCATCAAGCTGCGCCGCATGGAGAAGCACAAACGACAGGAGGCCGAGGCGCTGCTCGAAACCTACATGGCCGCGCTTGGCATGACCGAGTGATCCACCCCGTCTCTCCCCTGGCGGCCGGTGCGCGTACCTGGCCGGCCGCCCCTACCATGACAGTTTTTGACATGTCCACGTCACCGCATCTCACCCTGACCAAGGACCGGCTGGATCGATTTGTGAAGGGCCAGCGGGTTTACTACGTCCGTCCGCTGCCCGCCGCGCCGCATCGGGTGGAATTTGTCAAATGCACGGTGACATGGACGCGCGGCCCGAAAATGACGCTCGCGGCCTCGCAGATGGGCCAAACAATCTACCGGCGCAATCTGGTCAACTCCCCGGTGCAACCCGATGGTGCGCAGATATGGTGCGGCCTGACAGAGAGCGAGGCGCGGGAGCGTGCGTACAGGCTCGGCGCCGGCGCAATCGCTAAACGCATCGAGCGCCTATCCCGTCGCGTACATGAGCAGGAGGCCGCTGCCGGAACCTACGCGCTGGCGCTGGACCGACAGTCCCTCGAACGCATGAAGCACGTAAAGCCGCACCTGGAGCCATTCGGAATGTGGATTGACGAGCTCCCCGCCGCCCCGGAGGCCACCGACCCCGGCGGCTAACCCCTTCCCACGCCCGATCTCCCTCCCCAAGCGCGGTGCCGGGACGGGCGTGTGGGGAGGTCAGACCCGGCGCCGCAACAGTTGCCCCCGCCGGTGGGGCTCCCCTCCCCTGAGGCCCCACCGGCACCCCACCGCAGGAGATGCGCATGGCCGAAGTTATTGCAGCCGACGTGCTCCGCAAGCTGATCGAGCGCGTGGAGCGGCTGGAAGAGGAGAAAAAAGGCCTCATGCAGGACATCGAGGAGGTGTTCGTCGAGGCCAAGGACCATGGGTTTGACGTGGAGATCATGAAGCAGGTCATCAAGCTGCGCGGCATGGCGAAGCACAAGCGCCAAGAGGCCGAGGCCCTGCTGGAGACCTACCTCGCCGCGCTGGGCATGGTGGGATGACCATCATGGAGAGACCAACCCTTCACGAAATCGCGGCCATGCCGTTCCCTCAAAGCATCAATGCGCTGCGCCAGCACTACGACAAGAACTGGGGTCGGTTCGAGAACGGTGAGCCGCGGGCTTTCGAGGTGACTGTCCGGTACAGCATCTACAAGACCGGCTCCGAGACCTACACCGTGGAAGCCGGGAGCGAGGAAGAGGCCGAAAGCAAGGCCGAAGAGCTCTTCGCTGCCGAGTATGGCGACGAGGCGGAAATTGACTCCATGGAGGTGGAGGCAGCCGATGACTGACCGCCTGACCAAGGGCAAGCGCGTGATCTGCGAGTGGGAGCGCCGCGACCACTACGGACGCCCCCTCGC
>NZ_JBPPGG010000013.1:0-7008 GCF_051304405.1 Pedomonas sp. V897
CCAGCTCCCCGTTGATCGTGATGGGGAACTCGGGCTGTTGCTCAAGGCGCTGGATCCGCCCGGCCCGCTCGAGCAGGCGCAGCTCATTGCAGCGCAGCGCCTCCTTCTTGCTGTCGTGCATGTGGCCCGCGCCGCACGGCGTCTTCCGGTTGCCGTATTTGCTCTTGCGCGCGCCGCCGAAGAAGGCGGCGGCAGCTGATCCCCTGGCCGTCACCACAGCCTCACCTCCTTGACCCAGACGCGGCCGAAGCGGCGCACCAGCGTGTAGCCACACACCGGAGGCGGGTTGTGGCAGGCATTGCGGCGGCGCTCGGCCACCAGCAGCGCGTACAGGCGCAGACAAAGCGCGGTCAGGATCACGACCAGACCGCTGCAGATCAGGGCGAGCCCGAGCAGGGAGACCGGCATCACTGGCCCCTCCCCGTCGCTGCGATCGAGCTGAGGACGGGGACGAGCCCCGCCGCCCTCTCGGCCAGCCTGGCACGCTCCTGATGATCGATGGTGCCATCCGCCAGCGCCTCGGCGCCCTCGGCAACAAACTGGGCCGCGCTGCTCACCGCCTGGGCAATGCAGGTCCCCTCTGCCTCGAGCGGCTTGACGTAGTACCCGAGCGGGGCCAGCAGCATGTTGAGCGCTTCGGGAGGGAGAACCGCCAGCACGCGCAGGGCGCGAGCAAGCGGGATCATCGGCGGGTCGCTCTCGACGTAGCTCCGGAGGCAACGAGCCTCGTCGCCCGTCGCCGACGCCAGGTCCTCGAAGCGGATATGACGGCCGTGGCCGACATAGAGGCGCAACATTGTCGAAAAGCGGCCCTTTACATCGTCGTCGGAAAGGCCAGGAAGTTTTGTCATGGCAGCAGTCCCCCTGCACACTCACAATCCCCCTCATGGACAGGAACTTCGGGCCGAGACGACTGAGGGGGACACAAGCCGCCCCGGCCCACGCGCGCGCTACGAACGCAGCGGCGCGAAACGCGACTTGGGTGATGGGATGCGGCGGGGGTTTATTTGCACCCCCGCCGCGCTATCGTGGCTGGTGCGAAACAGTCCACGAAAGGAAAGAGATTTGCGCACACCAAGCGAGCGGATCACGGAGCTTGAAGAGCAAATGGAGGCGCTTAAGGCGCAACTGCACTCCATTAGCTCAGCGCCTGTATGGATGCTGTCGGGCCTGCTTTGGGAAATGCAGGATGCAAACATCATCACCGCCTCTCAGCGCCAACAGCTGTGGGAGCGGATGTCGAGAGAGGTTGCTGAGAGCTATTCGCTCCAGCCCGACATGCTTCGGCGACTTCGGCATCAGCTTTCAGACGCTGGCGCGGGACGCTTCCGGTAAGCCAGTAATCAGCGTAGTCTTGGCCGACGCAGGCCCGGATGGCGTCCGCGACAATTCCGCGGACTTCATCTTGCTGAACAGGTGTCAGGGCGGCGGCACTCGCGCCAGCCGCCCCGCCAGCAGCCCGAGCCGCCAGCGGGTTCTGAAGAAGGATTGGCCAGCCGTGGCTGAAGCGCGTGGACATGCCGGCGCGAGCAGCAAGGGCGGCAACGAAATCGAGGTACGGGTCACCGGGAGCCAGACGCGCCTCGATGATGGTCACGCCGCCATGGCGGAAGGCCTCATAGCTGAATCGCAGCAGGCCAGCCGCCGCCTGTGCGCCCGGAGCCAACGCTTGCAGGCGCTCGGCCAGATCATCAGAGAGCGGCGCAACCGCCACCGCCTGCGAGAGCGCGGCGAACGAGGCGCGCGCGGCCCGTACGCTGTCAGAGCAGATGCGGAAATCGAGGGCGCAGGGCAGCATCACACACCCCCCGTTTCACCTTTGGGGCAGGGGGTCGACTCCCCCGCCCCTCCGGCTATCGTTGCGGCTCCACAACCAGCAACGAAAGGCCAACCATCATGCCAAACCACGGGAAACCGGGATTCACGGTCATTTGCGACGATTGCGGCCACGAGTTTTTCCAGCCCGCGAGCCGGCTTGACACGAAGACCCTCACCCCGTGCCCAGAATGCGGGGTTCAGGGAAACCTCGAGCCTGACGAGTGGGCTGCCATCGAAGCAAAATTCGCCGAAGTGGCCCGCGCCGTCAGAGAGGCGTTTGATCAGATCAAGTGGCCCAAGGGCTGGCGCAAGCGATGACAGCGAGCGCGCCATCGCCTCCAGCCCGCTCTGTTCCTGAGTTGCGTGCGCGTTCACTGTGCGCCCCCTGTCTTGGACGAATGGAGGTTTGAATGCTGGTCGATGAAGCCGGACACCGCGGAACTCGCTCGACGCCGCAGCGTTCCGGCAGGGCAATGTCCCGGAGAAACTTTTGCAGTTTTGCGGCGAGCGCGCTTCTTGGAGGCGAGCTTTTGAATGGCGTCGTGGCGCCAGTGCGGGATGCCGTTCTTCCGCCAGCTATGGACAGTAGAGACAGGGACGCCAATTGCTCGCGCAACTGCGGTGGTCCCGCCAAGCTCATCAATCATCAGGGCTGCTTCAGTCTGCATGCCCTGAACTTACGATATTCGTAATTTTAATGCAACCGGATGTTACGAACTGCGTGATAGACCTGTTTCACCATTCGCGGCACATGTCTTTCATGCTCGGAAAGGCAGAGATCGTTGCGGCCCTAATTAAGAAGGTGGAATCGAGAGAGACCACCCAGAAGGCCATCGCCGAAGCGCTAGGGGTTGCCCCGGCGCGTATCAGCGAGCTTTTCAAGGGCGCCCGCGATCTGAGCGCCGACGAAGCAAAGCTTCTCGTTGAGGCATTCGGTCTTGAGGATGGCCGATCGACCCCTCACCCGCCCACACTGAACGACGAGGCCCTCCGGGCCATCGTCAGTGGACTGGTTGAAGCGGCTGAGACGTATGGCCCTTCGAAAGAGCAATCTCTGCCAGTTCTTGCGGATGCGCTTGGGCGCATTCTTGAGCGGCTAGGAGAGAAGCCTGCCATTCAGGGTAATCCGGATGCGATACGGGAGGCTGTGTTCGTTGCAGCCGCTCGACCTCGCGATTCCAAGCATTAACGACCTCACGCTTCACCAAACATCCCAAGAGACACGGGGCGCAACCTTTCTCGCACCCTGGCTCGGCTAGTGTCACCATGACCACCTCCGCGACAAGAACATATGTAGAACATCGCCACTTTGTTCCGCAAGTGGCATCGGCTATCGGTGACCACCGGGGCGCAACTTCGCTGAAAATTCCGGACAAAACTAGCGCCGTACACAGGTAGGGGTGGCAGGTAGGTATTGTGACGGAACGAGCGGAATCGGAACGGAGATGGCGCGGCGGAAAGTCCGAACGGGGTAGGAATTTCGTTACGGGTTGGGTATAGGGTGGGCCCAATTCAGGGACGAGACTTGAGGTCTGGCCCTTGCGGGGCTCGAGGGGGTTATGGTTCAGTTTGAAAAACTGCGCGTTTCGTTAGCACGCGATAGTATTTTGCCGCTATTGAGCGAAGCAAATCACGTTGAAACGTTTAGGAGTCGCCGAGAATTTCTAGAAGCAGCCTTTGCGAAAGAGTGCTCATTCCTGCATGGGCGATCAAAAAAGAGGTTCGACTTCATCCCACTGCCTATAGATGGGAATTATGTTGCGGGCATATTTCGCCGCCACGCGCCAGTAACCTTGCATGATGAGACTTTGACCAATTACGACGCAGATAATTATGAAGCTGCGGTAGTTATTATTTCAGTAAATAAAGACCAAATTACCTGGGTTCAACGCAACAGTCGCGTCGGGTCGACTAAATCTGTACTAGAATCATTTTTTAAGTATTTATCAGAAAAAATGGGTATTAATGACTGGAGAGTTTATGTAGAATATCTTCACGATGAAAGGGAATATTTTTCTGTTATACGCAGCAGGCGTCGGGATATTGCAAAAATCACATTTACATTCATTCCGCCGAATGCGCTTAGTGCAGATGATGAAGTCTATAATTTCGTCAAAGTGGTCCAACAGGAAGCTGGGCCCGATCTCCAGCAACACGTCTACAAGGCCGAGCCAGGAAAGATGAACCCCGACACTGAACACATGAATGCAAGTGCTCGGGTTGCCATGGCAGGAGGAGGAGATGCCGAGGTGCGCGATCGCTCCAATCGCATAATTTATAGCTCGGCACGAGCGAGGGTCACCAAGGAGGTCCCCTCAGATGATTTGCCCACGCCGCAGAATGGCGCATTTGTTAGGCGGATCAGAGACTGGCTGTTTGAACAATGAAACCAAGCAATAGCAGCGCGTGGCGGATCGGCATACTCTTCGCGTTCATAGCGATAGCCGGCTCGGTGAGCGTAAGTCGGCCACACCTGCTGACGGGCAACACCTTTTTGCAGGCCCTGATGGGGCCCGACCTCATTGCAATTTTAGTCGTTGCCCTAACAATCACGTTCGCCTCAGTTGCGAATGTGCACTTAGCAATTAGCAGGCTAGTGGCGTCGGCGCCCAACCAGAAACAAGCAAAAGTCGCGGCCGGGCGCGCTCGGCACCAATTAAACTCTAACGCGTGGACCATTTTCTGGGCTTTCTTAGCATCCTTAGTCGCTCTGCTGGCTTACGGGATGACGCAAAATCCTACGATCAAGGCGGCCATGATAACGGCCTGCCTTACAGTGATCCTACTCAATGGATTAGTAATGCATGATATCTACCGCTCAATTTTTATACTGGTGTCTCTCGATCAACCAAATGGCCGCATAACGAGCCAGCAAGACTTTGCTCAGGATAGCCCTCCAGCTGGGCAGGACTGATTACCCCCCCCCCAGCCGCCTCCGGGCGGCTTTTTTTGTGCCTGGCGGCCGGGCGCGCCGACAGCCAGCGACGGGTGCGCACCCACCTGGCTGGGTGGGCGACGACCGTAATTACGATTTTCGTATTGACCGTAAGTTACGATTTTCGTATTCTCCTCCCATCAGCCGCCGATCGCCTCCGGGCCGAAGACGCGGCAGAGCAGATGGGGGACGCCATGAGATACGCTCAGACAATCCAGCCAGCGCATCAGCCCTCAATGGGGGGTAACCGATGAACCGCCCCACCCACTATTCCAGCCGCCAGGCGCCCCTCCCCGCCTACGCCGTGTTTGCCGAGATCGTTGGCATGGTGGGGCTCTTGGCGGGCACGATCCTGCTGGCCGGCATGGTCGGCTACCTCCTCTGGAGCGGAGGGAACCACCCATGATCGTGCGCTACTTCCGCGAGATGTGGCACGTGGCCACCCGCTGCGGCCCGGTTCGGCACGAGGGCCGCCGCTGGACGCCACTGCTGCTTGGCGTGGGCTATACCGAGGCCGACGCGCTGGCGAAAGCCGAGAAGCTGGGCCTGATCGCCCCGGAGCCGCCGCGACGCTTGAGGCGGGTGAAATGACACACGCCGATCCCCTGCCCCCCCCAGCTCCGGCGAGACTGAGGTCGAGGATGACGGGTTCATCACCGTTCACCCCTCCTCGCCGGAGCCCCCTTCTACGACCACAGGAGAAGTTCATGAGTGAAGTGATTGCCGCCGACCTGTTGCGCCAGCTGATCGAGCGCGTGGAGCGGCTTGAGGGCGAAAAGAAGGATATCGCCGAGGACATCCGCGAGGTGTTCGCCGAGGCGAAGGCGCAAGGGTTCGACGTGAAGGCCATGCGTCAGGTCATCAAGCTGCGCCGCATGGAGAAGCACAAACGACAGGAGGCCGAGGCGCTGCTCGAAACCTACATGGCCGCGCTTGGCATGACCGAGTGATCCACCCCGTCTCTCCCCTGGCGGCCGGTGCGCGTACCTGGCCGGCCGCCCCTACCATGACAGTTTTTGACATGTCCACGTCACCGCATCTCACCCTGACCAAGGACCGGCTGGATCGATTTGTGAAGGGCCAGCGGGTTTACTACGTCCGTCCGCTGCCCGCCGCGCCGCATCGGGTGGAATTTGTCAAATGCACGGTGACATGGACGCGCGGCCCGAAAATGACGCTCGCGGCCTCGCAGATGGGCCAAACAATCTACCGGCGCAATCTGGTCAACTCCCCGGTGCAACCCGATGGTGCGCAGATATGGTGCGGCCTGACAGAGAGCGAGGCGCGGGAGCGTGCGTACAGGCTCGGCGCCGGCGCAATCGCTAAACGCATCGAGCGCCTATCCCGTCGCGTACATGAGCAGGAGGCCGCTGCCGGAACCTACGCGCTGGCGCTGGACCGACAGTCCCTCGAACGCATGAAGCACGTAAAGCCGCACCTGGAGCCATTCGGAATGTGGATTGACGAGCTCCCCGCCGCCCCGGAGGCCACCGACCCCGGCGGCTAACCCCTTCCCACGCCCGATCTCCCTCCCCAAGCGCGGTGCCGGGACGGGCGTGTGGGGAGGTCAGACCCGGCGCCGCAACAGTTGCCCCCGCCGGTGGGGCTCCCCTCCCCTGAGGCCCCACCGGCACCCCACCGCAGGAGATGCGCATGGCCGAAGTTATTGCAGCCGACGTGCTCCGCAAGCTGATCGAGCGCGTGGAGCGGCTGGAAGAGGAGAAAAAAGGCCTCATGCAGGACATCGAGGAGGTGTTCGTCGAGGCCAAGGACCATGGGTTTGACGTGGAGATCATGAAGCAGGTCATCAAGCTGCGCGGCATGGCGAAGCACAAGCGCCAAGAGGCCGAGGCCCTGCTGGAGACCTACCTCGCCGCGCTGGGCATGGTGGGATGACCATCATGGAGAGACCAACCCTTCACGAAATCGCGGCCATGCCGTTCCCTCAAAGCATCAATGCGCTGCGCCAGCACTACGACAAGAACTGGGGTCGGTTCGAGAACGGTGAGCCGCGGGCTTTCGAGGTGACTGTCCGGTACAGCATCTACAAGACCGGCTCCGAGACCTACACCGTGGAAGCCGGGAGCGAGGAAGAGGCCGAAAGCAAGGCCGAAGAGCTCTTCGCTGCCGAGTATGGCGACGAGGCGGAAATTGACTCCATGGAGGTGGAGGCAGCCGATGACTGACCGCCTGACCAAGGGCAAGCGCGTGATCTGCGAGTGGGAGCGCCGCGACCACTACGGACGCCCCCTCGC